>JAGBJN010000002.1 GCA_017934475.1 Clostridia bacterium | reverse complement strand
TAATTTGAGTTTTAAGCTCTAAAATAAATTTTGGTTAATTTTGGTAGTACTATTTACTACCGCTTGGTTTCTTCAAAGGTACTTGAAAAAAAATCATCTTTTTTCTCAATTTGTTTATTGTTTACTTTTCAATGTACTTTTTACAGTTTACATATCTTGTCGACATGTAATGTTCCATATTGTACTACTTAATATTTTAATTGTCAATACTTTTTTAAAAAATTTTAAAAAAGTGCAAAATAATAAACTAGTAAGTCGCTTAATGTTTAATTTTCTTCTGTTTTTTACTAATTTAAAATTCATTTTATTATTTGCTTTTCATATGTTATTTCGTACTCCATTATAATAGCACAATCTAAAATCAAAGTCAACACTTTTTTTAATTTTTTGTCGTTTTTTTTTTATTTTTTATTTTTTAAACTGTTTTTATAGTGTTTTTTGTCCCTACATTTAACATTTTAACACATTTTCATTTTATTTTCAATACCTTTTAAATGGTAATTTTTACTACTATATTTCTACTAATATTACATCATCACCTATACATTTTATTTGCTGCCATGGTATTACTATATCATTGCTAGTTCCAAACATATTTAATATTTTATTACTACCTGGTACTATTATAGAAGTAATTGTTCCAGATTCTAAATCAGCACATACATCTTGAACATATCCGAAGTCTTCGACCATCATTTATATTTATTACTTCCTTGTGTTTAAAATCCAGCCCCTTTTGTCCCATATTTCCCCCATATCTTAAATAGTATTGTACAGTTCCTTCTTATATAATAAAAACTCTATATACTATTTATATGCATATAGAGTTTAAATATTTACTTTTTTAATCAATCATTGTTATTTTTTCAATAATAGGTTGGTTATCTTTTAATACACTACCATTATTATCTGTTACCGGTGTAACCTCACATATTTTATCAACAACTTCCATTCCATCTGTTACTTTTCCAAATCCAGCATATTGTCCATCTAAATATGTACTATCTTTTTGTACTATAAAAAATTGTGAACTTGCACTATTATATGCTGAAGATCTTGCCATTGATATAACACCTCTTACATGAGATATATTATTATTTACACCATTTACCTTAAATTCACCTTTTATTGTTTCAGAACTTCCTCCAAAACCTGTTCCTTCGGGATCTCCACCTTGAATCATAAATCCATCGATTATTCTATGAAATGTTAACCCATTATAAAAACCTTCATTAACAAGTTTAGCAAAATTTGCAACAGTTATAGGTGCAATATCAGCATATAATTCTAATTCTACTGTTCCATAATCTTTAATTACTATTGTAGCATGATGTGTTCCTGAGCTATACATACTCTTTTCCTCCTCATTTTTATTTTTTTCATTTTCATTCTTATTAATTGTGTTATTTAATTCTGAAGTAGATGTGGTATGTTGTTTATTTTCCTTATTTAATTCTATTATACTCACAATTCCTATTCCCACTCCAGCTATAATAACCATCACTAATATAATCACTATTACTAAAACCTTATTACTCATTTGTACCTCCTATAAAAAAACATGTCTTTTAATAAGACATGTTCATTATAATTTTATTTTTACTATAAGTCAACACAAAAATATCACTTATAATTTTTTTTTATATGATCTATTGCACTTTTTTCAAGTCTAGAAACTTGTGCCTGTGAAATACCAATTTCATCTGCAACTTCCACTTGCGTTCTACCTTCAAAAAATCTTTTATTTATAATCATCATTTCTTTATCATTTAATTTTTTCATTGCTTCAGATATTGCTAAATTATCTGTCCAGTTTTCATCTGTATTTTTAGTATCCCTTACTTGATCCATTATATATATTTTTTCAGTTCCTTCACTATACGCAGGTTCTTGAAGTGATAAAGGTTCCTGTATTGCATCTAAACTAAATACAATTTCTTCTTTATCAACTTTTAGTTCTTTTGCTATTTCCTCTATTGTTGCTTCTCTATGTTCTTCTTTTAAAATTCTTTCTTTTATACTTAATGTTTTATAAGCTAAATCTCTAACAGACCTACTTACTCTTATTTGATTATTATCTCTTAAATATCTTCTAATTTCTCCTATTATCATAGGAACAGCATAAGTAGAAAATTGAACATTCTGACTTAAATCAAAATTATCCATTGCCTTTATAAGTCCAACACATCCTACTTGAAATAAATCATCTGCATTTTCTCCCCTTCCGCCAAATCTCTTTATTACACTTAATACTAATCTTAAATTTCCATTAATAAACTCTTCCCTTGCTTCTATATCTCCATCTTTTATTTTAATTAATAGTTTTTCTTTTTCTTCTTTAGAAAGTAAAGGTAATTTTGAAGTATTTACTCCACATATTTCTACCTTATTAATCAAAATAAACCTCCTTAAAGAATTATCTTGATTTTATTATTTCCAAATAATATAATTTTATTCAAATAAAGAAGCGATAGTAATAACTATCGCTTCTTTATTTATTTTTTCTTATTTTTTATTCTCTCTTGAACTAGCTTTAAAAAAAACTTTCTTGCTTGTTCACTTTGGTTATTCTTGAAACTCCTTCTTACTAATTCGTCTGTCTCTTTGTCTGAACAAATATTTTCTACGATTGCTCTCTGTAGCAGATATCTTAAAACCCATTCAGATTCAATATTAAATCTTTTCATAGTCTGCTTAAAACCATCTGCACGATATAAAACATCATCAATTACTTCCATAATAGCTATAGGCTCATATGAATTTGCTATGTATTGAAAACGTTTCTTTATAAGCTTCTTGTGATACTTTATAGAGCTTCCTCCAGCATTCGAATGTTCTTTTTGCTGATTTAGTATAGATTTATTCAACACTTTTTCCGCTTCTTTTAATGTTACTAAATCTGTAATAATTGCATAATCCATAAGCTTTCGTACAGCACTTGTAGTAATATTTAATTCTTCCCCAATTTCTTTTTGTGAGTATTCATTTCTCGAATTCGCATACAATAAAGTTACTTTCTTTGCTAAATTATTATATTCTACTTCTCTTCCTTCGTATTCTTTTTTTAGTATATTAATTCCCCGTTGCATAATATAGTCCTCCTTTATTAATTATAAAAAAGGTTAACAGTTGCATTAATTTGTAATATTATATCATAAAAAACAACATTTTGTCTAGATTAACCTGTTTTACTCATAATATCTTTTTTCATTTTGTTAATAATTTTCTTTTCCAATCTTGAAATATAACTTTGTGAAATTCCGAGCATATCAGCAACTTCTTTCTGTGTCTTTTCATCTCCACTTATAAATCCAAATCTAAGTTCCATTATATTTCTTTCTCTACTATTTAATTTTTCTATAGATGCCTTTAATAATTTTTTATCAACTTCATCTTCTATTCTTCTTGAGGTTACATCAGGATCTGTTCCTAAAATATCTGATAGCAATAATTCATTTCCATCGCCATCTTTGTTTAGAGGTTCATCTATTGATATTTCTCCTTTTATACGATTGCTTCTTCTTAAATACATAAGAATTTCGTTTTCTATACATCTTGATGCATAAGTAGCAAGTTTAATTTTCTTTTCAGTGTTAAAAGTATTTACACCTTTCATAAGTCCAATTGTTCCTATTGAAATTAAGTCTTCTAGTCCTACTCCTGTATTTTCAAATTTTTTAGCAATATATACAACAAGTCTCAAATTTCTTTCAACCAATATTTGTCTTACCTCCGTTTTTCCAGATTCAAGTTCTTTAAGCAATTTTTCTTCTTCTTCAGTAGATAATGGAGGTGGCAAACTAATACTTCCTCCTATATAATATATTGGAAGATTTTCAATCTCATTTTGATCTATTATTTTTGCATAAATTGTATTAATACTTCCTACTAAAACTTTTAATAAATTCATTTTCATTCCCTCCTTCTATCAAATCCAAACCTATCAAAGCTGAATATTGGTCTTTTTTTGATAATTTAAATTTGTATATTCCAACAATAACATCTTCTACTATCTTTTCACTTTCTTCTATTTGAATTGAAATTTTATCTACTTTAAATCCCAATAATAATCCATTTTCTTTTCCTAATGATTTAAAAGGTATAACTCTGAATTTATTTAAACATTTACTTTTATATAATTCTTCTGGTAAATTTCCTTCTATTATATTATCAATATTAGATAATATTTCATTTTGTATTAATTCATCTAACGAATTCTTTTCTACTACAATAACTGGGAAATTGGTAATAGGTTCTTTTAACATATTTCCAGTATCAATTAACGCTGTTATGTTTTTACTTTTTCCTTCCATATAAATTGTTAAATTACAAAATATATTTTTCTTTATAATTTTATTTTTAATAATGTAAAAAGAAATACTTAAGATAATAAAACCTAATATTCCACCTAATAAAGCTATCTTTAAAGGATATGTTCCAATTAATACTCCATTTCTCATTAATATTTCTTCTGGTTTTATAAAATAAAGTAATGCAAATGCACATCCTCCAAACGCAAATGAAGCAAGATAAAAAAATACCAATATTTTTAGCATTTCTTTTATATTTTTCGGAACAAATGCAATATATACCATTACAATTGAGATTATTATTTTTATAATAATGTTTGAATATATCTCCATTATTTCCATATAAGCTAATATTGAATATATTCCTCCTAATAAAGCAGATATGATAATCCTTATGTGCTTTCTTTTTACCTTTAAAACATATCCAGTTGTAAATAAAATAATATAGTTCATACACAAATTTTCTATTAATACAACATCTAAATAAATCGTCATTATTAACCTCTTATTAATTTGTACATATATATTACTACCATCAGATTAAATATTGTGTCATTTCTTGCACGCGAAAAAAAGAAATAATCTACAAAAGATTATTTCTTTTTACAATATTCATTTTATAATTATTTAATTCCTTTATTTCTTCTTAAAAAAGCAGGTATTTCTAAATCATTTGATGAATTTGAATTATCTACTGGAGCTGGTATTGAATTAATTTTCTCTCCTCCCCATGCTCTATCAACAATACTTGAAGCATTACCTAATCCAGACATTTCGCTTCCTTTATCAAATCCAGTTGCAATAACAGTAATTACTATATCTTCATCTAATGTTTCATCTATAACAGCACCAAAGATAATGTTTGCTTCTGGATCAACACTTCTTTGTACTAATTCAGCTGCTGTATTAACTTCATGTAATCCTAAGTTTGCTCCACCAGTAATATTAATGATAACTCCTCTTGCTCCTTCTATTGAACTTTCTAGTAAAGGATTTTGTACAGCTTGTTTTGCTGCATCTTCTGCCCTATTTTCTCCAGATGCTCTACCAATTCCCATATGAGCAATACCTGTGTTAAGCATTATTGTTTTAACGTCTGCAAAGTCTAAGTTTACAAGTCCTGGAACCGCAATTAAGTCTGATATACCTTGTACACCTTGTCTTAATACATCATCTGCCATTTTGAAAGCTTCAACAATAGATGTTTTTCTATCAATTATTTGTAATAATTTATCATTAGGAATTACTACTAATGTGTCTACTTTACCTTTTAAACTTTCTACTCCACGTTCTGCTTGTGATAAACGTTTCTTACCTTCAAATGTAAATGGTTTTGTAACAACACCTATTGTTAGTATTCCCATTTCTTTAGCACATGCTGCAACTATAGGTGCTGCACCTGTACCTGTTCCACCACCCATTCCGGCTGTAACAAATACCATATCAGCTCCTCTTAAAGCTTCTTGTATTTCTGTTTTGCTCTCTTCTGCAGCTTGAGCACCAATATCAGGGTTAGCTCCTGCTCCTAGTCCTCTTGTAATTTTTTCTCCTATTTGAATTTTTGTTGAAGCTTTTGATTTTACTAATTGTTGCTTATCTGTATTAACAACTATAAAATCTACTCCTTTTATTCCAGCTTCAACCATTCTATCAATTGCATTATTTCCTGCTCCACCGACACCAATTACTTTTATAGTAGCTGTTCCGTCTACCATAGACATACTATTGTTTTCTTCTACATTATCCATGTACATGTTATTTCCTCCTATTTTTATCCCCTCTTAAAAATTTCTTTTCTTTTGATATCAACCTAAATTTTATAAATTAAGAATAGAAAAATTCTTTAACTCTCTCTACTATATTAGAAAAGATATTTTCCTTAGTATTTGTATCTATACTACTTGATACAGTTTTTGCAAATGGTCTTGCTGCAATATATCTTACTAATGAATAAGCCGTTCTAAATTCAGGTCTTACTGTACTTATTAATCTTCCAGTTGAAATTTTTACAGGTATATTTAAAATTACTTTTCCAGCAACATCGCTCTTATTTATATTTGCTATACCTTGTCCTGTAAGAACAACATTATTAATTCTTTGCTTTATTCCTTGTGCCATAAGATCTTTGTTTACTAAAGTAAATATTTCTTCTATTCTTGCTTCTATTATCTCAATTAATTCTGAACTTTTTATTGCTTTTGTTTTGCTTTCTCCTCTATATGTATTTAAAATGATTTCATTATCATTATCTATATAAGATTTCATTGCAAGACCATATTGTCTTTTTAATCTCTCAGCTTCTTCTTCTTCTATATTAAGCACTAATGAAATATCTGATGTAATACTATCCCCACCAAGAGGTATTGTATTGGTATAAATAAAACCATTTCCTTCAAAAACAGCTAAATCTGTGTTTCCAGCTCCTATATCAAGTAATAGTATGTTGTCATTCATC
Organism: Clostridia bacterium; assembly: GCA_017934475.1. Lineage (GTDB taxonomy): Bacteria > Bacillota > Clostridia > TANB77 > CAG-508 > UMGS1663. Next base: position 43,760 of record JAGBJN010000002.1, on the reverse strand, counting down.
TCATTATTATCTAACATTACATTCCTTTGAGCTAAACAAACTGGAACAAAACCATCTACTTCTAATCCTGCTTTTTTGAAAATATTAACAATTTCTTTTATATATTCTTTATCTGCCAAAACTACTTGTGCATTAAGTGAAAAATTTGAACTTAAATTTCCAATAGGATCTATTACTGGTTTTCCATCTTCCATTATAAATTTGTCCGTAACTATATCTATTATTGTTTTTCCCTCTGGAACTTCTACGTCTTTCACCTGCATTATAGCTGAAGATACATCTTTTGTTGATATTCCTGCATATTTATCTTTTGCTTCCCTTGTAACACTATTTTGTACTATTGTAACGTACTTTCCTGGAATTGTAACATAAGCGGAATGAATTTTTAAATCTGTTTCTTGTTCTGCTTCAGAAATCACCTTATGAATTGCTAGGGCAACTTCATCTTCATCAATAATCTTCATTTTTTTGATTCCATTACACTTATGGCTTGTGTTGCAAGTAACTTCAATCTGATTAAAATTATTGACCTCACCTACTACTAGGCTTACCTTAGAAGTACCGATGTCAACCCCTATAATTATATCTCCGATAGCCAAAGTTAACTCCTCCATTTATTATTAAATTATTTCTTCCATAGAATATTATATTTTGAATAAAAAGTCAATAGAAATTTGTAATATTTTTGTAATATTTTTGTTACATTTTTGTAATAAAATCGAATGTTTATTTCTTATGTAAATTAGTGTCTTTTTATTCTATTTTCTTAAACAAAAAAAGAGCATTTTTTACGCTCATTTTTTGTATTTTATTAATTAAATTTCTTCATTTACTTTTTTGCTATTTGTATCTTTTTTAGAAGATAATTTATCTATACAATATCTTCTAATTAAAGCTAAATTCAAGAACATTCTTCCAACAAATACAACAACTGCTGCAAGATAAATATCAACATTTAATTTTTCGCCTAAGAAAGTTAGAAGCATTGCAAGTATAGCATTTACAAAAAATCCTGATAAAAATATTTTCATGTCAAAGTTTTTATTTAATATTGAAGTAATTCCTCCAAACACTGAATCTAATGCTGCAACTATTGCTATTGCTAAATATCCTGATGCAGAATATGGAATTATTGGGATATTAAGTCCAATTATTGCACCTATTACACATCCTATAACTATTGCTATTATAACCATCATTATTCTTCTACCTCCTTAGCATATTTAAATGAAAGCTGTTTTTTATCACTATTATAAGCGTTTATTTCAACTTTGTTTTCTGCCTTCATCTGTGCTGATTTTCCAACTTTGTTTGTAGTATCTATAAAGCCACTATTTTTTAAACTTAAAGCACTTGATAAATATGTTTTATCTCCTATCGCCTTTACAACATATGGTGAAGTAACTCTTTCAGTATTTACTAATATTGTTCCACCATTTACTTCAACAATTTCAGTCATATTTAGAACTCTTTTATCATTAATTGAAATGGCCTCTGCCCCAGCAAGTTTAAGTTCATTTATAAGAGTTCTTAAATCACTGGGTTCTATTGATTTTTCTTGATTATCAGTTAATGTAACAATTACACCTTCACCAACAACATCTGTTTTACCTACAAGCATATTTGTTTGTTGTAATTCTTCTTCAAGTAGTTCAGAATCATTTTCATTTGTTGTTATCATTTTTTCGTATTCTTCTATTCTATTTTGTGTATCTGTTAATTTTTCTTCCATTTCTTCATATTTTGTTTTATATTCAGAAAGCATTGTTTGTAATTCTTCTTCTCTGGCTGTTCTAATTCCTGTAACATCAGTTTCTTCAACAGTTTTAAATTGTGCAAATATAACAGTAAAGAAAATAGCAGATACAGCACAAACAACTATCACCATCACTAATTTATTTTTATTCAAATTATCTCACCTCTATTAATTTTGAGTTACCATGTTTTTAGCAGAAATAACTCCACTATATTTTGGAATTTCTATATTATTACTCCTTTTCATTGTAAATACAATTCCATACTCTCTTATAAATTCTACATATCCACCTGGTCTATCAATACTTGCTAAACTTTCAGGTAAGCCAATTGCTTTTATTGTAAATGGAGATGATATTCTTTCATCATTTACTTTAATTACATTACCAATACATGTAATTGCAGTAGTATTTACTAATCTCTCACCATTTATTGAAATAGCTTCTGCTCCACTATTTTTTAATTCATTTACAATTACTCTTAAATCAGCATCATGGATAATATGTTCTGAAATATCTCCAAATACTCCTATTGACTCAATTGTAGCATTTGGATCATCTTTTAATGTTATTTCTACTCCTTGTCCCACAACATCTGTTAAACCAAGTAGGTTATTATTTTCAGTTATTTGTTCTTCTATTGAAGAAGCTGTCTCATCATCTTTTGTTGCATCTGTTCTAACTTTTGCAAGTTTTTTTTCTGCATTGTCTAATTGCTTAGTTATTTCGTCATTCTTTTCTTTCCATTTAAGAACTTCATCTCTTAAACTATTTTCTTCGAAAGTTTTTGATACCTCTTGATTAACGCTATTCATAGTCCTAATTTGAACACAAATTGCCATTGTAAGTATTAAACATACAACTCCCAAAGTAATAGCTGCCTTAATCTTGTCCACTTATTTCACTCCTCCTTATACTCTTTCTCTAAATACTGGATATTCAGAATTCAAATCAATATTAACAAGTATTTCTCCTGCTAGTCCTTCAGTTTTTTCTATCATTTGTTTTATTGTAAGTAATTTAATATTTAAATTTGAATCATCTCCAATATACGCTGTTTTTTCTTTGGATTCTATAATCAATTTTATTTCTTTTGTATTTTCAATATCTATTCTTGTTATTAAATTTCCCATGTCATTGCTATTTGCAATATCAACTATTTTAGATATAATATATATTTTATTTATATCACCTTTTTCTAATTTTTTACCAACCTGAAATTTATCACTTACTGTTTCCAAGCCTTGTATTATAGGTAATTCTTTTTTAGTTTCACTTAACTCTAAAATAAATCCTGTTCTATCTATAGTTGCATAACCGTTTGCATATTCAATTATAAAAGATGGTTTTCTTTCTTTTATATTAATAACAATCTTTGAAGGTAACTCTCTAATAATCTCAGCATCCTCAATATATAAGTTTTCCTTTATTTGATTACTAACACTTCCAGTATTTACTTTAAATGTATTCACATCTTTTTTTATTCCAGAAAGATTAAGTATTTGTTCAGTTGAAATTAATTCATTGTTTTTAACTTCAATTTCTTTTATATTAAATAGTGGCGAGAAAAGTATTATTAAAATTGTTGCAATTATTAATGCCAAAATCATAAGGATTTTAGCAATTTTAAAATTTCTTTTTCTCTTTTCTTTTCTTTCCTCTTTTCTTTGCTCTAAAAAAACTTCTTCATCTAGAATTACTTTTTCAACAACTTCTTTTTTATTAACTTTTGGTTGTTTTTGTTTTTTAGGCTGTTTTTTTTCATTTTGCTTCACCTTTTTTTTTGCTACATTCTTTTTTTTCTTTTTATTATTATCTTCATCAATATGCTCCCTTGTAAGATTTGTAACTCCGATAATAATTTCATTATCAAAAGAAGTCTTTTCTTTTTTATTAACACTTTTATTGACATTTTTATTATTTTTTATATTTTTTTTACTTTTAGTATTTTTTGACTTATTTTCTTTTTCAATATCATACAAATTATTTTTTGTATTCTTCGCCACTATTTTCCCTCTTTTCTTAGGTATTTTCCATTTTTATTTTTGCACCCAAATTAAACAATTTTCTTTCTATATCTTCATATCCTCTTTGAATAAACTGTATATTTTGAACCCTAGTTTTTCCTTTTGCAACCAAACCAGCTAGCACAAGTGCTGCACCACCTCTTAAATCTTTTGCTTCAATATTGGCACCATTCAAATGTCTTGTACCTTTTATAACAAGTGTTTTTCCTTCTATTTGAGTTCTAGCTCCCATTTTATTTAGTTCAGATATATATTTATATCTATTTTCAAAAATATTTTCTATTATAATAGAAGTACCTTTTGCTACACAAAGCATACTTGAAAAAACTGATTGCATATCTGTTGGAAATCCAGGATAAGGCATAGTTTTTATATCAACCGCTTTCAACTTTTTAGGAGCACTTATAATAAGTTTCTTTTCTTTTATTTCAAATTTACATCCACATTCTTCTAATTTATGTACAACTGGAGTTATATGTTCTGTTTCAATATTTGATAATACTACCTTACCTCCCGTTGCTGCAGTCATACACAAAAAAGTTCCTGCTTCTATTCTATCTGACATTATTTTATAACTAACATCTTTTAAATTTTTAACTCCTGTTATTTTTATAACATTAGTTCCTGCTCCAACAATTTTTGCACCCATTCTATTTAAGAATTTAGCTAAATCCTCAATTTCTGGTTCCATAGCAGCATTAATTATAGTTGTCGTGCCTTCTCCTAAAACTGAAAGAAGAATAATATTTTCAGTTGCTCCTACACTAGGAAAATCTAAATCAATTTCTGTTCCTACTATTTTATCACATTTACAATAGATAAATCCACCTTTTTCTTCAATATTTACTCCTAATTTTCTAAAAGAAGATAAATGTAAATCTATTGGCCTAGCTCCAATTTCACATCCACCAGGATATGAAAAAGTCACTTCCCTAAATCTACCGCAATATTGCTCCTGCCATTACCACAGTTGACCTCATTTTTCTCATCATATCTTCTGGTATTTGCGTTTTGTTCATTTGTTTTGTATTGATTTCTATTTTACCACTATTTTGCCTAACTTTGCAACCTAATTGTTGTAAAATCTCTAAAGTTATTCTTGTGTCTTGAATTTTAGGAATATTATATAATTTTGAAATCTTACCACTAAGTATTGTTCCCGCTATTATAGGAAGTGAAGCATTTTTTGATCCAGAAATAGAAAGTTCTCCTTCAAGTCTTCTTCCTCCTTCTATTATGTATTCACTCATTTTTATTTCCTCCCTTTTATGTCATTTGTATATATTATGTTTAATATAAAAAAAAGTGAAAATATGACTAAAGTTCCATCTCGTTTTTCTACATCTAAAAAAAGAGAACTTTGAAATTTCAAAGTTCTCTCTTTCTTCACCTAATATATAGACTCAACCTAAATCCAGTTGATCCAGAACTTAGCTCTGGGCTAATTTCTTGCCTGGATGAACAAGAAATATTACCCGGATCTTCAAAACTTGCACCTCGTACAGAAATGTAGCGTGCACCAAATAACTCTTGTGTCCATTCATCTACATTTCCCGCAAGGTCATAGATGTTGTTGGCACACCATAATTCTGACGCACCTGTTTTTTTTAAGAAATTTTTTTCCTTCAAATTATAATAATTTCCCCAACTTGAGGAATTTTTTATAATTTCTTCCTTTTTTTTAGCTCCTGAAACTATAAGCCATTCTAGAACTGAATCGTACTCAACACCATACACCAGATGGCTTTTTAGTTTTTCAGAATTTTCAAATGTTGATACTACTTTTTGTGCTTCTTTAAAACGTATCCAGGTCCATGGTTCGAACCCTTTTAACGATTGAGGTTCCCCTCTCTCATTTTTGGAAATGTTGAAACGTGAAATGTAAAAACCACCATATTTTTCAACACTTCTTGCTTGAAGAACAAATTCCTCGTTTAAGTCTTCATTAAATCCTTCTTCAGAAACATTTTCAAATTTTTGGTATATTCTTAAGCCAAATTTTTCAGAAAAACTTTTTCCATCCAAAGTCCCATTTGGTACTAAAGCTCCAACAGGAACCCATACAAGCTCACTTTTGTCACTAATTCTTTGAATAACAAAACCGTTCTGCCATTCACCTTCCAGGTACTTATATCCTTTCGGAATTACTGGATTTTGATATTTTTCCCGTTTCATAATGTCTCCTTTCTTATATGCACTATAAACTAGCGCTTTTCTACTTTCACATATTTTTGCTACTTCTACAATTATACTATTTTTAACATATATTTCAAATCTATTTTTCACTATTTTAACATATCCTTTATTTCGGCCATACGAGCTATTGTAGTTTCATAACCAATTTTATAGCAATAATCTACTTTTTTGGCATTAAATAAATTTGCTTCTGGAAGTTCTAAATCTATAAGCAAGTCACTTTGTTCATAAGCTTCTTTAACTCTTGCTTCAAATAACAAATCTATTGATTTAAAGACAATTTCATATATACTTTTAGGATCATTATCTAAATCATTTGCAAACTTTATGGAAAGAACTTTATCTGCACCTAAATTTCTAACCTCACGTGCTGGTATATTATCTAATATCCCGCCATCAACAAATTTATGGTTCATATACATACATGGTGCAAAAACACCAGGATAACTTGCACTTGCTCTAACTGCTTTTTCTATTAATCCTTCTTTTATATAATAGTCTCCTTCTAAATCTCTATTCGTAAATACATATTTCTTACTTTTAGTTATATCAACTGTTGGTATTACAATTGGCATCTTTATATCATTAATATCAATTATATTTCTTTCCCTTGCACATTGTTTAATTACTTCTTCAATTGGTTCTCCTGAAAAAACTCCCGACCCCAATATTCTTTTATAATTTTTGAAATTACTTGCAAAATAGCCAGCATCAGTTCTCATAATTTCCTTGGAAGATAATCTAAAAACTTCTAAAATAATATCAGGACTATATCCCATCGCATATAAACTTGCAACTATAGATCCTATACTTGTACCTCCAATAATATCTACTTGTATTCCATTTTCTTCTAAAGCCTTTAATACACCTATATGTGCTGCTCCTTTTACTCCTCCACCTGCAAGAGCTAATCCTAATTTCATAATTAAAGCCTCCTTAATTATCTTCTAACTACCAATTTATCAAATTTACTATTAATATATTTTTCTAATTTTTCCATAAATTCATCTGACTTAATTTCAGATTTAGCAACCATTTCCAAGCCCTTTTCCCAGCTAGCAGTAAGTTTAGGATTAAGCATGTCAGGCATTGCTGATTTAACCACATCATATATTGCTTCTCCCTTTTCTGTTGGAGTAACGATTTGCGTTTTAGAATTTATAGCTATATATTTTATTTTTTCTAATTTTTCAATAATCCCTTGCCTTGTTGCACTTGTTCCAATACCCGCTCCTTTTATTTGTTCTCTTAAAGCTTCATCTTCTATATATTTTCCTGCATTTTTCATAGCAAGTATCAAACTTCCACTATTATATCTTGTTGGTGGAGTTGTCTCACTTTCTTTTGTCTCATAATTCAAAACATCAAGCTCTTGCCCTTTTTTTAGTTTAGTTAGTATATCTAGATTATTCTCTTGTTCCTCTTCATTTTCTTTTAAGTTTTCCACATCTTGTTCTTCATCTGTTGATTTCTCTTCTGTCACTTTCTTCTTTTCTTTCTTTATAGGTTTTAGTATTTCAAGATAACCTAAATTTGTACAAACTTTTCCACTTGTATAAAACTTTTCTCCATCAACATCGACTGTTACATTTATTTTATTAAACTCAGCTGGCGGATAGAATATTGCTAGAAATCTTTTTACTATAACTTTGTATACTTCTTTATACAAATCTTTTAATTTATCATAATTTTCGAATCCTTGTCCTGTCGGTATTATAGCATAGTGATCTGTTATTTTACTATCATCAACATATTTGGTTTTCATTAAATCAGTAGAGTATTTCTCATCTACCATTTTGCTTATATAGCCTTGAATCTCTTCATCTTTAAACCCTTTAGCAATACCATTTAAATTCTTCTTTATTTCTTTTGCTACAGCAGTTGATAAAACTCTTGCATCAGTTCTTGGATATGTAACAAGTTTTTTCTCATATAACTCTTGTATAATATCCAATGTTTCACTCGGTTTTATTTTGAACCTTTTTGTACACTCATTTTGTAATTCACCTAAATCAAATAACAAAGGTGCATTTTCTTTGCTTTTTTGTTTTTTTAGTTCTTCAATACAAGCATTTTTATTTTCTAATGATAAAATAAATTCTTTTGCATCCTCGATTTTTTTAAATCCTGATTCATTGTACAATTTATATGATTCAAACATTTTAGATTTTTCTTGCACCTTCCATTCAGCTTTAAAAGAATTTTCATCATTTCCAAATTGTCCAACTATTTTATAAAATGGTGTCTTAACAAAGTTACGTATTTCTCTTTCTCTTCCAACCACCATTCCAAGCACACAAGTCATTACTCTTCCGACTGAAATTGATGCTTTATCTTCATTTATTTGCTTGGCAATTTGTCTTCCATATATAATAGATAAAAGTCTAGAAAAATTAATTCCAATAAGATAATCTTCCTTAGCTCTTAAGTACGCTGAGTCAGAAAGACTATCATATACCTCCTCATCTTTTGCTTCATTTATTCCTCTTTTTATTTCTTCCTCTGTTTGTGAATCAATCCATACTCTTTTTATTTTTGCTTTTGGATTAGGATTTGCCATCATAAAAACAAGTCTTTGTATATATTCTCCCTCACGTCCAGAGTCTCCTGCATTATATATTTCCTCTAAATCATCTCTTTGTAATAATTTTTTTATTATATTAAATTGTTTTTCAACACTTGGTATAATTTCATATTTATATTCCTTTGGTATAAAAGGAAGTGTATCCAATCTCCAAAATTTTAGTTTTTCATCATATTTTTCGGGATATGACATTGTTACTAAATGACCAACACACCATGTAATTATCCAGTTATCTGATTCAAGATACCCATCTTTTCTCTGTCCTGTTATTCCAAGTACTTTAGCAAATTCCATGGCTACAGATGGTTTCTCTGTAATTAATAATTTTTTTCCCATTATTTACATCCTTTTTTATTGTTTTACTAGTTAAGATAACTTGATTATATCATTCCTATTTTTATAATTCAATACAAAGAAAGAAGAATATAAGGTATATTCTTCTTTCTTAATATATTATATTTTTATTATATCAATTTCAGATGTATAATTTGAATTTCCATATGGATAAAGTATGTATATATCTCCATCTGGTCCAATAAAGAAATAGTTTGAATTATCTGTAACATACATTGCATTATTAACATCTCTTATATAAACACTTTGTCCTGAAAGCGCCATTGAAACAGCTTGTGCTTGTTTATTAGCTTCATTTATATATTTTTCAATTTTAGAATTTACTTCTTTATATGCAATTCCCCTTCTAGTTAATAATTCATTTAATGTAATTATTTTTCCTGATTTAATATCATAATTATGTGTTTGTACTATTAATCTTTGAGCATTATCACCTTCTTTTAAAGTTGCTCTAATTACAAGTGATAATATATTGTCATTCAAATATGCAGTATAATCTATATTATATATTGTAAATACTTTTGCATTTGCAAATATATCATTTGCTTTATTAGCAAAAACAGATTGTGTTGATGAATTTACTTGTGATGCCGCCTCTCCATCAACATTAAATATTGGAACATGTAAATTAACATCATATTTTCCAGTTTCTTCTTTATCAATTTCATATCCCATATATACTACATCTTCTGCCTCTAAAGCCTTAATTTTTTTAATAGAAGATGTATCATAGCCTTGTTTATTAAATTTATTATCAAACAAATTATTAAATTCATCTTTTATTTTTTCTAAATCTATTTCATCTTGTTTAGTATCATTAATTGGTGTATTATTGCCTATCTCAACTACATTAGGTTTATTATTTTCTACAAACAATTGATAATAAACTGCTACAAAAACTGAAATGACGCAAATAACAATAATCGCAATATATATTAGATTTCTTTTTTTCATCGATTTCACCTTACTCTTTCTAATAGTTATTATATCATTTGTTTAATTTCATTGCAATATAATGAAAAATAAAAAAAGACTTTTAAGAAAATCCTAAAAGTCTTTCTATTATTATAATTATTCTTTGATATCAGCTACGACACCAGAGCCAACTGTTCTACCACCTTCACGGATAGCGAATCTTAGTCCTTTTTCGATAGCGATTGGAGTAATTAATTCGATTTCCATATCTACGTTATCACCTGGCATAACCATTTCTGTTCCAGCAGGTAATTTAATAACACCTGTAACGTCTGTTGTTCTGAAATAGAATTGTGGTCTGTATCCATCGAAGAATGGTGTATGTCTTCCACCTTCTTCTTTAGTTAATACGTAAACTTGAGAAGTGAATTTTGTATGTGGATGTATTGTTCCTGGTTTTGCTAAAACTTGACCTCTTTCGATGTCTTTTCTATCAATTCCTCTTAATAATACACCAATGTTATCTCCAGCTTCTGCTTGGTCTAATAATTTTCTGAACATTTCAACACCTGTAACAACTGATTTGTTAACTGGTTTGATACCAACGATTTCAACTTCGTCTTGTAATTTAACTGTTCCTCTTTCTACTCTACCTGTAGCAACTGTTCCACGTCCTGTAATTGTGAATACGTCTTCTACTGGCATTAAGAATGGTTGATCGATTGGTCTTTCTGGTGTTGGGATATAGCTATCAACTGCATCCATTAATTCTTTCATTGGAGCATATACAGGATCGTTAGGATCTGTAGATGTGCTCTCTAATACTTTTAATGAAGATCCTTTTATAATTGGAATCTCGTCTCCTGGGAAATCATAGCTTGATAATAAGTCTCTAACTTCCATTTCAACTAATTCTAATAATTCTGGGTCATCAACCATATCGCATTTATTTAAGTATACAACGATATATTTAACACCAACTTGTCTAGCAAGTAAGATGTGCTCTCTTGTTTGAGGCATTGGGCCATCAGCTGCAGAAACAACTAATATAGCTCCATCCATTTGTGCAGCACCTGTGATCATGTTTTTAACATAGTCAGCATGTCCTGGACAGTCAACGTGAGCGTAGTGTCTGTTATCTGTTTCATATTCAACATGAGCTGTGTTGATTGTGATTCCTCTTTCTTTTTCTTCTGGTGCACTATCGATTGCATCATAAGCTTCAAATTTAGCTTTTCCTAGTAATCCTAGGTATTTTGTAATAGCTGCTGTTGTTGTTGTTTTACCATGGTCAACATGTCCGATTGTACCAATGTTAACGTGTGGTTTAGTTCTTTCAAATTTTTCCTTTGCCATAATCGCAAATCCTCCTTTAAAAATTTATATTTTAATTAATATTAAAAACATTTTCATGCATGTTTGCATTTTATACCATTTTCGTAAAAAATGCAAGCATTTTAATAATTTTTATTATTCTGATTTTTTAGCTCTTGATGCTACAATTGCATCTAATACTGATTTTGGAACTTCTTCATAATGGCTTGGTTCCATTGAATATGTTCCTCTACCTTGTGTTTTAGAACGTAAGTCAGTTGCATAACCAAACATTTCTGATAATGGAATAAATCCATGAATAATTTGGTTACCAGATCTTGCTTCCATTCCTTCCATTTTACCACGTCTTGAGTTAATGTCTCCAATAACATCTCCCATGTATTCTTCTGGAACTGTTACTTCAACTCTCATGATTGGCTCAAGTAATACAGATTTAGCTTGACGACATCCTTCTTTGAATGCCATAGATCCTGCAATCTTGAATGCCATTTCTGAAGAGTCAACTTCGTGATATGAACCATCAACAAGTGTTGCTTTGAAATCGATAACTGGATATCCAGCAAGAATTCCTGATTCAGCTGCTTCTCTAATACCATCTTCAGTTGGTTTAATATATTCTTTTGGAACAACACCACCAACGATTTGGCTTTCGAATTTAACTCCTGATCCTGGCTCTAATGGTTCAAGTTCAATCCAAACATCACCGTATTGTCCACGACCACCAGATTGACGAGCAAATTTACCTTGAACTTTAACTTTGTTTCTAATTGTTTCCTTGTAAGAAACTTGTGGTTTACCTACTGTACATTCAACTTTAAATTCTCTCTTTAATCTATCTACGATGATATCTAGGTGAAGTTCACCCATACCAGCGATAATTGTTTGACCTGTTTCTTGGTCTGTATGTGTTTTGAATGTTGGATCTTCTTCTGCAAGTTTTGCAAGGGCGATTCCCATTTTTTCGCTGTTAGCTTTATCTTTTGGCTCAATAGCGATATCAATAACTGGTTCTGGGAATTCCATAGACTCTAATATAACTGGATGAGCTGGATCACAAAGTGTATCACCTGTAGATACTTCTTTTAGCCCAACAGCTGCTGCTATATCACCAGCATATACTTTGTCTATATCTTCTCTATGGTTAGCATGCATTAAAAGAATTCTTCCCATTCTATCTTTCTTATCTTTGTTTGCATTTAAAATTGTTGAACCTGCATCTAATGTTCCAGAGTAAACTCTGAAGAAGCAAAGTTTTCCAACAAATGGGTCTGTTGCAATTTTGAATGCTAAAGCTGAGAAAGGTTCTGAATCAGATGTAACTCTTTCAACTTCATTACCAGCTTCATCAACACCTTTGATGTTTGGTATATCAAGTGGAGATGGCATATAGTAAACTATAGCATCTAGTAATTCTTGAACACCTTTATTTTTATATGATGAACCACATGTTACAGGAACTATTGTATTTTCAATTGTTCCTTTTCTTAATCCACGTCTAATTTCATCCTCAGTTAGTTCTTCACCTTCTAAGTATTTCATCATTAATTCATCATCTTCACCAGCAACAGCTTCTACCATTGCTGATCTATATTGTTCTGCTTTTTCTTTTAAATCATCAGGAATATCTGTTTCTTCGATTTCTTTTCCTAAATCATCTTTATGAATGAAAGCTCTCATTTTTACTAAGTCAACAATTCCTTTGAAATTGTCTTCAGCACCTATTGGTAATTCGATTGGAACAGCATTTGCATTTAATCTTTCTTTCATTTGCTCAACGCATCCGTAGAAATCTGCACCTGTCATATCCATTTTATTTACATATGCCATTCTAGGTACTTTATATTTATCAGCTTGTCTCCAAACTGTTTCAGATTGAGGTTGTACACCTGATTTAGCTGCTAGAACTAAAACAGAACCATCAAGTACTCTTAAAGATCTTTCAACTTCAACAGTGAAGTCAACGTGTCCAGGAGTATCAATAATGTTAATTCTGTTGTTCATCCATTTACATGTTGTAGCAGCTGAAGTGATTGTAATACCTCTTTCTTGTTCTTGAACCATCCAGTCCATTGTTGCTGCACCTTCGTGAACTTCTCCTATTTTATGAGTTCTACCTGTATAGAATAGAATTCTTTCAGTAGTAGTAGTTTTACCAGCATCTATATGGGCCATGATTCCTATATTTCTTGTTCTCTCTAAAGGAAACTCTCTTCCAGCCATATGGTTTTTCCTCCTATTTCATTTATTATTAATTTTTCTATTTGTATAATTAAATCGAAAATATTACCATTTGTAATGTGCGAAAGCTTTATTAGCTTCTGCCATTCTATGCATATCTTCTTTCTTCTTAAATGCTCCACCATTTCCAGCTATAGCATCTGTAATTTCTGCTGCTAATTTTTCAGCCATAGTTTTTTCATGTCTGTTTCTAGCATAGCTTACTAGCCATCTTAAACCTAAAGTTTGTCTTCTTTCTGGTCTAATTTCTAGTGGAACTTGGTATGTAGCACCACCAACTCTTCTAGCCTTTACTTCAAGTACTGGCATAACGTTGTTTAATGCTTCTTCAAATACTTCTAGTGGATCTCTTTGCTCTTTTTCTTTTATGATATCAAATGCATCATATACTATTTTTTGAGCAACAGTTTTCTTACCATCTAACATAACATTGTTAATTAATTTTGTAACAAGTTTGCTATTGTACATTGGATCCGCTATAACATCTCTTTTTGCTATAAATCCTCTTCTTGGCACTTTTCTTCCCTCCTTCATTTATTTTGATACTGATTAAGTATCATCGGTACTCTAAGAAATTTAATACTATATTTCTTCTCAAATTTCTCTAGTTAAGTGCTATATAATCTATTATTAATTTAAGTGTCTTAAATTAGTAAGTTATATGCACCTTAAATAATTTTGAAACCTTTTAAATTTTATTTCTTAGGTTTCTTTGCTCCGTACTTAGATCTAGCTTGCATTCTATCTTTAACACCAGCTGTATCCAATGTACCTCTTATAATATGGTAACGAACACCAGGTAAGTCTTTTACCCTTCCACCTCTTATAAGAACAACACTGTGCTCTTGTAGGTTGTGACCAATACCAGGAATATAAGATGTAACTTCATAACCATTTGATAGTCTAACCCTAGCAACCTTTCTTAAAGCAGAGTTTGGTTTCTTAGGTGTAACTGTTTTAACTACTGTACAAACACCTCTTTTTTGTGGTGCTCTCTTATTAGTTACTCTTTTCTTCATAGAATTGTATCCATGTTGAAGAGCAGGGCTTGTAGATTTTGTAGTTTGGCTATGTCTTCCTTTTCTTACTAATTGATTAATTGTTGGCACTTAAATTTCACCTCCTTGAATTTTGTATATTACTACGGAATTAACACTTCGTGCTAATCCACGGCAACGACATTATTATATCATCTTATAATATATATGTCAATATAAAAAATAATGTTTTTATCAATAAATTACTACGGGCACAACGTAAAGAGGCGCTAAATTATCAGCGCCCCTTTAAAACTTACTCTTCAGTATTACTTTCCGTCTCCTTTCTTCCTTTGTTTCTACCTAAAACAAATGCTAGTACCGCAATGTATATGTATGCAAGCACAACATATACATTTGCAAAAAGTGCTTTAAACACTCTCCCCAGCCAGGGGAAAAGAGAGGGACCACACCCTACCAGGATGCAGATTACTACCGGGATAGCCAGTAGTATTCCTAAAAACAACTTGTTCCACTTTGTCTGTGTCATAATGTTTGCCTCCTTAGCAAATTGTTTTGTAGGGAAAATACCCTTATGTTAATATTATACCATATTTTCTTGCATTTTGCAACTTTTTATGTTATTTACTATTCTTATACTAAGCAACAAAAAAGGAAGTATTTTCTACTTCCTTTTCCTATATTTTATCTTGCTTCATCATCATATTTTTCTCTAGCTTTATTTTCATAGTATTGTTTATCTATATCTGCAAATCCAGTATCTGTAACTGCATATTTTAATTTACCATTTTTAGCATCTTCTGCTCTTAATCTAGCAGCTTCATTTTGAACATCTCTTTCTCTAGCTTGTTTCTTAGCATCTTCAAGTTTTTTATCTCTATTTTGTTTATTTTCGTTACTAATTTCTTCTGATGCTACATCAATACCTTTTTCAGATACTCTTCTTATTACTCCATCAAAATCTTTTGATTTATACATAGATTTAAAATCATTTTCTTTCTTTTCTTCCGCTGCTTTTGCTTCCTTCTCTGCTTCTGCCTTTTTAATTGTCTCTTCAGCCTTTTTAGCTTCTTCCGCTGCTTTTTTAGCTGCTTCTTCCTCTGCCATTTTAGCCTCTTCCTCTGCCTTTGCTACATCTGCTGGATTCAATTTTTTTGTCTTATCTTTATTAAATAAACCATTCCACCAATTTTTTAATGCTGCAAAAAATCCTACTTTTTCTTCACTTTTTTCAGGTGCTTTATCTGCCCCTTTAGCTTCTTCTTTTTTAGCCTCTTCTGCTTTTGCAGCATCTCCAATATTTTTTATATCTTTTAAAAGATCTGCTTTTAAACTGCTATATTCTCCTTTCTTACCTAGTTCATTAGGTAATTCAGAAGTTTTTTCAGTTTTTGTTCCATTAGTTGCTTCTTCAGCTTTTTTAGCTGCTTCCTCTGCCTTTGCTGCTTTTTCCATTTTAGCTGCATTTTCTTCAAGTTTTTTTGAAACTGAATCTACTTTTTCTTGTTCTTTCTTCATATCTTTAAGAACTTCATTTCTAATTTGATCTTTTTCAGCTTCTGTTGCTGGTCTACCATTTATTTTTTCGAAACCTTGTATTCTTTCTTCTACTCTTCTATTATACTCTTTAAAATTATTTTCATTTTTTATAACTTCAGCTTGTTTTTTAGGTATATATAGTTTTTTATCTTTGCATTTAAATTCTCTGTCTTTGAAATTTTTAAGATCAAGTTCAATATCTTTCCATTCTTTGCCTTGTAATAATCTAGTAGCTACTAAATCACATCTTGCTGCTTTATTTTTTAATTCGTTTGATTCTTTATTGCTTTCATCTATTTTTGATTGAAGTTCTTCCTTCTTAGCATTTAGTTCGTCTAGACTAGTGCTATTTATATCTTTATTCAAATCATTAGTATTTTTATTATTTTCTTCTTTTTGTTTAGCAACTTTTTCAAGTTCTTCCATTAATGATTTTTTCTCATCTTCACTAGTAGCTGTTTTTAATTTTGCTTGAATTTCAACTTCCTTTTCAATTAAATCATGAAATTTTTCGTCAAGCTCAGCAACTTTTTTATTATTTTCATTAAAAGAAGCAATTTCCTTTTCTACTTTTTCTTTTTCGATATTTAATTCTATTGTTCTATCATCAACTTTACTAGCTTCATCTAAAATCTTATTTTTAAATTCAAGTACATTTTCGATTTGTTTAAGAACTATAGGTCCCATTAATCCATATTTTTTAAATAATCTATTATTAAATTCTCTTTGAGCACTTTTGATTTCTTTTATTCCTTCTGGATCTGTACTTCTCATTTCAGATTTTGTTCTAAGCTCTTGTAACTCTTTTAATTCTACTTCATATTTTTTTCTCATAATATTTATTTTCTCCTTTCAAAATGAAATATTTTCCATTTTTCCCATACTTTATTATAGCATAATATTTTTTATTTTGCAACTACATTATGTAACTCTGTGCAAAATTTAATAAAAATTTAATATTTTTGACATAAATTAGTAATAATTTTCATTGCTTTATCTGCTAACCTTCCATACTTTACCTTTTTATCTTTAATCTTTTCTTCAAATTGTGGTAATATTCCAAAATTAGCGTTCATAGGTTGAAAATTATCGTTTTCTGTTGAAATATAATTTGCAAGCGATCCAATCATTGTTTCCTTTGGAAATATAATTTTTTCTTCATTATTATATTGTTTTATAGCATTTAATGCTGAAACCATTCCAGATGAAATTGATTCAACATATCCCTCTACTCCTGTTATTTGACCTGCAAAATAAATATTTCTATTCTTTTTTAAATTATATGTATTATCTAATAATTTTGAAGAATTAATAAATGTGTTTCTATGCATTACTCCATATTTTATAAATTCAGCATTCTCTAACCCAGGTATCATACAAAACACCCTTTTTTGTTCTCCAAATTTTAAATTTGTTTGAAAACCAACTATATTATATATAGTTGCTTCTTCATTATCTTGTCTTAATTGAACAACAGCATATGGTCTTCTTCCAGTCCTTAAATCTGTAAAACCTACAGGTTTAAGAGGACCAAATCTTAAAGTATCCAATCCTCTTTTGGCCATTACCTCAATAGGCATACATCCTTCAAATATTTCCTTTTTTTCAAACTCATGTAATTCTACAACTTCAGCATTTACTAATTCATTAACAAAATTTTCATATTCTTCTTTATTCATAGGAAGATTTATATAACTTGCTTCTTGATTCTCAATTCTATTTCTCCATTCTTGCTCATCTTCATCTTTTCCTCTTTCTTGTTCATACCTATCTCCTTCAAAAGCAATATTCATATTTATGCTATCTTTTTCAACAATAGGGGCTGCAGCATCATAAAATGCAAGTTTATCTTCTCCTGTTAGTTTTCCGATTGCCTCAGATAATCCATCTGATGTAAGAGGTCCTGTTGCAATAATAACTATTCCATCTTCCGCGATTTTCTCTACATCTGTTACTTCTTCATGAATTATCTCAATATATTCATTTTTTTCTAACTCTTTTGTTACTTTTTCTGAAAACTTTTCTCTATCAACTGCTAAAGCCTGTCCTGCAGGTACACTTGTTTCATCTGCAATTTTTATTAATAAACTATCTAATTCTCTTAATTCTTCTTTTAATAGTCCGCATGCATTTGTATGTAGATTTGACTTAAAAGAATTACTGCATACTATTTCTGCTAAATTTTCATTAGTATGTGCTGGTGAATATTTAACTGGTTTCATTTCATATAATTTAACTTTTATTCCTCTTTTAGCTATTTGATAAGCAGCTTCACTTCCTGCTAATCCACCACCTATTACAGTTATATAATCTTTCATATTTTACCTCTTAACATTTAATATTTAATATTTTTATTTTTCTATTGAAATTTAAATACAGTAGTGATATTATTCATAAAATTATGAAGTTGAAAAGAAAAGTTTAAATCAAAGAAGGAGGACATCGTATGGGTAAAAAACAGCTTGATTTAGAATTAAACAAACACCTTGAAGATGTAATTTCTTCAAGAAAAGTATCTCTTGAAAGTACTCAGCAAACCGCTTTAAATCTTTGGAAACTTATATGTCAAAATCACCAAAAGCATCAAAGTAAAAAAGTTATAGTTCAACACTACGCAAATGGTAAAGTAGTCACTACCATGTACACAGCAAAACCCGCTAACACTCCACAAAGCATGTTACTCACAGCTTTTGTTGACGAAAAACTTATTGACGTTTGGCCAGATTTTGAACTCCTACCTATTCTTTCTATAATTGCTGGAAACAGTGATGTAGAGGGAAAATGTAGGCTTTGCGAAAATAACACTTGCAAAGAATTGCATCTTGATTTCAAGTAAAGTGATTTAAAAGAACTCATGGTAATCATGAGTTCTTTATTTTATCCAAATAACTCCATAATATCTTCTCTTGATAATTTATTAATAAATGTTTCGTTTGTTGAAAGCATATTATCTATTAATTTAGCTTTTCTTTGTTGTAATTCATATATTTTTTCTTCAATTGAATTTTTTGTTATTAGTTTATATACTTGTACATTTCTTTTTTGTCCTATTCTATATGTTCTATCTGTTGCTTGATTTTCAGCAGATAAATTCCACCAAGGATCATAATGTATAACCATATCTGCTCCTGTAAGATTTAACCCTGTTCCTCCAGCTTTTAACGAAATTAAAAATACTTTTATTTCTTCATTCTCATTAAATTCATCTACTAGTTTTATTCTTTCTCCAACCTTAGTTGATCCTGTTAATTTAAAATAATTTATATTTTCTTTTTTAAGTTCTTTTTCAATAATATCAAACATTCCTGTATAGCCAGAAAATAATAATATTTTATGTCCTGACTCAACAGCATCCTTTATAAGTTCTATACATTGATTTAATTTACTACTTTCACCTTTATAATTATCTATAAATAATGAAGGATGACAACAAATTTGTCTTAATCTCATAAGAAGAGCTAATATTTTTATTTGGCTTTTTTCAAACCCATTTGCATTTATTTCATTTATTGCCTCTTGTTTAGCATTTTGTAAGTAAGACATATAAATCATTTCTTGTTCTTCTTGCATTTCATTATTTAATATAGAAATTGTTTTATCAGGAAGTTCTGTTAAAACCTCACTCTTTATTCTTCTTAATATAAATGGTTCAATAAGCATTTTTAATTTTTTCATTTTATCTTGATCATCATCTCTAGTTATTGGTATTTCAAAATTTTCTTTAAATTTTTTATAATTAAATAAATATCCAGGTAATATAAAATCAAAAATAGACCATAACTCTGACAAAGAATTTTCAATTGGCGTACCTGTTAAAGCATATCTTGTTTCACCATTTATATGTTTTATTGCTTTTGCGTTTTGAGTATTATTGTTCTTTATATATTGAGCCTCATCTGCAATTATATATTTAAATTGATAATTAGATTGTTCATAAAATTCAATATCTCTTTTTAACAAATCATAAGATGTTATTACAACATTATAATCTTTTATAGAATTTATTTGTTTTTTTCTTTCTGTTAGACCACCTCTAATAACAATTGATTTTATTGAAGGTGCAAATTTATTTATTTCATTTTGCCAGTTTAATGTTAAAGAACTTGGACAAATAACAATACTTGGCTTTGGATTACTTTCAGTTTGAATGTAAGAAAGAATTACAGCAATTAATTGAATTGTTTTTCCAAGTCCCATGTCATCAGCAAGTATCCCACCAAAATTATATTCTTCAAGAACTTTTAACCATTCAAATCCAACTTTTTGGTATGTTCTAAGTGATGCATTAAGTCCAGCTGGAAGATTAGTAAAATTATTTTCTTTTTCTTCTATTTTTCTTATTAAGCTTTTATAACTATCTTCCTTTAGAACTTCCGTAGTTTTTATATTCTTCAAAAGTCTATCTAAATACATTGTTCTATATATAGGGAATTTCAATTCTCCTTTTTCTATTTGTGAAAAATCAACATCTATTTGCTCAGTTATTCCATCAATGAAATCCATCGTTTCATTTTCTTCTAATTGAAGAAAACTTCCATCTCTTAATCTATGATATTTTTTCTTTAATTTGTATTGCTTCATTATTTCTCTAAGTTCACTAATATCAAAGTTAATATTTGATAAATCCACTTGAAGTAGATTATTCTCAATTCTAACTCCAACATTTCCTATCTTTGGTCCTTTAATTTCTTTTTGCTTGAAATTATCAGTTGCAAGCACTTCAAATTTTTGCATAAATTCTTCTACTTCTATACTTAAGAAATTATAAATTAAATCATCTTCGACTAAAATTAATCTACTATTTCTTACATCTAGCATGAATCCGACTTTTCTGAACAATTCTAATACTTCATCTTCTTTAGCAATATCTCTTGCTATATCTATTTTCCCTTCTGCTAGTGGATTAAATTCAAAATCACCATATACAAACTTTATATCAGCAGTTATATGATTTCTAAAATCATAATCTAAATAAACCTTTACATATAAATCTTCTGGTATATATTTTAATATTTCATCCTGATTTAATTTGTCTATTTCCATACTTTTCTTTATTTTTGGAAAAACTAAAGAAAATAAAGTAGGTATATCTTCTTTATAAAATTTAATTTCAGGTTCAAAATTCTTTCTAAAAACTTCTACTACTTTTAGTTCATTTTCTGTAAATTCTTTTGAACATCTATATAATGTATTTTTAGTTAGAAAATATGTATACTCTTTTCCCTTTATTAGTTCATATTCGTAAATATCTATATTAGGATAAATCTTATATTCTTCTCCCGCTTCTTCTACGTGAAATTTAATATCAGGAGAACAATCTTCAAAATATAATGTACTTTCTTTTCCATTTACTTGAAATTGTATATTTGTGTTTTTTAATACTTTAAATAAGTCATCAATACCTGTGTTTGAAATTGTTATATACCTATCACTTAATTGTGTTCCATAATATGCGTATTCTTTTGATGATTCATTTGCATATTTTATAATTTCAGCATATTTCATAACAAATTCTAATAATCCCACACTATTTGGTTCAAACACATCTTTTGTATGTTTAAAAGAAAGTTTACTTCCATATTGAAAATACTCTTCTTTAATCATATGATCATAGAATTCTGTTAAATCCTTAAGTATGTAAGTATTTTTATTTCCGATTTTAAATTCTATTTTTAAACTTTTAGTATAACTATTGTATATTAACTTTGGCTCAAGTTTTATAGTATGTGCATTAACTTGTTTTTCTTCTTTGTCTGTATAATCCTTATATCTAAAAGTATTAATTAATTGTTTAAAAGCACGATATTCTGATTTATCCACTACCTCTATCTCCTATTTTTTATTTACTAGTCAACAATTATATCGTATTTTTTATATTTTTACAAGAGGTGACAAAAAAAAAATTACCCGTTAAGAATTATTCCTAATGGGTAATTTTCCTTTTAGATAACTTTTGTTTTATCTTACTATTTTCTCATTTTGAAAGTCATCACAATTGCTACATTTGCACCAATTATTAAAACTATTGCATGCATTACATATAAGAATACATTTATACCTGTTTGTGGTATTATTCCTGTTGCCTTTTTAGCATAATAGTATGTAACTATTGTTTCTCCAGCTTTCATTTCGCCATTTTTATTGCCTTTTGTTTCGATATGTTCATAACCTTTTACTACTTTTTCCTTAGTTGTATATTCTTCTCCTTCATAGCCTTCTATTTCTTCTTGTTCAGCAACTTCTTTATTTGTATGTTTTTCAACATATCTAACAATTACTTTTGCTTCTTTTGCATAATAGTAGATTACTTCAATATCTTCTTC
The DNA here is from genome assembly GCA_017934475.1 of Clostridia bacterium. GTDB lineage: Bacteria > Bacillota > Clostridia > TANB77 > CAG-508 > UMGS1663. The sequence goes on along the minus strand of JAGBJN010000002.1, from coordinate 21,497 downwards.
TGTCATTTTTCCTTTAGCATTTAAAGGTATCATTGATTTACCATTTTTATCTTTTTCAACTAATACATAACCTTTAATATTCTTTGATTCTGTTTCATATTGATCATCAACTTTTCCTTTTATTGTTTCATCATATAAAACTTCTTTAGAATTAATATCGATATGTTTTACTATTACTTTTGCTATTTTTTCTTCAGGTTCTACTTCTAGTTTTACATATTCATATATAACTAGAATTTCATCATCTATTGTTCCATCTTCATTTATTATAATAGTCATTACACCATTTGCATTGTTTGGAACTTTAACAAGTTCATATCCATCAAATTCTTTAGAATCAGTTGTATATTCTTTTCCCTCATAACCTTCTATTAATTCGTCTTCTGAAAGTTTTAGTTCTGTATCTTTTTCAATATACATTACTCTCACTTTTGCATTCTTAGAATAATAGAATATATATGTTTTCTCTTCTTCTTCATAGTATACTTTTTCTTCTTCTGGTCTTTCTACTAATGTATATCCTTCTATGTCTTTTTCATATTCTGTCAATATTACTTCTTTGCTATATTTTCCATTTAGTTCTTCTGCATCTGCTATTTCTTCATTTGTTCTCTTGTCTACATATTTAATAATTATTTTTGAATCCTTTAATCCATAATAATAATATACATCTATTTTTTCTTCTGTAAATCTACCTTCAAAGTTGTTTGATTTTTGTTTGAAAACATATCCTGGTATCTCTATTTGCTCAGTTGTATAATTATCTCCTACATTTCCTATTATTGTTTGTGTTCTATATTCTTCATTTGTATTTTCTAAAATATGATGAACTACTACTCTTGTTTCAAAAGGCTCAAACTTAACAATAACAAGTTTATTTGCAGTCATATTTGTAAATTTACTTAGTGTTATTTCTTTATCATCACCTGTATATGTTATTTCTTCTTCATCTGCATTTTCACCATATAAAGTAGTTATATATGAACTTCCATCATCATTTACAGTTTTTATAATTACAGAACTAATTACATAACCTTCATCTGCTCTTACTACTATATCTTTTGTAGCATCTTCATTAGGATTTACAATTTCATAAGTTTGCATTCCATCTCCTGAAATAGTTCCTCCTGCAACAAATTTACTTTCTTCTTCCCCTGTTTCTGAATTTACTCTAATTTCTTCATGTTTTTCAACTTTTGTTGCAATAGTATATTCTTTTTCTTCATATGTATATATAAGTTCAGAATCTTCATTATATGTAAGTGTTCCATCTATTGTTACTTCATCGTCTGCTGTAGAATTTACATCAACAAAAGAAAAATCATTTCTTATTAATGTTCTATAATTATTATTTTCTGAAACTTTATAAGATTCACTTACATCAATTTGATAATTTCCTTCATCATCAAATATAACTCTAGGAGCTGTTTTTATTGTTTCATCTTCCACAAGTTTTTCTTCTGTTCCTTCTTTATAATGGTGAATTACAAGTTCAATATCTTGTGCTTCATAATAGTAATCAACTTCTATTATTTCATTTACATATGTTCCAGCTGCATTAGTTGGTATTTTGTAAATTCCATTTATATCTTTTTCAATATTTAAACCTTCAAGTTTTTTTATTGTTGTTAAATATTCTTCTCCAACTTTTCCATACAATACTTCATCTTCTGCAACTCTATCTGTTGTTCCTTTTAAATAATAATGTGCTATTACTTGTGCAGCATTAGATTCTTCTTTCTTATTAGTAACAACAAATTCTTTTGATGTCTCTAAATCAAATTCATGAACAGTACTATCCAATTCATATCCTTCTGGTGCCTCTGTTTCTTCTACAAATATTTTATCTCCATAGCAAGATAGACTAACCTTTCCATCTTCTGGTGTATTTACAATTTCAGAGAATTTATTGTTATCACTATATTTTACTGAAATATCAGTTATTTTAAATTCATCTTCACCTAAATCTGATGTTGGATATTTCTTATACGCAAAATATAAATAATATAATTTACCACCATCAATTTCTTTATAATCACTCGTACTATAATTACTATAAACAGTTGTTATTCTATTATTCGAATTACTTACATCAGGTATAGCATTTGTCTCTGTAAGATATAAATATGCTTCATCATCATAATTATCTCCAGAAAATTCAAAGTTAACTGTTAATCTATATCTTTCTGGTAAAGATCTTAAATCTATAGGAACATACGCAAAAGCAAGTGTATCATTATTACTTGAATTTGTATTTACATATTTTCCATCTTTTTCTATAAATCCATATTCTGCACCATCTGGCACTGTCAAAGTTCCGATTTTACTATTTGCTTCTCTGCTAAATTTTTCCACTGTACTTGTCCAAGAATCACCATTATAGTTTGAAACTTTTAAAGTTGCTCCTGCTAATCCTTCTCCTGTTTCTTCGTCAACTTTTTGAACAGTAAATGATATATCTTCTCTTGCAAATGTTACAATTACTTTCTTATTTTCTGTCATACTACTAAAGTATCCTGCTGGTAGTATAACTTTTCCATCTTCATCGGTTGTAAACGAAATTCCATTTCCATTTACTGTTATATTTCCAACTTTGTATCCATCTTGTGGAACAATTTCTATTACTTTTGTATTGTCTTCTTTATAAGCTACAACTTCATAAGTTTTTTCATTTTGTCCTGAAATCGTTCCTCCATATCCATTTACTGCTGTTGAAATATTAAATTCCAATTTCACATTAGTAATATTTAATTCAGTTACTATTCCATTATCTACTGCTGGTATTTTCAAATCAATTGTTGGTGCTTTCCATTTTCTTAATAACCATACTCTATCTGTATTAAGAGTGTTATAGAAATCTTCTGTTGTCATTTCCTCCCACATTTGAGTTGTACCCTGTTTTAATACATTTTCAGATTTTAATTTTATAGAATCTAAATAATATACATTTGTTGATGAAACAGATGATTCATTTTCAACAAAAACATCTTCAGCATAAATTGTTGCTATTTGTTCATCTGTATTACTTATAATATCACCTATATTATATACTTTTGAAATTTCAACATTTTCACCTTTTCCAATTATACCTGCAACATTTTTATTTCCTATTAAAGTTCCTTCATTGTAAACGTTCTTTATAGTAGCATTTTTTCCATTACCCACTATACCACCTATGTTTTCAGCTGTATCTCCTATAACTGTTATATTTCCTTCATTATAAGCGTTTTCTACAACAACTGTATTAGTATTATATCCTAAAATACCTCCAGTTCCCTTAGCATTATTTACAAGTATATTTCCTTTATTGAAAACATTTTCTATTTCTGCATTACTTCCAGTAAAACATAATATTCCTCCGGTATAAGAATTCATGTTAGTATTAATAGCCGTTATATTTCCATAATTGTAACAATTTTCAATTTTGTAAGCATAATATGCTCCTTGTATTCCTCCTATATATCCTGTTGCTGAATTATCATATATATCTGAATAATTTACACAATTTAAAACATATAATTGTTCTGATCCTTCACCAACAATACCTCCTATATAAGTATAATCACCATATTCATTATATATTTTCCCTTTACTAATACAACTATCTATTATAACATCTGAATTACTTGCACAAGATGTACTTCCAACTATACCTCCAACACTTCTACCAACACGTGTATTTATATTTCCTTCATTTAAACACTTAGTTATACTTCCAGAAAGTTGACCTGCTATACCTGCTATATATTGGCCTGATCCTATAATTTCTCCAGAGTTCTTACAATTTGTAATTGTTGTATTACTTGTTTCTGCAATAATTCCTGCAGAATAATTTCCATCTGATGTTATCTTTCCTGTATTATAACAATTATCTATTATAGCTTGTGATCCATTACCTATTATTCCACCAACAATACTGCTTCCATATATATCTCCAGTATTAAAACTATTTCTTACTTCAAGTCCACTGCTACATCTTGCAACTAATCCTCCTACTTCACTAGTACCTTCTAATGATGTACTTCCAATATTATAACAATTTTCTATTTTTCCACTTTCTCTAAAATAGAATGAACCTACAATTCCACCTGCTGCCCATCCTTTAGCACTAAATTTTCCTTCATTATAACTATTTTTTATTATAGTATTTTTTGAACTATAAACTTGGTGAATAAGTCCACTACCTCTACTAATATTTCCTTTGTTATAGCAATTATTTATCTCTACATTTCCATCAGGCATACTAATATCAAAAACAAGTCCTGAACCAGTAGTATATGCATCCTCATTATAATTTCCTAAGTTATAACTATTTATTAATTTAAATGTAGTATTTTTTGTAGAAAATATACTAGATGCAATTCCTGCTTTATAAGAGGTTGATTCTTTATTAAAATTTCCTTTATTGTAACAATTCTTTATTTTTATAACTCTTTCATAATCTAAATCACTTCTTACACTAATTTCAACTGTTATTCCACAACCTCTAACTTCAGAATCATTATAACAATTTAAAATTTCAACTAATTTATAATTCATATATGAAATTTCTATTTTTCCTACAATTCCACCTGATTGATATGAATCAACATATCCTTTGTTATAACAATTAATTATTCTTACTTGATGTTCAATACTTGTATCTCCATCATGTATATATGCATCTTTAAATTGTCCTAATATACCACCTGAATAACTACTACCTGTAATATCAGTTTCATTATTACAATTAACTATTAATACATCTCCTGATGCTTGTGCTGCAATACCTCCACAATATGTTCCTTTTAATGTTCCTGTAACTCCTGTATTTACTACAGTTGCATCAAGTATAAATCCAAATAAGCCTACGCAACTTCTATCAGAGTACATATTTTTTATCTTATGATTTTGTCCATCAAACACACCTGAAAAATAGCTTGTTCCTGTGAAATCATATGTCCTTGATGAATAATCATAATTCTCATTATAAATACCTATTCCAGTAAATCCTTTTCCAGTTGTAAGTTCTGTCTTAATACTTTCTACTACTTCATCTTCATTATAATCACCATATGTTGTTGTATTATTTGCATCTCTATATGATTCGTCATCCTCAAAATCTAAATCTCTCTTTAGTATTACTTTTGTATCTGAATATGTATTTCCATTTGCTACATTTGTTGCAAGTGTTAATAAATCTTCAATATAATTTATTTCTAATGTATTCGCTTTTTCTGGTATAGTATAGCTTTCATCTTCATCATCTTCTGTTTGACTTCCAATTTCAGTTTTTACTCCATTTTTTATTTCAAATTTTTCAACAGCAAGTCCTGTATAACCTTCTGGTGCTTCTAATTCTTCTACTTGATATTTTCCATCTCCTAAAGGAAGAGAGATTATTCCAGATTCATTTGTTATAACTTCATAAACACCCTTTGCATTTAATGTTCCTACATAATTTCCATTTATATCTTTTGCAAATCCTATTTTATCTTCTTCATCATTTAATTCATAAATTGCAAATTTAACATTTGCTATAGGCTCACCTGTTTTAGAATCAGTTTTTGTTAATTTGAAATATGGTGAATCTTGAAGAATAAGTATAACTTTATTTCCTTCAATTTTTACATCTTTAATAGAAGTTAGATTTTCTCTATTTTCTAAATCTACCTTTAATTCATCATTTTCAGTTTTTGCAATAAATGTTATTTCCTCAGTATTTAATATATATCCATCTGGAGCAGTTACTTCTTTAATAGTATATTTTCCAGTTATAGCTTTTCCTGCTACATATTGATATAAATTATTTAATGTAATTGTTCCATTTTCATTTGTTGTATATGTTAAAATCTCATTACTATCTTGATCATATATTTCATATTTAGCACCTTCTAATTTATTCATATCATCAAGGTTGTTTTTAGTAATATCACTTTCTACTTTAACAACATCAAGATCATATCTTGGTGCTCCTTCTTTTTCAATTAATACATTAACTTGTATTAAATCATTTTCTTCATCATTTTCTATACTAATAAATTTCAATGTTTCATCATGCTCAAATGTATAAGTCAAGTTGTCTTTTTCTAGTATAAGGTCATAATCTTCTAAATAATAACCTTTCATAACCATCTCTGAAAGTGTATAATCTGTATTTGGTAAAAATCTCTTAAACTCAACTTTTCCTTCTAAATTTGTAGTTGCAAGTGTATTTCCTAATCTTAATATAGCACCTACAATTGGTTGATTTACAGTTTTGTCCATTACAGTTACATTTAATTGGTATTTTGGTTCATTAGCTATTGTTGTTTTTACAACATCTTTTCCATCTTCATTTACTATTGAAGGTGTAGAATTAAAATTATCTTCAGATAATGTAACAAATTCCAATTCTCCATCTTCTTTTTCTACTACTTTAAATTTAATTATGCTTGTACTTAAAATATAATTAGCAGGTGCTTTTATTTCTTTTAATTCATATTCTGCATCTACATATAATCCTTTAGCTTTTAATAATCCTTCATTGTTACTTACAAGTATTTTACTTGCAACTTCTTCTCCAGCATTATTCTTTTCTATTAAGCTATATGTTGCACCTTGTACTTTTCTTGCTTTTGCTTCTTTATATTTTGTAATTTCCATATCAAAAGTTCTAGCAACTCTAATTCCTACTTTTTCAGGCTCAGTTTGAAGTGCTATTGTACCATTGTCTGAATTATAATTATAATATACTGCATGTGTTGCATATGATGCATCATTATAATTTAATCCAGATGGAACTGTTACACCATATTTAAATGAATAAGTTTTTCCTACTCCAAGAGTATATTCACTTAAATCTATTAAATAAGCCTTTATTTTTGTCCAATCTGTTACTTGACTTGCTGTTTTCCATTCATTTGATGCTAATGTTACATCTTCTGTTGGTTCACCAACTTCTGTATAATAAACTTTTGTCTTTTCACTTATTTCATCTGGAACTGTTATTCCTCCAGCATTCATTGTTGCTGAAAATACAGAACCTATAAAGTTATTATTTAATACATATTTATTATTTTCATAAGGTACTTTACCTAAAATTATTGTATCTGTTATTGATTGTTCATAGTTATTATTAACTACAATCTCTATATCTGCACTTCTTGTTTCTTTTGTTATTTCTGCTACATTTGGTGCAACAGTTGTGCTTTCCTCTTCATCATAATTTGAAACAATTTGCATTGTTACTAGTGAAGTTGGTGCAATTATAGATATTTCTGAACTGTTATATCCAATTCTTTCATAAATATCGCTATTATCATTAATATCAAATCTATCTTGTACACTATCATAGTAATCCTTACAATTATCATTATGATAATATAATTTTAATGTAGGATATTTTGTTCCAACTCTAGCATCAGGAATTAATTCAGCATCAACATTTACAGTAAATGAATCCACAATTTCTTCATTTTCTGTTAATACTTTTAAATAATATTTTCCATTTTCTTTTGTTAAATCATATCCTAAAACTTCTACATTATTTGAATCAGTATTAATACTATTTACTTGAACTTTTACAATTTCTTCTGGAATCTCAACAATAAATATTCCATTTTTCCATTCAGCATCTCCTAATTGTGTTGAAGTTGCTCTTATTGAAATTATTCTATTTGTATCTTCGTTTTGTGCAATTAATTTTGAATTATTAACACTAAGCGTTGCATATGATTTTTCTGATGTAAAGTTTACTGTATCAGCATCTGCATATCTTTCATCAGAATCTATTGTTCCAACAACATATGTTGTTAAATAAATTTCTTCATATAAATCTTCTTTAGAAATATTTTCTTTTAAAGCTTTAACATCAATTTCTTTTATATTATATATATTTAATGAAGAAGAATTATTTGTACTTGATGTTACAAATTTTAATAATTTTACTGGTGTTTCAAATTTATATGGATTATTTACATTATATTTATTTGCTTCTCCTAATGTAAATGTTTTTATTAATGCATTTGTTTCATAATTATATACACTAATTGTTCCATCTACTCCAAGTAATTCTCTAAAATTACTGAAATAAATTGCTGTTGTTTTTGTATAATCAGATAAATCAATACTTCCAAGTTTATCAGCTTCTTCTTGCCATACTGTTATAGGATATTTATAATCTTCTTTTACATTAAATTTTATATTCCAAGCTACATTATATTGATAATTTTCACTTGTTTCTTTATCATAAGCATCTAATATTGCTTGTTTACTTAATGCATAATCCTTTGTTCTATATCTATATTCTTTATCAGTAAACTTTGTTTTTACTTCATATTTATAAATATAACCTTCAGGTATCTCCTTCATTTCAACAACTATTAAGCAATTTTCAACTTCTGTCTCAGTTTTATATGGATTTTCAAATTCTTCATAATTATTGTTATATCCTTCATAATATGCTGAAATAGTAAAATCTAATTCTGCATAATCATGTTCCAATCTTTCATTATAAAATGCTTCTTGAGGATATGTAATATTAAAATTATAATTATTTATTCTTGAAAGGGATTTTGTGATATTTCCATTTTCATCAACTTCTGCTTCTCTTGTTATAGTTAATGTTTTTGTTTCAGGATTATAATCTCCACCTGTAACTTGTTCTGGCTCATAACCATTTAAATTAGGAATACTAATTATAGCTACAGTATCTTTTAAAACTAATTCTTGTTTTGTTTCTTGTGTTTTAAAATCAACTGATATTGTTTGAGTATCCCTGTGTTCTTCATATGTTACTTTTCTAGAATTAGGTCTAATTATTGTTTTAGCTTCACCATACCAATCTACAGTTACATCAATTGTTTTATTTATAGTAGTTTCTGTTCCATCAGATGCTACATGTGTACCTGTAAGTGTAATAGTAGTTGCTTTTGTATAATCATTTATATTTTTTATTGCACTAGAAATTTCACCCAAAATAAGTTTTTGAGTTCCTGCTCTTAAATCATTTAATTCAATTCTTTTTATATTGTTTGCAACATAATTATTTTTAAGTACTTGATCCTTTATCATACTCATATTGTATGAAAAGTTACTCTCATTACTTAAAGTAATTACACCATCCTTAAAAGTTCCATCACTAAGTACATTTATATCCATGTACAAATTATCTTTTTCAGATATTTTTTTAGCTGTTCCTGCAAGTTTTTCTGCTATTCCATCTCCATTTAAGTCTCTTGTAAAGAATGCACTAAATCTAACATTTTCACTTTGTGTTAGATAATCATTCTTATTTAGTTCATGATATGTCATTGCAAGTTTATCTTCTGCAGACATTACCATTTTGTAATTTTTTTGTGCAATTACACTAAAAAATAGTACTATAACCATTAAAATTGAAATTGCAAGTGTTCCTACACTAATCTTTAGTTTTCCTTTCATCACTTTTTCTCCCTTTTTTTTCTTTTTTATAAGTAAATTAAAGCACATTAAATTATAAAAAAAAATGTCGCAACTTTTGGAAAAATAGTGATTTTTTTTATAGATTCTTGCGGAAATATAACCTTTAAATAAAATAAATCTTTTCATTTACAATTTAATTTCAATGTTACAAAAGTACTTTTTTTTTATGACAAAATTTTGTAACAAAAAAATAAAACCCTTAGTTCCCTAAGGATTTCATTTTTTTATTTCTATATTTAATTTTTATGTTATTATATTTTTTGTTTTTTTATTTTTTTGTTGTCTTTCTTTTTGTAGTTCTTTTTCTTGTCACTTTTTTTGTTGCTTTTTTTGTCTCAGTATTTACTTCTTCACTTGGTTCCCATTTTTCACCAACAACTGGTTTATTCCAAGAAATATAATTACAACTTGCAGGATTATTTTCACAAATATAATAATTTCTTCTCCTTTTAGTCTTTCTTATTTGTACTTTTGCCCCACATACAGGACAGGGAACATCAATTGTTTCAACTATTGGTTTTGCATTTTTACATTCAGGATATCCTGGGCATGCTAAAAACTTACCAAATCTACCAAATTTATAAACCATCATCCTACCACATTTTTCACATTGTACATCAGATACTTCATCCTCTAATGTTACATGTTCAAGTTCTTTTTCTACCTTATCAATTGTAACTTTAAATGGTTTATAAAAATCTCTAATAGTAGCTTTCCATTTTTGTTTTCCTTCTGCAATCTCATCAAATTCTTTTTCAATTTTTGCAGTAAATTCAACATTGATTACATCTGGAAAATTTTCAACTAAAAGTTTATTAACTATTTTTCCAAGTTCTGTAGGAACAAGTTGTTTTTGTTCTTTTTCAATATATCTTCTTTCAAGTATAGTGGTAATTGTAGGTGAATATGTACTAGGTCTTCCGATTCCTTTTTCTTCTAGTGCTTTTACTAAACTAGCTTCAGTGTATCTTGCTGGTGGTTCAGTAAAGCTTTGTTTTGGATCTATTTTCTTTTCTTTTAATTTATCTCCAACATTTAATTCTGGTAAAGAAATATCCTTTTCTTCTTTTTTATTATCTTCACCTTCTACATATAAAGTCATAAATCCTTTGAATTTTAATGTTTGACCATTTGCTTTAAAATCATATTCTCCCGCTTTTATATTAACTGCAACAGTATCATAAATAGCTGCAGACATCTGACTTGCAATAAATCTATTATATATTAATTTATACAACTTATATTGGTCAGGTGTAAGTGAATCTTTTATTTTATCTGGTTCAAGCTCTATATATGTTGGTCTTATTGCTTCATGAGCATCTTGAGCATCTTGATTTGTTTTATAATATCTATTCTCATAATAGCTTTCACCATATGTCTTTGTAATGAATTTTTTAGCAGAATTTCTTGCTTCTTCAGAAATTCTTGTAGAGTCTGTTCTCATATAAGTAATTAAACCAACTATACCTTTTTCAGGTACTTTAACACCTTCATATAATCCTTGTGCAACACTCATTGTTTTCTTTAATGTAAAATTAATTTTTCTTGAGGCTTCTTGTTGCATTGTACTAGTAGTAAATGGTGGAGCAGGAGTTCTTTTCTTTTCATTTTTCTTAACTTCTGTTACAAAATAATTTTTCCCATTAATTATATTAAGAATTTCATCAACTTCTGCCTTAGATTTTATATCTATTTTTTTACCATCTTTTCCGTAAAAATGTGCTTCAAATTCTTTTTTAGAATTTCCATCTTCAAGTGTTACATATATATTCCAATATTCTTCTGGTATAAATTTATCTATTTCTTCTTCTCTATCACATATAAGTTTAACAGCAACAGATTGAACTCTACCTGCAGATAATCCTCTTTTAACTTTTTTCCATAATACAGGACTGATTTTATAACCTACTATTCTATCTAAAACTCTACGTGCTTGTTGAGCATCAGTAAGGTTCATATCAATTTTTCTAGGATGTTTCATACTTTCCTGTACTGTTTCTTTTGTTATTTCATTAAATGTTACTCTGCATATGCTATCTTGTGGTATATCTAAAAGATATGCTAAATGCCATGCAATTGCTTCTCCTTCACGGTCAGGGTCAGTTGCAAGATACACTTTTTTTGCATCTGCAGCATCTTTTTTTAGTGATTTTATTAAATCTCCCTTTCCTCTAATATTTATATATTCTGGTTCAAAATCATGTTCAACATCTACACCCATCTTTGACTTAGGCAAATCACGAATATGTCCCATTGATGCAACAACTTTTGTACTTCCACCAAGGAACTTCTTTATTGTATTAGCCTTTGCAGGTGATTCCACAATAATTAATTTATCAGCCATAACTTTCTCCTTTTTTATTCTTACTAATGTATTCTAATTTATTTTAATTTTTTTTGCAACCCCAAATTTTTAATTTGTAAAAAAAACTAGTAAATTTATTTTACTAGCTTTTTTATTTCATTATAAATTTTATTTTCTACATCAGATACAGCAATTTTGCTTGCACATTTCCCCATATCTCTCATTTTTTGTGGATTGTTTATGATATCTTTTATCTCCTTATCCAATAATTCTCCTGTTAAGTCATTATTAAGAATTATCTTTGCACCACCAACATTTTGCAAAGCTTTTGCATTATATAATTGGTGATCATTACTTACATTTGGAAGTGGTATCAAAATTGATGGTTTACCTAAATTAGATATTTCTGTAATTGTCATTGCTCCACTTCTTGATACAATAACATCTGATATATTCATAACTTCTTCCATATTATATATGTAAGGAACTATTTTCATATTTTTTATATATTCAATATTTAAATCCTCTTTTAAGAACTCAGCTTTAATATTGTCATATTGTAATTGTCCTGTTGCCCAAACAATTTGATAATTGTCATTTAATTTATTTTTCGCAATACTTACTATTGCTTCATTAATTTTTTGTGCTCCTTGACTTCCACCAAAAACTAAAATTGTAGGTAAAATTGTATCAATATTCATTTCTTGTTTCATCTTTTTAACTTGTTCTAAAGAATAGTTTTGTTTTTTTAATTTTGTAGGAGTTCCTGTATATACTATTTTTTTTGCATTCTTTATTCTAGGAATAGCATCTTCAAATGAAACCAAAATACAATCTGTTTTTTTTGCCTCAACTTTTATTGCTGTACCTGGAAAAGCATTACTTTCATGTAATAATGTTGGAATTCCAAGTTTGTGTGCTGAGGAAATAGTTGAGCCACAAATATATCCACCTGTACCAATTACAACATCAGGTTTAAATTCTTTTATTATCTTCTTTGCTTCACCATAACCTTTTAATGTTTTTAAAATTCTTTTGAAGTTTTCAATAGATATTTTTTTACTTAGCCCATAAGCATTAACCGTTTTTAATTCATACCCAGCTCTAGGAACCAAATCATTTTCTAGTCCTCTTTCAGTTCCTATAAACATTATTTGAGATTTAGGCTCTTCTTGTTTTATTTTGTTTGCAATAGCAATACCCGGATTAATATGTCCTGCAGTTCCTGCTGCAGCAATAATTACTTTCATAATCTTTCCCTTCATTTTATAACTATTTTTTATCTTGTACTTCGTGAGACATTAAGTAATACTCCCATACTAGCTAATAATATAAGTAAAGCTGTACCTCCATAACTGAAAAATGGAAGTGACATTCCTGTTGCAGGAAATGAAGATGTAACAACACCAATATTTATAATTGCTTGTATTCCAACAAGTGATGTTATTCCAACCGCAAGTAAACTTCCAAATGAATCTTGAGCCTTCATTGCAGTAAGTAACCCCCTCCATATAAATACACCAAAAAGAGCAATTACAAATAGACATCCAACAAATCCTAATTCCTCTGCTATAACTGCAAAAATGAAATCATTATGTGGTTCAGGAATATATAAATACTTTTGTTTACTTTCACCTAAACCTACTCCAAATAATCCACCAGATCCAATTGCATAAAGTCCTTGTACAACCTGCCAACCATCACCTTTTATATCCTGAAAAGGATCCATAAATGTTGTAAGTCTTGCAATTCTAAACTTACCTTTTTCTGTAAAAGTAGCAAGTGCCCACATTCCGTGCAACTGCAGCTGCGCCAACAACTGCTCCTATTGATCCAAAATGTCTTATTCTAACACCACTCATTAGCATCATAATTGAAACAATAGCAACTATAACAACAGATGCACTTAAATGGTCTTGTAAAAAGAATAATATAAGTATTGGTGGTCCTAAAAATAGTAATGGTTTAATACAACCACCCCAGAAGTTCTTTAATTTATCTTTATTCTCTGTTAAATACCCTGCATAAAAAACTATTAAGCCAATTTTAGCAATTTCAGAAGGTTGAAACGTACCAAAACCTAAATCAATCCATCTCCTTGCACCATTTACTTCTTTACCAATTCCAGGAAATATAACTGAAGCAAGTGCTACGATTGAAATAAGATATGCTATTTTATAAAATCTTTTATAAACTTTATAATCTATTCTTGAAATTATAAACATAAGTACAAGGCCTCCTGCTGCAAAACCAACTTGCCTTATAACATAATAGTAACTATTTCCATATGTAGAAAGAGCAGATGGTGCACTTGCAGAAAGTACCATAACAATACCTAAAGCAAGTAATAAAAATATGGTTATACATAGTGTAAAATCAAATGGTTTTTGAATTACTTTTTTATTTTCCTTAACCTTTTTTGGCACTTTTCTTCCTCTCTTTCTTTTTATTTTCTTACATTATATTGATAAAATTCCTATTATACATACAATAAGTGTTGCAATACTAAACACTGAAACTATTTTATTTTCTCTCCATCCAGATAACTCAAAATGATGATGTAATGGAGCCATTTTAAATATTCTCTTACCTGTTCTTTTAAAATGTATAACTTGTATCATAACAGATAATGTTTCTAATATAGGTACAATTGCTACTATTAAAAGTAGTAAAGGCATTTTTAGATATAACGCCATTATTGAAATTGCGCCACCTAAGAATAATGAACCTGTATCACCCATCATAACCTTTGATGGATATAAATTAAATAATAAAAATCCTAAACATGCACCTGCAATACAACTACCAAGTAATGTTACTTCTTTTACATTAAATATAATTGCAATAACAGTAAACGCTGTAAGTATTACTGTCGTTATACTGCTAGATAATCCGTCAATCCCGTCTGTTAAGTTTATTGCATTAGTTGCTCCCAATAAAACAAATATTGCAAAAGGTATATAAAACCACACAGGAAGAGTTATTGTTTCCTTTATAAAAGGAATATAAATATCTGTTCCAATTTTTAATCCATATACTAAGTAAACAACATATGCTGTTGATACAATTAATAACCCAAATAATTTTGCTTTAGGACTAATTCCCTTAGTATTTTTTAAAACTACTTTTTTAAAATCATCTATTAATCCTACAAGTCCCATACCAATTGTTGCTACTAGCATTCCTAAAAAATGCTTAGCAATTTGAGGTTCAATAGTTATATGAGTATAATAATAATATAAAAATATACATGTAAGTATTGATGCTATTGCTATAATAATTCCACCCATTGTAGGTGTTCCTTGTTTTATTAAATGAGTCTCTGGCCCATCATCTCTTACTTGTTGTCCAACCTTTAATCTTTTTAATAATGGTATCATGACAAGTGAAAGTCCAATAGTAAACGCAAAAGTCATGAATAATATTTTTACTTGAAATTCCATTTTCCTTCTCCTTTTTTCTTTAGAATATATGTCATAAGCACTTTATTCTATTATTTTGTATTGATTATACTATTTACAATAATTCTTTCATCAAATGGATATTTCACTCCATTAATTTCTTGATATGGCTCATGTCCTTTACCAGCAAGAACTATTATATCGTTTTTTTCTGCCATTTTTATTGCATATTTTATTGCTTCTACTCTATCTACTATAACAATATATTTACCTTTTGTCTTCTTTATTCCTTCTTCTATTTGAGCAGTTATTTTTTCTGGATCTTCTGTACGTGGATTATCAGATGTTATAATTGTAAAATCTGCAATTCTTCCAGATATTTCACCCATTAGTGGACGTTTTGAAGTATCTCTATCTCCACCACATCCAAATAATGAAATTACTTTTCCCCTTGTATAACTTTTAACTGCACTTAATATATTTTCTAAACTTTCAGGTGAATGTGCATAATCAATCATAATTGTTAAATCTCTTTTATTATTAACAAGTTCTGATCTTCCTGGTACTCTTACTTCTTCAAGAGCCTCTTTTATTTGTTCAGGAGTTGCTCCTAATTTTTGACATACACATATAGCAGCAAGTGAATTATAAACACTAAATCTTCCTGGAATACATGTTTTTACTCTTTCATTTTTCATACCTAATTTTACTTTAAAATCTACATATGAATTAGTAATTGTAATATCTTTTGCAAGTACATTACAGAAATTATCTATACCATATGTTGTAACTTCACATGTATCTGGTGCAAGTTTTGGAAGTTTTGCAGTATTGTAATCATCTGCATTTGTAAATGCTACCTTACACATATTAAATAATTTTAATTTTGAATTGAAATAATCTTGCATGTCAGGATGTTCTTTTTCACTAATATGATCTTGTGAAAAATTAGTAAATACCCCAATATCAAAATCTGATCCTGCAACTCTATTTAATTTTAAACTTTGTGATGAAACTTCCATTACAACTGCTTCACAACCTGCATCTGCCATTTTAGCAAACATTTCTTGAAGTTTGTTACTTTCTGGAGTCGTTCTATCACTATCTTCTAATTTTTTATCTCCAATATATGAAGCTATAGTTCCAATTAAGCCTACCTTTTTACCTGTTTTTTCTAATATTTTCTTAATCATAAAAGAAGTGGTTGTTTTTCCTTTTGTTCCAGTAATACCAATTAATTTAAATTTTCTAGATGGATTACCATAGAAATTACATGAACAAATTGCTAAAGCATATCTTGTATCTTCAGCAACAACTATAGTAACATCTTCTGGTATTTTTGATATAATTGATTTTTTTGCTTCCTGTAAAACAACTGCAACAGCACCATTTTTAATTGCTGCATCTACATACTCATGTCCGTCTGATTCAAAACCTTTTATAGCAAAAAATAATCCGCCTTCTTTTATATTTCTTGAATCTTTATCTAAATTTTTAATATCTACATCTAAGTTTCCTCTAACCTTTAAGCCTTCTAAACCGCTAAGTATTTCCTTTAATTTCATAAAGGTACCTCCATTTTCTATTTTTGCATTTACATTATATATCTAATATTTTTATTTGTAAATTATATTATTAAAAAAATTATTAATGACATTTTTACAATTATATAAAACCATTATATTTATTTTAAAAAGAAAAGAAGGAACTTTTTCAAGTCCCTTCCCTATTTTATTAATTTATAATTAAATCCCCATAAATAATTGTACAAATATTTTGCCATAAACTTCACTTTCAACAACACAAATACCTGTATATTCATATCCGTCATATAAAATGTTATCTCTATGTGCTGGTGAATTAATCCATGCATTTGCTGCTCTTTCTGGAGTAATATTTCCTGCAAGATTTTCACCTGCTACTTTGTATTCAATTCCGTTATCTTTTAACATTTCAAATGGTGTTCCAAGTGTAGGTGAATTATGTGCAAAGTAATAGTCAAGTGCTAAATCATCTGCTTTAATTTTTGCAACTTCTTGTAAACTTGCAAGTGGCTTTAACTCACTTAAACCATTTGTTTTTCTATATTCATTTATTAAATTTAATGTTTCTCTTTCTTCATTATTTAATACTGCATCTGCTTCTTGAATTAATAATTCATTTTTCTTATCATTTTCTGCTTGAGCAACTGTTTGAATTGTTGCAAATGAAATTGTTTGTATAGAGATAATGGCAACAAAAATTAATAAAATATCAATCTTTCTTCTTGATATTTTCATAAAATACACACACCCTTTATTAAATTATTTTCTTCCTTTCTTTTTTCTTTTGTTTTGCCTTTATTTTTTATCTCTGAAATTATTTTTATTCATTTATGTACAGCAATTTTATTATAGCATAATTTTATGTTTATGTCAACTTTTTATGTTTTTTTTGTATTCCCTGAATTTTGTTTTTTCTTTTTTCAATGTTCGTTTAAGATTTGGTAACTATAATATATTCAAATAACGAAAGGAAGGTATTTAACAATGGCTGAAATTTTCAGAAGAGTAGAGAAAAAATATATTGTAAATGAATTACAATATCATAGGATAAAAGAAAAACTCTCAAAATATATGAATGAAGATAAATATGGAAAAAGTACAATATGTAACATCTATTTTGATACTGATGATTACGAATTAATTTCTCATTCTATAACTAAACCCTATTTTAAGGAAAAAATAAGATTAAGAAGTTACAATATTCCAAATAAAGATTCAAAAGTTTTTCTTGAAATAAAAAGAAAATATGATGGAGTTGTTGGTAAAAGAAGAATCGAAATGAAGCTTTCAGATTTTGAACAATATTTACAAGATAAAAATTCTATAAAATCTAATAATAAACAAATTAAAAGTGAATTAGATTATTACTTTAAAATATATAACTTAAAACCAGCAATGTATATTTCATATTCAAGAGAAGCTTATTATGAAAAAGATAACTCAGATTTTAGATTAACTTTTGATAGTAATGTTCTTGCAAGAGATTTTGATCTAAAACTAGACAAAGGCGTTTATGGAAAAGACGTATTAGGCAGTGGGAAATATATTATGGAAGTTAAAACTTTAGGAGCTCTTCCAATGTGGTTTGTAGATATATTAAATGAAACAAATGTAACTCCAGGAAGCTTCTCTAAATATGGTACAGCTTATACAGAATTTATATTAAAACCTGCAATTGAAAGAAGAGAAGCAATTTTAAATAGTTTTATATTTGATTCTAAAACCAAAAATAATTATGCATTAAAACAATGCGCAGTATAAAAAAGAAAGAGGATGATTATTATGTTAGAAAGTATTTTAAGCACAACAAGTGCATCAATTAGTATGGAAAATTGTTTTATTTGTATAGGAGTAGCTATTGTTCTTGGAATTATCATTAGTGCAACTCATAAACTAACAACTAAAACAACACCAAATTTTTTATTAACCTTAACCCTACTCCCTGTGTTGGTTCAAGTTGTTATTCTATTAGTAAATGGGAATTTAGGAACTTCCCTTGCAGTAGCAGGAGCATTTAGTTTAATTAGGTTTAGAAGTATGCAAGGAAATTCTAAAGAATTAATTAGTATTTTTTGGGCTATGACAACAGGTTTAGCATTAGGTATGGGATATGTAGTTCTTGCTGTAATTATTACAATTATTGTTGCTATCCTAATGTTAATAATCAGTAAAGTATTATTAAAAACTCAAAATTCATCTAGAAGAAAACTAAAAATTGTTATCCCTGAAAATCTAGACTACAATGATATTTTTAATGATCTTATGAAAAAATATACTGACAAATGCGAACTTCAAAAAGCAAAGACAACAAATATGGGAAGTACTTATGAATTAAGTTATATAGTTAATTTAAAAAACAATATTAATGAAAAAGATTTTATTGATGAAATAAGAGTTAGAAATGGCAACATGTTAGTAATGCTAGAAAGAGAAGAATTAAGTGAGGTGGAATTATAATGAAAAATAAAAGTCTATTTATTTATTTAGGTATTATTTTAATATTAGTTATTGTTTTAGGTGTTATTGTATTCTTTGCTTTAACAAATAAAACTACATCAACAAATAATTATAATAATTTAAAAAACATGGATTTTTCAAGTAGCAGTAGTAGTTCAGCAGAAGAAACTGTTATAGTTGATAAAAATGTTGAATTAGAAGAAAAAACAGTTGCAAGTGTAGATTATACAAGTTATACAGGTAAAGTTGATTTAAGTTCATTATCTATAACAGGAAATGGAATAAATCTATCAGGAACAACAATTACTGTTACTGAAGAAGGTACTTACTATTTTACAGGTACTTCTTCTAATGCAAATATTGTTATAAATGCAAATGATGATGCAAAAGTTATTTTAGTATTTGAAAATGCAAATATTACAAGTTCAAATACAGCAGTTATAAATGGAATTAATGCTAAGAAAATCACAATTAATTTAGTAGAAGGTTCTACAAATATATTTACAGACTCATCAAACTATACTGTATTTACAGAAGATGATGAACCAGATGCCACAGTATTTTCAAAAACAGATTTAATTATAAGTGGTAAAGGAAATCTAGTAATTAATGCAAACTATAAAGATGGTATTGCAAGTAAAGATGATCTTGTTATATCTGATGCTACTTTAAATATTACATCACAAGATGATGGTATTAGAGGTAAAGATTCAGTACAAATTACAAATGCCAATATTACTATTAAATCAAAAGGTGACACTATAAAATCAACTAATGATTCAGATTCAGAAAAAGGTTATATTTTAATAAGTAGTTCAACAATAAATATTGAAACTGAAGCAGATGGAATTCAAGCTGAAACTATATTAAAAATTACAAGTGGAAATATCAATATAAAAACAACAGGAAGTACTGCTAATGATAATAGTTGTAAAGCACTTAAAGGTGGAACTTTAATTCAAATTGCTGATGGTACATTTAATATTAATTCAACAGATGATGCTATACATTCAAATGGAGACTTATATATAGATGCTGGAGATTTTACAATTACAAGTGATGATGATGGTATTCATGCTGATGGATTGATTGAAATAGATGGTGGTACATTTAATATTACATCACATGAAGGAATTGAAGCAACTTATGTAAAAATTAATGATGGTACAATAAATATTAGCGCATCAGATGATGGAATTAATGCAGGTAAAAAATCTACAAGCTATGATGTTACAGTTGAAATTAATGGTGGATATATTACAATTAAAATGGGATCTGGTGATACAGATGGTATTGATTCAAATGGTAACCTTTATATAAATGGTGGTACTATTGATGTAACAGGAAACTCAGCTTTCGACTATGATGGAAAAGCAGAATATAATGGTGGTACTCTTATTGTAAATGGAACCCAAACAAATACTATTACTAACCAATTTATGGGTGGTGGCCAAAGAGGTACGCAAGGTGGACAACAAGGAGGTATGACAGGAAATATGCAACCAAACCAAGGTAATGGAAGAAGATAAATATTATAAATTTAAAAAGACATTTTAATAAAACAAAATGTCTTTTTTTATTGTCAATTCATCTTACTCTCGTCAATTTTTGTCGAACGATTTTCCTTGCATTTTATATAGTTACATAATATAATAAATATTACCTCTTTTACCTAAAGAGAGTTCTTTATGAAGGGAGGGAGAAATTATCATGTCAAAATGGCAGAAGATTGTTTTGATATTACTAATCATCTTAGTTTTACAATTATTCTTCTAGTACATATCAAAAAATAACCACGGACCGCATTCCGTGGTTATTTTTTTGAAATCATCATGACTTTCGGCAGAAAATCATTTATTAAATATATATTACATCATTTTCCATTAAATGTCAATAGATATTTTATATATCCACACCTGTTTTTTTGTTCCGTCCCCAAAAACAGGTCTAAATTTCGATATAATCATGTGGATTTAGGCTGTGTCCTGAACCGCTTTCACTACGAAGTTCGAAGTGTAGATGATGTCCTGTACTTGTTCCATGATTTGGATCTGTTAATGCTCCACCTTCTAAGCCTATTATGCCTCCTTGTGTTACATAGTCACCAACACTTACATCTATTTCAGATAAGTGTGCATAGAAACTATATACCGTTACCCCATTTACAGTATGTTTAATTTCAATGCAATTACCGTAACCACTTTGCACCCCTGCATAGGTTACTTGTCCACTTTCTACTGCATAAATGTTTCCATGATGCTCTCCTACCATATCTATTCCACTATGGAATTTTGTACTTCCATCAAATGGATCAACCCTATATCCATATTCTGACGAAATTACATATCCTTCTTCTAGTGGTAATAT
>JAGBJN010000001.1 GCA_017934475.1 Clostridia bacterium | reverse complement strand
GTAAGATTCCATGTAGACTATGTGGTTGATAGGCTGGAGGTGTAAGTGCAGTGATGTATGTAGCTGACCAGTACTAATAAATCGAGGGCTTAACCACAATTATATATATATCTTTTTTCTATGTATTTTTGAGTGTGCTAACAATTAATAAATAATATAGAATAATTTTTAAAAATTTGTTAAAAATATATTTACAAATATAAAAATTAGTGTTATATTATTTAAAGTTAATTGAAAAGTACATTATACTTTTCTGGTGATTATGACTTAAAGGGAAATACCCGTTCCCATTCCGAACACGGAAGTCAAGCCTTTAAGTGCCGACGATATTTACGAGTTACCTTGTTGAGAAAATAGGTTGTCGCCAGTTTTATATATTCCTCTTTAGCTCAGTTGGTAGAGCGCTCGGCTGTCGAGCAGATCGCAAGATCAAGAAGTTAGCAGCTCTATAAGGAAACTTATAGATGAAAAAGGTGGCTAAGTCGGTGAAACTCGTAACAAGTAATGTTGACGACAATACCGAGCAAGGCGAAAGCTATGTGTAGAGACTATACACCACCTACCTAAGTTGAAAAATATGGTAAAGAGATAGTCCAGACTACAAATTAGAGTAATCTAATGCTAGTGAAAATTAGTGTAGTGCAGTAACCGATAGGTCGTTGGTTCGAGTCCAACAAGGGGAGCCATAAATAGCAGATACAAAAGTATCTGTTATTTTTTTTGTTTTTATGACAAATTTCGACATAAATAATAATTATAGTATTATATAATATACAAAAGGATGTGATTTATAATGATAAAGATTTGTGAAATATGTGAGAATAAATTTGAAACTAAAAGCTGGGCAAGAATATATTGTTATGAATGTAGTGGTGAATCAACGAGATTAGATAATCAAACTAGAAAACATCAGAAAACTATTTTAAGAAGAAATATGAAATTACAAGCTATAAAATTACTTGGTGGAAAATGTTGTAGATGTGGTTATGATAAATGTGTTGATGCTTTAGAGTTTCATCATGAAAATCCAAGTAAAAAAGACTTTAAATTAGGTTCAGGAAATACTATGTCTTGGAAAGAATATAAAGCAGAAGCAATGAAGTGTATATTAGTTTGTTCAAATTGTCATAAAGAAATACATAGTGTAATAGGATACATTTATTAAATAAACAATTATATAAAATACCTTGGGATTGGTTCTCCGTAACTAAAAGGCAACAGCACCGTGCTGAAAGAAAGTGTGGGGGTGCTCAGGAGAATGTGTGATAATTTGCTTAATAAGAGTAGAACATTTTGTTCTACTTTATTAATTATAAAAAAGATACAGTTAATATGATTTAAACACTTATCGACAGTGGAATCTACTAAAATTATCATTTTCAATAAAGGGAGATATAAATAAGGAATATTGGACTTTATAGTTTGAATTTTTTTGCTGTTAAATTATAATGGATGACTATATATTGTAGAAAATATTCTTTACATCTTATTTATTGCTAAATTATACTTTATTATGATATAATTCAAATAATAAAAAAATGGAGGTGGAGATTTTGAATAAAAAGATAATAATAAGTTTAATTTGTATTATTACAATTATACTTATAGTTTCTTTAGTTTTTATTATAAATAATGAGGATTATGATAGAAATATGATAGGAACATATTACGGGAAAAGTGCAAATACAACATATACTCTAGTAGTTAAAGAAAACAAGACAGCTACATTAACATTTGATAATAAAACAAATGAATTAACTTGGGATAATAAACAATTTAATGAAAAAGGTTCAACCACAAATTATACATATACTGATGGAAAAATTTTTATGAAATTTATCAGTGGTACAATGGAATTTTCAAAAGAAAATGATTTGGAAAGAATTCAAAAATCTTATCAAGTAATGTTAAAGGATGAAGTTGGTGAAGATCAAGTATTTATTTTACAAGAATTTATTAAACAGAGTCTTTTAGTAAATAAAATAACATATATTTCAAAAGAAGAGGCAATAAATTTGTTAAAAAACAAATTTTCAGATATTTCAATTAATAATGAAATGATAGAGCAATATGCCAATAATGAAATGCCTGGAGAATCTTTGATAATTGATGTGTATGGAACAAAATCAGAATTAGATGACTTTAAAAATATGCTAGAAAATAATGAAATTGTAAATGAAGTATATGAAAGAGATATATAAATATTCAAAATTAGATAATTTAAATTTGGTATTAGAGATAAAAAATAGGAGGAAAAAAAATGGTAGATTTAAATAAATTGCAAAAAGAAATATATCAAAATAAGCTTGATAAAGGATTTAATGTAACAGATGTAAATAAAGAATTTTGTTTAACTTATGGAGAGGTTGCAGAAGCATACGAAGCGTGGAGAAAAAAGAAGGATGACTTAGGTGAAGAATTAGCAGATGTTGCTATATATTTATTAGGGCTATCAGAAATTCTAGGAATAGATTTAGAAGATGAAATACAGAAAAAAGTTTATAAAAATTCAAAAAGAGAATATAAAGTTATTAATGGAGTAAACACTAGAACAAAAGAAGGCGATGATGAACTGGAAAAATAGATTTTGAGATAGAGTTAAAAAAGAATGTTATATAAGAATATAGCATTCTTTTTATATGTTTATTATAAAATTTAGTAAAAAATGAAACTTTTTTCTAAAAAATAAAGATTATATAGTGAAGGAGGTACAAAAGAAGTATGAGAGTTCAAATACAAGAAAAAGATTTTGAAAAAATATATCGACAAACATATAATAAATTATTACGATTTATAGTAATAAAATGTAACAATATTGATGATATCAACGATATCTTACAAGAAACCTATATTGAACTATTGAAAAAAATAAGAAAAAAGAAAATTTTAGAGATAGATAACCTTGATAGTTTTATGTTTGGAATTTCAAATAATATTATCAAAAGACATTATTACAAAAAGAAGAAAGAAAAAATAATAGCTTTTTATAACCAAAACGAAGAAATGCAGAATATAGAAATTGAGGATAATTTTGATTTAGAGCAAGACTTTATTACAAAAGAAAATGTAGATAAGGTTTGGAATTACATAAATAGTAAAGATTTATTGACATCAAAAATATTCTATCTATATTTTGTTTTAGGACTAAAAATAGGAGAAATATCACAAGAACTAAATATAGCTGATTCAAATGTAAAAAATAAGATATATAGAACATTAAAAGAAATTAAAGATTATATAGGAAAGGAAGTGTGAGAAAATGATTAATAAAGTAATAAAAGAGTATGTAGAACGAAAAAACAATATTGATACTAATTACAAAGCCATTTTCTCAAAGATTGAAGGTGAGAAAAATATAAATAATTGGAAAAGAAAATTATTAAATGGTGTAGTAGCAGTTGCTATGATAGTAGTAATAGGAACAGTTTCTAATCAAATTTATGCAAAAATAAAATTAGAAGCGGAATTTAAGGAATATCAAAATAGGGAATATAAATATGGTGTTGGACAAAAAGATTTAGCAGAAAGCATAGATATGGATTATATAGAACAAGATGGAATAAAAGTTAAAGTTGATTCTCTAATGACAACTGATGATAGATTAGAAGCTAAAATAAATTTTGAATTTGCAGAAGGGATAGAGGTAAATTCTGAAACATTTGGATTTGGATATGCAATATATGATGAAAACAATAATTTATACGGATTATATGGAAATATGAATAATAAAATGCCTAAAAAAGGATATAATTATCATGCAAGAAACATTTATAAAGAATTAGGTATAGATGCAAAAAAATATATCCCCTTGATAAAAAGTGCTGGAATATCTAGTATAAGCTCTCAAAATAGAAATATAGTTTCAAAAATTGTAATGAATTCACATTCTGGATTTCCAAATGCAAAAAAATTATATATAAGAATATTTGATTTAGAATATCATTTAGATAATTCTAAATCAGATGAAATAAAAACAGTGCCATCAAGGGAATATTTTCCAATATCAGATGCAGAATGGATATTGGAAATAAATGTTCCAGAAAGTATATATAATAGAACTACAATTAATTTGAAATTAAAAGAAGATATACCTGGCTTAGAAATAACACATATAAAAGTAACAGAAACTGGGTTAATATTTAAAGGAAAAATGGAAGAACTATATAATGCAATGATGAGTGGAAAAGATATGAAAAAAGACGAATGGAATAAAATACATGATGAAATTATAAATATAGTTGATAATCAAGGAAATAAATACTACTATAGAAGCGGTGGATCATCAGAAGAGAAAAAAGGGTTTACATTTAATTTTGAAATAGACCAAGATATTGTAAATAATAGACAATTATTTCTAAATATAAATGTTAATGGAAAACAATATACTACAGAGTTAGTAATAGAATAATTTATTAAAGAATAGCTGTGAAAGGCTATTCTTTTTTTAAAAAAAATATCGAATAATAATAATAATTTATTGACAAACGATAAAAAACAATATATAATGTGAAAAAATAAAAATGAAAAGAGGTTATTTTATGAAAATTTTAGGAAAGAAGAGTTTATCTTCAAAATTACTTACAGGAGTAAGGATAGGAATTGTTTTAACAATTATGATTATGCTTTTTATTGCAATGATTACATTTAAGGATTTTAGAGATGTAATAAGTGGACAATCAGAAAAAATAGGTGAAACAGTTTTAATTACTGGTGTATTTATAGCAGGATTTTTATTTATTACAATGTTAGTTTATTTAACAAGTTTCTTTAGTAATCTAAAAGACGAAGTTTGCTTTGATGATTGCAACATAGTTTTATTAAAAAGAATTTCAAACTTAGTATTAGGTGGAAGTATAATTTACGGAGTTATGTCAGTTTTACATATTATATTTGTTAATAATTATATGGATATTATAACTTATAATGTCTTCTTATGGATACTAACAGCTATAATGGTATGTGCATCTTTAGGTTTGAAAATATTTATAGAAATATACAAAAAAGCAATTGACTTCAAAAAAGAAAATGATTTTACAATATAGGAGGTATTTAATATGGCTATAATAGTAAATTTAGATGTTATGATGGCAAAAAGGAAAATATCTCTTTCAGAATTAGCAGAGAAAATGGATATTACTTTAGCTAATTTATCTATACTTAAAAACAATAAGGGAAAAGCAATAAGATTTTCAACATTAAATAAGATTTGTGAGATATTAGAATGTGAACCAAAAGATATTTTAGAGTATGTACCAGATAAAAAAGTAAATGGTGGTAATAATGAAAGATGAATTTAAGAAAATAATAAAAAGTTGTTTCAAAAGTATATATTTTTATACATTTTTATTTGTGATAGTATTTATAATATCAAAAATAATCGTAAATTTTTATAATTTAGAGTATATGCAATATATTTATAAAGGTGCTACAATTACAATAATAATTGGAATACTTCTAGGAGTTATACAGAGCATCATTAGATGTGAGACAATTGGCGGAAGAGTGTTGATTATGATAAACACTATAATAATATCTTTTATAATTGGACCAATAGTGGCTTTTTTTATTGTTCTTCAGCCGCCAGAACATATAGTTGAAAAAGATAACAAAAAATATGTTACTTATGTTTATTCATGGCATCATACAAGAGTTGATTACTATGAATATACCAATTTTTTTGTTAGAGGAGTTACAAAAAGAATAGAAGAAAATTATAAAAATGGAGGAGATAAGGAACATGAAGGCTTATATACATATTACTATAACAATGAAGGAAAAATAATAAATAACAATCTATATATGGAAAAAAATAATAACTCCATAAATTGAAAATAGTAAATTAAAATTTCAAATATATACACTGAATCATGAAAAAATCTCTGAAAGAACATATTATGTTTTAATCATAATGATAATATGCTAAATTGAAGGCTAAAGAGGGAAAAGGAGTTAATAAATGAGCAAGAAAAGTATACTGAAAATTATAGTTTTAATACTTATAATTCTACACATATTGTATTTAACATTTTTTTGGAGATATATAATATTTGAAACATTATCTTTTAAGGAAAATGGAAAGACTTATTATGTAAGACAATCATTACATAAATATCAAGTTACAGAAATGAGCGATGATTTTATTCCAAAAGAATTATCATATAAATTACAAAAATTAGATTATATAGATACTATTAAAAAGGGAAGAAATACAAATATTTCAACAAGATATAGAGTTTTTTCTATAATTCAGCTTATTATAATCATTGGAATAATTATATATATAAAAAAGCCGGAAGAGAATGAGATACATTATATAAAAAACTATAAATTATAATATAAATAATCTAAAAAAATAGTTAGGAAGTGATGGAGAAATTATGAAAAAAGTGCTAATTATAATAGCGGTATTATGCATTATATGGAGTTTTAAAATTATAACGCAAGAACAGAAATATTTAGATGTTACAGATGATAATAAAGAAATAATTTATAAAGATTTGGAAGGAAAAGTTAATAATGTAAATTTGGTAAATAAAATTGCTGTTGGACATGGGTGGCATACAGGAAACTTATATGTTTATTATCCATTTGGGTTTTATAAGAAAATACCTATATATGAAGGGGATAATATAAATGGAATTAATGGATGTATGAAACAAAAAGGATATACTTTAGAAAAAAATGCAAAAATAGTTGGTGGTAGTGCAATTATATATATAATTATAGAAATAATTACATATAAAATAGGGAATAGTTATAGGCATCAAGAGGATAAAATTCATAGTTAATTATTTATAGTAGGTTATATTTGAGTTTATATGCAAAAAATGGTATAATACTAGTATAATAGTTAAAAAGCAAAATAAATGAAAGTTTATGACGCAAAGCCAAAGGTCTAAAAGTTATATAGAATAACTCAAGATAGCTTGGTTGCACATAAGATAAGGGGGAATCTAATATGGATAAAAAGAAAATTTTAAAAATAGTAGGAATAATAATATTAGTTTTAGTTGTAATATTCTTAATACATGTAATTAAAAACTTTATAATACTTTCAACAATTCAAGATAAAGTTGCAAAATACTATGAGCCTACAAATGTACATTATACACTTACATCAGTTAAAGGTCAACAAGAAGATTTATCAGAAGTATATATTAAAGATGGTCATGACTCAAAAACTATAATGAATCATTTTAAAGATAAACAAGGAAATGAAAGTAAAATAATTCAAGTGGTTACACAAGGTGAAAGAAGGCTTTATACTGAAACTAAAGATTCAAAAACTGTAAAAATATATCATGAAGATAATAGTAATTCAGGTTCACAAATTTTGATATATGATGGAGATAGAATAAGAGATAGTATATTACTTATTATAAATACAGAAAAAATAGATGGTAAAGATTATTATGTCTTAAATGGACCATCAGATTCAGTACTATATGATCAAAACGCTACAGAAACCAAAATGTATATAGAAAAAGATACAGGCTTGATTACAAAAATTACTGAGAAAGTAAAAGTAAATGATGAAATGGTCGAATACACATATACATATAAATATGAATTTGATGTGGTAACAGATGCAGATATAGCAGGACCAGATATATCAGAATATACAATACAAGAAAATTAATATAAAAATTTTAAAGAAGTACTTGATTTATGCAATAAGTTATGTTAAATTAAAAGCATAAAAAATAACTAGAATAAAATTGAAATATATTGAGTTTCGAGTTTGCGTACTTGTACGTATATCGAGCTAAAATACAAGAACACATCTGTAGATGTGTTCTTGTATTTTATTTAATAAACTGTCTAATAGCATCATATAAATATGGCTTATATTCATCAATGGGAAGAGGCCTTTTTTCTAAAATAGAAGTAAAACATGTAGAACTAACTAATTCTATTATCATAAAAAGTGTTACTTCAGGATTATCTAATTTAATGTTATTCTCCTTAATACCTTTTAAGAACAAACTATAAAAACTAGATTCTTTATTTTCTTCATTTTCATATAATTTTATAATTGACTTATTATAAATACCCCAAGATAAATTTTTAGAAATAAATTTAAGAAGCATTGGTTTTCTTTTAAATTCATCAATTACATAATTTATAATAAAAATTATTTGGTCAGAAAAATTTTGAATATAATTTTTTCGTAATGCATTTAATGCATCGTTAAATAGTTTATCTGACTTAGTTGTAATTAAAATATCTTGAAGTTCGTATTTATCTTTAAAATATAAATAAAAAGTACCTTTTGCCACATTTGCATTATCTACAATTTCTTGAATAGAAGTATTTTTAATGCCTTTATCTGTAAAAAGAGAAAAGGCCGTATCTAAAAGTCTTTGTTTCTTATTATTTATAATTTCTTGTGTCATATAATATATCCTCCTTTTTAATTCTATTATGTCATATTATGAACGATTAGTCAATATATTTAACAATAATAATAAAAATATTAGAATTACTAAAATCAAGAAATACAAACATTTTATCTATAAATATTGACATACACTTATAAAGAGTGTTATAATACAAAATGACCGTTGGTCATAAGAAAGGAGAGGATAAAATGAATGCTATTCGGAAATGCAGTATGTAAACATAGAAAGATAATACTAATTATTGCTCTTATTTTACTAATTCCTGCAATACTAGGTATGAATGCAACAAGAATTAATTATGATATTCTAGTATATTTACCTGAAAATATTGAAACAGTTCAAGGAGAAAAAATCTTATCGGAAGATTTTGATATGGGAGGCTTTTCTGTTGTTATATTAGAAAATATGAAAAATAAAGATATTTTAACATTGGAAAGCAAAATAAAAGAAATCAATAATGTTGAGAAAGTAATTTGTATTGCAGATGTTATTGGAACAGAAATACCTAAAGAAATGTTACCAAATAAAGTACAAGATATGCTTTATGATAAAAACAAAACAATAATGCTAGTTACATTTAAAGAACAAATATCATCAGATGAAACAATTAATTCAGTAGAGAAAATAAGAGAAATAACAGATGAAAGGTGTAAAATTAGTGGAATGACTGCAACACTAATAGATACAAGAAATTTATCTGATTCGGAAGTTATTATATATGTTGTAATTGCAGTTGTTTTATGTTTGATAATTTTGCAGTTAGCATTAGACTCATATTTTGTACCTTTTTTATTATTAGTAAATATTGGCATTGCAGTTTTATATAATATGGGAACTAACATATTTTTAGGAGAAATATCTTATATAACCAAAGCAATAAGTGCTGTTTTACAATTAGGTGTTACAATGGATTTTGCTATCTTTTTATATCATAGCTACATACAAGAGAAGAATAATTTTACAAGTAAAGAAGAAGCAATGTCAAATGCAATTAGAAAAACATTTATTTCTGTACTTGGGAGTTCGCTTACAACAATAGCAGGATTCCTCGCTTTATGTAGTATGAACTTAAGCTTAGGAAAAGACATTGGAATAGTTATGGCAAAAGGCGTTCTATTTGGAGTTATTTCAGTAGTTACAATCCTTCCTGCTTTAATACTAGAGTGCGATAAAATAATTGAAAAGACAAAACATAAAGAAATTCTACCTAAATTTACACATTTAAGAGATTTTATTATAAAACATTACGTAATAATTACAATTTTATTTATTGTTATATTACCAATAGTATTCTTTGGATATAAAAATACTGCGGTTTATTATAAACTCGACAAATCTTTACCAGAAAGTTTATCAAGTGTAGAAGCAAATAATATCTTAAAAGAAGATTTTAATATGGCATCAATGGAAATGCTTTTAATAAATAAAGATATACCTGAATATAAAACAAACGAAATGATAGAAAAAATAGAAAATATGGAAGGAATTGAATGGGCAATTGGTTATTCTAAATTAGGAAGTATTGGAATACCAAAAGCAGCTTTACCTCAAGATTTAATAGATGTATTTCAAAGTGATAAATATCAAATGATATTAATTAATTCAAAATATGAAATAGCAACAGATGAATTAAATACACAAGTAAAAGAATTAACCAACCTTGTTAAAGGATACGACGAAAATGCAATTTTAGCTGGAGAAGGACCTTTAATGAAGGATTTGGTAGAAATTGCAGATCATGACTTTAATAGTGTAAATACTACTTCAATAGCAGTAATATTTGTAATAATGTTATTTGTATTAAAATCTTTTTCCTTACCAGTAATCTTGATTTCAGTTATTGAATTTGCAATATTTATAAATATGGGGATTCCATATTATACTAATGTTACAGTACCATTTGTTGCATCAATAGTAATAGGAACAATTCAATTAGGGGCAACAATTGATTATGCTATTTTAATTACGAATAAATATATTGTAGCTAGAAAAGATGGAAAAAATAAAAAAGAAGCTGCAAAAGAATCCTTAGGAACTTCAATAGGTTCAATAGCTGTTAGTGGCTTATGCTTCTTTGGAGCAACTTTTGGAGTAGGTGCTTATTCAAAAATAGAAATGATTGGTTCTTTATGCACATTAATGTCAAGAGGAGCAATAATAAGTATGTTAACAGTTATATGTGTATTACCAGCATTTTTAATGATTTTTGATAAAATAATTTGCAAAACTACAATAGGAATTAAAAAAATAAATTAGGAGGATATAGAAAATGATGAAAAAGATGGGAACTAAATTAATATCAAGCACTTTATTATTTAGTATGCTTGCATATTCTGCAGCTCCAGTTTTGGCTTATACAAAAGAAGAAAGTGTTTATTCTAAATTAGATAACAATGGAATAGCTTATCAAACTATAGTAAGTAATCATTTAAAAAACACAGAAAAATCTGAACTTTTAAAAGATATATCAGATTTAATGAATATTGAAAATGTAAGTGGTAATCAAGAATATGAAGAAGATAATGGAAGGTTAATTTGGAAAGCAGAAGGAGAAGATATTTATTATCAAGGAAACAGTAAAAAGGAATTGCCTATTGAATGTAAAATATCATATAAATTAGACGGACAGGAGATTTCTAAAGAAGATATTATTGGAAAATCTGGTTTTGCAAAGGTTATTTTTGAATTTACTAATAAAGAACAAAGAAAAGCAACTATAAATGGCAAAGAAGAAACAATGTATGTGCCATTTATAGTAGGTATAGGAACAGTTATAGATAATGAAAACAATAAAAACATAGAGATTAGCAGTGGTAAAGTAATTGATAATGGAAATAAAACTTTTGTTTTTGGAGTAGCCCTTCCTGGAATGCAAGAAAGTTTAGGAATAGATAAAAATACTATAGATATTCCAAATTCAATCGAAATATCTATGGAAGCAAAAGACTTTGAAATGAATGAAATATATTGTTTTGCAACACCTAAACTAATAGATGAAGATGATTTGGAATTGTTTAATAAAATAGACAAAATTTATGATATGGCAACTGAATTAAAAGATGGTTCAAGTAAATTGGTAGAAGGTTCACAACAATTATCAGAAGGTGCGGGAAAATTAAATGCTGGAACACATGAATTATCAAAAGAATTAAATACACAAATAGCTAAATATGAAAATGCTAGAAAAAAGCTTGAAAATAAGAAAGAATTAGAAGAAAAAATAGTAAACATAATCAATAATGAAATGAAAAGAATAATGCCAGAACTACAAACTTTAGCTGAAGAAGAGGCAAAAAATGTTGTTAAAGAAAACTTAAAAGGAGAAAATGGACTTGAAGAAAAAACAGCAAAGACTGCTCTTGATTATACTAAAATAGCAATAAATACAAAGCTTAATGAACTTGAAAAAAGCAATACAGAAATTAAAATTCCAGATGAATTATTAAATCAAATACAAAAGGATGTAATGATAGCAGTAAAAAATGTAGAAAACAAACAAGATGTGCAAGCTCTTGAAAATACAATTAAAAATCTTGTAATAAAAGATATTACAAATATTGTAAAAGGAAAGACAAATGAAGTCATAACAGAAAATGTAGAAACAATGAAAACAAATATTACTGACCCAACAGCTTTAATGTCTGAAAGTGAAAAAGCAGCTTTGAACCAATCTAAAAATCAAATTGCACAAGCTATGGTACCAGGAATAAAAATACAATATCCTAATCTAACAGATGAGCAAGCTTATGCACAAGCCTTAAGTTCTGTTAATCAGTTAGTAACATCAGTATCCAAAGGTACAATGGATAAAACATTGGATCAAGTTAAAAATCAGACTCCTACAATGGTTGAAAATACTGTAAACGAAATAGCAACAAATTTAAGTACAAATGAAGCTTTGGAACAAGCAATTTCTAATTATGTAAGTAAGATAACTACAGAAATAAAAGCAACTGTTGGAGAAGAAACTTTAAATGCAATTAAAAATAATATTAAAAATGAAATAATACAAGAATTACAAAATACATTTAAAAATGATTTAACATTACAAGAGCAAATATCCAGTATGGTTAAAGAAGAAATAAATCCTACAATAGATGTTGTAGCAGAGCAAACGGCAATAAAACTTGCAGAAGATTTCACTGAAGAATTAGCAAATCAAATAGCTTCAAATCTAATAAAAAAACAATTAAGCGGAGAACTAAGTGGAACAGAACTTGATAAAGAATTATCAAAATATGAGGATATAATTAATTCTAAATTAGGAGAGGTAGATGGACAAATAGAAAAGTTAAAAGAAGCCTTAAATCAATTAACAGCAGGTACAGATACATTAGAAAATGGCGCTAATGAATTACAAAATGGAATGAGAAAATTTGATGAAGAAGGTATTCAAAAAATATATAACATTGTAAATAATAATGTAAGAGATTTACAATTTAGAGTTAAAAAATTAAGAGAATTATCAAATGAATATAATACATTTACAAATATAGATGAAAATGCAAAAGGAAATGTTAAATTTATTATGATGATAGATAGTCTAAAAAAAGAAGAGGAAAAGAAAGAACAAGCTATATTACCAGCAGAAATAAAAGAAGAAGAGGAATAACTATATATACACGATAAAAATTTAGGAGAATAAAATGAAAGTTGAATGTAAAAATAAATATAAAATGGATTATTCATATCTTGATAAAAACTTAAAATTAAAAATAAATGAATGTTTTAACTTAGCACAGAATAATGCAACGGAATATTTTAAAAAATTCAATGAAGATAATTTTTATGTGAAGGATAATTATAATGCTGTATGGGTTATTTCAAAAAGTAAAATCCATATTTATAGAAATCCAACATGGTTAGAAATAATACATGGTGAGAGTTTTACACCATTAGTTAAACCTATAAGAATTGAAACAGAAACAAAATTTATAAGCAAAAATAATGAATTAGTATTTATTGCAAATCAGCAATCTTGTTTATTAGATATTGATACAAGAAAAATAAGAAAAATAGATACAGTTGCATTTCCAAATGATATAGAAAAAGAAAATACACTATTTAACAACAACTACCAAAAACTAAATGATAGATTTGAAGAAAGCGATTTGGTTTATGAAAAGAAAGTGCATTCACAAGATATTGATTTTAGTAATCATGTGAATAATGCTGTATATGTTAGAGATATTATGAATTCTTTATCAAATGATTTTCTTGATAAAGTAAGTATTACAGATGTAGAAATGCATTATATTGCAGAAAGCAAGGAAGGACAGATATTAAAGATATATAAAAAAGAATTAGAAAATAATATCATAAGATTTCTAATTAAAGAAAAAGAAAGAGAAATTATAAGAGCAAGTATTAGCTATAGTAAAAATGATTTATAATTGATACAGTTATAAAAATAATATTTATGGAGGTATTAAAAATGAACAAAGAAGAAATGAATGCAAAACTTGCAGCATTAGAAGCTGTTTCAGCTCAAAAAGAATATGATGAAAAATATGGAGATGCAGAGTAATAACTTAATAAGTTTAAAAATAAGAACAATTTATTCATATGTTCAGAATATTTTGATATTACATATAAGTAAAAATAAAATTTTCTAAAACCACTTTATTTATATAAAAAATTATGTTAAATTATAATCATAGAATCAAACATAAAATAAATTTATAAATACAAGCTCGTATTTTTCGCACACGGAAGTGCTAAACGAGCAATAAATAGCAGATACAAAAGTATCTGTTATTTTTTTGAAATATTTCGACATAAATTTGAAAGAAAATAAATATTATGCTATTATTAAAATGTAAAAAAATATAAAGGAGATTTATATGATAATTGTTATTGAAAGTATTGTTTTATGCGCGTTATTTACATTATTTGTTTTTATTTTATCAAGAGAACCGATAAAAATATTGTATAATTATCCACCAAAGATACAAGAAAGAGTGAAAACTTTAGAGGAGTACAAGGATAAGATTCCGACACAAAAAAATAAAGTAGTAAAAAAAATATTTGCTTTGTTTTTTTTCTTAATAATAATATGTATAGTATTAAGATATATAAATGGCTATACTACATTTATAGAAAGCTTTGGATATGGTTTTTTATTATGGACTATTGTAAATTTATTTGACGCAATTGTTTTAGATATTATATGGTTTTGTCATGATAAACATTATGTGATTAAAGGAACAGAAGATATGGTAGAGGAGTATCATAATTATTGGTTCCATATAAAGGGATTTTTCATTGGAGAAGTATTAGCACTTATAATATGTTCTTTAGCTGGAATAATTATACATTTTGTATTATAAAATGATGTATAGATAGTAAATCAAAGAGTGGTAGACAATTACCACTCTTTAGTATATAATGAGTTAAACAGAAAATTTTTTGGAGATAATCAAAAATTATTAACAGATGGTAAAGATAAAGGAGAAATAAATGAAAGTATTATTTGCAACATCAAACCCAGCAAAGGTAAAAAAATATGCTGATAAGCTAAAAGAAAATGGAATAGAGTTACTAACATTAAAAGATTTTGATATTGATTTACACCCGGATGAAAATGGACAAAATGCTTTAGAAAACGCATTTATAAAAGCTAAAGCATATTATGATGAATTAAATATAATAACAATTGGTATGGATAATAATCTTTATATTGATGGAATTCCTGATGATAAACAACCAGGAGTGTTTGTAAAAAGAATAAATGGAAAAGAATTAAATGATGATGAAATGATAGAACATTATACAAGTCTGGTTAAAGAATTTGGTGGAAAATTAAAAGCTAGATGGGTATATGGAATGGTAGTTTATAATGGAAAAGAAAAAAGAGAATATACATGGAGTAAAGGAGATTTTTATTTTATTGATAAACCTTGTGAAAGAAGAAATCCAGGCTATCCTTTAGACTCAATTTCAATTATGCCAGAGTGTAATAAATATTTTGTTGATTTAACAGAAGAAGATAAAAAGCTAAATGAACAAAATTATAATGAAGATGAAGTAATAGAATTTATAGTAAAAAGTGTAGGTGAAATGTAATGGAATTATTAGATGTATATGATATAAACAGAAACAAAACAGGTAGAATTGTTGAAAGAGGAAAAGGCAAAATTAATCCAGGAGAATTTTTTCTTGTAACAGAAATTTTAATGATAAATAATGAAAAGAAAATTTTAATTGGAAAGAGAAGTAATGAAAAGAAATTACATCCTGGAATGTGGGAAATAAATGGCGGTGGTTGTCAAAGTGGAGAAACAAGTAAAGAAGCCATAGTAAGAGAAATAAAAGAAGAACTTGGAATAGAATTAGAGCCTAATAAATTAGAACTATTGAAAATAGTTAGAAACGAAATAAGGTTTAAAGATATATGGACATATAGTATAAACATAGATTTGAAAGATCTAAAATTCCAAGATAATGAAGTTACAGATGCTATGTGGGTATCTTATGATGAATTTGAAGAAAAAAGAAAGAATAATGAATTGATAGATACAAGTAATATATCAAAAGAAGATTATGAAAAAGCAATTGAATTACTAAATATATAAATCTACTATATAAAAATAAAATAAATTATGATATAATGTTACCAAATTATATAAGGAGTGAAATATATGTATATAGATGGAAAAGTACTAATTGGAAAAAATTCAAATAAAGAATTATTTATTTTGCCAAATATGGCAAATCGTCATGGATTAATTACAGGAGCATCAGGCTCTGGTAAAACAATTACATTAAAAGTTATGGCTGAAAGTTTTTCTAGCATGGGAGTACCTGTATTTTTATCAGATATAAAAGGAGATTTATCAGGAACATGTATGCCAGGTGAATCAAATGAAAAAATAGAAGAAAGATTAAATTCTATAGGAATAGATAATTTTGATTTTAAAGGATTCCCAGTAATATTTTGGGATGTATTTAAAAGGTCAGGGCATCCTATTAGAACATCAATACAAAGTGTAGGAGCAACTATTTTATCTAGAATGCTAGGATTAAATGAAACACAAGAAGCAGTACTTGCTGTTATATTTAGAATAGCAAAAGAAGAAGGCTATGAAATAATTGATATAAAGGATTTAAGAACCGTTTTACAATATGTATCTGAAAATAGTAAAGAATATTCTACAAAATATGGTAATGTTGCATCACAAAGTATAGGAAGTATTCAAAGAAGTTTAATAGCACTTGAAGAACAAGGTGGAAATGATTTCTTTGGTGAACCAGCAATAGATGTAAAAGATTTCTTTAATGTAAATGATAAAGGCTTAGGAAATATAAATATTTTACACTGTGTAGAATTATATAAAAATCCTAATTTATATGCATGTTTCTTATTATGGATATTAACAACATTAAATAATACACTTCCTGAAGTTGGAGATATGGATAAACCTAAAATGGTATTCTTCTTTGATGAAGCACATCTTTTATTTGATGATCTTCCAGGATATATATTAACATCAGTAATACAAATAGTAAAATTAATAAGATCAAAAGGAGTTGGACTATATTTTATATCTCAATCTCCAAATGATATACCAGAACAAATACTAGCTCAACTTGGAAATAAAATACAACATAACTTAAGAGCATATACACCTGCAGAACAAAGAGCAATTAATGCAATAAGTGATTCATTTAGAGCAAATCCAGAATTTGATACAAAACAAGCAATATTATCACTAGGAACTGGTGAAGCATTAATATCTTTCTTAAATGAAAAAGGAGAACCAAATATTGTTGAAAAAGCAACGATTCTACCACCACAAAGTATGATGGGTGAAATTGATGAACCATTAAGATTAATGGTAATTAGTAGAAGTATTTTCCATGGAAAATACGATTCTGAGATAGATAGAGAATCTGCTTATGAAATTTTAACTGAAGAAATAGAAGCTAAAAAGGCAGAAGAAGAAGCAATAAAAAGAGAAAAAGAAGAACAAAAATTATTGGCTCAAAAACAAAAAGAAGAAGATAGAGCAAGAAGAGAAGAAATAAGAGAACAAAGAGAAGCTGAAAGAATAAGAAAACAAGAAGAAAGAGAAGCAGAAAAAGCAAGAAAAAATTCTTTACAATATAAGATGGGAAAAGCAGCTGGAAAAGTTGGAAATGCAGCATTAAGTACAATAGGAAGAAAGGCTGCAACAGAATTACTAAAAAGTTTATTTAAATAAAAATATGAAAAATCAACTTTAAAAGAGTTGATTTTTTTGTTCTTTTTGATGTATAATTATATGGTTGGGAAATTTAGAAAGAGGTAGAAAAAGTGGAAAAAAAGGAAAATATATTAGGAACAGAAAAAGTAGGAAAATTAATTAGAAAATTTTCTATACCATGTATTATATCAATGGTAGTAAATGCTCTATATAATATAGTAGATCAAATATTTATAGGTCAAGGTGTAGGTTATTTAGGAAATGGGGCAACAAATATAATATTTCCATTAACAGTAATAGCGATGAGTTTTGCACTTATGATTGGTGATGGAACTTCAGCATTCTTAAGCTTAAAATTAGGAGAAAAGAAAGAAAAAGAGGCAGCAAAAGGTGTAGGAAATGGAATTCTAATTTCAAGTATTATTGCTATATTATTATCAATAATAAGTTTTATATTTTTACCAAATTTAATAGGTTTATTTGGATGTACAGATGATATTAGGCCTTATGCATTAGAATATGGATATATAATTACAATAGGATTTCCATTCTTAACAATAGGTATGGTATTAAATGGTTTAATTAGAGCAGATGGGAACCCTAGATATGCAATGATATCTATGATAGCAGGTGCTATTTTAAATACAATATTAGATCCATTATTTATATTTGTACTTGGATGGGGAGTAAAAGGTGCTGCAATTGCAACTATACTTAGCCAATTTGCAACTGCAATCCTAAATATAATATACATTAGAAAATTCAAGTCAATAAAACTTACAAGAGAAGTGTTTAAATTAAATATCAAGATTGCACTAAAATTATGTGCACTTGGAATAAGTAGTTTTATAAACCAAATTAGTATAGTAATAGTTATAGCAGTAGAAAATAACATGTTAAAAATGACA
Organism: Clostridia bacterium; assembly: GCA_017934475.1. Classification (GTDB taxonomy): domain Bacteria; phylum Bacillota; class Clostridia; order TANB77; family CAG-508; genus UMGS1663. The sequence goes on along the minus strand of JAGBJN010000001.1, from coordinate 338,485 downwards.
GGGGAAAATTCAAAATTTGGACCAAATATTCCACTTACTGTACTTGGAATAGTAATGAAAATAAGTCAAATACTAACAAGTATAATTATTGGTATAGCAGTTGGTGCACAACCTGTAATTGGATATAATTATGGAGCAAGAAAATTTGAAAGAGTTAAATTAGCATTAAAATATGTACTAGGAGCAGGAACAGTTGTTAGCATTATTGCATTTATATTATTCCAAACAATACCAGATAAGTTGATTTCTTTATTTGGAGAAGGGGATGAATTATATAACGAATTTGCATGTATGGCATTTAGAATTTATTTAATGCTTGCACTATTATATGGAATAGAGTTCCCAGCAGGAATATTCTTCCAAGCAATTGGAAAAAGTACCAAAAGTGCAATTATTTCACTATCAAGACAATTATTATTCCTTGTGCCTGCTATGATAGTTTTAGGAAATATATTTGGAATAGATGGACTTTTATTTTCAGGACCATTTGCAGATTCAACTGGGACAATAATATGTGTAGTTCTTTTATTATTTGAAGTAAGAAAATTAGGTAAAAAATCAAACAATATTGAAGAAATTAAAGAACCAGTGATAGAAAATACTGAAGAAGTAGTTAATAAATTGGATAAGAAGTTAGTTATAACAATATCAAGAGAATATGGCTCAGGTGGAAGATATATAGCAAAACTATTAGCAGAAAAATTAGGAATAAAACTATATGATAAAGAGTTTATAGAAAAAGTAAAAGAAGAAACTGGACTTGCAAAAGAATATATAGAAGAAACTGAACAAAAAAGAACAATTTCTGATTTTATAAATGATAATGCAATGACATCAGGTGATGAATTATTTGTTGCTGAATCTAAAGTTATAAATGAATTATATGAAAAAGAATCATGTGTCATAGTTGGGAGATGCGCAGATTTTGTATTAAAAGATAAAGAAAATGTTGTAAATGTATTTATATATAATTCTTTAGAAGATAAAATAAATAGAGTTGTAAAATATTATGACATAAAAGAAAAAGATGCTGAAAAACAAATAAAAAATATAAATAAACAAAGAGCAAATCATTATAAACATTATACAGGACAAGAATGGGGAAAATTAGACAATTATGATATTTGTATAAATTCTGATTTCTTAGGTGTAGAAGAATCTGCAAATGTTTTATTTAATATGATTGATAATAAAGAAAAAGTTAATAAATAAATTTAAAAAACAGATAAATTTTTATCTGTTTTTTCTTGTAAGAAAATAATAAATTGTGATATTATCATTATAATATACAAAAGAGAAAGGAAAGTGGTATAAATGAGTGAAGAAATAAAGAAAATAGAGGAGTTAGAGGGATTCAAGAATATGAGAATTGTAGATAACTTCTATCAAACTTCAAGTTTTTTTCCAATGCCAACAATAGAAATATCAACAGTAGATGAAAATGGTTTTACAAATATAGGTTCATATTCACTATGTTTCCCATACTATATTGCAGGAAAAGATTATTATGCAATGGTATTAGAATGTAGAAATAGTTCAAATACATGTAAAAATTTATTAAAAACAGGTAAATGTGCACTTAACTTTATAACACATGAAAAGAAATACTTTAAAGAAGCGGTAAGGCTTGGTTTTCCTGGAGAAACTCCTGAAGAAAAAATGAAAGATTGCTTATTTACATTAGTAGATGGAAAAAGGGCAAGAGAAAATCCAAATGAAAAATATCCTAAAATAATAAAAGAAGCATATCAGGTATTTGAATGTACTTGGGTTAAAGAATTAGATAATGCTCAAGATGATAAAATAGAAGAAGAATATAATGGACCATATCATGATTTTAATGGAATTACAAGTAAATATGGTGCTCACTTTATTCTGAAAATAGATAATATTTTGATGAAAAATAAATACTATGATTCAATCATAAATGGAGTTTCATCATATGGATTTCCAATGGTACCTGTTGATTATGGTTATAGAGATAGCAAAAATTTCTGGTATTCAAAATTTAAAAGACCAATATCAGTGCCAATACCTAAAAATAAAGGAATAAGTTTGGATTCTGTAAAATATGCAGCAGGAAGAATTGATCCAGATGTTAAATTTACAGATGAAGCATGTGCTATGCTTGTAAAAGTACCAAGAGTATTCTTAAATATGGTACTTAAAGGATGTGTTGAATGGGCAAAAGAGAATAATGTAACTCTTATTACAGAAAAAGAAATGAAAATAATTAATGATAAAAGAAGCAAAGAAAAAAATAAATAAAAAGAGCAAAAGCAGCTAAATTAAAAGCTGCTTTTTTTAATAAAAAAATAAAAAAGTATTTTTTGAAACTTTTTTATTAAAAATATACACTACCTTATAAAAGGAGATGATTATTATGAAAAATAAAAAAATTTTAGTGATATTTCTAGTGGTAATATTTATTTTAGCAATAGTTGTTACTGGAATAGTATTAAAAATTAATTCTAAAACCTATACAAGTGAAGATGTAGATAAAATAGAAGAACAAAAGCAACTTTCATTCATATATAATAATAAAACAATTACAATGGAAATGCCTGAAAACTGGGAATATGAGATGAAAGGAAAAGAAGAGGAGAATAATGTATATCTAGTTAAGATTTATCCAAATAAGGATGATAAAGAAAAGTACATTATATTAAATGAAGATAGTAGCTTTGGGGTATGTGGAACAGGTCTTGAAACTGAAAGTATGGAATTAAATAATGGAATAAAAGCTAGTATTGGATACTATAGATATGAAAGCGATACATGGCAATTTGTAACTTTTAATGAATATGAGAAAATGTATTTATGGAGTATTAATTTAACTGAAGAAGAAGGAAATATTGCACTTGAAATGATAAAAACTCTGCAATATAATTAAAATCAAAAGGAGAAAAATATGAGCATAAAAATAACTAAAGAAACATTTGAAGAAATGTACCAAAACACATATAATAACATATTAAGGTATATAATATGTCATTGTAATGATTTAGACGATGTTAATGATATAATTCAAGATACATATGCAGATTTATATAAAACTATATGTAGAAAAAAAGAAATAACTTTAGAAAATGTTGAAAGTTATTTAATTGGTATTACAAAAAATAAGATAAAAAAGAATTATAAAGATAAAGTTATTATTCCAATAGATGATGAAATAGAGAATATCAAGGATGATTCATTAGATATAGAAATAAATATAATAACAAAAGAAAATGTATTAAAAGTATGGAATTACCTTAAATTAAAAAGTGATTTAACAGCAAATATATTTTATTTATATTATGTTATGGAATTACCAATAAAAGTGATTGCAAAGGAATTAAAAATGACAGAGTCTAATGTAAAAAATTATTTATATAGAACAAAAAAAGAGTTACAAGAAACTTTTATGGAGGGAGGAAATATTGATGCTAAATAATGAAGTAAGAAGTATTCTTGAACAACAATATAGTATGGAAAGAAATTATGAAAGAATAATTAAGAAAGTAGAAAATAACAAAATTCCAAGTTTTAAAATATTAAAATTCACATTAATCCCTATCTGTATAATGATATTAGCAATAGTTACTATAACAAATAAAAATGAAAAAGAAGAAGTACAATTTAAACAAATAATAGAAATATCCTTTAATAAGGATAAAGAAAATGATGAGCTTCTAGATAGACAGATGAACTTAGATTCATCAAAAATAATAAAGTATGATAATGACTTACAAAATAAAGAAAATATCATAATATTAAAGATTAAAGTAATTGAAGAAAATAAAAAAGCAGAATTGATTGAATACATTAAAGGAAATGATGTAGATATAGAAAATAAAAAAATATATATAGAAAACAAGAAATTAGAAGAAGGAAAGGAATATACTATTTTTATAGATAAAGAAAACTATAATATTGTAAAAGTAGAGGAATAAAATATAAATTGTACTCAAAAAGAAAAGACAGCCAAATAAATTGGCTGTCTTTTGGTTGGATTAAGGCGTTTCTGATAGACATGTGTCTATCAAGAAAGAACCTGTACATTTGTCTGGACATGTGGTGTCATCAAAGTGCCACCACTCCGATGCCAAAGGTGTCATTCCTGCATTTGTACAATATTGCTGCAATAGCAGTGCACCCTCTGATTTTTGCATTCCTTTTGAAAGTGGTGCAGTCTGCCAAGCATCTCTACCAACAGCATACTTAAATGTAATTGCTTTGGTTGAGAGCTCATGCATTTCTGTTGGCATTACATACTCTGTGTATGAAGCTACAACAGAAAAGTCGCAGTCTCCCGAAGAACGATTTTCCATTTCATCAATTTTGACAAGACTTACATCCATTGCTCGTCCTCTTTGATGATTGGAGTATCCAGTTGATATAAACCAACCTTTACCCCAGGAAGAAATGCCATTGTACACTGTTGAATTATTACTCATTAGTTCTGATAGTGTACTGCATACGTTAAGCTGTACAGAATGAGGTCTATAAGTTTCATAAATTTTAAGACTATTCCCATCTTTCAGTGCAGCTTGCTGTGCCAGATAGATTTTGCAAGCCATGTCATACAAGACAGGCATTACATATTGCTCCTCATCAAATCGTTCATTATAGGTGTAGCAATCATATAATTGCTCACCTGTAATGTGAGGAAGATCAACTCCCGAGGACTTAAACAGCGAAGCATTGCTGTTCGAGTCATAATACACAATACTAGGTATTATGTCCGGAAGGTTGATCAGTGTAGTATATTTATCAACCCAACCATAAAACTCGTGGTTATTGATTATGGTGTCAATGAAAAACATACTTTCACTTTCTCCCTTGATTGTGAATGGAGTTCCGGCAACAAGAGTGTCAACAATTACGGCTTTATCAAAACATTCGTATAAAGTCATATCTATTGAACAAAAACCCGTGGCTCCTTCAACGGGTAATTCGAAAAGGAATACTCCTTTTCCTGCGGTGACAGGTACAGCTGTAGTAATTACAATAGTTACTAAAACAATTGCAATTACAAAATTAATTTTTTTCCGTTCATTCATTTTTTAGTCCTCCTTATTTGACTAATAAAAAATTTCAATGTACAGTTCCAACCTAAAACATCTAGGCTATCTTTAATTATAACATAAATTGACATAAAATTCAAATTTTGAAGTAATTATAAGTCTTTTAAATTAATATATTTAAAGTAAAAAAAGGAGGCAAAAATGGAGAGTATAATTAGAAATTATCAATACTTTAGTATTGTATTTACATTTATATTAGGAACTTTACTTCATTTTACTTATAAATTATCAAATGAAAACAAAATTGTTGCATTATTTTCATCTATAAATGAAAGTACGTGGGAACATTTAAAATTATTATTCTATCCTATGCTTTTAACAATAATAATAGGATATTTTTATATAGGAAAAGATGTACCTAACTTTATTTGTGCGAAAACAATAGGGATTATTATATCGATGCTGTTCACCGTAATATTTTTTTATACATATACAGGAATACTTGGAAAAAATATAGCAATAATTGATATAATATCATTTTATATTGTGACAATAATAGGTGAGTGCGTAGCATATAAATTACTTATTAACGGATTTGAATGTAACAATATCATTTCAATTGTAGTATTAACAATTTTTGTGATATGTTTTACAGTATTTACATTTTACACGCCAAAAATAGGATTATTCAAAGATCCAATAACAGGTAAATATGGATTAATAAAAAATTAAAATTTAGGTTAAACTATTTTTTAAAGGAGAAAAAATATGTTTAATCCAAAATCAATTTATTATGAAAAAAATATAGAAAACTATGAACTTGGTAAACAACTTCTAGATAAATATAAGAATGTTCCTAAAATAGAAATAGAAAATCATAATAATATAGAAGAAATGAGAAAAAAACAAAATAGCGAGTTTTTAGATATGAAAAGAAATCTTATAATTGGAATTAGAAAAACACACAAATATGTACCAAATCATAAAACGTCAGATTTTCTTGTTCCATATACATCATCGCGGTTGCAGTGCAGCATGTATGTATTGTTACTTAGTATGCAATTATAACAAATGTGCATATTTAAGATTATTTGTTAATAGAGAGCAAATGCTAGATAAAATAATAAAAACATCTGAAAAATCAGAAAGAGAATTAACATTTGAAATAGGAAGCAATAGTGACTTAATACTTGAAAATACAATAACAGGTAATTTACCCTGGACAATAGAAAATTTCAGAAATACAAGTAAAGGTTATTTAACATTTCCAACAAAATTTGAAATGGTAGATGATATATTAGGAATAGATCATAAAGGAAAGGTAATTATAAGAGTTAGCGTCAATCCAGAAGAAATAATTAATAATGTGGAATATGGAACATCAAGATTAACAGGAAGAATAGAAGCAATAAATAAATTAAAAGAAGCTGGTTATAAAATAGGAATACTTATTGCACCTGTAATAATGGTAGAAAATTGGAAAAGACTATATTGGGATTTAATTAAAACTTTACACCAAAATTTATCTGAAAAAGTAAAAAAAGATGTTTTTTTTGAAATAATATTTATGACATATAGTTTTGTTCATACAAAGATAAATGAAGAAGCATTTAAAAATAGTAGTTATGTGTATAACAAAGATTTGATGACAGGAAGAGGAAAGGGAAAATATATGTATAAAAATGAATATAGAAAAGATGGAGAAAAGTTTTTTTTAGAAAATCTAAAAAAGTATTTTCCAAATAATGATATCAAATATATTGTGTAAAATATTGACAAAAGTAGACAAAATAAGTATAATAATTACAATATATATGTTATCAAGAGTGGACGAGAGAATCGGCTTTATGACTCCACAGCAACCTATTTTAGTTAGGTGCTAATACCGACAAAGTATAAAGTTACTTTGGATGATGATTAAAAATTAAAAAGATAATCATAAAAGCCTTTATACTATATTGTATAGAGGCTTTATTGTTTAACATATATATTGAAAAATATATAGAAAGGATTGATTAAAAATGAAGAAATTTTTTACATCAGAGAGTGTCACAGAAGGACATCCAGATAAACTATGTGATTACATATCAGATAGTGTCTTAGATGCTTTTTTAGAGCAAGACAAAAATTCTAGAGTAGCATGTGAGGTAGTTGCAGGAAAAGGAGAAATCTATGTAACAGGAGAGATAACATCAAATGGAACTGTTGATATAGAACAAGTTGTAAGACAAACTATAAAAGAAGTTGGATATGATAATGCTCAAACAGATATTGACTATAGAACTTGCAAAGTACAAATTAATATATCAAAACAATCTCCTGATATTGCAATGGGAGTAGACAAGTCCTTAGAAGATAAGGAAGGAGAAAATGTAGAGTCAGAAGGTGCAGGAGACCAAGGAATTATGTTTGGATATGCATGTGATGAAACAGAAGAACTTATGCCACTTGCAATATCATTAGCACATAAATTATCAAGAAGACTTACAGAAGTAAGAAAAGAAGGAATATTAACATATTTAAGACCAGATGGAAAAACAGAAGTAACAATAGAATATGAAGATGATATTCCTAAGAGAGTAGATACAGTTGTTATATCAACTCAGCATTTAAGTGATGTAAGTTTAGAACAAATCAAAAAGGACATAAAAGAAAATGTAATACTTCCAGTAATTCCAAATGAATTATTAGATGAAAATACAAAATATTATATTAATCCAACAGGAAGATTTGTAATAGGAGGACCTTTAGGAGATAGTGGTCTAACAGGAAGAAAGATAATAGTAGATACATATGGTGGATATGCAAGACATGGTGGTGGAGCATTTTCAGGAAAAGATCCAAGTAAAGTTGATAGATCAGGAGCATATATTGCAAGACATATTGCTAAAAACATAGTAGCTAATGGTTATGCAAAAAAATGTGAAATTGAAATTTCATATGTAATAGGAGTTGCAAAACCAATATCTATATTTGTAGATACATTTGGAACAAATACAATACCTGAAGAAGAAATAGTTGAGAAAATTAATAATAAATTCGACTTAACACCAAGAGGAATATTAAATTATCTTGGATTAAAAGCACCTATATATAGAAAGACTACAAACTATGGTCATTTTGGTAAGAATGACTTACCATGGGAAAAAATAATAGAATTATAGAATAAGAATAAATAATAAAATTAATGATATAATTTAAATTAAAAGAAAGCAGTTGAATACTGCTTTTTTTTATGATAATATTACAAAAAGAAAATAAAAAGAGATGATTTAAAATGGAAGAAAAAATAGAAAAATTTAAAACTTTAATTGAAGAAAGTAATAATATAGTTTTCTTTGGAGGAGCGGGAGTTTCAACTGAAAGCGGAATACCAGATTTTAGAAGTAAAGATGGTCTATATAATCAAAATTATGATTATCCGCCAGAAGAAATATTAAGTCATAGATTTTTTATGAAAAATACAGAAGAATTTTATAGATTCTATAAAGATAAAATGAATTCATTAAAATATGAACCAAATATAACACACATTAAACTTGCAGAACTTGAACAAAAAGGAAAAATAAAAGCAGTAGTAACACAAAATATAGATGGGCTTCATCAAAAAGCAGGCTCAAAAAATGTATATGAACTACATGGAAGTGTACTTAGGAATTATTGTACTAAATGTAATAAGTTCTATGATGCAAATTATGTATTTAATTCAGAAGGGGTACCAAAATGTGAATGTGGTGGAATAATAAAACCAGATGTAGTCTTATATGAAGAAGGACTTGACGATATAATAGTTGCAAAATCAATAGATGCAATAGCAAATGCAGATTTACTAATAGTAGCAGGAACATCACTTAGGGTACATCCAGCAGCAGGATTAATAAATTATTTTCAAGGTAAAAATATGGTACTAATAAATAAAGATGCAACACCATATGATAATGTCGCAAATTTAGTTATAAATGATTCATTAGGAAAAGTATTTAAAGAAATATAAAATTAAAAAATATATAAAACGTAAAAGGAGAAAATAATATGAAAAAAGTTACTTATGTTACAGGTAATTGGGCTAAAATATTAAGTGCAAGACAAATTTTAGAACCATTAGGATTTGAAATAGAGCAAGTAAAAATGTATGTACCAGAGCTACAAGATGATTCAATAGAAGAGGTAGCAAAATTTTCTGCTAAATGGGCAAGTGACAAACTTAAATGTGATGTTATTAAAAATGATAGTGGATTATGTATTAATGCATTAAATGGATTTCCTGGAACTTATACTCACTATGTAGATGATACATTAAAAGAGGATGGAGTTTTAAAACTTTTAGATGGAGTAGAAGATAGAAGTGCATATTTTATAGAAGTACTTGCTTATTGTGAATATGGAAAAGAACCAATAACATTTAAATCAATAACAAAAGGAACAATTGCAAAAGAAAAATCAGGAGAATATGGATGGAGTTGGGATTTCATTTTTATTCCAGAAGGAGAAGAAAAAACATTAGCTAATTTTAATGATGATATAAGATTCAAATATTGGAATATGGATGGATACAACGAACTTGCAAATTACTTGAAAAATAAATAAAATTTAAAAATATAGAAATAATAATTACAACGATTAAAAGGAGAAAAATATGCTAATTGTTGTAATTATTTTTTTAGTATTTTTAAATGGCTTCTTTTCAGCGGTAGAAATAGCATTTATATCGCTTAATGATGTAAAGATTGGAAAAGAGGCAAAAGAAGGAAATAAAAAAGCAAAAAAGATAAAAGAAATGATGATAGATCCAAGTAAATTTTTGGCAACAATTCAAATAGGAATTACATTTGCAGGATTTTTATCAAGTGCTTTTGCTGCTGAAACATTTTCAAGTAAACTTGCACCTGTTTTGTACTATTTAATTCCTAGTATTAATATCAATGTATGGAACAGTTTCTCAATTATAATTGTTACTCTTTTATTATCATATTTTACACTTATATTTGGAGAGTTAGTACCTAAAAGATTAGCAATGAAAAACTATGAAAAAATTGCTTATTTTTCAGTTGAAATAATTCAAGTATTATCAATAATAAGTTTACCTTTTGTAAAATTACTTAGTGTTTCGACTAATATTATTTCAAAAATTTTTGGAGTAAATGACAAAGAAGAAGAAACAGTTACAGAAGAGGAAATAAGAATGCTTGTTGATGTAGGAGAAGAAAAAGGTGCAATTAATGAATATGAAGGAGATATGATAAATAATGTATTTGAATTTAATGATATTATTGTATCTGAAGTAATGACGCCTAGAACTAATATTTATGCTTTAAATTCTAATATGACTATAGAAGAAGTGATAAAAGAAATGAATGAGGATTTTACTTATAGTAGAATACCGTTATATGATGAAGATATTGATAATATAGAGGGATTTATTCATGTAAAGGATTTGTTTCTAACATCAAAAGAAAAAGATATAAAAGTGAAGAAAATAATGAAAGATGTATATTACGTTCCTGAGACTAAACCAATAAATGAATTATTTTCTGAACTTAGAAAAAATAGCAAGCAACTAGCAATTGTTATAGATGAATACGGAGGAACGGCGGGATTAGTGACAATAGAGGATATATTAGAAGAAATAGTTGGAGAAATTTATGATGAGTATGATGATATTAAAGATTATGCAAAAAAGATAGATGAAAACACTTTCGAATTTAGTGGAGAAATTGCATTATATGAGGTAGAGGACATTATGGATATAGAGATAGAAGAAGGAGACTATGACACATTATCTGGATATCTTGTGGAAATTTTAGGTAGAATTCCAAATGAAAAAGATGAAGGGGTTGTAATTGAAACTAAAAAGGCAAATTATAAAATAGAAAAAGTAATAAATAAGCATATTGTAAAGGTAAAGGTTTGTAAGGTAAATTAGGGTGTGCATATTGTTGTATATGTTTTAATATAATATATAAAAAATGTAAAAATTATTGCTTTAAAAAATTTTTTATGATACGATTAAACAAATTTTAGAAAAATGGAATGTTAAAAAATGAAAAAAACAATTAGCATTATTATAGTTGCAATACTACTTGCAACAGGATTATTCGTATTAACAGGATGCGAAAATGGAGGAGACAATACAAAGAAGATTAATGGAGTAGAAATATCTGAAACACTAGGAAAAGGAAAAATTACTGTAGTAGTTCCTAAAAAAGAAGATGGAACAGCAAAATATGGATTTACAAAAGATAAACCAAAGGAAGCAAAATCAAGCGGAACATTTTATCTAGAAACTGATACTGCAGTATTTTCATTTGGTACGCACAGTTTAGTTTATAATACAGGAAAAGAATATAAAGAAAAACATGGTGAAACAGAGGCTACATTTGATGGATATTTAGCATTTGTTGAAGATACTACTATGAGTTCAAGACCAAGACTTTCAGGAATGGAAAAACTTGAAATAAACGGAAGAAAAGCAATTAGATATCATAGCAAAACAGGTGGTTCTGGAAACTATGTATATCATGGATATGATTATGCAATTAGTGCAGATGATATATATAAAGGAAGCGACCTAGAAATAGGGGTTTACTATAAAGGTGAAGAAGTAAAAGAATCTAAAGAATTTGATCAAGAAACTTTAGATATAATAAACTCATTAAAAATAGAATTAAATCAACAATAAAAAATATAAATAAAGAGGTTAACGCCTCTTTATTTTTTTTATAATATATGATAAAATCCTATGGAAAATAATAATAAAAGAGGTAACAATTTGGAAAAATATAAAGAAATAGAAAAGAGTATAATGACAACATATAGAAAGAGAATATGGAATAAATTTACTAAATCAATAAGAGATTATGACATGATACAAGATGGAGATAAAATAGCAGTTTGTATTTCAGGAGGAAAAGATTCATTCCTTATGGCTAAATGTTTTCAAGAATTAAAAAGACATGGAAAAATTAATTTTGAAGTTGTATATATGGTTATGAATCCTGGATATAATGAAGAAAACAAACAAAAAATAATCTCAAATGCAGAACTTTTAAATATTCCAATTACTATGTTTGAAAGTAATATATTTAATTGTGTATATAAAATAGATAATAATCCATGTTATATTTGTGCGAGAATGAGAAGAGGATATTTATATAAAAAAGCTAGAGAACTTGGATGTAATAAAATAGCACTTGGACATCATTTTGATGATGTAATAGAAACTATATTAATGGGAATGTTATATGGTTCTCAAATACAAACAATGATGCCAAAATTACATAGTACATTTCATGAAGGAATGGAACTTATTAGGCCACTTTACTGGGTAAAAGAAGAATCAATTATAAGTTGGGTAAATAGAAATAATTTAGAATTTTTACAATGTGCATGCAGATTTACTGAAGAATATATAAAAAACGATAATGAAGATGGTAAGTCTAAAAGAGAAGAAGTAAAGAAACTAATAAAAAGTTTAAAACAGAATTATGATAATATAGATATAAATATATTCAGAAGTGTAGAAAATGTTAATTTAAACACAATTATTTCATACAAAAAAGATGGAAAAACTCACCATTTCTTAGATGATTATGATGATTTCGTATTTCAACATAATGAATATAATGATGGTTTAACAGATAATAATGAAGAATAATATTTATTAAAATAATAAAAGATAATTGTATGTAAAAGGGGAAAAAATGGAAAATATATATACAAAAGCTAAAGATGAAAAAGAACTAAAAGAAATGATAGATAAAAGATTGGAAACGCTTTATAGTAATGCTGGAGAAAGAAAAGTGTTAGGGTATGAAAGTGTAACACCTTTAAAAGGAATAATTCCAAAAGAAACACTTATAGATAATGGTGACTCTTATTTTAAAATAGAAAATGACGAATATTTATATGAATTTATGATGCTACTAAAGAAACATAATATGACAGAGATTGGCGATGCTGTAAGAAATTTAAGTAGTTATTTAGATTATTATTTTGGAAAAAATGGTAATGAAGATATAAGAAGACAAATTCTAAATGAGAATATAGATGGAGACAATTATCATGACATATCTATTTTAAAAGGAAAAAATGCTGCAATGTGTGCAGAAAGAGCAGCAATGGCACAAAATATTTTTTCCTTTTTAGGAATAGAAAGTTACTATATTTCAGGAGATATTGAAGTTGGAGAACAAAAAGGACCACATGCCTATAATATTATAAAACTAGATGAAAAAATGTTTTTATATGATTCAACAGCAAGAGTTCCAATATATAAAGATGGAAATTATGTTGCAAGTAGGCATTTTATACAAGAAATAGATAGTAAAATTGGAGAAGAACCTAAAATTAATACTGAAATTGAAACAGAAGAATATAGATTAGATGTTGTTGCTAATGGATTTGAACAAAAGAAAATAGGAACAAGAAGATATGCCATAGGAGTTAATGTATTAAAAGATAAAAAGAATGATATGGAAAGATAATAAAATGTAAATTTAAAATTAAATCCAAATAATACAGAAGAAAGGGAATATAATGGATAGAAATAAAAAAATTATAAAAGCTAGTATATGGGGAATAATTGTTAACTTAATATTAGTTGCTTTTAAAGCGGTAGTTGGAATTATTGCAAATTCTATAGCAATAACTTTGGATGCTGTTAATAACCTAAGTGATGCATTATCTTCTATTATTACAATAATTGGAACAAAGCTTTCAAATAAAAGGCCTGATAAAAAACATCCATATGGATATGGAAGAATAGAATATTTTTCATCTGTTATAATAGCTGTAATTATATTAGTTGCAGGTTTAACATCTTTAAAAGAATCAATTGAAAAGATAGTTACTCCTGAATCAGCTGATTATTCTATAGCATCTTTAATTATAATTATAGTTGCTGTTTTTGTTAAATTTTTCTTTGGAAGATATGTAAAGAAACAAGGAAAGAATCTTAATTCAAATAGTTTAGTTGCAAGTGGAACAGATGCAATCAGTGATTCAGTATTATCGCTTTCAACATTTGTTGGAGCAATTATTAGTTTTATATGGCATATTAGTTTAGAAGGATATATCGGTATAATTATCTCAATTATTATTTTAAAATCTGCAATAGAAATTTTTAAAGATACTATAAATGATATGATCGGAGTAAGAGCTGACGCGGAGTTAACAAAAGAACTAAGAGATGTTGTAGGATCATATAAAGAAGTATTAGGAGTATATGATTTAGCAATACATAATTATGGTCCAAATAAAATGATAGGAAGTGTACATATTCAAGTTGATGATAATATGAAGGCAAAAGAAATACATAGACTTACAAGAAGAATTGCAATAGACGTATATAGCAAACTTGGAATAGCCTTAACAATTGGAATTTATGCTTCTAATGACCTAGAAGAAAATAAGAAAATAAGAGAATATGTAGGAAAAATATTAAGTGAATATAAAAATATTATTCAAATACATGCTTTCTATGTAGATGAAGAATACAAAACAATTTCATTTGATTTAGTTTTTAGTTTTGATGAAAAAGAGCCAGAAAAAAGAATAGATGAGATACTAGAAAAACTTAAGAAAAAATACAAAGACTATAATTTTAATATAATTTTAGATACAGATATATCTGATTAAAGAATAAATAAAAGGAGATAAAATTATGAGTTTATTTGGAAGTAACAAAGAAAATTATAAGGATAAGAATAGTTTAATTATATATTTTTCAAGAGCAGATGAAAATTATAGTGTAGGATATATTGAAAAAGGAAATACAGAACATATTGCAGAATATGTACAAGAATTAACAAATGCAGATATGTTTAAAGTAGAACCACTTGTGCCTTATGCAAAAGATTACAAAACATGTATAGAAGAAGCAAAACAAAGGATAGGAAATGCACCTATAAAAGAAAAAATAGAAGATATTTCAGAGTATGAAGTAATATATATAATGACACCTATTTATTGGGGAACATATGCACCTGAATTAGAAACAGCCTTAAAAGAGTTAGATTTTACAGGAAAAATAATACGTATTGTTACAACTCATGAAGGTTCTGGCCTTGCAAATGTACCAAATGATGTGAAAAGAATATGTAAAGGGGCAATAGTTTTAGACGATAGTATAGCAATAAGAGGAGCAGATTGTTTAAATGCAAAATCAAGGATAGAAAATTGGATTTAAAAGGAGAGATGAAAATGAATAATGAAATTACAATAACAGATGAATGGGACAAAGTATTTTCTAAAAGTGATAAAATAAACCACAAAAAAGTTACATTTAAAAACCATTTTGGAATAACACTAGTTGCTGATTTATATGAACCAAAACAATATGAAGGAAAAATATCAGCAATAGCTATAAGCGGTCCTTATGGTGCAGTAAAGGAACAATCAAGTGGATTATATGCGCAAGAAATGGCAGAAAGAGGATTTCTAACAATAGCATTTGATCCATCATTTACAGGAGAATCAGGTGGTGAACCAAGGTATATGACTTCACCTGATATAAATGTAGAAGATTTTCAATCAGCAGTTGACTATTTATCTAACTTAGAAAATGTTGATCCAGAAAAAATAGGAATAATAGGTATTTGTGGTTGGGGTGGAATGGCACTTCAAACTGCTTGTATAGATACAAGAATTAAAGCAACTGTTTGTTCTACAATGTATGATATGTCAAGAGTTGCAGGAAACGGATATTTTGATGAAAAAGATAATGAGGAATCTAGATATATTGCAAGAATAGCAATAAACGCACAAAGAACAGAAGATTTTAAAACCGGAGAATATAAATTAGCAGGAGGAGTTATTGATCCTTTGCCAGATGATGCACCTCAATTTGTAAAAGATTATTATGCATATTACAAAACACCACGTGGATATCATAAAAGAAGTTTGAATTCAAACAATGGTTGGGCAATTCAGTCTAATACGTCTATGATGAATACAAGATTATTTAGGTATAGTAATGAAATTAGAAATGCTGTTATGATATTACACGGAGAAAATGCTCATTCTTGTTATATGGGAAAAGATGCTTATAATAATATGATTAAAGATAGTAAATATACAGAAAATAAAGAACTAGTAATAGTACCAAATGCAACACATTGTGACTTATATGATCAAAAAGATAAAATACCTTTTGATAAAATTGAAAGTTTTTTAAAGGAGTATTTAAAATAATATGAACAATAAATTTTTAATAGTAGTTATTATTTTAGTATTAATTTGTGGAATTAGCGGGCTTGCTATTATATTAAATACAAATAATAAATTAGAAAGAACAGATGGTAATAAAGGTGTAAATGAAAGTAAAATTTTGACAGATGAAGAAAATGTAGAAAGTGAGAATGAAATGAATTCAAAAATAAGAGTGATTATAAATGGTAAAGATTATAATGCTACTTTAGAAGAAAATGAAACAACTCAAAGTTTCATGAAAATGTTACCTAAAGAATTAAATATGTCTGAACTAAATGGAAACGAAAAATATGTCTATTTAGATAGCACATTACCTACAAATTCGTATAATCCTCATAGTATAGTTGCAGGAGATATAATGCTATTTGGAAATAATTGTTTAGTTGTATTTTATAAATCATTTGAAACTTCATATAGTTATACTAAAATTGGACATATTGAAAATTTACCAGATTTAGGAAATGAAAATATAGTTATAAAATTTGAAAAGTAGTAATTTGCAAGAAGGGGAAAATGTATGGAACTAAGAAAAGAAAAAAGTTGTGGTTGTATTATTATAAAAGATAATAAAGTACTTTTAGTATATGAAAAAAATAGAAACTTCTGGGGATTTCCAAAAGGACATGTAGAAAAAGGAGAAAATGAGATACAAACAGCACTAAGAGAAGTAAAAGAAGAAGTAGGCTTAGATGTTGAAATTAACGAAAAGAAAAGATATGTACTAAATTATATTATTAGAGATGAAATAGATAAAACAACAGTACTATTTTTAGCAACACCAAAAAATGAGCAAATAATAATGCAAGAAAGTGAAATTGAAAATATAAAATGGTGTGACTTTGAAGAAGCAATAAATACTTTAACATTTGAAAATTGGAAGGAATTACTTAAAAAAGTAATTGAAGAACTAGATTAACTTATATTATAGAAGAGAAATAGAAATAAATAGCAAGTGATAAAATTTCACTTGCTATTTATATTGTAATGTAATTCTTTTTCCATTTATATCAATAAAGCCCTCTTCTTTTAAATGTTTTAGCTCTCTAAACATAGCAGATCTATTTACAGAAATATAGTCTGCTAAATCTTTTAACGCAAAAGGTAAATTTATATTTCTATTAAGAACTTTTTTATATTCAATTTCAAAATACTCAAGGAGTTTATCCCTTATTTGTTTCTTTTCAAGGATACGAACTCTTTCATTAGTCTCTTTAAATTTAGTATTTATAATATCAAATAAGTTATTAAAGAATATATTAAAGTATGGGTATTTTAAATTTCTTGGATTGATTAATTTGTTGTAATCAATAAGTAAAACTTCAGTATTTTCTTTTGCAGTTATTTCACAATTATCAACAGAGATAAGGGAAATATTACTACCAAATACACTATCCTTATTTAAATTTTCTAATACAATTTCATTGCCATTATATTCAATATAACTTATGCTTGCAGAACCATAAGAAATAATACCTACAATATTACCACCTTTAATTGTAGGAAAAATTGCATCACCTTTATTAAATTTATAAATATGTACATCAAGTAAATCATATATTTTTTCTATCTGAAGTCTTGATAATCCATCAAATGCGCTACTCATAGACATCACCAAAAATATTATATCAAAAAACAACAAAAGTTGCAAGTGCAACTTTTATATTTTGAATACTATTGTTAAAATTTAATCATACAAAGTTAAGGAGGGAACAAAAAAATGAAAATCATTAAGAGAGATGGACATATAGTAGATTACGATCCAGAAAAAATAAGAGT
This sequence comes from Clostridia bacterium, assembly GCA_017934475.1. Taxonomy (GTDB): domain Bacteria; phylum Bacillota; class Clostridia; order TANB77; family CAG-508; genus UMGS1663. Next base: position 320,489 of record JAGBJN010000001.1, on the reverse strand, counting down.
GGCTATATCAAAAGCAAATAATGAAGTTAGAGGCCAAGAAAAAGTAACAAAAGAACAAGTTGAAGAAATAATTAAATATATTGAAGAATTAAATAAAAAGAGAATTCTTGTAGAAGATATACAAGATATTATTGAAGAAAAATTAATGGAATTAGATAAGTATACTTTAGCTAAAAAGTATATTACATATAGATATACAAGAGAATTAGTTAGAAAAGCAAACACAACTGACCAAACAATAAAAGAACTTATTGAAGGTGAAAGTGAATACTGGAATAGCGAAAACTCAAATAAAAATGCAACAGTTGTAACAACACAAAGAGATTATTTAGCAGGAATAACAAGTACAGATATAACAAGAAGATTTTTACTTCCAGAAGAAATAGTAAAAGCACATGATGATGGAATAATACATTTCCACGATGCAGATTATTTTGCACAAAATGCACTTCACAATTGTGAATTAATAAACTTAGATGATATGCTTCAAAATGGAACAATAATAAATGGAGTTATGATTGAAAAGCCACATAGATTTATAACAGCAGCAACAATTGCTACACAAATAATTCTTGCTGTATCATCTTCAAGTTATGGTGGTGCAACAATATCTCTTACACATTTAGCACCATTTGTAAGAGCAAGTTATGATAAGTATTTAGAAAGATATAAAGCAAGAGGATTAAAAGATGATGAAGCTAAGAAATATGCAGTAGAAGATACAAAAAGAGAAGTTAGAGATGGAGTTCAAACATTCAATTATCAAGTAAATTCTATGACAAACACAAATGGACAAGCACCATTCTTATCAGTATGTATGTATCTAAATGAAACAGAAGAATATAAAGAAGAACTTGCAATGATAATAGAAGAATTTTTAAATCAAAGAATTCAAGGATTTAAAAATGAAAAAGGTGTATATATAACACCTGCATTCCCAAAACTTTTATATGTTCTAGAAGAAGATAATATAAAAGAAGATAGTGAATATTGGTATTTAACAGAGCTTGCTGCTAAATGTACAGCAAAAAGAATGGTACCAGATTATATTTCTGAAAAAGTTATGCTTGAACTTAAGAAAAATGAAAATGGTGAAGGAGACTGTTATCCATGTATGGGATGTCGTTCTTTCTTAACACCAGATAGAGCAATAAGCCTTGGAAATATTGCAAAAGCTAAAAACTATGTTGAAGGTAAAGGAAAATATTATGGTAGATTTAACCAAGGTGTTGTAACAATAAACCTACCAGATGTTGCATTATCTTCAGGAAAAGATATGGATAAATTCTGGCAAATATTTGATGAAAGACTTGAACTTTGTCATAAAGCATTACAATTAAGACATAAGAGATTAAGCAATGTTACAAGTGATGTTGCACCAATACTTTGGCAACATGGAGCTTTAGCAAGACTTGAAAAAGGTGAATCAATTCATGAATTATTACATCATGGATATTCAACAATTTCATTGGGATATGCTGGTTTATATGAATGTGTTAAATATATGACAGGTCATTCTCATACAGACAATGGAGATGGAAAAGAATTTGGACTTGCAGTTATGCAACATTTAAATGACAAGACAAAGGAATGGAAAGAAGCAGAAGATATCGATTATTCAGTATATGGAACACCAATTGAATCAACAACATATAAATTTGCAAAATGTTTACAACAAAGATTTGGAGTAATAAAAGGAATAACAGATAGAAATTATATTACAAATTCATATCATGTTCCTGTATTTGAAGAAATAGATGCTTTCTCAAAATTAAAATTTGAAAGCGAATTCCAAAGATTAAGTCCTGGTGGAGCAATATCTTATATTGAAACACCAAATTTACAAGATAATTTAGATGCAGTAATAGATGTAATTAAATTTATTTATGATAATATTATGTATGCAGAAATGAACACAAAATCAGACTATTGCCAAAAATGTGGATATGATGGAGAAATACTAATAGATGAAAACTTAGAGTGGTATTGTCCAAATTGTGGAAATAGAGATCATAATACATTAAATGTAGCAAGAAGAACTTGTGGTTATATTGGAAGTAATTTCTGGAATAAAGGTAGAACACAAGAAATAAAAGAAAGAGTGCTTCATATAGATAATAAACAAGCCTAAAGGAGAAGTAACATGAGATACAATTTAATAAGAAAAATGGATATATCAAATGGACCAGGAGTAAGAGTATCAATATTTATGCAGGGGTGTGCTTTTCATTGTAAAAATTGTTTTAACCCAGAAACATGGGACTTCAATGGTGGAAAAGAAGAATTTACAGATGATACAATAAAAGAAGTATTAGAACTTTGTGAACCTGAACATATAAAAGGGTTATCAATATTAGGAGGAGAGCCAATGCATCCAAATAATATTGAAGGAACAACAAAACTTGCAAAAGCATTTAAAGAAAGATATCCTAATAAAACACTATGGATATGGTCTGGATTCTTATTTGATAAAGATTTAAAAGATAAAGAAGTTCTAAAATATGTAGATACATTAGTTGATGGACAATATGTAGATGAATTACATGATTTTAAATTAAAATGGAGAGGTTCATCAAATCAAAGAGTAATAGATGTACAAGAAAGTTTAAAACAAGGTAAAATAATAACTTTAGAATAAGAAATAAAGCAAGTGAATAATCACTTGCTTTTTGTTGATTTTAAATTAAAAGTATATTATAATCAAATAGTAAATAGATTGTCTTGCAAAGGCAAGTGTAAAATACAATAACTCATTATCAATAACTATTGAAGGAGGAAAAATAATGACTTTTCATGAAGAAATTGCTCAGGCATTCAAAGATGCAGGATTGACAGGATTTAAACTTGTTGAACTACCTGATGAGAAGAAGCCTACAGCAAAGGATTATGCAGAATTACAAAGAAAAATTGATATACGGATGAGAGAAAATGATGAGATGTTAGCTATGAGTATAAAATATGCTAGAGAATCAATGCCCTGTGGAGATTAGTTAAATGAAATAAAAAGGAAAAAGATAATTTCTTTTTCCTTTTTTGATAAAAAAAAGTTAAATTTTACTTGACAATTAGAAAATGATATAGTAAAATACAAACATAAGTTCTAATTCGATAATAAATGTAATATAAAATAAAGTAATAAATGTAGTAAGAACTAATCTATTATAAAAAGGAGTGGTTCTTATGAAGAAAGAATTAGAAGTAAATTACACAAATGATTTTGAAGGCATTAAACACATTGATGAAAAGGAAAGAGAATATTGGTATGCGAGGGAGTTACAAAAAGTATTACAATACAATAAGTGGGAAAACTTTGAAAAAGTAATTTTAAAGGCAAAGGATTCGTGTAAAAACAGTGGAATATCAACGGATGATCATTTTCCTGACATCAGGAAAACGATCAAAATGCCTAAAGGAGCGCAAAAGATAATTAATGATATGAAACTAACTCGTTATGCTTGCTATTTGATAGCACAAAATGGTGATAGTAGAAAGAAAGTAATAGCACTTGCTCAAACGTATTTTGCAGTACAAACAAGAAAACAAGAATTAAGTGAAAAAGAGTATAGTATGCTTACAGAAGATGAAAAAAGATTTTACAACAGAGATTTAACGAGAAAAGGTAATTATTCTTTAAATTTAGCTGCTAAGAATGCAGGAGTATAGGATTTTGCTAAATTTCATAATTCAGGGTATAAAGGATTATATAATGGAGAAACAGCAGATGACATTGCTAAAAGAAAAGGATTAAGATACAGAGAAGATATACTAGATAATATGGGAAGTGATGAACTTATTGCTAATTTATTTAGAATATCACAAACAGAACAAAAATTAAAAAGAGAGAATATACAAGGTGAACTAAACGCAAACCAAACACATTATAAGGTTGGTGCAAAGGTGAGAGAAACAATCAAAGAACTTGGTGGAACAATGCCAGAAGATATGCTAACACCAAAGAAAAGCCTTAAAGAATTAGAGAAAGAAAAAAATATAAAGAAATTAGCAAGTGATTGAAAAATTACTTGCTTTTATGATATATTATAAAAAAAGAAATTTGGAGGAAAAAATATGATAGAAATAAAAAATGTAACTAAAAGTTATGGAGGAAAAAAAGGAATAGAGAATATTACTTTTAATGTAAATGATGGAGAAATATTTGCATTTATAGGGCATAATGGTGCAGGAAAAACAACATTAATAAAATCAATAGTTGGAATTCATGGATTTGATTCAGGTGAAATTTTAATAAATGGAAAATCAATAAAAGATAAACCAGAAGAATGTAAAAAAGAAATGGCATTTGTACCAGATAATCCTGAATTATATGAAAATATGAAAGCAATAGATTTCATTAATTTTATTTGTGATATGTATGAAATAGACCAAAAAACAAGAGAAGAAAATATAAAAAAATATGCTAAAATGTTTGAAATAGAAAATAGTCTAAATGACCCTATTAATTCTTTTTCACATGGAATGAAACAAAAAATAGCTTTAATATCAGCTTTAGCTCATAATCCTAAAGTACTAATAATGGATGAACCATTTGTTGGGCTTGATCCAAAAGCAGTATATGATATTAAAGAAATAATGGCTGAAATGACAAAAGAAGGGAAAATTATATTTTTCTCAACGCATATATTAGATGTTGCAGAAAAACTATGCTCAAGAGTAGCAATCATCAAAAAAGGTGAACTAGTTAAAGTTGGAAGCATGGAAGAAATAAAGGGAGACAAAAGTTTAGAAAAAGTATTTTTAGAATTGGAGAATTAATTATGAAAAAATTATTATCATTAATTAAAGCATGTATGACAGAAAATATGAGCATTTTTAAAGTAAAAACTAAAAATCAATCAGAAACATCAAAAAAGATATTACCAATTGTACTTTTTGGTTTAGTTTTCTTTTCAATGTGGTCATATGCTAATATACTTATGGAATCTTTAGTTGAATTACATGTTGAATATATATTATTAACTTTATTTGTAGGTGTTACAAGTTTATTAACATTGGTTGAAGGTATATATAAGTCAGGCAATTTATTATTTAATTGTAAAGATGATGATTTACTTTTATCTTTGCCAATAAAAAAATCAACAGTATTATTTGTTAGAATGTTTAAATTTTATGTATTTGAATTATTATATAATTCACTATTTTTAGTACCTGCAATAGTAGTATATGCTACAAAAGTGAGTGTAGGAATTTCATTTTATATAGTGTCAATAATTGCTATAGTATTATTACCAATAATTCCAATAGTGATATCGTGTATAATTGGATTTATAACAACTGGAATTTCATCAAAATTTAAATTTAAAAATATTGTACAAATAGTAATTACAATGGGAATTATACTAGTAGTATTTTTTGCATCATATAATATTAATGGATTGATAGATAGTTTAGCTCAAAACGCAGATAGCATAAATGAAGTAATAACTAAGATTTATTATCCTGCAGGAGCATATATAAAACTTGTTACAGAATTTAATATTCAGGATTTATTAATATTTATTGGAATACATATATTGATATCTGTTGTAACAATATTTATATTAAGTAAAGTATATTTTAGAATAAACTCAAGAACTAAAGCTGTAAGTTCTAGAAAAAATAGTAATAAAGAATATAAAATAAGAACAAATAAACCTTTGAATTCACTTATAAAAAAAGAACTTGGTAGATTTATTAGTTCTCCTGTTTTTGTTACAAATGCAGCATTTAGTTTAGTACTATTTATTATTGCTTGTGTACTTATATGTGTTAAACTGGATAGTGTACCAGAAATATTAGCAAGTAGAGGAATGGAAGTTACAGTAGAACAAATACAAAACTATATTCCAATTGTTTTATTTGGATTAATAAGTTTTGCATCATTTACATCTTCAATTACAAGTTCAATGATATCTTTAGAAGGAAGGTCATTTAACATATTAAAAAGTTTACCAGTAAAACCATCTAAAATAATATTATCAAAAATATATGCTTCAGTAGCGATAATGGTGCCTTTTATATTAATAGGAGATATAATATTTTTTGTAAGATTTAATTTTAATATATTTGAAATAATAGGAATTATAATAGTATCATTCATATTACCTTTAATCTCAGAAACTATAGGAATACTAGTAAATTTAAAATATCCTAAAATGGATGCAGAAAATGATTCTGAAGTTGTAAAACAAAGTATGAGTTCAATGATTGCAGTGTTTATTGGAATGGGATTAACAGGTGTAGCAATAATTTTAATAGTAATGTGTGCAATGTTTGGACTTGCTAATTATTTAACTATTTTAATAGGCACAGTTGTATTCATAATTATTTACTTACTTTTATTATTATATCTAAATAAAAGTAGTGTTAAAGATTTTAATAAAATTAATGTGTAAAATAGGAGAGGATTATGGAATTAGAAGAAGTTATAAAAAATCGTTTCTCATGTAGAAAATTTAGTGATAAAGTAGTAGAGAAAGAAAAATTAAATAAAATACTAGAAGCGGGAAGATTGGCACCAACAGCAAAGAATAATCAACCTATAAAAATATATGTTATTCAAAGTGAAGAAGCAATAAGTAAATTAGATAAAGGAACTATATGTAGATATGGAGCAAAAACAGTACTACTTATTTGTGGAGATAAGGAAAAAGCATTTCAAGATGGAGAATATTCTTCATACGAAATGGACGCATCAATTGTAACAACACATATGATGCTAGAGGCAACGAATTTAGGAGTAGATAATATTTGGATAAGATTATTTGATGGAGATATTTTAAGAAAAGAGTTTGATATACCAAGTAATTTTATACCTGTTTGTTTATTGCCAATTGGTTATAAAATAGAAGAATGTATACCAAGTCGTTTACATGAAACAAGAAAGAATATAGATGAAATAGTAAAATTTATATAAAAGAAGGATGTAGAAATGAGAAAAATCTATGAAGCATATGGAGAAAATAAAAAAGGTTTAATTGAAATAAATAATGACTATATGGCATGGAATAGAAAACAAAATTCTAAAAATGATATTGGAATAAAAGATTTTATAATGATTGGAAGTATTCCAAAAGAACTACTAAATGAAAAAATAGATATAAGATGGTGTTTAAATGGGTTAATGCCTAAAAATCTTAATACAGAAGATATTACAATAATTGAGCCTCTTTCAGAACATTTTGATGAAACACTTACTAAAGTTAATGAAATAGATACATGTTTTTATAAAGAAATAGAATTATCATCAAATGCGATTATACTTATGAGTGTAAATTTATATGATGAATTAATAAAAGAAAAAAAATATAATGAATTATTAAGTAAATTTAATGTAAGATTATATGAAGGGGAAAAAGAACTTGCATTAAGAATGTTATTTTTTGATAAAAGATATATTTATTTGGATCTTGATGATGAGGGATTTGCTTTTGATGAAGACAATCATCCTGATTTAATGCCTTATAACTATCTTATAGCTGATAAAGAAGATGAGATTATGAAAAAGGTAGATAAAGGAGAAATTAAAGAATTAAGAAAAATAAAAAAGCCTAAAGTTGAAAGAGAAGAAAAAAGATATAAAAATTGTAAAATGATATCTGCTTTTACAAAAGAAGTTGAAGGAAATATAGAACTTGATAATATGCAAGCAGCTACAGATATTGGGAAAATAAGAGAAAATCAAGAAGATGCAATACTTCTTATAAAAAATAAAGAAAATCCAAATTTTAAAATGATGGTTGTAGCAGATGGAGTTGGTGGAAGTGAGTTTGGTGAAGTAGCAAGCAATGTTATAATTGAAAAATTAAAGGATTGGTTTGAAGATTTACCAGAATCTAAAAGGAAATGTTATTATACAGGAGTATCTGAGTTAAAAGAAGATTTAATAGATGAAATTGAATTAAGAATACAACCTGCGGTTCAATATGAAACTATGTATTATGGAGCATCAACACTTGTTTGTGCGATAGTAGGGGAAAAAGATACACTTGTTGCAAATGTTGGTGATTCAAGAGCGTATATTGTAAAAAAAGGAAAGTTAATACAAGTGTCAAGAGAAGATACGGTCGCACAAGAAAATTTGGAAAAAGGTAAAACACCAAGCAAAGAAATAGCGAGATTTGATAATGAAGCAAATGTAATAAATCAGTGTATAGGAATGAATAGAAATGATTTAATTCATCCAAATGTGGAAATAATAGATAATAAAGATTATGATTTGCTACTATTATTTACAGATGGAGTAACAGATTGTCTATCTGATGAAGATATTGCGGTTGCTTGTAGAACAACAGATAAAAAAGAACTTGCAAATAAAATTGTAGAAAAAGCAATAAAGAATGATTCAATACTTAAAGAAGAATATGCTGAACAATATAACCACTTAACATTATATATACCTGGAGGAAAAGATAATACAACAGCAGCAATTTATATACCTGAAAATGGAGAAGAAAGATAATATAGAAAGTCTTGATAAATATTATAAATTATGATATAATTGCAACATAATCAAGAGATAACTTGTATAGTGCAAGTTAGTAACCCCACAAACCAACTGTTTTAGGAGGTGCCACATGGGAAAAGTTAGTGTCAAAAGGGTGCCTTTAAAGGTACAGGAATTGAAGAAATTGCGGGATGTAATTTACAATGAACTGTCCAAAAACATCAACATTCAGATTTTTGTTGAAAAATCTCTTTATAATGAGATTAAGTTCAACTACTTTGACTACAACATGGAGCCAACAGAAGTTGAAACATCAGGTCATTACTCAAATTATGCGCAAAATTTCTATGAACTTCAGAACAAAAAGGGACACTTTGAAGGAGAAATAGGATTTACAGCGCATAATACAGATTATATGCAGGTCACGCTCTTTAAGATGGATAGGTTCAATTACATTCATTACAATGCTGGAATGACAAAGATTTTGGAAATTTATGAATATCAAGAGAAAGAATAGCACAAAATAAAGGACTGAAAGTATAACTACTTTTCAGTTCTTTATTTTTTTATATTGACAATAAATGTTATAAATGATAAAATACGAACATAAGTTCAAAGGAGAAGAAATGAAAGAAGAACATATATATATTGCAATTGATTTAAAAAGTTTTTACGCTTCTGTAGAATGTGTTGAAAGAAAATTAAATCCAATGACTACGAACTTAGTTGTAGCTGACAGGAGTAGAACTGAAAAAACAATTTGCCTTGCAGTAAGTCCATCACTAAAATTATATGGAATCCCAGGTAGAGCAAGGCTTTTTGAGGTTGTACAAAAAGTAAAGGAAGTAAATTCTGAAAGAAAGAGAAAAATAAGAAATGAAGAATTTGAAGGTTCATCATATTTAGCAGAGGAACTAAAAAATAATCCAAGATTAAAACTAGATTATATTGCAGCACCTCCAAGAATGGCACTTTATATGGATTATAGTACAAGAATATATAATGTGTATTTAAAATATTTTTCACCTGAAGATATATATGTTTATTCTGTAGATGAAGTTTTTTGTGATGTTACACATTATTTAAAGACCTACAAATTATCACCAAAAGAACTTGCAACTAAAGTAATGCATGATGTATATGAAACAACAGGGATAACATCTACTGCAGGAATAGGAACAAATTTATATTTGGCTAAAGTTGCAATGGATGTGTGGGCAAAACATACTGAGCCTGATAAAAATGGAGTAAGAATTGCGGAACTTAATGAAATGAGTTACAGAAAGCTACTATGGAGTCATAGACCAATTACAGATTTTTGGCGTGTAGGTAAAGGAATAGCAAGAAACTTGGAAAAACATAGAATATATACAATGGGAGATGTTGCTAGAGCATCTTTAGAAAATGAAGAATTATTATATAAATTATTTGGAGTAAATGCAGAATTATTAATAGATCATGCATGGGGGTGGGAACCTTGTACAATGCAAAGTATAAAATCATATGTACCAGAAACAAAAAGTTTAAATTCTGGACAAGTATTACATTGCCCATATAATTATGAGAAAACAAGACTTATTGTAAAAGAAATGACAGAACTTTTAACGCTAGACTTGGCACAAAAGAGATTAGCTACAAATCAACTTGTTCTTACTATAGGATATGATATAGAAAATTTAGTTGATCCTGAAATAAGTAAAAATTATAAAGGTGAAATAACAATAGACAGATATGGAAGAAAGGTTCCTAAACATGCACATGGAACCATAAATATAGATCATAAAACTTCATCAACAAAAATTATAATGGAAGCAGTTATGAAACTATATGAAAGAATAATAAATCCAAATCTTCTTACAAGAAGGGTTAATATTTCAGCTAATAATCTTACAAATGAAGAAAAAGCAAAAGAAGAAAAAAATTTTGAACAAATAGATTTATTTGGAAGTTATATACAAAAAGAAAAGGATAATAAAAAAGAAGAGGCTGAAAAGAAAATACAAAATGCGATGTTAAATATAAAAAATAAATATGGAAAAAATGCAATAATAAAAGGGATGAATTTGCAAGAAGGAGGAACAACAATAGATAGAAATAAACAAATAGGAGGTCATAATTCATAAAATGGATAAATATGAAGATATAATAAATCTTCCTCATCATGTCTCAAAAAAACATCCTCAAATGTCTTTATATGAAAGATCTGCTCAATTTGCACCATATGCAGCATTAACAGGGCATGGAGATGCAATTAAAGAAACTGGAAGACTTACAAGTAAAAGGGTAGATTTGGATGAGGAAGAAAAAGAAATATTAGATAGAAAATTTGAAATTATAAGAGAGAAAATAAATGAAAATATACAAGTAAAAATAACATATTTTATACCTGATTTAAGAAAAGAAGGCGGAAAGTATGAAGAAGTTACAGGAGTAATAAAAAAAATTGATGATTATAATCATTTAATAATAATGGAAAAATGTGAAATTCCGATAAATGAAATAGTAGATATCGATGGTGAAATTTTGAATTTAGAATAATAAAGGTACTTGAATTAAGTTAAAAAGAAAATTAAAATATATTGTAGAAAATGGTCAAAAAAAGGAAGAATTATAAATGGGGATAAATATTATAATATATGTAGTAGAGATGATAGCAGCAATACTTGCAATTTTAATTGGTTTAATTATATTTATTGTTAAAAATAAAAATGGACTTTTAAAATATTTAGCTATATGCATGGGAATATTTTGTGTTATTTTTTTAGTAACATTTGTATTTGAAAAGCCAGACATATATATAGGAACAATGAAGAATATTGAAGTTAATACAGATCAAAGGGTTGAAAAAGCAAAAGCTAAATATCATTTTAAAGATGTAACAGATGATATACAAATAAGAGGAGAGATAAATTACAAAAAAATCGGTGAATATAAAATAGAATATGTATTAGATACAATTACTGGAGAATATAAAAAAGAAACAATGGTAAAAGTTGTAGATACAACAAAACCGAAAATTGATTTAAAGGGAGATATAAATTTCAATCAATCGTATACAGCAGAATATGAAGAGCCAGGATTTAAGGCAATAGATAATTATGATGGTGATATTACAGATAAAGTAAAAACAGAAAAACAAAATATTGATGAAAATAATTTTAAAATAAAATATTATGTAGAAGATTTATCAGGTAATAACATTGAAATAATTAGAAATGTGAAAATAATAGATGATGTGCCACCTGAAATAGAATTAAATGGTAAAAAAAGTCAAACAGTATATATTAATAATGATTATGAAGAAGAAGGGGCTACAGCAATAGATGAAAAAGACGGTGATATTACAGATAAAATTACGATAATAGGAAATGTAGATACTTCAAAAGAAGGAAAATATACAATCACATATAAAGTAACAGATAGTAGTGGAAATGAAGCAATAGAAACAAGAGAAGTAACAGTTAGAGAAGAAGTTTTAAAACAAGCAAATAGTGATGAAGGTAACGGAAGAGGTGTAATATATTTAACGTTTGATGATGGACCATCGACCAATATAACTCCAAAAGTATTGGATATTTTAAAAGAAAGAAATGTAAAGGCAACTTTTTTTATATTAAATTATGGTAGTGAAGGGGAAGAACTTGTAAAAAGAGAATATAATGAAGGACATACAATTGGAATACATGGATATTCACATGATTACAGTACAATTTATGAATCTGAAAGTACTTATATGCAAAATATAACAAAACTTCAAGAAAAAATACTTGCTTCAACAGGATATAATGCAACAATTACGAGATTTCCTGGAGGTAGTTCGAATACGGTAAGTGATTATAATCCAGGGATTATGACAAGACTTACAGAATTAGTAGTAAATAGTGGCTATAGATACTTTGATTGGAATATTTCTTCAGGAGATGCTGGAGGGGCAAGAACTGGAGAAGATATGTATAATAATGTGGTAGCAGGATTGAGCAAAGATAAAGTAAATGTAGTATTAATGCATGATTTTGGATCTAATGAAAAAGTATTAGAAGCTCTTCCTATGATTATAGATTATGGTTTGGAGAATGGATATACATTTAGCAATATTACACTAAATACACCAATGGTAACACATCATGTAAATAATTAAATAAAAAATAAAATAAATATTGAAAAAAAAATACATTAATGTTATTCTTTTAGTAAGAAAGGAGCACAAATGAAAAAATATATAATTTATATAACATTTGCAATATTATTTATATTATTATGTATAACTACAAACTCTAATGCTTCTACAGGTTCTACAGTATTTATAGGTGAACCAGTTATATTAAATGATTACAATAATATAGAAATAACTTATAATAAAGTGGATATAAATGAAGAAACATCAGAAATAAATAATTTGCAATTATTTACTAATTTATCTAGTGAAAAAATAGTAAGAAAAGCAAGTATAAAACTTGAAGATAGTTATAGTAGTTTAACTATAAACTCATTAAAAATAAAAGTAAATGACTTAGAAATACAAAATTTTGAAAAAGTTGGAGATGAATATGTATTTTATTTTGAAATTTTTCCAAACGAAGGAAAGAAAATAGAAATTACATATAAAACAGATAGTGATCTTCAAAATGCAAAAATAATAAAATACACAATGGATAAACTAAAAGGAAAAGATGTTAAATTATTTCAAATAAATGTAAAACTTTCAAAATATGATATACCTCTTGTTCAAAAGATATGGCCAGGAGCTTATGAATATGATAATAATACAGTAAGTACGGAATATTTTGATTTTAAAGTAAATAATTTAACAAGCAACTTTATAATTCAAAAAGAAACATACAAAAACTTAAAGTATGGAGAATATGCTGAGAGTTTATCTGATATAGATGAATATGTTTTAAACAATATAAAGGAATTTATGAATGGAAATCATGGAGAATTTTCTCATCATGTATATAAATTTGGTAAAAAACAAGGTGAAGAAAGTGAAGCAATTCATTTAGAAAATACTATAGCAAATTGGGTATATGGTAGAGATTGGGATAATAGCACAGATGAATTAAATAGGACAATTGAAAGTATTTTAGAATATACATTTTTAATCGAAGAATATAAAAATAATACATTAGGTTATACAGATGCTGATGGAAAAAAAGATGTAGTAATAGTATATAATAGTTATTATGGAAAAAAATTTTGTTTAGCTACTTTAATTTGCAATACATATACAAGAGATTTAATGAATTATGATTATCTAAGTGATGGAGATAATAAGGAAACGTGTGCAGTTGGAAAAATGGTTGCAATTAATTATTATGAAACAGAACAAGGCAAAGATTTATATGTTAACAAAGATACAACAAATTCTCAACATGGTGTGGAAACCGCACCAGAAGATATTGTTCTTATGAAAAGAGATGAATATAGCATATTAAGAACAATAGTTGCTGGAGGCGCACCAACTGGGATGATTAATACTGGAATAAAAAGAGTATATGTTAATTCAGATATAGATGGAAATAAGATAGATATAACAGAAGAAGAAATTGTTCAGTTTGTTAATATGATGAATATAGATTTATATATAAGAATTGTTTTATATGATCCTTCAGATAACTATCCTGAAGTAACAGTTGGATATTATTCAGAAGAAACAAAAGAGATTGCTGAAAAATATGGTAGAATAGATACAAGGATTGCATATGATGAAAAAAAAATAAAAGAAATTCAGGATGGTACTGATGAGTATTATAGCAAAAAAGATGAAAAAACTAAACAAGAGCAAATTGAAAAATTAAGAAGTTGGATAGAAAATTCAAAGAAGAACATTAAATTATTCGATAATGAAGTAGTAAAAAATTATTGTAAAATACCCGTAGTAGCACATTGTGTTGGTACTTGTAAAGTAGAAGAAGGTAAATATGTAATAGATTTTAATAATTCTTCTGATGAAAGTGGGTTATTATATATCTATGGAGCTTCCGAATGCGATGAAGCAAAACAAATGTTAGAGGAAAATCAAAATAATAATGATACAAAAAGAAATGAAATAGTAAATAAAATAACAAACACAAAAGTTACTTTAGATACAGAAGAATATAAAACACAAGAAGAAATAATAACAAATGAGAATAATTCACAAGAAATGGGTTTAAATGTAAGAAAAGATAATGGAAGTTTAATTGATTTTATTACTAAAAATCCTATTATATTAGGAACAATAATAATAATTTTTGTGTTAATATTAATTTTAATATTATTTATAATTATAAGAATAACGAGGGGGAAGAAAAATGGAAGAAAATAAAAAAATAAATGTAACAGGTATAGTTGTTGGAATGCTATTATTAATAATAGTAGGTTTATGTGTTTTTGTGACTGTAATGATAAATAAAGATAGAAATGAGACAATAGCAAATAATAATAATGGAAATGCTGCAACAAGCAATGTTCAAACAAATACAAATGAAGTAAATGCAAATACAAATGTAACATCAAAATTTACAATGACAGAAGAAGAATTTCCAAAAGTTGATGGAGCAACAGCAATGCTTCCAATGGTTGGAGAAATAACAAAAAAAGTTTTAGGATACACAGACGCTGAAGCTCAAAAATATTTAGATGAAAATACACAAGGAAAATCAGCAAAAGTATATGCAAGTTTAATAAACAAAACAAAAGATTTAATATTTGTATCTGAACCATCAGACGATATATTACAACAAGCAAAAGATGCAGGAGTAGAATTTGATAACACAGGAATAGGATATGATGGATTTGTATTTTTATTAAATAAAGAAAATCCTGTTCAATCTTTAACTCTTGACCAAATAAGAGCCATATACAAAGGTGAGATTACAAACTGGAAAGAAGTTGGAGGAGATGATGCACCAATATATCCATATACAAGAGAAGCTAATTCAGGAAGTGAAAACTTAATGGAAAAAATGGTTATGAAAGGTGAAAAAACAGTTTCTAAGTCTCCAGATATGGAAATAGCAAGTATGTCAGGATTAATAGATGCAGTAGCAAATGGAGATAATAGTAAATATTCAATTGGATATTCAATTTATCTATATGCAAAAGAACAATACGTAAAAGATAATGCAAAATTCTTAAAAATAAATGGTGTAGAACCAAGTGATGCAACAATAACAGATAAAACTTATCCATTAACAAAAGTAGTATATGCAGTAACAAGAAAAGATGTACCAAAAGATAGCAATGTAAGAAGATTAATAGATTGGTTATTAACAGATGAGGGACAAGAAGTTGTATATGCCGGTGGATATGTTAAAATAAAATAATTATAAATAAAGCAAATAGCACTATACTATTTGCTTTTATGATATTATGAGGAAAATAAAAAAATTATAAAGGAGAACAATATGGAAAAAATAGTACTTGCATCAAATAACAAACACAAAGTAAAAGAATTTAAGGAAATATTGACAGATTACGATATTCTTACTTTAAATGAAATTGAATTTTATGAAGAAATAGAAGAAACAGGAATAACTTTTGAGGAAAATGCATTAATTAAAGCTAAAACAATACATGAATTTCTTGAAAATCAGGGATTGAATTATGTTGTAATAGCAGATGATAGTGGATTATGTGTGGATTCAATAGGAGGTAAGCCTGGAGTATATAGTGCAAGATATGCAGGAGAGCATGGAAATAATGAGGCTAATAGAGCAAAGCTTCAATTAGAATTAGAAGGAAAAGATAGATCTGCTTATTTTATATGTACAATAGTTGTCTATTTTCCAAATGGCAGTTATAAAGTATTTGAAGGAAAAACATATGGAGAAATATCAAAAGAAGAACTAGGAAATAAGGATTTTGGATATGATTGTATTTTTTATTCTAATGATTTGAAAAAAACATTTGGCCAAGCAACAGAAGATGAAAAAAATAGTGTATCACATAGAGGCAGAGCAATAAAAAAAATGGAAAAAGAATTAAAAAAATAAAATTAGAAAAGAAGCTATTAGTTGATTTAAAAGACTTATAGCTTTTTTTATAAAAAACTGACTGATTAGTATATAGTAGACTAAAAATAAAATATATGATATAACAAAAGCATAATTTAAAGTGAAGAGGTAAAACGATGAGTAAAAACTTTAAGAAGGAAATTAAACAAGTAAATAATTTAAAAGATGTTATCTACAATAGTGTAAACAATTATGGGAATAATATAGCATTTGTAATTAAACATTGGAAAGACAGAAAAAATTTCGAGTATGAAAATATCACATATAAAAGATTTTTAGAAGATATAAATAAATTCGGAACAGGGTTATATAAAAAAGGATTAAAAGGAAAGAAAATAGCAATAATAGGAAAAAATAGATACGAATGGGTAGTAGCTCATTTTGCTAATTTACTTGGTGGAATAGTATCAGTACCACTTGATAAAGATTTACAATATGAAGAGTTAGAAAGTTCTTTAATAAGAGCTAAAGTTGACGCAATCGTATTTGATGAAAAATTAACAGAAATGATAAGTAAAATAAGAACAAATGAAAGAACAAATATTAAAGATTATATTAGTATGGATAATTTAGAATCTTTTGAGAGTTTTTCTGCAATAATAGAAGAAGGAAAAGAAGAAATAGAAAAAGGAAACAAAGAATATATAGAATTTGAAATAGAAAATGATGTAATGAATATTTTACTATTTACATCAGGAACAACTTCTCAATCAAAGGCTGTAATGCTATCACAAAGAAATGTAGCATCAAATATATATGCAATGCAACATTCACAAGATGTAAGATCAACAGATACTAATATTGCATTTTTACCATTTCACCATATATTTGGTTCAACATGTATTGCAATGATGATTTCATGTGGAGTAAAAACAGTATTTCCTGATGGATTAAGATATATAAAACAAAACTTAAATGAATATAAAGTAAGTATTTTTGTTGGAGTACCTGTTTTAGTTGAAGCAATTTATAAAACAGTAATGAAAGAAATAGATAAACAGGGAAAAACAAAATTAATTAAATTTGCTCTTGTAATTAGCAATTTGTTAATGAAACTTCATATAGATGTTAGAAGAAAATTATTTAAACAAATAATAAATGCTTTAGGAGGAGAATTTAGACATATTATATCAGGTGGAGCACCTGCAGATCCTAAAATATCAAAAGGATTTAATGATTTTGGAATAAAAGTTGTTCAAGGATATGGATTATCTGAAACAGCACCTGTTATTGCAGCAGAAAATGATGACAATATAGAATTTGGTACAGTTGGAGTTCCTATGATGAATGATACAATTGAAATTGTAAATCCAGATGAAAAAGGAATAGGAGAAATAAGAGTAAAAGGTCCAAATGTATTTCTAGGATATTATGAAATGCCAGAAAAAACAGCTGAAGTATTAAAAGATGGATGGCTTTATACAGGAGATTTGGGATGTTTTAATAAAAGAGGAAGACTTATAATAACAGGAAGAGATAAGAACTTAATTGTACTAAAAAATGGTAAAAAAGTATTTCCAGAAGAATTAGAATTATTAGTAAATAGACTTGATGTTGTAGAAGAATGTATGGTGTTTGGAATGCCTGATGAAAAGGACAAAAATGATTTAACAGTATCTGTAAAAGTTGTATATAATAAAGATATTGCAAAAGAAAAATATCCAAACGCAAAAGAAGATGAACTTTATAAAATAATATGGGAACAAGTAAAAGAGATAAATAAAACATTTCCTAAATATAAACATATACAAAAAATGATATTAACAGATCAAGAGCTAATAAAAACAACTACAAAGAAAGTAAAAAGATTTGAGGAAATGAAACTTATATTAGGAAAATAAAAAGTAAAAGAACTGAATAAAATCAGTTCTTTTTTTGAAAACTATTTAATTAATCAGTAAGTTCTACTCCATTTGCGTCTGTTTTAACATTACCTGAAAGAATTTGAATTCCTTCAATTAGTCCCCAAACCCAAACGCCAAAAGGAACTAAGTCTAATATAAATGCTATAAACATAATAGGAATACCAATAAGAATTACTGATAAAAGGCCTCCTAAAAACCATAAAAATATAGATAATACGACACTTCCTAATGATAAGACAAGTTGAGTAATTCCTTTATTAGTATAGCCTAAATAAAAATTATGAATACCATAGCTTCCTAAAAATACTCCAAGTAATCCTGCAGCAATTTTTGATTTTTTATTATTTTCCATAAAACATACCTCATTTCTATCAAATATAATATTATTATACAACAAAGATAGTATATTTGGCAAGTATTAACAAAAATAACTAAATATGGTAAAATATAAAAAATAAAAAAGAATGGAGAAACAGATGTTAAATAAATTTTCAAGAACAGAAATGTTAATAGGTAAAGAAGCAATGGAAGCCTTAAAAAAATCTAAAGTTGCTGTATTTGGAATAGGTGGAGTAGGTTCATATGTTGTAGAGGCGTTAGCAAGAAGCGGAGTAGGTGAATTTGTACTTGTTGATAAAGATGTGGTTTCTGAAACCAATATAAACAGACAAATAATTGCAACAACAAAAACGATAGGAAAAGATAAAGTAGAAGTGTCAAAACAAAGAATATTAGATATAAATCCAAACGCAAAAGTGGAAGTTTTTAAAGAATTTTATTCAAAAGAAAATAGTAATAAAATTTTAGATAAAAATATTTCATATGTGGTTGATGCGATTGATACAGTAACAGCCAAAATAACTTTAATAGAAGAATCAAAAAAATTAAATATTCCAATTATATCATGTATGGGAACAGGAAATAAATTAGATCCTAGTAAATTTGAAATAGTAGATATAAGCAAAACAAGTATATGTCCACTTGCTAAAGTAATAAGAAAAGAATTAAAAAATAGAAATATAAAAAACGTAAAAGTATTATATTCAAAAGAAGAGCCAATAAAGAGCAAAGAAGAAATAGAAGAAAATAAAGGTGAAACAAAAAATAGAATTATACCGGCAATTGGAAGCATAGCTTTTGTGCCTTCAGTTGCAGGTTTAATGATAGCTGGAGAAGTTGTAAAAGATTTAATAAAATAAAAAAGAATATAAGAGAGGTATATATAAATAAAAAAAGAAATTGATTTAATCAATTTCTTTTTTTGTAATTCGATTAAAATAAAATTATAGAAAACAATATAATTTATTTTCAAAATTAATCTTTTAAAGGATTTCCGTTAGCATCTGTATTGATGTTACCCATTAATATCATGATACCTTCAACTAATCCCCAAACTTCTGATACGATAGCTAAAGTTCCGCAGCTTAATAATGAAATTAATAATTGAGCTACAGCTTTACCTGTATATCCTAAATAGAAGTTGTGAACACCAAATGTTCCTAAGAATATTCCTAGTAATCCAGCAACCATTTTTGATTTTCCTTCTGAATCACTTGATGTTGATGTATTAGCTTCCTCAACTGGTGTAGCTTCTACTTCAACTGTTTCTTCTGTTGAAGTTACTTCTTCTTCTTTTTCTTCATCTTCTAAATAAAACATAATTCATTCTCCTTTTTTTCTAAAATATAATAACATTATACATCATTTTACAAAATTTGCAAGTAAAATACGAAAATTTTTTAAAAAGATTGTAAATTTTGTATAAAAATGATAAAATAAAAAACATAAAAAACTTAAAAATTCATATATTTAACAAAGGGGGATTTAATAGGATATGCAAAATATATATGAAGAAATCTTAAAGAATATGCCAAATTCAGAAGTTAAACAAAATGAATTAATGTCAAAACATACATCTTTCAGAATTGGTGGACCTGCAGATATTTGGATAAGAGTTAAAGATATTGATGAATTAATATACATAGTAAATTATGCAAATAAAAATAATTTAGAATTAAGTATTGTAGGAAATGGATCAAATACACTTGTAAAAGATAAAGGAATAAGAGGAATTACAATAAGCCCTTGTTTTGAAAATATTGATATAAAATGGGAAGGTGATATTGCTATTGTAAATGCAGGAAGTGGAGTTAAATTACCAGTTCTTGCAAATGAATTACTAAAAAATGAAATAGAGGGATTTGAATTTGCTTCAGGGATACCTGGAAGCGTCGGAGGGGCAGTTAGAATGAATGCAGGAGCATATGGCGGTGAAATGAAGCAAATTGTTGAAAGTGTTACTTTTATAAATGAAGAAGGAAATTTAATAACTGTAAGAAACGAAGATATCAATTTTTCATACAGGTATAGTAGATTTAAAGAAAAGAAAGAAATAATAGTTAATGTTAAATTTAAGTTAAGCAAAGGAAATGCAAAAGAAATTAAAGAAAAAATGGATGACTTAAATGGAAAAAGAATAGAAAAACAACCACTAAATATGCCAAGTGGAGGAAGTACATTCAAAAGAGGAAATGGATTTATTACATCACAAATAATAGATGAGGCAGGATTAAAAGGGTATAAAATTGGAGGAGCGCAAGTTTCCGAAAAACATGCTGGTTTCATTGTAAATACAGGAAATGCAACAGCAGAAGATGTTTTAAATTTAGTTGATTATGTAATTAAAGTAGTTTATGAAAAATACGGAAAAATAATAGAACCAGAAATAGAAGTTATAGGGGAGTAAATTAGGAGGAAAAATGAAAGGTTTTTTTAAATGGTTTAAAAATTCAGCTAAAATGAAACGTTGGATGATAATAATAATTTTAGGTATATTACTTGCATGTTATGGTGTTTCAAAAATATTAGTTGCACAAGAATTGCAATTTTTTGGAATCGCAAAAATAATTATAAGTTTTGTATTAGGTTTTACTCTTGTAATAGTTGGAAATATTTTTATGCAAAAAAGAACATTGGAACTTTTAGTACAAGAATCTGACACAAGGGATATTGCAAAAAAAGGTCAGGTTAAATCACTTATATTTAACAGAAAAGTATATGATGAAGGACCAAATATTGTAGTAATTGGTGGAGGAAAAGGACTAGAATCAGTACTTAGAGGATTAAAAACATACACAAATAATATAACAGCAATTGTTACTATTTCAGACTATGGTGAAGAAGCAAATGATTCAAGAAAACTTCTTTCTACATTACCATTAGATAATATAAAAAATAGTATTTCTGCACTTGCAGAAGATGAAGTTTTAATGGATGGAATATTAAATTATAAATTTTCTGAAGGAAAACTAAAATCACTTTGTTTTGGAGATATTTATTTACTTGCAATGAAAGAATTATATGGTGATTTTACAACATCAATAGAAAAAACGAGAAATGTTTTAAATATGTCAGGAAAGGTTCTTCCTGTTACTTTAGATGCAATAGATATATGTGCAGAATTAGAAGATGGAACAGTAATAAAAAAGAGAGAGGAAATACCTGAAGTTGTTTCAAAAAGAAAAAGTAAAATTAGTCGTATATTTATTACACCATCAAATTCAGTACCAGCTCCAGGAGTGCTAGAAGCAATTGAAAGAGCAGATGCAATTATTATAGGACCAGGAAGTTTATATACAAATGTAATACCAAATCTACTTATTAAAAATGTTGCTAAAACAATTAGAGAAAGCAAAGCTTTTAAAATATATATTAGTAATATTATGACAGAACCAGGTCAAACAGATGAATATCCGTTATCAGAACATATAAAAGCAATAAATGATCATGCAGGAAAAGGAGTAATAGAATACTGTATATATGATACAGGGGAAATAATTCCAGAATTTATTAGAAGATACAACAAAGAGGGATCTGATTTAGTTGAACAAGATTTATCAAAAGCAAAAGAACAAGGAGTAAAACTAGTTCAAAGAAACTTATCTAGCATAGATGGTGATAGAATTCGTCATAATCCCGATGCAATTGCATCCTCAATAATAGAACTTATATGTGAAGATATGAAATTTAGAGATATGCAAAATGGTGCACAATATGTAATGCTAAATAACAAACTGAAAAAGAAAAAGAAAAGCTTGGGAAAAAGAAAGAAAAAACGTATAAATTTAGAACAACCTAAAGTTGTAAAAAAAGTACAAAGTAAATTTTCGGAAAAATATAATAATAGAATTTTGGCAATAAAAGAAAGTGATGAAAAAGCAAATAAAAGAAAACAAGCAAAACGTAGAGCAGAAGTAAGTAGAAACTTGAAAAAGGATAACATAGAGTAATATCAAAGTGAAGAAATTAAGTAATAAATAAACATAAGAAAAAGAAAAGGGGATACAAATGAAATTCAAAAATATAGATTTGAATACTGGATTGGAAAAAGAATGGTTGATAACAAATGGAATAGGTGGTTTTGCAAGTTCAACAATAATAGGGGCAAATACTAGAAGATACCATGGTTTATTAATAGCACCGATTACTCCACCAGCAAGGAGATATTTAGTCCTTTCAAAGGTAGATGAAAGTATAGAGATTGATGGGGAAAAGTTTGATTTATATACTAATGTATGTAAAAACTATATATCAAATGGTTATAAGTATTTAAAAAGTTTTGAAAAAAACTATATACCAATTTATACATATGAAGTAAAAGATGTAATCATAAAAAAATATATTTGTATGGAATATGGAAAAAATACAGTTGTTATATTTTATCAAGTTGTAAATAAAGGGAATAATGCTAAATTAATTCTTACACCTATATTAAATTTTAGAGATTTTCATTCAGATACATATGGACATGAATTTAGTATTAGACAAGAAGAAAATAATAGAAAATTAAAAGTTGTAGTAGATGGAAACTCAGATAAACCAATATATATAAATGTTTCAGAAGGAACTTATATCAAACATGAAAATGATAGTTTCAAAAATATGTATTATATTGAAGAAGAAAAAAGAGGATTTAATCCAGAAGAAAATCATGCTATAGCTGGTAGATATGAAATAGAAATAGGAGAAAATGAAGAAAGAGATATTACGTTTGTTGCTTCATTAGAAGAAAATATAGAAGAAATATCAGCTAAAAATATAATCAGCGGAGAAGTTGCAAGAATTGCTGAATTAACATATGATTCTGAGTTATTTAAAGAAGAATGGTCAAGTGAAAAGAAAGAATTAATAAGAAACTTTATTATTGCCACAGATAATTTTGTAGTATATAGACCTTCGTTTGGACTTCATACAATTATAGCGGGATATCCTTGGTTTCTAGATTGGGGAAGAGATAGTTTGATTTCATTTGAGGGACTTCTTTTAAAAACAAAAAGATATGAAATAGCAAAAGAAGTATTACAAACAATGATTAGAGATATGAAATTTGGATTAGTTCCTAATGGATATTCAGGATATGATAATAGACCATTATATAACAGTGTTGATAGTTCATTGTTATTATTTGAACAAATAGAAAAATATCTAAAATATACTTTTGATGAAAAATTTATAAAAGAAAACTTTTATGAAAAACTAAAGATTATAATAGCATCATATAAAAATGGAATAGATGTAGATGGTAATAATATTTATTTGGATGAAGATGGATTAATAAATTCAGGCAGTGAATTTATACAAAATACATGGATGGATGCTAAAATAGGAGCATATGTTGTTACGCCAAGAAATGGAAAAGCAGTTGAAATAAATGCAATGTGGTATAATGCATTAAAAATAATGGAAGAATTAGCGCTTAAATTTGAAGATAAAAAAGTTGCAAATGAATATAAGAAAATGGCAGAAAAAACTAAAAAATCATTTGAAGAGAAATTCTATAATAAAAGAAAAAAATGCTTATATGATGTTTTAGGAGATCCTAAAATAAGACCGAATCAATTATATGCACTTAGCCTTACATATCCAGTAATTGATCCAACGTCAGATATAGCAAAAGAAATATTGGATACTGTAACAAAAAAATTACTTAATAGTTATGGATTAAAAACACTTGCAAAAGGTGAAGAAAATTATGTTGAAGTATATGAAGGAGATAGCTTTAGAAGAGATATGAGTTATCACCAAGGAATAACATGGCCATGGCTTTTAGGTGTTTATTATGATAGTCTTAAGAATATTGTGAATGCAGAAAAAAATAGTACGAAGAGAAAAGATTTACAAAATTCATTAAATGAATTTAAAAATGAAGTAGAAAAGACATTTGTAAAAGAGTTCCAAGAAGGAAGAACGATAGGAGGAATTCACGAAATATATGATTCAAGGAAGCCTTTTGAAGCAAAAGGAACAATAAATCAAGCATGGAGTGTAGCTGAAGTGTTTAGAATTATATTAGAAAATAATTAAAATAAGCGGAATCAAAAAAGGAAGTAAAAAAATGCAAACAACAATTGAAAATCTTGAAACAGATTTAAAACAAGGAAAATTAAATAGCATTTATCTTTTATATGGGGAAGAAACTTTCCTTTTAGACTCATGCTTAAAAAAAATAAAGTCAAATTTTGGAGAATTAATTACAGGAATAAACTATATAAAAATAGATGAAGGAAGTGTTAATTCCCTTGTATCAGACATGGAAACACCAGCTTTTGGCTATGAAAAAAAGCTTATAATAGCAAGAGATACAGGATTATTTAAAAAAGATGGTAGAAAAAAAGTTCAAGCTAATAGTGAAATAGTAAATAAAATAAATACATATATTGAAGAAAATATTGATATTATAAACGACAGTGTTGTCCTTGTATTTATAGAACAAGAAGCGGATAAAAATGATTTATTTAGTACAATAGAAAAATTAGGTATTATATGTAATTTTGAAGAATTAAAGCCTGCACAAATTTCTACAAGAATGAAGTCAATATGTAATGCGTACAAAGTAAATATAGATAACTATGCTATTCAATATTTAATAGAATCTGTTGGATGCAATATGCAAGACTTAATAAATGAAATTAGAAAACAAATTGAATATGCTGGAGCTAATGGTACAATAACAAAGGAAAGTATAGATTTACTTTGCATAAAAAAATTAGATGCAATTATATTTGATTTAACAGATAATTTAGGAAAGAAAAATACAAGTAAAGCATTAGAAGTACTAAATGGTTTAATATATAATAAAGAGCCTATACAAAAAATATTAGTAACATTATATAATCATTTTAAAAAATTATATATTGTAAAATTATGTGTAAACAATAATGAAAACATTACAGATGCATTAAATTTAAAGGCAAACCAAACTTTTTTGGTATCTAAGTATAAAACACAGGCAGGGTATTTTAAAGAGCAAGAATTAAGAAAAATATTAGAGGAGTTAATAAATTTAGATAGTAATTATAAAATTGGTTTAATAGACATAAATATTGGCTTAGAATCGATACTTTGTAGATACTGCTAAAAGAAATTAATTGTGTAAAATAAATTTAATATATAAGTAGTAAATTCAATTTAATAATTTAAAGGAGGAAAATTAAAAGTAAAAACACTATCAAAATTGATAGTGTTTTTTTGTATATAAATTCTAAAAAAGTTAAAAATAATAAGAAAGAGAGGAATGATGAAATATGTATAATTTTAGAACCGATATGGCAGATGAAAGAAAAGATTTATATGCAAAAGCAAATAATATAGAAAATGAAATAAATGGAATAAAATCAGAACAAGAAAAGATAAGCGATAAAATAAAAGTAACAAGAGTCAAAGTTTTAAATGAGGAAGGAGAAAAATCAATTGGTAAAAAGATAGGAGATTATATAACAATTGATATAAATAAAATAAATGTATTAGAAGACGATGAAAAAGAAGAAGCATCAAAAGTACTTGCAAATGAGTTAAAAAAATTAATTGAAGATCAAATACAAGCTAAAGATGAGATACTTATAGTTGGACTTGGAAATGAAGAGGTAACACCTGATGCGTTAGGACCAAAAACAATTAAAAATATTGAGATAACAAGACATATACTGAAGTATTTGCCACAATATATTGATGAAAATGCAAGACCTGTAAGTGCGATAGCACCGGGAGTACTTGGAACAACAGGAATAGAAACAGTTGAAGTTGTACAAGGAGTAGTAGAACATACAAAGCCAAAATTATTAATAGTAATAGATGCTTTAGCATCAAGAAGCATAGAAAGGATTAGTTCTTCTATTCAAATTTCAAATACAGGAATAGTACCAGGAGCAGGAGTTGGAAATACAAGAAAAGAATTAACCAAAGAAAGTTTAGGAATACCAGTAATTGCACTTGGAATACCAACAGTAGTTGAACTTGCAACTCTTGTGTCCGAAGGAATAGACATTTTTATAGATAAATTACAACAAAAAGCAGAATCAAATGAATATTTAAATAAATTAAAGAATAATGATAAATATGAAGAAGTAAAAGAAACATTAAATGTTGGAGAATATAATATGATAGTAACTCCAAAAGAAATAGATGACTTGATTCAAAATATGTCTGAAATAGTAGCTGAGGGAATAAACTTAAGTATGTAAAAAAATATATTGCATAAATTTTAGAATTGATATAAAATAAATCAAAGTGCAAAAGAGGAGGAATTTGGATGTCTAATATAAAAGTAGATTTTCAATATGTAGGAATTGATAAAAAAGAAATAATGAAAAAAGCAGAAGAAGTGGAAAAAATACACGATGAATTATATTTAAACAAAGATGACGAAACAGCATTTTTAGGCTGGCTAGAATTACCAACAAAAATTAATAAAAAAGAGTTAGATAAAATAAAAAAATGTGCAAAAAAAATTAGAAAAGATTCAGAAGTACTAGTTGTAATAGGAATTGGTGGATCTTATCTAGGGGCAAGAGCAGTAATAGAAACATTAAATAACACATTTTATAATTATCTACCAAAAGAACAAAGAAAAGGACCTCAGATATTATATGCAGGTAATAATATAAGTGGAGAATATCTAAATGACTTAGTAGAGCTAATAGGAAATAGAGAATTATCAATAAATGTTATTTCTAAATCAGGAACAACAACTGAACCAGCAATAGCATTTAGATTTTTCCGTGAATTTATGGAAAATAAATATGGAATAGAAGAGGCAAGAAAGAGAATATATGTAACAACTGACAAAGAAAAAGGAGCTTTAAAACAGTTAGCAGACAAGGAAGAATATGAAACATTTGTAATACCTGATAATGTTGGAGGTAGATATTCTGTATTAACACCTGTTGGATTACTTCCAATTGCCGTTAGTGGAGTGGATATAGATAAATTACTAGCAGGCGCAAGGACAGCAGAAGATAAATATAATGACTCGAATTTAAAATATAATGAATGTTATCAATATGCAGTAGCAAGAAATATATTATATAAACAAAATAAAAATATAGAACTTTTAGTAACATATGAACCAAAAATGCACTATATAATAGAATGGTGGAAGCAACTGTTTGGAGAAAGCGAAGGAAAAGAACAAAAAGGAATATATCCGGACGGGGCTGATTTTACAACCGATTTACATTCAATAGGTCAGTACATACAAGAAGGAAGAAGAAGTATATTTGAAACAGTTTTAAACATAGAAGGAAAAGAAACTAATGTTGCAATTCATGTTGATGAAGATAATTTAGATGGAATAAATTATTTGGCAGATAAGACAATGGACTACGTTAATAAAAAAGCGATGGAAGGAACTATAAAAGCACATGTTGATGGCGGAGTTCCCAATATAGTTATTAACATGAATGAACTAAATGAAGAATCATTAGGAGAGTTGATTTATTTCTTTGAACTAGCATGCGCAATGTCAGGAAAACTATTAGGAGTAAATCCGTTTGATCAACCAGGTGTTGAAAAATATAAAACAAATATGTTTAAATTATTAGGAAAACCAGGATATGAGAAAAAGTAAAAAAAGTGCAGTATGCACTTTTTTATTTTTTTAGAATAAAATAAAAAAACAGGAGGGATTTATATATGTGTGGAATAGTAGGATATATAGGTAAAAATAAAGCGGTTCCAGTCCTTATAAATGGCTTACTTTCTCTAGAATATAGAGGATATGATTCTGCAGGAATTGCTGTATTAAACAATAACAAAGGAAATAATAATACATATGAAGAAATTGAAGTTATAAAAGATAAAGGAAGAGTAAAAAACATTCAAAATAGTAAGAAGTTAATAAATGTAGAAGATTCAAACATTGGAATCGCACATACAAGATGGGCAACACATGGAAAACCATCAAAAGAGAACGCTCATCCTCACTTGGATAATAGCAAAAAAATTGCTGTAGTACATAATGGAATTATTGAAAATTATAGTGAAATAAGAAATTTTTTATATCAAAATGGATATGAACTATATTCAGAAACAGATACAGAAGTGATTCCAAATTTGATACATTATTATTATAATAAAAACAAAGATGTGTTAAAAGCAGTAAGTTTAGCATTAAAAAAACTAAAAGGAAGTTATGCAATTGAAGTTATATCTCCAATTTTTAATGATGAAATAATTGTCGCAAAAAAAGAGAGCCCTTTAGTAATAGGAGTAGGCAAAAATGAAAAATATATTGCTTCTGATATACCTGCAATTTTGAAGTATACAAAGGACTTTTATTTTATGGACGATAATGAGATAGCAGTTATAAAAGAAGATACAATAAGATTTTACGATGATGA
Source organism: Clostridia bacterium (assembly GCA_017934475.1). GTDB lineage: Bacteria > Bacillota > Clostridia > TANB77 > CAG-508 > UMGS1663. Next base: position 291,508 of record JAGBJN010000001.1, on the reverse strand, counting down.
TTTAAAAGAAAAAAATAAAGAATTAAAGAATATCGGATGGGATGCAGAGGCAAGTGAGAAAAATGGTTATGAAGATTATATGTTAAAGGAAATATATGAACAACCAAAAGCAATATTTGAAACAATAGGTACTACGTTAAATGGTAGAAAAATAGATTTACCATTAGAAGAAATAGATTTTGGAAAAATAAATAAAATATATATAGTAGCTTGTGGAACTGCAATGCACGCAGGGATGGTTGCAAAATATTCAATTGAAAAATATTGTAAGATTTCTACAGAAGTAGATATGGCATCAGAATTTAGATATAGAAATCCAATAATAGATGAGAACACACTTTGCATATTTATAAGCCAATCAGGAGAAACTGCAGATACAATTGCTGCATTAAAACTAGCGAAAGAAAAACATTCAAAAACTCTTTCAATTGTTAATGTTGTTGGAAGTACGATTTCAAGAATATCAGATTTCGTTTTATATACACATGCTGGACCGGAAGTTGCAGTTGCTTCAACAAAAGCATATACATGTCAACTTACTCTTTTAAATATAGCAGCATTATATATAGCAGAAAAAATAGCAAAAAATGAAAAAGATTTAAAAGAAATAGAAAAGGTAAAAGAAGAGATAAAACTATTACCAAATAAAGTGAAAGAAACTTTGAATACAAATCAAATGATAAAAAAATTGGCACAGAAGTTTTATAATAGCAAGGACATTTTCTATATTGGAAGAAACATAGATTATGGTGCATGCTTAGAAGCATCATTAAAGTTAAAAGAAATTTCATATATTCATTCAGAAGGATATGCAGCAGGAGAATTAAAGCATGGACCAATAGCTTTAATTGAGAAAGGAGTACCAGTTATTGGAATAATAACTGAAGAGAGTTTAGCACTAAAAACAATAAGCAACATTCAAGAAGTAATAACAAGAGGTGCAGATGTTGTAATAGTTACGAATAAAAAAATTGAAGACAAAAATTATATGGAAGTTATAAAAATACCAGAGTGTATATCTTATTTGTCACCTATATTATCAATTATTCCAATGCAACTTTTAGCTTATTATATAGCTAAAAACAAAGAATTAGATGTGGATAAGCCAAGAAATTTAGCTAAATCTGTAACAGTAGAATAGAAAAAAAGAATTATGTATTGCTTATCACAATTATTTGTGATATAATAGACAAGTAACCTATTAGGAACGCAGAAGCGTGCAGCAGAAATAAGGAGGAAAAATCATGATTACTGCTAATGAAGCACGGGCTATCTCTGAAAGAAGAAATAAAGAGATAGTAGAACAACAGATTGCTGAAATTGAAAGATTGATTCAGCTTGCAACCGAAGCAGGAGAATTTTTTACAGTATTCTCTGGTAACATTAGGGAAGAAACAAAGAAGGTTCTGGTGGACAACGGCTATAATGTCTATGATGATGACGTTATTGAGTGGGAATTCATCGGAGAAGAACAGGAAGAAAAAAAAGAAGAAACTGAAAATGTGACTGATTATCAGCAGGAAGCCGAAGAATATGGATGTAATCCTAATCTTGATATTGATGAGGATTACAGTGAAGAAAACACAGATTCTGAGGTTATAACAGAAACCATTTTCGAAGATTCGGAGGAGGAAAAAGAAGAGGTTGAAGAAGTCTCAGACGAAGCTGCTTCAGTAGAAGACGCAACGAATGAAGAGTAATTAATAAAGAAAACCAACATTATTTATATAATGTTGGTTTTTCTATTTGGTGCTGATGGTGGGACTCGAACCCACATGGTTTCCCGCTGGATTTTGAGTCCAGTGCGTCTGCCAGTTCCGCCACATCAGCAAATAAAGATTACTGATATATAATAACAGAAAAAATATAATTTATCAAGACAAAGTTGAAAAAAAATAAAAAAGAAAATATATTACTATTATATTACCATTATATTACTTTTTAGTTAAATTTATTGTAATAACCACTGAAATAATGTATTATTTTAATAGATATTTGTAAGTTTTTTTAACAAAGGAGAGAATAGTATGAAAAAGATTTTAAGTGTCATATTAATTATTGTTGTAATGATATTTACTTTAACTATAATGTCAATATCTAGCAATGCAATCGAGATATTATCAAGAGAATATAAAATTAAAGATAATATTATATCTTATGTTATACCAGATACATCAGTTAATTCGTTTAGGAGTAAAATGAAAAAATTTGATTCTGTGCAAATGACAATTGTAGAAGGAACAAATACAATAACAGAAGGAATAATAAAGACAGGAATGGCTGTTATATTTACAGATGGAACAGATAGTGTTGCATATAAAGTATCTGTAGCAGGAGATGTAAATAGTGATGGAGAGTCAAATCAAATAGATTTAAGCTCATTAATAAGACATTACATAGGTTTATCAAATTTTCAACTTACTGAAGAGGAGAAACGTGTTTCTGCAGATATAAATGGTGATGAAGATATAAATACTATAGATTTATCAAAGTTAATAAGATATATAGTTACAAATGATGAAAAATATATTGAGAATCCATTCAAAAAAGATGAAGTGAATAAAGTTGAAGACTTATCTGTTTTAGATTATGGACAATATATAGACCTAGGGACAAATATATTAGATAAAACAATTCAGTTAGAGGATGGAACAACACCAGCATCAGACTGGAGAGTATTTAAAAAAGATGATGATGGAGTATGGTTAATCTTAGCTGACTTTATGCCAAATAGTGCTTTTAATGTAGAAAATGTTGGATTAGTACCATATTCAACCTATGAAGTTAAATCACCTTCAAATAGAGGACTTTTACTAGGTGGACTAGATTCTAGTAATTGGAAAGGTTTAATATCAACTAATTCTGCATTATATACTAATTCAGATGTTATTGTAAAAGGTGCTATAGATTTAGAAACATGGATAGATAGTTGGGAAGATAATGGATATGTTCATATAAATACATTAAAAAGAACTGGAATGTCAGCTACACCAGATTGGGGATATTATATATATCAGGATGGAGAATATGCTCAAGATTATACTACACGTTTAAGTGGAGATACAGCAGGCTATGCAAATGCACTATATTTTCCACATAAATCAGATTTAGGTAGTTGTGGGGCATATTGGTTAAATTCACCTTCTAGCCAAGGAGCAGGTGCTATTGTAAATGTAACAAAATATGGTTGTTTAGATGCTCAACGGAGCTAATATAGAAGGTCAAGGTGTACGACCTGTAATATTTATTCCATCTGATACTCCATTAGATATCGCAGAAGAAGTTTGGAAAATTGGAAAAATAGAAAATGGAGAATATGAATCATATAAAATCGGAGATGAAGTAAAGGTAGGAACTGAAAGTTTCTATGTATTAAAACAAAGTGGTACAACAGAAAGCACAGTTACTTTACTTGCTAAATATAATTTAAATAAAACAGAAAATGAACAAGGTCATTATATGCAGTTAAAAGATGCTTACTATAGTGATACAGGATGTATATTCTCAAATGATAATTATTGGGTTAGTGATTGGGAATCAGGAAAAAGAATAGACTTAAACAATTATCCAGTGCCAAGTACGGAGACAAAAGCAACTAGTGCAATTTTAAAGGCAAGAGACTATGCAGAAGCATTAGGTGGAATAGAAGGAAGATTATTAACATATGAAGAAGCAGATACTTTAAAAGATGAATATGGAGATATGATATGGGGAAAAGCTAATTGGCAAGAAGAGTATGATATACCATTCTATAATTATCTATATTATTGGGTATCTACATCTAATGAAAATCTTGATAACTATGTATGGGCTGTAAATGGTGAACAAACGGAATTTGACGGAAATAGTCATGACAGAAAGGAAAAATACAATGGCGTACGCCCTGTAATAACAATAGAAAAATCAAAAGTAAAACATACAATTGGTAATACATCAGTTACAGATTATGGACAATATGTGGATTTAGGAACAAATATATTAGATAGAACAATTGAATTAGAAGATGGAACAACACCTAAATCAGATTGGAGAGTATTTAAAAAAGAAAGTAAAGGTGTATGGCTAATACTAGCAGATTATATGCCAAATAGCGCTTTTGATGTAACAACAGTTGGATTAGAAAAATCGGATAATAACTATAGTGGAACTGATTATTCAGAATATGGAGTAAGGGTAACAACAAATAGAACTGATTTGATTAATGGTCTAAATAATAGTAACTGGAATAATCTATTAGTTGGAAGTAATGTTGAAGGTGTAAGCGGTGTGCAAGTTAAAGGAGGAGCGACAACAGAAGATTGGGTAGAAAGTTGGAATGCCAATAGTGGATATACAACTTTATATACTGCTAAAACAGCTTCTGCAATGAGTGATGGTTTATATGGTGTTTATGTAGGAAGAGAAGAAAATCCAACGAATAATAATTTTCGATTAGATTGGTCAGATCCGGAGGGATTTAACAATACATTATATTTTCCACACAATAGAATGTTTAATAGAATTGAGGACTACTGGACAAGTTCTCCTTCTCCTATACAAAATGATGGAATAAATTGCTTTGGAGGCGGAGGACAAGGATCTGTATGGGATATTCCTTATTTTTGTTTAGAGGCAGCAGTTCGTCCTGTGGTTTTTCTACCATCTGATATAGGAGTAGATATAAATGAAGATGTTTGGAAAATAGAAAAAACAGAGAACAAATCATATGCAACATATTCATTAGCAACAAAAGTAAATGTAGGAGACTATGTAGCTTATGATGCAACAAATAATTATAGTTATGAATCAGTTAAAGGAACAGGGGTATCACATGGAAATGGTGATTCAAGTAAAACATTTACATCAAGTAGTAATATAAAATGGAGAGTACTTTCAAAAAATACAACAACAGGAGAGGTAGTATTAATAAGTGAAACACCAATAGGAGAATTAACATTACATGGAGCAATAGGATACCTATATGCTGAGGAAGAAATAAATAGAGTTTGTAGTATATATGGACATGGAGCAGGAGCCAATACAGATAAATCATTTACATGCCAAACAGGAGAAGAAATAGAAGGATATAGTAATGTATCATTAACAGGAAGTGGAGCAAGAAGTATAAATGTAGATGATATAAATAGTATATGTAGAGTAACACCATCAACTGCATTAGAGCGCTATTATGGAACAAAGCCATATACACATACAATATATTACCCAACAAAAACAACATCAAATGGAAATTCAACATCAGCAACAAGTAGAAGTGAGACACATACATATTATACTTATAATGGAGCAGATTATTTAAAAGATACATCAGGAGAACTATATAAGATGCTATTTAGGGACACAAAAAATTCTTACAATATAGAATATTGGCTGGCTTCTCGTTGTGCGCGTAGTAGTTCGAGTGATGCGTATTTCGGCGTACGTATAGTGAACATTGCTGATGATGTGAACATTGGTGACGTGTACTACAACAGCTTGTGCGTTGGTGTTAGTAGTCACTTGCGCGAGTATTCTGAACGGTTATGGTATACGCCCTGTAGTTTATCTACAATCTACACTAAGAACACCTGGAAAAGATGCTTCAGGTGCATGGATTATAAACTAAAAGATAGTACGATGGTATTGTTGATATACATTAATTATATAAAAAATACTAACATTCAAAATGTTGGTATTTTTTTATTTTTCGCTTAATTCTTTGATAGTGTAAATCACATGAGTTAAAATAGAAAAAAATTATGCTACATCATTAATAAAAAATGCCTGAAAAAATAAAAAAACTTGTTAATTTAAGAAAAAGTGTATATAATATAAAAAAAAGATGTCGAATAAGGTGAAAAAATGTTATATGGATATGATTTAGTTCAAATAGAAGAAGGAAAAACTTTAAATAAGAAAAAAGTATTTCTAACAATTCTTGTTGTTATTCTAGTTATTGCAGTTATCGTATGTGGCATAGGTTTGGCAATTATTAAAATTAATAATAAAAAAGAAGATGAACAATTAAAACAATTTGCATTATCAGCAGTTGAAGAACAAAAAAGACTTCAAGAGGAAGAGAAAATAAAAAAAGAACAACTAAGAATTGAGGAAGAACAAAGGAAAAAAAATCAAATAGCATTTACAGAAGAACAACTAAATGCGATAGAAAATATATATGAAGAAACTGGAGAAAAAAGAGTATTTCTTACATTTGATGATGGACCAAATATGTCTGTTACTCCATTTATATTAGATTTATTAAAACAAGAAAACATTAAAGCGACATTTTTTGTACTGGGTTCAAGAGCACAGTATAATCCAGAGTTAATACAAAGAGAATATAATGAAGGACATTATATTGCTAATCATAGCTACTCACATGTATATAGAGAAATATATCAAGATGTAGATTCAGTATTTGATGAATATAATTCAACAGAAGCAATAATACAAGACGCACTAGGTAATCCGAATTATCATTCAAAATTATTTAGATTTCCTGGTGGATCTACAGGTGGGTATTATAGAGATGTAAAAGCAGAAGCAGTAGAAGCATTAAGAGATAATGGAATTGCTTCATTAGACTGGAATGCATTATCTAGAGATGCAGAAGGAGCCAAAACTGTAGAAGAATTGGTGCAAAATGTAATAGATACAGTAGAAGATAAAGAAAGTGTTGTAATATTAATGCATGATGCTGCTGATAAAATTTTAACATATGAAGCATTGCCTGAAATTATACAATATTTAAGGGATAACGGATATTCTTTTAAAAATATTTATGATATTTTATAAAAAAAATAAAAAAAGTTGCAAAAAAATATTGACAAAGGAAATAAAAATATGTATAATAATAATCGTTCCAGTAAGGAACGAAATGCACGTGTAGTTCAATGGTAGAACCTCAGCCTTCCAAGCTGATGACGTGGGTTCGATTCCCACTACGTGCTCCACTAATAAGTCGATCTTGGTCGACTTATTTTTTTGTTGAAAATAATAAAAGAAGAAAGATATTTTTATCTTTCTTCTTTTTGGAGCGTTTTCGAAACAGGTATGCGAAAAATAAACATACTTTGCTTCAAGCTCTCTTGTACAATTCGATTTATGTATTTTCTTTAACATAAAATTTTAAATTTTGCAAGTACTTTATTTTAAATAAAAAGAGAGCTTTTTCAGTAGTGAAATGTCTCTCTTTTTATAAAACTTATTAAGATTTAGGTTTAAATCGGATAAGTAACAACTGCTTGAATCCTGAACAATAATGAATATACTCCTTAATTTTGGAAGAATGGAATTCAACTAACTGCATATATTCATTACAGTTACTTATAAAGCTTCCTCTAGCAATGACTTTATCAAAATAGCAACCTTCTGATAATGCTAACCATTCTTCTCCTCCAAAGTTGTCATTATCATGTTGATAATGAACTCTTTTCATGTAGTTGTGAGAATAGACATTGTAATCCGAGCCGTTTCTGCTTAACTCTTCATAGATTTTATCATCAACAAAAACCTGTGTATTAGGTCTTGTTGATAATACATCTTCGATTATTGAAAAAATCTCAGCTGGATTCTCCCGTGTTACAAAGGCTTGTTTAATTTTCATAATGATCCTCCTTAAAATGTTTTTGTACAAAGCCATAAAAAATTTTTTTATTCCTTAATTAGATTGAAACAATGATATTATAACATATATTAGCCTATAATTCAATACTTTGACTGTGTTTTGTATATATCTTTAATTACAAACGGGGACACCTTCCGAATACATCAAGAAAAATAAATAATAAAAACAAAAGCTTCAGATGAATGAATTTAAAATTCATTTGAAGTCTTTTTATTGGAGCGGGATGCGAGAATCGAACTCGCGCGACAAGGTCGGAAGCATTGCATTCTACCACTAAATTAATCCCGCAAATGTATATAACTAATTATATAATATATATATGATATTTTCAAGAAAATTATTGTATTTTTAAAATTGTTATAATATAATTTTTTAGAATAATAAATTAAAAGAAATAAATATAATAGGGAGTAAGAAAATGGGAAATATAAATGTTTTTTCTGGGCCAATGAAATGTGGTAAAAGTCAAAGATTAATAGATGAGGCAAAAAGACAAAAAATAGCAGGAAAAAATATAAAAATATTTAAACCACTAATAGATAACAGGTTTTCTGAAAATAATATAGTAGATAGAAACGGAAATTCTATTGAGGCACTTAATATTAACAATATTTCAGATATTGAAAAATATGATGCAGATATGTATTTTATTGATGAATTTCAATTTCTTGATGGAAATATAGATACGATTCAAAAGATGGCAAGTAAAGGTAAAAAGTTTTATATTTCAGGATTAAATTTAACAGCAGAAAGAAGACCTTTTGGAAAAATGGGAGATTTACTTTGTAATGCAGACAATATACAAATGATGACATCAATTTGTGAATGTTGTCATAATGATAATGCAATATATAGTTTTTGTACTGCAGAAAAAACAGGAGATATTTTAGTCGGAGATAGTGTATATATTCCTGTATGTGCAAATTGTTATGAAAAACTATTACTAGAAAAAAATAAATAATAGGAGAAATCTAATGGGAGAAAGATGGTTTAATAAAAATATAGAAGATACTTTTAAAATATTAGAAACAGATTTAGAAAAAGGGTTAAGTGATGAACAAATTAAATTCAAAAGGGAGAAACATGGATTTAATGAACTTACTCAAAAGAAAAAGAAAAGCCTAATTGTAAAATTCTTAGAACAATTCAAAGATTTTATGATAATAGTTCTTATAATTGCAGCAATAGTATCTGGAGCTGTTGGTGTAGCACAAGGGGAAGGAATTACAGATACAATTATTATTTTAATAGTTGTAATTGTTAATGCTATTATAGGTGTAGCACAAGAAAATAAAGCTGAAAAATCTTTAGAAGCACTTCAAAAATTAAGTTCACATGCTGCTAAAGTAAAAAGAAATGGAGAATTAGTTGTAATTCCATCTAAAGAGTTAGTACCTGGAGATATTGTAATTTTAGATACAGGGGATTATGTACCAGCAGATTTGAGAATAGTTGAAGCAGCAAATCTAAAGTCACAAGAATCAAGCCTTACTGGTGAATCAATGCCTGTTGAAAAAAACATTACAGTAATAGATGAATTAGAAGTAGGTATTGGTGATAGAAATAATATGTTATTTTCTTCAAGTTTAATAACATATGGTAGAGGAAAAGCAGTTGTTGTAGAAACAGGAATGAACACAGAAGTTGGAAAAATAGCAGGTATGCTTACTGAAACAAAGGACAATGAAACACCACTTCAAATAAAATTAAATAAACTTGGAAAAACACTTGGAATAGTTGCACTTGCAATATGTGCAGTAATATTTGGGATAGGATTGTTATATGGAAAAAATCCGATTGATATGTTTATGACAGCAGTAAGTTTAGCAGTTGCAGCAATTCCAGAAGGATTAGCAGCAGTATCAACAATTGTACTTGCAATTGGTGTACAAAGAATGGTTAAGAAAAATGCAATTATTAAGAAACTTCCTGCAGTTGAAACATTAGGAAGTGCAACAGTAATATGTTCAGATAAAACTGGAACACTTACTCAAAACAAAATGACAGTTCAAAAAATATATACAGATAATGAAATTATGGATATGAGCACTCTTGTTAAAGTTGAAACAGATATAACAGCAATAACAGAACTTGAAAGATTAGTTCATATATCAATGCTTTGTAATGACACAAAAGTTGCAAGCAATAACGAATTAACTGGAGATCCAACAGAAACTGCACTTGTATCTATGGGCTTTGATCTTGCATTTGAACCTGCTTTATATGAACAATATCCAAGAGTTCAGGAACTTCCATTTGATTCAGATAGAAAACTTATGACTACAGTGCATAAGGATAATAACAAATATTTAGTATATACAAAAGGTGGAGTAGATGAACTTTTAAGAAGATGTAATTCTTATATTACAAATGGAGTTATAAAAAATGATTTAGAAGAGTATAAAAAAGAAATAGCTATAAAAAATGAAAATATGGCTAAAGAAGCATTAAGAGTACTTGCTATGGCATACAAAGAAATTGACCATATGCCAAGTGAAGAAGAAATGAAGAATATAGAGCAAGACTTGATATTTGTTGGTATGGTTGGAATGATAGATCCACCAAGAGAAGAAGCTAAACTTGCAGTAGAAAAATGTAAATCTGCAGGAATAAAAACAGTAATGATTACAGGAGATCATAAAATAACAGCAATGGCAATAGCAAAAAAACTTGGAATACTTGAAAATGAAGATGAGGCTATAACAGGAATAGAACTTGAAAAAATGAGCCAAGAAGACCTTGAAAAAAATGTTAGAAACTATAGTGTATATGCAAGAGTGAGTCCAGAACATAAAGTTAGAATTGTTAATGCGTGGCAAAAACAAGGCGAAATAGTTGCAATGACAGGTGATGGCGTAAATGATGCACCAGCATTAAAGAAGGCTGATATAGGATGTGCAATGGGAATGGTTGGAACAGATGTTGCAAAAGAAGCGGCAGATGTTATTTTAACAGACGATAACTTTGCAACTGTAGTGTCAGCAGTAGAAGAAGGAAGACGTATATATGATAATATTTTAAAAGCAATTCAATTCCTATTATCAAGTAATATCGGCGAAATAGTAGTTCTATTTATAGCTATATTAATTACTCCATTACTTGCACAAAAATTCAACATAGATATAAATTTGATAACAGTACTTGCACCTATGCACATTTTATGGATTAATTTAGTAACAGATTCTCTTCCAGCATTAGCACTAGCATTTGATCCGGCTGAAAAAGACGTAATGAATAGAAAACCTTTAAAGACAGGTAAAGGAATATTTACAAAAGGAATGACATGGAGAATAGTATATCAAGGGATAATGATAGGATTATTAACACTTGCAGCATTTATTTTAGGTATTGCAACACCTGATAATGAATTACCAATAATAGAAGGTTTAACAAATGAGCAAATAAAGGTAGAACTAGGGCAAGCAATGGCATTTACAGTACTTGCATTATCAGAACTTGTACATGTATTTAATATAAGAAATAATAAAAAATCTATATTTAAAACAGGAATCTTCCAAAATCAAAAACTACTTTTAGCAATTGGAGTATCTGCAGCATTAATGCTGATAATACTTTTTGTCCCAGCATTAAGAAATATTTTTGAATTACCAGTACTTCCAACGAAAAATATATTACAAGTTATAGGATTAGTATTTGCACCTATAGTTATAGTAGAAATATTTAAATTATTTAGAATTAATACAACAAAAGATGAATAATGAAAAGAGGATGAGAGAATAATATCTCATTCTCTTTTTTGTCTTATGTTTTACTTTTAGTACAAAACTTGATTATTTTTTTTTAAAGTGGTATAATATTTAATGTTGTGAACTTGTAGTGATATATAGACTTTATCAGGAGGGACAAAATGGGAAGTAACATTACTGTAGCAAAGAGGCTTAAAGAAATTGATCGGTGTTGGTTAAAGAAGGGAGAAAATTATTTCTTTCACGACACAAAGAAATGTTTGCCTTGTATTGCAGACAAGTATCAGGAAGTCTTGGAAAAATTGAAAATTCCATATTTTAAGTATGAAATAGGTTTGAAAAAAGGTGCTGTAGTATATTGTCAGTATCACCATCCTAGGTTTTATCAAGAAAGAGAAGAAAAATTACCTGTTTATGAGTATATGGAAGATGACGGTTGCTATCATTTTTTGGGTAACCGTAAAGGAATGATTCCAACTGAAGCCTGCATTGATGCAGCTTTTGAAATGAAAAAGATTGTAGAAAGAGAGGCTGAAAATCTGAAAATTAGCAGGCAATTACCAAATGTAGAAAAAGCTATGAAGGGAAGATTAGCAATTTACATTACAGACACTGTACTGCAGACAAGGCTTTTAGAAGGAAAATTCGATAAGTATTACGTTTTTACAGTGAAAAATCAAAGAGGAAATGATACAGGAGAAATGATCATTTTTGATATGGAAAAAATTAAATTTTCTACTGAAGAATGTATACCAATTGAATTTCCTGAGATGCAAACCTGGAAGTTTGAACAGATTCTGGGTAAAAACAACAAGAATGCAAAAAGATGGGCTGAAAAAATAGGAAGACCGATTTCTGTAGAATACTACGAATAAGGGATGTTACTTAAAAAGATATAGAGAGTTATTAATATAACACTTTATATCTTTTTTGTTAAAAAAATAGTAAATTATAATTGTAAAATAGTTGATAAAAATAAATTAATGTTATATAATATATAGCATAGTAACAAAAACAAAAAGAAAGAGGAGTAAGTTTTAGTTATTCTATAGTAGAGAATAGAAGTCACCGGCTGAAAGCTTCTAATAGAAAATAAAACCGAAGGTAGCTTTCTTGTTGATATAGTGAGAAATATAAATTAGCTGTATCCGTGTAGCTTGCGTTAAAAGTAGTTAAGATTACAAATAAAAATGTTTTATATTTGTAAATTAAGGTGGTACCGTGAGATTATTATGCTCGCCCTTATATAGGGTGAGCTTTTTTGTATTTATGGATTATTTTTGATGAAAAAATAAATTTAAAAAAGGAGGAAAAAAAGTGAATAGTGATTTAATAAATTATATAGAAAATAATATATTTCCTTTATATAGTAGAAATGAAGAAGGCCATGGAATAAATCATATAAAGACAGTTATAAGAAGAAGTTTGGAACTATCAAAAGGATATGATGTAGATGAAAATATAGTTTATACAGTTGCAGCATATCATGATTTAGGACATTTTATTGATAGAAAAACACATGAAATTATTTCTGCACAAATGTTTATGGAAGATGAAAAAGTAAAAGATTTTTTCACAGAGGAAGAACGAGTGATTATAAAAGAAGCAATAGAAGACCATAGAGCATCATTAGATCATGAACCAAGAAGTATTTATGGAAAGATAGTAAGTTCAGCAGACAGAACAATAGTAGATATAGATGATACAATAAGAAGAGCTTATTCATATGGATTAAAGAACTATCCAGAAATGTCTTATGAGGAAATGGTTGAACGAGTCTATAATCACTTAAGTGAAAAATATGGAGAGAATGGTTATGCTAAAAACTATATTGTAGATAAAGAATATGAAGATGCAATAAGAAAACTTAGAGAAGCATTATCAAATAAAGAAGAATTTATAAAAAAAGTAAAAGAAATTTCAAAACAATTTAATAAATAAAAAAGTAGATAGGAGAGAAAGAAAATGAGTAAACATGAATTAGAAGGAAAGTATAATCCAAAAGATTTTGAAGAAAAATTATATGAAAATTGGGAAAATAAAGGTTATTTCAAACCATCAGGAGATAAATCAAAAGATCCATATACAATAGTGATTCCACCACCAAACATTACAGGAAAACTTCATATGGGGCATGCGCTAGATAATACATTGCAAGATATACTAATTAGAACAAAAAGAATGCAAGGATACAATACTCTATGGTTACCAGGAACAGACCATGCTTCAATAGCTACAGAAGCTAAAATAGTAGAAAAATTGAAACAAGCAGGAATAACTAAAGATGACTTAGGAAGAGAGGCTTTTCTAGAAAGAGCTTGGGAGTGGAAGAAAGAATATGGTGGAACTATAGTAAATCAATTAAAGAAACTTGGTTCATCATGTGATTGGTCAAGAGAGAGATTTACAATGGATGAAGGCTTATCAAATGCTGTTAAACATGTATTTGTTAAATTATATGATAAAGGTTTAATATATAAAGGTAAAAGAATGATAAACTGGTGTCCATATTGTAACACATCTATTTCTGATGCAGAAGTTGAATATGAAGAAGAACCAACTCATTTATGGCATATTAGATATAAAGTAAAGGATGAAAATAGATATGTTATAGTTGCTACAACAAGACCTGAAACAATGCTTGGAGATACAGGGGTTGCAGTACACCCTTCTGATGAAAGATATAAAGATTTAGTAGGAAAGAAAGTAATACTTCCTATTATGAATAAAGAAATACCAATTATTGCAGATCCATTTGTAGAAATGGACTTTGGAACAGGATGTGTAAAATTGACTCCTGCACATGATCCAAATGACTATCAGGCAGCATTAAATCAAGGACTAGAAATAATTGAAGTTTTTGATGAAAATTTCAAAATGGGAGATTTGGTACCAGAACTTAAGGGAATGGATTTACTAGAAGCAAGAAAAAGAATAGTTGATATGCTTGAAGAATCTGGTGATTTAGTAAAAATTGAAGATTATACACATAATGTTGGAAAATGTTATAGATGCCATAATACAATAGAACCACATATATCTGATCAATGGTTTGTTAAAATGGAAGATCTTGCAAAACCTGCAATTGAAGCAGTTAGAAGTAGAGAAATAAGATTTATTCCAGAAAAATATGAAAAAACATACTTTAATTGGATGGAAAACATTAGAGATTGGTGTATATCAAGACAATTATGGTGGGGACATAGAATACCAGCATATTATTGTGAAGATTGTGGAAATATAATTGTTTCTGAAGATTCACCAGAAAAATGTAATAAATGTGGAAGTACTCATATGCATCAAGATGAAGATACATTAGATACATGGTTTTCATCTGCATTGTGGCCATTTTCAACACTTGGTTGGCCAGAAGAAACAGAAGATTTAAAAACATATTTCCCAACAAGTACACTTGTAACAGGATATGATATTATTACATTCTGGGTATCAAGAATGATATTCTCTAGTTTAGAACATACAGGAAAAATACCATTTAAGGATGTTGTAATTCATGGCATAGTACGTGATTCACAAGGAAGAAAAATGTCTAAATCATTAGGTAATGGAATTGATCCATTAGAGATTATAGATAATTATGGAACCGATAGCCTAAGATTTTCTTTAGTACTTGGAATATCTGCAGGAAATGATATAAGATATATGCCTGAAAAACTAGAACAAGCATCAAATTTTGCAAATAAATTATGGAATGCATCAAAATTTGTTATTTCTAATTTTGAAAAAGTAGAAGGAAGTATAAATAACTTTGATGAATTTATGACATCAGAAGAATTACCTTCAAATTTATCATGTGAAGATAAATGGATATTATCAAAAGTAAACACACTTTCAAAAGAGATAATTACAAATATAGATAAATATGATTTAGGTGTTGCATGTGCTAAAATATATGACTTTATTTGGAATGAATTCTGTGATTGGTATATAGAAATGGTAAAACCACGTTTATATGATGAAAATTGTACAAATAGAGATGCAGCTGTTTGGACATTAAATAAAGTATTAGAAATTGCTTTAAAACTGTTACATCCAATTATGCCTTTTATAACAGAAGAAATTTATACAAAATTATATAATAATGATGAAAGTATAATGATTTCAAAATGGCCGGAATTTGAAACAAAATATGCATTTGAAAAAGAAGAAAAACAAATAGAAGAATTAAAGGAAATAATTGTTGGAATAAGAAATTTACGTACAAATATGAACATACATCCATCAAAAAAATCTAAAATAATATTTGTAACTAAAACATGCAAAGAAATGATAGAAACATCAAAAACAATGGTAGAAAAGTTAAGTTTTGCAAGTGAAATTGAAATAAGAGATGAAAAAGGTGAAATAGATAGTAATTCATCATCTATATTAACAAAAGAAATGGAAGTTATAATTCCATTTGGAGATTTAATAGATATGGAAGAAGAAAAGAAAAGATTAGAAGGTGAAATAACAAAACTTGAAGCAGAAGTAACAAGAGCAAGTAAAATGCTTTCTAATCCAGGATTTGTATCTAAAGCACCAGAAGCAAAAATAGCAGAAGAAAAAGCAAAACTTGCAAAATATGAAGAAATGCTTACATCGGCAAAACAAAGACTTGAAAGTATGAAATAATTATGATAGTATATATATCTAAAATGTAACCCGTTAACCTTCTAAACAATTAATAAGGAGGACAAAAATGCAATACGCTATTGTAATGCATACTCGTGGATTAAATGAAACAAGAGAAGATGCAATAAACAGTATGACAGTAAAGGTAAATGCTTATTTAAATGAAGGCTGGGAATTAAATGGTGGACTTGCTGTAGACAAAGATACTTTTTATCAATCAGTGAAATGTGACCCATCAGCCACAAAGGAAAACAATTGAATATTTAGAGCAGAGTAATTTTACTCTGCTCTTTTCATTTCAAAAAAAACACAGAGTATATTTTAATCTGTGTTTTTTTGTTGAGCATTTTTTGTCGAAAGTTTCTTATAAATCGTCAAAACTTCCTATATTTCACTCTTGGAAAAAAATGGAAAAAGAAATATAATAGGACAAGCTTTAAAAGGAGGAATTAAATTGAATGTAAGGTTTGAAAGAGAAAATAAAGAATTAGTATTTGAGATGACAGAAGAGATAGATCATCATCAAGCAGAAGAACTAAGGAGGAGTTTAGATTATGAAATTCAAAGATATATGCCTAGAAAAGTGGTATTTGATTTCGATAAAGTTACTTTTATGGATAGTGCAGGAATAGGATTGGTTTTAGGAAGATATAAGATGATGAAAATGCTACGGTGGATCAATAGAAATGCAAAATGTGACAGGTTCATTAAAAAAGGTTTTTGATATGAGTGGTATAACCAAAATAATTAAAATTGCATAGAAGGAGAAAATGAAATTATGAAAAATATATTTGAAAATGAAATGAAGTTAGAATTTGAGAGTAAATCTAACAATGAGGCATTTGCTAGGATTAGTGTTGCTGCATTTGTTGCAAGTTTGGATCCTACAATTGAAGAAATATCAGACATAAAAACGGCTGTATCTGAAGCGGTTACTAATAGCATAGTTCATGGTTATGAAAATCAAGATGGCATAGTAAAAATAAGATGTAAGATTATAGGTGAATTGGTTATTATTGAAATATCAGATAACGGAAAAGGAATTGAAAATATTGAAGAAGCAAGAAAACCACTGTTTACATCAAAACCAGATTTAGAACGATCTGGCATGGGATTTACTATAATGGAAAGCTTTATGGACGAAATAAAAATTGAGTCGATTGTTGGAATGGGAACTAAAGTAACTATGAAAAAAACAATAAAAAAAGTAGATATATCAGAGGAAGACATTTCCAAAGTTTTAACTAAAATAACAAAAAATTAAAATAAGGAGTGTCATCTAAAATGGTATGTGAAAATAAAATACAAGATATTATTGAAGCTCAAAAAGGGAACCAAGAAATGATGACAAAATTAATTGAAGAAAATAATGGACTAATTTGGAGCATTGTAAAAAGATTTAAAGATAGAGGATATGAATTAGAAGATTTATATCAAATAGGAACAATAGGTTTTATTAAATCAATAAAACGATTTGATACTTCATTCGATGTTAAGCTTTCTACTTATGCTGTGCCATATATTTTAGGAGAAATAAAAAGATTTATTAGAGATGATGGTAGTGTAAAAATAAGTAGAAGTATAAAGGAATTAGCAATAAAAATAAGAGAAATTCAAAATAAATATATAAGAGAAAAAAATAGAGATATTACAATAACAGAAATAGCACAAGAATTAAAAGTAACAAAAGAAGATATTGCAATTGCAATGGATTCTATGAATCCAATAATATCAATTTATGATAATAGTTACTCAAATGATGAAGATGGTATTTCGTTTATAGATACATTAAGTACAAAAGTAGATGAAGCAGAACAGGTAATAAATAAAATATCATTAAATAAGGTAATTGAAAATTTAGAGAAAAGAGATAAAGAAATAATAATGCTTAGATATTATAAAAATAAAACACAAATGGAAGTAGCTAGAATATTAGGAATTAGCCAAGTTCAAGTATCAAGAATAGAAAAAAGAGTTTTAAATACAATGAAAGAGAAATTGGTAGTATAAATATGAGGTGGTATATGAAAAAAATAATATTTTATGTGTGGATTTTTGTAATAGTATGTTTTTTTATTCCAATAATATTTGTAAAAAGAGATAATAAAGAAACAGTTGCAAATGTAGATGAAAATACAATTGAACAAACAATTAATGAAAATGAGAATGTAAGTAATTATGACTATAAAGAGTATAATACTATAAAACTTTTACATTCAAAAGATGATAGTATAGAAGAAATTCCAATTGATGAATATTTATATGGAGTTGTTTCAGCAGAAATGCCAGCAAGTTTTGAAAAAGAAGCATTAAAAGCACAAGCGGTTGTTGCTAGAACTTATACAATATTTAAAATAGAACATAGTGGAAATAAACATGGAGATGCAGATATTTGTGATGACTCAAACTGTTGCCAAGCATGGATTTCAAAAGAAAATAGGTTTGCAAGATGGGAAGAAAATGAAAGAGAAAATAATTGGAATAAAATAGTCAATGCTGTAGAAGAAACAAAGGGAAAAGTAGTCGAATATGACGGACAAGTTATTAATGCTTTTTTTCATTCAAATAGTGGAGGAAAAACAGAGACAACCTTAAATGTTTGGGGAGGAAATGGTTATCCTTATTTACAAGCAGTAGAAACTGCAGGGGAAGATGCATATAGTCAATATCAATCAGAAGTAAGTTTGAGTAAAGAAGAATTTATAGAAAAGATGAAAGATAGATATCCTGATTTTGAAATAAATTTCGATAATATAGAATGTATAAAAGTACTAGAATATACTGATTCTAATAGAGTTAAAAAAATAAGGATTGGTAATAAAGAATTATCAGGAGTAGAAGTTAGAAGTTTAATGGGATTAAAATCTGCAAACTTTAAAATAGAAATAGAAAATGATGAAGTTTCATTTGAAGTTATTGGATATGGTCATGGGGTAGGAATGAGTCAAACTGGAGCAGATAGTATGGCAAAAGAAGGAAATTCATATGAAGATATAATAAAACATTTCTATACAGGGGTAGAAATTGTGGATATATGATGTATATAAATGAAAAAAATGGAAATAATTATAGAAGAAAAAGAGAACTAGAGAACAAAAGTCAAAGTTCAAGGTAAGGAGGAAAATCCATAATGAAAATTTTATTTAATGATGAAAAACAAATAAGAAAAATTCTATTAATTTCAATTTCGGTTTTTATAATTGCTATACTTGCATTCACTATCTTTTTTGTAATATATAGTGATGTAGTAGAAAAAGAATTAAAGATTGCAGAAATAAAAAGTAGTATAACAGATTTAGGAAAAAGTGAAAATACAGCTCCTGTAAGTACTTCAATTGGTAAAACAATACAACAGGTTGTGATAGAGGATGAAGGAGAAAATAAAAAAGAAGAAGTAGTAAATAAAATTGCAATAAATACATCTAATATGGTAAAAGCAAATGAAGTAAAGGAGGAAGAAAAAGAACAGGAAACAGAGCAAGAAGAGGAAGAAGAAATATTACAAGATCCTGAATTTGAAAAACCAGTTGAAGGAGAAATAATTAAAGAATTTGCAAAAGAAGACTTAGTGTATTCAAATACATTAGGAGAATGGGTAACACATTTAGGAATAGATATAAAAGCGCCAAAAACATCTGTTGTAAAATCGGCAGAAGCGGGTACTATAAAATCAATAAAAAATGATCCAAGGTATGGAATAACGGTTGTTATTGAACATGTTAATGGATATAGTTCTGTATATGCTAATTTGTTAACTGCTGAGTTCGTAAAAGAAGGAGAAAAAGTAAATAAAGGACAAACTATAGGTACTGTAGGAAATACTGGTGCATTCGAAATTGCAGATGAACCACATCTTCATTTTGAAATATTAAAAGACGGAGAGAATATAGATCCAAATGTATTTTAATAAAAAGTAGCAATTTAAAGAAAAAAATGATATAATAGTTATGTAGAATTAATAGGGAGAAGAATAAATATGATAAATAACGAAGACGAAAATAAAGTTTTTAATGAGAAATTATTTGATTTAATAAGAGTTGTATTAAAAAAAAGACCAAAATCTACAATAAATATGATTTGTAATATAATAAGTATGTCTGCTGAAGGAAAATTTTACGAGAAAAAAGAAATAGCTGAGTGTCTAAAAATGGCAATAGATAATGGATTAATAATTTCAGATGAAAATGGTAATATTGCAGTTAAAAGCAAAGAAGAAAATAATAACGAAAAGGCAATAAAGTTTAGAAATAGTTTAAAATGTACACAAGAAGAATTGGCAGAAAATTTAAAAAAACAAAAAGAGGAAAAAGAAAAAGAGTCAAAAATTTCAGGATATCATGTAAGAAGAAGTAATGATGGAAAAAGTAGATTTTCATAAAAATAAAAAAACATAATTCTTATATTTAAAGAACTATGTTTTTTATTTTTGACAATAGAAATTAAATATAATATAATTTGCAAAAAGATAAAAGAGGAAAAGAAGGAAGAAATATGCCAGATTGGACAAAAGAACAAAAACAAGCAATTGAAGAAAAAGGTTCAAATTTACTAGTTGCTGCTGCTGCCGGAAGCGGTAAAACAGCGGTATTAGTTGAGCGTATAATTCATAAAATAATAGATGAAAAAATAGATATAGATAAAATTTTAGTTGTTACCTTTACAAATGCTGCAGCATCTGAAATGAGAGAAAGAATACTTGATGCAATTTATAAAAAGATAGAAGAAAATCCATCAGATATGCATTTACAAAGACAAATTACTTTATTAAATAAGGCTAATATTTGTACAATACACTCATTCTGTCTAGATATAATTAGGAATTATTTTTATGAAATAGATATATCTGCCAATTTTCAAATAGGTGATTCATCTGAAATGGAACTTCTAAAACAAGAGGTATTAGATAACTTATTTGAAGAAAAATATATAAATAAAGATAAAAGATTTTTAAAATTAATTGATTTATATGCAAACTACAGAGGAGACGATGATTTAAAAAATATAGTTTTAAAAATAGAAAATCAAATACAAAGTAATCCTTTCCCAGAATTATGGCTTAAGGAAAAAGTTGAAATGTTCAATTTAAAAGATAGTCTTGATGTTGATTTTTCAAAAACAATCTGGGGAGAAATATTACTTGAAGAAACTCTTGCAAAATTAACTGAAAATTCATTAAAACTTGAACAACTTGCTAAAAATTTAAATAGATTTGAAGAATTAGAAAAGTATGAAAAAATAGTTTGGTCTGATAAAGATTTAACAGATAATTTAATAAAAATTATACAAGGTAAAGATGAAAATAAATGGGATAAACTATGTGCTGAATCGCAAGTGTTAAAATTTAAGACATGGCCTACAGATAAAAAAATAACTTTAGAATACAAAGAAGAAGCTAAAAAAACAAGAGATAAAGTAAAAGATAATATAAAAGATTCTTTAAAAAGGATGAAATTGTTTACATCTAAAGAAGCAAATGAAGTATTATTTGAAATGTATGATGTTTTAGATTCTATAAAAGATTTAATTTTAGAATTTGAAGAAAAATTCTCGGAAAAGAAAAGAGAAAAAAATAAAATAGATTTTCATGATATAGAACATTTAGCACTAAAAATATTAACTAAAAAAGAAGATGAAAAAATTGTCCCAAGTGATATAGCATTATCACTTAAAGAAAAGTTTAACGAAATTGCAATAGATGAGTATCAAGATAGTAATTTAGTTCAAGAATATATTTTAACAAGTATTTCAAATGGAAATAATATTTTCATGGTTGGAGATATAAAACAAAGTATATATAGATTTAGACAAGCTAGAGTAGAACTTTTTTCTGAAAAATATGATACATATAGTAAGGTTGATGAAAAGAAATCTGAAGGTGGAAGAAAAATTCAATTATTTAAGAACTTTAGAAGTAGAGAAGAAGTTCTTGATGTTACAAATTGGGTATTTAAAGAAATAATGAGCAGAAAACTTGGTGATGTAGATTACACAGAGGAAGAATATTTAAACCTTGGTGCAGATTATGAAAAAGAAGAAACAGATAGATTCATACCTGAGCTACATATTCTAGATTTAAATAAAAATGTTGAGGATGAAGAAGAATTAGAATATGAATCAAACAATGAAGATGAAGATGAGAACGATGAAACAAAAGAAAATAAAAAGTTAGAAAAATTAGAAATAATAGAAAAAAATGAAGAAGAGGCAAAAGTAGTAGCAGATAGAATAGAAGAACTAATAAGTGATAAATTCAAAGTATTTGATAAAAAACAAGGAACAAGAGAAATAAAGTACAAGGATATTGCAATACTTTTAAGAACAACTACAGATGTGGCAGAAATATATGAGAAAGAATTAAATTCTAGAAATATACCTGTATATTCAGATACTTCATCAAATTATTTAGAAACAATAGAAATACAAACAATAATATCGTTACTTAAAATAATAAATAATCCAATGCAAGATATACCACTTGTTGCGGTTCTAAGATCTCCTATTGGTAATTTTACAGATAATGATTTAATAGAAATTCGATTAAATGACAAGTATGGATTCTTTTATGAAGCAATGCTTAAAGCTAGAATTGCAGTTAGTGAAGAATTAAGAAATAAGATAAATTATTTTCTAGATATGTTAGAAAGATTTAAAGAACTAGAAAGAGAAAAGCCTCTTGATGAGCTAATATGGCAAATATATGAAGAAACTGGTTATTATAACTATGTTGGATTATTAAATAATGGTTCGCTAAAAAAAGCAAACTTAAAAATGCTTTTTGAAAGAGCAAAACAATATGAAACAGCAAGCTTTAAAGGACTTTATAATTTTATAAATTTCATTGATAGACTTAAACTAAGTTCTGGGGATTTATCTTCTGCAAAGATAGTCGGAGAAAATGATAATGTTGTTAGAATAATGAGTATTCACAAAAGTAAAGGGCTAGAATTTCCTGTTGTATTTGTATCTGGTACAGGTAAACAGTTTAATAAAAGAGACTTGAATGAAACCATAATCTTACACCAGGATTATGGTTTTGGCCCAAAATTTATTGATAGTGAAACAAAGGTTAGTTTTTCAACACTTGCAAAATATGCTTTAAGAATAAAACTAGAAAGAGAAATGATATCTGAAGAAATGAGAGTTTTATATGTTGCATTAACAAGAGCAAGAGAAAAATTAATTATAACTGGAAGTATGAAAAACTATGCTAAGGAAGAAAAAGACCTTAAAGATATGCTTTCACTTTTTAAACAAAAAGAAGGAGAAGAATTAAATACAACATTGTTAAGAAAATATACTTCATATTTGAACTGGATTTTATTATTATGCCTTAAAGATAAAAGCCAAGATAAAATAAATGTAAAAGTTCATAAAATAGAATCAAGGAAAGAGTTAAACGATACAAAGTCTAAAGAAGATATAAAAGATAGTGAAAAAGAAAAAATAATAACAGATGAAAATAAAAATATATTAGAAGAAATAAAAAGCCAGTTAAATTGGAAATATAAATATTTAAATTCTTCGGTTGTTCCAACAAAAACATCAGTATCTAAACTAAAAGAAGAAAGTCAAAAAGAGTTAAATTTAGACGATATAATAAATAAAAAACAGGAATACATATTTGATATACCAAAGTTTATGGTACAAAAGAAGGAACTAATTACAAATGCGAGAAAAGGTACATTAATGCATTTATGTTTCCAAAGATTAGATAAGAAAAAAGAATACACTAAAGAAGAAATTGAGAAATTAATAAATGAACTTGCTGAAAAAGAAATAATCTTAAAAGAAGAAGCAAAATCAATAAATATAAATACAATTTTAGATTATATTAATTCTAATTTATTTAAGGAACTAAAAGAGGCAAAAGAAATACATGAAGAGGAACCTTTCTATTTAGAAATATCAGCTAATAGACTAAATAAAGATTATCCAGAAAATGATAAAATATTGGTTCAAGGTATTATAGATTTATATTATATTAATAAAAATGATGAATTAATATTAGTAGATTATAAGACAGATTATGTAAAAAAAGGTGAAGAAAATAAATTAATCGAAAGATATGAAGAACAATTAAATCTATATAAGGAAGCTATAGAAAAATCATTAAATAAAAAAGTTAGTAAAATGATGATATATTCTACATGGATTGGAAAAATTGAAATGAAACAAAAAAAACAGGGACGAGTGTAATTAAACAGCCGCCCCGGTTTTTTTGGATTATTTAATTCGATGTGAATGTCACTTTGCTTGTTAATTTTTTAACAAATCAAACACTAATCAAACCATGAAGGATATCTGATCCGCATCCTTTACTCCTTTCGTTATTTAGCCCGGAGCACTTTGCTACGCATGCCGGATACCGCCTGGAAATTTTAATTATTGATTGATTTTGCGGAACTGGGATGTCCTCTTTTACCCATGTCTGGCCCTCCATCAATTTTTGTTTAAGGGTTTACAGTTACACCTTTCATTTTTGAAAGTAAAAACATTATATCATATTAGTATACATAATGCAAGTAGAATTTTAATTTTATTAAAAATATTTAAAAATTATTTAAATTTGTGCATAGAAACCCTTGCAAATAAAAAATAGTTAGTATAGAATGAAATTGTTCGTAAAGAATATAAATATAATATAATCTTAGGAGGAATAAAAATATGTCAGTTAAAGTAGCTATTAATGGATTTGGACGTATAGGACGTCTAGCATTTAGACAAATGTTTGGAGCAGAAGGTTATGAAGTTGTTGCAATAAACGACTTAACTAGCCCAGATATGCTTGCACATTTATTAAAATATGATTCTGCACAAAAAAGATATGAAAAAGCAGATACAGTTGTAGCAGGAGAAGATTCTATCACAGTAGATGGAAAAACAATAAAAATATATAAAGAAGCAGATGCAAGAAATTTACCATGGGGTGAATTAGGTGTTGATGTAGTACTAGAATGTACAGGTTTCTACACATCAAAAGAAAAATCACAAGCACATATAGATGCAGGAGCAAAAAAGGTTGTTATATCTGCACCAGCTGGAGATGATTTACCAACAGTAGTATTTAGTGTAAATGAAAACATATTAAGCAAAGACGATACAATTATATCTGCAGCATCATGTACAACAAACTGTTTAGCACCTATGGCAAAAGCATTAAATGAGTATGCACCAATTCAATCTGGAATAATGACAACAGTTCATGCTTATACAGGAGATCAAATGGTACTTGATGGACCACATAGAAAAGGTGATTTTAGAAGAGCAAGAGCAGCTGCTGTAAATATTGTTCCAAATTCTACAGGTGCAGCAAAAGCAATTGGAAATGTTATACCAGAATTAAAAGGAAAATTAATTGGATCTGCACAAAGAGTTCCAGTTCCAACAGGATCAACAACTATATTAGTTGCTGTTGTAAGAGGAAATGATATTACTCCTGAATCAATAAATGAATTTATGAAGAAATCAGCGAATGCTTCATATGGATACACAGAAGAACAATTAGTATCTTCAGATGTAATTGGTATGACATATGGTTCATTATTTGATGCAACTCAAACAATGGTTACAAAAATAGAAGATGGATTATATCAAGTTCAAGTTGTTGCTTGGTATGATAATGAAAACTCATATACATCTCAAATGGTTAAGACAATAAAATATTTTGCAGAATTAGGATAAAAAAGGAAAAAGAATACTTGAAAAGTATTCTTTTTTGTTGTAGAATTGTATCATATTAAATATATAGTAAATAATAATATAAATAATATTTTAAATAATGATGTTAACTAAATGATAATAATTATTATTTACTAAAGTGTACAAAGGAGATTTAAGTATGAGTAAAAAAACAATTAGAGATATTGATTTAAAAGGAAAAAAAGTTTTTGTAAGATGTGACTTTAATGTTCCATTAGATGAGAACAAAAATATTACAGATAATAGAAGAATAGTTGGAGCACTTCCAACAATTAATTATTTATTAGAAAACGATTGTAAAATAATACTTGCATCACATTTAGGAAGACCAAAGGGAGAATTTAATCCAGACTTTTCTTTAGCACCTGTTGCAAAAGAATTAGAAAGATTACTTGGAAAAGAAATTAAGCTTGCAAAAGATGTTGTTGGAGATAGTGCAAAAGAATTAACAGCAAATCTACAAAATGGAGAAATAGTATTACTTGAAAATGTACGTTTTGATGCAAGAGAAGAAAAAAATGATGAAAGTTTATCAAAAGAATTTGCTTCAATGGCAGAGATATTTGTAAATGATGCGTTTGGAACAGCTCATAGAGCTCATAGTTCAACAGCAGGAATTGCTGAATTTTTGCCAGCAGTTTCAGGTTTCTTAATAGAAAAAGAATTAAAATTCTTAGGATCTGCACTTGATAATCCACAAAGACCATTTGTAGCAATATTAGGTGGAGTTAAAGTATCAGATAAAATCGGGGTTATAGATAGTTTACTTGAAAAAGTAGATACACTAATAATAGGTGGAGGAATGGCATATACATTCTTTAAGTCTATGGGATATAGTATTGGTGATTCAGTTTGTGAATTAGATAAATTAGATTTAGCACAGGAATTAATCAAAAAAGCAGAAACAAAAGGTGTAAAATTAGTTTTACCAGTTGATAATGTTATAGCAGATGCATTTAGTCCAGATGCAAATGCAAAAGTTATAGATTCAGATAATATACCAGATGGATGGGAAGGTTTAGACATAGGACCAAAAACAATAGAATTATTTAAAGATGCATTTAAAGATGCAAAAACAATTATTTGGAATGGACCTGTTGGTTTATCAGAATATGAAAAATTTGCAAATGGAACTAGAGGAATAGCAAATGCACTTGCAGAAATGGAAGATGCAACAACAGTTATAGGTGGTGGAGATTCTGCAGCAGCAATTGAAAAAATGGGACTAGCTGATAAAATGACACATATTTCAACAGGTGGCGGAGCATCATTAGAATTTTTAGAAGGAAAGAAATTGCCTGGAATAGAATGTTTACAAGATAAATAGGAGAGATAGTGAATTGGAAGTTAAAAATGTTCAAACACTAGCAAAAGATAAAAACGAGTTTGTATCAAGTATAATAGCAAATTCAAAAGGCAATGTACTATTGTTTAAAAGAAACAAGAATTTAAGATTAGATCCAGGAAAATTTGATTTTTGTTCAGGACACATGAAAAATGGAGAGGTTCCTATGCAATCAATGCTTAGAGAAATATTTGAAGAAATGGGATTAAGATATGAACAATTATCATATATGGATAAAATAACAGATTTAGAAACTCCACATCCTAAATTAAAAGGGACACTTACACATTTATATTATATTGAACTTGATATTCCAATAGAAAAAGTTAATGATATAATTCAAAATGTTGAGGAACCTGAACTAGAAGATGCAGAGTTTTTAAAGGATGTAGATGAGTTAAAAGAGAAAATGCAACTAGAAAAAGAAAACTTTAGAATGGAATATACAGAACAAATGAAAAAAGCTTTAGAAGAGTTAAAAGAGATAATAAACAAAAGAAAACAACAAAAAGGAGAAAAGGAATGCGAAAGAAAGTAATAGCAGGAAATTGGAAAATGAATATGCTTCCAAATGAAGCAATGAATTTTATAAATGCAATAGCGCCAGTAGCAAATAGTGCAAATTGTGAAGTTATACTATGTGTACCATATACAGATTTATTTTATAGTTTGTTAACTGTACAAGATACCAAAATAAAAATAGGTGCGCAAAATATGCATTGGGAAGAAAAGGGAGCATATACTGGAGAAATTTCCGCAGAAATGCTTAAATGTATAAATGTAGAATATGTTATTATTGGTCATTCTGAAAGAAGACAATATTTTGCAGAAACAGATGAAACTGTTAATAAAAAAGTTTTAAAAGCAATTCATACAGGTTTAAAACCAATTATTTGTGTTGGTGAAACATTAGAGCAAAGAGAAAATGGAGAAACAAGTTTTATTATAACGACTCAAACAAGAAAAGCTCTTGAAGGTGTTGAAAAAGAACAATTAAATAATATAATAATTGCATATGAACCTATTTGGGCAATTGGAACAGGGAAAACAGCTACAGCTGAAGATGCAAATAATTCAATAAAAGAAATAAGAAAAGAAATTGAAAAAATATATGGAAAAGATATTGCTGATTGTGTTATAATACAATATGGTGGCAGTGTAAATAAAGATAACTGCCAAGAATTGTTTAATACATCAGATATAGATGGAGCTTTAGTAGGAGGAGCTAGCCTAAAAGCATCAGAATTTGAAGAAATAATTAGAAGTGCAAATTAAAGGAAGGTAATAAAAAATGAAAGACAAATTAACAATGCTAATGATTTTGGATGGATTTGGAATTAACGAAAAGGAAAATGGTAATGCAATTAAAACAGCAAATACACCAAATATTGATAAACTAATGAAAACATGCCCAACATGTAATATGTATACAAGTGGATTAAATGTTGGACTACCAGATGGACAAATGGGAAATTCTGAAGTAGGACATACAAATATAGGAGCAGGTAGAGTTGTATATCAAGAACTTACAAGAATTACTAAATCTATAGAGGATGGGGATTTCTTTAGTAATACAGAACTTGTAAAAGCAATTGAACACTGTAAAGAACATAATTCTAAATTACATATAATGGGATTATTATCAGATGGTGGAGTTCATTCACATATTCGTCATTTGTATGCATTGTTAGAACTTGCTAAAAGAAAAGATTTTGAAAATGTATTTGTTCATTGTTTTATGGATGGTAGAGATACACCACCATCATCAGGAGAATCATATATAACAGACTTAGAAAGTAAAATGAAAGAAAAAGGAATTGGTAAAATTGCTACTATTTCTGGAAGATTCTATGCAATGGATAGAGATAAAAGATGGCAAAGAATAGAAAAAGCATATAGAGCATTAGTATATGGAGAAGGAGAAAAGGCAACATCAGCAATTACAGCAATAGAAGATTCATATCAAAAAGATATTTTTGACGAATTTATGCTTCCAACAGTTATTATGAATGGAAGTGAACCAGTTGCAAAAATAGAAAAAGATGATGCAGTTATATTCTTCAATTATAGAACAGATAGAGCAAGAGAAATAACAAGAACACTTGTAGATCCTGAGTTCAATGAATTTAATGTAGAAAAAGATTTAAATTTATTCTATGTATGTATGACTACATATGATGAAACAATGCCAAATGTTGTTGTTGCATTTAAACAAGAAGATTTAACAAATACTTTTGGAGAGTATGTTTCAAAACAAGGTTTAAAACAATTAAGAATAGCAGAAACAGAAAAATATGCACATGTTACTTTCTTTTTCAATGGTGGTAAAGAAGAACAATATGAAGGTGAAGATAGAATACTTATTCCATCACCAAAAGTTGAAACATATGATATGAAACCAGAAATGAGTGCATATGAAGTTACTGAAAAATTACTTGATGCAATAAATTCAAAACAATATGATACAATTATATTGAATTATGCTAATCCAGATATGGTTGGACATACAGGTAATTTTGAAGCAGCAGTTAAAGCAGTTGAAACAATAGATGAATGTGTGGGAAAAGTAGTAGAAGCAGTAGAAGCTCAAAATGGAGTATTAATAATTACAGCAGATCATGGAAATATCGAACAAATGATAGATTATAAGACTGGAGAACCACATACAGCACATACAACTAATCCAGTTCCATTAATGCTTGTTGGTATGGAAAATGTAAAATTAAGAGATGGAATACTTGCCGATTTAGCACCAACAATGCTTGATATAATGAATTTAGAGAAACCAAAGGAAATGACAGGAAAGAGTATAATCATAAAATAATTCTAAGGGGTATAATATGGAATCAACCAAAATAAAAGATTTGTATTTTGATATACAGAAAAAGATATTTTATATGATTCCTGAAAAATGGGAAAAAATATATCTATATGCATCTGTAATTGAAAATCTAAATTTTATAGAAACAGGAGAAATGTTTTTATATTACATACCAAAGGGAATACTTAAAAAAAATCCTATAAACATATATGAAGTGCCAGCAAAATTTAATATAGATGAACAAGAATATATTAATTTAGCTGAAGAACTATATGATAAAATAAAAGATTTAAGAGAAGAATTTAGAAAGAATAAACAAAGAGTATGGAGCAATGTAGTAATTTCCATAGAAAATTCAAAATTTAATGCAGAATATAGATATGAGAATTTAATAAATACTAAATTTGACAGTTATGACAGAAGATTAATATTTAAACATAAATATTTAAATATACCTTTAGAAAGTTTTAAAAGATCAGAAAGAAAAATGATTCAAGAATACATAATAGATGAAAAACTAAAAAATGATGACTGTTATGTATATACTCAGAATATATATACAGGCGATATTCATAATTTTATAGAATATGGACAATATAAAAGAGAACATAATTATTACGATGAAGAAGAATATACACCTAAAAAAGTAAAAAAGAGTAAGAAGAATAAAAAATATATAGAAGAAATAGAAGATGAAAATATAACAAGTAAAAATCAGATATTAAATTTTTAATATCTGATTTTTTGTTGATTTTCCAAGAAAAAAGCGCATCAAAAAAATGCGAACAAAAATTTGAAAAAAGTATTGACAAAATAAAAAATTAAATATAAAATATAACCAACAAAAGCGAACAAGAGTTCAAGAACAAAAAATAAAGAAAAGGAGTGTTTAAAATGGGATTTTTAACAAATAAAAATAATGTAATAGCATATACAGTAAATAAGGAATTAACAGATAATTTATATATATCAGTACAAAATGGTGAAGTAGTAATAAACGCTCCTTGGTATACAACTAGAAATCAAATTCAAAGAGCAGTTGAAGAAAAAAAACAATGGATATTAAATAAAATGAAAGAATATGAAGAAATTTCTAAGCAAAATACTAAAAGAGTAAATGTACTTGGGAAAAAATATGAATTAAATATATCATATAAAAATATAGAAACAGCAGATTTAAGTTTTAATTTAAATCAAATAAAGGTAGTATTACCAAATAAGTACAAATATATGGATGAGAAAGAAATAGTAAATATACTTATGAAAAAAATGTATAATCAAATTGCTGAAAGAGAAATAGAAAGAACTATGGAAAAAAATAGAGTATTACTTAATATAGCACCTGAAGATTATAAAATTGAAGATATAGATAATGCTATTGCTATATGTAAAAATAAAATAATAACAATAAGCCCTGAAATTGCAAAATATTCAAGAGAAGCAATTGATTATATTGTATTGCATGAATTTTGTCATTTGAAATATAAAAATCATACAAAATCTTTCTATAATATGGTTAAAACATATATTCCAAATTATGAAGAAATTGCTAAAGAAATAAATGGTATGGCATATTAGATTTTAAAGAAAGGATGTTCTAATATATACCATTTGCGATAAGAGTGAGCAATAATGAGCAATTATTTGCTAGAACGATGTATGTGATGGTATATGAAAAGGTCGAAAAATATTTAAAACATAATTATTTTTATAAATATTAACTTGAAAAAAAATAATGTATGTTATTATTAATATAACATATAATTAATGTAGAAAGGTTCTGAGGACGGAACTGGTAGCCGTCGCCCATCTATAGGTGTTGGAGATGTGGGAGTACCACCCCACCTAACCTTTTGAAATAAAGTACTAGCGATAGTACTTTATTTTTATGCAACAATAATTTGAATTTGAATATAATTATCTAGGAGGTAATTATATGGATGGTATTTATCAAGTTAAAGTAAAAACACCTATGGGAATGATAGATGGTAAAATTACATTAAAAACATCTAATGATACAATAGAAGGTATATTAGAAGTAATGGGAATGAAACATAGTTTAAACAATGGAAGAGTAAAAGGAAACCAATGTTACTTTAAAGGAAGTATGCAAAATAATGCAATTAATATACAATATGAAATAATGGGAGAATTAAGAAACAATATACTTAATATTTATGCAAAAACAAATATGGGAGAATTTAAAATTCAAGGAAAGAAAATAGGATAAAAAGTCATAATAATTTATTTATTGTAAAAAAAATAATCATATGCTAAAATAAAAAAGACATTAATTATATTACTAAATTTCTAAGGATGAAAAATATGAAAAATAAAACGAAGATAGTTATATTAACATTAAGTATAGTATTTCTTGTAATTTGTGAGATTTATTTATTTATAGAAATGCAAAATAAAAGTAAGCAAATGATTGAAATAGATTTAAAAAGATTTGAACCTTTTTCTCAAGGAAATGTACTAAAAAATTATGAAACAAGTTTCAAGATAGAAGAAAACTTGCCTAAAATTGAGGCTGCAAGTGCATTTTACCCTTTTGCGGCAAATCTTGTTCAAAATATATATAGCAAAGATTCTTATTCAAAAGATGATTTAAAATTAGTATCAACATCACAAGCATATACAGACATTATAAATGGAAAAGCAGATATTATTATTGCTACATGTCCATCAGATGAACAAAAGTTAGAAATTTTTAATTCAAATCTTAATCTAGAATTTAAAAAACTATATTTAGAGCCTTTAGCAATTATAGTTAATAGTGAAAATAACACAAAAAAATTAATGATAGAAGATATTCAAAATATATACCATAATAATAACCTGAATTGGAATACTTATCAGCTAGAAAAAAATAATGGTAGTCAAACATGTTTTGAAAATATTGTAAAAAATAATACAATAGGAGATAATCATTCTGAGTTAAAATTAATGCCTGAAATTATTGATAAAATAGCATTAGATAAAAAAGGAGTAGGGTATACATTTTATAGTTACTATTCAAAAATGCATACAAATAAAAATGTAAAAATAATTGACATTAATGATAAAAAGATTGAAGATATAGATTATCCGATGTTATATGAAGTATACTTAATATATAAAACTGATAGTAGTAATGAAAATATTTCTAAAATAGTAAATTGGTTAGATACAGAAGAAGGACAAAAAATTATAGATAGTATAAAATAAAAGAGGGAGAATAATTCCCTCTTTTATAATTCATATAATATGGCTGGGGTACTAGGATTCGAACCTAGGAAATGTCGGAGTCAGAGTCCGATGCCTTACCGCTTGGCGATACCCCAATAAATATTCGATTACTGAATTATAATAACATATAGAATTATAAAATGCAATTAAAAAGAGCAATTATTTTAAAATTACTCTTTTATATTGTATTTATATTTTTTTATTTCTTTTTAATTGTATACAATCTAATTCCAAATACTGCTGTTGAGATAACAAATATTGAACCTATTGCAATTATAAATCCATTTGTGTCACCTGTTTGTGGAATTGGATTTGGAGCTTTAGTTGTATAATAGTAAATAACTGTAATTGGCTCTGATGTAATTATTCCTTCTTTATTTGTTGGTTCTGGATCTGCTGCAACATATCCAGAAATAGTTTTTCTAGATGTTGAATATGTGTTTCCAACATCATCAGTAATAACTGTTTCATCTGCTAATGGTTTATTAGTGTCTTTTTCTAAATATTTAACAGTAACTGTTGATTTTTTTACTTCTGGCTTTGTAACTTTTACTTTTGGTGCTTCATCAGAAGTTTTATCATCTTCTTCATCAGATTCTATATCAACTTTTTCATTAGTTTTTAAAATTTTACCTAATATAGAATCATCAATATTATCTTTTAAAGTAAGTTTATATGTAACTGTTAAAGTGTCAGTTGGTAATAATTCATCTATTGTCCAAAGAATATAATTATTTTCAGTAATTGTTTCTGAAATAGTTCCTTTTGTTGGTTTTGCTACATAACTAAAATCGAAGTTATCAACTATTTCTTGTGGGAAATAATCATATATTTTTACATTATGTAGTGTTGAATCTACTGTTTTAGTAATATCTTTTAATATTGTTTCACATATTGTTTTTTCTATTTGACTATCTTGAATATTATAGTATTTTCCTGCATATGGTTCTGCAGATGTACCAAATATTTCTTCTGCTAATTCTGTATATGGTCTTTGTGTTTGAGGTTCAATTGTACCATCTAAGCCTGTCATCATTGTATATAAATTAATATTTGCGTTAACAATAGAAGTTAAAGTTGCTTTTGTCTTTGTTACTATTTCACCTGAATAAGTTATAGTTGGACCACCAACAGCCGTGTTTGGAACACCATCTGTTAATAGAATTATATATTTTGCTGTATCATCATTTGATAAATTTTGTTTAGCAACTTGAAGACCTGCATCAATATCTGTTCTTGGACCATCAGCATTTATTGAATCAATTGCATTTAAAATAGTGGTTGAATTTGAAACTGGAGTAGTAAGTAAAGTAGCATCTTTAAGTGTTCCTTCTTCACCTACGTTAGTAGAAGTAGAAAATTTAACAACTCCAACTTTGGCTTTATCATTTTTTAATAATTCTGTTACAAGTTTCTTTGCAGATGATTTTACAATATCAAATCTTGTTGTATCTGCAGTTACATGTCTTTGAATCATACTTTGTGAATTGTCAATTACAAGCATTATTTCGGCTGGTTGATCAAAAGATGGACCAGGAGTATTTGTGACTTTTAATTGAATTGTAAGTTCTCTTTTTTCTAAATCATAGTCAATCATTTTTTTCTCGAATTCTGAATACTCATTTATTTTGATTTTGCAAGTATTATCTTCAACTACTTCCATAGTTGCATCAGAACTACTAACTATAGTTGCAAAACATGTAGTTGATATTAATAGCATTGGTAATAATATCATTAAAATTTTTAATTTGTTTTTAATCATAATTGTTTCTCCTTTACATAAATTTCCTATAAATTATAACATAAAAGTGATTCTATTTCAACAATTTAACAAAAAAGAAATAAAATTGTAATATAATGTAGAAAAAAGAAAAAAAATATGTTAATATATTACTTAACATATTTAAAGGAGTTAATTATGAATAATATTATAGGTCTTATTGTATCATATGTTTTTATTGCAATAATTATTGTATTTGCTAAAATATTTGAAAAGAAAAGCAAAGAAGCAAGTAGAAAGTTTATCCACATTATGCTATCAAATTGGTGGATAATAGCAATGATATTTTTTGATAATGTAATATGGGCATGTATTGCTCCACTTAGTTTTGTTATAATAAACTACATATCTTGTAAGAAAAATTTAATTTCAGTAATGGAAAGAGATGAGAAAGATAAAGACGGATTTGGTACAGTTTATTATGCACTATCATTATTAATAATAGCAATTATTACATTTGGAATAATAAATAGACCAGAAATAGGATTATGCGCAATTCTAATATTAGGATATGGAGACGGATTTGCAGCGATAATAGGTAGAAATGTAAAAAGTATGCCATATAAAATTGGAAAATCCAAGAAAACTATTGCAGGGTCAGCAACAATGTTCTTTATTAGTTTTCTAATAGTAGCAATATTTTTAGCAAGTATACAAGCACCTATGTGGTTTTTAAAATCAATTTTACTTGCAGTTAGTGTATCAGTATTAGAAGCAATTGGAACAAAAGGAACAGATAATTTAATAGTACCTGTTTATGCATGTTTGTTATTAACAGTTATGGTTTAAAAGGAGATGTAGATCAAAATGGAGGAGAGTATATTAGCTAAAATAAATACTCCACAAGATTTAAAAGTATTAAGTTATGATGAAAAAGAAAAATTAGCGGAAGAAATAAGAAATAAAATTATAGATGTTGTATCAAAAAATGGGGGACATTTAGCTTCTAATTTAGGTGTTGTTGAACTTACAATAGCATTACATAGTATATTTGATATGCCTGAAGACAAAATTGTATGGGATGTAGGACATCAAACTTACGTACATAAGCTTTTAACAGGTAGAGCAAATGATTTTGATACTTTAAGACAATTAGATGGTATTGCAGGATTTCCAAAATCAAAAGAATCAGAATATGATTGTTTTAATACAGGACATAGTAGTACTTCTATTTCTGCTGCACTTGGAATGGCAAGAGCAAGAGACATAAAGAATGAAGAAAATGATGTTATAGCTATTATTGGAGATGGTGCCCTAACAGGTGGAATGGCTCTTGAAGCACTAGATGATGCAGGAAGTAGTAAAACCAGATTAATTGTAATTTTAAATGATAATGAAATGAGCATTTCAAAAAATGTTGGAGGTATTTCAAGATTTTTAGTAAAAATAAGAACTAAAAAGTTTTATAAAAAATCAAATAATTTTTTTAGAAAAATATTAGAAAAGACACCGGGAATAGGTATGCCTATTATTAAGTCTGCGAGACGTATTAAATATAGCTTAAAACAGCTTGTAATTCCAAATATGTTTTTTGAAGATCTAGGATTTAAATACTTAGGACCTGTAGATGGTCATGATATAGAAAGAGTAGAATGGATATTAGAACTTGCAAAAAAAGAAAAGGAACCAGTTGTTGTTCATATAATAACTAAAAAAGGAAAAGGATATAAACCAGCAGAAGAAAATCCTGATAAATATCATTCTACAGGAAAGTTTAATATTGAAACAGGAGAAAAAATATCAAAAAATAGTAAAGATTACTCTGCAGTATTTGGTGATAAATTAGTAGAACTTGCTAAAAATAATGGAAAAATTGTTGCGATTACTGCTGCAATGACAGATGGAACAGGACTTACAAAATTTAGAAAAGAGTTTCCAAAAAGATTTTTTGATGTAGGTATTGCAGAACAACATGCTATTTGTATGGCAGCAGGAATGGCAAAAGAAGGATTTATACCTGTTGTACCAATTTATTCATCATTCTATCAAAGAGCGTATGACCAAGTAATCCATGATGTATGTATTCAAAATTTACCTGTTGTAATGTGTGTAGATAGAGCAGGTATAGTTGGAAATGATGGAGAAACACATCAAGGTATTTTAGATTTATCATTCTTTAATATAGTACCAAATTTAACAATTATGGCACCTAAGGATTTTAAGGAATTACAAGATATGTTAGAATATGCGGTTACACTAAATAAACCAGTTGTAATAAGATATCCTAGAGGAGCAGAAGAAAGAGAATTTGGTATAAATGAGGAAATAAAAGAAGGAAAATCTGAAACAATTTGTGAAGGAAAAGATATTACAATTCTTGCTATAGGTAAAATGGTAGCAAGAGCAATGGAAGTAAAGGAAGAACTACAAAAGGAAAATATTGAGGCTGAAATTATAAATGCGAGATTTTTAAAACCTTTTGATGAAGAAGCAATAAGTAAGTCAATAGAAAAAACAAATAAAATAATAACGATAGAAGATAATATTGTTAAAGGTGGACTTGCATCAAATGTTCAAGAATTAATTGCTAAAAAACAATTTGATAAAGAAGTAAAAATACTTGCATTTGGATATCCTGATGAATTCATAAAACATGGAAGTGTTGGCGAATTAGAAAAGTTATACAAATTAGATAAAGAAAGTATTGTAGAAGAAGTAAAGAAACTTTTTTAAGGAAAATTTATGGATAGAGAGTTATTAAACAAATATAATCAAGAAGAAAAATTAATCTTATCTAAAATAATTGATAAGATTAATTTTTGTGCGAAAAGAAATACTATTCAAATTACTGATTTTTATGATTTAGGAAAACAGAATTTAATTGAAAAATTTTTAAGAATTCAAAGAATAGATAGTTATATTTTATATGGAGCATATGAAAATCCTGAAAGAAAAGTATTTGTTTTTTATCCAGATAAATTTGAAGAATTAATAAAGAGTAGTAAAATTAGTTTTGATGAATATATTAGTATTATTAGAATAACTTTACCAAATGAATTAAAAGAACAATACAATCATCAAAGATATTTAGGTGGACTAATAAAGTTAGGGATAAAAAGAGAAAAAATAGGAGATATATTAGTAGATTCAGAAGGTGCTGATTTAATAGTACAAAGAGAAATAGAAAAATTTTTATTAACAAATTTACAAGAACTAACAAGATTTCAAAAATCAAAGATAGAAAGAATAGATTTAGATAAAATCAAAAAAGTCGTTGAGAAAAAAGAAATAATAAAAATAACAGTATCGTCTATGAGATTGGATAATATTGTAGCTGAACTGGCTCATTGTTCTAGAAGTAAAGCAGAACAAATAATTGAAGAAGAAAGAGTATTTGTTAATTACGAAAATATATTAAAGAAGACAAAGGAAATAAAAGAAAATGATAGAATTACAATTAGAGGAAAAGGAAGATTTGAAATAAAAGAAGTTGTTGGAAATACAAGAAGTGGAAGATTTGTAATAGAAATAGAAAAATAAAATATACAATTATTGACAAAAGAATACAAAATATATTATAATGTAGATTATATTAAACAAAGGGGGAATTGAAAATGGGAGTTGCTGCATTAGTTTTAGGTATAATATCAATTATATTAGCTTTTATACCATGTGGATGCTGGATTTCAGGAATCACAGCTTTAATAGGATTAATATTAGGTATAGTAGCAGTAGTAAAAGGTAAAAAGAATGGTGACAAAATAGGTCTTGGAGTAGCAGGAATCATTACATCAGCAATAGCTGCAATTATAACTGTAGTTGTTTTAGTTTTCACACTTATTATAGGTGTAGCTGCACTTGATGAAGCATCAACATCATCTTCAAGCTATCGTTC
Organism: Clostridia bacterium; assembly: GCA_017934475.1. Lineage (GTDB taxonomy): Bacteria > Bacillota > Clostridia > TANB77 > CAG-508 > UMGS1663. The sequence goes on along the minus strand of JAGBJN010000001.1, from coordinate 252,852 downwards.
ATCTTCATCATATCGTTATAAATAAAGATGATAAAATTAATACAAAAGAATTACAAGGCAGTAAGTATAGTTTTTCTATTTCTCGCTGTTTTTGTAATTCTTTTTCCTTTAATTACTAAACTAATACAGAATATTATTCCTCAGTTTGGATTATGCCCATATCTTGTAATGACAGGAAAGCCATGCCCTTTATGTGGAGGAACAAGATATATTGCAGGGTTACCTCAAGCGATAACAACCCCTAGTTATTTATTACACCCATTTGGAGCTATGATGATAACTATTTTTTTAGAATTAGTATTTAGGATTGTTGTTCTGATAAAGAAATATAACAATATTAATTTAGTAAAAATTGATTTTATAATTCATATTATAATAGGATTACTATTTATTGGATATAATGTAATGTTTTTTATAACAAATTAATAATTAAAATTTAAATTGAATTATTAGTACAAATAAAAATTAAAAAATTAATATAATAATAAAAAATATAAAAAGTCGCTAATTTTTAGGGCTTTTTTTATTGCTTTTAAAATTTCATTATGATAAAATACTTTTAATTAATTTTAGATGGGAGAGTAAAGTGGAAGACAAAAAGAAATACATTAGAAATTTTAGTATAATTGCACATATAGATCATGGAAAATCAACATTGGCAGATAGATTAATTGAGATGACAGGAGTTCTTTCAAAAAGAGAAATGGAAGAACAAATATTAGACAATATGGATATTGAACGTGAAAGAGGAATTACAATAAAATCTCAAGCAGTTAGAATGAAATATAAGGCTAAAGATGGTGTAGAGTATGAACTAAATTTAATAGATACACCTGGACATGTCGATTTTAACTATGAAGTTTCTAGGAGCCTTGCTGCATGTGATGGGGCAATTTTAGTCGTAGATTCAAGCCAAGGAGTTGAAGCACAAACGCTTGCAAATGTTTATTTAGCATTAGATAATGATCTTGAAATATTACCTGTAATAAACAAAATAGATTTACCAAATGCAAGGCCAGATGAAGTAAAAAAAGAAATCGAAGATATAATTGGAATACCTGCGCAAGATGCACCTTGTATCTCTGCAAAATCAGGATTAAATGTAGAGGAAGTATTAGAAAGAATAGTTACTGATTTGCCTGCACCTACAGGAGATGAAAATGCTCCTTTACAAGCTCTTATTTTTGATTCTTTATATAATGATTATAAAGGTGCAATAGCATATGTTAGAATAAAAAATGGAAAAGTAAAAATTGGTGATGAAATTCAGCTTATGGCTGCTAAGAAAACATTTGTAGTTACAGAAGTAGGTCATTTTGAACCTGGAACTTATGAACCATGTGATTGCTTAGAAGCGGGAGAAGTTGGATATATAGCAGCAAGTATAAAGAATTTATCAGACATTAGGGTTGGAGATACAATTACATTAAAAGATGCTCCAGCATCTGAACCACTTCCAGGATATAAAAGGGTAAATCCGATGGTATATTGTGGTCTATATCCAATGGATGGAAGTGACTATGAAAATTTAAAAGTTGCACTTGAAAAATTAAAATTAAATGATGCTGCACTTGAATACGAACCAGAAACGTCAAATGCATTAGGATTTGGATTTAGATGTGGATTTTTAGGATTACTTCATTTAGAAATAATAGAAGAAAGACTTGAAAGAGAATTTGATTTAAGTCTTATTACAACTTCACCATCTGTTATTTATAAAGTATATAAAACAGATGGAACAATGATTGAATTATATAACCCTGCAGATTTACCTGCACCTAATGAAATATCATATATGGAAGAACCATTTGTTTCAGCAGAGATTCTTACTCCTAAAGAATTTGTTGGAAACATAATGGAAATCTGCCAAAATAGACGTGGTATTTATATAGATATGAAATATTTAGACGAAAATAGAGTAACGCTAATATATGAATTACCACTTAATGAAATAATATATGATTTCTTTGATAATTTAAAATCAAGAACAAAAGGTTATGCATCTTTTGACTATGAACTTAAAGATTACAGAAGATCTGAACTTGTAAAACTGGATATCTGGGTTAATGGAGAAGGTGTAGATGCATTATCTTTTATAGTTCATAAAGATTCAAGTTATGAACGTGGAAGAAAAATGATAGAAAAATTAAAAGGTGCAATACCAAGACAATTATTTGCAATACCAATTCAAGCAGTTATAGGTGGAAAAATAATTGCAAGAGAAACTATATCTGCAATGAGAAAAGATGTACTTGCTAAATGTTATGGTGGAGATATTACAAGAAAGAAAAAATTACTTGAAAAGCAGAAAAGAGGTAAGAAAAAGATGAGACAAATAGGTAACGTTGAAATACCACAAGAAGCATTTTTAAGTGTATTAAAATTAGATGATGAATAAAAAAGTAAAACGACGCTGTTTTACTTGCGCCGTTTTATTTTCTTGATTTTTTGAGAAACAATATAATATTTGTCTTGATAATGTTGGAGATAGTTTTCGTAAGTCATAAGTTTTTTGGACTTATATTCGAAATCCATTCCAACTAATTCTGAAAATGTGCGAATCCCGTAAATTTTGGATTCATATTCATCAATTTTTGATGAATAAAATTTTTTCAGAATACGTAAGGATTTTAATTTTAATCTTTTAAACATAGTAAATACCTCATTTGAGTTTACAAGTTACAAATAATATTATAATATAAAAATATAAAAAAATCAAATATTTTGATATAGAAGGTGTAAAATATTGAAGAAAGAAAATTTAGAAAAAAATCAAAAAGGAAACTTTAATGATCAAGTAGAAGGAAGAAATGCTGTATTAGAACTTTTAGAAACAGATAGAGATATTAATAAAATATATATACAATCTGGAGAAAAGCATGGATCAATATATAAAATAATTGCAAAGGCAAAAGATAAAAAAATATTAGTAACAGAAATTGATAAAAATAAAATGAACCAAATGTCTCAAACAGAGAATCATCAAGGAGTTATAGCAATTGTACCTCCATTTAATTATGTTGATGTTGATGATATTTTATTTGAAGCAAGTACTAGACAAGAAGATTGTTTTGTAGTAATATTAGATGGAATAGAAGATGTACACAATTTAGGTTCTATTATTAGAACAGCTGAAACAGCAGGAGTTCATGGAATTATAATACCTAAAAGAGGTTCTGCATCTGTTAATGCTACAGTAGAAAAAGTATCAGCAGGAGCAGTTGAACATATGAAAATTGCAAGAGTAAATAATTTAAATGAAACAATTAAATACTTAAAAGAAAAGGGATTATGGATTTGCGGAACAGATATGGAAACAAAAACATATTATTATAATCAAGATTTAACAGGTCCAATTGCAATAGTAATAGGAAGCGAAGGATATGGAATGAGTAGACTAGTTAAAGAAAATTGTGATTTTTTAGTTAAAATACCTATGAAAGGTAAAGTAACATCTTTAAATGCTTCTGTATCAGCAGGAATTGTAATGTATGAAGCTGTAAAACAAAGGAATAAATAATTAATAGCCAATAAACAAAGGAGGAAATAAAAATGTATTATGGTAAAAAGAAAGGTTTAATAATATTAATAGCTTTAATAGTTTTCATTTTATTACTTGCAGGTGGATGCTTTGGATTTATGTTTTTCACAACAGACATATTTAAATCTAATGATGAATTATTTTTTAAATATTTAGGAAAATCAATTGAAGATTTTGAATTTACTGAAAACTTACAAATGTCTTCTGTATCAAAACTAAAACAACAACAACCATATACTGTAGATGGAACAGTTGTATTTAGTGCTGAAGGTGAAAATATAAATAAAGCTTTTGTAAACTTGAATAATGCAAAAATAGAATATAATGCAAAAGTAGATCCAATAGAAGAAAAATCTTATGCAAAAGCTGATCTAAAGTCAAAGGAAAATTCAATATTTTCTTTGGAATTTGCAAATAGTAATAATATATATGCACTTAAATCAGATGACATTGTAACTGCTTTTATAGGAATAGAAAACAAGGATTTAAATGTTTTAACAGAAAAATTAGGAATGCAAGAAATAAATATTTCAGATGAAATATATACACAAAACTATGAAAATTTATTTAAATTAAGTGAATTAGAGAAGCAACACTTATTAGAGTATTATTCAAAAATATTAAAAGATAATATTCCATCAACTGCATTTACTAAAGAAAGTAACATTACTAACAAAAAAGATAGTGTAACATATAATACAACAGGATATAGATTAAATTTAACATATGATCAATTAAAAAGATTAGAAGTTGAATTACTAAAAGCTTTAAAACAAGATAGTATTTCTATGAATATACTAACAACAAAAGCTAAGGCCATAGGACTAGGAACAGAATTTACTGAAGTAAATATGCTTTCTTCAAAAATAGATCAATTTATATTACAACTTGAAAATAGTAATTATGTTGGAAATGATATAAGCATTATAGTTTATGTGGCAGATGGAGATGTAATTTCCACAGAATTAATTGAAAAGAATAAAGCTAAATACACAGTTACTTGCACTAAAACAGATACAGGAGTAACAAGAAATCTATTAGTAGAAAATTTTGACGTAGATGGTAATTTTAATAATATTAAAATTAATCTAATAGAAAACAACACTCCTACACAATCATTTGCTGATTTATCAATAACTGTGGATGATGAAAAAACAATAAGAGTTGGACTTACTAATGAAGGAAGTGCTACTCAAGGAATATTAAATTCTTCATTTGAAGTTACATATGAAGAAGCAACAAAAGCAGTTTACTCTTTAGAAGTAAAACAAAAGTTGGAATTTGTAGATGAGATTACAGATATAATTGAACTAAGTAGAAATAATTGTGGAGTTTTAAATGATTACACAAGTGAACAAATATTAGAATTAACCAAGAGTATAATGGATAGAATAGGAATTGTTGCTAAAGAAAAAATGGATTTATTAGGGGTTAATTTTGTTGATGATAATAGCGTAAATCCTGTTTTAAATGATGTAATAAAAGAACAAGAAAAAGAAGCTTTCAATGCAAAATTTTCAAGTTATGAAGGAAAAATAAGTGGAACATCATTAAAGACACTTAGTACAGTAGTACAAAAAAATAATGAAAATGAACAAAATAAAAAAGTGGTTTTACTTGTTGAAGAAATAAATGTTGCAGGAGATAATAAATCAATAGATACTAATAAAACATATAATGTAGGATTTAAATATACTGACGAAGGATATATAAAAGAAATAGTTGCATTTGAAGATAATAACAAACTAATAGAATATCTTCAACAAGGTATGTAAAATGCAACAAATAGAGTAGCACAAGGTGTAAATGAGTATAGAGAATCACAAGCAAGAGAACAAGAACAACTTGATCAAATTAACTCATCGATTGATTCAAATGGAAATTCATTATAACAATTTGACTAAAATAAAAAAATAGTTTATAATAATAAACATAAAATAAAAAAACTATAATGAGACAAAGTAAAATAAAGGTTGCTTATAAGAGAAGATTTGCCATAGGCTGAAAGCAAATTTAAGTAAACATATTTGAAAAACTACCTCATTTGTTGCTAAAATAAAAAGTTAGCCGTATTACTTGCGTTAAAAGTTTAATTAAGTTAAAAATAGGGTGGAACCGTGTTATATAGCACCCCTAAGCACAAAATGCTTAGGGGTGTTTTTATTATTTCTTAAGCATTTGAGAAAGAAGGAGGAATAGATATGTTTAAAATTAAATTAGATGGTGGAAGAACAATGGAAGTAGAAGAAAGTGTGTATTGGCATACAACTGCACATATTCTAGCACAAGCAGTAAAAAGATTATATCCAAATTACAAACTAACAATAGGACCTTCTATAGAAAAAGGTTTCTATTATGATTTTGATGTGGAAAAACCATTTACAGAAGAAGATTTGGCAAAATTAGAAGAAGAAATGCAAAAAATAATTAAAGAAGATTTACCAATTGAAAGGTTTGAACTATCACGTGAGGAAGCAATTAAATTAATGCAAGAGAGAGAAGAACCATATAAGGTAGAAATAATAGAAGACCTACCAGAAGGTGAGACATTATCTTTTTATAAACAAGGTGAGTTTGTTGATTTATGTCGTGGGCCACATCTTCCATCAACAGGAAAAGTAAAAGCATTTAAATTAACAACTATGTCATCAGCATATTGGAGAGGAGATGCTAGCAAACAAAGTCTTCAAAGAATATATGGAATATCATTCCCTAAAGCATCAGAACTTGAAGAATATTTACAAATGCTTGAGGAAGCAAAACAAAGAGATCACAGAAAATTAGGAAAAGAATTAGGAATATTTATGACTCATGATTTAGTTGGAAAAGGACTTCCAATGTATTTACCAAATGGATACATAGTATGGGAAGAACTTGAAAACTATATTAAAGGAAAAGAAAAGAAACAAGGATACAAACATGTTTTAACACCACCATTAGGTAATGTTGAATTATATAAAACGTCAGGACACTGGGCTCATTATAAAGATGGAATGTTCCCTAAAATGGAAGTTGAAGGAGAAGAATTTGTACTTCGTCCAATGAACTGTCCACATCATATGATGATATATGCAAATGATATACATTCATATAGAGATTTACCAATTAGAATTGGTGAAATTGCTAGAGATTGTAGATTTGAAGCAAGTGGAACATTAAAAGGAATTGAAAGAGTTAGAAGTTTCTGTCAAAATGATGCACACCTTTTTGTAACACCAGAACAAATTGAAGATGAATTCAAGAGAGTTGTAAATTTAATATTAGAAGCATATAAAGATTTAAATATTACAAATTATCGTTTTGAATTATCTTTAAGAGACCCTCAAGATAAAGTAAAATATCATCCAGATGATGAAATGTGGGATAATGCAGAAGCAAAATTAAGACAAGTTTTAAACGATATTGGAATAGAATATGAAGAAAAAATAGGAGAAGCAGCATTCTATGGACCAAAACTTGATGTTCAAGTAAAACCAGCTGTTGGAAATGAAATTACACTTTCAACATGTCAATTAGATTTCTGCTTACCAGCTAAATTTAATTTAAGTTATATAGATTCTAATGGTGAAAAGAAAATGCCAGTTGTTCTTCATAGAGCAGTATTTGGAAGTATTGATAGATTTATTGCTTATTACTTAGAAGAAACAAAAGGTGCTCTTCCAGTATGGCTTTCTCCAACACAAGTAAAAATTATACCAATTACAGATAAACAACTTGATTATGCAAAAGACGTATATCAAAGATTACTTGATGAAAACGTAAGAGTTGAACTTGATTCAAGACCTGAAAAAATGGGATATAAAATTCGTGAAGCACAAGTTCAAAAGGTACCATATATGCTTGTAATTGGAGATAAAGAAATAGAAGCAGGTGCAGTAGGAGTTAGAAACAGAAAAGATGGAGACTTAGGACAAATGCAAATAGATGAGTTTGTTTCAAAAATATTAGATGATATTAAAAATTATAAATAAAAAGTAAAACACCTATTATAAAAAACAATAGGTGTTTTATTTGTCCTATATTTGCAATTATTGTAAAAATATGGTATAATAAAAGAGTAGCAAATTTGATTATGGGGTAACAATCAATACCCCATCAGCCAATAAGGGAGGAACAAAATGAAAAAAATTTTTTACAAAATGATGAAGCGGAGATATGCCTCTGGTTTAGAGGACAGATCTTTCTACGAAAGAAATGTGGAAAATTTTTTTAGTGGGCATCATGCTACTGTGATACTCACGAAAGAGGCAGTACTTAGCCATAAGAAATCTGATACAGAAAAAAAAGTTGTAGATTTCTATGACTATAAAAATGTTAGGAAGCCCTGCCTGGCAATACTGAAAGGCAACAAGGTTCTAATCATGAGCCTTGATTTGAATTCAGTAGGAAAACAAAAAGCGAGGACTATAAGCTTCTGGGAATTCTGCCGTGACTATGTAATGGCAGATAGATCAGAAGTAAAGGTCATTTGCTAATAGAAAGACTCCGGATTTACCGGAGTCTTTCTATGTGTTATTGAATAAAAGATAATAATATGTTATATTATAAAAGAATAAATTGTAAATAAAGAATAAAAAAATAAAAACAAAAAAAGGAAGAGATTATTATGAGATTAGATAAATTTTTAAAAGTATCAAGAGTAATAAAGAGAAGAACTATCGCAAATGAGGCTGCAGATGGTGGTAGAATATCTGTAAATGGAAAAATAACTAAACCAAGCTATGATGTTAAGGTAGGAGATGTTGTAGAAATTAAATTTGGAGATAAAATATCTAAGTTTGAAATAACTAAAATACCAGCAAGAGAAGGTGAAGAATGTATAAAAGTATTATAAACTTTATATAAATATACTTGAAAAAACTCTAGATTTAATATATAATATTTTTTAGTAACTTGTAAACCATACAACTTATAACTATAAGGAGGACTTTTTTATGGTAAAACGGTCATTAAGAGCTGCAGAAGGTTTATTTGCTGTTATTGGTGCAGTATGCACTATGTGTTTTTTGATTGGCTGCTTGATGCCAGAAGTAACAGCAAAAGCTGAAGGAGAGGACGATGATTATGATGAATATATTGATCCTCAGATTGACGATGATGATGACGATGATGAAATACCAGATGATGATAGGAAGTAAATAAGTTAATGCTAAAAGGAAGCAATTTGCTTCCTTTTTTGTTGACTTTTTTTTTAAGGTAAAATATAATATGTTTCGTGTAGTAGAAAGGATATAGAATTTGACATATATAGCAAACCTACACTAGAAAGGAATAAATTTAATGTTAAAATTACTAAGTAATTTAAAGAAAAATTGGATATCAGTAGTAATAATTATATTAATATTATGTGTTCAAGCATGGGCAGATTTGGAACTTCCAAATTACACATCAAAAATAGTAAATATAGGACTTCAACAAGGAGGAATAGAAAGTTCAAACGAAGATGTAATAAAAAAAGTAGAGATATTAAAACAAATGCCTGAAACAAAAGATTTAAATGAATCAATTGTAGAACAAATGGCAATAGAAGCAGTAAAAAAAGATTATATTGATGAAGGAAAAGATGTTAACCAGATGCAAATGACTTATATTTTTATAGTTGGTTTGCAAATGCTAGCAATAGCATTTATTAGTATGTTTGGTGGAATTGGTATGATGTTTCTTGCAAATAGAGTAGGAGCACATCTTGGAAAAATTTTAAGAGATAAAGTTTTTAGAAAAGTATTAAGCTTTTCAAATAAAGAAATTAGAGAATTTTCAACAGCATCATTAATAACAAGAAGTACAAATGATATTTCACAAATACAGAATTTAATTGGAATATTATTTAGAGTAGTAGTATATTCACCTATAATTGGTATAGGTGGTTTAATTAAAGTGCTTACAGGTACAGATACATCTATGGCATGGATAATTGGACTCGCACTTACAATAATAGTATTTTTAGTACTAATATTATTTGCTATTGCAATGCCTAAATTTAAAAAATTACAAGATTTAATAGATAGATTAAATCTTGTAACAAGAGAAATATTATCAGGAACTCCTGTTATAAGAGCATTTAATACACAAAAAAGAGAAGAAGATAGATTTGATGTTGCAAATAAAGATTTAATGAAAGTAAATCTATTTGTTAATAAAGCAATGAGTATAATGATGCCAGGATTGATGCTTGTAATGAATGGTATAACAATACTAATTATATGGGTTGGAGCACAAAATGTTGATGCTGGTAATTTACAAGTTGGAGATATGATGGCATTCATACAATATACAATGCAAATTGTAATGAGTTTCTTAATGATTTCTATGATATCAATTATGCTACCACGTGCATCTGTATCTGCAAAACGTATAAATGAAATATTAGATACAGATCCAAATATTAAAGAAAAAAATGAATTAAAACAATTTGACGACAGCAAAAAAGGTTTAGTTGAATTTAGAAATGTTTCATTTAGATATCCTGACGCTGATGAAGAAATCCTAACAGATATTAACTTTATAGCAAAACCTGGAGAAACAACTGCAATAATAGGAAGTACTGGAAGTGGAAAATCGACAGTTGTTAATTTAATACCACGTTTTTATGATGTAACAAGAGGAGAACTTTTAATAGATGGTGTTAATATTAAAGATGTTTCATTAAAAGAATTACGTTCAAAAATAGGGTTTGTACCACAAAAAGGAGTACTATTTTCTGGAACAATAGAAAGTAATATCAAATATGGTTGCAAAGATTTAGATGATAAAGAAATGCAGAGAATTGCAAAAATAGCACAAGCAGAGGAATTTATAGAAAATAAGGAAGATAAGTATAAATCTGAAATATCACAAGGTGGAAATAATGTTTCAGGAGGTCAAAAACAACGTTTATCAATAGCAAGAGCAATAGCAATTAATCCAGAAATACTTGTTTTTGATGATAGCTTTTCAGCATTAGACTTAAAAACAGACAGAGCTTTAAGAGAAACATTAGAAAAAGAAGAAAAAGGAAAAACGGTTATAGTTGTTGCACAAAGAATAAGTACAATAATGAATGCAAATCAAATTGTAGTTTTAGAAGAAGGAAAAATAGTAGGAATTGGTACACATGATGAACTTATGAAATCATGTGAAACATATAAGCAAATTGCTACTTCACAACTTACAGAGGATGAACTTAATAAGAATGGGGGTGAAGAGTAATGCCAAGACCAAAGCCAGGACAACAACTTGAAAAAGCAAAAGATGTAAAAGGAACTTTAAAAAGATTAATAAATAGTTATTTAGGAAAATATAAAATAGCTCTTATTATTGTATTTATATTTGCAATTGGAGGAACATTATTTTCTATAATTGGACCTAAAATTTTAGGAAATGCGACAACAGAAATATATAATGGAATAGTAAGTAAAATATCAGGTGGACCAGGAATAAATTTTGAAAGTATTGCACAAATATTGCTTACACTTTTAACATTATATATGGCAAGTGCATTATTTTCATTCATACAAGGATTTGTGATGACAAATATATCACAAAAACTAACATACAAAATAAGAAATGATTTAATAGAAAAAATTAACAGACTACCTATGAAGTTCTTTGATAAAAAGACAAAAGGAGAAATATTATCAATATTTACAAATGATGTAGATACATTATCACAAAACTTAAATCAAAGTATAACACAAATAATCACTGCAATATGTACAATGGTTGGAATATTAATAATGATGTTTACAATTAGCTGGCAAATGACATTAATATCACTTCTTATACTTCCAATATCAGCATTCATTGTTAAATTTATTGTAGGAAAGTCACAGAAGTATTTCAAAAAACAACAAGATTACTTAGGGCATGTAAATGGTCAAGTAGAAGAAATATATGGTGGACTTACAATTGTAAAAGCATTTAATGGTGAAGAAAAGGCAATTGAGGAATTTACAAAAGCAAATGATACATTATATCATTCAGCATGGAAATCTCAATTCTTATCTGGATTAATGTTTCCTGTAATGGGATTTATATCCAATATTGGATATGTTGCAGTTGCAATTTTAGGTGGATATCTTGCAATTAATGGAACTATAACAGTTGGAAATATACAAAGTTTTATACAATATAATAAACAGTTTACAAGGCCAATAAATGAAATAGCGCAAATATCTGCAATGCTACAAGCGATGATGGCAGCAGCTGAAAGAATATTTGAATTTTTAGATGAAAAAGAAGAAATAGAAACAGCAAATGACAATATAGAAATAGATAAACTAAGCGGAAATGTTAAATTTGATCATGTTAGATTTGGATATGACGAAGACAAAATAGTAATAAAAGATTTTTCAGCAGATATAAAAGATGGACAAAAAATTGCAATAGTTGGGCCTACAGGTGCTGGAAAAACAACAATGGTAAAATTACTTATGAGGTTCTACGATGTAAATGATGGAGCAATTTTAGTTGATGGAATAAATATAAAAGAATTTAAAAGAGAAAATTTAAGAAAAATGTTTGGAATGGTTTTACAAGATACATGGCTATTTAATGGAACAATAAAAGATAATATAAAATATGGTAGACCTGAAGCATCAGATAATGATGTTATAGAAGCGGCAAAGGCTGCACATATACATCACTTTATAAAAACACTTCCAAATAGTTATGATATGGTACTAAATGAAGAAACATCAAATATATCAGCTGGACAAAAACAGCTTCTAACAATTGCAAGAGTTATACTTACAGATCCAAAAGTTCTTATACTAGATGAGGCTACTTCAAGTATAGATACAAGAACAGAAATACAAATTCAAAAAGCAATGGATAACCTAATGCATGGAAGAACAAGTTTTATAATTGCACATAGATTATCTACAATAAAAAATGCAGATCTTATACTTGTAATGAATCATGGAGATATAGTAGAACAAGGAAACCATGAAGAATTACTTGCAAAAGGTGGATTTTATGCTGATTTATATAATAGTCAGTTTGATGAAGGTGAAGAATAAAAAATACAAGGAGATTTTTCTTGTATTTTTTTGTACTTAATGAGATAATAGAAAACGAAAAGAGGAAGAAATGGAATTAAAAGATATTATTGAAGAAAATTATAATATAAAAATAAATGATATTATTAAAAGTACAGAATCAACAGATGGAAATGTATATATTGTTGATTCTGATAGGTATGTTGTTAAAGTTTATGGAGATTTAGAACATACAAAATCAATGGTAGAACTTCATAATAGTTTGTGTGAAAATGGAATTAATGTACCAAAAATAATAAAGAATAATGATGAAAAATACTATACTGAATTTGATGGAAAATATTATGTTCTATATTCTTTCTTAGATGGAAAACAATTACATTTATATCAAAATAGTGGAAAGATTGATAGAAAGTTAATTGAAAAAATTGCAAATTGCTTAAGAAGATTCCATGATGTAACTGAAGGGGAAAATAAATTTAATCTTCCTGATGTTCCTTTTTCAGTCAATGATAATTTAAGAAAATCAGTATTACATTTTGATATAACAAATCATAATATTTTTGTTAAAAAAGATTTAATTGGATTAATTGATTTTGACGATGCCAAATATGGAGTTTGTGTTTGTGATGTTGCAATTGCAGTTGGAAATTTATTTTTCTCTAAAACCAGAGGAATAGATTTAGAAGGAGTTAAAGTATTTATTGATTCATATTATGGAGATGATATTGAATTAAAATCTATTGAAGAAAAATACATTAAAGAATATTCTTTAAAATGGATTGATTATATTTTAGATAATAATGAATTTGATACATCAACTACAGAAAGTTTTGAAGTAAAGAAAAAATTAATAGAAGAAAATATAAATAATGAAGAAAATGAGGTAAAAGAAAAAAAGATGGAACATAAAACGAAGTATATAATAAGCATAGTATTACTTGCTATTACAGTTATTTTATTGACTGTTTCAGTAGTTGCATTAATAATAAATTACAATAAAATAACTGGTAATATGAATTTAGCAAAGAATGGAATTATTGTAAAAGAAGCGGTATTAAAAGTAAATAGAGATGAGGTTATACTTGGAAAAGGTGAAAGAGTAAGCATAATAAAAGATGATATTATAAATAATGAATATACAATTAAATATAATGAACAAATTGGTAGAATAGAAAAAGATGCAGTTTCTTATTTTGTTCTTGATTCAAAAGAAAGAGAACCTTTAATGCTTGATGTATCTCAATTCAATATTGCAGGGAAAGAATCTGAAGAAAATCCAAATAAGAATTTTCAAAATGAAAAGGATTTTGAATTATTTGTATTAAATAATGATATTCAATATGTATATATTAGACTTGGTGGTAGAGGATGGGGACAAAAAGGAGTATTATATTATGATGATGAAGCACCAAGATATATAGAAGCATGTGAATATTTAGGAGTGCCATATGGATTTTATTTCTTAGATGAGGCATTAAATGATGAAGAAATAATAGAAGAAGTTAATTTTGTTAAAGAATTCCTGGATAAAAATAAAACAAAAATGAATATACTTCCACTAGCACTAGATTTAGAATATCAAAGTGGAAAAGGTAGAGCAGATAATATATGGGAAGAAAGAACAGTTTTATTAAATAAATTAATTGATGAATTTAATAAAATAGGTGTTAATTGTATTATATATTCAAATGGAGCAAGAATAGAAAAATATATAAAAGGTGTAAATACAATGTTTTGGGTAGCAATGTATCCACAAGATGATATTATACCACAAGATAGTTATGGATCTGTTGTTAAAATAAATCAATTAGAAGAAGAATTAAATCAAATGTCAAATGCAAGTATAATAGATAAAATACTTAACAAAGGTGGAACAGATGTGAAAAAGTACAGTGATGAATTTTTAAATAAAGTACTTGGATGGCAATTTACCGAAAGTGGAGCAAGTAAAGATGGAATAGAAGACTATATTGATTTAAGTGTAATGAATAATAAGTTATTTAAAAATTATTTTGAAAAATAGTATGGAGGAAACAATGAATTTTATTAAGGAAAATTTTAAGTTTATTATAGGTTTTATATTAGGTATATTTTTAGCAAGTTCTGCTACAGTATATGCATATAGTTATTTAGCGGAAAATATAGGATATACCAAAACAAATCAAGATGGAAGTAAAACAAATATAAATGTACAGAGTGCAATAAATGAATTATATACAATGCAAAAAAATAATAAGGTTGAAGTAGTTGAAACAGGAACATATACAAGTGATACAGTTTCAACAGAACAATATATACAACAAATAGTAAATTTGCAAAATACATACACAGAAGATGATGATGTAAATTTTATAATAACTAATATAGAAACAACAGGATTTATTACTCCATACGTTGATTTATTAAATAGTGGTAATAGTGGGATTTGCCAAAAAGTAATTGGAAATACTGCTAAATTTTATTTAAATAATGCAGCAGGAAATGCTTCGGGAACAATAACAATTAATTATGCAATAGTTAAAATAAAAGACTAGTATCTTGAAAATATTATAAAAACATGATAAAATGGAAAAAGGTTTTAGTTAAAACTGTAGTTTGTATACAATATAAGGAGGAGACAAAATGATTCAAAAAAGAACTAAAGTAAGCGAATTCAGCACAAGTGAGCTGATTCAAATGGCTCGGCAAGCAATAAAAAGCAATACAACAGATGAGATAAATTTCAAGAGAATTTTTGGTGTGAAATTTAACTTTTCACATGTTTGCAATTCTCTGCATAAAAGGAAGTTTTTAGGAAGAAGAATAATGACTTCTGAAGAAGTGAAAAAAGCTAAAGAATGCAAGTGCAACAAGTATCTTTCTGAAATGTTTATTGAAATCAAAGAAAGGTACGAAGATTGGCTTCTTGAAGCACACGACAACGGAAAAACATAAGAATGAAACTTGGTAGTTAGAAATAAGCTACCAAGTTTTTATTTTAATTATGATGTAAAAAGTAAGATGTAATAATGCTACAACAAATAAAAGAAAATAATATATTACATTATAGAAATACTGATAAATTTTTAAAAATTACATTATAATTACATTATAATTACATTATGATTACAGATGTTGATAAAGAAGTAATTAAAGTTTATAATATGATTAAATTACAAATAAAAAGCATTGGAAAAGTTTTATTAGTAAAATCAAAAAGTAAAAAAAGGTGGATAATGATGAAAAATAAAAGTAGAAAATTGTTTTATGTTATAATTTTAATATCATTCATATTAGCAACTATATTTTTATTTACAACAAAAAGCGGAAGCACATGAATTTAGTTTTAAACTAGACAAAGATTCTAAAATGATATATAGGGTTACACCAGGAACTGATTATAATGTACTTTTACAAAATATGAAAAACCAAATAACAGGTGAAGAAGATGTCGTAGAATTATATAGTAATGGAAGTAAAGTATCAAGTGGAATAGTTAAGACAGGAATGACTCTTGTAAGAAACTCTGAAGAAAACTATGATGTTTCAGTTTTAGGAGATGTAACAGGAGATGGATTATTTGATCAAAGAGATTTATCAGGATTTATAAGACATTATATTGGACTTTCAGAGTTTGTTTTAACAGGTAAGGGTGAATTAAAATCTACAGATGTAAATAATGATGAAGATACTAACTTAGTTGATATTTCTTCTATGATTGCTGCATTAATTACAGATGGTTTGCCAGAAGACAAAAGACCTGATGTAGATAAACCAAAAGCTATTGGTACAATTACATTGAGTGAAACAAATGGAGAAGGTGAAACTACTGAAATAGGTGAAGATGGAGTAACAATAACAGGTGAAGATTCAAAGACAATTACAATAACAAATCCAAGTAGTGGTGAAATAAGTGCTACAAGTTCAGATGATACAGTAGCGACAGTAAGTATAGAAGATGGAGTTCTAATAATAACACCTAAAAAAGCTGGAAGAGCAGAGATAACAATCAAAGTAGAAGGAACAAATGAATATACACCAGCAACAATAACGATTATAATTATAATACAAAAAGCTGAAGGAAGTGTTACATTGAATTCAACAAGTGGTACGACAATATATCCAAATACAAAAACAGTAGGAATAACAAATCCAAGTGGAGGAGCATTAAGTGTAACAAGTTCAGATAGTACAATAGCAACAGGAAGTATAAGTGGAAATACATTAACAATAACACCTAAAAAAGCAGGAACAGCAACAATAACAGTTACATCTGCTGCAACAGATTTATATACATCTTCAAGTGCTACATATACAATTACAGTTGAAAATAGTAGTGATAAGTTAATGTTAAGTGAAACAAGTGGAACAACAACATATCCAAATAATAAAACAGTTACAATAACAAATCCAAGTGGAGGAACATTAAGTACAACAAGTTCAGATAGCACAGTTGCAACAGCAAGTATAAGTGGAAATACATTAACAATAACACCTAAAAAAGCAGGAACAGCAACAATAACAGTAAATAGTGCAGCAGCAGCAGGATATAATGCTTCTTCTGCTACATATACAATTACAGTTCAAAAAGCAACAGGAAGTGTATCTTTAGGTGCAACAAGTGGAACAACAACATATCCAAATAACAAAACAACAACAATAACAAATCCAAATGGAGCAACATTAAGTACATCAAGTTCAGATAGTTCAATAGCAACAGCAAGTATAAGTGGAAATACATTAACAATAACACCTAAAAAATCAGGAACAACAACAATAACAGTAACAGCAGCTGCAACAGAACAATATACATCAGCAACAGCAACATATAGTATTACAATTAATAAAGGAACAGGAAGTGTAACATTAGGAGAAACAAGTGGAACAACAACATATCCAAATAATAAAACAACAACAATAACAAATCCAAATGGAGCAACATTAAGTGTATCAAGTTCAAATAGTTCAATAGCAATAGGAAGTATGAGTGGAAACACATTAACAATATCAGTGGTAAATGTTGGAACAGCAACGATAACAGTTACAGCAGCTGCAACAGAACAATATACATCAGCAACTGCAACATATAGTATTACAATTAATAAAGGAGAAGGAAAAGTTTTAAAGGCGCCAACAGCAAAAACAGGATTAACATGTACAAAAAAAGAACAAACCTTAATAAATAGTGGCTTTTCTATGACAGGAATAATGTATTATAAACTAGAAGGTGGAACATATAGTACAAGTTTACCAAAAGCTACAGATGTGGGAATATATAAGGTATACTATTATTCTAAAGGAGATACAAATTATAATGATACAGAAGAAGAAGTTATATATGCATCAATATCTGAGCCACCATTATTAGCATCACAAGTAGAAGAAGGAGATGATGTAATCTATTATGCTGCTGGTGAAGAATATGATAACGATTATAGCTACACATCAAATGAATCACAAAATGGTTATTCAAGTCAAACATTTACAAATGATGAATATATAGAATGGATAGTATTTTCAAAAAATACAACAACTGGAGAAGTAGTATTAATAAGTAAAAAGCCAATAGGGGAATTAACGTTAAAAGGATCAGCTGGTTTCTTGAATGTAGAAGAAACATTAAATAGAATATGTAGTATATATGGACATGGAAAGGGAGCAAATACAAGAAAAACATTTACATGCACTAGAGGAATGTCATTTAATGGATATGATATGACAGAAACAGTAACATTGACAGGAAGCGGAGCAAGAAGTATAAATATAGATGATATAAATAGTAAACTTGGAGAAACATTACCGATGGGCGCTTATTGGGAACACCGGAGACAAATTATATTCATACTGGCTAGCTTCTCAATATATCGATAATGAACGTATAGGTGCTCTAATTATTTATGAAAATTATTTAGCCGATACAAGACTTTATGGCCTTGATAGTAGTGGTGATTTAACAGAATATACCGAAACTTTTGGCATACGACCTATAGTTTATCTAAATACTGATACACGAACAATTGGAAAAAACTCAATGGATAAATGGATGTTATATTAATATATAAATGTAAATTAAACATAGAAAAGAATTGCAAGTTTTATTTGCAATTCTTTTTGTATTTTACATAAATTTTTAATGTAAAAGGCTTGCAATATTTGTAAAATGTGATATAATAAAAAAGCTTATTGAAAAAATGAAAGGATGAATGAAATGAGTATAAAAGTTGAAAAAACAGAAAATGCAAATGAAGTTAAATTAAGTTTTACAGTAGAGGCTTCAAAATTTGAAGAAGCTATACAAAAAGTATATGCAAAAAGTGCAAAATATTTTAATATACCAGGATTTAGAAAAGGAAAAGCACCATATAAAATGGTAGAAAAACAATATGGAGTAGAAATATTCTATGAAGATGCTTTCAACGAAGTAGCAGGAGAAGTATATGAAAAAGAAATTAAAGAAGCAGGATTAGAAGTTGTTAGTAAACCAAATGTAGATATTGAACAAATGGAAAAAGGAAAAGATTTAATCTTTACAGCAGTTGTTCAAACTAAACCAGAAGTAAAACTTGGAAAATATAAAGGTATAGAACTTAAAAAAATAGAGTATAATGTTGAAGACAAAGATATAGATGAAGAAATTAAACGTATGCAAGAAAGAAATGCAAGACTTGTTAATGTAGAAGATAGAGCTGTTGAAACTAATGATACAGCAATTATCGATTTTGAAGGATTTGTTGATGGTGTTGCATTTGAAGGCGGAAAAGCAGAAAATCATGAATTAGTAATTGGAAGCAATACATTTATACCAGGATTTGAAGAACAAATAGTTGGAATGAAAATTGATGAAGAAAAAGATATCAATGTTAAATTCCCAGAGGAATATTTTTCAAAAGAATTAGCTGGAAAAGATGCTGTATTTAAAATCAAATTACATGAAATCAAAAAGAAAGAATTACCAGAAGTAGATGATGAATTTGCAAAAGATGTTAGTGAATTTGATACAGTAAAAGAATTAAAAGCTTCTATAAAGGAAAAATTAGAAGAACAAAATAAAAACAAAGAAAAATATGAAACTGAAGAAGAAGCAATAAAGGCTGTATGTGATAATACTAAAATAGATATACCATCAGGAATGGTTGAAACAGAAATAGACAATATGGTTAGAGATATTGAACAAAGATTACAATATCAAGGTTTAAATTATGCACAATATCTTCAAATGATGGGAAAAACAGAAGCAGATGCTAGAAATGAAATGAAAGAACAAGCTGAAATTCAAGTTAAAACAAAATTAGTATTAGAAGAAATTGTTAAAGAAGAAAAAATTGAAGCATCAGAAGAAGATGTTAAAGCTAAATTAGAAGAAATGGCTACAATGTATGGTAGAGATGCTAAAGAATTAGAACAAAATGAAAGCTTAAAACTATACATAACAGAAACAATAAAAACAGAAAATGCAATAAAATACATAGTAGATAATGCAAAAATAAAATAAAGTAATAAATCAAAAAGTCAGAGGTGAAATATTTTTAAAAAAATTCTATTTTACTACTGACTTTTTATTATTTTTGTTATACAATGTGTTTGTATAAATAAATATCGTTAAAAAATAAAACATTTTTGACGTTTAATAGGAGGATTATGAATATGGAAAGAGATAGTTTAGTACCTTATGTAATTGAACAAACAGCGAAAGGAGAAAGATCATATGATATTTTCTCAAGATTATTAAAAGATAGAATTATATTTTTAGGAGAGGATGTAAATCCTACATCAGCTAATTTAGTAATAGCACAATTGTTATTCTTAGAATCAGAAGATCCTGATAAAGAAATATCATTATATATAAATAGCCCAGGAGGATCTATTTCAGATGGAATGGCAATAGTTGATACAATGAATTATATTAAATGCCCAGTTTCTACAATTTGTATTGGTATGGCAGCAAGTATGGGAGCAGTACTTTTAGCAGCAGGAGAAAAAGGAAGAAGATTTGCAACACCTAATGCAGAAGTATTAATTCATCAACCACTAATTGGTGGCCAAGGTGGTGGATTATCAGGTCAAACAACAGAAATAAAAATCCATGCAGATCATATGGTAAAAACAAGAGAAAAATTAAACAAATTCTTAAGTGAAAGATCAGGTCAAAGCCTAGAAACAATAGAAAGAGATACAGAAAGAGATAATTATATGACAGCTGAAGAAGCTTTAAAATATGGATTAATAGATGGAATAATGGAAAAAAGACCATAATCTAAAGAAAAATAAAACTATATATAATAGTATTAAGGAGAGAAATATTTAAATGGCAAATAAGGAAAGAAACGTAAGATGTTCATTTTGTGGTAAATCGCAAGATGCAGTAGGAAAAATAGTAGCAGGACCAGGAGTATTTATCTGTGATGAATGTATAAAAGTATGTAATAACATATTAGATGGGGAAGATTTTGATGATGCAGAATTTAATTATACATTAACTTCAGATAATGAAAAATTACCTAGTCCAGAGGAAATAAAAAAAGTATTAGATAGTTATGTAATAGGGCAAGACAATGCTAAAAAAACATTAGCAGTTGCTGTATATAATCATTATAAACGTATATATAATCCACAAAAAGGAAATGATGATGTAGAAATTCAAAAAAGTAATGTGTTACTTTTAGGACCAACAGGTTCAGGAAAAACACTTCTTGCACAAACGCTTGCTAAAATATTAGAAGTTCCATTTGCAATAGCTGATGCAACAACACTTACAGAAGCAGGATATGTTGGAGAAGATGTTGAAAATATTTTATTAAAATTAATTCAAAATGCAGATTATGATATAGAAAAAGCAGAAAAAGGAATTATATATATTGATGAGATAGATAAAATAACAAGAAAATCTGAAAATCCATCAATTACAAGAGATGTCAGTGGTGAAGGAGTTCAACAAGCATTATTAAAAATTGTTGAAGGAACAATAGCATCTGTTCCACCACAAGGTGGTAGAAAACATCCTCATCAAGAACTTTTACAAATAAATACACAAAATATACTATTTATTTGTGGAGGTGCTTTTGAAGGATTAGATAAAATAATAAATGAACGTACTGGAAAAAAAGCAATTGGATTTGGAGCAAATGTACAAAGTGTTAAAGAAATTGATAAATACAAAATTTATGAGCAACTACTTCCACAAGATTTATTAAAATTTGGTTTAATACCTGAATTTGTTGGTAGACTTCCAATAGTTGCAACACTTAGAGAATTAGATAGGGAAGCTTTAATTGATATTGTTACAAAACCTAAGAATGCACTTGCAAAACAATATAAGAAATTATTAGAATTAGATAATGTTGAACTTGAATTTGAACATGAAGCATTAGAAGCAATAGTAGATAAAGCAATAGAAAGAAAGACAGGTGCAAGAGGATTACGTTCAATAATAGAGGAAATAATGAGAGATATCATGTTTGATATTCCGTCAAATCCAAATATTGAAAAATGCATTGTAACTAGAGAAACTGTACTTGAAGGAAAAGAACCAAAACTAATTATAAATGAAAATAAAGTTGTAACTAAAACTCCAATAAAAAAACAAAGAAAAACAACAAATAAAAATGAACAAAGTGCATAAAAAGCGACAATTTGTCGCTTTTTTATGTAAAAGTGTTAAAATATAAAATTTAATATTGACATAAATTGGAAAAATTGTTAAAATACAAACATAAGTTCACAAACAATAAAACTTATAGTATTAAATGTAATAGTAAATGTAGTAAGAATTAATCTATTATTAAGGAGATAGTTCTTATGGAAAATCAATTTAGTTTTTTCTCAATATTGCAAAATAAATTAAATAAAGAAATTGAAAAAGCAACTTTAGATAATCAATCAAAGGGAAAAATTTATTTAGGAAAAGTATCTGAGAAGGTTGTAATAAAAATAAAGTCATTAGTAGATATAGATGTATCAAATAGAATACATGTACTTTCAGATAATGATATTAGGCATATGCTTAATGAACACGGAGATCCAAAAAAAGAAAGTAAAAAAAATCAAATAGCAATAACTGAAAATGATATCTCTAAAATACCTGAAATAATAAATTTTTATGACAATATAGAAAATGGTAATGATAATAAAAGTGAAAAAACAATAAGATATATAAAGAATTATGATGATGGAATAACATATTTAGTTGAAGTTATACCTGAAAAAAGTAAAACATTAAAAATAAAAACAATGTGGAAGAAACCTACGAGGGTAGCTAATTAATAATAACCTAGCTTAACGTCCAAAACGAAATCTCGTACAATTTCTTCCACTTCTAATAAAATTATATCACAAAATAATCAAAATATGCAAGATATAAATAAAAAATAAAAATTTACGAAATTTAAAGAATATATCATGAAAGTATTGTTTAAATTATGCTTATATAGTATAATAGATGCAAGTTAAATAATTATGTTTTAAAAAGAAACAAAGTAGTATTTATATAGTTACAAAAAGAGAGATAATGGTTGGTGTAAATTATCAGTATATATAAATATGAAGTACAATTCTTATAGTAATTACGTGTAAGCTACGAACAGCTTAAATGAGGCTTATTTTTGATAATAAGTAAATAAAGGTGGTACCACGAGTCAAATCGTCCTTTTGTATAGGATGATTTGGCTTTTTTGTTTTAAAGGAGGATTAAAAAAATGACATTAGTTGAAGATTTAAAATGGAGAGGACTAATAAAAGATATTTCTAGTCCAGAGTTAGAAGAAAAATTAAATAAAGGTGGATTAACATTCTATATTGGAACAGATCCAACAGCAGATAGCTTGCATGTTGGACATTTATCAAGTTTTTTAATTTCAAAAAGATTAAAAGAAGCAGGACATACACCAATACTTTTAGTAGGTGGTGGAACAGGAATGATTGGTGATCCAAGACCAACAACTGAAAGAGCAATGATTTCAAAAGAAGAAGTACAAAGAAATTTTGAAAGTTTAAAAGCGCAAGTTGAAAAAATATTTGGATTTGAAGTTGTAAATAATAATGACTGGTATAAAGATATAAATGTAATAGATTTTCTAAGAGATTATGGTAAATATTTTAATATAAATTATATGCTTGATAAAGATATAATCAGAAGAAGATTAGAAACAGGTATTACATATACAGAATTTTCATATATGATATTACAGGCACTTGATTTTAAATATTTACATGAACATAAGGGTGTAGACTTACAATGTGCAGGATCTGACCAATGGGGAAATATTACAGCAGGTATAGATTTAATTAGAAAATCTACAGGTGATGAAGTATATGCATTTACTATGCCGCTTGTTACAGATTCTCAAGGAAAGAAATTTGGAAAATCAGAAGGAAATGCATTATGGCTAGATAAAGATAAAACATCAAGTTACAAATTATACCAATTCTTTGTAAATGTTGAAGATTCAATGGTAATAGATTACTTAAAAATATATACTTTCTTATCTAAAGAAGAAATCGAAGAATTAGAAAAGAAAAATAATGAACATCCAGAATTTCGTGAAGCTCATAAAGCATTAGCAAGAGAAATAATAACATTTTTACATGGAAAAGAAGAATACGAGAGAGCTGTTAATTTAGCAGATCATTTATTCCAAAATAAATTCCAAGATTTATCTAAAGAAGATATAGAAGATTTATTTGGATCAGAAGATATAAAAGAAGTAGAAACAAATACTAATATTTTAGATTTATTAGTTAATGTTGGCGCAGCATCAAGTAAAAGAGAAGCAAGAGAATTTGTTTCAAATGGTGCAATTTCTGTAAATGGAGAAAAAGTAACAGATTTGGATAAAGTAATAGATGATTCTATGTTTATTGGAGATACATATCTTGTTATTAAGAGAGGAAAGAAAAACAATTATATTGCAAAACGTAGTTAATAAATATGATATAGAGAGGAACAGTTTTCTATGGAAGAATTTGATTGGAAAAATAATATAACCAATAAAGAAGAAAAAGAAAGATTAGCAAAAAGAATAGCATTAAGAGTAAAAGATAATGAAGTGATTGGATTTGGATCTGGAACTACATCATATTTAACAATAGAAGAAATAGGAAAAAGAGTTAAAGAAGAAAATTTACATATAAAAGCAATTCCAACATCTAATATAATAAAAAAATTATGTGATGATTTAGGAATAGAAACTACAACATTAGAAAATAATACACCGGATTGGTGCTTTGACGGAGCAGATGAAGTTGATGAACATAATTGGCTAATAAAAGGAATGGGAGCAGCTTTATATAAAGAAAAACTTAATATAAAAGCATCTGAAGAAAACTACATTTTAGTAGATAGTACAAAATTTGTAGATAGATTAGGAGAAAAACATCCAGTTCCAGTAGAATGTGATAGAGAAAAATCAGAAAATGTTATGGATGAATTAAAGAAAATTGGTGCTATTAAATGTGAAATAAGAAAATCTAATATTTCTGATGAGCCACTTATAACAGATAATGGAAAAATAATTATACATGCTTGGTTTGATAGAATAGAAGCTGATTATGAAGAGAAAATAGCAAGAATAGATGGCGTATTAGAAAGTGGATTATTTATAGGCTATAATATAATAGTTGTGAAATAAAAAAAATTAAATGAAATGAAAAATAAACAATAAAGAAGAAAAGGGACCTTCAGTTGAAGGCCCTTTTTTAATTCAGCTTTTGTTTAACAGATCATGCCTTAATTTAGCTTTGATTAACATTTGCCTATGAAAATATGCAATGTCAGAGTTGGCTTTTAATCTGTTTTTAGCTTTGACATAAGATTCTTTAATTTTTTTCTCGAAAGGTGGATTATTACTAAATTTTCCATCTTGAATTAATTTTCGAAGATACTCTAAATCCCTCCTTACAGTTTCTTTTGAGATGCCAAATTCTTCTTTGACATCTTTCATTGTGTGTTTTTCGTCTTCAGCAAGATATTCACAAACCTGCACAGAACGATTTCTTTTTTGCTGCTCTGTTCTTCGTCTTCCCTTGTAGTACATTTGTCGAGTTCTCCTTTTTGTGTGTTTAAACAACGAGTTACATAAATATAATTATACACACTTTTATTAAAATAGTCAAATTTATTTTTCGTATAAATTATTTATAGTTACATTTTTTTCTATATTATTTTGCATAAAACCAACTATTGCAAAATTATTATTTATTTCTTGAATCCATACAGGTTCACTTTCAAAATAAACATCAAATATTTTATTACTATTAAAAATTTCCATAGCTCTTTCTTTTCTCATAAAATCCTCCTTGTAAATATTTTATGCATCTAATACAAAACATATGCAGAATAATTATTGATAAAATAAAAAAAATATAGTAAAATATTAAAAGAAAGAAGGCGATAATAATGAGAATACTTGCAGTAGGAGATTTAGTAGGAGAAAATGGAGTAGAAAAATTAAAAAAAGAATTACCTAAATTAAGAAAAGAAAAAAATATAGATTTTGTTATTGTTAATGCTGAAAATTCAGCAGGAGGAATGGGAATAACAAATTCGATTTATAAAGATTTAAAAATCCTTAATGTAAATGCAATAACAATGGGAAATCATACATGGGGAAAGAAAGATATATTTAGTTTTATAGATGATGATAAAATTAATAGGCCAGCAAACTATTCAAGAGGAGTAGTAGGAAAAGGTTTCCATATTTATACATGTAATGATAAAAAGATATGTGTAATCAATTTAATAGGTAGAACAGATATGGGGGTTCAATCTGAAAATCCATTTCTAGTTGCAGAAGATATTGTAAATGAAATAAAAGATGAAGCTGATATTATAGTCGTAGATATGCATGCAGAAGCAACTGCAGAAAAAATAGCTATGAAGCACTTTTTAGATGGAAAAGTTACAGTTATATTTGGAACACATACTCATGTTCAAACAGCAGATGAAGAAATAACTGAAAAGGGAACAGGATATATTTCAGATATAGGAATGACAGGACCTATACATTCTGTAATAGGAATGAATGTAGATGCAGCAGTAAAAAGATTTCTTACATCACTTCCTGAAAGATATAAGTTAGCAGAAGGAGCATGTAAGTTAGAAGGTTGCATATTTGAAATAAATGACGATGATTGTCGAACAATATCAATTGAAAGAGTAAAAATACAATAAATGTTGAAATATAAATAAAAATAGCAAAAATTTCTTCCAAAAATTTCCAAAAACATATAGACATTTATAAAAAAATGATATATAAATATACCTGTAATTCGAATACAAAATAAAATTATAGGAGGCAAAAAATGGAAATTTTAAAAATCTCATCAAAATCAAATCCAAATTCAATAGCAGGTGCTATTGCAGGATTGGTGAAAGAAGAAAACAAAGCAGAAATGCAAGCAATTGGAGCAGGAGCACTTAATCAAGCAGTAAAGGCAGTAGCTATAGCTAGAGGGTTTGTAGCTCCAGCAGGAGTTGACTTAGTTTGTATACCAGCATTTGCAGAAGTTGAAGTAGAAGGGGAAGATAGAACTGGTATTAGAATTATTGTTGAATCAAGAAAATAATTAAATAAAGGAGAAAGTTCTATAAGGAGCAAAAGGTGCTCCTTATAGAATCCTAATTATAAAATTTAATGCTTATTAAGAATCAAGTTTAATTTATAATCAAAAATTTAGTTTTAAACAAATCTATTTTTATCTTGAAAAAATCAAAGTTATATTATATTATAAATAAAAAAATATAGAGGAGTAATATGAAAAATAACATTTTCAAGTATATCTTTATTATATTTGCTGTTGTAATTGTAATTTTTGCAATATATATGATTTATTTTAGAAAAGATTCAAACGAAAATATAAATGAAATAGAATCTTCAGAAGAAGTAAAGGAAGTAAAAGATTTAAGACTTGGAATTTCTAATTTTGACACATTAAATCCTTTACTTTCAAATAATAAAGAGGTATTAAATATAGATAAAATAATTTTTGAACCATTAATGACAATAGACAAAGATTATAAACTTCAAAAATGTCTTGCAACAGAATGCTCTAAAACAAGCGATACAACATATATAATAAAAATAGATAATGATAAAAAATGGCATAATGATTCATCATTGATAGCAAAAGATATTAATTTTACAATAGAAAGATTAAAAGAAGGAAATTCTATTTATTCATATAATGTAGAAAAAATAAGTAATGTTGAAATATTGGATTCTGAAACAATAAAAATTACTTTAACTGAAGAAGTTCCTTTCTTTGAATATAATCTAACATTTCCAATACTACCAAGTAATTATTATGTTGGTGAAGACTTTAATTCATCTACGAAAATACCAATTGGAACAGGAATGTATAAGATAGATTCAATAGTAGATTCAATTATAACATTAAAGAAGAACGAAAATTGGTGGAATATTAAAAATAAAAACCCGAAGATAGAAACTATACAAATAAAATTATACTCTGAAATAGGAGAATTATACAATAATTTTAAAATGGGAAATACAGATATATTTACAAGTTCAAACAGTAATTTGGAACAGTACATTGGAACAATCGGCTATGTAAAAAATGCATATAAAGGCAGAGAGTTTGACTATTTAGCATTTAATTGTGAAGATGATATTCTTAGTGATAAAGCAGTAAGAAAGGCAATTAATTGTTGCATTGATAAAGCTAATATAGTATCAAGTATTTTTGGAGATACAAAAATTCAAAATGATTTTCCTTTAGATTATGGAAATTATTTATATGATCCTAACATTATAAAATTGCAATATAGTGAAGAAGAAGCAAAAAATATACTTCAAGATGCTGGTTGGGAATATAAATATAATTCATGGCAAAAAACAGAAAATTACAGAACAAAAAGATTAAACTTTACGCTTACAGTTGAAGCAAATGATGGAGAGAGAATTGCAGTAGCAGAAAATATAAAAGAACAATTGGCAAGACTAGGAATTAAAATTAGTATAAAAAAAGTAAGTGACAGACAATTTCAAAATACGTTAGAAAATAAAAACTATGAAATGATATTAGCAGGAGTATATAATTCGTTTAGTCCAGATATTTCTAGTTTTCTAACAGGAGATAATCTACAAAATTATAATAATGAAGAAATAAGTAAATTAATAAATGAATCCAAAAATATAAGTGATGAAAATTTATTAAAAGAAAAATATAAAAAGATACAAGAAATATTTTTTGATGAACAACCATTTATTGGATTATATAGAAATAAAGTTTACATTGTTAAAAATAGAGCTCTTTCAGGAGAAGTGAATGGAAATAACTATTTCAGTTATTATAATTTAGAGGACTGGAATAGAATTTAAAAAAATTAAAAAAAATGCTTGACAAAAAAATAAGTTAGTATATAATAAATATACAAACAAGAGTTCGAAAAATAGGAGGAACAAAAATGAAAGAACAAAATTCAGAAAAAATGAAAGCTTTAGAAGCTGCACTTGGACAAATAGAAAAACAATTTGGAAAAGGTTCAGTTATGAAATTAGGAGATTTCCAAGCTATGAATGTTGAAGCAATACCAACTGGAGCACTAAGTTTGGATATAGCTTTAGGTATAGGTGGTGTGCCAAGAGGAAGAATTATAGAAGTATATGGTCCTGAATCATCAGGTAAAACTACTATAGCACTTCATATGATAGCAGAAGCACAAAAATTAGGCGGAGAGGCTGCTTTTATAGATGCAGAACATGCATTAGATCCAGTATATGCGAAACATTTAGGAGTAGATATAGATAATTTAATAGTATCTCAACCAGATACAGGTGAACAAGCATTAGAAATAGCAGAAGCACTAGTTAGAAGTAATGCTTTAGATGTTATTGTTATTGACTCGGTTGCTGCACTAGTTCCAAAAGCAGAAATAGATGGAGATATGGGAGATGCCCATGTTGGTCTTCAAGCAAGATTAATGTCACAAGCGTTAAGAAAATTAGCTGGAGCAATCAATAAATCAAAATGCGTTATAGTATTTATAAATCAATTAAGAGAAAAAGTAGGAGTTATGTTTGGTAACCCTGAAACTACTGCTGGAGGAAGAGCTTTAAAATACTATGCATCAGTTCGTATGGATATTAGAAGAGTTGAAAGTATAAAACAAGATGGTGAAGTTGTAGGAAATAGAACAAGAGTAAAAGTAGTTAAAAATAAAGTTGCACCACCATTTAGAGAGGCAGAATTTGATATCATATATGGAAAAGGTATTTCTAAAGAAGGAAACATATTAGATATTGCTGTTAACTTAGATATTATAGAAAAAAGTGGATCTT
The DNA here is from genome assembly GCA_017934475.1 of Clostridia bacterium. Lineage (GTDB taxonomy): Bacteria > Bacillota > Clostridia > TANB77 > CAG-508 > UMGS1663. Next base: position 223,057 of record JAGBJN010000001.1, on the reverse strand, counting down.
GGTTTAGCTACAATGGAGATAGAATTGGACAAGGTAGAGAAAATGTAAAGAAATATTTAGAAGAAAATCCTGAAATAGCCAAAGAAGTTGAAGAAAAAATAAGAGCAAATTTTGATGAAGCATTTGAAAAAAGCCTTGGAGACGAAGAAACAGAAGAAGATGAAGAAGAATAGAAAATAAGAGGTTAATAATAACCTCTTATTTTTTTAAAAAATGTTGAATTAAAATCAAAGTTGGTATAGAATATTTTTAGAAAAACAAACAAAGGAGAAAAAATATGGAAAAGAAAAAGGGAATAAGTATAAAAATAACAACAATAGCATTAAGTGTACTTCTTATTGCTGCTGCATTTTTGGCAGGAACAAAAATAGTTCAAGTAAATGTATTAAGAAAAGAATTAGAAAGTGAAAAATATAAAAAAGATACTAATTTAAATGTAAGTGATGTTGAAAAGCCTTATGAATCAACCTATTCATTTAATATTACGGATTTAAAAGATAATGAAACAAGAGATTATAAGATAGATGATGATTATACAATTACTTTTAAAGTAAAGGAAAATGCTACAAAACCAGAAGGTAAATATCCAGATGTTTATTATGGAGTATATGTAAATGACAATTTAATAACAATGGATAATTTACTATCTGACTTTAATATTGATGTTACATTATGGAATGGGTATCTATTATATTCATTTCAAGGAGTAACAGATATTAGAAGTGATATGACTTATGTTATAGGAAAAGATGGTATGGTTGTTAAAATGATATATGATTTAGATGAAAATGATAAAGGTTTAGTTCAAACAGAAATTCAAAGATATGCTGATAAATTGGTTGTAACAGCAACTAGAAAGTCACATGGAGGAGCTATTGTATCACATGGAAATGCAATGGATGGAATTACTGCAAAATCATTAAAGACAATACCTAAAGATACAGTTGTAGAAGCAAGATATACATATAAAATAAATGAAAATGGTATTATAGATTTTGTAAATCCTGAAATAACTGTATTAGAAACTTTTAAACAATATGTAAAGCAAGAAAAAGATTATATTATATCACAAATAAAGAGTGATCCTGAATATGAAGAAGGTATGGTAGAAAAATTTATTAGCGAAAACTAATTTATTTAATTAACAAAGGAGAAGGAAAATGGAAGAAAAGAAAAAAATAAAATTATCAACAATTATTTTAATAATATTAATATTATTAGCTTTTGTGGCAGTAGGAGTTGCATTATATAAATTAAATGAATCAAATACTAAATTAGTAGAATTAAACAAAGAAATTAATACTATAAATCAAAATAAAAATATAGTAGAAAATAAAACAAATAATGTAGAAAACAATACAACAAATGATTATACAACATTTGCAACTAATGCGGAAAAAGCAATAAAAAGTTTAGGACAACAAGATGGATATGAATTTATAATTCAAAGAGAAGTATTCTTACCAAGTGAAGATGAAGGAGCAAGATTTGGATATTATGGCGCATATATAGATGGAAATGATAATGCATATATAAGATTAAAACATGATAGTGATTTATATAGTAAATATGGAAATGAATATAAAGTAGATGAAAATGTATTAAGCCTTTATGTTGCACTTAGAGGAAACGGAGGATTTTATGATATAATCTTTATAAAGAAAGATGGAACAGTAGATATAGTAAGTACAGTAAATGGCAAAGAAATTAAATGTGAGAAATTAGAAAATGTAAAAAATGCTGTAACTGTTATACCATATAATGAAGAAGGAGATATGGGAACAGGAGCAAATAGTTATCTAATACTTGATATAAATGGAAATGTTGTAAATAAATAAGGTAAATAAAGTAAAATAGCAAGTAAAACACTTGCTATTTTTACTTTTTTGAGATAAAATATGGAAAAACGGAAGAAGGATAAAAAAGATTCTATGTATACTGTAGAGGAATTTGATAAAGAAAAAACAAAAGTATTAAAATATGTAATGTATAATAAAAGAACAATTCAAGAGATAAAATTGAAATTTAAAAATCAAGTAGATGAGAATATGCTTGAAGATATTATTGAAGAATTAAAGGAAAATGGATATATTAGTGATGAAAACTATGTAAAAAGAGCAGTTAACGAATTTATGGCACTAAAAAATTTATCTGTAAAAGAAATAAAATATAAACTTGGAACAAAAGGAATATCAAATAATTTAATTGAAGATTATATTGCAGAAAATAGAGAAGAATTAGAAGAATATGAACAACAATCAGCAGATAACATAGCTCTAAAGAAATCTGTTAATATGGATGAAATGGAAATTAAACAGTATCTTATAAAAAAAGGATATAGTGAAGATTCAATAAAAGAAGCAATTAGAAAAATTGAAGAATAAAAAGGAAGGAAAATAAAATGCCAAATGTGCTTACATTAGAAACAAATAAATATGCAATAAAAATAGAAAATTTTGAAGGTCCACTTGATTTATTATGCCATCTAATTGATAAAAACAAAATGGATATATATGATATAAAGATTAGTGAAATAACAGATCAATATATATCATATATAAATCAAATGGAAAAGATGAATCTAGAAATTACAAGTGAATTTTTAGTTATGGCATCAACACTATTATACTTAAAATCAAAGAGTTTATTACCAACAGAAGTAGAAGATGAGAAAGAACTGACAGAAGAAGAACTTTTACAAAGAATTATTGAATATAAACAATATAAAGAAGGATCAATAAAATTAAAAGAATTATATGATATAAACAAAAATAGATGTTTTAGATTACAAGAAAAAATAGAACTTCCAAAACAAAAATTAGAAATAGAATATAAAAAAGAAACAATTGTTGAATTATATTCAAAAATCATTAATACAAATAAATCAAGAATAAATCAAAATGCAAAAAATATTGAAAAGATAGCTATTACAGATACATATTCAGTTGGAAGCAAAGTTAAAGAAATATTTAGGGAATTACTAAAAAAACCAAGATTTGTCTTTAACAAACTATATAAAGTATCTGCTAATAATAAACAAGAAGTAGTAACTGCATTTACAGGATTGCTTGAATTATCAAGAAGAAGTAAAGTTGTAACTACTCAAAAAGAAGTGTTTGGAGATATAATAGTAGAAAAAGCAAAAAGAAATAACAAAGTATAAATAAGAAAAAAATGGAAAAACTAATATTAAATAACCTAAAGTAATAGGAGGTTATAATGATATTAGTTTTTATTTTGCTAGGAATAATATTATGCTTTGTCTTAATTATTTTACTATCAAGTATTAGAATAAAGGTATGTGATTTAGTAGTTCAAAACTTAAAAATAAATGAAGATTATAAGCTATATATACAGGTTTATTTTATCAATAAGATAAAAATTTTCTCAAAAAAAATAAATATGAAGAAAACAATGAAATTATTAAAAAGTAAAAATATAAACAAATTGAAAAACCAAAATAAAAAAATAAAAATAGATAAAGAAAATATAAAAATTCTTTTTAATATAAAACCTAGAATTGAAATGCTTAAATTAAATATTAATTTTGGATATGAAGATGCTTGTATTACTTCATATTTAGTAGCAATATCAAACGGATTATTAAGCATATTTTTACCTTTTTTTTCATCAAGTAACAAAAAAATTAATTATAGTATAAAACCAGTATATGGTCAAAATATTTTAGATATTTATCTAAATAGTATAATTAGTATAAAAGTAGTACATATTATTTATGTAATATTAAAATTGATAAAGAAAGGAAGTATGAAAAATGAGAGAACATCCAATAGAAGGTTTGATGCTTACTGCCATGAATAGCATAAGGGATATGGTTGATGTTAATACAATTATAGGAGAAACAATAGAAACAGATAGTGGAACATTAATTATTCCTGTTTCAAAAGTTGGTTTTGGTTTTGCGGCAGGAGGAAGTGAATTTACAGTAGAAGCATTAAATGAATATACAAGAAGAAATAATGATGAACAAGTACAATACAAATTACCTTTCGGTGGAGGAAGTGGAGCAGGAGTAAGTATATCGCCAATAGCTTTTTTAGTAGTACAAGGAGAAAGTGTGAAATTATTACATGTTGATAATGATTCTCCAATTGATAAACTTTTAGATTATGTGCCTGATTTAGTAGATAAAATTGGAAATGTATTAGAGGAAAAGATGAGTAAAGTAAGTCAAAATAATGAATCTAATACTGAGGTAAAAAACGAATTAGATACAAAAAAAGAAAAGAAGAATAATAAAGAAAAGAATATAGAAATTTTCGATGATGAAATAGGAAAAATAAAATAAAGATGGTTATTTACCATCTTTATTTTTTAATAACAAATTGATTTTTTTTAATAAAAATAAAGACAAAATAAAAATAATATGTTATAATCATCTCATTAAAAAGGATGTGGTAAAATGACAATGCAATTTGTAACTGAATATATTGATAAAAAAGTTGAGGAAAATAGTGATTTCATTAGATATACTTTTTATGAACTAAGAGTAAAAAATAATTTATCAGAAGAAGATATAGAAGAATTTCTTGACATAAATAAAGATTATTTTGAAAATAAAGGATATAAAGTATATTTTACTGGTGATAATTATGAAATAAACAATGAAAATAAAGTAGTTGAACAAAACGAATTAATGATAGCAATAAAATAAAACTTGCGTGATTTCACGCAAGTTTTTTTCTTGAATCCATTATTTCCTGTGTTCTTTGCCAGACTTCTTTGTTTTCATCTCCAATTAATCTGGAAAGAGTACTGTCTGACACATTGGAATTAGCAAGTACTGTCATTTTGACTCTAATACTGTCAGAATTAGCAAGTACATCCAAAAGCTTCGATTGGGTAGTACTTTGAGCAACATATACTTGCTCATCTTCTGTTTTGAGTAAAATGTCTAAAATCCGTTGGTGCTGCATAATAGAATCCTCCTTAAATTAATACAAATAATTTAATGTATAGTATAAAAAAACAACCTTATAGACTATACCACTAAAATAAAAAAAAGTCAAAGAAAAATTATAAATTGACAAAAAAAATTATAATGTTAAAATATATTAAAATAAATTATGAGTTAAGGAGTAAGATATGACAAAAAACAATAAAAAAATATTAAGCATATTTCTAATAATTTTATTAATATTGTGTTGTTTAGTAAATTTTGGAAATGTGGCAAATGCTAATACACAAGATAGTAAAAATATTTCAACACCAGTACAAAAACATGGAAGACTTAAATTAAGTGGTACAAATATTATTGATAAAAATGGAGATAAATTTCAATTAAGAGGTATAAGCACACATGGAATAGCATGGTTTCCTCAATATATTAATCAAGAAGCATTTAATTATATGAGAGATGAATGGAAGATTAATGCTGTAAGACTTGCAATGTATTCTGATCCTAGTGCAGGTTATGATAAATCTATTCATGAAAAAGTAAAACAGGGAGTAAAATTTGCTAAGGATGCAGGATTGTATGTGATTATAGATTGGCATATTCTAAGTGATGGAAATCCAAATATATATAAAGATTCGGCAATAGAGTTTTTTAGAGAAATGGCAAACTCATATAAAAATGATGAAAACATTATTTATGAAATTTGTAATGAACCAAATGGAGATGTACAATGGGAAAGAGATATAAAACCATATGCACTTGAAGTTATAAAAGAAATTCGAAACATAGATAAAAATGCAATAATAGTTGTTGGAACGCCAACATGGTCGCAAGATGTTGATATTGTTGCACAAAACCCAATTCAAGGTTATGAAAATATAATGTATTCATTACATTTTTATGCAGCAACACATAAGGATTATTTGAGACAAAAAGCGCAAAAAGCATTAAATTCAGGATTACCTATATTTGTTACTGAATATGGAATATGTGATGCATCAGGTAATGGTAATATAGATGAACAAGAGGCAAATGTATGGATACAATTTTTAGATGATAACAATATTAGCTGGATGTGTTGGAATCTATCAAATAAAAATGAAAGCTCTGCAATTCTAGGTAATACAGGTAAAATAACAGATTGGACGGAAGAAGAACTTTCTCAATGTGGAAAATGGCTTACCAGTAAACTTAAAAGTTATCCAGAAGAAGTAGTAGTAAAAATAAAAAAAGAAAATAATATAGAAAATAATGTAGAAAATACAACAGAAAAAGAAGAAAAATCAAATGAAATCATAGAGAATAATAATGTTGATTTAAATAATGAAGAACATAATTCCAATATTATAATAGTAATATCAATTACAATTTCTTTTATATTTGGCTTGATAATAGGCAGTGTATTAACTATTATAGTAAAAAGCAAAAAATAATTAATAACCTCTAGGAATATCTAGGGGTTATTTTGTCTTAGTAAAGAAAACCAAGAAAAAAATAATTTTTCCGTCATATTACTAAGGTCTAATTTTTTTACATCTGATGATGCTACTATATTTGTTGAACCAATAGTTTCATTACCAAATATATATTTTATTTCTCCAATCTTTTGACCTTTTAATATAGGTGCTTCGATATTTTCAGGAATTGATAAAGATTGTTCAATATTATTTTGTTGACCTTTTGAAAGTAGTGCACCTGAATTATCTTCAAAAATTAAATCAACAGAATTATCAACTCCTTTTGTAACATTTATTTTAGTTATAAAATCATTTTTTTTAGCTAAAGATATATATGAATAATTACTAAAACCATAATCTAGTAATTTTTGTGCTTCTGAAAATCTTAAAGCGGTTGTAGGTGCTCTCATAATAACAGCAATCAAAGATAGGTTATCTCTTGTTGCACTTGCAGATAAATTATATAGTGCAAGTGAAGTAGAACCTGTTTTAAGACCTGTTGCACCTTTATAATTTCTAATAAGTTTATTAGTATTAACAAGTTCCGACTTACCATCTCTTAAAGTATCCATATAAATGGTAGTATAATTTGTAATATTAGGATGATTTTTTAGAAGTTCTCTAGACATTAAAGCAATATCATAACTTGAAGTTACATGACCTTCAGTATCTAAACCATGGCAATTTCTAAAAGTAGTATCATTCATGCCAAGTTCTTTTGCTTTTTCATTCATTTTTTGGACAAAGGCTTCTTCAGAACCTGATAAAAATTCCGCCATAGCAACGGTTGCATCATTGGCAGATGCAACACAAATTGCTTTAAGCATTTCATTAACTGTTAGCTCTTCACGTGTATCAAGCCAGATTTGAGAACCACCCATATTTGCAGCATTTTGAGAACAAGGAACTTTATCTTCTAGATGTATTTTATTACTATCTAATGCTTCCATAATTAATAAAATGCTCATTACTTTTGTTACAGATGCGGGGGGAAGAATAGAATGGGAATTTTTTTCATATAAAACTTTACCTGAATTCTGTTCAATTAAAATCGCACTTTCAGACTCTAAGGAAATTTGATTTGTAATATTAGAAGAAGTAGCAATAGATTTCTCAGGTTCTTTAGTCCAATAAATATTATTACAGTGAATAAAAGGTGGATTTGCAAAAAGAACAGTCAAAGATAATATACAAATTAATAAAAATTTTCGCATATAAAAACCTCCATTTTAAATTTAATAAATTATATGATGGAGGAAAATAAAATATTATTTTTGATATATTTTAGCAATAATGTCTTCATCATCCGTTGTCATTTCAATTCTTAAATTTTTATCAGAATCATTTCTGAATTTTAAGTCTAGTGAGCCAAACGAAACAGCTGCATCTTGACCTTCTGGAACATATGTTACTGGTAGCCCATGCTCATTTCTTTCAATAATCGTTATAAAAGGAAGATCATAAACTGCATTATATAATGTACTACTTACTTGGCAATTTCCACCTCCGATACCTGTTTCATGTTCACCATCGACAATAATTGTAGCTTCTTGATATCCACGGGCTGAGGTTGGTTGACCGACAGTATCATTAAAAGAAAAGATGTCGCCTGGAGCAAGTATGGTATCATTTATTAAAGAACAAGTAATTCTTATATTAGTTAGTCTTCCTTCAGAGTTATCTTTTATTTTAGTTGAAAATACAGAAATTTCTTTTTCAGTAGGAATGTTTTGAATTATAGTATTTGTATTTAGAGATAGTCTAGTTGCACTTGAATTATTATTATTTGGAGAGTTGAAAAGAATTGAATCTTTAAAAATAAAAAATAGTATTAATACGGTCATAATAACAATAATTGACATAAAAATAAAAAACTTTTTCATATAAATCTCCTTAAAAACTTATTTAATTCTAGTATTTCCAAAATGATAAATATTATGAGTAGTTGACAAATTTCAAAAATATAGTATAATATAATAGTAAAAAATAATAAGGAGAAATAAGATGATTGCAAAGATTTGGAAAAAATTATTGCTTTTTATTTTGATTATTGCTTGTTTATTTAATATTGTAATTAAATTAGTTAGTAAGAGTTCATTAGAACAAGAACTGCAATCATCAGCAGCGTATGTCGAAAGTACAATGAATAATGAAATAAGTCAATAAAAAAATAAAAAACTATTGAAATTATTTTGAAAATATGTTAAGATAAATAACGATATGTTTATTAAAGAGAGGAAGAGGTGAATACAATATGAGAGAAGGAATACATCCAGAATATACAGAAGCAACAATTACATGTGCTTGTGGTAACGTATTTAAAACAAATTCTACAAAAGCTGATATGAAAGTTGACATTTGTTCAAAATGTCATCCATATTGGACAGGTAACTTAAAAAGAGAAACAACTGGTGGTAGAGCTGATAAATTCAAGAAAAAATATGGACTTGCATAAAAAAGTGACTGATTTTTATAAATCAGTCTTTTTTTCGTATATACGGAGGATGAATATGGAAGAAGTAAAGAAATTTTTTGAGAATATTAATAAAGAACAAATTATAAATACAGCAATTATAATTATTGTTAGTATGGTTTTATATAAATTAATATCATACATTTTGAAGAAAAGTGAGAAACAAGAAAAAGTAAAATTATTTACAAGTAAAAAGAGCAAAACATATATTAAATTAATAAGAAGTATTATTAGATATGCCTTTTTTGCAGTTACAGTTTTAATAGTTCTACAAATAAATGGAATAGATGTAACATCTGTACTTGCTGGTGTTGGAATTTTAGGTGCAATTTTTGGACTTGCAATACAAGATTGGCTTAAAGATGTAATTAGAGGAAGCACAATATTATCAGATAATTATTTTTCTGTTGGTGATATTGTAAAATATAAAGAACATGAAGGTAAAGTAATTGTAATAGGATTAAAAACAACTAAAATACAAGATATTAGAACAGGACATGTTATATCAATTGCAAATAGAAATATAGAAGAAGTGCAACTTATTTCAAATTTAGTTTATATAAATATACCAATGCCATATGAAATAGAAGTAGAAAAAGCAGAAAAATGTATTGGAAACATTGTTGATAATATTAGTAAAAGTGAGAATGTAAACGAATGTAGATATTTGGGAGTAAATGATTTGGCAGATTCTAGTATAAAATACTTAATAGAGATTAATTGTTCACCTACAAATAAGTTACAAGTTAGAAGAAATGCGTTAAAAACAATATTAGAAGGAATGGCAAAAGAAAATATTTCTGTGCCATATAATCAAATTGATGTACACAATAAATAGACAAAATTGAAAATATATGATAAAATATTGAAAGTTAAATATTTATAGAGATTTCAAAATCAACTTCAAGGAGGAAATGCAGTATGAACGTAATAAAAGAAATCGAAAAAGGGATAAAAAATTGTAAGTGGTTGCTTGAAAATGATGTTGCAAATGCAAAGGAACACAAAGCATACTATAGTGACGAAGTAGATGTTTTAATTGAGGCAAATGAGAAGTTCTTGAACATGAAGACTATAGAACTTCAAACGTGGTGTGAGGTAAGTGTTATTGCCTGGGATATGAAACAAAAAGGAATAAAAAAGTTTAAAAGAAAGATTTTGACATGGCTTGCGAGTGAATATATAGACAGAATCGAACGGGATATGTTAAGAGCAGGCAAGGCAAGAGAAGAACTCAAAAAAATAAGAAGTCGATTTGATGGATTTCTTTATTTAACAAAGTGAGTTATATAAAAGTCGACAAATTGTCGGCTTTTTCTATTGAAAAAATAAGGAAAATAATATATAATTTCTTTTATCAAAATTGAATTTAAGGAGAATTAAATTGGAAAAAATAGATATTTCAAAACAACTAGAATATATAGAAAAAGTAAAAAAATTGAATAAAGATAAGAATTTAAGATATTTCATAATGACAATGGGATGTCAACTTAATGAAAATGATTCAGAAAAAATAGCAGGAATGCTAGAAGAAATGAATTATACTAGAACAGATAATATGAAAGATGCAGATATAGTTTTATTTAATACATGTTGCGTACGAGAAAATGCAGAAGAAAAATTATTTGGTAAAGTTGGAGAAGTAAAAAAACAAAAAGAAGAAAAAGGAACACTAATTGCAATTGGTGGATGTATGATGCAAGAAAAGCACATAGTAGATAAAATAAAACAAAGTTATCCATATGTGGATATTTTATTTGGTACACATACTTTTCAAAATTTACCAGAGGATTTATATAAAAGCTTAGAAGAAAACAGAAAAATAAGAGATATTATAGACATAGATGGAAATATAGTAGAAGGTCTTCCAATAGTTAGAAATGACAAAATAAAAGCATCTGTTACAATTATGAATGGATGTAATAATTTTTGTACATTTTGCATAGTACCATATGTTAGAGGAAGAGAAAGAAGTAGACAGCCAAAAGATATTATAGAAGAAATAAGAGGCCTTGCAAAAGAAGGTTATAAAGAGATAACTTTGCTTGGACAAAATGTTAATTCATATTTAAGAGTAGAAAGAGAAAGAAATATACCTTTTGAAGAATATGAAGGAGTTAATTCTTTTGCAACACTATTAAGAGCTGTAAATAAAATTGAAGGAATAGAGAAAATAAGATTTGTATCGCCACACCCAAAGGATTTTACAGATGATGTAATAGATGCAATAAAAGATTGTGAAAAAGTAGCCAAGATGATACATCTTCCACTTCAAGCAGGAAGCACAAAAATATTAAAGAGAATGAATAGAGTGCATACAAAAGAACAATTCATAGATTTGGCAAACAAAATAAAAAATGCAATACCTGGAGTATCATTTTCAACAGATATAATAGTTGGTTTTCCTGGGGAAACAGAAGAAGATTTTGAAGATACTTTAGATGTAGTAAAAAAAGTTAGATTTGAACAGGTATTTATGTTTATATATTCAAGAAGAGTAGGAACTCCTGGGGATAAAATGGAAGATCAAATACCAGAAGATATAAAACATAAAAGATTTGATAGATTAAAAGAATTAGTAGAATCTCAAGTAGAGGAAAATAATAAAAAATATATTGGAACAGTTCAAAGATTATTAGTAGAAGGTACAAGCAAAAATAATGATTCTATGTTATCAGGTAGAACTGATTCAAATAAAGTAGTAGTTTTTGAAGGGGATAAAGCTTTGATTGGTACTGTGGCAGATGTTGAAATAACAGAAGATCATATGTGGTATTTACAAGGAAAATTAAAATAAATTATTAAATGAGTGATGTAAGAAATGAAAAAAAGAAGTTATATTACTGATAGAGAAAAATTAGAAAGTATTTTAATACCTGCGTTTGGTGTGTTTTCTAAAAAGAGACTAGAAGAAAATAAAGAAGAAATATTTGAAATTATTCCAGAATTAAAAGATGAGGAAAATTTTAATCAAAATAATGAATGGCATATTTATGATGTTTTTGGTCATACTTTAAAGGCTTTGGAAATGACAAAACCTGAATTAGATGTAAGAATAGCTGTTTTACTACATGATATAGGTAAGCCACATTGTTATCAAGATGATGGAAAAGTTAGACATTTTAAAGGACATAGTAAAAAATCAGCTGAAATGTCAAAAGAAATTTTAGAAAGATTGGGATATGAAGAAAACAAAATAAAAGATATAGTTTACCTAATCGAAAATCATTCAACCACAATAGATATAAATAAAGTAAATAGAAACAATATAAAATTAACAAAAAAATTATTACAAGTTCAATTTTGTGATGCAATTGCTTATAATCCCAAATATATAAAGCAGGTATTGAATAAATTAGAAGCAATAGGAAAACAATTAATAAAAAAAGAAAAAATGTATAAAGATGAAGAACAAAGATAAGGAGTAATAAATATGGCAGAAAAAAATGAGTTTTCACCTATGATGCAAGAATACCTAAAAACAAAAGAGGAATACAAAGATTGTATTTTATTTTATCGTTTAGGTGACTTTTATGAGATGTTTTTTGATGATGCGATAAGAGTATCAAAAGAATTAGAATTAACTTTAACAGGAAAGCTATGTGGACAAGAAGAAAGAGCTCCTATGTGCGGAGTTCCTTTTCATGCAGCAGATACATATATTGCAAGATTAATTGAAAAAGGATATAAAGTTGCAATATGTGAACAATTAGAAGATCCAAAACTTGCAAAAGGAATGGTAAAAAGAGGAGTAATAAGAGTTGTTACACCTGGTACTGTTATTGAAAGTAATTTACTTGATGAAAAGAAAAATAATTATATAATGTCTATATATAAAACAGGAATTAATTTTGGCGTAAGTGTTTGTGATATTTCAACAGGAGATTTCAGAGCAACACAAATTATTGAAACAAATAATTTTCCTAAACTATTAGATGAAATATCAAGATATACACCTGCTGAAATAGTTGTTAATCCTTTTATGTTTGATTCTTTAGAAGAAATAAATAAAATAAAAGAAAGATTTGAAGTATATGTTTCAAGGGTAAAAGAAGAGGCTTTTTCAACTGATTTAACTAAATTAAATAATTACACATTTGTTGATGATCATGACCAAGATATTGAAAATTTAGAAGAAAAAAATATGGCAATTGCTTCAATAAATGGATTATTAGATTATTTAACAGAAACTCAAATGACTAAATTAGATCATATTAATAAAATAATAATATACAATATAACAAAATATATGGCACTTGATATTAGTGCCAGAAGAAATCTAGAAATTACAGAGAAAATGCGCGATAAATCTAAAAAAGGGACTTTACTTTGGGTTTTAGATAAAACATCTACATCAATGGGGGCAAGAATGTTAAGACGTTGGTTAAATGATCCCTTAATTGATGTATGGGAAATAAATCATAGATTAGAAGCAGTAAAAGAACTTAAAGACAATATAATGATTAGAGGAGATATCACAGACTATCTAAAAAAAGTATATGATATTGAAAGATTAGTTGGAAAAGTATCGTATGGAAATGCAAATGGTAGAGATTTAGTTTCATTAAAGAATTCTGCAAAACAACTTCCTGATATAAAGAAAGTATTATCTAATTGTAAATCTGAAATGTTAGTAGATTTATACAATAATTTAGATGAACTTAAGGATATACATGATTTAATAGAAGAAGCAATTGTTGATGAGCCACCTATGACAATAAAAGAAGGTAATTTAATTAAAATCGGATATAATGCAGAAATAGATACATTAAAGAAAGCAACAACACAAGGAAAAACTTGGCTTGTAGAATTAGAAACAAAAGAGAGAGAGGCAACAGGAATTAAAAATTTAAAAGTTGGATTTAATAAAGTGTTTGGATATTATATCGAAGTTTCAAAATCTAATGTTTCAATGGTACCAGATAGATATATAAGAAAACAAACTTTAACAACTGGTGAAAGATATATTACAGAAGAACTTAAAAATTTAGAAAATCAAATTTTAGGTGCAGAGGAAAGAGTAATTAATTTAGAATACAATGCATTTACGGAAGTAAGAGAAGATATTGAAAAAAAGATAAAAAGAGTACAAAAAACAGCAGAAGTTATTGCAAATTTAGATGTTCTATGTTCATTCGCAACGGTTGCTGAAGACATGGGGTATGTAGAACCAATAGTTGATAATAGTGGAGTAATTGATATAAAAGACGGAAGACATCCTGTTATAGAAAAAATGCTTTCTGCAGGAGGCTTTGTTCCAAATGATACATATTTAGATAAAGACTCATCAAGACTTGCTATTATAACAGGACCAAACATGGCAGGTAAATCTACATATATGAGACAAGTTGCTTTAATTACATTAATGGCACAAGTTGGATCATTTGTCCCTGCAAGTTCTGCTAGAATTGGTATAGTAGATAAAATCTTTACAAGAGTTGGAGCGTCTGATGATTTAAGTATGGGACAAAGTACATTTATGGTTGAAATGATGGAAGTGGCAACTATTCTTAAAAATGCAACATCAAATAGTTTAGTAATACTTGATGAAATAGGTAGGGGAACTTCTACTTATGATGGACTTTCTATTGCATGGGCTGTAGCAGAATATATTGCAGATAAAGAAAAGAGTGGAGCCAAAACATTATTTGCAACACATTATCATGAACTTGTTGACTTAGAAAATACATTAGAAGGAATAAAGAATTATTCGATTGCTGTAAAAGAAAAAGGAGAAGATATCATTTTCCTAAGAAAAATAGTAAATGGTGGAACAGATGAAAGTTATGGAGTACATGTAGCACGTTTAGCAGGAGTTCCAAAAGATGTAACAAAAAGAGCAAATGAAATATTAAGAACTCTTGAAAGAAAAAATATAATGAATGGAAAGACCATAGAAAATAAAAAGCAAGTTGCAGGACAACTTGATATGGGAAATTATAAACTTGCAGAACTTGCTGAAGAAATAGATAAAATAGACTTAAATTCATTAACACCAATAGACGCATTAAACACATTAGTTAAAATAAAAGAAAAAATGTCATAATGAAAAAAGCGTTAGTATCCCAATTTGGATATTAACGCTTTTTAATATTACTTCTTTAATGGACATTGGCTAAATAGTGTAGCTTTCCCATTCTTGTAAATCTGCATGCTCTCTTCAAAAAAGATGTTACTAATAATGTATGAGTAGTGTTCATCTTCATTTACAAGCATATCAAAGGTAAATTCATCTGTAAGTGTAAATAGCTTATTTCTTAAAGAAGAGAAGGCCTGAGATACCGGCTTAAATGTTACTGCATCTACAATAACCAAAACATACAGGTTTGGAAGCTCAGTCGATACAATATTGTGCTTTACGAACATGACTTTTTTGCCATCCAATGTTTCTTCAACAGAGATATCGTTTAAATGTAAAAGAGAATGTGGAACTTCAACTTCAGCATTTTGGCTAATCGAGTATATCATTCGATTGTCAAACAAGATGGTATCATCACTAAGAAAGCAAAAATGCTCAAAATCCTGTTTGAACTCTAATTCGGATTTAGTTCCAATAATTTTAAAACGATAAATCTGCCAACGATACCTCTCAATGCGTTTGTAAACAAGAAATGTGTCATCAAGTATCTGTTCGATACCAATAACATCACCATTTATGTTAAAGGCATCGTAGGTTTTCTTGTTTACAAGTTTGTAACCATGATCCCGGTCACCTTTAATTATCCACTGTTCCTCATTGCATGAAATTTCATAAAGTCTACTCATTGATTTATCCTCCTTTTGAATTTTTAATAAAAAACATCAAACTTTAACTAGAATTTTATAGATTATAACAAGTTTTTACTTATAAAGCAATAAAAATTTGATATTTTATATAGGATATGGTATAATACTTTTATGTAACAGAAAACGTCCTAAAAGGACATAGCAGAAAAGAAAAGGAGAAAAAAATGTTAATAATTATATTAGCATGGATGGTAGCAAACATTGCTATGGGTAGGAAGGCCAAAAAGTACAATCACAGACGGGCTTTTTGGACTTATGTAAGGGATAAATATACAAGCCCTTATAGCATTGTTGTATTTGCATTGTTTTGGCCTTGCTGCTTATATGATGCATTCATTAATGAAGAAAGAAAGTTTCTCGAGTAAAGTAAAAGAGCCTACAAATTGTAGGCTCTTTTACTTGTGAATTTTTATATAAAAACTATTTATTTTTTATAATGTTTTGTATATAATATGAAAAGTAAAATAGTTTTGGAGGACAATATGGAATTTGAAGAAGCAAAAAAACAAATAAAAGAATTAAGAGATAAATTAGAATATTATGCAAAAAAATACTATGATGATGATGAGCCTGAAATATCAGACTATGAGTATGATATGATGATGAATAAATTAAAAGCATTAGAAAAAGAGTTTCCTGAGCTTATAACAGCTGATTCACTTACACAAAAAGTTGGTGGACATGTTAAAGAAGGTTTTAAAGAAGTAGTACATGAAGTTCCACTTCAAAGCTTGCAAGATGTATTTTCATTTGAAGAATTAGAAGAGTTTGATGAGAGAATAAAAAAACAGGCAATAGAAGAAAATGAGGAATTAAAATACGTGGTTGAAACCAAAATAGATGGGTTATCAACAGCACTTGAATATAAAGATGGTGTATTTGTAAGAGGAGCAACAAGAGGTAACGGGTTAATAGGAGAAGATATTACAGATAACCTAAGAACCATAAAATCTATTCCAAAGGTACTTACAGAAAAAGTAAATATAACTGTTCGTGGAGAAGTTTTTATTGGAACAAAAGAATTTGAAAAAATGAATGAGGAACAGGAGGTAATGGGAAAACCATTATTCGCAAACGCTAGAAATGCAGCAGCGGGGTCACTAAGACAACTTAATCCAAAAGTTACAGCTGAAAGACCTCTTGATATATATGTGTTTAATGTACAAAAATTTGAAGGTAATACTTTTAATTCACATTATGAACAATTAGAATATTTAGAGAAACTTGGATTTAATGTTAATCCTGTAAGAATATATTGTAACAACTACAAAGAAGCAGAAGAAGCAATAAAGAAAATAGGAGAAGATAGAGAAAATTTAAGTTTTGGTATAGATGGAGCGGTTATTAAAGTAGATTCTTTATCTTTTAGAGAAAAACTAGGTACAACATATAAGGTACCACGTTGGGCAATAGCATACAAATACCCACCAGAAGCAAAAGAAACAAAGCTAAAAGATATCGTGTGGCAAGTTGGTAGAACAGGTGTTATTACTCCAATGGCAATACTAGAACCAGTAAAAGTTGCTGGATCAACTATTTCGAAGACAACTCTTCATAATGAAGATTTTATTAAAGAAAAAGGATTGAAAATAGGTGATACAGTTGTAATACAAAAACAAGGTGATGTTATACCTGAAGTTATAAAAGTTGTGACTGAAAAAAGAACAGGAGAAGAAAAAGAAACTATTATTCCAAGTGTATGTCCTGTATGTGGTGCACCAGCTGTAAGAGAAGATGGGGAAGCAGCTATTAGATGTACTGGAATTGAATGCCCTGCACAACTTATAAGAGGAATTGAACATTTTGTATCTAAAGAATGTATGGATATAGATGGTTTAGGATATAAAATAGTAGAACAGTTAATAGATAAAGGACTTATTTCAAATATAGCAGATATATATAAACTTACATTAGAAGATATTGCTTCATTAAAGAAAAATGGGAAAAAATTTGCACAAAATTTAATAGATGCAATAGAAAAAAGCAAAAATCAAGATTTATTTAATGTTGTAAATGCGTTAGGAATTAGACAAGTTGGAGTAAAAGCTGCCAAAGTACTTGCTAAGAAATATAAAACAATGGACAATTTAATGAATGCAAGCTTAGAAGATTTATGTACAGTTTCAGATGTAGGAGAAATTACAGCAAATAATATATATGAATTCTTTAGGCAAGAGCAAACGATAGATATGGTAGAGAGATTAAAGGCAGCCGGAGTTAATATGACAGCAAAAATAGAAGAAGGAATAGATAATAGATTTGAAGGCAAAGTTTTTGTATTAACAGGAAGTTTAGAAAAGTATTCGAGAAATGAAGCAAGTGATATAATAGAAAAATTTGGTGGAAAAACTTCATCTTCTGTATCTAAAAAAACAGATTATGTTTTAGCAGGAGAAGAAGCGGGTTCTAAACTTACAAAAGCACAAGAATTAGGTGTTACAATTATTAATGAAAATGATTTTGAAAATATGATACAATAAGAAAGGAATAATACATGGGAGAACAATTTACTTTAGAAGAATTTGATGAAAGATTAGAAGAAGGATTTCAAATGTACTATACTTATGTACGAAACAGATATTTACTTTTTAAATCTGCTGAAAACTGTTATACACAACAATTAGTAAGTATACATGATAAAAATCCTCATCCTGTTATGCAAATGCTAACTAAAAAAAGAGTATATGAAATGTTTCCTTTTATGGAAGAAATAGAATATAAACAAAGCTAAATGGAAACCATTAGTATATAAAATACTAATGGTTTTTTATATTATAAAATTTTGGTAAAATTTTGGCAATTGATTAAAACATCTTGACAGTTAACAATAATAAAGATAAAATATAGAGAGATAAAATATATTTTAGTTATTATAATCATATGTTAAAAGATATATGAAAAAAAATATATATTTATGTACATTGAAAATATAATAGAAAGAGGTGTTAAATTATGGATAATATCGTAATTTATATCGCCATATTTCTTGTCTCAGCAGTAGTTTTCACATTTGTAGGTTTTTTGATTAGAAAGAAAATAGCTGAATCAAAAATGAAGAGTGCGGAAAATGAAGCTAAAAGAATAATTGAACTAGCAAATAAAGAAGCAGAAAATATCAAAAAAGAAGAAATTTTTAAAGCAAAAGAAGAAATTATGAACAATAGAAAAGAGCTAGATCAAGAGATAAGAGAAAGAAGAGGCGAAGTACAAAGACAAGAACAACGTTTAATCCAAAAAGAAGAAAACTTAGAAAACAAAATGACACAATTAGAAGGAAGAGAAAAGGATTTAGAGGTTAACAAACAAGAAGTAGAAAAACAAAAAGCTGATTTAGATGAATTATACGAAAAACAAATGCAAGAATTACAAAGAATTTCAGGATTATCAGTTGAGGATGCTAAAAAGCAATTACTATCTGAATTAGAAAAGAATTTAACAGCAGAAAAGGCAGCATTACTTAAAGAAATTGAAGAAAGAACAAAGGAAACAGCAGATAGAACTGCTAAAAACATTATTGGATACGCTATTCAAAAATGTGCTGCTGATCATTCTCAAGAAACAACAGTATCTATTGTTTCACTTCCAAATGATGAAATGAAAGGTAGAATAATAGGTAGAGAAGGTAGAAATATCAAAACACTTGAAACACTTACTGGAATTGATTTGATTATAGATGATACTCCAGAAGCGGTTGTAATTTCAGGTTTTGATCCATTACGTAGAGAAGTTGCTAAACTAGCATTAGAAAAATTAATTGATGATGGAAGGATACATCCTGCAAAAATAGAAGAAGTAGTTGAAAAGGCAAAAGAAGAGTTAGAAGCTACAATTAAAGAAGAAGGCGAAAGAGCAGCTATGGAAGCAGGAGTTATAGGTCTTCATCCTGATATAATAAAAATACTTGGTAAATTAAAATACAGAACAAGTTATGGACAAAATGTTTTAAATCACTCTATAGAAGTGTCACAACTTGCAAGAATAATGGCTGAAGAACTTGGACTTGATCCTAAACTTGCAAGAAGAGCTGGTTTATTACATGATATTGGAAAAGCATTAGATCATGATATGGAAGGAACTCACGTTGAAATTGGTGTTGATATATTAAGGAAATATAAAGAAAACGAACTAGTAATAAATGCAGTTCATGCACACCATGGTGATGTTGAGCCACAAACAATTGAAGCTGTTTTAGTACAAGCAGCAGATGCAATTTCAGCTTCTCGCCCAGGGGCAAGAAGAGAGACTCTAGAAGCATATATTAAGAGATTACAACAATTAGAAGAAATTGCTGATTCATTTGAAGGTGTAGACAAATCATATGCAATACAAGCAGGACGTGAAGTAAGAATTATAGTAAAACCTGAAAAAGTAAATGATAATGAAATGACTTTAATGGCAAGAGATATAGCAAAGAAAGTAGAAGCAGAAATGGATTATCCAGGACAAATAAAAGTAAACATTATCAGAGAAACAAGAGTTGTAGATTATGCAAAATAAAAAAAGAGACAATTTATATTGTCTCTTTTTTCTGTGTTGATTTTTAAAGAGAAAAGTGTTATAATTAGGCAAATTTTGTAACTAATGTTTTCTAAAAAATTAAGGAGGCAGAAATGAACAAAAGAAAAGTTTTAATTACAGGTGCTGATGGACAACTGGGTAGAGCAGTACGTGAGCGGTTTGCAGATGACGAACTGATTTGTACAGATGTTGGAGACATCAACATTACAATTTTACACAGGGTTCAGGAATTTGTACAGAAGTATGAACCTGATGCTATTATCAATTGTGCAGCATACAATGATGTTGATGGTGCAGAACTTAAGAAGGAACTGGCTTATGCAGTAAATTGTATAGGACCTAGGAATTTGGCTATGGCTGCAAACTCTGTAAAAGCGAAGTTGGTTCATATTAGTACAGATTATGTATTTGATGGAAAACGGCCTATTACTGACATTTATGAGGAAAATGATGATAAAAATCCTCAGTCAGTGTATGGTTGTACAAAGTACAATGGAGAGAATGAAATCAAGAGATATATAACTACTTACTACATCTTTAGAACTGCATGGCTTTTCGGAGATGGAAACAACTTTGTGAGAAAAATAATGGAACTGGGAAAAAAACAGGATGAAGTAAAGGTTGTATACGATCAATATGGAAGTCCTACTTATGCTAATGACCTTGCAGACATTATCTACCAGGCACTCGAAAAGAAGATTCCTATGGGAACATATCATGCCACAAATCTTGGATTTACTAATTGGTATGATTTTACAAAGGAAATTTTCAAACAGGCTGGTATTCAGTGCAGGGTTATTCCGGTAACATCTGAGGAACTTCCTAGGGCTGCTGCAAGGCCGAAGAATTCTATGCTTGCAAAGGGGAAAATTTTAGGAGAAGATATTGAGATTGCAAGTTGGGAAGATGCTTTAGCAAGGTACCTGGAAAAGGAAAAAAATAAAATTTAAAGTGAGTAAAAAGGAGTGGTTAATAACTACTCCTTTTTTACTTAAAAAATACAAACAAAATTTCAGAAATGTATTGACAAAACAAATATGTGTTTGTATAATAACAACATACAAACACATATTTGTTTTGGAGGTAAAATTATGATAAGTACAATACATATAAAAAACATAGGAATTATAGATGATTTAAGTATAGATTTAAATAGTGGATTAAATATTTTAACAGGAGAAACTGGTGCTGGAAAGACACTTATCATAGATTCGTTAGGGATAATATGTGGAAATAGATTTTCTAAAGAGATGATTAGAAAAGGTGAAGAATATTCATGTGTTGAAGCAAGTATTTTTCTTCCTGAAAATGAAAGAGCAATAGATGGAAATATTATAGTTTCTAGAGAAATTTATTCTAATGGTAGAAATTCTTGTAAGATTAATGGAAATTTAGTTACAGTTAATGAATTAAAAGAATTTATGAAAAATATTATAGATATTCATGGACAAAATGATAACCAAACTATTCTTGATAAGTCTTCTCATATTGCATATTTAGATAGTTTTATTGGTGATGAATTAATTGATATAAAAAATGAATATAGGAATTTGTTTGAAAGATATAATGAAATAAAAGAAGAATTAAAACAAAACTATGGAGATGAAAAAGAAAAACAAAGAAGGGTAGATCTTTTGAAATATCAATTAAATGAAATAGAATCTTCAAAATTAAAATTAGGTGAAGATGATAAATTAGAAGAACAAAAAAAACTGATTCTTAATTCAGAAAAGATTACAGAAAACTTGAAAATTGCTGATGAGAGCCTTTCAGAACAAACTATAGATAGTATAAATATTGCAATTAAAGCACTAGAAAAAATAGAAACTATAGATGAAATATATAGTGAGAAATTAGCGGGATTAAAAAGTATATATTATGATATACAGGAACTATCAAGAGATATTTCAAGTTTAAATGATGATATGTATTTTGACGAAGATGAAAGAAATGAAATAGAAAACAGGTTAGATATTATTTATTCATTAAAGAGAAAATATGGTAATACAATAGAAGAAATACTAAACTATAAAAATGATGTTGAAAAAGAATTATATGAAATAGAAAATTTAGATGAAATAAATAGTAAACTAAAAAAGAAACAAAAAGAGATAGAAGAAAAAATGATTGATCTATCAAATAAAATGAATAAAATAAGAATAAAAAAATCAAAAGATTTGTCAGAAAAAATTAATAAAGAACTATCAGAGCTTGAAATGCCTAATGCAAGATTTAATGCAAGTGTTGAATATAACAATGAGTATAAGTTTAACAAAAATGGATTAAACAATGTTGAATTTCTAATTTCTACAAATATTGGAGAAGAAGAAAAACCACTTATAAAAATAGCTTCTGGAGGAGAAATGTCTAGAATAATGTTAGCTATTAAATCAGTGCTTGCAGAAATAGACAAAGTTCCAGTTTTAATATTTGATGAAATAGATACAGGTATTAGTGGAAAAACATCAAAAGTTGTTGGAGAGAAGATAAAGAATATTTCTAAAAATTATCAAATACTTATGATAACTCACCAAGCAACTATTGCAGCTAAAGGTGATTATAATTATTATATTTCTAAATCTGTAGAAAATGGAAAAACGAGAACCAGTGTTAAAAAACTTAATGAACAAGAAACACTTAAGGAAATTGCTAGAATAGCAAGTGGAGATGTTACAGATATCTCATTAAAGCATGCAAAAGAGTTAAGAAATAGTAAAAAAGTAGCATAGAATTTGATTTTATTTCATTTATGTGGTATAATTTTAAAAATCGTTCAGCAATACATTTCCTATGTATAGGAGAATAGAGGAGGACATGATGATGCGGAAGAGAAAAAGAACACAGGAAGAAATTAATGACATTGAGGAAGAGGTAAAAATTATCTGTTACATCCTCTTTCGAGCGGCAGAGATTATTGCTATCATTTTACTGATAAAGTATATATATGAGACCAATAAGCCGCCAACAACATTATATCCTAATGATTACGATTTACCAATCAAAATAGAACAAGTAAATCTTACTACCAAAGAGAGCAACAATTAAGGTTGCTCTCTTTTGCTATATCAAGTGATTTCTTGAAAAAAATGTTAAAATATGGTATAATAATAAGAGTAGCAAAAAATGCTACTAGTAACAATTGGTATGCACTAGATTATAGTGCATTAGATTAGTCAAAGGAGGACTAATTATGGAAAAGACAGTTGTACGGAAGCATCAAATGATCAGATTGAGAGCTAGATCGAAAAATAGTTATCGAATTTTGGTAACTACAATCAGAAAAAATCTGATCAAATACCTTATCATGTTTGCGGTTTTTATAAATATAATAAATGCCGTAAAACGGGATAAGGAATTACCAGTGATACTGATACCTGCAAATGAGCCTGTAAACATTGAAGTTGTAAGGCCGGAAAGAGAATGGCAGGGACCAGTAAATAATGCAGTTCATGAAGTTACTGGAACGGTAACTGGTGTTGCTCCAAAAGCAGTAGGAACAGTAATGGCAGCGCCTAAAGAAGTTAATTTTGACCACAGTAATGCTTGGTATAAAGATTATACTTCGTATGAGCAATATCTACTTGGAGCTCTTGCAGTGGCTGAATTTGAAGAATATTTAGCTAACATAGACGATCCGAAAGTAGAGTATGCTGTTGAATTAATTATGTCAGTGGCTTTGAACCGAGTACAGGCTAAAAACTATTATCCAAATGACTTGGAAAAAGTTTTGTGGCAGAATTACGGAAAAAAAGGCCAGCAGTACGCGACGCGTACACTGAAAATAATTGATTCGGGTGTTGAAGTTCCACAGAAAGTGTTGGAAATAGCCGAAAGGCTATTACAAGAAGGTCCTGTTGGACCGGAAAACCTAGTGTTTCAGGATAATCTGATTCACGGAGATGTTTTCTACCAGTATGGTGGAATGTATTTCTGTACTACTGAACTGTAAGGCAAGGAAAAGCAAGGTTTGCTCTCCTTGCTTTTCTTTTTGTAAATAATTGTAAAATAATACAAAAAATGTCAATATGACCGGAAACTGGCTTGACAGTAAAGCTGAATATATGATATACTAATAAGCGTAACTTATGTACAAACTGTCACTAGCTTTATAGTGACATACAAAAGAAAAAAAGGAGGGAAAAAATGCTTTCAGAGGCACAACGACGGAAAGCAGCCTCATTATCTGTTGCATTGGCGATTTTTATACCTTTTACAAAAATTTGCCAAGCGGTAGATACGGTACCTGATGAAGTAACATCAAATGTAGTGACACAAGGAAATGAATCGGTATCGTCCTCAGAATCAACTTACACACTTCTGCAAGAACTTGAACTAAAAACTGGTTTAAGTTCAAACAAAACATTTGAAGAAATGGAGATGGTTAAGTGTTTTCCTAACTATCAAATACCAGAAATGGTAACTGTTTCTAATAATGTAAATCCAGAAGAAATGTTGAAATTTTGGGAGAATGAGGTTGCTGAATCAGCAGAAAAAGAAGAAGTAGGAAAGTTCAAAAAGAAACAGTTAATCTATAGATCTGTTACAATAACAGAACCTGTAGAAGAAAAAGTTTCTGAAAATGTTACTACTTTAGCAAATTCTGTTGAACAAAACGTCGAGGAAAGGGGTACGATTTTTTTCTATGTCGAGCCTACCGACCATACCGAAGAAGACGTTAAATTCCTTGCCTGGGGTATTCACGGAGAGGCAGGGAACCAGGAAGTTCTTGAAAAATGGAGGGTTGGAAATACTATGGTAAATCGAAAAGAAGATGATACCGGAAGATTTCCACAAAACTCTGTAAAAGGAATTTTATATGCATCAGGTCAATTTGGGTGTATACATGGATCTTCCTGGGGGTATGCAACAGAAGAGGAATACGAGATTGCTAGAGAATTACTAGAAGGCAAAAGAGTATTTCCTGCAGACATAGTCTGGTTTAATAACACTTGGGACTATGGATTCTTCTATTGCAAACCAGGGTATCACTGCTTTTCAGGATACCTTGACCACAACGGTGATTCACTGCTTGCTAGTGCGAAAGTTACAGCAAATGCTAAGCAAACAGAAACCGAGGTGGAAGTAGTTGATGAAGTAGTTCAGGAAGAAGTTGATTTGGCAACTATGGAACAAGTAGATAATTCTGAAAATATAGAAGAAATTGAAGGAATTGTTGAAAATTCTTCGGAAGAAGTATTACCAGATACGCCTGAACAGCAAGAAGAACCTCTAGAGGAATGACAACTGAATATTGAGGGAAGAAGAGAAACATAATTGTTTCTCTTCTTTCGCTTTTTTATAAGAATTATAATAAATCAGTTTACTTTTAAGCTTTTTTAATATATAATATATACATATTTTAGAAATTTAAGGAGAGATGTACAATGGAAAATAACGAAAATAACAATCAAGAACAAGAAGTAGATTTAAATCAATTATTACAAATAAGAAGAGATAAATTATCAAAATTAAAAGAAGAAGGAAAAAATCCTTTTGAAATAACTAAATTTAATAGAACACATACAAGTAAAGAAGTTGTAGATAACTATGATGAATTAGAAGGAAAAGATGTTACTATAGCTGGACGTTTAATGGCTAAAAGAATAATGGGTAAAGCATCATTTTGTCATATTCAAGATTCAGAAGGAAAAATTCAAAGTTATGTTTCAATAAATGATTTAGGAGAAGAAAGCTATAAGGCATTTAAAGAAATGGATATTGGAGATATTATAGGTTTAACAGGTTTTGTATTTAAAACAAGAACAGAAGAAATTTCTATTCATGCAAAAGAAGTTACACTTCTTACAAAATCTTTAAGACCATTGCCAGAAAAATTCCATGGCCTAAAAGATCCAGATTTGAGATATCGTCAAAGATATGTAGATCTAATTGTTAATCCTGAAGTAAAAGAAACATTTATGAAAAGAATAGCAATATTAAAAGAAGTTAAAAATGTACTTGATGCTGAAAATTACTTGGAAGTTGAAACGCCTTTATTAAATACAATAGCAGGTGGAGCAACAGCTCGTCCATTCATTACGCATCATAATGCATTAGATATAGACATGTATCTAAGAATTGCAAATGAATTATATCTAAAAAGATTAATAGTTGGTGGATTTGATAGAGTATATGAAATGGGAAGAATGTTTAGAAATGAAGGAATGGACTTTAAACATAATCCTGAATTTACAAATATAGAATTCTATGCAGCATATCAAGATTACAACGATATGATGAATATTACGGAAAAAATTATTCGTTCATGTGCTAAAAATGTACTTGGAACAGAGCAAATTGAATACCAAGGTACAAAAATTGATTTAAGTAATTTCACAAGAATATCAATGACAGATGCAATTAAGAAAGAGACAGGAATTGATTTTAATACAATTAATACTGATGAAGAAGCTATGGAAGCTGCTAAATCTTTAAATGTTGAAATAGATCCTATCAAAACTTCAAGAGGAGATATAATGAACCAAATATTTGAAGCTAAAGTTGAAGAAACTTTAATTCAACCAACATTTATTATAGACTATCCAGTAGAAGTATCTCCACTTACAAAGAGAAAGAAAGAAGATCCTCGTTTAGTTGAAAGATTTGAGTTATTTATAAACAAAGTAGAATATGCTAATGCATATTCAGAATTAAACGACCCAATTGACCAATACGAAAGATTTAAAGCACAGGTTGAAGCAAAAAATGCTGGAGATGAAGAAGCAAATGATATGGATGAAGATTTCGTAAATGCTCTTGAAATCGGTATGCCTCCAACAGGTGGATGTGGAATTGGATTAGATAGATTAATAATGTTACTTACAGATTCAGCATCAATAAGAGATGTATTATTATTCCCAACAATGAAACCACTTTCAGACCATTAATGTAATAAAAGGAGATTAATTATGAGTTATCAATTAAGTGATAAAATGAAAAAAATTATATCTAGAAAAGTAGGAATACCATATGAACAATTGATAGAAATGGATGATGAAGATATTGAAAAGTATATTGAAAAAAAGACAGGGAAGAAAATTAAGTGGCCTAAAGGAGCAAAGATTGAAGGATTGCCAATAAGAACAATGGAAGATGTAGATAGAAAAATTGATAGTTTAATAGTGAAAGATAATGGCTGGGATAGATAATAAATAAGGTTTAATACATTCTAATAAATACAGTCGCACAGCTGTAAAATAGCTGTAAAAATGAATTTTGAATTGCTTGAAATATTGATAAATAAAAGGAAAGTCATGTATTAGCTTTCTTATCAATGAAACCATTGCAATAGAACATTTAATAAAATTAATAGAGTGCTAATGCGAACTAATAACAGTCAAATCGATACTTTTGAGAATAAATACAATATTATTGATTTGGCAGAATTTACAAGAAGAGAATAATTAAGATAAATAAAAAAATCTCACTTTGAAGTGAGATTTTTTATTTATCTTGTTCATCTATTATAAATGGTGGTCTAAATCTTGCTGCATCAAATATTCTCCACATGTATTCTCCAAGTATTCCAAGAGAAAACATTATAATACCAAATCCAAATAACATAAGTATTAATAGAGAAGAATAACCCTCAACATCTATTATACCTAATATTTTTTGAATAAGAACTACTATTAAACCAACGAATGAAAGTAAAGCTGAACCTATACCAATAAAAGTAATAAGTCTTATAGGCAGATATGAAAACCCTAAAAGAGAATCTATTGTAAGTTTTATTTTTTTAGAAAAAGTCCATCTAGATTTGCCTGCTTTTCTTTTTAATCTTGTATAAGGAACAGAAGTTGTTTTAAAGCCACTCCATACTATTTGATTCATTAAAGAAGTGTTTTTCTCTTTCATATCTACAAGTAATTTTGCAACTTGTTTATCAATTAAAAAACTATCAAAACCACCTTTTGGGTAATTTGGTAAAGCTATTTTTCTAACCATAGATGCATATAAATTCCCAAGTATTCTATTAACGAATGATTCATCTCTTTCTGCTCTTGTTGCAATTACAACTTTGTTTCCTTCAAGATATTTTTCAAGCATATCAATAATTAACTTTGAAGGTTCTTGTAAATCAGCTGCTTTTCTTACTGCACAATCACCTGTTATTCTTGAAAGACCTGCTAAAATAGCAGAATGCTCTCCAAAATTTCTTGATAATTTTAATAAAACAATTTTACTATCTAATTTTGATAATTCTTGCATTACAGAATACGAATTGTCTTTTGAACCATCATCAACAAAGATTAATTCATAATCAAAATCATATTTTGGTAATACATCTAATACATTTTCTTTTAAATCTGTATATAAGGCTAAAAGGCTTTCTTCATTATAATATACAGGTACAACGATTGACAATTTTTTCATAAAAATAATCCCCTTTTTCAAAATATAAGTTATTATAACATATATTTAAAAAAAATGATATAAAAATTGACTTTTTTTTATATTAGATTTAAAATACTTGTAGGGTGAAAATAATGGGGAAATTTTTTAAGATTTTAAATAAAAATAAATGGGCTATTATATTTGTAGCTTTTTTATTATGCATTTCATTTACTTTAGCAGTAATACAACCTAATAATGTAGGACCTGATGAGCATATGAAAATGGATATATGCAGATATATTGTAGAAAATGGGAAATTGCCACATGGAGGAGAGGAGGCAATTAGAGATAAATTATGGGGAAATTCATATGGATTTACTCCAATTCTTTCATACATGATTGGTTCTATATTTATAATGATAGCTAAAAACTTTACAAGTGATATTCATATTTATTATGTTTGTGCAAGGCTAGTAAGTGTGATATGTTATGCTTTTATGGGAGTTTTTGTTATAAAAATAGGAAGAAAGCTTTTTGAGAATAAATTATATAGAAGCATATTTGTATTACTAGTAACTATTTTGCCACAAGTTATTTTTTTAGGATCATATATAAATAATGATTCTATTGCGTTACTTTCGATTTCAATGATTATATATGCGTGGATTATAGCTAAAGAAAAAAAATTCAGTATAAAAAGTTGTATTTTTTTAGGAATAAGTATTGGAATATGTACTTTATCATATTATAATGCTTATGGATATATTTTAACTAGTATAATGTTTTTTATAGCATATTCAATCATAAACAAAATTGGAATAAAAGAGTTTTTTAAAAAAGGTATTATTATTTCAGTTGTAACATTAGCAATTTGTGGATGGTGGTTTGTAAGAAATGGAATTATCTATAATGGCGATATTTTAGGAATGAAAACATGCGATGAATACGGAGAAATGTATGCGATAGATGATTTGAAACCATCTAAAATACAAACACCACAAAGAGAGGGACAAAATATTATAAGCATGTTAACACATGGATGGTTACAATCAACAGCTAAAAGCTTTATTGCAGTATTTGGTGCAATGGATGTTGTAGTGCCAGTATATATATACTTTATATATCTTGGAATATTTGCTTTTGGATTTATAGGATATATTAGCAAATATTATAAACTAAAATATTATAAAGAACTAAAAGAAGATAAAGTTAATTTAGTTATGGAAATCATTTTTGCAATAAATATGGTAATACCATTTTTATTAAGCGTATATTATTCATATACAAGTGATTATCAAGCACAAGGTAGATATATCATGCCAATGTTAATTCCTCTTATGTACTTTGTTACAAAGGGAGTTGAAAGAATTCTAGATAAAATAATAAAAAACGAGACACTAAAGAAAGTAATTCAAACAATAATAATGATAATTTTATTTGTGATTGCAATTTTATGTGGAGTAATAATAGTTACAACATATAATAAATAATAATGGAAAATAGAAGGAGAAGAAAATGAGTTATATAGGATTTAACGTACCACCATTGGTTGGTACAGAAGAAAAATATGTAAAAGAAGCAATAAATAATCATAAAATATGCGGAGATGGAAGCTTTACTAAAAAATGCAATAAATGGATGGAAGAAAATTTTGATGCAAAAGAGGTATTACTTACAACTTCTTGTAGTTCTGCACTAGAGATGTCAGCTATTCTTGCAGATATTAAACCTGGAGATGAAGTAATAATGCCTGCATTTACTTTTGTTTCAACAGCAAATGCATTTGTTTTAAGAGGAGCTAAAATAGTATTTGTTGATATTAGACCTGATACTTTAAATATAGATGAAAAACTTATTGAAGCAGCAATAACAGATAAAACAAAGGCAATTGTTCCTGTTCATTATGCAGGAGTGAGTTGTGAAATGGATACAATTATGGAAATAGCAAAAAAACATAATTTACTTGTTATTGAAGATGCAGCACAAGGTGTAATGGCTACATATAAAGGAAGAGCATTAGGAACTATAGGAGACATTGGATGTTATAGTTTTCATGAAACAAAAAATTACAGTATGGGTGAAGGCGGAGCTATAGTATTTAAAGATGATAGATACACAGAATTAGCAGAAATTATAAGAGAAAAAGGAACAAATAGAAGCAAATTTTTAAGAGGACAAGTTGATAAATATACATGGGTTGAAATGGGTTCATCATATCTTCCTAGTGATATAAATGCTGCATATTTGTGGGGACAACTTGAAGTTGCTGATGAAATAAATAATAATAGGTTAAATACATGGAATTTTTATCATGAAAACTTAAAAGAATTAGAAGATAAAGGTTTAATAGAAAGACCACACATTCCAGAAGAATGCAAACATAATGCACATATGTATTATATAAAATTAAAAGATATTGAAGAAAGAACTAGATTGATTAAGTTTTTAAGATTGAATGATATAGAATGCGTATTTCATTATGTACCACTTCATACTGCACCAGCAGGTTTAAAATATGGTAGATTTAATGGAGAAGATAAATATACAACAAGAGAAAGTGAAAGACTTATGAGACTACCAATGTATTATAATATAAGTGAAGAAGATAGGAAAAAAGTTGTTGAGAAAATAA
Source organism: Clostridia bacterium (assembly GCA_017934475.1). Taxonomy (GTDB): domain Bacteria; phylum Bacillota; class Clostridia; order TANB77; family CAG-508; genus UMGS1663. Next base: position 191,936 of record JAGBJN010000001.1, on the reverse strand, counting down.
AAGAATTTTTTGAAATGTAAATGGGGGAATTATGAAAAAGATAGCAATAATTGGAGCAAGTGAATTACAAAATCCATTAATACTAAAAGCAAAAGAATTAGGATATGAAACTCATGTATTTGCATGGCAAGATGGTTCAATTGGAGAGACTACAGCAGATTATTTTTATCCAATAAGTATTGTAGAAAAAGAAGAAATATTAAAAAAATGTAAAGAAATTGGAATTGACTGTATAGCTACTATAGCATCAGATTTAGCAACTGTTGCAGTAAATTATGTTGCTAAAGAAATGGGACTTCCTGGAAATACAATTGAATGTAATAAAAAATCAACTAATAAATATGAAATGAGAAAAGCACTTTTAGCAAATGGTGTACCAACTATAAAATTTACTGAAGTAGAGTCTTCAAATGAAATAGAAAAAACAAAAGAAATGACTTATCCATTAATTGTTAAACCAACAGATAGATCTGGTAGTAGAGCTATTACAAAAATATATAAAGAAAAAGAATTAAAAGAAGCAATAGATAGAGCAATTGAAAATTCATTCGAAAAAAAGGCTATAGTTGAAGAATACATTGATGGCCCAGAATATAGTGCTGAAGGAATCACCTATAATGGTGTTCATAAATTTTTAACAATTACAAAAAAGTACACAACAGGAGCACCTAATTTTATAGAAACAGGGCATGTTGAACCTGCAGGACTTACAAATGAAATGGAAGAAAAAGTTTATAAAGAATTAGAAAAAGCACTAACAGCTTTGGAAATAACAAACAGTGCTACTCATTCTGAATTTAAAATAACAAGTAACGGAGAAGTTAGAGTTATTGAAATTGGAGCAAGAATGGGTGGAGATTGTATAGGGTCAGATTTAGTCCAAATTTCAACAGGGTATGATTTTATAAAAATGGTAATTGATGTTGCAAGTGGAGTAGAACCTGAGTTTAAGGTAATAACTGAACCTAAAGTTGCAGGAATAAAGTTTATTTTTAATAAAGAAGACTTAGAAATGTATAAGAAATTAAAAGAAGAGAAACCTGAACTTATATATAGAGAAAGTCAAATTAGTGAAGTAGGTACTCATAATGTAGTTGATAGTTCAAGCAGATTTGGATTCTACATTTTATGTGCAAATAGTTTTGATGAAATAGGATGGCTATTTAAAAATGAATAATGAAAAAAAAGTATTAGATAAAAATAAAAAGAATTTGATAAGAAACATATTAATATTGCAAGCTATAATTGCCGTTTATACTTTATCTTCAGTTGTGGCAAAGTTTGCTTCTGGAAAAGAGTTTTTAAGTATAGAGTTTATAGTTCTTTATGGTGTTGAAATATTAATTTTAGGAATATATGCAGTACTTTGGCAACAGATAATAAAGAAATTTCAAATATCTATAGCTTATGCAAATAGAGCAATGTCGTTGCTATGGGCAATATTATGGGCAGTCGTATTTTTTCATGAAGAAGTAACAATTAAAAATATAATAGGAGTAATAATTGTAATAATAGGTACAATTATAGTAAATAAAGATGAGTAGTTATGTTATTTTACTTGTGTTATCTGTTTTTATAGCATCTTGTTCTCAAATATTATTAAAGAAAAGTGCTGAAAAAGAGTATAACTCAATTATAAAAGAATATTTAAATATAAGAGTTATAGTTGGTTATGGGATGATGTTTATATCAACTATTTTAACAATTTTTGCGTTTAAAGGATTGGATTTTAAAAATGGGCCAATAATAGAAGCTCTTGGATATATTTTCATAATGTTTTTAAGCTATTTCTTTCTAAAAGAGAAAATAACTGTAAAGAAGGTAATAGGAAATTCATTGATATTATTAGGTATTATTGTTTTTTACATTTAAATAATAATAACTTTATGATATAATATATTAAAAAAGGAGAGAAAGATATGAACTTCAATTTAAACAATTTAGGCAATTTCAATTTAAATAATAATGGAAATACTGGAAGAAAATCAGGAGGACTATTTGGAGGAATAATAATAGGAATAATTCTTTTGATTGCGGGAACAATACTTTTATGGTGGAATGAAGGTAATAATGTAAAAAACATTCAAACTGTAAAAGAAGTTACAGAAACAGCAATTAATGTAAATAGTAACTCAATAGATAGTAAAAATGAAGGTAAATTAATTTGTACAAGTGGAAATTTAGAAATTGTTAATGAACCAATATATGATACATTAAACCCAATGGCTGGAATAAAAACAGCAAAATATACAAAAGTTGTTGAAATGTACCAATGGGATGAAGATGAACATGAAAGCAACAATAGAACAACATATAGTTATGAGAAAAAATGGTCTGAAGATAAAATTGATTCTACTAAATTTCATCAAAGTGGGCATGATAATATAGGAACTTTCCCTAGCAGAACAGAAAGCTATTATGCAAATGATGTACGTTTAGGTGAATTTAAATTGTCAGGGGACCAAATAAAAAATTTTCCAACAAGTGCAACTTTAACTCTTAATTCAAATACACCCGTTCCAAGCGGATATAGAGTATATGGAAATTACATAACTAATACAGAAAATCCAGATAACCCTAATATAGGAGATATAAGAATTTCATATAAATATAATGATTATAAAGAAGCAACAGTGCTTGCAGTTCAAAGTGGTAACACTTTTACAAATTTTGTAAGTAGTAGTGGAAAAGAAGTAAATAGAGTTGAAAGTGGAATATTAAATAGTTCACAAATAACAAATAAAATGACAGATGAAAATAATATGCTAAAATGGGGACTAAGACTTTTAGGTGCAGTAATTATTATAATAGGATATTTAGCAATAGTTAGTCCTATTTCAAAATTAGCTTCATTTGTACCAATTTTAGGAAATATAGTTGGTACAGCAGTTGGATTAATTGCAGTTCTTATTGGATTAGTACATTCATTTGTAGTAATTGCAATTGCTTGGATTAGATATAGACCAGTACTTGGAATTAGTTTAATTGCAGCTGCTATAGCACTTATTGTTGCAATAATAGTTTTAATAAAAAAGAAAAAGAAACAAACTGCGTAATATAAAATAAGGAGATTGTAAATGTTTGGTTTTGCATCTGATAAAAGAACTTTATATATTATAATGGCAATACTTGTTATAATATCAATTGGAAGATATATATCAAGCCCTGAAAGCTTAATAAGTTTATTACTTACTATTCCTGCTATGCTTATAGCAATAACATTTCATGAATTTGCACATGCTTTTGCTGCAGATAAATTAGGTGATGATACACCAAGAAGACAAGGACGACTTAATTTAAATCCATTATCTCATTTAGACCCTATAGGTTCAATAATGCTTGTATTTGCAGGATTTGGATGGGGAAAACCAGTAGAGATTAATCCTAGAAATTTTAACAAAAAAATAAGTATGTCAGCAGGAGAAGCAATAGTTTCTTTTGCTGGACCATTAATGAATTTTATTTTAGCAATTGTTTTTACAATTATTATGTGCCTTATTTTAAAATTTGCACCAGCATTTGCAATTTCAAAAATTGGGATGATAATAGTTCTTTTAGTTCAACAAACAGTAATAATTAATATAGGACTTGGAATATTTAACTTAATTCCTCTTCCACCACTTGATGGCTCTAAAATATTAATTCATTTCTTACCATATAAAGCAAAAGACTGGTTTGAAAGAAATTCGTATATTTTTTATATAGTATTTATGGCATTATGGTTCACAGGAATAATGGGAAGTATTATTTCTCCTGTAATTAATGTTATATATAATGGAATAACAGGTGGAATAGGAAGTTTATTTGGAATAATATAGTAGTGGCGGACAACTTTTAGTCCGCCCTTTATAGAAAGGAATTTGAATAATATAAATGGAAAAGGATATATACATATTAGGAATAGAATCAAGTTGTGATGAAACCTCAGTTTCTGTAGTAAAAAATGGAAGAGAAGTTTTATCAAATGTTATAAGTTCACAGGTACCAATACACGAAAAATTTGGTGGTGTAGTACCAGAAATTGCTTCAAGAAATCATGTTGAGGCTATTTCTAATGTAACAAAAAAAGCATTGAAAGATGCCAATATTACATTAAATGATATAGATGCAGTTGCATGTACATATGGACCAGGACTTGTTGGAGCTCTTTTAGTTGGTGTATCTTATGCTAAAGCTTTAAGTTATGCTTGTAAAAAGCCACTAATTGGAGTAAATCATATTGAAGGTCATATTGCTGCAAACTATATAACTAATAAAGAATTGAAGCCACCTTTCTTATGTGCAATAGTTTCAGGTGGCCATACTCATTTAGTACATATTAAAGACTATAGAGAATTTGAAATATTAGGAAAGACAAGAGATGATGCAATAGGAGAAGCTTTCGACAAAGTTGCAAGAGTAATAGGGCTTGGTTATCCAGGAGGTCCAAAAATAGATAAACTTGCAAAAGAAGGTGATGCAAATATTAAACTTCCTGAAACTCATTTCGAAAACTTAGACTTTAGTTTTAGTGGAATAAAAACAGCAGTAATAAATCTACACCATAAAAATCCTGATGTGAATAAAGCAGATTTAGCAGCAAGCTTTGAAAAAGCAGTTACCAATGTATTACTAGAAAATACATTAAAGGCAGCAAAAGAACTTAACATAGATACAATTGCTTTAGCAGGAGGAGTTTCTGCAAATAGCTATATAAGAGAGAATTTTTTAAATTTAGAAAAGACTCACAATATGAAAATATATTATCCTGAGCTAATCCTTTGTACAGATAATGCAGCTATGATTGCATCAGCAGGTTATTATAATTATATTTCAGGAGTAAGGTCAGATTTAGAATTAAACGCAGTTCCTAATTTAAAATTAAGTTAAATAAATGAAAGGAAATAATGAATATGGAGACAACGAGAGCTTACTATATGAGTCATGTTTTGCTTAGAAATAAAATATTTTTTGAACCAGATGAATTTGGAAAAAAATTAAGTGAAGGACCAAATTCAATGAAACAATATTTAAAAGATTTATGGCAAAGCATTGATCAAAAACTTTTTAAAGAGGGAGTTATTATTAAAGACATTGATAGAAAAGCAGAAATAGAAGATTTTGATATAACAAATGCAATGGTAGGAGATAAAAATATTTTCTTTTTTCAAATGCCAGAACCCGATAGTTATGATACACAGGCAAAATGCATAGCATTGGTATTAGAAAGAGGCGGAAAAGTAAGGTATATTACTATGGAAATATGGACACAAAGAGAGAGTGAAATAATAAAAGAAATAAAAGGCTCAGAAGCAATGCCTCAATATACTATAGGGGAATGGATATTTGTTGGAAACGATTTTGAACATAAGAATCTTGGAAAAGTAAAAGAAGATTCAATTGACTCTTTTGCTTCAGCTGTTGCACAAATAGTAATAGGTTAAATTATAAAGGAGTAAATATATGGCACTTTATATTATAGGAGACCTTCATTTATCCTTTGGAGTAGATAAGCCAATGGATATATTTGGAGGAAATTGGGAAAATCATACTGAAAAGTTAAAAAAGGATTGGATTGAAAAAGTAAACCAGGAAGATACGGTTATTCTTGCTGGGGATTTTTCATGGGCTACATATTTACCAGATACATATAAAGATTTTTGTTATATAAAAGATTTACCAGGAAAGAAAATTTTGCTAAAAGGAAATCATGACTATTGGTGGACAACAGTTACTTCTATGAGGAATTACTTAAAGGAAAATGAATTTGAAAATATAGATTTTTTATATAACAACAGCTATGAAATAGAAAATAAAATAATAGTTGGAACTAGAGGATGGGCTTTGAATGATACAGAAAATGCAGAAAAAATGATTAATAGGGAAGTTTCAAGACTAGAACTTTCAATTAAAGATGCAATAGAAAAATATGGAGAAGATAAAGAAATAATATGTGTTATACATTATCCTCCAATTATGAAAAGTAGTATGAAAAATAAATTTACAGAATTAATGAAAAAATATGAAATAAAAAGATGCTATTATGCTCACCTACATGGTGCTTCTCACAAAGAAGCTGTAGAAGGGATAATAGATGGAATAGAATATAAATTAATAAGTGGTGATTATTTAGATTTTAAATTAGTGAAAATCATTGACAAATAGTATTCTATATGTTAAAATATTAACTTGTAAGCCGCCTGAGTCGGGCACGAAATGTCGATGAAAAAATCGGCTGCCTAGTATTTTATGCTTAGCGAGTATTGCAAATAAAGGGAGGTGTACTTAAATGTACGCAATAATTGAAAGCTGTGGAAAACAATACAAAGTAGCAGAAGGAGATGTAGTTTTCTTTGAAAAATTAGATTCTGAAGAAGGTAAAAAAGTTACTTTTGATAAAGTAGTTCTTGTATCAGATGATAAAAAAGTAGAAGTTGGAGCTCCTTATGTTAAAGGTGTTAAAGTTGAAGGAAAAGTTGTTGAACACGGAAAAGCAAAGAAAATTTTAGTTTATAAATACAAAGCTAAAAAGAATTACAGAAGAACACAAGGTCATAGACAACCATATACAAAGGTTGAAATAACTAAAATTTCTGCTGGAACAAAAGCAAGTGCTGAAAAAGCTACAGAAGCTACAGAAGCACCAGCTAAAAAAACAACTAAAAAAGCTGCAGAAGCAGAAGCTTAGACTTAAATTAGATTTTATTTAAAAGAGAATATATAAATTAGAACCGAAAGGAGTGAATTTTCATGGCTCATAAGAAAGGTCAAGGTAGTGTTAAGAACGGTAGAGATAGTGAATCAAAACGTTTAGGACTTAAAAGAGCAGATGGTCAATTTGTACTTGCTGGAAATATCTTAGTAAGACAAAGAGGAACTAAATTCCATCCAGGAACAAATGTTGGAATCGGAAGTGATGATACATTATTTGCAAAAGTAGATGGAAATGTAAAATATGAAAGACTTGGAAAAGATAAAAAACAAGTTAGTGTTTACCCTGTAGAGGGAGCAAAAGCGTAAATATAATAAAGAGGTTAGTGTGTAATATACTAATCTCTTTTTGTTTAAAAAACTATTGTATTATTTTACATGTATATGTATAATGATGAAAAGCAAAGGAGGATTGTTTTATGAAAAAATCTACAAGAAATATAATTATACTTATATTATTAATCACTATAATAGGCGGAATATTAGGATTTGTTTTTAGTAATCAAAGTAGAGAATTGCAAACAATTAAATCTGAAAGTCAATTAATGAAAATGTATGAAGGAGATGAAGATTTATTAGAAGATAATTTCCTTTTTAATCTTGCAACGATGCCTTTTAGTGCACTTGCTAATTTAACAAAAAGTGACATAGTTTATGATGTAAAAAATTTTAGTCCTATAAGCATGAAGAGTGCTACAAATGGTAGAGGAGATATTGTTTATGAAACTGCAGATACATTAACTTCAACATCAGCTCAAAGTTCAACATCAAAAGATTACTCAACAACTAATATTCAAGTAGAAAATGTTGATGAAGCAGATATTACAAAAACAGATGGAAATTACATTTATTCGATTTCAGAAAATGATGTTATTATTACTGATGTAAGAGATATTGCTAATATTAAAATTGCAGCTAAAATTGAAGCAGTTGATACTAATGTACCAGAAGATTTGATGTTATATAAAGATAAACTAGTTGTAATTTCTGGACTATACACAGCAGCTAGATATAGTAGTAATAGTAATACTTTAGTAGAAATATATGATATAACAGATAGAACATCACCTAGATTAGAAAAGGATTATATATTAAACGAGCCTTATTATACATCAAGATGTATAGATGGAGAGTTATTTGTAATTGCAAATGGACATTTAAGAAAAGAAGATAATAAAATAGATAGAACATATATAGAAGATAGTATTACAAAAGAATTGCCATTAGATGAGATTAAATATTTAAAAGATGTAAGTTCAAGGAAAATAACATATATTGCAGCATTAAATCTAAATGATGTTAAACAAAATATTAATATGGGTGCATGTTTAATAGATATATCAAATGCATATGTTTCAGAAAATAGTGTTTATTTATTAAATCAAAAATATGATTATAATGGTGATGTACCGCCGATAAGTAGTATTTTTGGACCGGCAGGAATTTTTGGAGCATTTGCTTATGAGCCTGATTATAAATACAATTTCTATACAGAAATATATAAATTTGATATAGAAAAAAACGGAGATTTAACATATAAAGCGAAAGCAAAAACTGAAGGAAAAACAATAAATCAATATTCATTAGATGAAAAAGATAGTCATTTAAGAGTAGCTTTATATGATAGTAATGGTACAAGAATTGTAATATTTGATGAAAACATGAAAGAAATAGGTAGAACTGAAAATCTTGCAAAGGGTGAAAATATGTATTCATCAAGATTTATGGGAAATAAGGCATATTTAGTAACATATAAAACTATAGATCCATTATTTGTTATAGATTTATCAAATGAATCAAATCCAAAGATACTAGGAAAATTAAAGATTCCAGGCTATAGTTCATATTTACATCCATATGATGAAAATCATTTAATTGGAATTGGAATGGAAACAGAAGAAATTGTAAATAAAAATTCAAGTGGAAAAGTTATTTCTACAAGAGCTATCTTAAAAGGAATGAAAATGGCATTATTTGATGTTTCAGATGTTGAAAATCCAAAACAAATTTCAAGCGTTGTAATTGGGGATAGCAGAACAACATCAGCAATATTAACAAATCCAAAAGCACTTCTATTTTCAAAAGAAAAAGAACTTATTGCAATACCTGTAAACAATTACAAAGAAGATTTTGAAGTTGAAGCAAACAGCGAAACTTATGATACAATGATAAATAAATATACGAGTTATAAGAAAGATTATGTTGCAGAAGGATACTTTGTATATAAAATCAATGTCGAAGATGGATTTGAATTAAAAGGTGTAATAACTCACGATAAAATAATGCAATCAAGTTATAGTTATTACTATAAAAATTCAAGATTGCTTAGAGGATTATATATAGATGAAAATTTATATACTGTTTCAGAAAGTGCTGTTAAAGTAAATAGATTAGATACATTGGAACAAGTTTATGAATTAAAAATAAAATAAGAATTATTTTGAAAGTGAGGAATAAAAATGGAAGATAAAAAGAAAAAATCAGGAATGGGAGTTGCAGCACTTGTACTTGGGATTATATCAATAGTATCTGCACTATTTTGGTATATATCAATACCAACAGGAATTTTAGGAATAGTTTTTGGAGCAAAATCTGCTAAAAAAATAGGAAGCAAGCTTGGTAAAGCAGGACTTGCAACAGGTATAGTTGGAATTTCATTATGTGTATTTAATTATATAAATATGATAATGATAATAGCAATTGCTAATGCATTATAGAAAAATTTGGAAGATTGCATTTTATGCAATCTTCTGATATAATATAACGTAAGTTTTACATACAAGAAAGGGGAAAATACAATGATAGTTCATAAAGCTTACAAATATGGAAAAGTAGAAGATAAGGCAGTCTGGCAAAATAAATTTTAAATATTTTTTAAATTTAAGGAGGAATTTATTATGTCAGATAAAAAAAGAATATTAACAGGTTTAAAACCTACAGGAGAATTAACACTTGGAAATTATATAGGATCACTTAGTCAAATGATTAAACTACAAGATGAATATGATTCCTATTTATTTGTTGCGGATTTACACGCACTTACAATACCACAAAATCCAAAAGAGTTACATGAGAGAATAAGAAGATTTATTGCAATGTATATAGCATGTGGAATAGATCCAAAGAAAAATACAATATATATTCAATCAGAAAATGAATATATACCAGCAATGTCATATTTACTAGAATGCGCAACATATTATGGTGAAGCATCTAGAATGATACAATTTAAAGAAAAATCTAAACAAAATGCAAACTTTACACTTGGACTTCTTACATATCCAGTACTTATGGCAGTAGATATTTTATATTGTGATGCAGATTATGTACCAGTTGGAATAGACCAAAAACAACATGTTGAACTTGCAAGAGATATAGCAGAAAGATTTAATAAACACTATGGAGAAACATTTATACTTCCAGAACCTGTTGTTAGTGAACAAGGAATTAAGATAAAAGATTTAAAAGATCCTTGCAAGAAAATGAGTAAATCTGAAGAAAATCCACAAGGAGTTATCAGTATGTTTGATGATCCGGAGGATATCAAGAAGAAGATAATGAAAGCAACAACAGATAGTGACAATGAAGTTAGATTTGATGAAGAAAATAAACCGGGGATTTCAAATTTATTAAATATTGCATCTGCATTAACTGGAAAATCAGTAGAAGAAATAGAAAAAGAATTTATAGGAAAAGGTTATGGAGATTTCAAAAGATATGTAGCTGATGTAACTGCGGAACATATCTCAAAAATCCAAGAAAGATACAATGAGTTAATTAATAGCAAAGAACTTGAAGAAATACTAGATGAAGGAAGAGACAAAACAAGAGAACTTGCTAAGGTAAAATTTGAACTTATTAAAGAAAGAATGGGAGTAATAAGATAGTTAAATGAAAAAGAAATTATTATTTGCTACAGGAAATGAATTTAAATTTGATTTAATGAAAAAAAGACTAAGTGTATTTGATGAATTGGAATTAATTAGTCCTAAATCATTAGGAATAAAAATAGATGTTGAAGAAGATGGTAAAACCGCAGAGGAAAATTCTATAAAAAAAGCAAAAGCATATTATGATGCTATAAATTTGCCAACTATAGCTGAAGATTCTGGCCTTTATATTGAAAAATTTAAAGAAGAAGAACAGCCAGGTTTATTTGTAAAAAGAATAAATGGTGTGGATGGTCTTTCTGATGAAGAAGTCTTTAATTATTATTTTAACAAAATAACAGAATATGGTGGAGAGAGTAAAGCAAGATATTTTACAGGTGTAGCACTTGTTGATGAAAGTGGAGTAATACATTCAAATACCCTTGCTGAACATGAATTTTTATTAACAACTAAACTTGCTAAAACAAAAAGTTTAAATGGTGGAATACTAGAACCTATGAGTTTTGATATAAAAGCAAATAAATATTTTGAAGAAGTTACAGAAGAAGAAAAAGAAGAGCATTATAAAGAATTAAATGAAGTATATAGAAAAATGGTTAAAGAAAATATAATGGAAAAATAAGTTTGTTTAGAAGAGGTGAATAGTTTAAATTCACTTCTTTTTGTTTGATGTCGAAAAATGCCGAAAAGATTTTCGACAAATTAATAAAATACATTGACATAATATAAACAAAAATATATAATTATTAAAATTTAATTTGGAGGTAAAAAATATGGAATTTACAGAAGAAGAATTAAAAGCAATAGATAAAATGATAAAAGAAATTGATGAAGAACAAGCAAGAACTGGTAAGTGGTATTCATTTGATGAGTATGTAAAAGAATCAAAAGCAAGAAGACAAAAGGAAATTGAGGAGTATTATAGATTACAAAATAGAACTGTCCAGTAGGGCACAAAGTAATTTATTTCAAATTGAATTTTACATCGATAATTTTATTGATAAGATGTTAGACAGAATATCTATATTAGAGAATCAACCTTATATAGGTAAAATTTATAATCAAATTATTTACAATAATAGAGTATTAATTCATAATAAATATTTAATCTTTTATGAAATCAAAGAAAATGAAAATACAATTTTAATAAAGTCTGTATTAAATGATAGAAGAAATATAAAATATTAATCTACTTTTATTAATAGTGCTTGTAAAATTGGTGAAAATCGGGTATAATATAAATATTGAAAAAAGAAGGAGAAAACAATGTTTACAGACTATGTTAAAATAAATGTAAAATCTGGTGACGGTGGTAATGGTGCCATCTCTTTTCGTCGTGAAAAATATGTAGCAGCTGGTGGACCTGATGGGGGAGATGGAGGAAAAGGTGGAGATGTATACTTTTTCGTTGATCCAGATGCAAATACATTAGTAGATTTTAGATATAAGAAAAATTTTAAAGCAGAAAATGGAATGAATGGAGAAGGAAATCATAGATATGGTAAATCAGGAAGTGATTTGCATATTGGTGTGCCAATTGGAACAATAATTAAAGATGCTGAAACAGAACAAGTATTAGCCGATTTATCAGAAAAAGGACAAGAAGAACTTATACTTCCTGGTGGACAAGGAGGAAAAGGAAATTCACATTTTGCTACATCAACAAGACAAGTACCTAATTTTGCTCAAGGTGGAGAAAAAGGAATTGAAAAAGAATTAATACTTGAACTAAAATTACTTGCAGATGTCGGATTAGTTGGATTTCCAAATGTAGGTAAATCAACATTTTTATCAAGAACAACTTCTGCAACACCTAAAATTGCAAATTACCATTTTACAACATTAGAGCCAAATCTTGGAGTTGTAAAATCTGAATATGGTGATAGTTTTGTTATTGCAGATATACCAGGAATTATAGAAGGAGCAAGTGAAGGTGTTGGACTTGGAATTCAATTTTTAAGACATATTGAAAGAACAAGATTATTACTTCACGTAATAGATGTATCTGGAATTGAAGGAAGAAATCCAGTAGAAGACTTTAATGTAATAAATGAAGAATTAAAACAATATAGCGAAAAACTTGCAAGTAGAAAACAAATTATAGTAGCAAATAAAGCAGATATAATGCAAGATGAAAATTTATATAAAGAACTTGAAAAAATGGCTAAAGAAAAGGGAATAGAAATATATAAAATATCTGCTGCAACAGGTGAAGGATTAGAACAATTATTAAATCATATTTCTGAAGTTTTAAAAACACTTCCAAAAGAAGATATAGTAGAAATAACAGGTGGAACAAAATTGTATACATTATCAGAAAAAGAAGAATTTACAATTACAAGAGAAGATGATATGTGGCTTGTAACAGGACCTGGCGTAGAAAGAATTATGAGAAAAGTTAATTTAGAAGATAATGAATCATTACATTATTTCCATAAATGTTTAGATGAACTTGGAGTTAATAAAGCATTAAAGAAAGCAGGAGTAAAAGATGGAGATAATGTTAAAGTAGTGGATTATTTATTAGAATGGGTTGATTAAAGCTTTAAATAATTGCATTTGACATAAATATGCTTTATTGTTATAATAGAACCTATAAAGAGAAGAGGTAAAAAATTATGAAATTATTTTTAAACAAACAATTACATCATCATCGTAGGAGCTTGTAACTATCGCATTATAAAAATGCAGTAGGTACAGGCTAAAAGTGCTGTGCCTACGATAGTGTTTAGAAATAATTCTTGAAAAAAGATATATTAAAAGACTATATGTAGGAAATAAAACTATATATGGTCTTTTTTCATATCTTTTTTTACCTTTTCTCTTTTTTTAGGGGGAATGAAGTTATGAAGAAAATTTTTAAATATTATATTTATGATATGTGTGGTAATGTAACAGCTCTAGTTGATGCAGATGATATTAGCAAAGAAGTTAGAAAAATAATTAATGATGAAATTATGAAAGAAAATAATAATGTTGAACAAGTTGGATTTGTAAGTTTAAAAGAATATAAATTAACAATGGCAGGTGGAGAATTTTGCGGAAATGCAACTAGAGGGTCAGCCTATTACTATTTAAATGGAAAGAAAGGAGAGATAAATTTAAAGGTGGCAAATGATATTGTGTTAAAAGCAGGTGTGGATGAAAATGGAAAAGCATGGACAGATATGCCGTTATATAGTGGTAAAGAATTTTATAGAAAAGCATCTGAAGGAATATATGAAATAAGATTAAATGGAATTAGTTTTATTATATTGGATGAAGAAAAATCAGAAAAATATTTAAAAGACAAATTAAATATAAAAGAAAATGCAATGGAAATAATTAAAAAATATAATAAAAGTGAAGCTGAAGCAATTGGAGTTATTTTTGAAGAAAAGGTAAAAAAAGATGGCATTGAAAATATAAAGATTAATCCAATTGTTTGGGTTAAAAGTATAGATACATTATTTTACGAAAATGCTTGTGGAAGCGGAACAACTGCAGTAGGTATTTTGGAAAGTATAAAGGATGGAAGGAGTAAGAATTTAGATATAATTCAACCATCAAATGAAATTATAACAACAAACATTATAGTAAATGAAAAGGAAAAAACAATAGAAAAAATAACTATATGTGGAGGATTATATGTAGATGAAAATGAAAAAAAATTAATGATTGAAATATAAAAAAGAAAGTTGAGGGAAAAGTAATATGAAAGATTTTGAAATAATAAAAAAATTAGTAAGTTTTAATACAATAAAAGATAAAGAAAATGTACAAATAATGAATTATATAGAAGATTATTTGATAGGATTGGGATTCAAAACAGAAATTAAAACGAAGAACTTGGTAATGAGTATTGGAGAAAATCCTAAACTAGGTTTTCTAGGACATACAGATACAGTAATGTATACTAATGAATTTATTGATCCTTTTAATGTTAAAATAAAAGATAATAAATTATATGGACTTGGAGTATGCGATATGAAGGGTGGAATAGCTGCAATGCTAGATGCTTTATCAGAAATAGATTTTACTAAATTAAAATATGGGATGAAATTATATTTTACATATGATGAAGAAATCGGTTTTAATGGTACATTTGATTTAGTAAATACTGATGAAAGATTCCCTGAATATATGATATTTGGAGAACCAACATATAATGAATTATTTGTTGGAAGTAAAGGATTAGTTGAATATGATGTTAAATTTAGAGGAAAGAAAGCTCACTCGAGCAATCCGAGTATTGGAATAGATGCGAATATGAATTGTGTGAAATTTATATATGAATTAAATGAATTTTATGAAAAAGAAATAAAAAGTAATGAAAATAATATATTTGAAATACCTTATACAACAATGAATGTTGGAGTAATAAATGGAGGAATAGAAAAAAATTCTATTTCAGATAATTGTGATATAACGATTGATTTTAGACCAGTATATAAAGAGCAAATACAAAAATTTAAGAATGAGTTAAATAAATTGGCTAAAAAATATAATGCAAATATAATTGATATAGTTGAAATACAACCGTTTACAAATGAAATAGAATTTATTAAAGATATGAAAACAACAAACTTTATTACTGAAGCAAGTATAGTTGATGATAAAGTAAAGAAAATTATTTTAGGTGTTGGTCCAATAACAGCACATGAAGTTAATGAAAATATAACAATTGATAGTTATAATAAATTAATTGAACAATATAAGGATTTAATATACGAAATATTGGGATAAAACAAAGTATCAGTTGACATATAATTGGTAAAAGTAGTAAAATAGTCGTATATTAAAATTGAGATTAAATATAAATAATAGAAAGAGGGATAGATTATGGTAAAAGTAGAACCAAAAACATTACCTGGTTTTATGGAATTAATGCCAAACGACCAAGTAAAATTTAATGAAATGAAAGAAACAATTAAGCGTTCTTATGAAAGATTTGGATTTCTTCCACTTGATACGCCAGTTATAGAATATTCAGATGTACTTCTTGCAAAAGCAGGAGGAGAAACAGAAAAACAAATTTATAGATTTACAAAAGGAGATACAGACTTAGCATTAAGATTTGATTTAACAGTTCCGCTTGCTAAATATGTTGCTCAAAATCAAAATGAGTTAGGATTTCCATTTAAAAGATATCAAATAGGTAAAGTATATCGTGGTGAAAAAGCACAAAAAGGAAGATATAGAGAATTCTATCAATGTGATATAGATATAATAGGTGATGGAGAATTAAGCATTATAAATGATGCTCAAATGCCAAGTGTAATATATACAACTTTTAAAGAATTAGGATTTGATAATTTCACGATATGTATTAATAACAGAAAAATACTAAATGGGTTATTTGCAAGCTTGAATTTAAGAGATAGTGCAGCTGATGTATTACGTATAATTGATAAAATTGACAAAATAGGTGAAGAAGCAGTTAAGAGTGAAATAAAAGAACTTGGAGTTACAGATAATGCTATAGAGGCAATAATGAACTTCATCTTAATAGATGGAAATACAGATGAAAAGATATCTAAGTTAGAAAGTTTAGGAATAAATGATGAAACATTTAAAATTGGATTAAATGAAATAACTGATGTTGTAAAATATATTAGAGCTTTTGGTGTACCAGATGAATTTTTTGCAATTGATTTAAAAATAGCAAGAGGATTAGATTATTATACAGGTACAGTATATGAAACTTTTTTAAATGATTATAAGAAATTAGGAAGTGTATGCTCAGGTGGTAGATATGATAATTTAGCAGAATACTATACAGATAAGAAATTACCAGGTGTAGGAATTTCAATAGGATTTACTAGATTGTTCTATCAATTAAATGAAGCTGGTGCAATAAAAACAGAAAATGAAACAATTTCAGATGTATTAATAGTACCAATGGATGAAAATATAGAGGAAGCACTTAATGTTGCAACTAAATTAAGAGAAGCGGGTATTAATACTGATGTTTATCTAGAGGATGCAAAAATGAAGAAAAAGATGAAATATGCAGACAAATGGAATATACCAAATGTAATAATTATTGGAGAGGAAGAAAGAAATACTAAATTGTATGCATTAAAGAATATGATAACTGGAGAACAAGCTAGTTTATCAGTTGAGGATATTATAAAAAAATTAAGGAAATAATAAAATCTGAAATTAGAGTATAATACTTGACTTATGTTAACAAAAATATTATAATTTTTTTATGCTACCTATATAGGGAATTAGTAACTTATAGATTTTCATTTAACATCAAAAGGAGGAAAAAATAATGAAAATCAAAATTTTCGAATTGGTCGAATCTACAGGTGAAAAAGAAAAGTATGTTGCAATAAACTCTACAAATGTTATCAAATGCGAAGAGAAAGTTGAAGGAAATACTCTCATTACTTTCACAGGTGGAATTACTGCACATGTAAAGGGTAATCTTACCAGTGTAGTAAATCAGTTAAATAACGATTAAGAATGAAAGAGGAACTTGTAATTTTAAGTTCCTCTTTTTGTTGTTATTTTTTTCATTATTTTATTGATAAATGTTAAATTTATATATATAATTACTATAAGAATTTTTTGTGGAGGTTGGAAGGTGGAAAAAAAGAATAATGTTTCAGTAGTGCTAGGGATAATAGCTGCAATAATAATAGTGTTTGGGATTTGTATTCCAAGCATATTTAGAGAAAATATAAAGCAAGTTGGTGATGAATTTAGTAAAAAGGTAGATAGACTATTTGAAGATAATACATTCTATATTTTATCAAGTTCAGAGAATGAAGATTTGGACGAAGTGGTTATGGATTATGCAAATAGTAAGGGTTATGAGATATATATTGATCATGCTGGAACTCTTGATATTATGCAAAAACTAAATTCTGGAGAAAAATATGATGCTGTTTGGATATCAAATTCTATGTGGTTATATATGGCAGATAGCAATGTTGTAAAAATATCAGATTCAAAATATACAAGCATAAATCCAGTTATATTTGGAATAACAAAATCAAAAGCTGAAGAATTAGGCTTTGTAGGAAAAAATGTATATACAAGAGATATAGTTAATGCAATTGCTTCTGGAAAATTAAAATTTAGTATGTCTAATCCAACAAGTACAAATAGTGGAGCATCTGCGTATTTAGGATTACTTTCAACACTTGCAGGTAACCCGGAAGTACTAACAGAAGAGATACTTCAAGATGAAACTTTAAAACAAAATTTAACAACATTGTTTTCTGGAATGGAAAGATCATCAGGAGATGAAGATTTCTTAGAAGAATTATTTATAAAAGGAAATTATGAAGCGGTTGTTACTTATGAGTCTTCAATTATAAGTATTAATAAACAATTAGAGAAAAATGGTAGAGAACCACTTTATGCTATATATCCTGTAGATGGAGTATCAATTTCAGATTCACCATTTGCATATATAGATAATAAAAATGATTATAAGAAAGAAATATTTAAAGACATACAATCTTTTATAATTAGTGATGAAGGACAAAAAATACTTCAAACAAAAGGAAGAAGAACTTGGTATGGTGGAGTAAATAACAATGCAGACAAAACAATTTTCAATCCAGATTGGGGAATAGATACAACAAAATATATTTCACCAGTTAAGTATCCAAGTACAAAAGTAACAAAATTAGCACTTAATTTATATCAAAATGAATTAAGAAAACCAGTACATGTTGTATTTTGTTTAGATTATTCAGGAAGTATGTTTGGAACCGGATATAATCAGTTAAAATCTGCGATGAATTACATTTTAACAGAAAAAGCAGGTGAAGATTTTATACAATTTTCAGAAAAAGATAAAATTGATATAGTACCATTTGGAACAAATGTAATGGGAGTATGGAGCACAGAAAATGGCATTGAAACAAAAGATGTTTTAAATAAAATTGAAAATACTTCTCCTAATGGCTCTACTGCTTTATATCCAGCAGCAATTAAAGCTTTAGAATTAATACAAAATGAAGATAGAGATACATATAATGTTTCAATTATTTTAATGACAGATGGTCAAGCAAATGTTGGAAGATTTTCCGATTTAGAAACGAAATATAAACAATTAGGAAAAAATATACCTATTTACTCAATTACATTTGGAAGTGCTAGCGAAAGAGAATTAGATAAAATTGCTAATATGACTAATGCAAAAGTATTTGATGGAAAGACAGATTTAGTAAGAGCGTTTAAAGAAGTAAGAGGATATAATTAATTTTAGAAAGAGGTTTTTATATTGAAAAATTCAGGAATCTTATCTGCTGCTTTGCGGAGGTGCATTTTTTGCAGTACCATATCTTGCGTTATCAGTAGGACTTGTGCCTTCACTTGCAATAGGAGCAGTTGCATTTGGAGCAAGTGAATTGGTATTTCATACAACAAAAATAAAAGAAGAAATGAAACAAAAAACATTGCAAGAAACTCTGCAAGAGGCAAGGCAAAAAAATGAACAGATAAAACAAATGGCACCAAAGATAGAAAATGAGGAGCTTGTAAATGATATTTATAAAATAAATGATTCTGTAACTAAAATTATAGATACTATAGAAAAACAGCCTAAAAAGTTTAAGAAAATGGGAAATTTCTTTGAATACTATTTACCTGTTACAATAAATATATTAAAAAAATATGATGAAATAGAAAATCAAAGGCTTACTACAGAGGACAGTAAAAAGTTTATGGAATCAACTAGAAATATGGTTAAAAAGATTGAGGAAGCATTTGGAATGCAATTATCAAATTTATATCAATCAGATATGATAGATATGGATGCTGAGATGAAAGTATTTGATACAATGCTAAAATCAGATGGTTTTTATGGAGAAAATTCTGATTTTGATATAAAAAAATAGGAGGTAAAAATGAAGAAGAGTCAAATAGTTGGAATTGTAATTTTTGTTGTACTTATATTACTAATTATAGGAATAAAAGTTATAATGGATAACAATAATGGTGGAGTTAATTTGAAAAATTTAACAACAGTATATGTTGCAACTGGTGGTGGAAAGGAAGATTTCATTGCTAATGAAGATGTTGTAAAAATAATGCAAGAAAGATACAAACTTAATGTTGTATATGATACATGGAGTAATGGAAAATTAATAAAAAATCCACTAGTACGCAGTGATGGTGTAACAAAATATGATGCTATGTTTGCATCTGATCAAAGATTTTATGATTATTATAAATTGGCTCCAAATAAAACAAATGGAGAGGCAGATAGATATACTGTTTTAAATGGAGGATTAACATTAAATACTCCTATTGTAATATATAGCTGGGGTGAAGTTGTAGATGCACTTATAAATGAAGGGATAGTAACTGAAAAAGATGGAGTTTACTATATTACAGATATGCCAAAATTATTAGATTATATTTTACAAGGAAAAAAATGGTCTGATATTGGTTTAAATCAATTATATGGAAATATAAATATAGCATCTACAGATCCTGTTACTTCATCACCAGGTGCTACATATTATGGATTACTACTTTCTATAATGTGTGAAAGCAATGTAAATGATGCTACAGTTGCTGAAAACTTACCTAAATTAAAAGAATTCTATATTAAATCAGGATATATGAATAATACACCAGCAGATTTATTTGAAAGATATTTAAAAACTGGAATGGGTGGAGAACCTATGATAGTTGATTACGAAAAAAGTATAATTGAATTTGCAAATAAGAATCCTGATGGATTTAATCAAGTAAAAGATGATATTAGAATATTATATCCAACGCCAACTATTTGGAACTCACATTGTATTGCTACATTTGATGATGCAGGAAATGAATTTTACAAAGCATTTGATGATAAAGACATAGCTCAAATTGCATGGTCTAAATATGGTTTTAGAACAGGTATAACAGGTGGAAATTATGATACATCTGAACTAGGTTTAGGAATGCCAAGTAATATAACAAGTACTGTATCTAGTTTAAAAATGGATACATATAATAAACTTATTGAGTATTTAGGACAATAGTATTTTATTAATATATAAAGAAAGGAAAAAAATGATGGATGGTTTAGAATTAAAAGTTGAGAAAGAAGTAAAAAAGGAAGAGGTTGAAAATTTAGTTCAAGAAGGAAAAAAAGTTACTAATGAAGCAATTGAAGAATCATTAAATTATGATTTATTAACAGATGCTGAAAAGAAAGCAATAGAAGAATTTAATCAAAAAATTGATGTTACGGATTCAACACAAGTGTTACAATATGGAGCAAAAGCACAAACTAAGATATCAGAATTTTCTGATAGTGTATTAGAAGGTGTAAAAACAAAAAATGTAGGAGATACAGGAGAACTTTTAGCAAATTTAGTAGCACAAATAAAATCATTTGATGCAGATATTGCAGGAACAAATAAAACCGGTCTTGCAAAACTATTCTCTAATGCAAAAAAAGAATTAGATAGAATAATAGCAAGATATAGCAAAATTGAAACAAATATTGATAGCATAGAAGTTCAATTAGACAAGCATAAATTACAATTATTAAAAGATATAAATATATATGATACTATGTATGAGAAAAATTTAGAATATTTTAAAGAATTATCTTTATACATTATTGCAGGAGAAAAGAAACTTGATGAACTAAGAAATGTTGTATTACCAGCGCTTGTTCAAAAAGCTAAAGAAACAGGAGATCAGTTAGATGCGCAAAAAGCTTCTGATATGGAAAATACAATAATAAGATTTGAAAAGAAAATATATGATTTAAAGACAACAAGAATAATATCTATTCAAATGGCTCCACAAATTAGATTATTACAAAATAATGATGCAGAGCTAGTTGAAAAAATACAAAGTTCAATGATAAATACAATTCCGCTTTGGAAAAACCAAATAGTAATCGCACTTGGAATTAATAATGCAAAGCAAGCACTTAATGCACAAAAAGCAGTTACAGATTTAACAAATGATATGTTAAAGAAAAATAGTGAAATATTAAAACAAGGTTCAATTGATATTGCTCAGGAATCAGAAAGAGCAGTAGTGGATATTGAAACTTTACAAAAAACTAACAGAGATTTAATCGATACTCTAGATGCAGTTATTGAAATTCATGAAAATGGAAGAGCAAAACGTGCAGAAGCAGAAGTTGAACTTGAAAATATAGAAAAAGAATTAAAAGAAAAACTTATTGAAATTAAAGTAAATAACAAATAATTGTGAATGTCAGGAGAATAAAATGGTAAATAAAAATTTTTTGACAAGCATATATGATGATTTTTTTGGAATAGAAAAAATAAGAAAAGAAAATGAAAAATTAGCAGAAGAATTAGGTCTTTCTGCTAATTTTCCTACAATAGAAGTAAAGGAAGAAAAAGGTGTTAATAGAGAATTATTAAATTCTGAAACTATAAACAATATAGAAGAACAGAAGAAAAAAAGAAATGAATTTATGCTTAATCTTTTTGAAAGAATAGAAAAACTATATATAGCTGAAGAGTCAAAAAATATGCTTAAAAAAATAATTGAATATATGAGAAAATATAATGAAAATATAGAAAAAGATTATATTAATTTTAATATGTGCATTTATTCTAATAATAAGGAAGTAACAAATGAAATAGGAAATATTATTTATGTTGCTTCAAAAAGCTTTGAGTATATTAATGGTGCAGATGCTGTACAAGTATCATTTTATGATGTTGAAAAAGCAGAAGATGTAGAAGAAGCTTATAATACTAGAAATGCGGTTATTATATTCAAAGATTTTGAAAACTTTGTGAAAAAAGATGAAAATTTAAAAGATAAAATACTTTATAAATTAGAAGAGAATATTGAAAAAGATGAAAGAAAAATAACAATATTTACTTCAAGTACAAAGGAATTAATTGAAAATGCATTAAATAGAAATGACAAGCTAAGAGAAAAAGTAAGTTATTTTGAAGTTAATGAATTAAAACCAGATATACAAGATGTGTATCAAGATATAATAGAAAAACTTGAAGCAAATAATGAGTTAGAAGAAGAATTTAGAGTTAAATTACTTGATTATATTGCGGTTACATATCCTAAATATCCAAATTCATTTCCAGAATATAGAGATGGACTTATTAAAAACATATTATTTAACAAAGATGAAAAGATTACTGAAAATTCAATTCCTAAATATGAAAAAGAAAAGACAAATGAAGAAATTTTTGCAGAATTAAATGAATTAGTTGGTCTTGAAAAAGTAAAAAAATCTTTAAATGATTTAGTTAATCTTATTGAACTAAAAAAGAAAACAGAAGGAGATTTAAAAATTAAAGATATAAATCTTCATATGGTTTTTTTAGGAAATCCAGGAACAGGAAAGACAACAGTTGCAAGAATAATTGCAGGAATATTATATAACTTAAAATACATTAAACAAAATAAACTTGTAGAAGTATCTAGTAAAGATTTAGTAGCAGAATATGTTGGACAAACAGCACCTAAAACAAACTCAGTAATTGAAAGAGCAATGGGAGGCGTTTTGTTTATAGATGAAGCATATTCTTTAGCAAGTGGAGTGGGACAAGGTAACTCATATAATGAAGAAGCTGTTGCAACTTTAATACAGGCAATGGAAAATCATAGAGATGATTTAGTTGTTATATTTGCAGGCTATACAAAAGAAATGCAAGATTTCTTAAATTCAAATTCTGGTATAGTTTCAAGGATAGGTTACACGCTTGAATTTGATGATTATACTGAAAATGAACTATTACAAATATTCAATAATTTAGTAAAAAAATCAGGATTTAAAATTACAAAAGATGCTGAAGATAAAGTTTTAAATATAATAAAAGAGTATAAATATTCAAAGAATTTTGGCAATGCTAGGTTTGCAAGAAGTTTGTATGAAAAAACAGTAATAAAGCATGCTTCAAATACTAAAAATATGAAAAATAAAAAAGTACTTTATACAATTGAGAAAGAAGATATAAGTACTGAAAATTTGCTTAAAATGTAGGAAAATAATATAATTTAGTCGTAAATGTAGAGAAATGTCGAACAAAATTTAAGAAAATTAAAACTTTTGTTTGACATTCTTTTGTTTGTATGATATGATATAAAAAATTAAAATTAGGAGGAATCAAAATGAGAGAAAAAAAAGATTCTACAGAGTTAAATAAAAGAGAAAAAGCAATATTAAAATTTATTGAAAAACAAGTAGAGACAAATGGCTATCCACCATCAGTTAGAGAAATAGGAAAAGCAGTGGGACTAAGTTCAACAGCAACTGTTCATGGATATCTTGCTAAACTTGCTTCAAAAGGTTATATTAAAAAAGAAGATCAAAAAGGAAGAACACTTCGTCTATTAAAAGGTGCAGATAATAATGCTCCTAAAAAGAAAGAAGATAAATCATTCTATACTGGTAAGGAAATGGTAGATGTTCCAGTTGTTGGCAAAATAACAGCAGGTGCACCAATACTTGCAGTAGAAAACATTACAGATACATTTCCTATTCCAATTGATTTTGTTGGAAACAGTGAAAGTTTTATGCTTACAGTACGTGGAGAAAGTATGATTGAAGCAGGAATACTTGATGGAGATTATATATTAGTTAGAAAACAAAACACAGCAGAAAATGGACAAATAGTTGTTGCATTAATAGATGATGAAGCAACAGTTAAAACATTCTACAAAGAAAAGGATCATATTAGATTACAACCAGAAAATAGCACAATGGATCCAATAATTGTTCCTAATTGTTCTATTTTAGGTAAAGTAATAGGTGTATTCAGAAAAATGAGATAATTAATTAAATTATGATAAAGAGAAAGCAGTTTTTTATTGCTTTCTTTTATTATCTATATAATTAAATAAAAAAAATAAAAAATACCATTGCTATTTTTTTATATTCGTAATATAATTGCAACAGATTTGTAATAAAAATGAAATAAAATGTAAAGACTAGATATTGAAAGGAAGATGCAAATTATGTTTGGACTTGGGCAAGATATAGGAATAGATTTAGGCACAGCTACAGTTATAGCATATGTAAAAGGTAAAGGAATAGTACTTCGTGAACCATCTGTTGTTGCAGTGGATAATAATACAGGTAATGTTCTTGCAGTTGGAAAAGAAGCAAGAAGAATGCTTGGTAGAACACCAGGAAATATTGTAGCAACCAGACCTTTAAGAGAAGGAGTTATATCTAGTTATACAGAAACAGAAAAAATGCTTAAATATTTTATAAATAAAGTATGTGGAAGATTTATATTTGCACCTAGAATTATGATATGCATTCCATCACAGGTTACAGAAGTTGAAAAAAAGGCAGTTATAGACGCTGCTTCTCAAGCAGGAGCAAGAAAAGTATACTTAATAGAGGAACCAATAGCAGCAGCAATTGGAGCAGGGATAGATATATCAAAACCTTGTGGAAATATGGTTGTTGATATTGGTGGTGGAACAACAGATATAGCTGTAATATCATTAGGAGGAAGTGTAGTTAGTTCATCACTTAAAGTTGCTGGAGATAAATTTGACGAATATATAGTTAAATATATAAAAAGAAAATACAATATGATAATAGGAGAAAGAACAGCAGAAGATTTGAAAATAAATGTAGGATGTGTTTTCCCAAAAGTTCAAGATAATGAAATGGAAATAAGAGGTAGGGATTTAGCATCTGGACTTCCAAAAACAATAACAATAAAATCAAGCGAAATGTTAGAAGCTTTATATGAACCTGCAATGATGATTGTAGATGCGGTTCATGCTGTATTAGAAAAAACACCACCAGAGCTTGCAGCAGATATTAGTGATAAAGGAATATATATGACAGGTGGAGGATGTTTAGTAAATGGATTAGATAAATTATTACAAGAAAAAACAGGAATAACAGTTATGATAGCGCAAGATACTGAATCATGTGTAGCACTTGGAACTGGAAAAGCACTAGATAATTTGGATAAATTAGATGGTAAAAAAAGAAAATAAATAAAAAGGGCAATAAAGTTGCTCTTTTTTGATTACATATGAATAGGTAGTCAAAAAAGAAAATAGTATTGAAAAAAAATGAATAAAATTGTATAATAATAAAGATGTTAATTATAATATGAGGTGTTATAGTGAATAAAACGAAGAGAAAAATTTTTGAAACTTCTATGAAATTATTTGCTGAAAAAGGATATGATGCAACAAGCATTGAAGAGATTACATCTGTTGTAGGTGTGGCTAAAGGAACATTGTATTATCATTTTTCTAGTAAGGAGGAAATATTTGAGTTTCTTGTAGAAGAAGGAGTTAAATTATTAAAAAATAGTATAGAAATAAAAACTGAAGGTCTAAATAACTCATTAGATAAAATAAGAGCGATTGTATTAATTGAAATAAAAATTTTAGTTAAGTATGAAAACTTTATGACAATGGTTTTATCTGAAATATGGGGAACTTCTGCAAGGGCAAAAATATGTCAAAAATATATGTTTGAATATATTGAAATGGTTCAGAAAATAGTAGAAGAAGGAATACAAAGAGGGGAAATTATAAATTCGGATGCTAATGTTATTGCATCTGGTATTTTCGGATTTGTTTGTTCGAGCCTTATATATAAAATGAGAACAGATAAAAATATAGAAGTTATGGACTTATATAAAGAAATAGAAAAAACATTTATAAGAAGACTACAAATAGCAAAGGAGTAAAAAATGAGAAGATTAAACGAATTTAAGGTACCTAATTTTAAATTTAAAAAAATTAAAATGGAAAATGCAGAAAATATTGATGATTTAAAGAAATCAGTAACAAAGGAAAAAAATAAAATATATGAAAAAACTAACTATAAAACAATTAAAGAGGTTTTTGTAAGAAGCAGAGAAAAATATAAAAATAAAGTATTTATGCTACAAAAATTCAATCCAAAAGGAGAATTTGTTCAAATAACATATAAAGAATTTACAGATGATGTAATTGCTTTTGGAACCGCTTTAACAAAAAAATATAATTTAAAAGATGAAAGAATAGTGATAATTGGTGAAAACACTTATCATTGGTATGTTTCATATATGGCAATGCTTTGCGGAGTTGGAATTGCTGTTCCTGTTGATAAAGAGTTACCAGCTAATGAATTAGAAAATGTAATTAAAAGGGCAAGAGCAACAGCTGTTATATATTCAAGCAAGAAAAAAGATTTAATAAAAAAGGTAGAAGAAAAATTGCCTGAAGTAAAATATTTTATTCAAATGAATAGTGATGATGACCTAGATGGTAAACATATTGGTATGAATACTATTATAAATGAAGGAAAAAGATTAATAAAAAACGGCGATGAATCTTTTATGGAAATTGAAATTGATCCTGAAGAATTTAAAGTTCTTATATTTACATCTGGAACAACCTCTAATTCAAAGGGAGTAATGATAAACAATAGAAATTTAGCTGAAAATATAAATGCGGTAAGTACATATGTATATATAGAAACGACAGATAGATGGTTTTCTGTATTACCACTTCATCATACATATGAATCTTCAATAGGATTTTTACTTCCTTTTGCTTGGGGAGCATCTATTGCTGTATGTCAAGGATTAAAATACATAGTTCCCGATTTACAAGAAACAAAACCAACAGCTATTATTGCTGTTCCACTTTTAATAGAAAGTATTTACAAAAAAATAAATAAAACAATAGAAAAAAGTAAAAAAACAGGACTTGTAAATTCTATGATTCATGTAACAAATGGATTAAAAACAATTGGTGTAGATGTAAAAAGAAAAGTATTTAATGATATATATGAAAATTTAGGTGGAAATGTTAGAATTATAGTTTCTGCCGCAGCACCAATTGATCCAAAAGTTGGAAAATGGCTTCAGAACATAGGAGTATGTTTCTTACAAGGCTATGGATTAACAGAGACAGCTCCAATTTCAGCCCTTACTCCAGAATTTGATGCAAGAGTTGGATCAGCAGGAAAAGCAGTAAATTGTGCAACAATTAAAATTGATAATCCAAACGAAAAAGGCGAAGGTGAGATCTTAATTAAAAGCGAAACCTTAATGATAGGATATTATGAGGATAAAGAAGCAACAGATGCTGCAATTGAGATTGATGAACATGGTGATAGATGGTTCCATTCAGGGGATGTTGGTTATTTAGATGAAGATGGATTCTTATATATAACAGGAAGAACAAAAAACGTTATTGTTACTCAAAATGGAAAAAATATATACCCTGAAGAAATAGAACTAATGCTTGGAGAAGTAAAAGAAATAAAAGAATGTATGGTTTATGGAAAAGAAGTAGAAGGAGAAAAAGAACTTCTTATAACTGTAAAAGTTATTCCTAATTACGATGAAATTAAAACAGAACTTAGTAAAAATGAATTAACAGATAACGAGGTGTATGATGTTATTTGGAATAGAATAAAAGAAGTAAATCATAAGCTTACATCTTATAAAGCAATAAAAAAATTAGAAATCAAAAAAGATGAGTTTGAAAAAACGACAACTATGAAAATTAAAAGATATGTCGAAATAAATAAAAATAATTAAAAATAAAAAAATTGAAAAATATTTACGGAAATAACAATTTAGGTATTGACATATGAAATATTTTTGTATTAAAATGGGTATAATAAAAAAAGAAAAAATAGTACATAATGTAATATAAAGCAGAAAAATGAAGTAAACACAGGAAAAGGAGGAAATTTACAATGTCTAAATCTGGCATAGTAAATGTGAAAATGGTAATCACAGAAGAAAAAATATTATCAAATATCGATAAGGTAGAAAAATTAATTAATCCAAAAAGTAAAAAGCAAATAGTTGAATTAGAAGATGATGCGTTTTTCAAAGATCTAATAGAATCTGTAAAAACATATTTAATAGAATATCCAAAGAAGAAGAACTTTCCACCAGCAGTATACAAAGCATGCTATGATTTAGTAGAATATGCTACAAACCAATTTGAAGAGAATACAAAACAAATTGAGGACTTAATTAGACAAAGAGAAGCAAATATTGGTATGGCAGGAAAACTTAAAGAAGTTTTAGATACAATTGTTGAAGGTGAAACAGGCTGGAAACAAACTATAAAAGAAGCAGAAGGAAAAATACCTGGAGATATAATTGAAACTTTAGAATTAATCGGAAAAGCAGAGGATAAAGAAGCAGAAGAATACCAAGATGCATTAAAAATAGTTAATGCAAAAATTGCTAACTTAGAGTCAAATCTTCATATTGAAATAGATATGGAAAGAATTGAAGATAGATCAAAAGCATTAAGTTATATTGGAATAGAAATTGCTGAAGCACTTAAACTTATTCCAGCACCAGTTATTGAAGAAGAACCAAAAGAGATTCCAATGGAAGAAGCAGTTACAGAGGCACCAGTTGTTGACGAAAATGCACAATATCTTGAAGATACAAGATTTGAAGTTAAACAATCTCTATGGTCTAAAATCAAAGAAAGTAAAGTTGGTAGAGCACTTAGATATGTATTCAAAATTAGAGTTGTACTTGATGTTCCAGCATTACCTGAGGGTAGAAGCGAAGAAAACAAGTAAATATAAGGGTAAATCAGAAAGGATTTTCCTTTCTGATTTACATTTAAATAAAAAATAAAAAAATTATAAATTTTCTATTGACATTATAGATAAAATTTTGTATAATCGAAAATGCAGTAGGAAAAAAACAAAAATGCTCCCTTAGCTCAGTTGGTCAGAGCAACCGGCTCATAACCGGTGGGTCCAAGGTTCGAATCCTTGAGGGAGCACCATTTTAATTTTTTATGGGTCTTTGGGTGAGTGGTTAAAACCGCCAGACTGTGGTCTTTGGTTAAACAAAACCTAAATTTGCAGCTTCTACTAGTGATAGTAGAATGAACACCGGGCTAATTCGGGGAACTCTTAACAGGTTATGCTGATGACAATCCCGAGCTAGAAAAGAAATTTTCGAGTGTAGAGACTTTATACCCGGTATCTTGAAAAAAGATAAAGAGAAAGTCCAGACTACAAACATATTAATGGTAGTGAAAACTATAGTAGTAAGAAATCTGGTCTCGCACGAGTTCCCTGGTTCGAATCCAGGAGGGCCCACCATAATAAAAACCATAACAAAAAGTTATGGTTTTTATTGATTTTTATAAAATTATATTATAAAATACAAATAAAAGTTTAGAAAGTATAAAAAACTACTCAACAATTACAATTTGCAATAAGTATGAACATTATAAAATTAAAATTTAAAGAAAAAAACTAAAAATATTGCATAGGAAATATTTTTAATATATAATTATTTTATGAAAAAAAGAGAGAGGAAAAACAAATGAAAAAGTATATGCCTATTATATTAGCGTTTTTAATTGGTGCAATTATAGCAAGTAGTATTACAGTTTATGCGGCTTTGACTGCAAGAGAAATACCATATACTGAAAATAAAAGTGTTGCAGATGCTTTAAATGAATTATATAGTAAAAAAGAGTGTATAATATTTGATAATACTTTATTACAATCGGGAACTAAAGTAGGTAATGTAGAAATAACAACTGGTAATGTAAATTCAACACCGGGATTGTCTATAACTGGAAATACTGAAGGAAGAGGAGCTACTAAAACAGATAATAGATGGGAAAAAGATATTGATTTAACCAATATTTCTGCATTAACTTTTTATGCTAAAAAAGGTGCTAATCATGGTGGAGTGTATATTAATGTAGATAATGATAAATTACCTGAAATATCTTATCATGAATTAACAGAAGATTGGATAGGTTATTTTATTGATTTATCACAATACCAAGGAATGCATAAGCTAGTAATTGGTGGTGGATACATCGATGATACAGGCTCTACGACATCTAATACTAAGTATTGTGATATAAGGCTTTATGGAAAATAAGTAGAAATTTAATTTATAGTATAGAAAAAAGGAGAAGATACAAATGAGAAAGTTAAAAAATCAAGAAGGTATAACATTAGTAGCTTTGGTTATTACAATAATAATATTAATTATATTAGCCGGTATTACTTTAAGTATAGTTCTTGGAGAAAACGGTTTAATTGCAAAAGCACAAAAAGGAGCTGGAGACTATAAAGCTGCAGCAGGAGAAGAAGAAAAACTACTTGGTGATATTAATGCTTTTTTGAATGGAGAAGTAGATACAATTAGCAGTGGACAAGGAAATGGTGGAACTTCAATAAATGCTAGAGAAGTTTCTTTTACACCAACAGATTCAAATTGGGATGTTGATAATGTAGCATCAGCACTAGATTGGTTATATAACAATTAAAAATAATAATTAAGGAAAAATAAAGAACAGTCATTTCAATGACTGTTCTTTGTGTTTTACTCGATTCCGTACATAGAAGTAAATTCGGACTTCAAATTATCAGGAATGCCCTGATAAAATCCTTTAAGCCTGCGATCATAATCTTTGTTGAAGAAATCGACATCTTCCTTTGTAACACCGGGTAACTTAGCAAAGCTCTCGGTTGCAAATTTACAGGCATCATAGAAATCTTTTGCACGGAGACGATGATTTTCATCATCAGAAGAATTGGTAAGAGAATCACTTCTGTTACAAGTGTAGTTGTATGCACGGTAGCTGATAGTGACAATCTCTTTTGCAGAGGTGATAAGCAGAGGAATATATGCTACATCCTCATAACATCTGATATCCGGAAGGGGAATAACAGAAAACAAATCCCGCTTGAAGGCAAATAACCAGTAAAGAGCATATTTGATGGTAGAACCTGTCCAAAGCTTAAGCGTATCTAAGCCGGAACGGATGGTTTCAGGTTCATCCACAAAATTATATCTTTCGTGGTTTTTGTACTCTTCATCATCAATCAGATTTGTCTGATATCTGATGATATCAATGTCGTGATACTTGGTAGTCGTGTTTACGAGCTCCTGGATAAGATCGGGATTGATGGTATCGTCAGAGTCTACGAAAAGCACATAATCACCATTTGCAATCTCTACACCTTTTCTACGACTAGTTGCTACACCACCGTTTTCCTTGGTTAAGATCCGAGTGTTAGGGTGGTCTTTCTTGAAGGTATTACAGATATCCAAAGTATTATCTGTAGACCCGTCGTTTACGATAACAAGTTCATAGTTATCGTTTGTCTGTTTTGCAATACTCTCCAAAGTAGCCTGAATAGTACTACCGGAGTTGTATGCGGTAACAATGATACTGAATAATGCTGCCATTTCTTATACCTCCATGTAGTATATGTAGTTCTATTAAGAACTATGCCTATTGTAATATGTACCTTATTCAATTTTTATCATTATATGAGGATTTTTATCGAAAGTCAATAGAAAATGTTGATAAATCAAATATTCTATGATAAATTATATATAAAATCAAAGGAGGAAAATATGAAATACGAAAATATAATAAAAAAAATGAGTTTAGAAGAAAAAGCAAAACTATGTGTAGGTAAGGATTACTGGCACAGTGTAAATATAGATGAATTAGGAGTTCCAAGTATAACAATGTCTGATGGACCAAATGGGTTAAGGATACAAAGAGAAGGTGGAGATAATTTAGGCGTAAATGAAAGTGAAATTTCAATTTGCTTTGAAACAGGATCTGCACTTGCAAATAGCTGGGATAAAAAAGTTGCTTATTTATATGGAAAAACATTAGGAAAAGAAGCAGAATATGAAAATGTAAATATTGTACTTGGACCAGCAATGAACATCAAAAGAAATCCTTTGTGTGGTAGAAATTTTGAATATTTTTCTGAAGATCCATATTTAACAGGTGTAATTGCAAGTGAATATATAAAAGGATTACAAGAAAATAATGTTGGGGCATGTGTTAAACATTTTGCTGTAAATAACCAAGAAAATAGAAGAAGAACAATAGATGCGTTAGTAGATGAAAGAGCATTAAGAGAAATATATTTAAAAGGGTTTGAATATGCAATAAAAAATGCAAATCCATGGAGTGTAATGACAGCATATAATAAAATAAATGGTGCATATTGTAGTGAAAATAAAGTACTTTTAAATATTTTGAAAAAAGAATGGAATTACGAAGGAATAACTATCACTGATTGGGGAGCAAATAATAAAAGAGTAGACGGTTTAATTGCAGGAAATGAACTTGAAATGCCAGGTGGAAGAGGCAATGGAGTAGCAGAAATTATAGAAGCTGTTAAAAGTGGTAAAGTTTCAGAAGAGTATTTAAATGAAATAGTAGATAGAATATTAAGTATTGCTATGAAATGTAAAGAAAGAGAAATAGTGGATTACAATAAAGAACAACATCATAATATTGCTCTAGAAATAGCTCAAGAATCAATTGTATTACTAAAAAATGATAATAATATATTACCTTTAAGCATGAATAATAAAATAGCTTTAATTGGAGATATGGCCCAAAATCCAAGATATCAAGGTGCAGGAAGCTCTACTATAAATTTATACAAATTAGATAGTGCATTTGAAGCATTAAAAGAGCAAGAAATAGAATTTGATTATGCTAAAGGATATGAAAGAACCGAATCAGATCAAGATTTAAAATTATTAAATGAAGCAATAGAAATTGCAAAGAATAATGAAATAGTTGTAATATATGCTGGTCTTACAGAAAATTATGAATCTGAGGGAATAGATAGAGAAACACTTGATTTACCTAAAAATCAAAATAGATTAATAGAAGAAATATGCAAAGTTAATGAAAATGTAATTATAGTACTTGCACATGGAGCTCCCATCACAATGCCATGGAAAAATAAAGTAAAGGCAATTATAACTGGATATTTAGGTGGTGAAGCAGGAGAAAAGGCAATGATAAATACTTTATTTGGAAAAAATAATCCAAGTGGAAAACTGGCTGAAAGTTACCCTATGAAATTAGAGGATGTTTCTTCAAATAAAAACTTTCCAGGAAACGAAGTAAATGTTTCTTATAAAGAATCTATATATATTGGATACAGATATTTTGATAAGAAGAATATTGAAGTATTATATCCTTTTGGATATGGATTAAGTTATACATATTTCAAATATGATAATCTAAAAATAGAAAAAAGTGAAGATAAATATATTGTAAGCTTTAAAATAAAGAACATAGGAAATTATGCAGGAAAGGAAATAGCTCAAATCTATATAGGACTTGAAAACTCAAAAGTTTATAGAGCACCGAAGGAATTAAAAGCATTTGAAAAAGTTGAATTGAACATAGGAGAAGAAAAAGAAGTAAATATTGTACTTGATAAATCAGCATTTGAATATTATGATGTTGTACTTAAAAGATGGAATGTAGAAGATGGAGATTATAAAATTCAAATAGGTAAATCTTCAAGAGAAATTGTATTAGAGGATATAATACATGTAGATGGAGATAAAGATATCATAGAAAAAGAAATATCACAAAAATACTTTACAGGAGATATAAATGAGATAACTGATGAAGAATTTGAAGAGTTACTTGGCTATAAAATACCAAATAAAGAAATTAAATTAGAAGATATTACAGATGAAAATACAATTGAACAACTAAAAAATACTAAAGTGGGTAAAGAAATATTTGATGCTGAAATAGAAAGAATGAATAATTTACTTAATGAACAAAATGTAAATAAAGCAACAAAAATAATGATGGATTTACAAAAACCTCTAAAGAAATTCTATGAGAAAAAAGGTGGAAAATATACAAAGGAAATGACAGAAGAATTCATAAAAATGGCAAAAGAAAATGGAAATCCAAATGATTGTGAATTTGTAAAAGTGTATTTAAAAAGATAGGTGATGCTCATGAAAAGAAGATTTGCAGACGCAAGAGGAAACAAAGACATAATAAATAAAGAATTTCATAATTATTATATAAATAACGACGATTTTAAAGGAAATATTTCTATTCTCAAATTAAATGAAGTAAAACAAAAATGGATTGTTGATGAAGAAAATAGATGTATACTTGATAACAATTATATATGGATAGAAGTATATCCTGATGATAAAAACTTTTGTATAACAGTAATGTGTGACGAAAATTTGAATACAAAAGAATGGTATTTTGATATATGCAAAAGAAATGGAATAGAGGAAGGTGTTCCTTATGAAGACGATTTATACCTTGATATAGTTATTGTACCAGATGGAAGGATGCATATACTTGATGAAGATGAATTACAGGAAGCCTATGAAAATAAAATAATAACAGAAGATGATATAGATCTAGCTAATAAAACTAAAGATATAATAATTAAAGAATTTGGAGAAAATATACCGAAATTACGAGAATTAACTGAAAATTACAAAGATAAATTATTAAGAAAAAAAGACAAGGACGAAAAATAACCGTCCTTGTTTTTCTATATTATAAAAAATAATAGTGTACTTAATGTCATAGCTAAAAGATTCTGGAAGAAATGACAAAAAGTATTTGTACAAATATTTTCTGTTTTTGTATATATATATGCTAAAAATGCGCCAAGTGTCATATAAGGGAATGACATTATAATAGTAGTAAATATCGTAGATTCATTTCCTATAGTATGAAGTAAACCAAATATTATTGCTGAAATAATTATAAATACAATATTGTTTTTTATAAATCTTCTTAAAACTCCTCTAAAAATTGCTTCTTCCACAATAGGAGCCCAAAGAACAGCGGCAGGGAAACTAAACCATAGTGGAAGCGCTTCAAGTGTTTCTTGATTTTTACTTATACCTTGCCCAGCAATTAAAATACTTGCTAAGGATACAACAATAAATATAATATATAATATTGCAAATCTAGGAATTATAAATCCAAAATATGCACCTATATTTTCTTTAAATAATTTTAAATCTCTCTTATATCTGTCTTTAAATACAAATATTACTGCGGCAAGTACAACAAGATAAAAGCCGACTGTTATTCCAATATTTGCAATTAAAGGTAAATCATTTGGTAATAATCTATGAATTATGAATTGTGAAAAATAAATAACCACTAATATTATTCCTAGAATAATTTCTTTTGCAGAAGATTTTTCATATTCCAATTTAGGAATTTCTTTCTTTTCAGGAAAATCTTCTGGATTTTTTCTCTTACAACACAAAATAACTATAAAGTTAACAAGAGATAATAAACTATTTATAGTATTAATAGATGTAAAGAATCCTATAACCGACAATGCAATTATTAAACCTTTTTTCTTCAATAGTTTATCTTGAATTGATATTACAAGAATAACGATATTGACAATTATAGAAGCAATAGATGTAAATATAATAAATCTAGGGCCAGCATTCATTATCATATTAAATACTCTTGCTTGGAAATCAGCAGGAAACATGGCATACATTTGAGTTATAGATGTTTGAAATGTTTGCATAATTTCATCTACTGATAATAAAACATTTAATGCACAAATAATTTGAATTATGGCTGATGTAATAAAATAAATCTTTTTCTTCATCTTTAAATCTCCTTTATATAATTTATATTATAAAATTTATCAAAATAGCATAAAATTGTCAAGAAAAGTGAAATATAATTATATGGAAAATTTTATTGACATTCAATTATATTTTCTATAAAATATATAAAGTATTATAGAAAATTTGAAAAGGAAAAATAATGAGTAAAAATATAAAAAAGACAATAGGAAATATTATATTTTTTATATTACTTATTGGGATAACATTCTTTTTAGTATTTAAAGATGAAGATTTTAGTAATATATTAAATATAATCGGAAGTGTAAAAATTGAATATATGCTAATTGCAATTGGTGCAATGTTTGGATATTATTTATTAGAGGCATTTAATATTTGGAGAATACTTAAAACTTTTGGAGAAAAAGTTAATATATTTAAAGCATTAAAATATACTTTTGTAGGTTCTTTTTTTAGTTCAATAACACCTGCTGCATCAGGTGGGCAACCTATGGAAATATATCATATGTATAAAGATGGAATATCAAGATCTTATGGTATTACAGCGTTACTTATACAATTATGCTGTTACCAAATAGTCACAATAGGTTATGGAATTGTAGCAGCTATTATAAATTGGCATATGATAGATAATAGATTAATTTTCTTAGTTATATTAGGACTATGTATAAACTCAATAGGACTTACTATTATGCTAATTTGTTTGTTTTCAAAAACATTAACAAGAAAGTTAATAAATATTTTAATTAAACTAATGAAATTAGTAAAATACAAAAAAGCTGAGAAAAAAATAGAAGAACTTGAAGCTGGACTTGAAAAGTATAATAATGGTTCTGATTTTATAAAGAAGCATAAATCAATATTTATAAAATCAATTATAGTTGTATTTTTCCAAATGACATTATATTATATAGTACCATTTTTAATATATAAAGCATTTGGATTAAATGAATACAATGTGTTTAAATTAATTACAATTCAAGCAGTTCTATATAGCAGTGTATCAGGATTACCATTCCCAGGAGCTGTTGGTATTAGTGAAGGTGTATTTATGAACATATATAGTTCAATTTATGGTTCAGAAATATTAAGTAGTGCAATGCTTTTAAATAGAGGTGTAAATTTCTATTTATTCGTATTTATAAGTGCAATTGTAACAATGATAAATACATTTATGTTTAAAGATAAAAAAGATGAAGAAAGTGAGAAAGATATAAAACAACTTGATGAACCTAAATATTAAATTAGAAGAAGAGCACAAAGTGCTCTTTTTTTTAGGATCAATAGTTGTAAAGAATAGTAAAATATGGTATAATTATGGTTATGTTAGTTATGAAAGGAAATAAAATTTATGTTAGAATTAAAAAATATAACAAAAACATATAAAGTAGCAGATGACGAAGTCCAAGCATTAAAAGGCGTTAGCCTTAAATTTAGAGAGGCAGAATTCGTTTCGATACTTGGACAAAGTGGTTGCGGAAAAACAACTCTTTTAAACATTATTGGTGGACTTGATAGATATACAACAGGTGATTTAATTATAAATGGAAAATCTACTAAAAGTTTTAAAGATAGAGATTGGGATGCATATAGAAATTATAAAGTTGGTTTTGTATTTCAAAGTTATAATTTAATAAGTCACCAAACAGTATTATCAAATGTTGAACTTGCTTTAACAATTGGTGGTATATCAAGAAAAGAAAGAAAAGAAAGAGCAATAAAAGCATTAGAGGAAGTTGGATTAAAAGACCACATACATAAAAAGCCTAATCAATTATCTGGTGGACAAATGCAAAGGGTTGCTATTGCAAGAGCACTTGTAAATAATCCTGATATTATTCTTGCAGATGAACCAACAGGAGCACTTGATACTAAAACCAGTGTACAAGTAATGGAAATTTTAAAGAAAATTTCAAAAGATAAATTAATTATTATGGTTACACATAACCCTGAACTTGCAGAGCAGTATTCTAGTAGAATCATAAAAATATTAGATGGTAATATAACAGAAGACTCAAATCCAATTGGTAAAGATGAGAAAATATCAGATGGAGAAGATAAATCTAAGATAGGTAGAGCTTCTATGAAGTTATGGACTGCATTTAGATTAAGTTTAAATAATCTTTTAACTAAAAAAGCAAGAACATTACTTGTTGCGTTTGCAGGGTCTATAGGAATAATTGGTATAGCACTTGTTCAATCAGTATCAAATGGATTCCAATCATATGTTGATTCAATTCAAGAAGATACATTAACTTCTTATCCTTTAACAATAACACAAGAAAGTTCAAATATAGTTGAAATGCTTCTATCTATGAAGGCTGAAAATGATAAGGGTGCTGAAGAAGGGCATGTAATAGAGGAACAATATATTTCTTCAATGCTTTCTAATATTAGTACAAATGATTTAAGAAGTTTTAATAAATATATGAAAGAAAATTATAGTGAAATAGAAGATGATATTTCAACTATAAAATATTCATATAGTATTGAACCAAATATTTACACAGTAGATGCAACTGATAAAATTGTAAAATTAAATCCTAGTGGTTTTGCTGATAAAATGGGAATGTCAAGTATGATGATGAGTAGTTCATTTTCTTCTGTATTTTCACAAATGATTGATAGTACAGAAAAACTTGAAGAATCTTATAATATACTTGCAGGAACTTGGCCACAAAATTATAATGAAATGGTTATTGTACTTGCAGAGCCTGATTCAATTGCAGATTATCTTGTTTATTCTTTAGGATTAAGAGATGTAGAAGAATTTGATGATATGATAACTAAAGTAATGACAGGTGAAATGGTTGAAATTAATAATGAACCTTTAGAACTTACATATGAAGATTTAATGAATATTAAATTAAAATTAATAATGCCAACTGATTTTTATGAATATAATGAACAATATGATGTTTATGAAGATATGAGTTCAGATGATGAATTTTTACAAGAGTTATATGATAAATCTATAGATTTAAAAATAGTTGGAATTATAGCACCAAAAGATGGAACAACTTCTATGGGACTTTCATCAGGTGTTTCATATACTAGCAAATTAATAGATTATATAATAGATTATTCTAAAAATACTGAGATAGTTCAAAAACAATTAGAAAATAAAGATGTAGATGTAATTTCAGGTAAGAGTTTTGATGATGACAATAGTGGAGTAGGACTATCTTTTGGAGATTTAGTATCAGTAGATAATGCTAAATTACAAAGTGCATTCAATGTTAGCGTTGATCCAAATGAGTTATCAGAAACAACACAAAACTATATGATGGATATTTCAAATTCAATTACAACTGATACATCAGGAGCTAAAAAAGCATTTACAGATGGATTAGATACTTTAGCAAGAGGATTATTAAATAGTATAAATGATCCTAGTGCATTAAATGATATTGATGGAACAGTTAATAATTATTTAGGGCAATATGAACCATCACAAGTACTTGCTAATTTGGAAGCAAATTATGTGATTCCAAAAGCTACATTTAAGACAACATATTCTGCTTTATTAAAGGGAATTATGCAAGCATATGCAGGTGCATATAAATCAATGTCTGCAATGCCAAGTCAAATCCCAATTAGCAGTGGAAATGAAATAAATAATACAGTTTCTGGTGAGACAATGAGTATTCCTCAAATATCTAAGGAAGAAATAATAGACTCTGTTGTATCAACATTTACA
Organism: Clostridia bacterium; assembly: GCA_017934475.1. Classification (GTDB taxonomy): domain Bacteria; phylum Bacillota; class Clostridia; order TANB77; family CAG-508; genus UMGS1663. Next base: position 152,325 of record JAGBJN010000001.1, on the reverse strand, counting down.
CAAAGTGCTGCAATTGAACAAACTGCAAATACAATGGCAAAGGTTATGACAGAAGCAGTTATGAAACAAACAATTTTAACAAAAGTTGGAGAGTTAACAGGAAATATAAGTAATACATTTGCTTCTGCATTTAATGTTGATCCTGCCAAAATTTCTTCATCATTTAAATTAAATATGACAGAAGAAGAAATAACAAGAATTATAACTTCTATGATGTCAGACACAAATAAAACTGCAAAAACAAATCTTATTTCACTTGGATATCAAGATAAAGAAGAACCAACATATATATCTTTCTATTTTAACAGTTTTGATGGAAAAGAACATTTTATGAAATTTATAGATTCATATAATGAAAAAATGGGAGAAGATGAAGAAAAAGTTATAAAATATACAGATACTACAGGAATTTTAATGGATTCAGTAAAAATAATTGTTAATGCAGTTACTTATGTTCTTATAGCATTTATATCAATTTCACTTATTGTTTCTTCAATTATGATAGGAATAATAACATACATTTCTGTATATGAAAGAACAAAAGAAATAGGTATATTAAGAGCAATAGGTGCTTCAAAGAGCAATATATCATCAATATTTAATGCCGAAACATTTATAATTGGACTTCTATCAGGATTATTTGGAATAGGTGTAACTTATGCACTTATACCACCAATAAATTTTGTATTACATTTATTTGTTGGAGATATTCCTCTTAATGTAACATTCTATATTGGTAATGCAATAATTCTTGTAATATTAAGTGTTATACTTACATTAATTGGTGGAATTATACCAGCAAGGGCAGCATCTAAGAAAGATCCTGTTATTGCATTAAGAACTGAATAATTTGAAAAAGTAAAAAAAGTATGCTATAATTGTTTTATAGCATACTTTTTAAGTAGTTCAAAAAATAAAAGGAGGACAAAAGGATGCGGAGAACTTCAGATTTAGCAAAGGCAATGATAATGTTTGTAATATCAGCTATGCTATTCGGAACGGCAGTTTTTTTACTCTGTTCAGCTTTTGAGTCAAGTAGTACGTTTATTGCCGGATTAAAGTTGTGGGGAAGTCTTGAACTTTTTCCAGCATCAATTCTGCTACTAAAGATTGGGCAGGTTTTCTACGAAAATTAAATTTTTGAACAAAAAAATAAAAGAGTTGGCATTGCCAACTCTTTTTCTTTTTAATAATTTTCTGCTTTTACTTCAAAAAATGATTGTGGATGATTACATACAGGGCATACGCTTGGTGCTTCTTTACCTATACAGATATGTCCGCAATTTCTACATTTCCAAATTTTATCTCCATCTTTGCTAAATACAAGTCCACCTTCAACATTTTCTAATAATTTTTTATATCTTTCTTCATGTTCTTTTTCTATTTTTCCAACTTCTTCGAATAGATAAGCTATTTTATCAAAACCTTCTTCTCTTGCAATTTTTGCAAATTCAGGATACATGTCTGTCCATTCATAGTTTTCACCATTTGCGGCGTCTTTTAGGTTTTCAGTAGTTGTTGGAACATCACCACCATGTAATAATTTAAACCAAATTTTAGCATGTTCTTTTTCATTTAATGCTGTTTCTTCAAATATTGCAGCAATTTGTTCATAACCATCTTTTTTTGCTTTACTTGCATAATATGTGTATTTATTTCTCGCTTGTGATTCACCAGCAAATGCAGCCATTAAATTAGCTTCTGTTTTAGATCCTTTTAATTCCATAATAATACCTCCTAATATTAATATAACCAATTATATTTTAATATAAGCATTAAGTCAATAAAAAAGAATAAACTCTTGTTAAAGTTTATTCTTCATTTTCATTTATAATTTTATCTGCCTCTTTTTGAGTTAAGTAGCCATATTCTACCATATCTCTTATTACTTTTGATTGTCTACTTTTTGCAAGTTCTGGACTATTTACTGGGTTATATAAAGATGGGGCATTAGGAACTCCTGCAAGCAAAGTTGCTTCATATAATGTTAAATCTTTGGGTTCTTTATCATAGTAGAAGTCAGCAGCTTCTTTAATTCCATAACAACTTTGTCCAAAATAAATTGTATTAATATAAAATTCTAATATATCATCTTTTGAATACTTTTGCTCTAAATCATTTGCAACAAAGAATTCAGCAATTTTTCTTGATACAAAATCATCTTCAGTCATGAAATATAGGTTTTTAGCAACTTGTTGTGTTATTGTACTTCCACCTTCATTTAATCCATTTGATTGAATATTTGAAATTATTGCTCTTCCAAGGGAGATAGGGTCTAAAACCCTATGTTCTCTGTACCTATGGTCTTCAACTGCAATTATTGCATTTATATAATAATCTGGAACTTCAGAATATTTAACATAGTTTGTATCAGATTTTATATATTTAATTTTATCTTCAAGATTCATTGATTCCATACTTGTTTTATATAATTTATATCCATTAAGAATTACAATGGTAACAACAGTTATTATAATTAAAACAAGTACTATAAGTGTTCTAATAATAAACTTTTTCATATGTACCTCCATATATATAATAACATTATACAATATATTATATAAAAAGTACACAAAATTTAAAATTTAAAAGTTAAACAAAAAGAGGATAAGTAAAAATTACTTATCCTCTTTTTAGTTTGCTATAAAATTATACAGATTAGACCACCTGAACCCTCGTTTACAATACGTTCTAATGTTTCTTGTATTTTTTCTTGAGCGTCTTCTGGCATACGACATAGTTTATTCTGAAGACCTTCATTTACAAGCTCGTGAAGGCTCTTACCAAATATATTAGATTCCCATATTTTTTGTGGATCAGATTCAAATTCTGAAAGTAAATAACTTACAAGTTCTTCTGATTGTTTTTCACTTCCAACAATAGGAGATACTTCTGTTTCAATATCTGCTCTTATCATGTGTATTGAAGGTGCTTTAGCCTTTAATCTTACACCAAATCTTGAACCTTGTTTTACCATTTCAGGTTCATCTAAAATAAGTTCATCCATTGAAGGAGTTACAATGCCATATCCTTTGGCTTTAACTTCTTCTAATGCATATGCAATTTTATCATATTCTTTTTTAGTACTAGCAAGTTCAGTTACAATAGAGAATAAATCTCCTTCATTATTAATGTCAACACCTGATATTTCAGTAAGGATTTTATAAAATAAGTCATCTTTAAGCTGAATTGAAATATTTACATTTCCATTTCCAAGTAATATTTCGTCAAGATTTGTTTTAGTAATTACATCTGTAGATTGAATTTTATTAATTCCACTATCTATTTGTTTTAATGTTCTAACATCTTTAAAAGCATCTTTTATTTCAGAAAAAAGTTCTTGTTTTAGCCAATGATCATTTGAAAGAGAATCAACCCAATGTGGAAAATTGAAATTTAGTGTATCAATAGGAAATTCGTAAAGAATTTTACTAAATATATTATTTATTTCATCTAAATCCAATCTTGAGCAATCTGTTGGAATAACTGTTGTCTTATATTTTTCTTCCATACGTTTTGCTAAATCAACAGTATAATCTGAAGTAGGAGAGGTAGAGTTTAAAATTATAATATATGGTTTATGTAGTGCATTTAATTCATCAGCAACACGGGCTTCTGCTTCAACGTAGTCTTCTCGTGGAATATCTGTAATAGATCCATCTGTTGTAACTAAAATTCCAATTGTAGAATGTTCTTCAATTACTTTTTTTGTACCAATTTCAGCTGCTTCGTTAAAAGGAATCTCGTTTTCACTCCACGGTGTTTTTACCATTCTTGGAACATCGTTTTCCAAATACCCTAAAGCATTATCTACTAGATAACCTACGCAATCAACCATTCTTGTTTTTAGTTTTATATTTTCTCCTAAAGTGATTTCAACTGCTTCATTTGGAATAAATTTTGGTTCTGTAGTCATAATTGTTCTTCCAGATGCACTTTGTGGCAGTTCATCTAAAGCTCTTTCTCTTTTGTATTCATTATCTATGTTGGGAATAACAAGTAAATCCATAAATTTTTTTATAAAAGTAGATTTTCCTGTTCTAACTGGGCCAACGACACCAACATAAATATCTCCATCTGTACGTTTTGCTATATCTTCATAAACTTCGAAATTTCCTTCCATTAAATAGATACCTCCTTAAAAATGTTTGTACTAGTAAACTTTAATTAATGTATATTTAGGATGAACAAAACTTATGACAAAAAAAGAAAGATTTGTAAATAACAAATCTTTCTTTTTTGTTACATATGTTGGTCGCCTGGAAGTAAATAGTCTACTACACCATATATTAATGCACCAACTATAGCTGCTACCCAGGAAATAGTATATCCTGCTACAAAATATTGTGTTACATATAATGTAACAGCAGATAATATAAAGCCTACAAAACCTTTTCCAAAAGGGCTAGCATTTAGACCTGTAAATCTCGAAATTAAAAAATCAATTAGTGTTAAAACAAGAGTTGCTACAGCTAGTGTCCAAATATTTTCAATTTGGAATCCTGGTGTAAAGAAGGCAGTAATTGCAAGAACAACTGCTGCAGTGATAAATCTACCAACAAATTGGAAAATACCACTATAGGTATTTGACCTTGATGTTGTATTTGTTTGATTATCTGGCATAATAAAACCTCCTTTGAAACTTAAAAATAGTTTCATTTTTATTATTAACAAAATTTCTAGTAATATACAAAATTGTGTATAAAACAAATTGATTTTGCAAATGATAAAACAAAAAGCTTAAAAAAGAAGGAGAGATATTGTGCTGTTAATTTTTGTTAGAACAATAATTTTATACATACTTGTATTAATTGTAATGAGATTTATGGGAAAGAGAGAGATAGGACAATTGCAACCATTTGAACTTGCTATATCTATTATGATTGCGGATTTGGCTACAATCCCAATGTCTTCACCACGGAATACCAATTTCAAATGGAATAATACCAATACTTGGGCTGTTAGTGATGCATTTAATAATTTCTTTATTAAATTTGAAAAGCATTCAAATGAGAAAAATTATATGTGGGAAACCTTCTATTCTTATATATAGAGGAAAGATACAAGAGGATAGTATGAGAAAAGAAAGATTTACCATAAATGAATTGCAAGAAAGATTAAGAGATAAAGATGTTATAAATATAGGAGATGTAGAGTACGCAATTTTAGAAACTTCAGGACAAATTAGTGTGATTCTAAAGCCAAACAAAAGAAATACAATTCCGGAAGATTTTGATATAATGCCAGAATATGAAGGTATTTCTTATGATTTAATAATAGATGGGAAAATTATGAGAGATAATTTAAAAATTTTAAATAAAGATTATAATTGGCTTGAAACAGAAATTGGTAAATTTGGATTTAAGCCAGAAGAAACACTTATTGCTACATTAGATGGAAAAGGAAATTTCTTCTGCCAAAAGAAGGAGGGGAAGAAAGATGCATAAAGAGATAGTAATTTGTTTTATTATTGTGGTTTTAGTTATTATATTTAATGTATTAACCATGAATTTTACTCAAAGTGCTGTTGAAACAATAAGTAATGATTTAAAAGACTTTAAGCAAAGTATTATTGAAGAAAAAGTAGAAGATGATGATATAAAGAAAAAAAATTCAGAGATAATGAATAAATGGAAAGAAAAATATGAAATACTTGCATATTATATAGAACATGATGAACTAGAAAAGGTCGAGACAGAACTTACAGCACTTGAAGCAAGTATTGATGTAAAACAATATGAAGATGGGATTGAAAATGTAGATAGATGTATTTTTATTTTGAATCATATAAAAGATAAATATAGTTTTGATATAAAGAATATTTTTTGAAAAGAAAAAGAAGACTCAAATTATGAGTCTTCTTTTGGACATTTAAAATTCAGAAAGTTCCTTTAGTAAATTTATGGAGCATTTACTAAAAGAAAGAGTTTCTGAGAGAAAATAATTCCTTTTTCCACAGTGGGGACAATAGAAACTATTGACCGGCACACCGTGTTTAGATCTTAGGACCAGTTTTTTCTGTTTGATTTCTGAATCTTTTCTACAAACCACGCAGACTACATGGAATGTAGGATCTTTCTTCTTGCCTCTTTTTACAGGTTTTTCCTCTTTTAAAATTTCGTCAGGATCAGGAATTCTAATAATTTTATCGCCTTCAATAACTAACATATAATACCTCCTAAAGTGAATCTCTAATGGAGATAGGAATATCTCCGCAGTTTATAGTTACTTTACTTTTGGACATTCCCATAGGAATTGACCAGGGGGTTCATCAACTTTTTTAAAGTCAGTTGCTGAAGCCTGAAAACCTCTGTTACATTCGGTACATTTTATTTCCCGAGATGCAATAAATTTGATTTCTGACATAATGTCCTCCTATATGTATAAAAAACAACATGACGTATATATTTTACCATAATTTACATAATAAAGCAATAGAGATACTTAATAAAAGTATCTCTATAATATATTAATTTTGTTTAATTTCTTCAGTCTCTTTAACATTACTTTTCTCTATACATGATTTATCTTTTTTAAATAGTTTTCTTTTATAATAAGAAAAAGATTCGTATAAAGCACTGCATTTATCAGATATAGTTATTATAAAAGATTCTGGATATTTTGGAAAATGGAAGAATGTAAGTGGCCACATATGTTTTAGAATAATATCTTTTTCTTTTTTATTTAAATCAAAAATAGCAGATGCATTTCTATAAGCAATTTTTGGATGTATAAATGCATGATATCCTTCTAAATTAAGTTCTTTTCTACTTCTTCTCCAATCATATAAGAATAAATCATGTAGCATACCTGCACGAGCAGCTGATTTATAATCTAAATGTAATGCTTTACAAATTTTATAGTTCATATATGAAACATGAAAGCAATGTTCATATGTATTTGTATCATAATGTTGTCTATATTTTTTCATTTGTTGAACTGTTTCATTTTCCATTATATCTTTTACAATCGAATAATATTCTTCATATCCTGTTTTATTTTTTTCAAACGTTTCAAAATCCATTTTTTATCCCTTCTAATTATTTCATATTCAAATTATATTTTAACATATATTTTTTTGAATGTAAATATAATGAAAAGTAAAAGAACGGGATTCCCGTCCTTTTTTGTTTTATTTGATTGTTCCAAAATCTTTCATTGCTTGTGATAGTTTTTCTATTCCTTTATCACTTAAAGGAATAAGTGGCATACGAGGTATACCATAATTATAGCCTATTAGATTTAAAGCTTCTTTAACAGGAATAGGGTTTACTTCACAAAATAGAGCTTCAATTAAAGGAAGAGCTTTAAGTTGCATGTCTAAAGCTAGTTTTGTATTTCCATTTGTATAATTTTCTATCATTTCATGTGTAAATTTAGGTTCTACATTTGATAATACAGATATAACTCCAAGTCCACCAAGAGATAGGATAGGAATTATTTGATCATCATTTCCTGAATATATATTCAAATTATCTTTACAAAGTTCTGCTATTTTTGCTATTTGAGAAATATTTCCTGATGCTTCTTTTATTGCAACAATATTTGGTATTTTAGATAATTCTAAGCAAGTTTCTGGATTAATATTAACTCCAGTTCTTGAAGGTACACTATAAAGTATAATTGGAAGTTTAACTTCGTTTGCAATTGCTTTATAATGTGCAATTAAACCGGCTTGAGTAGTTTTGTTATAATAAGGTGTTACTATAAGTAATCCGTCTGCACCAACACTTTCTGCATATTTTGACATTTCTATTGCATGAAGGGTATTGTTAGACCCAGTTCCTGCAATTACAGGAATTCTTCCAGCTACTTTATCAATTGCATATTTAATTGTTTGCTTTCTTTCTTCATCAGTCATTGTAGCACTTTCTCCAGTAGTACCACATACAATTATGGCATCTGCACCTTTTTGAATTTGGAATTCTAATAATTTTCCAAATTCCTCAAAATTTACTCCATTTTCAGTAAATGGGGTAGCGATTGCTGTGCCACATCCTTTAAATATAATATCTTTCATAATATTTTCTCCTTTCATTTTATATGAAGATATCCGTGCAAGTAAAATTATTTGCTTGCACTTGCATTATATCAAATGTTCCAAAATTTGTACAGCATTTGATGCAGCACCTTTTCTAATATTATCTGCTACAACCCATAAATTAACACCTGAAATTACGCTATAATCTCGTCTAATTCTTCCTATTAAAACGTCATCATGACCGGTTGCACTTGTTGCAAGAGGATATTTATTATTAGAGATATCGTCTATAATTTTTAAAGATGGAGAATCCTTTAATGTTTGTTTTAATTCATTTAAATCAAAACTTTTTTCAAACTCTATATTAATTGATTCACTATGTGAATTAAATACAGGGACTCTAACTGTTGTAGCAGTTATTTTTAAATCAGGTTTTTTTAATATTTTTCTTGTTTCATTAATCATTTTTTGTTCTTCTTTTGTATAGCCGTTTTCTAAAAATACATCAATATGTGGAATACAATTATTAAAGATAGGGTAGTTAAATTTTTCTAATTTATAATTCTCTTTTGTAAGATAGTTAATTATTCCATTTTCTAAGTCATGTATTCCTTTAGAACCTGCTCCTGATACTGCTTGGTATGTAGAATAAACAATTCTTTTAATATTATATTTGTCATCAAGTGGCTTTAAGCAAGCCACAGCTTGTATAGTAGAACAATTAGGGTTTGAAATTATATTATGATGTTTTTTTATTTCTTCAGGATTAACTTCTGGAACTACTAAAGGGACATCTTTATCCATACGGAATGCATTACTATTATCTATAACGATAGTTCCTTTTTCTGCAGCGATAGGAGCATATTTTTTAGCAGTATCACCACCAGCTGAAAATATTGCAAAGTCAATATGAGAATCAAAAGAATCTTCTTTTAATTCCTGAACTTCATATTCTTTATTCATAAAAGAAACTTTTTTTCCAGCTGACTTACTTGATGCAAAAAGTACATATTCTGAAATAGGTAATTTTTTTTCTTCCAAAACTTTTAAAACCATTTGTCCAACAACACCTGTTGCACCTACAATTGCCAGTTTATAATTTTTCATAAAAATCCTCCTTACTATTTTTGTATAATATATGTTAAAGATAAAATACTTGTTACATTTTCAATTAAAGAATAGCTTAAATACTATAAAGCGACTCTTCTATAGATTGATTATTTTAAAGAAATATGGTAAAATAGAAGAGATATAAAGAAATTTAACCTAAGACAATATTTTATTATTGTAAAGGAGGAATATATATGGATAGAAAACAATTTTTAGAAATAGCAACTAAAGCTTCAGATGATATAAAGAAAAAAGTTTCAGCAGGTTGGCCTGAAAATTATACAGAAAAAAGAAGAGAACAACAAAAATTAGAAAAAGAAGAAAAAAGTAAAAAAGATGATGATTATGAAAGGGAATAGTTTAAAAAAGTAAAATTTTAGATAACAAAAAGGCAGGAATAATTCCTGCCTTTTTGAGGTTATTATGCTTTTTCTTTTTTATAGTGCCTATTTTTTATAGAGGTTGTTTCCTGACTCATATAGTGTGGTCTTTTGCAGAAAGGACAAATACGATATTTGATCAAGAAGGTAACATCAGCAACCAAATCTATTTCAGATTTGCCTTCTTCGTTTAAAACCGGAACGTCTTTTCCGCCGATTGTTTGATGTATTTCTTCACATTCTTTTATTTTGGGCCATCTGCAGCAAAAATCACACCGAAAATGTTCTTTTGTAAATTTGTTATAGAGATCATCTGTAATCTCGGGAAGCCACTTTAATTCGATTTTATCAAGAGTGTCTTCAATCTTTTCAATGGATAAGTTTTTGAAATCCTTCATTAAAAAATTTTTAAATTCCCGTTGATTCATTTTATTTCCTCCTTATAATTATAAAAAGATTTTGGTACAAATTTTATAGATTATATCATAGATTAACATAATTGTAAAGAGAGGGAAAATACTAAATTTGAAACAAATAAAAATTTGATATTTTATTGACAAGGATTGATTTATAAAAAAAAGAAGATAAAATTGTTAGATAGAAAAAAGGCAGGAATTATTCCTGCCTTTATGTTTAATCATATCGAGAATGCCGGTTTTTTTCGGAAATATACATTCTGCTTTTCTCTTCTAATGCTTTACATTTAGGACATTTTTTATATTCTATTAAGTAGGTGACATCTGCAAATTCATCATTATCTCCATATCCACAATCAGAATAAACTAATACTCCTTTGTGTTCTTCGGTTTTGTTAACTAACTCAAAATCCTTTGTAAGAGAATATTTTTTGCAATTCCAGCATTTAGTGTAATTTTTTAAGGTTCCGTTATAGAATTTTTCTTTGATTTCTGGAAGCCAATTGTCTCTGATTTTGTTTAAAAAATTTTCCTGCTGTTCAAGTGAAAGATTTTCCATACTTTCATTTATCAATTTCATAAATTCCCGTTTGTTCATTTTTAACCTCCTTATAATTATAAAAAGATTTATGGTACAAATTTTGTGGATTATATCACAAATAAACATAATTGTAAAGAGAGGGAAAATAATAAATTTGAGACAAACAAAAATTTGATATTTTATTGACATTACATCACTAAGATTATATAATTTAGGTGAAGTTCAAATATAGAAATAAATTTATTTTATATGTACCAATAAATGTAGTAAGAACTAATTTTATAAAAAAGGAGAGGTTCTTATGAAAGATAATGATTTATTAAATTTTAATGAAATCGCTAAGATGATTGAAACAAGAAGAAATAACGCATACAGGAAGGTTAACGAAGAATTAATAGCTTTATATTGGGATTTTGGCCAATATATAAGTGAAAAGGTACAAGATAGTAATTGGGGAGATAAAATTATTGATAAGCTTGTAGAGTTTATGAAACGAGAATATCCAACAATGAAAGGATTTACAAAACGTGGAATTTATAGAATGAAACAATTTTACGAAACTTACAAGGATTATGAATTTGTGTCACCACTGGTGACACAAATTAGCTGGACAAACAACATAACAATATTAAGTTCAACAAAATCAATGGAAGAGAAAGAATTCTATATAATGATGTGTATAAAAAATAATTACTCAAAAAGAGAATTGGAGAGACAAATATCTAGTGGATATTTTTATAGATATATGTTATCTAATGGAAAAGCAAATGAGAGTATAGAGAAAGTAGTAGGTGAAGAAGATTATCCAAATACAAAATTACTAGATACATATAGTTTGGAATTTTTAGATTTACCTAATAATTATTCTGAAAAAGATTTAAAAAAATCTATAATATCAAATATGAAAGATTTTATACTAGAAATCGGAAAAGACTTTACATATGTTGGAGAAGAGTATAGAATTCAAGTTGGAGATGAGGACTTTTATATTGATTTATTATTTTATAATAGGACTCTAAATTGTTTAGTTGCATTTGAATTAAAAACAGAAAAATTTAAACCAGAATATATATCAAAAATGGATTTTTATTTAGAAGCGTTAGATAGACAAGAAAAGAAGAAAAACGAGAATCCAAGTGTTGGAATTATATTATGTGCAGGAAAAAATGAACAAGTTGTAGAATATGCAATGAGTAGGAGTATGTCTCCGACTATGGTGTCACAATATACTTTAAATTTAATTGATAAAAAGTTATTAGAAAATAAACTCAAAGAGATTAAACAAATTTTGGAAGAAAATGATAATGAGGAGAATATATGCAAGGATTAGAACGTGAAATTCAATATGTAAAAGGAGTTGGAGAGGCAAGAGCAAAGCTTCTTAATAAACTTGATATTTTTACATTAGAAGATTTAATTACATATTATCCTAGAGATTATGAAGATAGAAGCAAACCAAAACTTATTGCTTCTCTTCAAGATGGAGAAGAAGCCTTAATTGAAGCTACTGTTGTATCTAAAATGACAGAAGCAAGAATCAGAAGAAATATGGCTATATATAAGTTGGTTGTTAGAGATGAAAGTGGAACGTGTGTACTTACATGGTTTAATCAAAGTTATTTAAAAGGTAGATTTGCTGTAGGTGAAAAATATAAGTTCTATGGTAAGGTATCTGTTAAATATGGAAAAGTAGAAATGAATTCACCTGTATATGATAGTGAAAAAACAAATAAAAATACAGGAAAAATAATACCTTTATATCCACTTACTTATGGACTAGCTCAAACAACTATTAGACAAGTTATGGAAAATGGAATAAAACTTGCTAAAGAAGAAAATTTAATAGAAGAGTCTCTTCCTGATTATATTAGAGATAAATATAAACTAGAAAGTATGAAAGAAGCTATACCTAAAGTACATTTTCCAGCAGATTTTAATGAATATGAAAAAGCAAGATATACACTTGCATTTGAAGAATTACTTACAATGCAACTTGCTTTAATTAGTTTAAAAAATAAATATACAAACGAAGAAAAAGGTATAGCATTTAGCAAAGATGTAAAAATGTCTGAAGTAATAAATACATTACCATTTAAATTAACAAGAGCACAATTAAAAGTACTAGAAGAAATAGATAATGATATGGAATCTGAAAAATCTATGAATAGATTACTTCAAGGTGATGTTGGATCTGGTAAAACAGTAGTAGCTATGATAGCAGCATATAAAGCAGTTAAATGTGGATATCAATGTGCAATTATGGCACCAACTGCTATACTTGCAAGTCAGCATTTAGAGTCTTTTGAAGGTATTTTAAAAGAATTTGGAATAAGATGTGAATTATTAATAGGTAGTGTCACTAAAAAGAAAAAAGAAGAAATGCTTGAAAGATTAAAAAATGGTGAAATAGATATTTTAATAGGAACACATGCACTTCTTGAAGAAAATGTAGTATTTAAAAATTTAGGATTAGTTGTAACAGATGAGCAGCATCGTTTTGGTGTAAGACAAAGAGGAGTTATTACATCTAAAGGAAAGAATCCTGATGTACTTGTTATGACTGCAACACCGATTCCAAGAACTCTGGCATTAATACTATATGGGGATTTGGATATATCTATTATAGATGAATTGCCTCCAAATAGAAAAGTAATTGAGACATATGCTGTTACAAAAAATATGGAACAAAGAGTAAATAATTTTGTAAAAAAACAAATAGATGAAGGAAGACAAGTATATGTTGTTTGTCCACTTGTTGAAGAAACAGAAGAAATTAATGCAAAAGCTGTAACAGAACTTGCAGAAGAATATAAAACAAAGATATTTCCTGAATATAGAGTTGAATTTTTACATGGAAAAATGAGACCAAAAGAAAAAGATGCAATAATGCAAGAATTTAAAAATGGAAATATAGATATTCTTGTTTCTACAACCGTTATAGAAGTTGGTGTTAATGTGCCAAATGCAAGTATTATGATTGTTGAAAACGCAGAAAGATTTGGCTTAGCACAATTACACCAATTAAGAGGTAGAGTAGGTAGAGGAGAATATCAGTCATATTGTATTCTAAAATATAATAGTAATTCAGATGTAGTACGTGAAAGAATGAAGATAATGCAAAGTACAAATGATGGATTTATTGTAGCACAAAAAGACTTAGAATTAAGAGGTAGTGGAGAATTTTTTGGAACAAGACAACATGGTATTCCTGAATTTAAAGTTGCTAATTTATTTGAGGATATGAGAATACTGAAAGGAGTACAAGTATTAGCAATGCAAATAGAAGCGGAAGATCCAAAGCTAGAACTTGAAAAAAATAAACCATTAAAGAAACTAATTGATAAAAAATTTATGAATAGAATCGAGATATAAAATGGTAAATCACTTGACATTTACATAAAAAAATAATATTATATTGGCAAGGATTTTTTCAGAAAGGAGAATGGTAATGGGAGCACAAATTCTAACTTCTAAATTTGGAGCTGAACTACAAAGTTTCAAAGTAGATGGCGAAGAAAAATTACACCAAGGAGAAGAATGCCTAGATGAGAATGGCAAAGTATATTGGAACAGAAGATTTGAATTATTGTTTCCAACTGTTGGAAAGTGCAAACAAAATCAAACTATTATAAATGGTAAAAACTATGAGATGCAAATTAATGGGTTTGCTAAAGATTTAGATTTTGAACCAATTACAAAACTTGATAACTACCATTCATATATTTTCAAAAGTAAAGGAAGATTAATTGAAAAATTTCCATTTGAGTTTTCTTTGATAGTTACATATAGATTAAATGAAAATAAGCTTACAACCAAATATAAAGTGGTAAATGAAAGTGAAATGGACATGCCTTTTGGAATAGGATCAAGACCAGCACTAAAAATTGACTCTAGAGAACTAGAAAAAGGTAATTACTATTTAGAATTTGAAGAAGATGAAGAAAAAATCCATTTTTTATATTTAGTTGATGGTTTAGTTGCAACAGATTATGCTAAAAATATAGTTTTAATAAATAAAAAACAAATTTTATTAAATTCAAATACATTTAAAAATGATGCATTAATTATGAAAGGAATAAAGTCAAGAAAAATAAGTCTGAAAAATAAAAATATAGATAAACCTATATTTACAGTTGATTTTGGAGATTTTCCATATCTTGCAATATGGAGTAAGCCAAAGGCACCATTTATTTGTATAGAACCTTGGATGACAACACCAGATAATGTAAATGGTTCAGGAGTATTTAGACAAAAGAATAATATTTTATTATTACCACCAAAGAAAGAATATGAATGTAAATATAGTATAGAATTTTTCTAAAAAGGATGTTTAGTAATGGATGTAATAAATATAATTGAAATGGTAGCAAGTTTTTTATTTATGGCAATAGCTGTAATAATGGTATTTGATGCAAGAAGGCTAACAAATAAATTCTTCAGTTTTTCAGATCAAAATAATGGTTCAAAATGGATGAAGTTAGGCGGACTTTTAGTATTCTTAATTGGAATTATATTGTTATTTGTAGCAATAAAATAGTAGTAAAATATGAAGCAGATAATTATTGATAATTATCTGCTTTTATGATATTATTTACTAGCAAAGGAGTGAAAAATTTGAGTAGATTATTATTAGTTGATGGAAATAGTATTATGAATAGAGCATTTTATGGAATAATGGGTTCAAAGATGCTAATGACTTCTGATGGTACATATACAAATGCAGTATATGGTTTTCTAGCAATTTTATTTAAGGAATTAGAAGATTTAACACCAGATTATATAGCAGTTGCATTTGATCTAAAAGCTCCAACAGCAAGACATAAAATGTATGAAGGATATAAAGCAAATCGTCATGGAATGCCAGATGAACTTCGCGAGCAAATGCCTATCATTAAAGAAGTTCTTAGAAATATGAATATAACAATAATAGAAAGAGAAGGCTATGAAGCAGATGATGTTTTAGGAACTTTATCTAGAAGGGGAGAAGAAGAAGGAATAAATGTAACTATACTTTCAGGAGATAGAGACACATTTCAACTTGCATCTGATATAGTAACAATTAGAATTCCTAGAACTAAAGCTGGAAAAACTGAAGAAGAAGATTTTGATAGAAATAAAGTTTTAGAAGTATATGGTTTAGAACCTGTAAAATTAATAGAAGTAAAAGGACTTCAAGGAGATACTTCAGATAATATTCCAGGAGTACCTGGTATTGGCGAAAAAACCGCACTTTCTATGATTAAAGAATATGGTTCAATAGAAGAAATATATAAACAGTTAGATGAAGGAAAGGCAGAAACAATAAAAGGTAAAACAAGAGAAAAAATGATTGAAAATAAAGATTTAGCCTTTTTATCTAAAACACTTGGGACTATTAATAGAGAAGTACCTATTGAAGAAGAGATGGAAGAATTTAAGAAAAAAGATTGGGATAATGAAAAAGTATTAGAACAATTTAAAGAACTAAAATTTAATAGATTTATCGAAAGATTTAATTTAAATGATATACAAAATAGTTCAAAAACTGTACAAAAAGATTTAAGTAATTTATTTACCGTTTCTAAAGAATCAGATATTGAATTAGTTAAAGATTTTATTTTAAAACAAGGAAAAGTCTTTTATTATTTTGAACTTGAAAATGATGATAAAAAAGAAAATATTATAAAAGAAAGAATTGTTTCAGTTTCAATCTATAATTCTGTTGAAAACAAAGTCTATAACATTAATTATAAAGATAATAAGTTTAACGATTTTATTAAAGAAATATTTGAAAATGAAAATATAGAAAAATATGGATATGAATTAAGAAATGATTTTATCATTTTAAAGCAATCAGAAATTGAAATGAAAAATCTAAAGTATGATGTCAAAATTGCAGGGTATATTTTAGATATGACAAAGGGAAAATATATTTTAGATGATTTAATTGAACAATATTTAGGCTTAAATATTGAAGATTATTTAAATTCACAAGGTGTAAGCATAGAAAAAAATAAACAAATTACTTTATTTGGAGACTCTAGTGATGATTCAAATGAAGATGGAAAAATGTATCAAACATCATTTTATGCTTATTCTATTTTTGAATTAATAGAAAAGTTAAATAAGGAATTAGAAGAAACAAATCAAACTAGTGTATTTAATAATATAGATATGCCACTTGCAACTGTACTTGCAAAAATGCAATGGGAAGGTATGTATGTAGATAAAGAAGAATTAGTTTCTTTTGGAAATGAATTAAAACAAGGACTAGAGATTCTTACAAAAGAAATATATGATTTAGCAGGGGAAGAGTTTAATATAAATTCGACACAGCAACTTGGAACAATTTTATTTGAAAAACTAGGACTTACAACATCTAAAAAGAATAAAAAAGGATACTCAACAGATGTTGATAGTTTAGAAAAAATAAAAAATGAACATCCAATTGTTGAAAAAATTCTTGAATATCGAAGCTTAATGAAACTTAATTCAACATATGTAGAAGGTATGATTCCCTATATAAATGAAAAAACAAACCGTATACATTCATATTTTCATCAAACAATAACTGCAACAGGTAGAATAAGTTCAAGTGATCCAAATCTTCAAAATATACCTACAAGATTTGAACTTGGTAAAAAATTAAGGAAAGTATTTAAACCAAAAGAAGGATATATATATATTGATGCAGATTACTCGCAAATTGAACTTAGAGTTCTTGCACATATTTCACAAGATGAGCATATGCTTGAAGCTTTTAAAAACGGAGAAGATATTCATAAACAAGCAGCATCAAAAGTACTTGGTATTCCAATTGATGAAGTTACTAAAGAACAAAGAAGTGCAGCAAAAGCAGTAAACTTTGGAATAATATATGGGATAAGTGATTTTGGTTTAGCTGAGCAACTTGGAACCTCAAGAAAACAAGCAAAGGAATATATTGAACAATATCTTGAAAAATATAATGGAATAGACGTATTTATGAAAAATGTGGTTGAAGATGCAAAAGAAAAAGGATATGTTGAAACTTTATTTAAAAGAAGAAGATATATAACTGAACTTAAATCTAACAATTATATGGTACGTGAATTTGGAAAAAGAGCAGCGATGAATACACCTATACAAGGTACAGCAGCAGATATAATGAAAATTGCTATGATTAATTTAGATAAAGAACTAGGTAAAAATAATATTGATGCAAAAATTGTTTTACAAGTACATGATGAATTGATACTTGAGGCAAAAGAGGCAGATAAAGAAAAAGCAAAAGAATTATTAAAAAATTGTATGGAAAGTGCAATTAAACTAACAGTACCACTAGAAGTTGAAGTTTCTGAAGCGACAAATTGGTATGACTGTAAATAAATAAAAAAGCAAAGGAGAAAAATTTGAAAAAAAAGATTTTAATTATTTTGGGAATCATAGTAGGCTTTATTGTTGTATATTTATTATTTCAACATGTAGTACTAAAAATGATATATCCTAAAAAATATAGTGAATATGTGTATAAGTATTCACAAGAAAATGAGGTTGATCCACTTCTTGTATTTGCAATTATAAAAGCTGAAAGTGATTTTAAAAGCGATGCATTATCTAAAAGTGGTGCAATTGGCTTAATGCAACTTATGCCGGAAACAGCAGAAGAGATTCTAAATGAAATTGGAATAGAGTTAAAATATGATGATGAACTTTATGATGAAGAAAAAAATATAAAAGTAGGAACAAAATATTATGCTTTTTTAAATGAAAAGTATAATGGGAAAATAGAACTTGCGCTTGCGGCATATAATGCGGGAATAGGAAATGTAAACAAATGGATTGAAGAAGGAATAATAAGTAAAGATGGCTCAAATATTGAGAATATTCCATATAAAGAAACTAATAATTATGTAAGAAAAATCCTTAGAGATTATGCTATTTACAGGAATTTGTATAAAGAAAAATAGATAAAGAGTACACATAATTTATAGATAAATAAATAGATGGTTTTCATAAAAAATAGTCAAAAAAATAATGTGAAAAAGTAGAAACATGAAAGCCAATAAAATAGGTTATCAACAAAGTTATCCACATTATCCACATATTATTTTTTGAAACATAATTACAAAAATATTACAAAAACAGATAACATAATATAATTATTTGTAATAATATTGAAACTATTTTGTAACAATACTCTGAAAAAACTTGAATTTGAAAATGTTTTGTAATAAAATGATATAGAAAATGTGGATAAAGTTATAGAAAAATGTAATATTTCTGTAACAATAAAAAATTAAAGTTATCCACAGGTGAAAGGAGAAAAAATATGGAAGCAAAAATTTTAGGAGATTCACTACCAGTTGTTACTTGCAAATTAAAAAAAGGAGAATCAGTAGTTACTGAAAGCGGCGGAATGAGCTGGATGGATGAAGGAATTGCAATGAAAACTTCAACAAATGGAGGAATAATGAAAGGACTTGGAAGAGCACTTGCTGGTGAATCATTATTTATGAATATATATACAGCAGAAAAGGATGATGTTGAAATATCATTTTCATCATGTTTTCCAGGAAAAGTATTAGAATTTGATTTAGCTCAAGGCGAATCAATAATAGCACAAAAGAAGGCTTTTATGTGTGCTGAAAGTAGTGTTGATATAGCAATGCATTTTAGAAAAAAACTAGGTGCTGGATTCTTTGGAGGAGAAGGATTTATTATGCAAAAAATAACAGGACCTGGAAAAGTATTCTTAGAGATAGATGGAGAAGTAGTTAAGAAAGAACTAGCAGCTGGTCAAACATTAAAAGTAGATAATGGATATGTAGCTGCAATGACTTCTGGAGTTGATTTAGATATAACAACAGTACCAGGACTTAAAAATATAATGTTTGGAGGAGAAGGATTATTTTTAACAACAGTTAAAGGACCTGGCACAGTTTATTTACAATCAATGCCAATTTCTAAACTTCAAAGTTTATTATATACAGGTCCAAGAAACTAAATATAAAAGGTTGAAGCTATTGACTTTTTATCATATAACTGCTAAAATAATTAAAAATAAATAAAATGTGTTGAAAAAGAAAAAGCAAAACGAGTTTATTTGAAAGAGAGTCAGAAATTGGTGAAAACTGACAATAAATCGTTTGTGGGGAGCTTTGGAGCATTTATAAATAAAGTGGATATATGTAATTTTTATATATCAATTAGGGTGGAACCGCGGAAAATAAAACTTTCGTCCCTAGCTATTAAAAGCTAGGAATGAAAGTTTTTTGATTTCTAGTTAAAAATATAAAATTGAAAGGAGAAAAATATGGCAGAGAAATTAACAATGGAAAAATTAGTTGCATTATGCAAAAACAGAGGATTTGTATATCCTGGGTCAGAAATATATGGAGGACTTGCAAATTCATGGGATTATGGACCAATAGGTGCAGAATTAAAGAAAAACATAAAAGATGCATGGTGGAAAAAATTTATTACAGAAAATAGATATAATGTAGGAATAGATGCAGCAATTATGATGAATCCACAAGTTTGGGTTACAACAGGTCATGTTGGAGGTTTCTCAGATCCTCTTATAGATTGTAAAGCTTGTAAAACAAGACATAGAGCAGATAAACTAATTGAAGAATGGGGATTTAAAAATGGAAAAGATATTTCTGGACTTGATGGGTGGACAAATGAACAATTAGTTGAGTACATAAAAGAAAACAATATTACTTGTCCTAATTGTGGTAAACAAGAATTTACAGAAATAAGAAAATTCAATTTAATGTTTAAAACTTTTATGGGGGTTACAGAAGATGCAAAATCTGAAGTATACTTAAGACCTGAAACTGCACAAGGTATGTTTGTTGATTTTAAAAATGTTTTAAGAACAACAAGAAGAAAAATGCCTATGGGAATTGGACAAATGGGACGTTCATTTAGAAATGAAATTACACCTGGTAACTTCATTTTTAGAACAAGAGAATTTGAACAAATGGAGCTTGAATTTTTCTGCAAACCTGGTACAGACTTAGAATGGTATGAATATTGGAAAAAATTCTGCAAAGACTGGTTATTAAATTTAGGTGTTAAAGAAGAAAATCTAAGAATGAGAGAACATTCTAAAGAAGAATTATCATTCTATAGTAAAGGAACAACAGATATAGAATATTTATTCCCATTTGGATGGGGAGAATTATGGGGAATAGCTGATAGAACAGATTATGACCTATCAAGACATAGTGAAGCTTCAAAAGAGGATTTATCATATATGGATCCTGAAACAAATGAAAAATATATTCCATATTGTGTTGAACCAGCTGTTGGAGTTGATAGAATTTTCTTAGTAATGCTTTGTAATGCTTATGAAGAACAAGAAATAGCAGAAGGTGATACTAGAGTGGTATTACATTTGCATCCAGCATTAGCACCTTATAAAGTAGCTGTTTTACCACTTTCTAAAAAATTAAGTGAAAAAGCAGATGAAGTATATTCAAAATTATCTAAAAAATTCATGTGCGATTATGATGAAGCAGGTTCTATTGGAAAACGTTATAGAAGAGAAGATGAAATTGGAACACCTTATTGTGTAACAGTTGATTTTGATACTTTAGAGGATGAATCAGTAACAATTAGAGATAGAGATACAATGGAACAAGTTAGAGTAAAAATAGATGATTTAGAAGCATGGATCGCTGAAAAATTGGAATTCTAGCATTAATGAAAGTAACAAAATATCCGTCATGTAATGACGGATATTTTGTTATTCTTTTTTATCATTCCTCTTCTTTTGTTATAGATGATGCAATTCCATAGAGCAAAATGGTTCCACATTTCGGGCACGCAATGAACTGGAAATTAGAATCCTTTTTTGAATTACCATTATACAAAGAAACCTCTTTAAAAGGTTCATCACCTGCAAGAACTTTGCTTGAAACAAGCTCTTCTTTTGAATCAGGACTTTTAACGAACTTAGGTCCTTTACCGCAACTTATAAAATTGTGACTTTCAATGGAAAAGTTTTTAATTACTTTCCGTTCCTTGTAGGAATAACCACAAGGACATTTCTGAGTAACAACTATAACCATTTTTTTTCCTCCTTAAAAATTATTTTGTAAGGTTTACAGTTACTTGGCTTATTACTTTTAAACTATAAAGTATTTTATCACTTTTTTTTATAAATATCAACAATTAAATTATTTAATAAGATTTATAATTTTATTTCTTTTCCAGTAAGATATTCTAGTATTCCACTAGGGGTTTTAAATGTAAATTTAATTGAATTACTTTGTAGTAATTGTGTTTTTTGATTAAATTTCTTGTTTATTTCATTTATACCATATTTACCATCGCCTAATATTGGATATCCTACATGTGCTAGATGAGCTCTTATTTGATGAGTTCTTCCTGTTTCTAATTCAATATCTAAAATACTTGTATTATCTTTTTTATTTTCATCAATTACTTTATATGATGTAATAATTTTTTGATATCCAGTTTTAGGAGTGTCTGATATATATACTATTGATTTTTTATTATCTTTAAATAAATATGCCTCTAATCTTATTTTTTTTACTTTAGGAATACCATATACAGTTGCAAGATAATGTTTTTCAATTTCTCTATTTTTAAATTTATCAAGAAGAATATCTAATGCCTCTTGATTTTTAGCAAATAGTACAAGTCCAGTTGTATTCCTATCTATTCTATGGCAAGGTTTAATAAATGTGTATTTTTTTTCAAGAATAGTAGTAAGAGAATTATCACCTGTAACTTCTAAGTTAGTAGATTTATTAATTACAAGAATATTATCATCTTCATAAATTATATTTAAATTTAATTTTCCTTCTAATAATTCATCACTAATAAATACTTTAATTTCATCATTTTCGTAAATAGTAACATTTTCAGAAACTCTTTTATCATTAACTCTGATATCTTTTTTACGCAATGCTTTAAATAAAGTATTTTGACTTAAATTTGGAAAACTATCCAAAATAAAATTATTCAATTTCTTATTATCATATTTTTTATTTACAATTAAAGTTTTCATGTTAATATTATATAAGAAAATAAGAATAAAGTCAAAATATATTAAATAGTGCATATTTATTCACTATAATTCTAATTTTCAAAATAATTTGAAATAAATTCAATAAATTGCTAAAAAGCGATTGCATTTTTTTTTTATGTATGTTAAAATATAATTCGTTAGAAAAAGAGATTAGGAGAGTGCAAAAGAAATGGAAGTTGTAAAGTATATAGTTTTAGGAATATATTTATTAATATGTGTTGCTTTAATAGTAGTAGCTACAATACAAACAAAGGACAGCCAAGGTGCATCTGGAACAATTACAGGTTCTTCTACAAACAACTTTTATGAGAAAAATAAAGGTAGAACTAAAGAAGGAAAATTAAAAAGACTTACTATTTTATTAGGAGTTTTATTTGTTGTATTTGCAATAGCACTTGGAATTTTGTATGTAATTTAAAAATTTGTTAAAAATAAGGTGTAGTGAAAACTACATCTTTTTTGTATTATAGGAAAGTTCTCGTTTTTAATGATAAGTTTTATGATTAAATGTCGTAATATGTCGAAAATTTAATAGTAAAAGAGTATTTACAAAACAATTATTCGGTGATATAATATCTCCACGAGGAGGAAAACTATGAAGTTAACATTTAAATATAAATTAAATAAAATAAATGTTAAACAAAAAGAAATACTATCTGAACTTATGTGGCATACAACGAAAGTGTACAATATGGTGCTATATGACATAAAAGAAGGAAAAGAACTAATAAATGAAAATAAAAACTTAAACATAATATCTACACCAATATACAGAAAATATAGAGAAGAAAATTGGCATAGTAAATATTTACATTCACATACATTACAAGAAGTAATAATAAATACAGTAGAAAATTATAAATCATATAAAAGATTAGAAAAAATATATAAAGAAGATAAAAGTAAATTAAAAGGAGAACCACACTTTCCACATTTTAAGAATAGAAACAAACAAGAAATAGTATATACAAAATATGGAATAAGGGTAAGAAATAATATGTTAATGTTGTCTTTATCAAAAAATATGCAAGAAAAATATAAGTCAAGAAGTTTAAATTTTTTAATACCAAGAAAATTAAAAAAGCTTATAGATTTTGAAAGTATAAAAATGATAAAGATAAAAGAAGAAAAAGAAGCATATGAAATGGAAATAATATATGAAAAAGAAGAAAGAGAAATAAAAGAAGAATGGAAAAATATATTAGCGATAGATTTAGGATTAAATAATATAGTAGCATGTACGAATAGAGAAAATAATAAATCATTATTAGTAGATGGGAAAGAGATAAAAAGCAAAAATAGATATATAAATAATGAAATAGAAAGATTACAACAGATACAAATGAAGATGGAAAAGAATTCAAAGAAGTATAAGAATACAAAAAGGATAAATAAACTATATGAATATAGAAAGAATTATATAGAAACATATATGCATAAAGTATCAAAGATGGTAGTTGAATATGCAAGAGAAAATAAATGTAAAACAATAGTAATAGGAGATATAAAAGATATAAAGGAGAAAATGAAAAATAATAGAAATTTTGTACAAATACCAATACAAAATTTAGTGAAAAAAATAGAATATAAAGCAAAGATGGAAGGGATAAAAGTAGAAAAGATAAGTGAAAAGTATACATCAGGAGTAAGTGCAATAGATGAAGAAGAAATAGTAAAAGAAAACTATAATATAAAAAGAAGAATATATAGAGGATTATTTGTAACAAATAAAGGAAAAAGAATAAATGCAGATGTAAATGGAAGTCTAAATATACTAAGAAAATATATAAAGAGTAAAACAGAACTAGAAATAGTGATGAATAATGGTAGAGAACAACTACCGATAAAGAAAAGGGTAGCCTAATAAATTAGGTGGAAACTTAAATACAACATCTTTATAAAAAAAAGGAATGAATACATTCATTCCTTTAGGGTGACGGAGTCACTTTTGTTCTTAAAGGAGAATAAATGGAAGATAAGGAAAAACTAATATTAGATTTTTTAAGTGAAAAGGAATATGTACCAATGAAAGCACAAGAAATTGCTTTCATGCTTGGTGTGCCTAAAAATGAATATTCTAGATTTATGCAAGTATTAAGTTGGCTTGAAAAAGATTACAAAATTCAAAAAAATAGAAAACAAAGATACAGTCTTGTTGAAGACGGAAAATATTTAACAGGTATTTTCCAAGGAAATGAAAAAGGTTTTGGTTTTGTAAAAATAGAAGGGCAAGATGAAGAAATATATATATCTAGAAATAATACCAATAGTGCTTTAAATGAAGATACTGTTGTTGTGGAACTTTTAGATACGGGATCAAAAGAAGGACACAAAGAAGGAAGAATACTTGCTATAACAGATAGAAAAAGAGATACTGTAGTTGGAATATTTACTAAAAATAAAGATTATGGTTTTGTTGTTCCAGATGATAGAAGATTTGGAACAGATATTTATATTTCTAAAAAGAATATTGGAGAAGCAAGAAACAATAGCAAGGTGGTTGTAAAGATACTTAAATATCCTGAAGGTGGAAAAAATGCAGAAGGAAAAATAACAGAGGTATTAGGAAATGTAAATGAAGCAGGAGTAGATATGCTTTCATTAATAAGAGACTATAATCTTCCTTATGAATTTCCTATAAATGTTATTAAAGAAGCAAAAGCAATAAAAGATGAAGTAAAAGAAGAAGAAATAAAAAATAGATTAGATTTGCGAAATGAAGAAATATTTACAATAGATGGCGAAGATGCAAAAGACTTAGATGATGCTGTTCAAGTTAAGAAGTTAGAAAATGGTAACTATGAATTAGGCGTTCATATTGCAGATGTTTCACATTATGTTAAAGAAAAATCTTATTTAGATAAAGAGGCGTATATAAGAGGTACAAGTATATATATGCTTGATAGAGTTATTCCAATGCTTCCTAAAGAACTTTCAAATGGAATATGTAGTTTAAATCAAGGAAAAGATAGACTTGCTTTATCTTGCATTATGGAAATAAATAACAAAGGGGAGGTAATTTCTTCAGATATAAGAAAATCAGTTATAAATGTAACAAAAAGGATGAGCTATAATGAAGTAAAAGCAATTTTAAATTTAGATGAAAAAGATGAATTTACTATTGAAGAACAAAAAATAAGACTTGAAAACAAAAAATATGAAGACCATTTTAAAAGAATGGAAGAACTTGCAAGAATATTAAAGGTTCGTAGAGAAAAGGATGGAAGCTTAAATTTAGATATACCTGAAACAAAAATTATACTAGATGAATACGGATATGCGATTGATGTAAAAAAATATGAATTATCTTTTGCTAATGAAATAATAGAACAATTCATGCTTACAGCAAATGAAACAATTGCAGAAAGATTTTACTGGCTTGAAGCTCCATTTATATATCGTGTGCATGAAGTACCAGATGAAGACAAAATAGATGAATTAAATAAATTTTTATATAGTTTTGGATATAAAATAAAAGGACAAAAAGATGAAATTAAGCAAAAAGCATTTGCACAAATTTTAGATGATATAAAAGGAAAAGAAGAGGAAAGAGTTGTATCAACTTTAATATTAAGAACACTTAAAGTTGCAAGATATGAAGCTCAAAATAAAGGACATTTTGGAATTGCAAGTAAATATTATTGTCATTTTACTTCACCAATTAGAAGATATCCAGATTTATTCATACACAGAATCATTTCTTATTATTTAGATAAAAATTATAATGTAAGTGATTTATTTAAGGAGGAATATAATTCTAAAGCAGTTCAAAGTAGTGAACAATCTTCTGAAAGAGAAAAAATTGCACAAAAAGTAGAAAGAGATAGTGTGGACATTAAAAAGGCAGAATATATGCAAGATAAAATAGGAGAAGAATATGATGGAATAGTATCTTCAATAACATCTTTTGGAATGTTTGTAGAACTTGAAAATACAGTTGAAGGACTTGTTCGTTTCGAAGATATGGGAGAAAATGAATATTTTGTATATGATGAAGAAAGAAAAACATTAACAGGAGATGTAACTTTAAGGAGTTTCCATATAGGAGATAAAGTTAAAATAAGAGTTAAAAAAGCAAATAAAATATTAAGGCAGGTAGATTTTGAATTAATATAATTGATTATCTAAGCCAGATGACAACATTTGTAAATATAATACTAAAAATGGTGCAAAATATTACGGCACTTCCACCGTATATATTTTGCTCATTTTTTATTTCATTAATTCCATATGAAATAGAATAAATAAGAGTATATAAAGTAAATAATAAAAAAATTATTTTAAAAGTTAAATTAGCCATTATAATTCCTTTCTATTTATGTTTCTGTAATTAAAATACTTGAGTCAACAAGAGATTCAACTTTAACATTAAATACTGAATCTTTATAACTGTTTTTCCAATCATATTTTTCAAATTCAGGTATCGTTAAAAAATTAGTTAAAGAATATTTACCAAAACCATTAATGTCTGATTTGTAATCTATTGATGTTTTATACAAGTATTCAGTTAAAATATTTGTTAAATAATTATTTAAAGATTCAGAAATTTCATCTAAAACGTCTGAATTCAAGTATTTCGAGTTATTATTAACAGAGTGAATTCTTGCCATAAATTCACCTTTATACTCAATATATGGTGAATTATTTATAATTTTAACAGTTATGGAGTGTGATTTTGGAAAAACAATAATATCTATCTTTTTAGAACTATCTTCTGGTGATGGAATACTTAATAAAAAAGAATTTAAATCATTTTTTATTAATGAAAAACACAAAGTTTCTATTGCAGAGAGTTCTCCTACAAATTTTCCGTCTTTGAAAACTGCGAGCCCAATATTTTGGGAATCCCTAAGACCGATTTAAGTAATTATTAGAAGATATGGAGTTTTCTTTATTTTGTGATAATTCGGAGTTTTCTTCATTCTTTACACCACCTAAAATAGCATATGGCTCACTATCTATAGAAACAAGATTACTATAAAAATCACCAAGTGTTGCATTATAAATGTAACCAGTATATTTACTAGAATGAGGAAATATTTCATAATATTTTGTAATCATATTTTCAAGAATAGGAGAAGAATTATTAAGATATTCTTCTGCAGAACTTTTACTAATTACTACACTTGTAGATGGTCTTACTTCAGAATTGTTTGTTAGGGTATATATTTCATCAGAAATACCATTATATGCAACTTCCTCAGAAAAAACAACGACTTTACAATGAGATAAATTTATTTTTTTCGCTAAATAGCTATTCATTAGGTTTATAGCAGTGTCTATAGAAGAAGCTTCTATGGTATTTATAGTAGAGGACGCATTTTGCTCTGAATCTTCTTCTGAACTTGAACTACTATTTGATTTACTAGAAGATTTTTTAGGAGAAAATTGAAAACTAAATTTATATTTTTCATTTTCACCTAAGTCAATACCTAGTCCTACTACATATGCTAAATTATCTATATTTAATGAATTATAGGAAGGACTAAATGCAACAAGAAATACAAGAGTAATCGTTATTATAAAAATTGTTCTAGTTATTTTACTCATTTAGTTTTTCTCCTTTTCTTTTCTTAATATAAGCAATAAGTAATAATGCCAAAGAAACAAAAAATACTATTCCTATCATTATATATGGATATATTTTTGTTTCATACATTTTTGATATTGCATAGTTTTTTGGTAATAAAGCAATTCCTAAAGCTAAAATTGCAAATGGATATATTATAGGTTTAGTGTCTTTTATTAATGTGATTTTCTTGAAAATCTTAAATGAAAAATTCGCAATTATACTTAAATAACATGCAAAAGATATCAGCCATATTAGTAGAAAAACTGATTCTAATCTTTGAAAAAAACTTCCAAATTCAACATAGGTTGCAATTGTATATAAAGGTAATACCTCATCTAAACTCACAAATACAGGGAACATGAATAAAATAAGTGAAACAACAAAGAGTAGATAAATAGAAGAAATTATTATTCCTGTAACTGACAGTTTCGTTAATTTAGATGGTTCTTTCAAAAGAGGTGGCAAAAAATATATTAATGCGATTCCACTAAATGAATATATATTTGTTAATCCAACAATAAATGTATCTTTAAATCCGTTACCAAGTATAGGAAAGATTCTTTGAGGAGTAAAGTATCTTATATTTGCAAAGAATAAAAATACTATACTCATCAAAACTAATGGTACAATTATTAAATTTGCTCTAAGACTTGCATTGAAATTTAATTTTGAGGTAATTGGAATAGATATTATAAAAAATAATACAATAAAAATAATATCTGTTGATGGATAATATACTATTTCTAAGCATTCAGCAAAGTTTCTTAAAAAAATACAAGCACTTATAACAAAATAAAAAATAAATATAAAACCTACTATGTTTTTAAATATTTTTCCGCCAAGATATTCTGATATATCTAAGATATCCATACCTGGAAATTTTTTAAATAAAAAACATATTAAATAAACAAATATAACAGCTAAAACAGTTATATATAAAATGTTCAGTAAGGTAGAGGATTTTGTAACATCAACCAATGCTTTTGGAAGAGATAATACAGTATGTGCAACAACAAACGATAAAATCAGTGTTATAGCTTCAAAAGTTCCTAATTTTGTCTTATCCATTTTATTTATATCTCCATTTCATACTAATTTTTTCTTGAGCCTCTTTTCTTTTAGTAGAAAGATAATTTGCTCTAAATTCTTGTTTCCAAATTGGAGGAATAATGTATCCATTTTTATTTGAATCTTCTTTAGGGGCATATGGAACAAGATAAGAAACTCCAAAGGATTTTATACTACATAAATTACTTATATAAACAAAAATACCTATTCCAATTCCTAAAAAGCCAGCAATATAACCTAAAACAATAAATGCAAATCTAAATATTCTTAAATGAAAACCAAAAGAAAAATCTGGAATTGCAAAAGAAGCTATACCTGTAAGAGCAACTATAATAATTAAAATAGGACTAACTATATTAGCACTTACAGCTGCTTGCCCAAGTACAAGAGCTCCTACAATTCCAATTGTAGGGCCAACAGGTGAAGGAACTCTAACACCTGCTTCTCTTATTAATTCAAAAGATATCTCCATTATAAGTATTTCGAAAATTACTGGAAAAGGAACACTTTGCCTAGCTGATAAAATTGAATTTAAAAGTTCTGTAGGCAATATTTCTTGGTGAAAATTTGTAATTGCTACATATATACCTGGAAGTAGTAGAGTTATCGTTAAAGATAGTAATCTTATAAGTCTTAAGAAATTCGCAAAATATGGTTTTATATTACTATCTTCAGGTGAAGACATAAAATCTATAAAAAGTCCTGGCATTATTATTGAATATGGACAACCATTTACAATCACAATAACTCGACCTTGAAGTAGGTACTTTGTTGTTTTATCAGGTCTTTCAGTTGAAATAATTTCAGGAATTCCAATGTAGTTTTCATTTGCAATTAACTGTTCTAGTTGCCCTGAGGCAAGAAGAGAATCTATTTCTAAATTATTTATTCTATATTTAACTTCTGCAATCAGATCGTCATTTGCAATATTTCTCATATAGCAAATAGCACATTTTGTTTTTGTGATTTTGCCTATATTCACATTTTCTATTATGAGATTTTCATTATTAATTATTCTTCTAAGCATGGATGTATTTGTTCTCAAGTTTTCTACAAATGCTTCTTGTGGGCCTTTTATAATAACTTCATTATTAGGAGTACTTATACTTCTTTGTTTAAAACCTTTTACATCTAAATCAAATGCAAAAGGTAGTGAATCTATAAATAAAGCACAATCGCCTGAATTAATAGATGAAATAATTTCAGAGAAACTCCTTTGTTTTTTTATATTATTTTGAGGTAATAAAGTATTAGAAATGGATTGCTCTAAAAATATTTTTTTTGATCTTGTAAATTTATTATTTTTTTTATTACTTTCTTTCAGTATTTTATTCTCACTATTATTAGTAGTATTTAACATTAAAGGTTTTAAAATATAGTTATTAACCAAATTTAAGTCAACCATACCGTCTATAAAAATTATAAATGCTTTAATTTTTCTTTGATTAATATTTATATAAAATTCTCTAATAATAATATCAGTATTTATCATTGAATTAAATCTTGATTTTATAATATTGATATTATCAGAAAGAGAATTAAACATGTTTTCTGGTAAATTAAGTTGATCGTCTATATAATTGGCATTATTTGAATTCTTAGATTGACAAAGAGTAAAATCATATTTTTCTTCTTTTCTCCATAAGAAATTATTTAATATGTTTTTTAAGTTCATAATAAATCCTTTCCAAAATTATTCAATAATTAGAATTTCCCGAAATTATCTAAAATATACTTATTTATATTAGAGGATTTTTTTAAGAAATTTAATATAAAATTTGTTTAAAAATTATTGTTAAAAATTATTGTTAAAAATATAAGTTTAATATATAATTACTTTAATTATAAGATTAGGAGGTAATAATGAATATCATATATAAAAATATGGCAGTAGACATAAAAGAAGGTACTACTGTATATGAAAATTTTGAAGATATAATAGTAAATCCAGAAAAAAATATTATTGCATGTATAGTTAATAATGAGGTAAAATCTTTGGAATATATACTTAAAGAAAATGATGAAGTAGAGCTAATGAGTACATCCGAAAGAGATGGTGCAAGAATATATACAAGAGGGTTATTATTTATAATGGCAATGGCTTTTGAAAAAGTATATCCTGAAATTACACTTACAGTTAACCATCAACTTACAAGTTGTATGTATTGCAAGCTTAAAGATGCAGAAGTAACAGATGAAATGATTTTAAATGTAAAAGCAATGATGCAACAAATCATCAACAAAAACATTATCATAAAAAAAGTTGAAATGACAAAACAAGAAGCTTTAAGATTTATGGAAAGAGAAAATACTACAATAGGAAAAATGCAACTTGAAAACACAGATAAAGATAAAGTTTCACTTTATTTCTGTGATGATTATTATAATTATTTTTATGGAGTTATGCCACTTACAACAGGATTTATAAGATATTTTGATATTATGAAATATAGAGATGGATTCTTAATTTTATATCCAAGTAAGAAAGAGCCAAATGTTGTAAAGCCTTATACACCTGGAATAAAATTAGAAGCTGCACTTGAAGATTATGCAGATATTTACAATGTTTTAGGAATAAGTACATTAGAAGAATTAAATAATAAAATAAAAAAAGGAGAAGCAGGAGAAGTATTTTTACTTTCAGAAGCTTTACATGAAAAGAAAATAGCAAACATCGCAGATCAAATAAAACAAAGTAAAGGAAAAAGGATTATTCTTATTGCAGGACCTTCATCTTCAGGAAAAACAACTTTTGCTAAAAGACTCGGAATACAACTTAAGTTAAATGGATTAAAGCCTAAAACAATTTCTGTAGATAATTATTTTGTTGAAAGAAGCGAAACTCCAAGAGACGAGGATGGTAAATATGATTTTGAAGCATTAGAAGCAGTTGATTTAAAATTATTAAATGATCATTTAACAAAGCTTTTAAATGGGGAAGAAATTGAAATGCCAACTTTTGACTTCAAACTTGGACATAAAAAATATTTAGGTAATAAAATGAAATTGGCTGATGATGAAATTCTTGTTATGGAAGGAATACACTGCTTAAATGATGCACTAACACCTGCAATTCCAAAAGAATTGAAATTTAAAATATTTATTAGCGCTCTTACAGTTTTAAATATAGATTATTACAATAGAATTTCAACAACAGATACAAGAATAATAAGAAGAACAGTTAGAGATTTTCAGTTTAGAGGATATAGCGCTCAAAATACTTTATCTACATGGCCTTCAATTTCAAGAGGAGAACATAAAAATATATTTCCTTATCAAGAAGAGGCAGATGCAATGTTTAACACTTCGATTATTTACGAATTTAATGTATTAAGAAATTATGCTTTACCACTTTTTGAAGGAATAAATAAAGATCAAAAAGAATATGCAGAAGCAAAGAGGTTATGTGAGTTTTTAAAATATTTTGAACCTATTTCTCCAGATGATGTACCTAAGAATTCTTTATTAAAAGAATTTATTGGTGGAAGCATATTTGAATATTGATTTAACTGTGCTAAGTACAAAGAAAGGAAGTAAATCAAATGATAAACAATAAAGGTATTACATTAATGGCACTTGTAATCACAATTATAGTTATGATAATAATTGCTGGAGTTACTATATCAGTAACTTTAGGTGAAAACGGACTTGTTAATAAATCACAAAGTGAGGCAGCAAAATATGAGGCAGAAGCTAATAGAAAAAGTGTTAATTTAGCAGTTCTTTCTGCAGCAAGAGCTGGAAATGGAACTGTAACTGAAGAAAATTTAACTAAATATTTAAATGAGCAAATTGGTGATGGAAAATACACTTTAACTTCTGAACCAGAAGGATTTAAAATAACAATTGGAACATTAGAATTCACAACTACATTAAAAGGTGTTGTAACAGAGAAAGTGGATTAAAAAGTTAAAGGATTATTAATAAATGGGTAGTTTAATTTCAGTTATAATAAATACATGTGATGCAAAAGATTACATGAAAAATTGTATAGAAAATGTAGTAAATCAAACATACAAAAATATAGAAATATTAGTAATAGATAATTGTGTGAATGATAAAATATCAAAAATATGCAGTAAATATAATGACAAAAGAATTAAAATAATAAAAGAAAGCAATAATGATCATTTAAAAATATTACAATCATGTATAAATAATTCAAAAGGAGATTATTTATATTTTGTAGATGCTAGAGATTTCTTAGATGATGATGTTATTGAAAAACTATATAATATATGTCTGGATTATAATGTGGACGTTTCTTTAAGTGATACAGCAAACATTTATAATTATAATTATTTAAATACTAGTTTAAAAGAAAACATAGATATTATAACAGGTTATCAAATGATAAACAAAGAAGTAATGAAAAATAAAAAAATAGATTTATTTAATAAATTAATTAATAAAAAAGTATTAGAAACCAGTCTTGAAAATGAAAAAATAGATAAAATTTTCTTAAAAATTGAAAGGATTGCTTTTTGTAATCAAAAAAAATATTTTTATTGTAGAGATGGTATTGCAATATAGAAGAGGTAATATATGGGAAAAAATTTTACTGTAATAGATGAAGAATTTGTATGCGAAAACTGCGGAAAAAAAGTTTCAAAATTAGGTTATTCGTGTAGAAATCATTGCCCTTTTTGTTTACATTCAAAACATGTGGATATAAATCCAGGAGATAGGGAAGAAGAATGCCATGGTATACTTGAGCCAATAGGACTTGAGATTGATAGTAAAAAGGGCTATGTTATTATTTTTAAATGCAAGAAATGTGGCAGTATAAGAAAAAATAAAGCAGCTGAGGACGACAATATGGACTTAATAATAAATTTAAGTGCAAAACATTAAGTTAAGACGGGTGAGACACCCGTCTTAGTTCTTATATTTCTCTATTTAGATTTCCATTTGTGTATTCTTTACCTTCAAAACGTACATTATTTTTTACTTTTTGAATAATTAAATTTATTTCATCTAAATTTTCATCTAAAATATCTATTCTATATGACTCAACATCAAATTCAGATCCATTTATTGATGTTATCTTACTATTGTAAATAGTGGTTACTGTTTGAATATTATCTGGTACAATAGGAAATCTTAATCCCATTCGGTCTTTTAAGTAATAAGTTTTGTTTTCCATACAACGAACGCCACAAGTAGGATAGCATTTGTTTGTCTTTCCAAGCAAACAATAATTTGTATTCATTAATGGAGCTCTTCCATATACAATTAGTTGTTCATCAAGAGAAGAACTTTTAGTAATATCTTTTATAGTGCTTAAATCTAATTCTGGAGAAATAGTAAGCATTGAAATTCCTAATTCTTTTAATTCATCAATTGAATTGTTATTATAGATATTTAAAGTGTAATTACCAATAAACTTAAATTTATTTTTATGTTTTTCATTAATGTTTTCTAAAAAGGTTATATTACCTAAATTTGAAATAACAAATCCTTTTATTCTATATTTTTCAGCTGATTTATCTATAACATTATTTAATAAGTTTTTATAATTGTTTTTTATAATGGTAGGTAAGTAAATATATGTATCAAATCTTGTAGTGATTTCTTTTAATATATTGTCAAATTGTTTATTAGTAAAATATTTTAAAGGTATATAGATATTATCAACTATATCTAACTTACTATAATCTATTTGAGTATCTAGCTTGTTTAATAATAAAGAAATATTTCTTTTACCTTTAATATGAGCTTTAGACTTTCTATTTGGAATTTTATCTAAATTAGGAGAAAGTCTAGTTATTCTTTCTTTGGCTATTGTTAATATTTCATCTAAAGCTTTTCTACGCAATTCATTAAGTGTTTTTATAGATGGTAAGAATAAATTATCTTCTATTTTTACATTTATTTTTTCAAACTCAAAAATAGAATCAGTAGTTTTAGATAATTGTTCAATTATTTTATCTTCTGTAATAGGCTTGTTTCTTGCTTCAACAGGAGTGTCTTCTGATGTGTAAGTAACTGAAATATCATCAAATAATAAATTTGAATTTTTGCCTGTAGAAACTTTTAATACAATTGGCTTATTCTTTTCAAGAGAAATATTGGCTTTTAATTTTATTTTTATATTTTCATTTTTATAAGATTGTTTTGCAATTACTGATAATTCTTTACTAGCAAGTTTATAAATTTTATCACCAATATTAATGTTGCCCTTCATTCTACCAATTTCAACTAAAGTACCTTTTGTTGCAGTTTGTATATTCTTATCTTTGTGCATCAATTCAGAAACAGTGTATTTTGTTGGTTCTTTTTCAAATGAAATTGAGTCACCAAGAGAAAGAGGAGCTGTTAGGTTTAAAATTATATGTCCCTTATTAGGTTTTACGTTTGAAACATTTCCTACATATATTCCCATGTGGTTTTGCTTTTTACTATATACTAAATCTTTGTTAGCTTCTTTATCTAAATGACCAGCTGAAAATCCTCCACGATTAAATACTTGTTTTAAATCTTCAACATCTTTATTATCTATTTTGTAAGGCTTATTTGATTGTGCTAAATCAATATATTTTCTGTATATTCTTGTGACAGTTGCAACATATTCAGGAGATTTCATTCTACCTTCAATTTTGAAACACATAACACCAGCTTCTATAAGTTCAGGTATAAATTCTAATCCACATAAATCTTTAGTGCTAAGTAGGTAACCTTTATCTAATATTTTTTCTTGATTTTTTTCAATATTATCTTTTGCAACTAAATCATAAGGGAGCCTACATGGCTGAGCACATTTTCCTCTGTTTCCTGATCTTCCGCCAACCATACTAGAAAATAAACATTGACCTGAATAACAAATACATAATGCACCATGTATAAAAGTTTCAATCTCGACATTGGAATGTGAACATATATATCTAATTTCTTCTAAAGAAAGTTCACGAGAAAGAACCACTCGTTTAAATCCAAGTTTTTCTGCTTCTTTAACTCCTTCTAAATTATGAATTGTCATTTGTGTACTTGCATGAATAGGTAAATCTGGAAAATTTTTTATTAAATATCTTGCTAAACCTAAATCTTGAACTATAATAGCATCAATTCCAAATTCGTAAGCTTTTTTAGCAAGTAAAACAGCATCTTCAAATTCAGAGTCTTTAATAAGAGTATTTAATGTAAGGTGAGTGTGTACTCCTCTTAATTTTGCATAAGAAATTGCATCTTTTAAATTAGTTAAATCAAAATTACTTGCTGAAATTCTTGCATTAAAATTGGATGCTCCAAAATATACGCTATTTGCACCATTTTGAACAGCCGCTTTTAAACATTCAAAATCTCCAACAGGAGAAAGTAATTCTATTTTTTTCATATAAATTTCATCTCCGATAATTCAAATAAAATAAAAAATTTAAATTTAAACTTTACATATTTACAATATTGTAACACAAATTTAATAAAAATCATAGTATAAGGTATAAAATAAAAAAGGGAGGGAAAAGATATGCCAGATGAAATGAGAAATTGTGGATGCAATAATAATGGAATATTAGGAGGGTTATTTAATGGAAACTGCTGTGGTGGTGACAGTGAAATACTTTTCTTTATAATAATATTCTTATTATTATTTACAAATTTTGGATGTTGTAGAAATTAATGAATAAAATAAAGAATAAAGAATAAAAAATGAAAACAAAAAATTAACAAAAAAGATTTTTAAAAAGTGAATTACAAAAAGATAAATGTCCATAATAAATAATAGAATTTATTTATGAAAGGATATTAAAATAATGGGAGAACAAAAAATAAAATGCACAGTAGAAAGTTGTAAATATAATGAAAATCAAAATAAAAATTGTTTATTAAAACAGATAGTTGTAACACCAATGGAAAATTGTGATACTAAAAAAGCAGACGAATCTATGTGCAGTAGTTATGAAAATGAAGAAAAATAGAAACTAGAAAAAAGATAAGAAAAGGACATAAAGTAAGTTACACTTTATGTCCTTTAAAATTGTTTTATTATTTTACAGGTTGATACTTTGTATTATACGACTTATTAGCAAAACCATATGGTCCAATTCTATATAGATATTCACCTAAAACTGCTGTAAACTTAGGCTCTATCTCATTTACTACTCTCTTTGAAAATTCATGCTTGGTTGACTCTTCTCCATGATTAATTAAAACGCACTTGAGATGTTTAAAACGTTTTAAGAAAGTAATGAGTTCATCAGCTTTCGCATGTGACGAAAATTCTGATGTGTATTCAACTTGTGCACGTTTTTTCACTTCTTGACCGAGCAACTGACAAACTGAGCCTGGTTCTGCTTCATAGATTGCTCTTCCCATACTATCTTCAGATAAATAACCTGTGAAGTGTATAAGAGCGTTGCTTTTGGATAAAAAAGCAGGAAGATAAGTACGTGAAGGTCCATATGTTCCCATTCCTGAAGAACAAAGAACTATCTTACAATCATTTTTAGCAATGATGGAATGTTCTTTTTGCTTATTTGTAACAATTGTAAGATTTGCAGGATAGAAGTTCCTAGCATTTTCATTAAGACCTAAAACATTTTCGGTTGATTCGTATAATAAATTATACTTACAGCCAAGAGGTCCCTGGTAGTAAATAGGTACTGATTTACTGATCAAGCCTTCATCTTGCATCTGTTTGATTTTAAGCATTACCTCTTGTGTTCTACCTAAAGAAAAGACAGGACATACTATCTGCTTTTTAGCGTCAACAGCTTCTTTAATGTTGTTTACAAATACCTCCTTAATTTCAGATGAATTCATATCACCATAAGTTGATTCACAAATTACAGTAATAGGTTCATCATCACATATTTCTTTAGGAAGAGAATTGACATCAAAGAAAGAGTTTTTACTTGAATAGTCACCAGTAAAGAGAAGGTTGATTTTCTTGTACCCAGGATAGTAAAGTTGAAGCAATACAATCGCAGCACCGGGCAAATGACCGTTCATGAAAAAAGTTAATTTTATTCTTTCTTCTGTATCAAGGAATATACCTTTTTCATATTCGTGCCCTTCAATTAGTTTGATAGTTGAATCAACGTCATCTGTAGTATAAAGCATAGGCTCATTAAAACTATCATAACGAGATTGAAATACTTTTACTCCATCATATAAAGCAGGTTTAATTAAAACTTGCGTTGCTTTTGTCATATGAATTTTCCCTTGGTATCCTTTTTTTACTAAAAAAGGAATTCTACCAATATGATCCATATGATTATGGGTTATAATCAAATGATCAATATTTGATGGAATAAATGGAAATGATTTGTTTAGCTCAACATAGTCCTTTTCCTGGAACATGCCACAATCTACTAGTATCATTTTTTTGCTACCATCAGGAAACCGGACAGTATTTAAAATACAACTTCCTGTTACCTCTTTGTGGAGACTGGACACATCTACATAGAACTTTGTTTTTTCTCCCATATAAAATTTTATCCTCCTTTACAATTTTATTGTTAAATTGCAACAACGACTACATAAAAACTGACTATATTCTATCATGAAAAGCGTATAAAATCAACAAAAAAAGAAATAAATTTACATAAAGTAATATTTTTTTATTAATTAATATAGACAAAAAAGTATATATAAGGTATAATCAAATTGTAACCCGTTGGTTAGGTAACAACATAAAAAGGAGGTTATCCTTTATGGAAAAATACGACCAATCTTTGCGGTCTTTAAAAGAACTCGCAATACTAAAAGGAAAGAGAAAAAAATCAGTAGAGTGGAGGCTTTCCCGGAGGGTCAAAGAGGAAGTTGAAAAGAAATATATTGTTGAGGATTTCTTGTATGAAATTCGTACTAGGAGTTTCAATAATATTAGAACTAAAGAAAAAATATTAAAAGAATTGCATTATGCAAACAAAAACAAAAGGAGGACTATTTGTAGACAACTTAGCGATGATGAAAAAAGCATCTTAGAAAAAAACAATATATTTTTTAGACCAGTAAAGTATAGAATATTTTTTAGGTAAGAAAAGAGACCTTGGCTTAAAAACCAAGGTCTTTAATTGCTTATTTAACATAAAATAGAACAAAAGACTTGAAATATGTAAACTAACGTGATATTATATATGCAATAAATTTGAAGTTGAAATTTATAGCAGATATACAAAAAAAAATAAGGTCACAACTGTGATTAAGACAAAAGGAGGGCTATATATATGAAAAAAAATATTGAAATAACTGTTAAAGGAACAGATGGTAAGCAGTTTGAAATGCAATTTAATCCTGAATATTTGGGTGAAATTGCAAAAAACGTCAAGTTCGCAAATGAAGATGAAATTGATTTTCCGTTCAAGGATTCTTCGGGAAAAGAAAGGTATGTACATTTTCCAGTTGCTTTTATTCGGATGATTGTGAAGTCATTAGAATTATCTAACCCTGTGATTCCAAGAGTGCTTACTCCTTATCTTTGTGATATGACTTACTATTTTTCTATGAAAGCAAAGATTAAATTAGTTGGTCGTGATCATGAAATAGAAAAGATATGGTTTTATTTATCTCAAAAGAAACGCAATAATGTGTTTCTGGTTGGAGCAGCAGATGTTGGTAAAACTGCAATATGCAGGGAAATTATTAGGCAGATATCAGTTAATGAATGTCCTAAAGAGTTTTTTGATACCAGGGTATTTATGCTTGATGCTGATGCACTGTTCAAGATCATTGGAAAAAAGCAGTTCAAGATCATATATAAGATGCTTACAAATTTCATTATCAAGAACAAAGATAAGTGCATTTTATATATTGAAGATTCGGTTGAAATGTTGATGCATGATAATCTTTGGGACATGTTAGAGATGCTTGTTACAAAGCATAATGTTCCTATTCTTACTGCATCGTCACCTGAAAATATGCAGGAATATTTTTTGGAGATTGACTCGATTTCCAAATATATAAATATTGTATATATCAGGGAACCGGAGTTGGATGAAATTTATCCGATGATTAAGATGTTTATCAAGAAAAAGGAGAAAGAGTATCAAATCAAAGCACCAAAGGAAATAGTGGAATTTGGTATTTTTTCATCACCTCTTTCTGATTCGATATCAGCAAATCCGGGAAATGTTGTAAGTATTTTTGAAAAGGCTTTCTTGGAGGCTAAGAGAAAAGGAAAGAAGGTACTTGATAAAAAAAGCATCTTGAGTTCTTATGATACTGACCTCAAACATTACTATGAAATGCCTGAAAGTGAGAAGATAGCAACAGCGTATCATGAGACTGGTCATTTTATAGCAACTGTAATGTCTGACAGGCTTAAAGATCAGAAAATTGCATATGTTACGATTTTGCCTATGTCCTGGTTTTTGGGACTTACTCAGACTTACAACAAAGACAATGAAGATGTTGTTTTGTCTAGAGATTACTATCTTGATCATATAGCAATGTTAATGGCAGGTCGAGTTGCAGAACAGAAAATAAAAGAAGCTAATAGTGGAGCATCATCTGATTTGGAAACTGCAACAAGAATAGCAAAAGCTATGGTAATGAATTTTGGACTTTCTTCTAAAAACAGTAATAGATGTTACGAGCAATCAGATTATTTCTTTCTTCCTGAAGAAAAGAAAAAGGAAATAGATCAGGAAGTTCAGTCAATCTTAGATGAGGGTTACAAAAGGGCAGAAATGATTATTTCTGAGCATGAACCACTGTTGAAAGATGTTGCTGAACAGCTTGTAAAAGGGGAAATCCTTACAGGAGAGTACTTAAATGTTATTGTAAAGAAGTATAAAAAAACACAAAGCAAAATGTGCGAAAAAAAAGGTTAAATGATTTAGAAAGGGGAGTGTGATATAAAAAGTCATGCTCCTCTTTTTTTGTATATTTTTTCTTGACTTAAATATTATAAATATATATAATAAAAATGTCGTAAGGAAATATATCCTTACTATAAAAAGTTTATTTAGGAGGTAATATATATATGTTAGTTACAACAAAGGAAATGTTTGAAAATGCAATGAAAGGAAATTATGCAATTGGTGCATTTAATATTAACAACATGGAAATAATCCAAGGAATAATGGATGCAGCAGCAGAATGCAAATCACCAGTTATTTTACAAGCATCATCAAGTGCAATTAAATATGCAAGAATTGGATATTTAATGAAAATGGTAGAGGCTGCACAAGAAGAACATCCAGAAGTACCATTTGCAATTCATTTAGATCATGGCCCAGACTTTGAAACATGTAAAATGTGTATTGATGCAGGTTTTACATCTGTAATGTTTGATGGTTCAAAATATGATTTTGAAGAAAATGTAAGACTAACAAAAGAAGTAGTAGAGTATGCACATAGTAAGGGAGTAGTGGTTGAAGCTGAACTTGGAACTTTAGCTGGAGTTGAAGATGAAGTTTCTGTTGAAGCAGATGATGCAAGATATACAGATCCAATGCAAGCAAAAGAATTTGTAGAAAGAACAGGTTGTGATTCTTTAGCGATTGCAATTGGAACAAGTCATGGAGCATATAAATTTAAAGGTGAAGCAAGACTTAGATTTGATATTTTAGCAAAAGTAAAAGAATTAATTCCAAATACTCCAATAGTATTACATGGTGCATCTACTGTAATACCTGAACTTGTAGATATGTGCAATAAATATGGTGGAAATATACCAGGAGCAAAAGGTGTACCAGATGAAATACTTAATGAAGCAAGTAAGAGTGGAGTTTCTAAAATAAATGTTGATACAGATTTACGTTTAGCTATGACTGCACAAATTAGAAAAGTATTTACTGAACAACCAGAAGCATTTGATCCAAGAAAATATTTAACACCTGCAAGAGAACAAGTTAAAGAAACAGTAGCTCATAAAATGAGAGATGTATTTGGATCAGCAAATAGAATATAAAAGTATAATGAAATAAAATAAGATAAAATAAAAGAACATAGTTTTTTCTAAAACTATGTTCTTTTATTATTTTAAATGTCTTTGAATATCTCTTTCTTGGTCTTTTTTCTTTAGATCTTCTCTTTTATCATATAGTTTTTTACCTTTACAAATTCCAAGTTCAACTTTAACAAAACTACCTTTAAAGTACAAACTAATAGGAATAAGTGTATATCCTTGTTGTTTAATAAGGCCAACCAATTTTCTAATTTCATTTTTATTTAAAAGTAGTTTTCTATCTCTTAAAGGATCTTTGTTATATATATTTCCTTGTTCATAAGGACTAATATGCATAGAATGAATAAATACTTCACCATTTTGTATAGAAGCATAACAGTCTTTTATATTCACTTTACCATTTCTTAATGATTTTATTTCTGTTCCTGAAAGAACAATTCCAGTTTCAATTGTATCTGTAACTGTATAATTGTGCCTTGCAGTTGGATTTTTAGCAATTAATTTTTGCATATGTAAAACCTCTTTCATATATTTTTTTATATTATAACATATATAATAAAAAAATAAAATATGTAAAGGTCGTCTTAGATAAGGCGACCATAGAATTAATAATTATCTCTATTACGAGAACGATTTCTGTCATAATCTTTTTGAGTATTATAGTATATAATTAGTCCTATTACAGCTGCACCAACAATTCCCATAACTATCCAAGTCCATGCAGTTGAATTTAATCCTAAAAATGTACCTTCATTTGTATAACCAGTTGTTGAAGTTCTTTCTGCTGTGTAATTGTCACCTTCGTCATCCATATCCATAGTGTTCATCATAGTTGCACCCATATTTCCCATAGCATTTGCTACTCCGTTTACACCATTTCTTACTCCGTTTGCCATACCACTTGCTGTATCTTCGACAAAATTTCCTGCACTTTCCATAGTGTTTTCAGCACTGTCCATAGTATCATTCATCATATCTTCTTCTGCAAAACAAACTGTAGAAAATAATATAATAACAGAAAATACTATAAGAAAGAAAATTGTTCTACTTTTCATAATTACCTCCTTAAACAAAATTTGAAAAATAAATTTTCATTATTAGTATTGTTTTAAAAAAAATAATTATACTAATAAATATTGTAAAAAGAGACAAAATAAAAGATATGTAAAAACATATCTTTTAAATATATTATGATTTCATACGTATCATTATTGCAATTCCTAGTAAAATTAAAACAATTCCTATAACAATTAACAAGATATTTAAAACTTCTGAGATACCGAATGTACTTGCTTTTGTAGTTGTAGTAGTTGTTGTACTTGTAACTGTTGTAGTTGGACTACCATAATTTGGGTTTGTTTGAGTATATGTATCAGTATCTGAAGTAGTACCATTAGAAGTATTAGAAGTTGTATTAGAAGTTTCGTTATTTACTGTGTTAGTTCCTGATGTTAAATTCATATTAATATCAGTTGCATATACTGATGCATAAGAAAATACTAATAATAAAATAGTAATTATTGACATTATTTTTAATTTTTTTAACATAAAAATGACCTCCTAAATGTTTTATCTGTTGTATATTTAATATAATACACAAAGAAATAAAAAAAGTCTAGTATTTTTATAAAAAAAATAAATTTAATCGAAAATGACACAAAAGGTTACATAAATTGACAAAATCTGTAAAAAATAGTATAATTATAGTATAACTATAGGTTAGGACAAATGGTCCTATGTAGCAGTCAAAGGAGGATTGACATAATGGAAAGAGACTTTTTATTTGACAGTGTTGCAGATGATCTGCAGAAGGCAACAGAGGAAGAAATACGAGAGGTCTATGCAATGCTGGATCTCAAGTACGAACCTTCGCAGGAGGAGGACAGCTGAAAGGCTGTTCTTTTCTTTTGTAAATTTTTGCTTGATTAAATTAATCTTTAATGATAGAATTCAAATCGAGGTAGATAATATGTATTTAAAAAGTTTTTTAGAACAATATAATAATAAAAAAATAAAGATATATGTTGATATGGACGGTGTTATTGCAGATTATATATTAGGAGAAGCATCTAATTATGATAAAAAAAGACCGCTTCTTACAAGTATTTCAAAACTAGAAGAAATATCAAAAATGGATAATGTGGAATTATATATATTTTCTGCAACAAGAAAATCAGAGGGGATAGAACAAAAACATATATGGCTTGATGAATATGCTCCTTTTTTTAAAAGAGAGAATAGAATAATAATATCAAGAGAAGAAAATAATTTTACAAAATCTTCTACATTAAAAGCATTATACATGAATAATCTTGAAAGAGATGGAAGTATCTTAATTGTAATAGATGATGATCCACGAAATTTAAAAGAAATTAGAGAAACAAATGAAGACGTGGTTTTATTAAAAGATACTGCACTTATTGATTAAAAATAAATATTAAATATAATAACAAAGGAATAGGAATGAAAGTTAATTTTAAAAATACAACTAAATACACAAAAGAAGCATATGAGAAGTTTCTTGCTTTTCATCAAAAGAAATATGGACCAAAATATAAAATTGTTACAGCAATTGTAATAGTTCTTTTGATATTTTGCAGTATAATGAATTTCAAATATGGGAATGCATTAGTAGGTTTACTTCTTTTTGTTGGAAGTATTGGCTTCTTGTTATATAGATTTAAGGAACCAATTAGAAAAATTACTAAAGAAAGAAATTCTGATAAAATAAAAAATGAAAGAGAATTTACTTTTTCTTTTTATGATTCATATATAAAAATTATAGGGAATAAGATAAATGCGAAAGTAAGGTACTGGAATCTTAAAAAGGCGTTTGAGGATAAGGATTATATTTATTTATATATAGAGGATGAGCATGCATTTGTACTAA
Organism: Clostridia bacterium; assembly: GCA_017934475.1. GTDB lineage: Bacteria > Bacillota > Clostridia > TANB77 > CAG-508 > UMGS1663. The sequence goes on along the minus strand of JAGBJN010000001.1, from coordinate 107,489 downwards.
AAAAAGATGGATTTTCAATTGGAAACTGTAAAGAGTTTATGCCTTTTATAAAAAAGAAAATATTATTTAAAATTTAAATATATGATAAAATATAGTAAATATTTTTAGGAGGAAAATATGAATTCTAATGTTTATAAGTTTGATAGTAAATCTGATTTCTATAATAAGTATAGACCATGTTATGCAAAAGAAGTTATTGACTATATAATTTCATCAATGGATGTGAAAAATGAAAAAATAGTAGATATAGCATGTGGAACTGGAATTTTTACAAAACAATTATATGATAGAAAATGTAATGTTATTGGAATAGAACCAAATAAAGAAATGTATGAAAAAGCATGTAAAAATTTAGAAGGTATAAAAGTATTAAATACTACTGCTGAAGAAACAACATTAGAATCAGAATCTGTAGATATAATTACAGTTGCACAAGCATTACATTGGTTTAATTTAGACGAATTTATTAAAGAAGCAAGGAGAATATTAAAAACTGGTGGAAGAGTTGCTGTAATATATAATTCAATTGACGATAGTAAAGAAATAATTAGAGAATATAAAGATATTTATATAAGAAATTGTAAAGACTATAATAATCATAATAGAAATTATAATGAATTGTTTGATAAACTTTTTGATGGAGATTATACATTAAAAGTATTTCAAAATAACCAGCAATATACATATGAGGAATTTATGGGTTATACTTTTTCTATGTCATATAGTTTAAAAGAAAATGATGAAAATTATAATATTTTTGTGAAGGAATTAACTGAGTTATTTGATAAATACTCACAAGAGGGAATAATAGAATTACCAATGAATTCAAAATTAGCATTTGGTAGAATAAAATAAAACAAGCATAAATTAATATGCTTGTTTTTGCTTTTACTTAAATTTTTCTAGAAAAAATTCTACAGAAACTGTTGTTTCAAAGATAGGAATATCTTGATCTTCTACTACAATAGTTACATTGTTATTATCATCAAACTTTGCATAAAAGTCTGGGTCATAATATCTAACTATTGCATCAAGAATTGTAGCCTCCTTTACTTCTGACAAAGAAAAATTACATTTAACTTTAGTTAATTCATCATTATTTATTATTTTTTTTACTGCAGCTACTTTTTCGTTATGAAGATTTTTATGATATTTAAATAAGTCAAATATCATAAGGCAAGGATAAGCAATAGCCATAAAAAGAATAATAAAAATTACACTCAAAAAAACGAACTTAAATCCAAACTCCAGAGAACCTAATTTCCGAATCCTAATAGGAATCAGAAAACAAAGTAGTAAAACACCTGGAATTGTAGATAAAAAAATGTAGATTCTTTTGATTTTTTCAGATTTTAACATATTAATTGTCCTCCTCAAAAAATGTTTTCAAAATTATGTCTTGTTTATATAATAAACTCCTTAAAATGAAAAAACAGGAGATATAACGATTAACAGCATAAACAATTATAGCATTTTAGTTACATAAAGTCAAATAAGTATATCTTGTAATTTTTATATATAGGTGGTAAAATATATAAACAAAAGAAGGAGAAAAATATGTTTAAATTACATTCGGAATATAAACCAACTGGTGATCAACCAAAGGCAATTGAATATTTAAGTAAAGGAATAGAGTCTGGAAAGAAATTTCAGACTTTACTTGGAGTAACTGGAAGTGGAAAGACATTCACTATGGCAAATATTATTGAAAAAGTACAAAAACCAACTCTAGTGCTTGCACATAATAAAACACTAGCCCGGACAACTTTATTCTGAATTTAAAGAGTTTTTCCCTGAAAATAGAGTAGAATATTTTATTTCATATTTTGACTATCTATAAGAATGGCTTTATTTAGCCACTTCTAGTCTCTTTTAGTATTATTTAGTTTAATGAAAAATGACTAAAAAAGCCTAAAAAAATTAAATAAAACTAAACAAACAAAAAAAGTTTGTGACCTAATTCGTGTAAAATTCGTGTAATGAAAAAAAAACTTAATGGTAAAATTAAATAAAATAATCAAATATAAAATTAGAAAGGAATTTTAACATGGATGAGAAAGAAAATGAAACAATACTAGATTGTACCAAAGAAATTGAAGAATATATGGAAAGAGTACTTCCAAAAGATGATGAATAATCTGAATAGAGAAATTGATTAAAATAGTCAATTTCTTTTTTATTTGGAAAGAAGGTGATTCTATATATGTGAATAAACAAAATAAACCAGCATATTATGCAATTATTCCTAGTAATGTTCGATATTGTGAAGAATTAAAATTTGCTGAAAGATTATTATATGGTGAAATAACAGCTTTATGTGGTAAAGAAGGATATTGTTTTGCAACTAATAAGTATTTTGCGGACCTGTATAATGTAATACCAGGAACAATATCAAGATGGATAAGTCATTTAGAAAAACTAGGATTCATAAAAGTTATAATCATAAAAGATGAAAAAAATCAAATTATAGAAAGGAGAATATATATAAATGATATATACAAAGATATATTGCCAAATACCTATAAGCAAAATAAACAATACCCCTATAAGCAGAATTGTTTATACCCTATGAGCAAAAAAACACAATATAATAATATAAATATTAGGATAGATAGATTCTTTAATTATATTATAAAAGAGAAAAAGCAAAATCCTGAAAAATTTTCAAAAGAAGAAGATAAAGAATTTAAAGATATAATTACAGAATTGGAATTTAATTATAATGAAGATTCAATAAAAATAATTAAAGATGATAATATAGATAAACTAAAAATTATAATATATGCCTTAAAAGAGTTATTTAAAAGTAATAAAAAGTATTTAATATATAAAGCTAGAAGAAATAATTTAATTTCTGTTTATGATAATTGTAGAGTTATAGAATTAGAATATAAAGAAACAGAAAATGAGATAAATAATTTTTTTGAGTATTATTATAAAAGTATTATAAAAGAATTAGAAAAAGGCTAATTCTTTATTTTATGTCTAAAAAAGGAGGGATGAGATGATACCCACATATGACATAGATAATTTAACAGGAGGCTTAGATATGATGTTTCAAAATGTTATGAAAGTAGGATTTTCAATATCTATTATTTTATTAACAATTTGGCTTATAGCAAGCCTTTTAATATGGCTATTTCGGAGCCAAAAAGAAATCTGAAAAAGCAATAAAATTTGGAATAAAGAATTTTATAATAACTTTAGTTCTTATAATAATCATACTAACAATACCAATATTGATTAGTATGTTTTAAAAACTAAAGAAAGTGCTGTATATCATAACCAAAAATTTTTGCAAAGTAAATCTTAGGAGGTTATGAAATGAAAAGATTAAATAAACAAAAAATTAAAAATAAATTATGGTTATCACCATCAACATTATTATTACTACCTACAAAAGTTTTAGCAACATCATCAGGTAGTATAGGAACAGCAGAAGTTAATCAAGCTACGGAAAATATAAAAAATGCAGTTGTAAAATTAGCAATGCCAATTGGAGGAATATTAGTATTTGTCAGTATTGTAATTATTGCATTAAAAATGATTGTAAATTCAAACAATGCAAACAAAAGAAGTGAGTCAATTGGAGCACTTGCTTGGGTATGTGCGGGAACAATGCTACTAGGACTTTCACTTATAATTTCCGGAATCATACTAAGTATTGCAACTAATGGCGGTGGCGGACTAATAACAGGTGGCTAGAGGAGGTATTTAAGTATGAATATATATAAAGTACCATTTGATTTTACACATGAAGAAAAAGTATTCGGAGGGTATTTATCATTTAGACAGATGTTATATCTAATTGTAAGTGTTATATCGGTCGGAATACTATTTATTTCTGTACCTATAGTACTAAAAACAATAATATTTTTAAGTGTTGTTGCAATGTTTATAACATTTGCTTTTTTAAAAGTAGGAAATATCTATGCGGATAAATATTTTTTTGATATTCTAAAATTTATTTTTAGGAAGAAAATTTTTATATTTGAAAGGTAGGATAAAATGATAGTTGCATTTATTTTTATATTAGCAGGAATTATCTTTATGATAGGAACTCTAATATATACAAGAAAGAAAAATAATTTATATGACATCAAATCCATAGATAAATCAGATATAAAAAGAGGAAAAAGAAAATTATCAAATCTATGGGGAATAGATGGATTTAAGAATCAAGTAATTACAATAAACAAAAATCAACATTCTATAATAGTAGAACTTGAAAGTATAGAATATAGTTTATTACATGATGGAGAAAAAGCAAATGTTGATAGAGAATTAATTAGTATATCACAAATGCTTAAATTTCCAATTCAATTTTTAGAGGTAAAAAAACAAATTGAACTAGGAGATATGTTAGAAGAAATAAAAATAAATACATTAAATGCTAATAATAATGTAAAAGAATATGCAAATCAAATAATAGCTCATTTAGAGAATTTGCAAGAAGATCACAATTTATTTGAAAGAAAAAATTATATGGTTATATCTTCTTTTAATAATAGAAAAGTAGCAGAAGCGGAACTAAAAGAATTCTATCAATTATTAAGATACCATTTGTTAAATATAAAAGTTAGTACTAGAATATTAACTGACATAGAAATTGTAGAGTTAATATACGAGCAATTGCATAAAGGAAATATTAATAAGGTATCAGATATTCAGCAGGAGGGAGGTTTAGAACTATATGTTACTGGTAAGAAAAGAAAGTAAAATAAAACCACATAAAAAGAAAACAAAAGAAAATAAAATTAAACCTTATAAAAAACAAAAGAAAGTAAAAGAAGAAAATTTATTTGATAATGAGCCAGAATTAATTTCACTTTTAGCACCTGAAGTAATACAAGAAAAAAGAGATTATATCTATATGGGAGATGATAAATTTGCCAGAATATTTACTTTAATGTTTTATCCAAATTATATAAATATTGGATGGTTAGATGATATTTTAAATACAATAGGAGATGTTGATATTTCAACACAAGTACAAGTTGCAGATGAAAGAAATGTTATAAAGTATTTAACACACAAAATAACAAAGGCTCGTTCGGATTATATGTTATTTGAAAAACAAGGTAATATTGAAGAACTTCACAGACTAAAAGAAAATATCGAAAGTTTTGAGCAAATGAGAAGAGATATACAAATAAACAATGATAAGCTGTTTTTTATAAAGATAACATTAAGATTAAATGCTATAAGTATGGAAGAATTAAATGAGAAAAGTAAAATGCTTAGAGATGAGTTTGCAAATAGGTCTTGTGAGATAAGAACATTATACTTTAAACAATTAGATGCTTTAAAAGAAACATTGCCACTTAATAACAATATAATAAAGGACAATAATAGAAATATGACAACTGCAGGGCTTGCCGCAATGTTTCCAATAGCAAGAACAAAATCAAGTGTAAAAGAAGGAATTTATCTTGGAAGAGATTTATTTACAGGTCTTCCGATGAATTTAGAAACTTTTACAACAGGACTTGCAAATGCAAATATTGCAATATTTGGAGTACCAGGAGCAGGAAAATCTGTTACAGTAAAAACGATAGTTGGAAGAATGGCACTACTTAATAGAAGATCATCAATACTTGATATAGAAGGTGAATATGTTGCTCAGACTGAAAAATTAGGTGGTAGAATTATAAAGGTAAGACAAACCGTACCTGTTGGAATTAATCTATTTGATATTGATGTAGATGAGGATGAAGGTTTTATTGACATAGATACAAAAATAACAGAAATAAGAGCAATATTTAACGGAATTATAAATAAGTATGAAAATAGAACTCTAAAATCAAACGAAATTGCAGATATTGAGCAAGCAGTAAGAGAAGTTTATAAAGAGAAAGAAATAACAAAAGACAAAAATTCTATATATGAAAGACAAGGTGGAAAGTATGATGGGATGATCACATTTTCAAATATTAAAAAGAAAATGCCTACACTAACAGACTTTCATAGAGTTATGAAAAACAAAATAAAGAATGAAGAATTATCAAAAACAATAAGTAACTTTTTAAGAGGAAGCACACTTGGTATATTTGATTGTCAAAGCACTTTAAAAATAAATGACCAGATTATATGTTTTGATATTTCTGAAATAAAAGATGAAATTATGCGTTATTATGTAAGTTTAGTATTAACTACTTGGATAACTAACAAATATATGGCTACAAAAGAAAGAAATAAAAGATATGTTGTAGTAGATGAAGCATGGAATTTATTTAAAAACAAAGAAACATCAGACTTTTTGGAAAACTTGGCAAGGCGTGCAAGAAAAAAGAAAACAGCAATGATTTTAGCTACACAGAATTTATCAGAACTTAGACAAAATAGGCAAGCAGAGGCAATAATAAATTGTTGTGATACAATAATTTTACTTAAACAATCTGTAGGTAGTATTGATGAAATAATGAAATTTTTTAAACTACCTTCGGGAACAAAAGAGATACTAACAAAAGCAAGACCAGGAGAATGTATTTTAATAAGAGGTGGAGATGTAAGGGCTATCAAAATAGATATGACAAAATTTGAAAGTGAATTTATTACAACATAAAAAAAGGCAGGTGAGGTAATTGAAATTAAAGAAAACATTAGTAAGTATTATTTTAATAATGCTTATTTTTTTAAACTTTGTAAATCCTGTTGAAGCAAGTATATTTTCTGATGATGATAAATCAGAAATAGAAGAAACGATAGATAAAGATGATGGAGGATTATTTGAAAAGATAATTGCAAAAATGATTGGTGGTATTGCTGAGACAGTATTTGATTTAACAACAAATGAATCTTTTGGAGTTGGATTTAAAAACTATGATGAACTTATATTTGGTAATAGTCAAACTGATATATCACCATTTACAAATGAGCAATGGAAACTAATTATGAATTGGTATTGGATAATAGCTGGAATAATTGGTGGACCAATACTTATTGCAATAGTTATTCTAGCGTGGAAAATGATAATGGCAGGTATAAGTCCAGATAAAAGAAATGATGTAAAAGATAGTCTTATGAGATTATTTTTTCGGTGCATCAGCAATAGTATTTGCACCATTATTTGTTAAGTTTATGCTAATGCTTAATAATAATTTAGTAACAATGCTTGTTGCAAAATCTCATGGAAGTTTGGATGAGCTTTTAGGTAATTCATTGCTTACAAGTATAAATACAGGAAATGCAATAGCGACGTCAATAGTAATTGCTTTATTTGCATACCTTTTTGTAAAAATAAATATTAAGTTTATAATAAGGCAGTTTACTTTAATTGTTTTTACAATATTTACACCAATAGTTGCAGTATTTTGGGTTATAAATAAAAGAACAATAGCAGCAAGTATTTGGTTTGGACAAATTATAATAAATGCTTTTATGCAGTTTGTTTATGCCTTTCTATTTTTAATATATTTAACATTCTTGCCATCAAATGCTGGGTGGGCAGTTAGTCTTCTTTGGGGAATGATGATACTTCCACTAGGCGATGCACTGCAAAATACAATGCAAAACTTAGTTAGCAGAATTGCAGGAGTTAATAATGAAGAACTTGCAAATCGTGGTATTGGAATGGGTGCAGCAATGGGATATACTTTAAAATCTATTGCATATCAATTTAAAGGAAATGGTGAAAATGCAAATACAGGAGGACAAAGTATTATATCAAGAGTTATGAATAGAGCCAATAATATAGAAAGTAAACCAATGGCTGGAGTAAGTTATGAAAATAGTTCTAAAAATATAATAAATGAACAAAATAGTAAAACAATAACAGATATTGCAAGTCCAACAGCAAATAAGCCATCTAGTAATATAATAAATAATATAACCAATAATAGTAAGCAATTTAGTGCAATAAATGGAGCAAAAAAGGCTTTCAATATTGGAAAAGAGTTTATGAATTTAGGTATGTATATGGGTGAAGGAAGAAACTTTAAAACAAATACCTTGAATGAAGCACAAAATAGTAACATTAATAGAATGTATAATAGACCAAACATTAATAATACAAGAGAAGGAGATGCTAAGGATGAAAATAATAAAATTATAACATCGGAAGTGGATGGTGCAAATGATTAAATCTTATTTAAAAGGAAAAATTAAAAGAAAGATTATAAGTGTTATATTTGTAATTATAAAACCATTTATAATACCTATACTTATAATCTTAATATTATTAGCTTTGATATCTAGTATTACAGATGTTTTATATATTTCATTTGATAATGATGATAAAGTAGATATGAAAACAGAACTTGCTTATTATAATACAAGTTACGAAAAAACAAGAGATAAGAAGGAAGTAACAGGTTTCTTTGATAGTGTTTGGGAATTTGTAGATAAATTATTTGGCTCACGGTGGAATGTCTTTTGAAACTGATTGGCCAGTAGAAGGCTACTATGCAATTAGTAGTCCTTTTGGTTATAGAAATGCACCAACCGCAGGAGCATCATCATTTCATAGTGGAATTGATATACCAGCACCTGAAGGTACAAAGATTGTTTCTGTTATGGATGGTGAAGTTGTATCTTGTGGTTGGGGTGGATCAGGAGGTTATACAATAACAATAAAAAGTTTAGATGGAGAATATAGATTTTCATATTGTCATTGTTCACCAGAATTTATTGTAAGTGTAGGTCAAAAGGTGAAAAAAGGAGAAGTGATTGGAAGAGTAGGACCAAAATATGTATATGGCATAACTAATAATCCATATTCAGATAGTCAGCGGAAATCCAACCAATGGTGCTACAACAGGATGCCATTGTCATTTTACAATTAGAAAAAATGGAGAATTAATAGATCCATTAGAAATCGTTAAAAAGAAGGGGGAATTTGCATAAATGATAGTTATTTATACGGGAATAGATGAAGTAGATAAAGAAATTCAAACTAATATAAGAGATTCAATAATTGCACATTATAGCGATTATTTAATAGAAAATAATACGTTTGAAGGTCAAACAGTTATAATATCTCCGAATGCAATAGAAGGAGATATTCACGAATTTTTATTTATCTTAAAACAAATGAATATGAGAGTAATTTTATTATTAAAAAACAAAAATCAAGAAGAAACAAGAATTGCTTTACAACTTGGAATTTATGATATATTATATGGCAACTTTTATCCAAGTCAAATAAAAGAAGTAATCGAGCATCCAAAGACTTTTAGAGATGTATCAGACTTGTATAAAAAGACCTTTAATATAAAATTACAAAAGAAGAAGAGAATTAGAGATGATAAGACTAATTCGTTCTTTAGTAGAAAATAATTTAGTATATAAGAGATAGCGAATATAAAACCAGTCTGGAGGTGAAAAGAAAATAAAGAAAAAAGTAACAATAGGTATTATAATTGTATTTCTTACTATATTTATTACAACTGCATATTTTCTAATAAAAGAGTTTTTAGAATACGAAAAAGTAAAAAATAAAAATATAGGGTTAATAGAAAAAGTTGTAATAGAAGAAGATAATAAAAACAAAATCGATTGGGAAATGTTAAAAAATATAAATAAAGATATTATTGGCTGGATAGAAATAGAAGATACAAATATAAATTATCCTATTCTAAAAGATGATAGTAATTTAAAGTATTTAAAACATTCTTATGACGATAGTTTTAGTACAAGTGGGTCTATATTTACAATTACCAAAAATCCATTTGAAGAAAACATTACTACAATATATGGCCACAATATGAAAACAGGGCTTATGTTCTCAGATTTAGGTAAATATATGAATAGAAATTTTTTATATAAACATCAAGTAATCTATATTTATACAGAGAATAAAGATTATAAAGCTACAATATTTAGTGTATATTCTGGAAATATATTTGAAGAAGAAGATAATATAGAAAATTTAAGCTTTGAAGAAGAAATAAAATACTATGAAAAATCAAGTAAGTACTTAGTAGATAATATAGAAAAATCAAAAAAAATTCTTAAGTTATCTACATGTTCATACTTAAATAATCGCACAGTACCAACGACTCAGAGGTATTTTATAGTAGCTTTTTTAGAAGAAATAAATTAAAATGTTATTTTTTGTTTATTTAACTATTGTTTAAGTAAAAATAATAAAAATATTTTTTAGGATTTAAAATATAAAATAATTATGTTATACTTTCTATAAATAAGAGGAGGTGCATGATTATGAAAATAAAAATTTTAGTTATTATTTCTATAATTCTATTAATATTATTAGTTGGAATAAAAATCAATAAGAAAGAAGAGTTAAATAATTATATAAATAATAATGTAAACGAAATAAAGTTAAATAGTTCTAATGTAATAACAAATGAAATTATAGAAATTGAGAATATTGTAGTTAAGCAAGAGACAGAAGAAGTAAAAGAGAATGAAAATATAGTAGAAGAACAGGAAGAAGAAATAGTTATAGATAATAATAGTAGTAGTACAATTAGCAATAACAATAAAACATCTACAAAAGAAGAAGAGGAAAGTCCAAATACTACAGAACCAGTAGAAGAAGCAACTTACATACCAGAAATAATAGAAACTGCTACACCAGTTCAAGAAATTACAAAGGAAGAACCAAAGCAAGAGCAAAAGCAAGAGCAAAAACAAGAGCAAAAACAAGAAGAAACACCAACAGTTATAGAAGAACCAAAACAAGAAGAAATAACAAGATGCACAAATAATAATAATCATGGAATGGATGTTGGAAATTCTGGAAGATGGTTTAGTACTAAGCAAGAAGCAATTGCATATTATGATAGTAAACTAGATTATTGGGATAAATATGTTAAAGAAGATTCTGAAAATAGATGGGATGATTATTTAGAAAATTGTCCTTCTGGATATGAAATTTGGGATTGTATGTTTTGTGGAAAGTGGACAATTAATTTTTATTATAGATAAATTAAATATAAGATTTATAAGAACAAGTTTATATAGCTTGTTCTTTTTTTATGAAATTTTTTGAAAAGGAGATAATTAAAAATGGAAAAAATAAATAAGTTAAAAGTATCAAAAAAAATTATGGCAATACTGATAATAATATTAACGTTAATAAGCAATGTTTCACCTATTTTTGCAGCATCAGGAACAGGAAATTGGGTTGGAGGTCAATATACATCAGGACTTATCACAACTGATAGTTATAACGGAGGAAGTGGAATTCTAATTAGAAAACTTATAGATAATTCTACAGGAGAGGCAATAACAGTTTTTTGCGCTGAACATGGAACAGAGTTTAAAACTGATAGAGTTTATTCTGGAGAATATTCTACACCACCAACAGAAGACTTGAAAAATGCATGTAAAGTAGCATATTTTGGATGGTATGGGAAACATGGAGATTATTTAGTAAATGGTGGAATGATGACATCTGAATGGCTATGGCTTCAAAAAGATTATGTATTTACACAACAATATATATGGGAAATACAAGGTCAATCAAATGGTACATTTGTTGATAGTGATGTTCAAAGTGAATATGAAGATTTTAAAAATACTATAAACAGTCAAATGGCACAAATGAAAACAAGACCATCTTTTGAAGGAGAAAGAATAACTATTCAATTAGGAGAAGATAAAATACTTACAGATTCAAATGGAGTATTAAGTGATTATAATACAGTGGATACAACTATTCAAGGAGTTAGAATAACACATATACAAGGAGAAAATACATTAAAAATAAATGCAACAGCAGATGCAGAAGAATCGATAATACTTACAGACAGAGATTTTAAAAATATTGGAATGATTAAAGCAGAATCTACTGATTATGATACAAGTATTTATTTTTCTTTTGATAGTGGAGTTCAAGCTCAATTATATACACTTCATTATAATGATCCAGTACCAATGTCTTTAAGATTAAGTGTCGAAAAATTTGGTAGATTAGAATTAAGCAAATTAGATACTGAACATAATTTAATAGACGGAAGTGTATTTAATGTAACTGGTCCAGATGGATATAATCAAGATGTAACTGTTACAAATGGAAAAATTGTAGTAGAAAACTTAAAAAAAGGGACATATACAATCAAAGAAAAATCAACAGGAACAGGTTACTTGCTAAATACAAATTCTTATACTGTTGAAGTAAATCCAAACGAAACATCATGTCAAGCAATAGTAAATGATGAGCCTTTAGGAAAAATTAAAATATACAAAGTTAGTGAAAACAATGATAAAATTGCAGGTGCAAAAATAAAAGTAGTTGCTGCAGAAAACATAACAAATAAAGCAGGAACAAAAACTTATTATACAGAAGGAGAAGAAGTTGCTATTATAACAACAGCAGAAGGAACAGGAGTTGCAGAATTAGATAATTTACCAATGGGCAAGTTTAAATGCTTTGAGGTTGAAGCACCTGAGGGATACCTTATAAATAACACTATTTATGAGGCTAATTTAGTATATAAAGATTCAAATACACCAGTTGTAGAATTAAAAATTGAAGGAATGGTTGATACAGAACCAACAGGAAAAGTTAGAGCTTACAAAGTAAGTGAAAACAATGATAAAATAGATGGTGCAGTTTTTGTATTAAGAGCAAAAGAAAAAATTACGAATAAAGCAGGAACAAAAACTTATTTTGAAAAAGGTCAAGAAGTAACTAGAAAAACAACATCTAATGGTGGAATGATAGAAATTAATGATTTACCATTAGGCAAGTACGAACTTTTTGAACTTCAGGCACCCGAGGGCTACCTACTAAATGAAACTATTTATGAGGTTAATTTAGTATATAAAGATGATTCTACACCAGTTGTTGAAATAAAAATAGAAGGAATAGTTGATAAAGAACCAACAGGTGAAATAGGAATATTTAAAAAAGATAGCAAAACTGGAACAATAGCACAAGGAGATGCTACACTAGAAGGTGCTGTATATAAAGTATATGCAGATGAAGATATATATAATGTTGCAGGAAGTAAAAAATTCTATTCAAAAGGTGATTTAGTTGCAACAAGAACAACAAATAAAAAGGGTGAATGCGAAAAAATAACAAACCTTCCTTTAGGCAAGTTTTTAATCAAGGAAGAGCAACCGCCACTAGGTTACTTGTTAGATAAAAAAGAATATAGAGTAGATTTACAATATGAGGACCAATACACAGAGGTAATAACAGGAGATGCTAATAGCACAGATAAAGTTAAAGAAATGAGATTGCATATATTCAAAAGTGGCATAAAAATAAACTCAGGAAAAACGCCAGGATTAGAAGGTGCAAAATTTAATATAAAATTATTAAGTGCAGTAGAAAAAGCATATTCTCAAGGTTATACTTATGAAGAAGTTTGGAATGGAATTGATGAGTATGGAAATGAGGTTGAAGTAGATTCAAGAAGAGTTGCTGAGGCTCAAATAATTGCTCCATCTTACGAAACAATAGTTACAGATGAAAATGGAGATGCATATACAACAAATCCTTTACCTTATGGTAAATTTATTGTAAAGGAGACTGAAACTCCGATAGATTATGAAACTGCTAGCGATTTTACATTCTCAATAACAGAAGATGAATCTGAAATTGTAGATATTGCAAAAAAAGTTAAAACAATTGTAGTTAATAATGAACAAACGGAAGCATATATTAAACTTGTTAAAAAAGACTTAAAAACAGATAAAATAGTTACTCTTTCAAATGCAACATTTCAAATAAAAGCAACTAAGGATATATATGATAGAGCAACAGGAAAAATATTTTATAAAAAAGGTGAAGCTGTTACTCAAAAAATAGGAAGTACAACATTTGATTCATTTACAACAAATGCTAAAAATTTAGTTGTACCAACAAATAGTTATAATAATACATTTGATAGATTAGGTACGGTAGTAACTCCACTAAAATTAGAAGTAGGTAGTTATGAGATTTCAGAGATTAGAATTCCTGAGGGATTCTTGATACTTGAAGAACCAGTAACTTTTAAAATTGAAAGTATAAAAAATTACGATAAAGATCAAGATGGAGATTATATAAAAGAGATTATAATAAAAAACGAACAACCAACAGGAACTTTGATTTTAGATAAGACAATCGCACTAAGAGAAGATGCAGATACCTCTTTAATTGATACATCAGATTTAAGTAAAATTAAATTTAAACTAACTGCTAAGGAAAATATTATAGATTATGCAGATGGAAGTATAATTTATAAAAAAGGTCAAGAAGTTGGAATATATAACCTAGATGAAAAAGGAAATTTAAGACTTACAGAATTACCAATGGGTGAATATCAACTTTTAGAAGTTGAAACTTTAGATGGGCTAGTATTAAATGACAAAGTATATGATGTTAAATTTATAAAACAAGATGATTTGGCAAAAGTATATACTGAAGAATTAAATATAGAAAACGAAACAACAATGTTTGAATTTAGTAAAACAGATATAACTGGAGATAAGGAACTTGTAGGTGCTAAATTAACAGTTATTGATAAGGATGGAAATGTAATAGATACTTGGATTTCAACAGAAAAAACTCATAAAATAGAAGGATTAAAAGTAGGTGAGACATTTACATTAAGAGAGGAAATTGCACCTGATTCATTCGTTAAGGCTTCAGATATTAAATTCAAAGTTGAAAGTACATCAAAAATCCAAAAAGTAACAATGGTTGATAAAGTTGTTGAAATGAGTAAAGTTGATATTGCAGGAGAAGAAATAGAAGGTGCTTTAATGCAAGTATTTGATAAAGATAATAATTTAGTAGATGAATGGACATCAGAAATTAAGCCACATAAAATTAAAAATTTAATTGAAGGAGAGAAGTATTTACTTCATGAAGAATTATGTGTTGGAGCATATGTTAAAGCTACAGATGCAGAATTTGAAGTAAGCCTTGATAAAGATACTCAAAAAATAACAATGGTTGATAAGTTAGTTGATATTGTTAAAACTGATTTTGTAACAGGAGAGGAATTAGAGGGAGCAGAACTTATAGTTACAGATTTAGATGGAAATGTTATTGATAGTTGGATATCAAAAAAAGAGCCTCATCATGTTATAGGTCTTGAAGAAAATACTAGGTATTTACTAACTGAGATAACACAACCTTATGGTTTCGAGGTTGCTGAGACAATTGAATTTGAGGTTACAAATGAAAAAATTAATCAGTTAATTGAAATGAAAGATATGCCAATACTTAAAACAATAAAAGTTATAAAAATAGATAGTGAGACTGAAGAAATAATAACAGAAGATTTCAAATTTGGTATCTATGAAGATGAAAATTGTACTGAATTAATAAAAGAGGTAGAAGCAAATAAAGAAACAGGAACAATCACATTTGAAGATTTAAGATATGGTATTTTCTATATCAAGGAAATAGTTGCTCCAAAAAATTACATTCTATCAAATAAAATAGTAAAAATCGAAATTAATGATGATGGTGTTTTCGCAGATGGTCAAATTCTAGAAGAAAATGAATCTGCATATACTATTAAATATTCTAACGATAAAATTCCAGAGATTCAAACTGGAAATGAAACAAATTATATCTTTCTAACTATAAGTATGATAATTTCATTACTTGTGACTACAATAGGAATAGTAGTATTAAAAAGAAACGATAAAAAGAGTAAATAATGTTAAAAGAGTGATTTAAATATCACTCTTTTTTAAAATTAAAAAATTAAATTATAAGGGAGGAAAATTATATGTTAAACATAACAGAAGTAAGAATTAAAAAAATAAATAAAGGAGATTTGCTAGCAGCAGCGAGCATTTGTATAGATGGAAGTTTTATAGTAAGGGAAATTAAATTATTAAATGGAAAGAACGGTAGATATATAAGTATGCCAAAAAGAAAAGTAAAAAATAGAAACTTTTCACAAGATTTTTCTTATCCATTAAACAATGAAACAAGATTACAATTATTAGAAGTAATATCAGAACAATATGATAATATTGTAGAAGAATAGGTTAAAAAGGTGTAAAGGCTAAAACAAATAGCTTTTACATCTTTTATTTATATTATTAAATTGGAGGTGCAATTAAAAATATGCAAAAAGAAATTTTACCAGAATTAGAAGATTTAAGAGATGAAACAGAATTTATAATAGATAATGAAGAAATAGTCGAAAATAAACATTTAGAAAGTTATTTAAGGAGTTTGGAGAGGATTAGATATAACATCTTTAATAAAATAAAACTAAAAAACAAATATGAGATAAATGAACAAGATAAAATAGAATACTTAAATAATAAATATAAAGCAAATTATGAAGATGGAGTTTTAAAAATATTTATTCCTGAAGTAATACCAAAATATAAAAACATAAATAATTATGCTTATAAAAATATAATGATAAATGTAATGGAAGCAAGTAAAATATATAAAGATTTATTTAAAGATGAGCTTGTATTTGTATTTATTAAAGTAGTAGAGAATCAAAAAAATATAGATATTGATAATAAGTTTATTAAGCCAATAGTTGATGGACTTGTATTATCAAAAGTAATAGAAGATGACAATATTGCTAATATGTTTTATGGAGTCATAGGAAAAACAGAAATGAAGAAAAATCCTTATACAGAAGTTTATATATTTAAGGGTGAGAAAATGCTTAAGTGGATACAAAATAATACTAATGCGGACATATAAAAAATGTCCGGAACTATTAAGAAATGAACTTTTTCAAACGGATATTTTAAATATGTCAAGAATTGCTTTAAATTAACAAAAATACAAAATTTGATTGTGTGGAGGTTAAGGGGTATGAAACATATGAGAGATAAAAAGTAAAAAAAGAGAGTGTGTAGATAAAGGAAGGTGGTGAAGAAAATTAAGAAAGTAATATTAACTCGGTAGAGATATAGAAGTATTAATGTTTCTTGGAAAGTATAAAATGATGCTTGGTTCAGATGCTAAAAAGATATATGGTTCAAAAGATTATTATAGAAAGAGATTAAAGGTGCTTGAAAATGAAAGGTATATTAAAAGATTAAACAGAATGTATATAAAACTAGATGATAAAGGAACAAAAATAGTTAAGGAATTTGGATATGATTATAGTTTTAATTGTAGAAAAAAAGAATATATGGATAGAATAAATGAAATAGCAAAAATTGCAGCATTAACTATAAATAGTAATATTGATTTTATGGCTAGTTGGAGTATAAAAGATAATAACATATATACACAAACATCAAGAAAATACATTGGTAAATTAAAATACCAAGATAAAGTAAGAGTAGCTTATTATATATCTAAAACAAGAAAAACAATTTATATGAGCCAAGTAATAAATGATATAAATAAGGTATTAGACTATAATGACATTATAATATTCTTAGAAAATATGAATTTATTGAATAATAATCAAAAATTGATATTTGGAAAAGAATCTACACTTATTATAAAGCCAACACAAGATAATTTAGAAATAATGAGGTATCTTCATAATATAGATTTATTTCAAATTGCTGAGAAAATTTATAAAGATAAGGAAGTTTTATTATCTAATTGGAAAAAAGCAGATTATATGTTAAACGATAAAACATATATATTTGTAATGCCATTTATAGATACCGAAAAATTAAATAGATTAAATATTTTTTTTAGAAATAATCGAGAAACAATCAGAAAGATAGATATAATAACATTAAAGGAAAATAAAGATAAGATAAACGAAATACTAACTAAAAAAGTAAATATCATAGAATTAGATAATTTTTTAGGAGGTATAAATGAAGGAGATGTTAAAAAAATATAAATGGTTTTTATTTTTTTTATTTTCATATATTATTATAGTTCCAATTATAAATGGATATTTAAAAGTATTAGAAAAGTGTTTTAATACGAGCTTAAATTCGATAGATATAAATTTGCTTAATTTATTTTCAGTAATATTTAGAAATGGAATTATATTTACTACTTGGATGGTCATAAATTTAATAATTATGCTTGTTATAAAAAATATAAAAATAACACGAAAAAATGCAAAAATTGAAGTCGAAGGAATTAATCTAAAGAAAAAAGATGGAACATTTGGAACAGCAGATTGGGGAAACAAAGAGGAAATAGAAGAATATTTAAGTATTGGAAAAAGAGATGGAATTATACTTCGGTGAAACAGATAATAACGAAATAATTACTCTTCCGTTAGATACATATTTAAATAAAAATATTGCTGTATTTGGTTCCAGTGGTAGCAAAAAATCAAGAGGTTTTGCAATACCAAATGGAATAGAACTTGTGCAAGAAGAATTACAAAGTAAAATGGATAGAGATACAAGTTTAGTATTTACAGATCCAAAAGGAGAACTTTATAGAAAACTTGCAAAATACTTAGAAAGTAAAGGATATAATGTTAAAGTATTTAATTTAGTTAATCCAACATATTCACATGGAGCAAAATTTATTAACTTCGTTGAAGATGAAACAGATGCACAAATATTTAGCCAAATAGTTATAGAAGGTACACAACTTGATAGTAGATCAGGTGGAGATGAGTTTTGGAGTAGAGGAGAACAAAACTTACTTAAAGCATTGCTTTTATATGTAATTAACTATGCTAAAGAAAATGATAAGAATTTAGGATTTATGTATGATACTCTTGCGAGTGGAAATATAAAGAAAATAGATAGATTATTTAGTGAAACAGAAGGGCCAACAAGATTAAGCTATAACATATATGCACAAGCAACAGATATAGTAAAGCAAAGTATTGTAACTGGTCTTGCTACAAGACTTCAAATATTTCAAACAGATAAAATAAGAAATATAACAAATAAAGATGAGATTAATTTTGAAAAGATAGGAAATGAGAAAACTTGTATATTCGTTGTTACAAGTGATACAAACTCAGCATTTGATTTCTTATCGACACTATTTTTCTCATTTTTATTTATTAAACTTATAAAACAAGCAGATGAAAATCAAAGTGGAAGATTAAAGGTTGAAACGTCTCTAATACTTGATGAGTTTACAAATATAGGAAGGATAGTTGACTTTGAGAAGAAACTTGCAACAACAAGAAGTAGAGGGATAAATATTTTTATGATATTTCAAAATATTGCACAGCTAAAAAACAGATATGACAATGATGTTTGGCAAGAAATTTTAGGAAACGCAGATACTAAAATTTGTATGGGAGCTGGAGATATAATGACAGCTGAATATTTAACAAAATATTTAGGTGTTGCAACAGTATCTACTAATGCTATAAGAAAAGAAGCGGGATTTGATGGAAAGTTTACTTATGGAATGGAAAATGTTTCAACTAATAAAAGAAATTTAATGAATCCTGATGAACTACTTAAACTAGATAATAATAAAGAAATAGTTATTGTAAGAGGTAGAAAGCCCTTTATATGTAATAAATATGACTATTCTAAACATATTGAAGTAGAAAAATTAGAAGATGTAACATTAGAAGATCAAAAAGAAAAATTTAAAGATAATGTTGAAAATGAAAAAAATAAAAAGCAAAATAAAAAAGTAAAATATAGTTTTAAAGATTTTTAAAATAAATTAAAAGTTAAAGAAGGTGAAAAGTTATGACAGATGAATTACAAGAGAAAATTATATGGCAAAATGTAAATTCATCAATAGAAAAAGGAAAAATTTTAAGTGGAAAAATAATTGCAATAGAAACTGAAAAACTAGATAATGATTTAATTACATGTGCTATTGTTGACTTTAACAAAATAAAGGTTTTGATTCCAGCAAAAGAGGTTACTTCAGATAGCAAAAACGATAAAAAACTACTTAGAAATATGATGGGTGCAGAAATAAAATTCATTGTAATTAAGGCAGATAAATTATCAGGAAAAGCTATAGCATCAAGAATAAAAGCAATGGAAAAGTTAAGAGATATAAATATAAAAAAGTTAGATGTCGGAGATAAATTATATGCTAAGGTAATAGGCATATGGAAAAAATATATAAGAATTGAAGTTTGCGGAACGGACTTTATATTTGAAGCAAAAGATTTGCAATATGGATATATAGAAGATGTAAGTAAAATTTATAAAGTAAATGACCAAATAAAAGTTATAGTAAAAGAAATATCAGAAGAAGAAAAAATCATTAAAGTTTCTATTAAGGATTTACTAGAAGACCCTTATTTAAACATAAGAAAAGATTTTATGGAAAAGGGAGAATATTTAGCATCAGTTACAGGTTATACAGACAATGGAATTTTTGCAAATATAGCACAAGGTGTAGATACAATTTGTACGCTTCCAACTTGGCTCGATAGGCCACCATTTCCAGGAGAAAAAGTTATCATAAAAATTTATAAAATAGTTCCAGAAAAGAGAAAGATATATAGTTCTCTTGTAAAAATAATTGGAGGTGAAGATGGTTAGTGAATGATATTCAAAAACAAATAGCAAAAATTCTTTGGAATTTTCAATCATTAAGAGAAGAGCAAATTATTAAGTTACTAAATTGTAGTGAAAAGGATATAAATTATCTAATAGCAAAAAAAATTATTACAAAAGATAAAAATAAGATATTAAGATACAATGGAAAAGAAGTAAATAATAGAAATGTTGTAGCGTTTGATGTTGTTATGGAATATTTAGATAGAAATCCAAAAATAGTTAAAGGAAAACATCCAGTAAATGTCATAATGCAAACAGATACTTTTTCATATGATATTATAGCAATAAAAGAAGTAGAACAGGATGCCTTGTTCGAAACAATAGATGAGAAATGTAAATCAGATAGAATTATAATAATAATTGAAACAAAAAAATATATGCCAAAATTTATAAATACAAATAAACCATGTTATATATGTACTTATTCACCACTTGAAATAGTAGATAGAGTAAATTAAATAAAAATTAAAGAATAAATAACTACTATTGTTAGTTATACACTTTTATGATATTATAAGAAAAAAATATAGGAGTAATATGAAAAATATAAATAAGAAGGAATTACATCAACTTTTTAGTGGACTTATAAATAAAGATGATATAAAATTTAATGAATTTTATAGTAAATACAACAAATTAATTTATTGTATAGCTTTTTCAATACTAAAAAATGAAGAAGAAAGTAAAGATATAACACAAAAAGTATTTATTAAAATTTGGAATTTGGAAAAAAGTAAATTTCCAACAAAAAACGAAGCAAGTTGGTTATATATTTTAACTAAAAATGAAACGTTAATGTATTTAAGAAATAAAAAACAAGAATTAAATATTGAAGATATGTATTATATTGGCAAGGAAGATAAAGAACTAAACGAGATAATTGATAAAGATAAGTATAATAGAATATTGTCCAAACTTGATATAAAAGATCAAGAGATTGTATCACTAAAAATATTATCACAATTTTCATTTAATCAAATATCTAAAATATTAGATATGCCAATAGGAACAGTTCAATGGAGATATTATAAAGCAATAAATACATTAAAATCATTAATTACAAATATTTCAATGTTTATTATTGTAATAACTATTTACTTAAATAGAAAGACATTTATTAGAAAAGAAAATAATGAAAAGCTAGAAGATAACAATAATACTTCATCTGTAAGAGAAATAGATACTACGCAGACAGCAACTAAAGAAGAAAAAACTACGCAAGAAGAAAGTACTATACAAAATTCTGCAAGTCAAGACTTAGCTAGTATTAATACAAATACTATTAGTGAAGAATCAGAGATACAAAATGTAACAGTAAAAGAAGACAGAGAAAATATAACATCTAATCCAAAATCATATATTGATATAAGTTTAATGGTTTTATCTTGCATATTTTTAGTGTTTTCAGTAATATTTTTAAAAAATTTTATAAATCACCAACAAAATAAAAGAAAAAAAGCATCTAAATAACAGAAGGGAAAAGGTGATAACAAATGTATAAGAAAATTTTAATTATACTAATATTTGTATTTTTAGTTTTAGTTGCAGTTACAGTAGGAGTTGTATTTAATATTAATAATAAAGATAATAAGAAACTATCAAATACAACAAATGAATATATTCCGGAAGACGTAAAAAAAGGAAATGATAATGATATTATTTATAAAATTGCAGAAACTACATATAATAATCAAAGATTAACACTTTCTGTTCCATCTACTTGGAAATTCGAAATGGTAGAAAATGGCGGAGAAACACCAACTGCATATAAAGCAAATTATGGAATAAAAATATATAAAGAAGATCTAGGAAAAGATAAATATGCAGGAGTTTATTCATTAACAGAAAAATTTGGAGTATGTGGAACAGGACTTGTAACAGAAAAACTAATAACTGAAAACGGAGAAGAAGCAAGTGTTGGTTATTTTGATGGTGGAAAAGATTGGAACTATGTAGTATTTAAAGATGAAAATGTTACCTTAATTGCATTTAATAACGGTTTAGAAGATGAGATAGCAAAAGAAGCCTTAAATATATTAAAGTCAATGAACTATATAGATGATTCTAATGTTGAAATGACAATAAAAGAAGGCACTTTAACAAAAACATCAGCAACACTAATTATGAAAGCTAAAAATAAAGAAGAAAAATTTAGTACAGGTGCAGTTTTTGAAATTGAGAAAAAAGAAAATGGAATATGGACAAAACTGCCAATAAATTCTTTAGTTACTTGGATTGCAATTGCATATTTACCAAATAATGAGGGAATAATAGAAACAAAAGCAGATTGGAAAGATATTTATGGAGAACTAGAAAAAGGAGAATACAGAATTTCAAAAGATTTAGCATATAATGTTAATGTATATGCAGAATTTACAATTGAATAAAATAAAGCCAGGATTGATTTCCTGGCAATTTTTTATTTTTTATTAACTTTATCTTTTAATGCTTTTCCAGCTTTGAATACTGGTGCTTTTGATGCAGCTATTTTTATTTCTGCACCTGTTTGTGGGTTTCTACCTTTTCTAGCAGCTCTTTTTCTTACTTCAAAAGAACCAAATCCTACAAGTTGAACTTTACCACCTTTTTTTAATTCTTCTGATATAGCTTCTGTTAATGCATTTAGAGATGCTTCAGAAACTCTTTTAGATGCACCTGTTTTTTTAGCTATAGCATCGATTAAATCAGCTTTATTCATTATTTTCACCTCTTTTCGCATAAATTTAAATTATTATCATTTGTTTTGATAGCTAAAATTTACCAAATAACTTAATATTTGTCAAGAAAAGATAAAATTTCCAAAATTACTATTGAAAACGAAAAATATGTGGTATAATGTTTAAGGTTTTTAGGAAAGGAAGAGTGATTTCTTGACAGATAAAGAGATAAAAAGTTTAATTGAATTAACACTTACACAAAAGATAGAAGAAAATCATGAATTCATAAAATACAGTTTCTATGAAACTGATGTAAAGTATAATCTAAAACCAATAGATAAATACACTTTTTTAAGATTGCTCAGAAATAAACTTGAAAATAATAATTATAAAGTATATACTCCAGGACATGAATATGTATTTAATGGAGAAACAAAAAAGGTACAAGAAAATGAAGAATTAATTGCAATTAAAGAAAAGAAAGAGGATGTTAATAATGGGACTATTCAACGAAAAAAACATAGAAAAATTAAATAAAGCGGGAGTTCATGCAGAATTAGATAAAGATTATACAGATAAAGAAAAAGAGGAAATGAATTTTGAACTTTCTGAATTTATATATAGTCATAGTACGAAAAACAATGATATACCAAACTTATTATCTGAATACGCAGATGAGTTAAATAAACTTAATCAATAAGGGAAATATTTCTAAAATAGAAAGGTATGTATGGAAGAAAAGAAATATAAAGAGCCAAATAAAATAGAAGAAGAAACAAATATAAATGTGTTATATAAAGATAATAAATTTTCTCTATACACAAATAATGTTTCATTACAAAAACAATTAAATAAATTACTTGGAGAGCCTACATATGAATACAAGATAAAAAAATCAATTGCAGGTAGTAGGTGGGATATTCCTTTGTCAGACCAAGTAAGAATTTCAAGAATGATATTAAAAGCAAAAATATTTGAAAATAAAGAGGAAGGCTAGAATGAACTAGCTTTCCTTTCTTTTTCTTCATCTCTATGTTGTGCTGCATATTTTATCATTGCTATTTGCTGCTTTGTTGCAAGTTTGTCAATTTTTTTCTGAACGTGTTTTATTCTAAATTCTGAAGTATTATTCTCAAGCATCTTTTGTAATTTAACTTCAAGCGATAATCTTTTAAACGGTATTGAACAATCCATAATATCGCCTCCTTAATATATATTAACATAAAATAGATGAAAAGTTTGTCGTAATTTGTCGAAAATATAAAATTTGCTAAAAAAAAACTAAAAATGGTATAATATAGGTATAATAGTTAAAAGGCAAAATAAACGAAAGTTTATGACGCAAAACCAAAGATCTAAAAGTTTTGAAAAACTCATGATAGCTAGGTTACACTGAAGATAAGGGGGAATATACCTATGAAAATAAGAAAAGTATTAAAAATAGTCGGAATAATATTATTAGTCGTAATTATCTTATTGTTAATTCATACAATAAGAAACTTTATTATAGTAAGAAAGCTTCAAAATAATATAACTCAATATGCTAATAGTACAAATTATAGTATTAAATCAATAATAAGTAATCCAAACAAAACGGAAATTGCGGAACTTACAACAACAATGTTTTATAAAAAAGATAATAAACAGGCAGGATTTGTTATAAGGGGTAAAGGTCAAGAAATTACTAAGATTTCTATGTTTGGCTTATCTGACCAAGAAGGATATAGAACATATATAGAAAATGGTGAATCAAAAATTGCTAAAATAGAAACAGAAGGTGGATTTATAATGCCAACTATAGTAAATGGACTAGAAAGCGATTCAACATGGCATACATTTATTTCATGTTTCTTTGCATATATAAGAAGTACAGTAGTAAATAGCAAAGACTGCTATATTGTAAGCAACTATCCATCATACATAAGTTTAAATCCAGTTGGAAAAAATGAATATTATATAGAAAAAGATACAGGTTTAATGATTGAAAATATTACAAATGATATGATTTCAGGAAGAGATTATGAATTTGATAACGTAGATGATTCAATATTTGTAGAACCTGACATTAGTGAATATATAGTACAATAAAATAATTAAATCTTAAATACCTAATTCAAATTATGAGTTAGGTATTTTTATGTTATAATTTTTTTATAAAATTTTGTAATAAAATAATAATAAATGACACTTATAGATAGAAGGGAGGAATCTAAATGCAGAATATGGAAGAAATTTATAAAAAATATTTTCAAACAGTATATAAATACATATTCTGTTTAAGTAATCGGAAATCGTGAAATAAGTGAAGATATAACATCAGAAACATTTACAATAGCAATTGAAAGAATAGATGAATTTAAGGGAAATTGCAAATTATCTGTATGGCTATGTCAAATTGCAAAATTTTTATTTTATAAGGAAACTAAAAAATTATCAAAAATAAAGTTTAGCGAACTAGAAGAAATTCAAGATGAATGTAATTTAGAATTGAACTTAATTGAAAAACAAGAAAAATTAAAATTATTTAAAGATATTCAAGAATTAGACGAAAAAACAAAAGATGTTGTTTATTTAAGAATAATGGGAAATTTAACATTCGATGAAATAGCAGAGATAACCGGAAAAACAGCAAATTGGGCAAGAGTAATATACTTTAGAGGAAAAGAAAAATTGAAGGAGGTAAATAAAGATGAACATAGAAAAAGAATGTAATATTGTAAACGATTTGTTATTTAGTTATAGTGACAATGTTCTAAGTAATGATTCAAAGGAATTTGTTGAAAATCATTTGAAGAATTGTGAAAAATGTAATAAAAAATTGAATGAAATAAATTCAGAAAAAGATAATAACAATCAAATACATGAAATAGATTATTTAAAAGGAATTAAGAAAAAAGTGAAAAACAAAAATGCTATTATAATAATTATTGGAATATTGTTAGTATCTGTAATAATATTGAATATAATTATATATACAAATTATAAAAATTCATTAGGAAATATAAAGGTTTATTTAGAAAAAAACATAACAGAAGAACAAATGAATAATATTCAAAAAATTATAAAAAATATAGATAGTAATGCAGAAATAACTTATTATTCAAGAACGGATGCTTTTAATGAGGTAAAAGAAAATTTTGGAGAAAAAGGAGAATTTCTAAAAGGTTATAATGAAGAAAACTCACCTTTATCAGCATATTATGAAATAAAAACATCTTATAAATTAGCTTCAAAAATGAAAAGTATGCTACTTTCTACATCTGGAATTAAATCAGTAAATAATAATACAAATTGGAACATATTTATGAATTCAATGAAGCAAATAAAGTTTGAGGGAACGATTAATGAATCTACATATCAATATATAATTGAATATTATGGAGATTATAACTACTTTTCTTCAATAATTATTGGAAATAAAGATAAAAAAGAACAAGATGAATATATTGAATGGTTCTTAAAATTTACTGATAAATATACAGATGCAAAAAAACTAATACAAGATTTAAAAGATTATCATGAAAATAACGGGGGAACTTGGAAAGAAATATAAGAAATGAAGAAAGCTATTTATTAAATTAGCTTTCTTTTCATTTTATAATTTTTTTTTAGAAAAAATGTAACCAAAATTAAAAAAATGGTAATATATAAGTGAAAGTGTTTTTTAGAAGGAGTTTAGATTATA
This sequence comes from Clostridia bacterium, assembly GCA_017934475.1. Taxonomy (GTDB): domain Bacteria; phylum Bacillota; class Clostridia; order TANB77; family CAG-508; genus UMGS1663. The sequence goes on along the minus strand of JAGBJN010000001.1, from coordinate 80,828 downwards.
TTGGAAAGAACAGACGATAAAATACGAGAGTATTTAAAAAATAATGAATTAAATATTGAACAAGTAATAAGTGATTATAGTAATTATATCCGCACTATTATTCATAATTCTGGTTTTGTTTTATCAAAAGAAGATGAAGAAGAGATAATTTTAGATGTTTATTTAGCTTTGTGGAATAATACACAAAGATTAGATATAAATAAAAGTATGTCAAATTATATTGCAGGAATTACAAAAAATCTTATAATGAAAAAATGTAAAGGTAAAAATCAATTAGAAAACATAGAAGATTATGTAGAATATTTGCATGTAGATCAAAATATAGAAATTGATTTTATAGAGAGTCAAAAAAATCAGGTAATTATAAATGAATTAGAAAATATGAAAAAAATTGATAAAGATATATTTATCTACTATTATTACGAACAAAGAAAAGTAAAAGATATAGCTGCAATTTTAGATATATCAGAAAGTAAAGTTAAAACTAAACTATTCAGAATAAGAAAAAAACTTAATAAGATTTTGAAAAAGGAGGGTATGAAATAAATGAACGAAAAAGAGATTTTAGATAAGTTTAAAATGCAAGTAGCAGTTAGTAATTTTAAGAATCAATCTAATAATAAGCATACCCTAAAAGAGGAAATAAATTGGAGGAAATATGCTATGAAGAAAAAACTAATTGCAATAACATGTGGTGTAGTTTTAGTAATATCAGGTGGAGTATTTGCTTATAATAAAATTATTCCTAGTTTTAGATTTGGAAAAGGACTTGATAGGGCAATAGAAAATGGATATATAGCAACACCAGAAATGGACTATATTAGTTCTGAAACAACGCTAATAGATACCAAAACAAATATAACACTAGATAATATAAATGTAGATGCAAAAATAGAAGATTTTATAATGGATGACATTACAATAGGAGCACATTTTGGATTTGAAATTGATACAAAGATAAATGAAACAATAGATTTAGATAGAATAGAACAAATAGATTTAGATGATTTAATTGTAACTGATGAAAACAAGAATATCTTATATTGTTTAGATAAAGAAACATTTGAAAAATATTGTAGCGATAATAATTTAAACTATCAATATGGAGAATTCAATGAGCATTTTTATAATTGTGGGGTAAATAGCATAATGACATATCATAGTAAAAATACAGGATTAGTAAATCTTACTTTAAATATGTATTCAGCTGGAGAAAATTTTCCAAAATGTAAAAAATTAAATTTCAATTTCAGTAAAATAAAACTTACAACAAATGATATAGAACTTGTTTTAAATGGAAATTGGAATATGAATTTTAATGTACCAGAAGAAATTTATAGACGATCAAGTATAGCATACAAAGTGGTATCTTGTGAAAATCCTGATTTTAATGTTACAAATGCAACATTAACTAATACAGGTTTTGAAATTGGAATTAATATATCAAATATGCCAAGGCCAATATATCCGGAAGATTTAAAAAATCTTGAAGATAAGGCATTAAAAGGAGAAATATCTTTTGACGAATATAATAAAATAGTTAATGATAATAAAGATATAATAGAAGCAAGACAAACATTTTTCTACGAAGACATGATGCCAATACAAACTTATGATTTAGAAAATCGTAAAGAGCCTGATTTTAATAAAATAACATATGTTGAAAATGAAAAAGGAGAAAAATTTTCTACTTCTCGAAGTGCAGGAAGACGACAAGATGCTAACTACAAAGATGGTGATATATTTCATTTTTATGAAACATTTACTCTAACAAAATATGATGCGACGGATAAATTAAAGGTCAGCGTTATGTTTAAACATAAACCATATATTATAGAATTAGAAAGAGTAAAATAATAAACAAGAGGAATAGTTATTACTATTCCTTTTTTAAAATATATATGTTATTATAACAATATAGGGAGTTGAAAAGTTATGAAAGATTTAACAGAAAAACAAAAAATGTTTATAATTTATGTATTTGTGGCTTTATTTATAGTTGGAATTTTTCTAGGAATATTCGTAGGACTATCAAGAAAAAATAGAGAAGAAAATGCAAAAAATAATGAAACTATAATCGAAGAAGAAGTAGAAAAATTAGAACCAATACCAATGGAGGATTGTATAAATAATGGCTATTTTGTAATAGATACTGCTAATAATAAAATATATAACAAAGATGTATTAGATAGATTTGTTGAAAATACAGGTTTAAATTCTAAAAATAGAATAGCAGATAAAATAAGAATAGTTAATTATAATATAGATGGTGCACCTACAATATATGATTTGGAATATAAGATATTTGATGAAACTTATATAGGTGTAGAACAAAAAGAAGTTAATAAAACAGGCTATATTTTAACAACTGATACAAGACACACTACTTTTGAAAATGAAAATATCAATAACAGACATTCAATAACAATTGATGATGATATCCCAGGAGAGTTTTACGGAATTATTTTAATGGAACATTCTGATATAAATGCTATTAGTATTGAGCTTGGTTTATATGCAGAGATTAACTATGTTGATGTAAATGCAAAAATATATGATAACATTGAGATTACAAGATATTCAATGGATGCTGAAGTAGTAAAGAGTAAAACAACAGAAGAAATAGAAAAATATACATCAGAAATACAAAAGGTAGATAATGAAATTAATGAAAAAATTGAAAATGAATAATAAAATAAGGAATAGCTGTAAAAGGCTATTCTTTTTTAAATAATATTTTATAAAAGAACAATAAAACTTTATTGACAAACGATAAATAATAAAGTATAATTCATAAAAATAAAATATGAAAAGAGGTAATTAAATGAAAATTTTAGGGAAAAATAGTTTATCTTCTAAACTACTTATAGGAGTAAGAGTAATTATATTTTTAACAATTGTTGCTATGATGCTAATCGCAATGATAACATTTAAAGACTTTAGAGATGTAATAAATGGCCAAACAGAAAAAATAAGTGAAACAGTATTAATTACTGGAGTGTTTATTGCAGGCTTTTTATTTGTAGCTATGTTAATATATTTAACAAGCTTCTTAAGTAATTTAAAAGAAGAAATTTGTTTTGATGACGGTAATGTAACTATACTTAGAAGGATATCAAACTTAGTATTAGGTGGAAGTATAATATATGGAATTATGTCTGTATTACATATTGTATTTGCTAACAATTATATGGATATTATAACCTATAATGCTTTTTTATGGATATTAACAATCATAATGCTATGTTTATCAATAGGATTAAAAATGTTTAATGAAATATATAAAAAAGCAATAGAATTTAAGAAAGAAAATGATTTTACAATATAGGAGGTATTTAAGATGGCAATAGTAGTAAATTTAGATGTTATGATGGCAAAAAGAAAAATATCTCTATCAGAATTAGCAGAAAAAATGGATATTACTTTAGCTAATTTATCTATTCTTAAAAATAATAAAGGAAAAGCAATTAGATTTTCAACATTAGAAAAGATATGTGAGATATTAGAATGTGAACCAAAGGATATTTTAGAATATGTACCAGATAAAAGAGATGGAGGAAATAATGAAAGAAGAATTTAAAGAGATAATTAAGAGTTTTTTTCGAAGCATGTATTTCTATACATTTGTATTTGCAATAGTATTTATAATATCTAAGGTGATTATTAATTCATTAAACCTTGAATATATGCAGTATATTTATAAAGGTGCAACAATAGCAGTAGTGATCGGAATATTATTAGGGATAATTCAAAGTATTATTAAAAGTGAAACAAATGGTAGAAGAACATTAATTATTGTTACAACTTTATTAATAGTTATTATAGTTGCACCTATAGTAGCGTTTTTTATTGCATTTCAGCCACCAGAGCATATAGTAGAGAAAGGCAATAAAAAATATGTTGCTTATGTATATTCATGGCATCATACAAGAGTTGATTACTATGAATATATGAATTTTTTTGTTAGAGGAATTACAAAAAGAATAGAAGAAAACTATAAAAATGGAGGAGATGTATTAGATAAAGAACATAAAGGCTTATACATGCCAAACTCTACATATTACTATAATGTTGAAGGTAAAATAACAAATAATAATTTTTATACTGCAAAAAATAGTACTAATATAGAAAATAATAATGAAGAAAAAGATAATAAAAATATAGAACAACAAAAAAATCAACAAGAAAATATGGAAAGTATAATACCTACTGGAGATGATAGTATATTATACCAAAAGGACAATATAATAATTCGAGTTGGATACTTAGGAAATATATTAAATCAGAGGTCTGTTGTGACAATATATAAGTCAACAGATGGTGGAAAAACATTTACAAATATGAAAGAGGCAGGGATTACTATAAATGAAGGAGCTGAACTCACATTTATAGATGAGAATACAGGTTTTATAAATGATCCCGGAATAGTTGGAACAGCTGGAGATAATAGAAGATTTCTAGTAAGCAGTGATGGTGGAGCTACATTTAAGAAAGCAAATATAATACATCCAGATAGTATTGAAGAAAAAAATTTACTTGTAAATGGAGTTCCATATATAGTAGATGGAAAATTAAAATTGGAGGTATATACACTAAATCACTCAAAAAATCCAAAAAGAACATACTATATTTTTACGAGTACAGACAATGGACTCAGTTGGAGTTTAGAAAAGAAAAAGCAACAATAGTGAGTAAAAACGTATGTTAAAAATCATAGTTTTAATAATAAAAACGATAATATAAATAGTTCAATATATAAAATTTATATAATAAAACATATATAAATTGGTTTTCAGTTCTGGATTATTTTATAATTAAAAAAATTTTTAATAATTAAGTGTAACAAAATGAAAAATTAGTACACTATATATGTGAAAGGAGAACCATACATGAAGAATATCGATAAAATATGTGAAGAATATTCAAGTGTTGTTTATAGATATTTATTTTGTATTACTCATGATGAAGAAATTGCTAAAGATTTAACACAAGATACATTTTATATAGCAATTAAAGATATAAACAGATTTAGAGAAGATTGTTCAGTAAATGTTTGGTTATGTAAGATTGCTAAAAATTTATGGTATAAATATCTTAGAGATAAATACAAAAATAAAGTTGTAAATATAGAAGATAGAGATCTTCCTTATGAAAAAAATATAGAAGATGATATTATAGAGAAAGAATCAAAAGAGTACTTATATAGGTATATACATAAACTTGATGACTATGAACAAAACTTGATATATTATAGAATTTCTGGGGAACTCTCTTTTAAACAAATCGGTGAGTTAATGGATAAAAATGAAACATGGGCAAGAGTTACTTTTTATAGAACAAAAGAAAAATTAAAAAGATTGATAAGGGAGGAGTTTGAAGATGAAAAAAAATAAACAATGTAGTGTAATAAGAGATTTATTACCTAATTATATTGAAAATTTAACAAGTGAAGATACAAATAATTTTATTGAAAGTCACATTGAAAATTGCGAAGAGTGTGAACAGATACTTAAAGATATGAAAGGAGATATAAAATTAAAGAAAATAAATAGCAAGAAAGAAATAAATGCTTTAAAAAAGATAAAAAACAAATTTCGAATTAAATCAATTATTTTTCTTTGTATCTTTTCTTTAACTATTGTTGCTTGTACATTTTTTTGGAATAATTACTCTTTAAAAGTTGACGATAATGGAAAGTTATATATAAAGAAACATACACTTGATAAAAGTATGATTAATAATAATCAAATTATAATGGTAAAATCTAAAGAAAAATTAAACAATGAAACAAAGGATGGATATATTTACTATACTACAATTATAACAATTGATGATAATATGAAATGTAGTGGTGTAAGAGAAAAAGAAGAAGGATATACAGATGAAGGTATAAAGGCAAGATATTATATTTTAGAAAAAGGTGAATCTTCAGGGATACAAACTAATCCAAAAATGATAAACAATTATTTATACTACAATAATAATATTGCTAATGGAAAAGATAAGGAAGAAGCAATAAATACAATATTAGCATATAGAGAAATTATTGAAATTGAAGAATATTAAAAGAATAAAGGACCTTAATTTATAAGGCCCTTATTTGTGCATAGAAATGTCAAATTTGAACGATTAATAGTTACAAAACGAGAAAACTAGTAAACCCATACTTCTATGGTTCCATTACCAATAGAATTTACATGGTATCCTACAGTGTATGTCCCAACGGGAACATTGAGAAGTAGCTGGTTTGTAACTTCATCTGTAGGATCAAGGTAAATAGTACTACCGATTTGGGAACCGTCTGGCCTAAGCAAAAAAACATAGATATTTGCTGCTTCATTCTCATTAAATGATGTCTTTACGGTCCAGCCTGCAAAAGGACTCCAACTTCCATTGACTTGTATGTTAAAAAAACCATTTGATTCAGAATTCCCGTATACAAAATTGTAACTTGCGTAACCTGACAAAGATCCCATTACTACAGGATCTTCAGGTTCAGGATCTAAATCCAGATCAACAGAATCGAGACTTCCAGTGGTGTCATCCTCTGCATTGATAATCTCATTATCAATATCAGCTGCAAAAGCATTTGAACTCATTGAAAAACAGAGTACAAAACTTAAAATAAGTGACAGAAACCGTTTTTTTCCTCTCATATAAACCTCCTGACTGACACTTCTATGCAAGATATGTATTTGTATTTGAAATTATAACAAACAAAATATTATTTTAAAATAAAAAAGGAAAAAAAAGGAAAAAAAAGGAAAATTGTAACATATTATAAAAAAATGACACTATTATAATATAAACATCATATAAGGAGAAAAAAATGAGAAAAAAATTACTTATAGCAGATGATGAAATAGATTTTAGTATATCATTATTTAATTATATACAATCTCATAATTCTAATATAGAAGTTGTTGGGATTTCTAGAGATGGAGAAGAAACAATAAAAAAAGTAATAGAACTAAATCCAGATATTTTATTGTTAGATTTGAAAATGCCTAAAAAAACAGGAATTGATGTAATTGCTTATATACAAAGTACAAAAAAAATAAGCAATATAGAAATTATAATTATTTCTGCAGAAGCAACTTTAATAAATAAAAGTAATGTATTAAAGACAAATTTTGTTAAATATGTATTTATAAAACCTTTTAAATTTGAAGAGATGGGCGAAATAATAGATAAGTTATCAATTAATTACAAAAATTATATTGATAACTTAATAGATAATATATTAAATCAATTTAATTTTAATACTTCAAGCATAGCGTATAAATATTTAATATGTTGCATAGAAAAGGCAACTGAAAGACCATATTTATTATCTAATATTGAAAAACTTTTATATGATGAGGTTTCAAAAGAATTTGATCATGTTAGCAGAAATCAAGTAAAATGGGATATACAAAAATTAATAAAATCTATGAATAGATATACTAAAACAAATACAATGAAGGAACTTTTTCCAAATTATAATAATCCATCACCTAAAATATTTATACAGACTATATCTGAAATGATAAGAAAATTATATTAAAATATTATGTATTTTTTAATACTAAATATTTATTAAAATTATTGGTTATGAGGAGCAAAAAATGGTAAATATTTTGATAGCAGATGATAATCTATATTATGCAAAAATGTTAATGAATACAATTAATGCAGATTCTAAAGGGAATATAAAAGTAACGCATATTTCTGTAGATGGAAAAGAAACATTAGATATATTGGAAAATAATAATATAGATATTGTTTTACTTGACCTGAAAATGCCTATATATGACGGAAGGTGTATTATAAACAAATTAAGAGAGGATGGAAAGGATAATTATGAACAGTCAATTATAGCTATTTCCGGGGAAAGAGAACTAATAAATGAAGTTAGATTGGATTCGTATGTATATTATGCATTAGATAAAGTTTGTGATATTTCAAAAATAATAGATAAATTAGAGGAATTAATAAATGAAAAACAAAAAATAAAAGAAGAACAAGATACTGAAAAAGTAATAATTAGTCAATTACAATATTTAAATTATAATTTAGGACATAAAGGTACTCAATACTTGATAGAAGCAATTATGCTTATTTATCAAAGTGGAGAGTATGATATATTTAATTTAAAGGAAGATATTTATCCAATTATTGCAAAAAAACACAAAAAAACAATACATAATATTAAAGGCGATATAAACAGAGCAAATGATTATATGTATAAGGTTTGTAAAAAAGCAAAAATTAAAGAATATTTTAAGTTTTTTGACGATACGAAACCTACGGTAAAAAATGTTATATATACTATCTTAAATAAATATTTAGATAAAGATATAATAGAAAACTCAAGTAATAAAAATACATCATAAGATACTAAAAAAATACAAAAAGCAACAAAAAGTTATTTTAAATTATCTTTTTGTAAAAATATAATAAAAATATTGTACTATAAGAGTACAATAATTCTCGAGAATTAAAATAAGGAAGGAGGGAAGACTGTTATGAAAAAAAGTTTAATAATATCTATTACTTTAGTGCTAACAATTTCTTTATTAATGCTTATTGCTTCAAATGTATTTGCTGCATCAACAACTTATGGAAGTTATCTTCAATGTGGAGCTAATTCAACTGTAACAGGTTCAACTAGAAATTACCCACAAAGAAATCATCAAATATCTATTACTCCAACACAAGTATCAGGAAATGGTGATATGAAAATTAGACTTGTAAAGAAAAATTGGTTAAGCACTACTACAGTTTATTCAACAGAAAGTACTTTTTCAGTAGGAGAAACTCAAACAATTCAAATGGGAAATCATGACACAGGAGATTTTTATTATTACTTTTCTACATATGGATATGGATATGGTGCTCTAGTATATGCTGATCCAGTATATATGACATGTTATGATTAAAATATATTATAGATGAAGGAGTTTGTTTCTCCTTCATCTATTGATAATTTTGAAAGGAAAATATTATGTCAGAAGAAATAAATTTAAAGAATGGATATAAAATTTATAAAAAGACAAGTGAAACAATAAAAGCATTAAACAATGTGGATTTAAAAATAGAAAAAGGGAAGTTTTATGCAATAATGGGACATTCAGGCTCTGGAAAAAGCACTTTGATTCAAATCTTAGGGTTGCTAGATTCACTAACTTCTGGAAAATTATATATAGATGGAAAAGAAACATCAAACATGAAAGAAAATGATAAGACATATATAAGAATGAAAAAAATAGGATTTGTTTTCCAATCATTCTATTTAAATCCAAAATTGAAAGCTATAGAAAATGTGATGCTACCAATGTATATTAATAAGGAAATTAAAGGCAGGGAAAGAAAACAAAGAGCTAAAGATTTATTAAAAAGTTTTAATTTAAGTGACAGGATTAACCACTACCCAAAGGAATTGTCGGGAGGGGAACAGCAAAGAGTTGCTATAGCTAGAGCACTAGCTAATAATCCCGAGTATATACTAGCGGATGAACCAACTGGTAATTTAGATATAGATAACGAAAAAATTGTACTTGATTTATTAAAAAAACTTACGAGAGAAGGAAAAACAGTTGTAGTTGTTAGTCACAATGAAATAGTAAAAGATTATGCAGACGAGATATATTATATGTCAAATGGTGAAATAAGGAGTAAAATATGAAAATAAATGATTATATATATTTAGCTACTAAAAATGTCCTATCAGAAAGAAAAAGATATATGAGATATATAGCATTATTGTCTATTTCAATTATTATTTTAATTTTCTCATTAACATTTAAAGAATCTATTAATGATTATGTTGAAAAAAATATTAAGAATAATATTTTTTATAGAACAATTTATGTTGGAAATCCAAATTTTAAAAGAGATGAAGGATTAATAAAAAAAGTAGAAGAAATATCACACATAGAAAAAATTATAAAACAAGAAAATTTTAGTACATATGTAAATGCTAATATAGAGGACATACAACAAAATGAAGGAAGTATAAAACTGATTGGCTGTAATGAGAATATATCTCCTTCTATAATTAAAGGAAGATATATTACAGATGAGGATAAAAATGTATGTATAATACCAAAAGAATTTTATATTGGAGATATAAATGATAAATATAATGAAACAGATATTATTGATGGAGAAAAACTTATAGGGAAAAAAATAACAGTAAGCTATTCAATGTATGAATATAAAGAATTAGGGCCTGTTATTATTCAAACTTATACTGATGATTTTTATGTAGTAGGTATATACGATAATAATATAAATATGGGATATCCAAACGAATGTTATGTTTCTTTTAATGATGTTGAAAATATAAATAAGATTATTTTAACTGGTGCAAATATAGGAAATGGTGATATTTTAGTAATAGCTGATAACTGGAATAATGTTGATGGAATTATAAGTGAACTAGAAAAACAAGGTTTTAGTACACAATTGTATTCTGTACCTAATTATATATTAATAGATATAATTAATATTATTGGAATCACAATGTTTACTTTAATGTTAATATTATCAATATCTACAATGATAATTAATTCAATAAAAACAAGCAAAGATAGAGAAAAAATATATGGATTATTGAAAACAGTAGGTTACTCTAAAAAGAATATATTAATTATTAATTTTATTGAAAATATTATTATTGGATTAATAAGTTTTATTATAGGAGTAATTATATCGCTTATAATTATATATATAATAAATAATTTATTATATAATTTTAATTTCGAGATAAGGCATATAAATTTAAAAATAAAAGTATTAACATATTTGATGTCAATATTTATATCAATTTTTATTCCAAATTTTGCAAGCATGGTTTCGAATATTATAATTGTAAAAAAATCAATAATTCAAAATAAAGAAGGAGATTAATAATGAATATTCTAACTCCAACATTTTTTAGCTTGAAAAAAAATCGTAAAACTATAATTTATATTGTATCTTTATCTTTAATTTTAGCTTTATTTTGCAGTTTATACAATTTTAAAAGTTTAATAAATAATATTTTTGAAAGTAATATAAAGAATAATATAAAAAATAGATGTATTTATGTTACTAGTGTAAATGAACTTGATATAGAAAGTATAAAAAATGTAGAAAATATAAAAAATGCATATTACTTTATAGATATTTGTAATGCTAGTATTGAAGATGAAGAAATAAAAATTAAAACAGGCGATATCGAACAAATACCTAATGTTATATATGGAAATGATCTATCTTTTGAAGGAAGTACCGATATTCTTGAAATTATAATTCCAGAGAGTATACAAAAAAAATTCAGCGAATCACTAATTAATAAAAACGTTATTATTAATGTTAATCACAAAGAAAACATTGAAGCTTTAATTGTAGGAATATATAATGGTGATAAGTATGATAACACAATATATGTCAGTTTGTCTAATATAAATAAAATCATTGAATTAAATCCAAAAATATTAAATAAATATAGTGGATTTGTTATAGCAGATTCTTATGATAATATAAATAAAATAATTGAAAAACTTATGGAGTATGGTTATAATTGTAATTTATTTGATACTAGTGGAGAAAAAGATATTTATTCATATGAAAATATATCAAAATTTTTATCAATTTTTATTTTTCTAATGATTATATGTGTATATGTAATTATTAGAATTACAATAAAAAACTTTATAGATGATGAAGAAAAGGAATTGGCAATAATGAAGGCAATTGGATATAATAATATAACAATTCTTAAAACAATTATTCTGAGAACTTTAACAATTTCAATTATTGCATTTTTAATTTCATATATGTTGGTAAAAATAATTAATGTTGGAATAATGAACTTATTTAATAATTATATATATAATAAAGATGTTCCACTAAGCATTGTAGGATATTTAATTGCTATGTTAATGATTATAGTAATATCAGTAATTTGTTCAATAAGGGAAAAAAGAAAAATTAAGAAAATAAATATAATTGAATTATTAAAAAATACATAAAAAATAATTAAATTTAGAATAGTGTAAAAGATGGAATAGCTTTAGAAGCTATTCTTTTTATGATTATTTTTATTACTAAATTATAGTTTATTATATTATAATCTAAACAATATGAGTGTATTTCATAATTGTGAAGATACAAGATATATTACTATGTATTCCTTCATATGCATTTTGTAGTTATTTAACTGAAGATATTTTCTATTAAAGATGAAAATAGTCGATTTATAAAAAATTATTTACTTTACCAAAAGAGAGTATTCAAATAAAACGAATACTCTCTTTTAAAATTTTTTTAAATAATCATTAAATTCTTTCATAAGTTCATCTGAAGTTGTATTAAGTACATTAGCAATAGCACATAATTCATAATCTACTACAGTGCGTGTTCCTGATTCGATATCTAAAATTGATTGTGGAGATACATCAATTCCACGAATCATAAGTTGGTCAGATACATATTGTCTAGAAAAATCTTGTTTTTCTCTTAATTTTCTTATATTTTTACCTACTATATTGTGTTTACCATCTATTATTTCAACAAATCTTCTCTTATTCAAAATTAACCTCCCAGTATGTAGTTATTTTCTACTTGATTTTATCATTATTGCTATGTTATAATTTAAGGAAAGACGGATTTTACAATATACAAAATAAGGTATAATAAAAAGGTATATAAAATATACCTTTGCGATTGAAAAAAATTTATTTATCTTCAGAAGAATCTTCAATATCAAGAAACATTGGGTCACTAAAGAATTCATTTAGATTTGTATCAAGACCTTCACATATATGAAGTAGGGTGGGCAATCTTGGTAATCTATTTTTTTCTGTTCCTAACAAAGCGTTTATTGTTGATTTAGGAACACCAGATGATTTATATAAATCCCACAAAGAAGATAAACCTTTCTTTTTAAGGAAAAAGTTTATTCTTTCTCTAATAGCATCATTCAATTGCATAGCATATTTCCTTTCAAATTTACTATGTAAAGTATAGCAATTTTTTTTATTCTAATAGACTATAATTATAGTCTAAAATGTTTTATAATTAGTTTTAAGAAATTTAATATAAATATACATTATTTGAAATAATATCAGTAGGAGGAGAGAAGAATGGAAAATAAAATAAAAGTTCTAATAGCTGATGATAATGTACCTTATACAGAAACAATAAAAAATTATTTAGAAGAAAATTTTAATATTGAGGTAGTAGGTATTTCAAATACAAATGAAGAAGAAGTAGAAATGATAGATAAATTAAAACCTAAAATAGTTATTACAGATTTGAAAAGAAAAGATAAATATATTGGAGAAGAAGTTATTAAAAAATATTCTAATGATGCAAATTCACCAAAATTTTTTATAATATCTGCAGATATGAGAATGGAATTAGTAAGAGAATATGATAATGTAGTAGATTATATTATGAAACCAATTGATTATGATAGGTTATCTGAAAAGATAAAAAATATAATTGAGGAAATTTAATACAACTATAATAACGGACATAAGAAATCTTTACTTATAGCATGATTTATATTTAAAAAAATTTTAGTATGTGTATATTCCATATTTATTAAAATTAAGATAAAATATAGTTGTATTTAAAAACTAATAACTATAAAGATATACTTTTATAGTTATACCTGTTATTCAGGGTTAAGGCTGGATAAATTATTCCAGCATAACTTTGCGATTAAAGCAAAAGTAAAGTAAGTAGCACTTTTAAATTAATGCCACTTATAGTCTAAGCATAGCTATAGGGGGAATTGTGCGTAAAATTAAATAAACAAAATAGAGACAAGTAAAATTTGAAAAAATTTAACTTGTTATTTTTTGTGTAAAAAATTAAGGAAGGGAGGAAATAGATTAAAGTTTTTAAATACAAAAATATTGAAATGGAAAAGGAGGAAAAGAAATATTGAAAACTTTTAACTATGAATCAAAATGTGTAAAGTACAATGATTGTTTCTTTGATAGAGGAGAATATGATAATGGTAATTTAGAACTTTCAATTTATGGAAGAATAGAAAATGATATTAACACTTCTCATATATCAAATCCAACAATTAATGTAAAAGAAAAATTAAAAGGTACTGAAATTGTAATTGATACTGAAGTAAATACTAATTTAATTAGTTTTTTAATGGATTTAGGTATTGCAAAAGGTATTAAAAGAAGAATTGTATCTAACGGAATGCAATTCCCTGTTGTTGAACTTGATTTAAGTAAGCTTGACGAGTATTCATATGAACAGGAGGTATTAAGATATGCAAGTTAGTAAAGCAATATTAGAAGATACTGCAGAAGATATCATTTGGGAATTTGAAAATTTACTTTGCAACAATGATGTTAAGTTAAATAATTTAGATCCAAGTGAAAACAGATTTGAAAATGAAGAATCCTATATAAATATAAAAGATAGAGAAAATTTAAAAAATAAAATTGTTAAGCAACTTGATGATTTATCTGATTATGTTGAAATATTAATTGATGAAGCTGCTTAAAATGGAAGGAGAAAAATATATATGGATATACAAAATCTTGTAAGAGAAAGAGTTATAGGAAATATAAAAATAGGTACAAAGGGGAAAAATGGTCTGCCACAAAAACTATCACATTTTAATGTTGAAGAAGATAAAGGAACAAACTCTGATATGGTAGATATATTTAAAAAAGTTTATCCTGGAGAACCAACAAAACTGAAAATACGATTTACTACTGAAAATCCATTTAATTTTAAATTTAAAAGATATGTAAATGGAAAAGCAGTATGTATTGGAAATGGGACAAAAGCAATAACAGTGGGTAAAGATGCTAAAAATAATAATACTCAAATAGAAGTTGAATGCGGTGAAAGTTGCCCTCATCTTCAAAGCGGTAAGTGTAAATTAAAAGGAAGTCTAAAATTTGTTTTAGATGGAATTGAAGCAGGAGGAGTATGGAATTTAAGCACTTCTGGAGGTATCTCATTATCTAATATTGCATCAGAAATTGTAAAATATAAAAAGCAAGGGATAAGTATAGTCGGTGTTCCGTTTGAACTATCACTTACAGAGCAACAAAGTTTAGCTTATGGTACTTATTATAGTATTGACTTACATAGATCTGATATAAAACCACAGATAATTGAAAACATAGAATCTAAATTAATAGATGTAGAAAATGAAATAAAAGAGATTACTGATGGTAAAGAGGAAATTAAACAAATAGAGGAACAAAATATAAATAAAAAAGTTAAATCTGTCAAAAAACAAAATGAAATAAGAGAACAAGAACCTAATGAAACAGAAGAAAAAAGTGCTGATAAAGAGGAAGATATAAAAGAAGAAGATTTTTCTAATTATCTTGTAGTAAAGAAATATATACCAACAATAATAAAAGGAAATAAATTCATAAAAATTATATTCCAAGATATAAACCAGCAAGATGTTGAATATGTTTTACATCCAAAAGCAAATCAGGATCTAATAGAAAAAGGTATTGGAACAGTTATTGAAGTACTAAATAGTAAATTAGAAGAAAATATGAATATCCTTTGTAAATATGAAATAAAACAAGAAGTTCCAAAGGAAGAAAATGAAATACAAAGTGATATAGAAAAACTAAAAGAAGCCGTTTAATTGAGGATAAAACAGCTTTCTTTTTTTGTTAAAATACTATAGAAAGGAATTTTAAAAATGTTAAAAATAATAAAAAAATCCCTAATAATATTATTACTATTAACTATAAATACTATAGCCTATATTGCTAAAATTATATACAAATTTTATAAGAAAAACAAGAGCAATTTAGAAAAATATTCATATGGAATACAAAGAGTACTAAAAGAGGAATTAATTAAATAAAGGGTAAAGCATATGAGAAATAAGTATAACTATGGTGAATTAGTTAAAGTAAGTGGTATAGGGAAAGAATTTGGAAAGGTTGAAAATAGACTTGGATTTATTATTGAAAAAGATGAATGGTATGAAGAATATAATATAGACTTAATATTTGGCCCAACAGATTGGTTCTCTGAAAAATCAATAGAAAGAGTTTTAGGAGAGAAGAGAAACAAAACAGAAAAATATCAGGTTAGACTTTGCACAACAAAGGATGGATACGAATTATTAAAGAATAACATCAAGAAAAAAGAGCCTATAAGTAATAATAAGTTTAAAAAAATAGATATATACAAAAAATTTGAAAAAGATAATAAAACATATATTATTATCGGTTGGAAATCAGTATATTGGCCTGTAAGTAATAAAAGCATAAATGTAATTGAGACTACAATTGATGAATTTAAAGAAAATAGAATACCATTTCAATATGTTCTTTTAAATGAAGATGTTTTGACAGATATTAGAACTATTGAACATTTAGAAAATGATAATAATGTAAAAGTATTTTCAATAGAAAGAAAAATAAAAACTAAAAAATTAAATTAAACTACTAAATACTAAAGTAGGGAAAGGATAAAAATGATAGCAATAAAAATATTAAATGTAATGAAAAAAATTGGTCCGATAATAAAAGATAAGACTAATGAAGAAAAAGGCTTTGATTATGCATCTTTGGCTGCAATTATAATAAAAGCACGAGAAGCAATGATTGAAGAAAAAGTAATAATGATTCCAATAAAAACAGAACAAATTGTTCAAAGAGGAAATGATATAACAATAAGTATGATATATCGTTTTTATGATACTGAGCCTGATAAAAGTGGAACTTGTGACTTTATGGATGTGAATGTACCAGGTGAAGGATGTGATAAAGAAGGATGGGCGGTATATAAAGCACTCTCTGGTGCGTATAAATATGCTATAACTCAAACTTTTGCAATTCCAACAATAGATGATGCAGAAAAAGATAAGTATTCTTCTGATTCTGAAAATAATGAAGATGTAAACACATTAGAAAATGACATTGCAGATGATTTATTAAATGAAAATAATGTTGAAACATTACTTGGTGATCCACAAGTAGAAGATTTTGAAAATATATTTTCACTTGGTAATAAAGTAGGATAGAAAGGAAGAATCATTATGTATCTTAAAAGTATAAATAATGTTATAGGTTATAAGGATTTACCAGATGGATTTAATGCAAACTTTAATGAAAATAAAACATATATTGTTGGTGCAAATTTTCAAAGAAAATCAACTGTTGGGAGTCTTTTTAATTGGTGTTTAACAGGAACCAGTCTTTTAGGCAAGGAAAAAGAACAAGTTGCAAGTGATAATAGAAATGTGAAAAATGTTATTGTAGATATTACATTTGTAGATAACTTTCGGAATTGAACATAGATTGGTTAGAGAAAAGGGAAGAGAAATAATATTAACATTAGATGGAAAAGAAATAAAACAAGAAAATCTAATTAATTTCTATAAAGATAAAGATATATTTTTAGTATCTCATAATCCATATTATTTTTGGACATTAGAGCCCAAAAAACAAAAAGATCTTGTTAGAAGTATTCTGCCAAATATTGATAAGGAAGATGCATATAATTTGTTGCAGGACGAAGATAAGAAGATTTTAGAACAGCCTATAGAAAACATAAGTAGTTTTATTTTAAAGAAAAACGAATCAATATATGAACTTGAAAAAGAGCAAGAACAGAATATTGGAAAAATAGAAGCTATTAAGAACATTCTAATTCAGGACTCTGGAGATATACTAATATTTGATAAGGAAGATAAACTTCAAAAATTAGAGCAAAGATATGAAGATATTTTATCTAATTTTGATAATGCTAATTTAGTGGATTTAAAAAGCAAAATAGAAATGATAAATAAAAAACTTGAAAAAATTTTAACAGATGATTTGTCAGCGATTTCAGAACAGTATAGTAGAGAAAGTAAAAAATTAGAAACTATTGATAGTAATAAACCTATATGTCATACATGCAGACAAGAAATAAAGGATAGCAGTGTAAAGGAACATTTGAAAAAAACATACATTAATGAAATGAATAGGCTTCAACAGAAAGCTAATAGTTTAAAAGAAGATGCAAAAAGATTAAATAGTGAAAAGAAAGAAAAACAAGAAATCTATAATAAACTAAATACTTCAGATATGAAGACATTAAAACAAGAAATGGACTTAATAAAAAATAATATAGATAACTTCTTAAAAGAAAAAAATGAGATTACTCTTCATAATCAAGAAGTTAAAATTAAGCAAAAAAATATTAAAGATGCAAAAGACACTTTAAATTCTTATATTAAAGTTCAAGAGGAAATTAAAAAAGAGTTAGAAAAGAATAGAAAACAAAAAGATATTGCAAATAAATTAAAAATACTTGTAATAGAAGCACAAAAAGAAAGAATAAGTAAATATCTAAATAATGTAGATATAGAGTTTAGTAAAGTTTCTAAAACAACAGGAGAAATAACAGAGTGTTTTGAAATAAAATATGAAGGAAGAGATTATAAGAATTTATCTAAATCTCAACAAGCAAGAGCATGTCTTGAAATTTCAAATGTTTTTAATAATATATCTAAAATTAATGTACCTATATTTTTTGATGATGCAGAAAGTACAACAGATATTTTAGATATACCACAAACTCAACTCATAATATCTCTTGTAATAAAGTATAATCCACTTGAAATATTAGATAATTATGAAGATGTTCTAGATAGAAAAGAAAAATCAATAAAAAAAGAAATTGAAGAAAATAGCTGCTATGAAATACCATTTGCAGCATAAATAGGGAGGAATAGAAAATGATTAAATATGAATTAGTAATAATAGTAAGACCTGATTTATCTGATAAGGAGGTAAATAGTGTAGATAATGATATGCAAGATAAAATAAAATTATATGCTAAAATCACAAAAAGTGAATGCATAGGTAAGAAAAAAATGGCATATGAAATAAAGAAATTTAAAGAAGGATACTATTTTGTATATGATTTTGAAGTTGAGGAAAATAAGACTCAAGAAGCAATTTCTGAAACAGAAAGGTATTGCAGAATTACAGATGATATTATTAAATTTATAACAATTAAACAAGACTAAAGAGAAAAGAGGTAATTATGGTTATATATTTAGTTTATAAAAAAGATTATGCAGACTTTAAATATAAATTAGATGATGCAGTTTATATAAATTCAGCATTTAAAAGCAAAAGAAGAGCTATAAAAAAAGCAAAAGAACTATTAAAAGATGCAAAAGATAGAAATTTATATGTAGATGAAGATATTACGAATAAGAAAAATCCATTTAAAAATAATAATTGGGTTGATTTATATGAAAAAGAAAAACAACAAGAATTTAGAGTAAGTAGCATAATTATTGAAGATATAAAGCTAGTAGCTTAAAAACAAAAAAAGGAGGAATAACACTATGAATAAAGTATGTTTAATAGGAAGATTAACAAAAGATTCAGATGTAAGATATACACAAAGCAATAATACAATGGTTGTGAATTTCAATTTAGCAGTGAATAGAAGATTTGCAAGCGAAAATGGAGAAAGAGATACAGATTTTATTACAATAGTTGCTTGGTCTAAAACAGCAGAATTTGTAAATAAGTATTTTAAGAAAGGTCAGCAAGTTGGAATTGTTGGAAGAATACAAACAAGGAATTGGGATGATGATCAAGGCATTAAACATTATGCAACAGAAGTAGTTGCTGAAGAAGTATATTTTGCAGATAGTAAAAAAGATGGCAACGATGTTTTTAATGAATATGGTGACATGTTTGCTGGAAATAGTAACAATGATTCACCTGACTTTGAAGTAGCATCTGGTGATGACTTACCATTTTAATAATAAAACGATTATTTATAAGAAGTAGCAATAATAAAGCTGCTTCTTAAATTTATATTTAGAAGAATTGAATATTAAAATATTACAAGAAAAATGAAAGGATAAAAGAAAAAATGAATGATAAATACGAGGTGTTTATAAAGTTATTAAATTTTTTAAGAAATAGATACACTCCAGAGAAGATATTTAAAGATTTCATTTCACTATTTGCAATTACACTAAGTAATAAGGTTTATTTTAATGAAAAAAATAAAAAAATATATGATGAAATATTTAAAAGTTATGCTGAAGAAGAAAACTACATATTTAGTGCTTTATCTGCAGAGCTAACTAGACTATTTTGTAATGAGGATGAGCCATATGACATATTAGGAGACATTTATAAGCAAGTTACTAATAATAGTTCATTAAAGTTAATAAAAAACGATTCTAAGATGAATGAAGTAGGCAGAGAACTGCAAGGTGTTATGAAACTAAATAAAAAATATAATAATGGTAAAATGGTTGAACTTAATTGTGGAAGTGGTGCAATGATTCTGGCTTATGCAAGTACATTAAAGATGTTTGAACTTGACTATAAAATTGACTTAGATGTTGCAGCTATAGATACAGATTTAATAAATGTATTTATGACATATATTCAACTTTATTTTTATGAAATTTCAGCAATTGTAATATTACTAGATGAAAAAACAAATAAAGAAATTATGAGACTATATACACCTTCATATGAAGATGATATGGAAGAAAAAATGGTAGCATAGGAGGGATAAAGCATATGCAAAATAATGTATATGAAAATGTAAGTATAATTAATGTTATAAATAAATTAAACCTCAAAAAAACATATATTAAAGGTGATACTATGTATGTAGTTTGCCCGTTCTGTCAAAAGGGAGAAGAACGAAAAGGAAATATGAAAATAAATACAACTAGAAATGTATATAGATGTGATGTATGTGAACTAAGTGGAAGTTCAATTGAGCTATATGCTAAGAAAAAATATGTTACTACAAAAGAAGCATTTTCTATGTTACTTAAGGAAAATCCAGTATTAGATAATATACCATATAATTATAATAATCCTGTTAAGGATGAAACATATAGAGATATAGTGTATAGAAGATTTTTAGAACTGCAGGTACTTAATAAAGAACATCATACAAAATTAAAAAATATGAATTTTACAGATGAATATATAAATAAATATCTTTTTAAAAGTATTGAAATTGATAACAGCAAAAAGAAAAAAATATGCTTAAAACTTCAAGAAGAAGGTTTTAAACTAGATGGAATATCAGGCTTTTATCAAGATACAGATTTTAAGTGGACTTATAAAGCACATAGTGGTATTTTTATTCCTGTTATATTAGATAATAAAATACAAGGATTAAGAATTATGCTTGATGAAGAATATAATAAAGATACTGAAAATATCTGGTTTTCAAGCAATAATGAATATAATGGAACAAAAGCATATAATTGGCCAATGGTTTTGAAAAATGAAAATGATAGTTGGTTTGATATGTATAATTCTAAGAAAAAGACTAACATAATTATTGGTACAGAAATGATACTTGCACATAAGTTATTTAATAATACGGGGAAAATTGTAATTGGTGTTCCAAATAATATTGATAAAGAGATAATCTCAAATATAGTAAATAGGCTAAATGCATCTCATGTTACCTTATATGTTGATAAATATACAATATTACATACAAGTACTTTAATGTATGTAAATATAATTGATACATTAGAAGAACAAAATGTAAAAGTTGATTTTAGAATTGCAATTAATGATAACAATATAGGAGAAGAGATAGAAAGAGAAACAAGAAAAATAGCATAGAAGGGGGAATTGCTTATTGGTAAGGAAAGAAGAAAAAAACATATCAGATAAAGTAATTCATAGTCTAAGTATAAAAGGTTTTACGCTTCACAGATATTATGCAAAAACAACAAAAAGTATTTATATAATACCAGATTTTCGGTTTATGCGGAAAAATAAGAATAAGCGACCATAAGGGAAAGAAGAAATACAATTATAGATATAACATTATAAAGAACTATAAAGGGCCAAAGCAAATAATGGTAGATGGAAGAGTAAGATTATTTTATGACTATAATAGTGCAGATGAATTAATTACTGATGTTCAAAAGGAAAGAATAGAAAGAATTAATAAATATGGTTTTAACAATTATAGAAAATATATGATGGAAAATTCAAATGATATATTGTTTAAATCATTTAAAAATGTAGCATAAGAGGTGGAGTAAAATCCATCTCTTTTAAATTTTAATTATGGAGGTAGAATTAATGTTTAATATAAAAAAAGAAGAAATTAGAATAAATGTTATTCCATATATAATGCTTATATTATCAGCAATTATAGGACTAACAGAAAATGCAAATATTAGAAAAGTATTAGTAATGTTTGTTGTTTTTCTATTAGGAATGCAGGTTCAAAAAACGATTAATATAATAAAGAATAGAAAGGAAAAATAAAAAAATGATAAGAGAAAATCTAAAAAATAATGAATATCTTATATATGATAAATATATAAATTTAGAGTTATTTAACGGAATAATTGCATTTATAGTAAATACAAGAGCAAATAGTAAAACAAGCGATATATTAAAAGAAATAGAAAAAAGGTGTATATGGATTGACAAATCCTATGATGCTTCAATTGTTGAAAAATATGAATTTAAGTATTTTGGTGAATTGTTAGAAAGATATGAAGAAAGAATAGGTGGAGATATTAGAGATATAAGAGCGATTGCTTTAGCTGTAGGATATGCAAGTGATTTAATAGAAAATAATATGATAACTGGACTTCAACTTATAAATTTCCTAACCAAAATTGAAGAACAGGCAAATAATGATATATATCTAAATGGAGCGTTATATTTATATAATAGCCAAAAATACATTTATAATGGAAATAAAATATGGGATATGGAATTTACTAAAACTGAAGATATAGTTTTCGCATTGTCCATATATTATGATAAATTTAGTGACTTTTTAAACCTAAATAAAAATAATATATCTAGATTATTAGGAAAAGACAAGACAATATCTGTAATAGGTAATATTGGTATATATGTATGGCTAATAAAGAATATTTATCCAATAATCAATAGTGATAGAAAGAAAGATAATACACTATTAAAATCACTTATTAAAATACCTACTGGTTTTCAAAAAAATGATACAAAGGTATATATAGAACTTTTTAATAATGGATATAGTAATGAGGAAATTGTGTATTTAAACTATTTAATATTGTATTATAAAACAGTTCCTAAAGCTATCGTAATTGGAAATTCTGTTGTTGAAGAAAAAATAGCAATAGAATTTTGTAAAGTTTTCTTAAATAGTCCTGAAGTTCAAAATACTAATATATATACTTTAATTGATACAATATTATATAGATATAGGGAATTTAAAATAAAATGTTATGGTTATTCTAAAATAGTAGAAGTATTAGAAAAAAGTATAAATATAGTAAATCCAACAACTTTTCTAAATACATATTTAGCATTTAAGGGTAAATTATTTTCATTTGATATATTAGATGACAAATGGGACGTCCTAGTAAAAGAAATGGAAAGTGAAGAATATCAAAAACTTTTTGATTCATACTTACTTCTTAACTCATTTGATAAAGATAAGACAAATAAATGTATTGAAAAGTATAATATTTTAACAGAAAATGACTATATTAAATCTTTTTATAAAAGAGAATATGGTAGGCAAGACATTTTTGATAAGTTAGTTGATGAAAATATTATATATCTTAAAGACTTTGCTATATATTATCTAGAAAGTAATACTAAATTTGAAAGTAGTAATTTAGAAACATATATAAGAGGAGTTAATAGAAAAAAAGCATTTGACCTTTTAAAATATCTTGTGAGAACAAATAAATATACTATAAAAGAGATAAATGGTTTAGGCTTTAACTTGTCATCGTTATGTGAACATTATAGTTATTATTGTTCTTTAGAGATAGATAGAAGTTTCTTAAATAAAAAGAATAAACTATTTTTATTTAATTGTGTTGAAAAGTTTATATTTGAAGATAGACCAAGTGAATACCTTGATTTTTTAGAGTTAGTTTTTAGATATAATAAGATAAAAAAACTGATATCTAAAGAAGATTTAAGAAGTTTATACGATGAACTGTGTAAAATTAATCCTGATGTATATAAAACTGAATCTATGCAAAAGAAATATTTAACAACAGAAGAATTAAATATAATTCAAAATAATAAAAGACTTCAAAAGGAATATGAAAGGATTTACAAACTATTTGAAGATGAAAAAGAGGTAAGAGATAAATTTTATAATGAAGAAATAACGACAATAGAGAGATTATCTTATATATTAGATCATATTTACTTTCAAGATGAGATTAAATTTGCAGTAAAAATAGTAAGAGAATATTTAGAAAATAGCATATCTAAATTTAAAGTAAATAATTCTGAAATGATATATTTGCTAAATATAATGCAAGTTCTTATAAAAAAGAATGAAATAAATACAGAAGATGCTTTTCAAATTATAAGAGAATATATGAATAAGGAGGAAAAGAAAGATGAAAACTCAGTTTACGAATCATGCAATGTTAATGATTAGAATGTATAAAAATGAGATATCAGAAAAATTTGCAAAAGATTATTCTATAAACGAAATATTAAAATGCTGTAATAGAATTGAGAAAAGAAAGAATGGTAGTTATGGTGTTAGAGAAAATGAAATTTTCCAAGAAACTTTAATTAAAGATGAAAATTTCATCGATTATCTAAATTATGCATATGAAAATAGCTTTGATATGGAAAGATTTAAATTATTACTTGATAAAATATTAGAAAATAATGAAAAAATGTCAGATTATAATATAGAAGATATTAAAGATGTAATTAATAATGAGATTTTATCATTAGATAGTATATATGATTATTTGAAATATTTTAGAAATGAAAATGAGTATTTTAAGATTGTTATTACAAATAATCTAAATCATTTCAATAGTCAAAGTGAAATAAATATAAATAGACTTACAGATAGTCAAAGGAATTTATTCAAACTTAATTTTTTAAATAATTGTAATTTAATTCCACTTGCTAATATAGATAAGATATATGAAAAGTTAGATAAAAATAAAGAACTAAGAGAATTTATAGATTTTTTATATAAATATAAACTCTTTCTTCCTTTAGATTTTAATTCTTATTGTAATATAGAAAATAATAATCCAAAAGAAATAAAAACATTATTAGAGAAAATTGTATATAAGATTTCAGATAATGAAATTTCATATAATATGCTATTAAAATGGATAAGTAATGGTTGTAAAATATATGATCTAGAAATAATAAACAATAAGGTAGATGTTTTAAATAAAAACAATCTGAAAAAAATATTTAGCTCTAGAACAGAGTATATTAATTTTATATATGGAAGTAAACTAAAAAAATTTCCAATGGATATGTTAAATAGCGTAAGAGAAAATTTAATCATTTATGCTATTAGTAAAAATAAGAAAAGTTTTTTGAAACTAATAGAAGAAAATTCAGAAGCTTTTTTTGCTATTCCTTATAATTCTATTTTATATTCAGAAGAATTTTATAAAAAATATGTTAATTTAAATGCAATAACAATTAAGCATTTAAATAAATTAAATTCAATGATATTCTATAATTATTCAAATATTAATAAATTAAAAGAAGGACATTATACTTTTGAAGAAATCAGTACTTTATATAATGAATCTGAAGCTTACATACTTTTATATAATGAGTTATTAGATTTGAAAATTGATGATAGGCTTCTTAGAATAAAACAATTTATAAAGAAAAATTTACTTGAGAAAGATTATAGCGTTTGTGAAATACAAGGACTAGCTAAAAAGATAAAAGAGAAACCATTATATATGTGGTTAGAACAAGATTTTAGCAATATTAAAAATTTGAACATAACAGATGTTGTAGATATACTTGTAAACTATGACAAGATTAAAAAATATATTTGTGATATAAAATCTAGAAATGAAGTAGCTTTTATAATTAGAAATGTAGAAATTCTAGATAATTATGATACCTTAACAGATTTAAAAAACGATATAGAAAACATTGATATATATTGGACAGAACTAAAAGAATTAATGGAATTTGATAATGAATTTGTTAAAAAATATAAAAATAATATTTATGAATTTTTATTTAATAATGGTTCAGAACTTGCTTATAAATATTATAATGATATAAAATTATACGAAAAGAAATCCTTTAAGTTAATTGTTAAATCAGTACTTATGGGAAAATTTAAAGATTTAAAATATCATACAAATGATTTAATATCAGAAATAGATTTTAAATTAAATGAATATCAAATAAACGAGTGGACAAATAATAATATTAAAATACAAGACGAAGTATTCGAAGTTTCAGAATATGATGATTTTTATCATACTATGATTCTTGGCAAATATCCAGATAGAACATGTCTTTGTTATGATGGTGGAATGTATAATAAGTGTTTACTTGCATGTTTTGATAGTAACAAGAAAATTTTATATGCTAAAATAAATGGAAAAATCGTTGCAAGAGCAATGATTAGACTTACAAAAGGAAATTATAATTCTACTATAGAGCAAAAAAGAACAATTGAATTTTATGATGTTGAAAATGATGCAGGTAAAGAAATAATAGAAAGTAATATCGTAAACAGCAAAGAAACATTAACATTATTTTTAGAAAAACCTTATATTTCTGGAATATCAAAAGAAGAAGAAATAGAAGTAAAAAAACTATTCATAAAACTATTAAGACAAAAGGCCGAAAAAATGAATGCTTTATTAGTACTAAATAAAAGTTATGATGAAGCAGTAAATGAAGAGTTTATATTATCTAAATATTATATGTATATTTCAAAATCTAAATCGAGTGCTCAATATTTAGATAGTTTATCAGGACAAGCAACTATTTCTGATGAAGGACAATATAAATCGAATACTTTTTTAATATTAAAAAATGAATAAATAAAAATATATTAAATTAAATTGAAAGAGGGAAGTTTAATACAATACTTCCTTCTTTTTATTAAAGGGAGGAAATAAAAATGAAATGTAAAACTTTTAAATATAAAAAATTTAATGATTGTTATTTTGAAGTAGGAAACTATTTATATAATAAACAGGCAATGTATATACAAATTAAAAATAAAAAATATGGAAATATTGCGATTGCGACAGTAAATATGCCAGAATATTTTTATTCTCCAGGTACAACAACTATAAAGAATTATTCAGAAAATAGTGGTATGACTGAATTTTTGCAAAAACTTGGAGTAATTGAAATTGTATATACAAAGAGTAGAGTAAACTCTTTAGCTGCAGAATCTGAAACAATTGATTTTTGCAAAATAAATATGGAAAAACTAAAAGAATATAGCAATAAATTTGAATATGAATTTGGTTACTAATATAAAAAGAAAGTGAGAAAAAATATGGATGGAATAAAAAGAATAAAAGATATGGCAAAAGGACAAAAAGATTTTGTTCTTTTATCTATTGTAGAATACTTAGTAAGTAGAGAAGATATGAATTTTAATTATCTTAATGAGGAAAAAAATTTAAAAGATATGGTAACATATATTGAAGGTGAAATTCTAAAAAGCTATTGTGAAAGTATGGGAATAAAAGATCCATCTTCAAAAGCAAAACAAATAAACTATGGAGATAAAAGTGCTAGATGTTTAGCAGTTGGATTTTCTGAAGAAAAAACATATGAATTTGCTATAAAGTATTTTTCAAAAAGTAATAAAGAACTTGGATTTAAGCCACCTGAAAAAGTCAAGAAGGTTGAAGAGAAAATAAAAGAGGAAGTGAAAAATCAAATAATAGAAGACGAATTTGGCTCTATATTTGGAAATGAAGATAATAATATTGAAGAAATTAAAGAAAATGAAGAGGAAAACAAAGAGAAAGTTGGTGTTGAACAAATTTCTTTTTTTTCGCTAGTTTCATAAAGTGGAGGTAAATAAAAATGTATATAAAAAAAGAGATAAGAGAATTTATGAGTAAAATGCCTAAAGAAATGAAAAAGCCAAAACATTGGAGAAAATTAGTAAACAAACATGATGTTGAATTTAATATTATTTTACAAAACGGAAGAGAATATGAATGTACCAATTGTGGAAAAAACTTCTATAAAGAGCAAATAGTTAAGAAGAAAGAATATAAGGAATTATGTCCATTTTGTCACAATGTATATTATGTAAGAAGGAGCAATATAAAAAATTGCTTCTTTTTATATGATTTGGCATTTTTAAATAACATTGAAAACAAACTTGTTATAAGTTATTATGAAATTAAAAGAAAGTATAATTATAAAACAAAAAGATTCGAAGATAATATTGTTGAATATGCAAGAATAGTTCCTGAATTAGATGTTGAACTTGCGAGTGACCGCTTCACAAAATTTATGTGTTATGAAAATGTATATCATACTAAAAAGATAGAAAAATGGAGAGTGTTTAATGGCGCTTATGGACTAAGTCAATACTATAAAGGAGTTTATTTAGATAATATTAAAGAAGTTATTAAAAATACAATTTATGAATATGCACCAATTGTAGATGCAATAATTTATATTGGCAAGAAGAATCCTGATTTATTATATTTGCTCGATAAAGCTAAATATCCAAGTTTTGAACTTTTAATGAAAATGGAATTATATAAACTTGCAATAAATTGTCCAGAAAAATTTAATATTAAGGGTTCTTTTGAAAAAAGATTTGGAGTTGATAGAAAATATTATGAATTTATGAAAAAACACGATATTACATATGAAGAATTGTGTGTTTTAAAATCAATACAAAGACCAAATATTAAAATTATTAGAGATTTAATAAGATGGTCTGGAAATGCAAAAAATAGATTAGAATTTATAAGTAAATATGTTAATTTAATAAAATTAAAAGAATATTCGCAAAGTCAAGATAAATTTTCTTTATTACTCTATGATGATTATTTAGAAAATTTAGAAAAACTAGGAAAGAATTTCTCTAAAAAAGATTTATTTCCTGATAATTTTATGCAAGCTCATGATGAAAGTGTAAAAAAAGTAAAAGTAGTTGAAGATAGAGAAACAAGAGAAAAAATTATAAAAAGATATGCTGAACTTAAGAAAAATGAATATGATAATAAGATATTCTTCATTAGACCAGCTAAAAGTTTGAGTGATATGAAGGATGAAGCAAAGCAACAATCAAATTGCATTTACACAAATTACAGCGGAAAATATGCAAAAGGAGAAACAGATATATATTTTATGAGAAAAGTAGATAATCCTAAAAAATCACTTGTTACACTTGAAGTTAAAGAGGGAAAAATAAGACAGAAATATCAAAAACTTAATAGAATTACAACAGATGAACAAGATAAATTTATAAAAGAATGGGAAAAAGCAGTATTAAAAGCAGCATAAAAAATAATAGAAATAGAAGCATTTTAGACAATTTGTCTAGGATGCTTTTTTCATGTTTTTTATTATTTTTACTAGAACATCAATTTTTTTGAAAAATTGAAATTGTAAAAAATATAAATAAATATTGAAATATAGACCAAAATCGAACTTTTTTAAAAAATTTTTTTTGAAATTGAAAATAAAAAAATAAGCTATTACAATATAAATCATAAAAAGAAAAGGGAGGTATAGCTTATGGAAAAATTAAATTTTACAAATATGGTAGAGGATTTATTAGGTCATGATTTATACATAAAATTCTTAACTGAAATAACAAAGGAATATAAGTCTGATGATATTGTTCGTTTTGGAAGTGATGTAGTAGAGAGATGTTGCTTAATTATAATTATGATAGGTATGTCAAACAAAATTAAAATGGATAAGGTAAAAATTATTTTAGCAGACAAAATAGTTGAAGTATCATGTAGAGAGTTTGCAAAAAAATATGCACCATATGCTAAAGCAATTGAAAGCAATTTACCTGAATAATAAAAATAAATAGTTTATGGTAGGTATAAGAAATATGCCTACTATTTACTTTTTTGCTAAAACATGATATTATATTTGCATAATTTAATTATCTTGCAAATAAGCAAGTTCATATATAGTAACTCATTATCAATAATTATTGAAACGGAGGTAAAAAAGATGAAAGAGAATATAATGGAAAAACAACATATTTTTATAAATTAGCACAATTATTAACTTCAGATATTTTACACATAAGAGAAGAATTAGAGAAAATAACAGTTGACTATTCGAATTTAATAGGATGTGCTGATTATAAAATCCCTCAAACACTAAGAGCATTGGAAATCATAGAATATGACGAAGAATTATCTGGAATGGTTGACAAAAGAGTTCAATTAGATGTTTCTTCAAAATATGAAGTTGAAATTAGAGCAAGTCAAATAGTAGTAATTGAATATATTAGTAATAAATTAACTAATGCTAATCCAATAGATATAAATGATTTACTTTTTTTATATTCCAAAAAAGTAAAAGATATTGCAAAACCTTATCATTTATGTAGAAATACAAATTACTAATATAGTAAATGTACACAATATTTTGATTTTCAAAATAAAATAAACAATAGTAGATATAATATCTACTATTGTTTATTTTTGTGTATATTTTAATTGATTAACTATCAATTCAAGCAAATACTTTGGAGTTAGTTCCATAGTATTATCATAGTAAATAAAATAAGAGCTTAATAATTCCTTATTGACTTTCTTTTCATACGAGTCAATTAAGGATTGTAAGCTCCATAATACATTTTTACCTTTAATTTTTCTTATAAAATTATCTTCTGCTATCATATCATATACTGAATTTAAATCTTTAAATAATTCTTCATTATAATAGCAATATACAACTGCTTGTTTTAAGTAATTAGTACCTTTTAAATAAGGTGCAGCTAATCTTGAATCAAAAAATAAATTATCAATAGTTTCTTCAAGCTTATTATAGTCAAGCTGACCTTGTATTTCGTATATTGTCTTTAATAATAATTCATAATCTAATGGTTTAGGCATTATTCTATGAACTTTTGATGTGTCGTAAGGCAATAGACGATCCAGTGTACCACTAATAACGATGATATTATCTTTTCTTTTTTCTTCATCATCCTCACAAAGTTTATTAATTACTTCAACTCCATTCATGACAGGCATATCTAAATCTAACAATAGTACATCTGGCTTATATTCTATATATGAATTATAAGCATCAATACCATTATTAACTATATCAACTATTTCAATATTTTTTTCTTTGGTTAGAAAATCATTACAAGATAAAGCTAGAACTTGGTTGTCATCAGCAATTAAAACTCTACTCATTTTTAATCCTCCAATCATTAAATCAAATATTAAATTTACATAATTATATCACGAAAATATATTTCTTTCAACAAAAAATACAACTTTTTACATTTTCTGTAAAAACACCAATTTTCTCCAATTTTCTCCAACTTTCTCCAATTATTCACAAAAACACTAAAAAAGCTTGTATATTATTGTAAACACTTTAGATAGTAAGAATAAAATACAAAGGCTTTATATAATTCACAACGGAAAAATATACGAAAAATTTTATTTAGTATGTTTCTTCTGGCAATTACATTTATACAAATACATACAGAAAGAGTGAGTTATGCTTTTTTCTTTGTATTTCTTATTTTACCTAATTAAATATTTTAAAGAGTTAGAGAGTAAATTTTTAGGGGAAATATTTGCTCTTTTTTATGTGTTAAAACAATTCATTTTATATTGTCGTGGTCCTCCATTCAGTTCAAATCAAGATTTTGAATTGATTGGAGGTTTTTTATGCAATATAAAGTAGATAGTTATATATTAGAATATATAGAATCAGAAGATAAATATTATATTTCATTTTTAGATAGCGCAAATCAAGAATGTAAAATTGAAATAGAAAAAGAAATTTTCGATATTTATATGAACTCTAGAAAAGCATATACAAAAATAAAGAATGAAACAAGTAGGCATATAGGAAATAGCAAATCAATAAATGAACTACTATATAATGATTTATTTCCCTCAGAAGAATCAACAGAAGACACCGCAATAAAGAATATTGAGAGTGAAAAAGTAAGAATAGCATTAAATAGTTTAACAGATGCACAACATAGAAGACTAGAATTACATATTATAAATGAGATTACTATAAGGGATATTGCTAAATTAGAAAAAGTACAAAAAAGTCAAATACAAAAGAGTTTAAAATCAGGCATTAAAAATTTTAAGAAATTTTTTGAATAATAGGGGAGTACAAAATCCAATTTTGTGAGCTAGTAAGTGAAAGGAGTTTTAAAACTTTTTTCACTTACTTTTTTTATAAAAGAAATTTTTGAACATTGAAAATTGAATAACATTCATTAAATAAAGACTTTATTTAGAGCTAGTTAATCTATGGATACAAAAAACATAGAACTTAAATATTGGTTAGCAACCATTAAGGCGATAACAAATAAAGGTGAATAATAATACTCTTGTTTAGTCATAGAACGAGCGTTAAAAGCGTCCCACACATTGAGAACAAGTCTGCATTGCAGGCAGGTAATAATCCAGAGGAGTAGTGTAGCTAACTACCATTTAATGAATTGAAATAGATATTATACGGAGGACATGAATATGGAAACATTTTTTAAGATTGTAATTTTTATAGTTACGATATTAGGCTTACTAATGTATTTAATTATTCTTGGTGGAAATATGGATTTGTCTGAGCAAGATAGAATCGATTTAGATAATGAGCAATCACAAATTCTAATTGAAAATAAAAATAAAAAGAAAAGAGGAAATAAGGATGGAAGAAAAAACTTTTATAGATAGACAATGGTGTATATCTTATGTTTTACTGGCAATTGATAGTATAGAAAATAGTGCAAATAAGGAAAGAAGTGTAGAAGCATTTATTAGAGAAATAGAAGTAATGTTTGATTTATATACAGATGATGTAGAATTAAAAAGATTGAGAAAGAAATTAATAAAGAAATTTGGTAAAAAAAATATAACAGTGGAATAAAAGTACAATTATGGTACTTTTTTATTTTTTGAAAAATTAAAAAATATATAAAAAGCAGTAATAAAAAGGGTAATAAGGTTTTTGGACAAATTTTTTTTTGAAATTGATTTAGCTATAAATAAAAAGCTAAAATATAAGGGATAACAACCACAATTTCTATTAACAATAAACTTTTGTTGCCTTTTATGGAGGAGATGTTAATGGAAAATCAAAATACAGAAAAAAATGTTTATAATCCTGAGGATATACAAGTTATTTTAGGAATAGGAAAAAATAAGGCTTATGAATTTTTAGAAGATGTATATACGAATACTCATTTCTTTAAAATTATAAAAATAGGTAAGCTTTATAAAATTCCTGTTAAATCATTTGATTCGTGGTTAAATGAGGAGTGATTTTATGGGAAATAGTAAAAGCATAGCATTTTTTGAAAGAGGTTCTTGGTATCATAGAACAAAAGAACTACAAGATGATTACACTGTAAAATATGGTAAAATAGGTGGTTTTAAAACACAAGAAGAGGCCGAAGAAAGCTATAAAATATACCAAGAAAAATTTATAAAAGAACTAACTGCTAACCATTTAATGATTGATAATGAAGTAATGCTGTCAGATTATTTAGTATATTGGTTTGAATGTATATTTAAAGAAAATCAAACTGATAATGGTTATATAGTTGGAACTGCTTATGCAATATATAATTTTATTTTACCGCTTCTAAAAATGGAAGATGAAAAAGCAAACATAAAATTAAAACTTGCAAATACAGATTATTTTAATTCCATATTAGAAGAATTATCTAAAATAACAAAATCTGCAGGTAATAAATGTAGAGAAGTATTAAATTTAGCGATGAAAGATGCAAAGTTAAATAATTTTATACTTGTTAATCCTATTGAAAATACAAAAAAATACTCAAGACAAAAACCAAAAATAAAGATACTAAGAGAAGAAGAATTAAAGAAACTTTTAAAAGAAGCTAAAACAAGTAATTGGTATCTAGAGATTTTACTTGCGACATTCTGTGGATTAAGAAAAGGAGAGATTATAGGATTAAAATTTTCTGACTTTAATATAGAAAAACAAATAGTAAAAATAGACAGAGAATTAGTTACAAGTCCAACATTAGCTGAGAATCCAGATGCAATAAAAGTACAAGTAGATAAATACGAATTAGTTGAAAAGCCACCAAAAGAAGACAGTTATCGAACATTACGAGTTCCTAAGGTAATAATTAATGAATTAAATAAAAGAATAGAAAAATTACTAAAGCAAAAAGAAATTTATATAGAATTTGAAGATTACAATTATATAAGTTTTCAAGAAAAAGAAGGAAAGGTTCATAGACCAGGTTCTTTAAACACATATCTAACAAGAACATGTACTAAATTAAATATTCCAAAAATATCAGTACATGGATTAAGGCATATATTTGCTACTATATTGATAGAACAGGGTGTACCAATAATAAAAATTGCTGCTCTTCTAGGACATTCAAATCCACATACAACATTTGAAATTTATTGTGATGTAATGGAAGAAAGAGAAAAAATACTAGCTTTCATAAATAATACTTTCTCATCAGAGAAAATGGAAATGGGGGCATAAAATATGGCTGTAGAGTTAAAATCTATAAGGTATATTAGTTATAAAATATATAATGTTACATCAATAAAAAAAAGATTTGGCTTTCGTGTAGTTCTTACATTAGAAGATATGTCAGAAAGAACAGTTCAGCACTCTGGTTTTGAGAGCAAAAATATTGCAGAAAAAGAAAGAAATAAAATTATTGCTAAATTAGAAAATAGAACTTATATTGTATATACACATATAGATGTTAAAACATATATGGAATATTGGTATGAGTTCGTATTACCAAAAAGACTTGGCGCGGCAGGAAGTTTTGATGTATATAAAAATTGCATTTTTAATCATATTATACCAAGAATTGGTTTATTAAAATTAATAAAATTGCAAAAAGGTCATGTTAGTAAATTATATAAAGAAGTATATAATTACTCAAAAAGTGTAGCAAAATGTGTTCAAACAACATTAAATTGTGCTTTAGATGATGCGGTATCAAACAATTTTATACCACAAAATGTTGCTAAAGGAGAAACTTTACCTGTTGAAAAATCAAAAGGGAAAAGTATAAAAACAATAGAAGAAAAACAAGAAGAGATGTTAAACAGTTATCACACACTAATTATTGATGAAAGAAAGACTTTTTCAATAGAAAATGTAGCAATGCTTATAAAAGAAAGTAAAGGTACACCAATCTATATGCATGTACTATTTGCTGCTTTAATGGGACTAAGAAAAAGTGAAATTAATGGAATAAAATATTCTGATATAAATTATATACATAGAAAATTGAAATTAGAGGTACAATTAGGTAAAAAAATTGGTGTAAAGAAAGAAGATGTACCACCAAAAACATTTACAAAACAAGAAGTAGCTTTAAAATCAAAATCAAGTTATAGAACATTAGATATTCCGGATTTAGTATTTGATGCTATATTAGATCAAAGAAAAATATATGAAGCAAATAAGAAAAGAAGGATGAACGATAAAACTAATCCGTTTCAAGATTTAAATTATGTTTGTTGCTCATCTTATGGAAGGCCAAGAAGTAGAGGATATATATTTAAGCCTTTTGAGGAACTTAAAGCTAAAACTGGTGTGCCAGATTTGCCATTTCATAAATTAAGAACTACTTATTCTACAATACTTGCTAAAAACAACTTTAGTATGAAAGCAATATCTCAACTACTAGGACACTCTTCAGAAATTATTACATTTGAAAATTATACAGATAAGAATGAAATAATATATGATTGTTTAACAGAATTAGAACCAATAATTAGTAAACTTATACCAGAAGACAAAAAGACAGTTGTTGATTGTACAGATATAGAAACAGATGTAATTATGGATGAGTTTTATAAAAAGCTATGTGCATAGTATAAAAATGCAGGACATTTTATTGTCTTGTATTTTTTGTATAAAGGTGTTAAAATGTAGTAACTTAATACCAACGAAATATATTTAATCGTACTTAATTTTATATAATCTTATTTGGTATTATTTAGTTAGAAAAAATGAAGTTTGTGACCCAAGTCGTGTAATTGTAATTTATGTTTACTAAAAAAAATAAAAAAGCGAACGAATTACACGAATTTGTTCGCCTAATTACACGAATTTTTGGTTAATAGTTGTCAATTTTTAGGTCACAAGGAGGAAAAAATGTTTGAATTAAAGTCAGAATATAAGCCATCAGGTGATCAACCTGAAGCAATAGAATATTTAAGTAAAGGAATTAAAGAAGGTAAGAAATTCCAGACACTTCTTGGTGTTACAGGTTCTCGGAAAAACATTTACTATGGCAAATGTTATAGCAAATGTTCAGAAACCAACACTTATTTTAGCACATAATAAAACACTGGCTGGACAACTTTATAGTGAACTCAAAGAGTTCTTCCCACGGTAACAGGGTTGAGTATTTTGTTTCATATTTTGATTATTATCAACCAGAAGCATATATTGCGTCATCAGATACATATATAGAAAAAGATTCAGCTGTAAATGATGAAATAGATAAACTTCGTCATAGTGCAACTGCATCTTTATTTGAAACAAGAGATGTTATTATAGTTGCATCAGTTTCTTGTATTTATGGTTTGGGAGATCCAATTGATTATGAAAATTTAACAATATCATTAAGACCTGGTATGAAAATAGAAAGAAACGCAATGTTAAATAAACTAGTAGATCTTCAATATTCTAGAAATGAACTTGATTTTAAAAGAGGAACATTTAGAGCAAAAGGCGATATTGTAGAAATATATCCATCAGAAGAAAGTGAAACTGCAATTAGAGTTGAATTTTGGGGTGATGAAGTAGAAAAGATAAGTGAAATAAATCCGCTAACAGGTAAAGTAACAGGAGTTAGAAACCATGTATGGATATTCCCAAATTCTCATTATGTTACTTCTAAAGAAAAGATGGAAAGAGCTATTGTAACAATAGAAGAAGAAATGAAGGAAAGAGTTGAATATTTTAAATCACAAGGAAAACTTATAGAAGCACAAAGAATAGAAGAAAGAACAAACTTTGATATTGAAATGATGAAGGAAACAGGTTTCTGTCAAGGAATTGAAAATTATTCTAGACATATTTCAGGAAGAGAACCTGGTTCACCTCCATATACATTATTTAACTATTTTCCAGATGATTTCTTATTAATTATAGATGAATCACATGCAACTATTCCACAAGTAAGAGCAATGTATAATGGAGATAGAGCAAGGAAAGAATCTTTAGTCGAATATGGATTTAGACTTCCTTCTGCATTTGATAATAGACCACTTACATTTAAAGAATTTGAAGAAAGAGTTAATCAATGTATATTTGTTAGTGCAACACCTGCTGATTATGAAAAAGAGAAATCAGGAGATAATGTTGTAGAGCAAATTATCAGACCGACTGGATTACTTGATCCCAAAATTGAAGTTAAGCCTGTAACAAATCAAGTAGATGATTTAGTAGAACAAATAAGACAAAGAGTTGAAAATCAAGAGAGAGTGTTAGTAACAACATTAACTAAAAAGATGGCTGAAGATTTATCAGCATATCTTGCAGAATTAGGTATTAAAGTTAAATACATGCATTCTGATATAAAAGCATTAGAGAGAATGGAAATAATAAGAAATTTAAGGCTTGGTGAATTTGATGTTTTAGTAGGTATAAACCTATTAAGAGAAGGATTAGATATACCAGAAGTATCTTTAGTTGCAATACTAGATGCAGATAAAGAAGGATTCCTTCGTTCTGAACGTTCTTTAATTCAAACAATAGGAAGAGCTGCAAGAAACACAAATGGAAAAGTTATAATGTATGCTGATGAATTAACAGAAAGTATGGAAAAAGCTATTTCTGAAACAAACAGAAGAAGAGAAATACAAGAAGAGTATAATAGAGTAAATAATATTGTACCACAAACTATAAAAAAAGATATTAGAGCTGCTATTAAAGCTAGCATAGTTGAAGAAGCAGTAAATGAATATAATATTCCTAAAGAAGCGGATTTACAAGAAATAGTAGATAAGTTGACAGAAGAGATGTTAAAATATGCATCTCAAATGGAATTTGAAAAGGCTGCGGAATTACGTGATAAAATTAAAGAATTAACAGGAGAATAATTTGATTATTCTCCTTATTTATTTATCCTGCTTGAAAATTTACTTAAATTTTAGTATAATAACTTTTGTAACTTATTTTTTTATCAACTTATTTAAGGAGGACTAAGCATAATGAAGAGGCGGGTCAATGTAAAGCTTTTTGTAATGAGTTTTGTAGCAATTATTCTTTTTTTGCTGCAATTATCAATTGTCTATGCAGCACCAGATGACGAAGTAACTGATGAAAATGTTGGAGAATACTCAACAAGACATCCTGAAAATTTTGGAATTAAGGTTACAGTTGAAAGTGCAGAAACAGAAGCTGAAA
The DNA here is from genome assembly GCA_017934475.1 of Clostridia bacterium. GTDB lineage: Bacteria > Bacillota > Clostridia > TANB77 > CAG-508 > UMGS1663. Next base: position 42,465 of record JAGBJN010000001.1, on the reverse strand, counting down.
TGCTTGCTAAACTAAAATCTGAGGGAGAAGAGAATAACGAAGTAGTTAATTATTATACTATTCGGTATATGTCTTTAACTGAAGATTATTCTAAAGAGATTATGGATAAGAAATATCAAACTATGGATCAATATATCAGGTGGATGTCTAAACTTTCTTGGAACGATGATTACTCTAATGAGAAATCAAGACTTGTTTACAAGATTGGCATAATCAAAACTATTGATACCTTAAAATCAGGTGCAGTAGTATTTACACTTGAAGATAATCCAAGTAAAAGATTTCTTATTGATCCAAAAAATGATTGGGCTTTTCAGAGATTTGTTTCAGAGCCTGGAGATTTAGTTCAACTTGTAACTACTACAGACAGGAGAGTCTATCATTTTGATAATTGGTCGCTCACAAGAGGTCAAAATATCAGTTTTGATGACTTTAACCATGAACATCCTGAAGACTCACTTATTGAGGGATTTTTCCCGTCATGCTTGTACAAGGAGAGAATTGAAAAATATGGTGTTCCAAATGAAGCTATTGGTCTTATGATTGAATATACAGATCCTTGGCTTGAAGACTATTATGGTGAATGTAATAGAACATATTTTAAAATTTCGTCAGAATATGCTTTTTCTGATGAAGATTGGAACAGATATTGGACAACGATGAATTCTTCTTGTGATGAGATAATTAATGAATCTCTTAAATGTGAGGACCTGGCAAGTAGGGATGATCTTGAATGGAAAGATATTGATGTAACAAATGTTGATGGTTACATTATTGCAAGAAAAGAGTACATTAGGGAGTTTGAAATCTCTAAAGATGGTACAATTGAATTTACAACTTGGGAAAGTCCAACAAGGTCATATCATTTTTCTAATGAGTATGATTCACAAAACTTTGTAGATGTTTTCTCGGAAAATCAGAGAGTATTTATGTATTATAATGCTGATACAAGAGAAGTCTACTACATGAAAATAAAATAGGTGTTTGAAAGGAGCCTTTATTAAGGCTCCTTTTAGTTTATGAAATAAATAACAAAATATAGCTTTAATACATATATTATTACAGGTGGTATTATGAAATTTTTAAAGGAGTTATATGAAGATGCTAAAAATATAAAAGATAAAGATCCTGCTGCAAGAAATGTGTTGGAAGTTGTATTTTTATATCAAGGTTTTCATGTACTTGTTTTATATAGAATTTCTCATTTTTTTTATAAATATAAATTTTTCTTTTTAGCAAGATATATTTCTCAAATAGGAAGATTCTTAACTGGAATTGAAATACATCCTGGAGCAAAAATTGGAAGAAGATTATTTATAGATCATGGAATGGGAATAGTTATCGGAGAAACCTCTACCATAGGAAATAATTGTACAATTTACCATGGAGTAACATTAGGGGGAACGGGAAAGGAAAAAAATAAAAGACATCCAGATATAGGAAATAATGTTATTATTGGATGTGGAGCTAAAATATTAGGACCTATAAAAATAGGAGACGATGTAAAAATAGGAGCAAATGCTGTTATATTAAATAATGTTGAACCAGGAGTTACTATTGTTGGTATTCCAGGTAAAGTAGTATAAAGTAAAAGAGCACTTCAGTATTACTAAAGTGCTCTTTGTATTTACTTTTTGTTTTTCTGTTTCCGCAGTGCGTCATTTTTGTAGGATATGATATACAATTTCTGGGGAAATGTATATTCATCGTTTTTTTCGTCAAGCTTAGTCACATCTTCGTAATCAAACTTTCCGACGCATGCTTTACTCCAATCAATTTTATGGAGCCGAGGGAAGCTGTTACTTTCTTTGGAATCAGTTACGATAAAACCCTGATCCCGAAGTTCGTTTGCTTTCTTTCTGGTGATGATGTAGTACAGGTTGTATAACCCGAACTGCGCCTCTGAGATCATTTTTTCTTCAACTGGAATTAATGTTCTCATTTTTTTGTCCTCCTTAATATGCTTAAATTTTTGATACATATTATTTACTACATGAAAAACATAGTTACATAATAACATATTTTTAGTAAAATTGCAAATATCAGTTATATAGAAACATATGTTTGAAAAACTATTGACTTTTTGTATAAATCTTATTATAATACTTATACTTAATACAATATTAATAATTGTCAAATATAAAATGGGGGCAGAAAAATGAATGATAAAATAATAATAAAAGGGGCAAAAGAACATAATCTTAAAAATATAGATTTAGAAATACCGAGAGATAAACTTGTGGTTATAACAGGATTATCAGGTTCTGGTAAATCTTCTCTTGCTTTTGATACTTTATATGCAGAAGGTCAAAGAAGATATGTAGAAAGCCTATCTTCATATGCAAGACAATTTCTAGGAATGATGGAAAAACCAGATGTTGAAAATATTGAAGGATTATCTCCTGCAATATCAATAGATCAAAAAACAACATCTAAAAATCCACGTTCTACAGTTGGTACTGTTACTGAGATATATGATTATATACGTTTATTGTATGCTAGAATTGGTGTTCCATATTGTCCCAAATGTGGTAGAAAAATAGAAAAACAATCAATTGATCAAATGGTAGATAGTATTATGGAACTTGAGGAAGGCACAAAAGTCCAAGTTTTAGCACCTATCATTAGAGGTAAAAAAGGTGAATTTGTTAAACAACTTGAAGGATATCAAAAAGATGGTTTTGTAAGAGCAAGAGTAGATGGAGAAGTAGTTGAACTTACAGATGATTTGGATTTAGATAGAAAGAAAAAACATAATATTGAACTTATAGTTGATAGATTAGTTATAAAAGAAGAGATAAGAGCAAGACTTACAGAATCTGTTGAAATTGCTTTAAAATATGCAAATAACCTAGTTCTAATTGAAGATAGTACTAATAAAAAAGAAATGCTATTTAGTGGAAATTACGCCTGCCCAGAATGTGGGATTAGCTTTGAAGAATTGTCACCAAGAATGTTTTCATTCAATAATCCATTTGGTGCATGTCCTACTTGTACAGGTCTTGGATTTTTAATGAGAATGGATGAAGATTTAATAATACCAGATAAAAATAAAACATTATATGATGGTGTTAAAGCTTTTGGTGCAAGCACTATGAAAAAAGGTGACACTATGGCTAAAATGTATTTTGAAAGTATAGGTAAACATTATGGTGTTAAAATAAAAGATGTACCAATAAAAAAACTTCCACGTGAATTTTTAGATAAAATACTATACGGAACAGGTGATGATATAATAGATTTTGAATATTCTTCATTTGCAGGAACTAGAAAGTTTTCCTCACCATTTGAAGGTGTTATTCCAACATTAGAAAGAAGACATAATGAAACTAAATCAGATGGTATGAGAAACTTCTATGAGATGTATATGAGCGATTGTCCATGTCCAACTTGTAATGGTTCAAGGTTAAATGAAAATAGTTTAGCAGTAAAAGTAGGAAGTAAAAATATAAATGAGCTTACAGATATGTCTATAGATAAAATAAAAGACTATATAAACAAACTTACATTAAGTAAGAAAAATGAAATGATAGCAGAACAAATATTAAAAGAATTAAATACAAGATTACAATTTTTAATAGATGTTGGTCTTGAATATTTAACATTATCTAGAGCAGCAGGAACTTTATCAGGAGGAGAAGCACAAAGAATTAGACTTGCAACACAAATTGGTTCTGGTTTAACAGGGGTACTTTATATACTTGATGAACCAAGTATAGGACTTCATCAAAGAGATAATGATAAATTAATAGCTACATTAAAAAAACTAAGAGATTTAGGAAATACAGTTCTTGTTGTAGAACATGACGAAGATACAATGTATGCAGCAGATCAAATTATAGATATTGGTCCTGGTGCAGGTGTACATGGTGGTAATGTTTTAGCACAAGGAACAGCAGAGCAAATTAAAAAAGTTAAAGAATCTATTACAGGTGCATATTTAAGTGGAAGAAAGAAAATAGAAGTTCCAGTCAAAAGAAGAAAAGGTAATGGAAAGGCAATTGAGGTAAAAGGAGCAAAAGAAAACAACCTTAAAAATATAGATGTTAAATTCCCACTTGGAAAATTTGTATGTGTAACTGGAGTATCAGGTTCTGGTAAAAGTACACTTGTAAATGAAGTATTATGTAAGAGTCTTGAAAAAGAAATAAATGGTTCAAATATAAAGAGTGGAAAATGCAAAGAAATAAAAGGAATGGAAAATATTGATAAAATTATCAATATAGACCAATCTCCTATAGGAAGAACACCTCGCTCTAATCCTGCAACATATACAGGTGTATTTGATTATATTCGTGATTTATTTGCAGGTACTAATGAAGCAAAAATGAGGGGATATGATAAAGGAAGATTTAGTTTCAATGTTCCAGGTGGTAGATGTGAATCTTGTTCAGGCGATGGTGTTCATAAAATAGAGATGCATTTCTTATCAGATATTTATGTACCATGCGAAGTTTGTAGAGGAAAGAGATATAATAGAGAAACATTAGAAGTTAAATATAAAGGTAAAAATATAGCAGATGTTCTAGATATGACAGTTGAAGATGCTCTTGAATTTTTCAAAAATATGCCTAGAATTAAAAATAAGATTCAAGCTTTATATGATGTTGGGTTAGGATACATTAAACTTGGACAACCATCTACAACATTATCAGGAGGAGAAGCGCAAAGAGTTAAGCTTGCAACAGAACTTTCTAAAAAAGCAACAGGAAAAACTCTTTATATTTTAGATGAGCCTACAACAGGACTTCATATAGCTGATGTTCATAGACTTGTTGATATTTTACAAAGACTTGTAGATACAGGTAATACAATTATTGTTATTGAACATAATTTAGATCTAATAAAAACAGCAGATCATATTATAGATTTAGGACCTGAAGGTGGAGATAATGGAGGAGAAGTAATTGCAACAGGAACACCAGAAGAGATTGTTAAAAATAAAACAAGTTATACAGGTAAGTTTTTAAAGAAATATTTAAAATAAGATATAAAAAAGGAGACGTTCTAAAATTAGAAATGTCTCCTTTTTTATATCCTCTTATCTGCAGTTTTTGTTTTCGTTATTATTATTATTATTATTTCTGTTTTGGTCATTTCTTGAATTGTTGTTTTTATTGTTTTTATTATTTTTTTCTGACATGCAAAACACCTGCCTTTCTTTGTTTGGTAATTATAGTTTGCTCATAAAAAATAATTTTATACAAATAATATTGGAAATAATTTTAAATAAATTATTATTTTACAAATAGATAAAATATGTTATAATGCAATTAATAAGATAATAAGATAAACAAAAAAGATCAAGAAAATAAAAGGAAAAAGAAGAGGAAAAGAAAGTATGCAAAATATAGTTATTGGAATAGAAGGTTTAGTTGGAAGCGGAAAAACTTCAATATGTAGAGAATTATTAAATATTATACCTAATAGTATTGTTATACATGGTGGTAATTTATATAGAGGAATAATTTATGCGTTAATGAATTCAAACAAAAAATTATCTTTAGATAATTTAAATAAAAAAATGGAAAATGTAAACATTAAAGATATAATGGATGAATTAAATATAAGTTTTAAAATAGAAGATAGAGAAACAGTTGTATATGCTAATGGAGAAAAAATTGACGAAGAAAAATTACAATCAAAAGAAACTTCTATGGCAGTTTCACTTGCAAGTAAAGATGCAGACAATAAAAAATTATTTCTATTTTTTAGAGAGACAATAGAAGAACTTAAGAAAACATATAATATTATTTTATCTGGTAGAGCAATTATGCAGATATATCCTGATGTAAATTATCATTTCTTTATAGTTGCAGATATAGATGAGAGAGTAAAAAGAAAAGCAAGCCAATATGGAAATGATGTAGATTTAAATGAATTAAAAAAACATATACAAACAAGAGATGATTTGCAAGAAAAAGCAGGATTTTATAAAATATACCCAAATACAATTCAAATAGATGTAACAGACTGTAAAAATGCATTAGAATCCACTAAACAATTATGTGAGTACATAGAAGAATTAAAATTAAAAATATAAGTATAATAAGATAAATAACTAAAAATTAAACAAGAATATAAAAAAGGAATCCTATTAGGATTCCTTTTGTGTGGTTATAGGGCAAAAGGGAGTCGAACCCTTAAAGTCTAGATTGTGGTCTAGCTGCGCACCGTACGCTAATGCCCTTTAAAAAATTGAATACAATAAATATGTTAACATAAAAAAACGAAACTGTCAAGTTTTTATAATATTATATGTATAAAAATAAAATTAATGCGTAAAATATTAAAAACTTGAAAGGTGGTAATTTTATGAAAGTTAAAGAATGTATGTGTGATAAAGTAGAATATTTAAGTACGACAAATACTGTTAAAGAATGTGCTGAATTAATGTCTAGTAAACATATTGGTTGTGTTCCTGTTTGTGACAAAATGAATAATATTGTCGGTCTTGTTACTGATAGAGATTTAATATTAAGAAGTATAGCTTGTGGTAAAGATGCAATTCATACTCCACTTAAAGATGTAATGAGTACAAATATATATTCATGCCCAGAAGATACTGATGTAGAAGATGCACAAAAAATAATGTCAGAAAATCAAATAAGGAGACTTCCTATTACAGATGAAAATAAGAAAATAGTAGGAATAATTACACTTGCTAATTTATGTACAAATAAAAATATAAATACAAATGAAGTAGGAAAAACTTTAGAAAATATATGTGATTGTGACAATAAAAATGCAGAATAAAAATAAGACAAGCTTCATACAATTAAATAAAAACTTTAGGAGATTTATATGATAATTGATATGAATTATTGGTCAAAAGTATTAAAAAAATTGTTAATTTTTTGTCTATCTATTTTAGGTATATATTTAGCATTTAAATTAGCAATTTTTTATATGCCTTTTTTAGTTGCTTTCATACTTTCTTTATTAATTGAGCCAATTATTAAATTTTGTATGAAACACTTTAAATTAAAAAGAAGAACAAGTGCAATAATAGTATTTATACTTGCTCTAGCTGTAATTATCGGTCTACTTGTATGGGGAATTGTCTCATTAATAAGTGAGTCATCTAATCTACTAGGAAATATAAATACTTATGCAGAAAAAATTTCCACAAATATAAATGGAATTATTAATAAAATAGATTTAAATAAATTTCACTTATCCAGTGAAATGGTTAATGTTATTCAAAATTCAGGAAATGATATTTTGGCTCAAGTTACTGTTTGGGTAAGAGATGGTTTAACATCAATTTTAAATTTTATTACATCTATTCCAACAATAGGAATTTATACTGTTATATCCGTATTATCATTATATTTTATTTGTGTAGATAAAATTTATATTATAGATCAATTTGAACATCATTTTCCGGAAATATGGGTAAAAAAACTAGCAAAACATATGAAAGCAATAATTAAATCTCTTGGTAACTATTTGAAAGCACAGTCAATTTTAATACTTATTTCATTTGTTATATGTTTAATAGGGCTTATAATTTTTAAAATGGTGGGCTTAAATGTAGAATTTCCTCTTATTGCAGCTCTTACAATTGGATTTGTAGATGCACTTCCTATATTTGGCTCTGCAACCGCAATGATACCTTGGGCAATTATATCGGCTATAAATGGAGATATAACGCTTGCAATTGCAATAATAGTATTATTAACAATAATGTCAATTACAAAGCAAATAATAGAACCTAAAATTGTATCAGGAAAACTAGGAATTCATCCGATATTTACTTTAATTGCGATGTATACAGGTTTCAAATTTATAGGTGTACTTGGTATGTTAATTGGGCCAATTGTGCTTATAATACTAAAAAATATATATTCTGGAATGATAGATAAAGGATTTGCAAAAGCTATATTTGATAGAGAAATTTGACAATTTTACCAAAATATGGTATTATATATTCATATGGCAAATAGTGCCGCGCAAAGTCCTAAGGAGGGCCAATAAAAATGTTAGACTTAAAAAACTATGTGTTGCTGGAAAACAAAGGGTACGAGGAAAAAGCTGATGCTTATGAGCATATAAGACTTTGGTACTCACACCTTAAAGGTGTAACCACCTATTTCAGCAACGGAAGATGGTTCATCGTTCAGAGTTTAGCTCTGGCTTAAATAAACGGTGAATCATGTAAAGGGAAGCAATGCTTCCCTTTTTACTTTTTATAATATTGCTGAAGTTGGAATATAGTTTTCATCAGGAGGTGAAACTAGTTCATCTTCAGGTTTTTGAATTTCTTTGATGGATGTTATTTTCAAAATAGGCATATCTTTTCCATGATACAAACATTTTTCTATTTTACCTTCAATTTCAACCCAAGTATAATCTTTAAGTTTAATAGCATCATCATATTGACACAAGAACCCAACTACAACTGTTTGAAGATCAGAACTTATTATCATATTTCTTGCTAACACAAATTGATTATTTTCTAAATCATAAACTCTATATACAAATCCAGAATATTTTATTTTTTGTCCTACATACGTATCAACATCTTCATGAACCATTTTTAAAACATTTGCATAATTTTTATTATTTAATTCAGTTAATTCTTGTACTTTGTAGTCGGTTCCTGATGCAAGGGTTGCTTTATAAACTTTATAGGAGACTATACCACATAGAGTAATAACAAAAGCTATAATAAAAACGAAAATTATTTTAAATAATTTTGTTCCACTAATTTTAACATTATATATAAACATACAAATACCTACTTTCTAAAAAGTTATTAAAATATATGTTGAAAATATAAAATCTATGATAAAAACAAATCTAATAAATATAAAAAACTTGAATAAGAAAAATTCATATGTTATAATTATTGTTGTAATGTTGTTAATATACACAAAGTAAAAGGAGAAAAGTATGAAAAAAATAATTATTTGTTTCTGTAGTCTTTCTATAATGTTGATCGTATTTGCATGTATAGTACGGTTAGTATTAAGCAATAACAGAGAGGTGGAAAATGCTACAAAATACATTGTTCTAAATCAGCCTTTTTCAAATTTGGAAGAGAAAAGCTTATTAGGTAAAACAGAATACCCGGAAGTAAATTACGTATTTCTGGATGATACAGAGCTTGAATTTTACAAAGATGGGAATATCTATGTAGAAAGAAGTGGTGAATTTCAGTTTTTCATTGATCAGCAATGTAAAAATCCTATTTCTGTAGATCCCGTATTCATTTCTTCAGAAATAGTTCTTTGTGAAAATTCTTATGCTGTCCTTGCTGAAGATAATAGAATTTTTTACTTTCCAGTAGGTGGCAAAATACCTCATCTAATTAGCCCTCAATGAATTTCATACCAAACCAAAAAAAGAGTCAAATAAATTTGGCTCTTTTTATTGATTTTTTATTTTTTTAATGATATAGTTAGGAAGTATAAAATTAGGCAAAGGAAGGAAGAAAAACATGGGACTATTTAAATCTTATAGTGAAAAAGAAGTAAAAAGAGTTATGCCATTGGTTCAAGAAATTAATGGACTAGAGGAAAAGTTTGAAAAATTATCAGATTCTGAATTAAGAGGAATGACTGATGAGTTTAAAAATAGATTAAAGAATGGAGCAACACTTGATGAACTTCTACCAGAAGCTTTTGCTGTAGTAAGAGAAGCTTCAAAAAGAGTATTAGGAATGAGACATTTTGATGTGCAATTAATAGGTGGTATTGTGTTACACCAAGGTAGAATTGCTGAAATGAAGACTGGTGAAGGTAAAACTTTAGTTGCTACACTTCCAGTTTACTTAAATGCACTTACAGGAGAAGGAGTTCATGTAATTACAGTTAATGATTACTTAGCAAAAAGAGATAGTGAATGGATGGGTAAAGTATATAGATTTCTTGGTTTAACAGTTGGACTTGTTATAGCTGGAATGAATCCACAGCAAAAACAAGAAGCATATGCTTGTGATGTTACTTATGGTACAAACAATGAATTTGGTTTCGATTACCTAAGAGATAACATGGTAATATATAAAAATCAATTAGTTCAAAGAAAACTAAAATATGCAATCATAGACGAGATTGATAGTATTTTAATTGATGAGGCTCGTACACCACTTATTATTTCTGGTAGAGCAAATAAATCATCTGATTTATATAAAAAGGCAGATAACTTTGTAAAAAGACTAAAAGCAAAAGTTATAGTTGAAGAAGATGTTAAAGATTTTGAACAAGCAGAAGATAATGAAAACTATGATTACATAGTTGATTTAAAAGCAAAATCTGCATCATTAACTCAAAAGGGTATTAAGAAAGCAGAAGAAGAATTCCGTTTAGAGAACTTCAATGATATTGAAAACTCTGAACTTGTTCATAATGTTAACCAAGCATTAAGAGCTCATGGAATTATGAAAAAAGATATAGACTACATCGTAAAAGATGGAGAAGTTTTAATTGTTGATGAATTCACAGGTCGTATCATGTATGGAAGAAGATACAACAATGGTTTACACCAAGCAATAGAAGCAAAAGAAGGTGTAAAAATTGCTGATGAATCAAAAACACTTGCAACAATTACATTCCAAAATTACTTCAGAATGTATGAAAAATTATCAGGTATGACTGGTACTGCTATGACAGAAGAAGCAGAATTCCAAGAAATCTACCACTTAGATGTTATAGAAATACCAACCAATAAGCCAATGATTAGAGTAGACCATAATGATATTATTTACAAAAATGAAAATGCTAAATTTAGAGCAGTTATAAATGATATTAAAGAATCTCATGCAAAAGGACAACCAGTTCTAGTTGGTACAGTTTCAATTGAAAAATCTGAAAAATTAAGTGCATTACTTAAAAAAGAAGGAATTAAGCATGAGGTATTAAATGCTAAGTTCCATGAAAAAGAAGCTGAAATAGTTGCTCAAGCAGGTAAATATGGTGCTGTTACAATTGCTACTAACATGGCAGGACGTGGTACTGATATTATGCTTGGAGGAAATAGTGAATATCTTGCAAAACAAGAAATGAGAAAACTAAAATACTCTGATGAATTAATAGAACAAGCAACTGCATTTAATGAAACATCTGATGAAGAAATATTAAATGCAAGAAAGAAATTCAAAGAATTAGAAGATAAATACAATGAACAAATAAAAGAAGAAAAAGAAAAAGTTATCGCTGCTGGTGGTTTAAAAATAATTGGTACTGAAAGACATGAATCAAGAAGAATTGATAACCAGTTACGTGGACGTTCTGGACGTCAAGGTGACAATGGTGAATCAAGATTCTATATTGGTTTAGATGATGATTTAATGAAAATTTTCGGTGGAGATAAAATTACTACTGTATACAATATGATAGGAGCAGATGAAGATTTACCAATCACTACAAAAATGATTTCTAAATCAGTTGAAAATGCTCAAAAGAAAGTTGAAGGTAGAAACTTTAGTATCAGAAAGAACGTATTAAATTATGATGATGTTATGAATGTACAAAGAGAATTAATATATGCTCAAAGAAGAGAAGTTCTTGATGGTGAAAACCTAAAAGATAAAGTACTAAAAATGATGGATTCTGTTGCAGAAGACTTAGTTGCAGTATATATGTCAGAAGATCCAGTAAATAAAGAAGCATTTGAAGAAGATGTAAGAGTAACATTTGGACTAGGAAATGTAGATGCATTAAAAGCAGATAAATTAAATGAAAAAGCAATAGTAGAAGAAATAATAAACAAAGTTCATAGCAATTATGAAGCTAAAGAAAAAGAATTTGGTACAGATGAATTAAGAGAACTTGAAAGAGTTGTAATGCTTAAAATAGTTGACCAAAGATGGATGGATCATATTGATGCTATGGATGAATTAAAAGAAGGTATTGGACTTCAAGGATATGGACAAAAAGATCCAGTTGTACAATATAGATTACTTGGTGGAGAGATGTTTGATGAAATGAGTGCAAACATTAAAGTAGATGTAGTAAGATTCTTATTAAACTCAAGAAAAAGAGAAGGAACAGTATCTAGAGAAGAATCAGCACAAGTAACAGATGCAAGTTTAGCAGATACAGCAATTAGATTAGTTGATGGAACTGCACCTACAAAAGATGCTAATACTCCAGTAGTTAATACAGAACCTAAAATAGGTAGAAATGATCCATGTCCATGTGGAAGTGGGAAGAAATATAAAAACTGCTGTGGTAAAAATCAGTAATATCAACACTTTCAGCGATTGCACTAAATTGAAAAATCATTAAAAATCAGCAAAATGTTCGCAATTTGTTCGCAATCATATAAAAATGTTCACAAAAAACTTTGAACCCCTTTTATATCAGTAGAAAGCTCCGTGCGAACAAATTATGAATATTATATATTAAATGTCAGTATTTCGATCGGTACTGGCATTTTTAATTTGTAAGGGTTTCATTTTACTAAAATATTTAGTAAAGGAGCGATTAAAATGGTTAATGTAAGAAAAAGGGGTAAGGTGTTTCAATATCAATTTGAAATTGCACCTGTTGATGGAGTAAGAAAGTACATCAACAAATCAGGCTTTAAAACAAAAGCTGAAGCAGAAAAGGCAGGCATTATAGCGTATAATGAATATACGCAAACAGGACACAAGTTTACGCCAAATACAATGTCTTATTCAGATTATCTGGATTATTGGCTTAAAGAGCATTGTCAGGTTAATTTGAAGTATCATACAATACAGGCGTATTCAAACATTATTAAAAATCATATAAAACCAAGATTAGGTTTTTATAGATTATCACAAATCACAACAGCTACACTTCAAGAATTTTTGAATAACTTATATGTAGAAAAAGCTTTTTCAAAAAATTTTATGAAGAATATATTAAAAGTGTTAAAAACATCTTTTGCTTATGCAACTGATGTTGTAGGATTTGTAAAAGAAAATCCTGCTATAAAAGTTAGAATACCAAGATATGATATACCAGAAGAAGATCCTGCACATATATTTAGTAAAGAAGAAATACAAATGATTCTCGAAAGATTTGAAAATAATCACGCATTTTATTATGCAATACTAACAGCTTATTACACAGGTTTAAGAGTTTCAGAAGTATTTGGATTAACCTGGAATGATATAGATTTAGAAAACAAAACAATAACAGTTAATAAGAACATTTTAAAAAAGAACCAAAATGGAGCTACACACGGTAGACATATTAGTGGAAAAGCAACTACAGTATGGTATTTTGGAACTTGTAAAACAAAAGGAAGTTATAGAACAATAGAAATTGGCGATACATTAGTTAACGCATTAAAAGAATATAAGGAAGAACAAGAAAAAGATAAAGAGGAATATGGCGATTTATATATGAAGCACTATATGAAAGAAACAAAGAATTATTATAATAATAAACCTGAAATTAAAATATTAAATGCTTATAGTGAACTAAATATTGGATTACCAGAAGCTAATTTAGTATTTGTAAAACATAATGGAGTATTTGAGGGGACAGATACGTGTAAATATCCTTTTAAAGTAATTCATTATGAATTAGGAATAAATTGTAGATTTCACGATTTTAGAGATACACACGCAACTAGACTTATTGAAGCAGGAGCAGATATAAAAGCTGTTTCAAAAAGATTAGGACATAGTACAATAAAGACAACTTATGAGATATATGTAAGGGTAACAGGACAGATGAAAAGTGATGTTGTTGAAAAATTTGAAGAATTTGCTTTATCATCTTAATTAAAATAACTGCAAGCGAAAATACTACGCTTGCAGTTATTAAAGTATACATAACACTTGAAAAAAATGGAAATTTTTGCTATAATATGGGAAGGGAAAGATGAGTAAAAAAAATGTCGAAAAATATCGAAACTTCATCAAATTCTACGAACTCTATATGTCCTTATTAAAGGAAGGATATACGAAAGATGAAATACTAATCATTATTAGGAAGGTCTTCAACAGGGATAACGATTAGTTTTTCAGATTCCAAAGCTTTATCAGGCTCTTGATAAAGCTTTTTATTTTCCTTAATTATTCTTTCCAATATTTCAATATGCTCTTTTTTAATTCCTTCATTTTCTTTGATAGCACCAATACTAACTAATGCGTCTTTTAAAGATGAATATGCTTGTGCTGATTCTCCCAATGTCTTTAATTTAGGATCAGAACCAGTAAGTAATTCCATATCAATGTTTAAATAATTACAGATTTTAACTACAGTAGAAACGTGAGGATAATTATAACCTTTACAAATATTAGTTATAGTTCCTTTGGTAACACCAATTGCTTTTGCAAGATCTACTTTTCTAATACCTAACTGATCTAAAAGTTTTTCAAGATTCCTTCCAAAACTTGAATTATATATAATATCATTTGATTTATTATCTTTATTATCTTTTGACATTAAAAAAACTCCTTTCGGTCAATCTGACTATATGTATTTAAGTTGAATTGAAGTTAAATTAAAGTAAAATTAACTTAAAAATAACAACTTAAACTTGCTTCCTTTAATTAACCTTTATATATTATAAAGAAAAAAAGAAAAATAATCAAGCGTTTTTGAAAAAATAATATCAATTTTCTGTACTTTTTTTGAAAAACATCTTGACACATTTTAAGAAGAGTGATATATATTTTATTGAACTTAAGTTTAATTTATATATGTAAAGGGGGGGAAAAGTATGATAAATGGCTAAAACTAAAGCAAAAAGCATATTTTTTTTGAAAGAAGAGTACAGACAATTGACACAAAATAATAATATATTGGAGTTTTGTAACAATTTATTTTTTTACATATATAGTACAGCAAATTGATGCTAATGTAAGAAAGTTCTATAAATATAGAATTTTATTTTTACATATATAGTACAGACAATTGATACAAAAATATGCTAAAGTTCAAAAAAGTAATAATTTTTTATTACAGCAAAATAGGAGAAGACTATGAGCGAATTTATTAGAAAAGAGTTTTTAAGGTTTATATATCAATTTATTTTAAATAAGAAGTATGATACAGCTGAAAAGCTAATAGATTTCTTAATTAAAAATGAAGAAGATATAGATTTGGTTAATTGGTATTTAGAATTTAAAAAATTATTATATGGAAGACCATTAATAATTTGTCAAAGAATCAGGGACTATTTAAGATAAGCAAAAGAATTTAAAATATACAAGAGAGAAGGAGAAATTATTATGGCAAAGAAAAGTGGAAAACAAAAAAGGTATTTTTGGTTAAAACTTAAAGAGGATTGGTTTAGTGGTACAACAGAAAAATATCTTAAATCATTACCTGCAGGAGATAGTTTATTAATAACATATTTAAAAATACAGTTAATGAGTTTAAAGACAGAAGGTTTTTTAAAATACGAAAGATTATTACCATCTGCAGAAGAAGAAATTGCAATGCTAATTGATGAACCAGTTAATAATGTAAGATTACTTATAAATGTTTTATTAAAAACAGGAGCAATTGAAAGACTAGATGATAATTCTTTATATTTATTATCATTACAAAATTTGATTGGATCAGAAGGAAGTAGTACAGATAGAGTAAGAAGATTCAGAGAAAGACAAAAGGCGTTACAATGTAACAATAATCAGTTACAAATTGAAGGCGAAATATTAAGCAATTCTGAATCAAATGTGGAAAATTCAAAAGCGTTACAATGTAACGATAATGTAACGCAAGAAGAAAATAGTCAAAATCTGAAATTATTGCAAAATCTGGATTTGAAGGCACAGCGTTACAATGTAACACAAATGAAACGTAATGGTAACGGAGAGAAAGAGAAAGAACTAGATTTAGAGTTAGAGATAGAGCAAAATGAAACTAAACTAAACCAAACTAAACTAAACTTTATTTATAATTATATAAATAAATATGAGTTGAAAAAAACACTAGATTTTTCTCTAAACCAGGAAGAACAAAAAGAGCAAGCTAGAATGTTTTTAGTAATTAATACATTAAAAAGATTAGAACTATTAATGACAGATGAAAAAATATTTGGAATTATGACACCAGAAAAACAGCTAGATTTACTTATTCAATATTACGTTATAGATGAATTTTCTAAAAGTCCATATAATTTTTTACTTTATAAATTAAATAGAGAAAATTTTTGTTTGAAGTATAAGAAAGCAGAAAAATATATGAGTAAAAATAATCTTGAAGAATTTGTAGGCTATTTTATTACTTGTTTGCAAGAAGAATTAAAGGACTAATAATATAATTTTATGTTTTTTTATATTTTTAGGAGTTAAAGATGAAACAGATTATTATTCAATTAAAGGCATTAGGAGTAATAAGATTTGTTTTATTCTATTTACTTGTATTATTAGAATTTATATTAAATTTACCATATATCATTATACGAAAAATTTATTTGATAATAAATCTAATATTCAAAAAGACAGACCGATTATTTAAAAGAGAACGAATTATATTACTCCTAAAAATAGGTTTTACCAAAAAATTTTTATATAAATGTAAGGAAGATTATAAGCATTATATAAAAAACATACAAGATTAGATCATAACACAAAAGAAATTGGAGGAATTGTAATGGAGCAACAAACTTATACGCAAAAAGAGATAAGTATAATGTTTAATAAATCTTTATCTCTATTAGCTCATTACAAAAAAGAACTAATAGAAAAAGGATATATGTATAAAAATGAAAAGGGGAAAAATGTAATAAATACGGAAGGAGCAGAATATTTAAGGCGAAGATTTGCTGAAATAGACCAATCTAAAAGAAAGAATGTGAAAAAAGATAAAATTATATTAGAGCAAGAAGTTAAAGTATTACAGAAGGAAAAAGAATGGTACAAAGATAAGCTAGAATATTATAAAAATCAAGCAGAAGATTGGAAAAAACAAGCAGAGATTTGGAAAGATGAAAAAAATAAGGAGCAAAAAGATAAAGAAGTTTGGAGAGAAATGGCTTTAAAAAATGAAAATTTACTAATAGAAAATCAAAAACTTCTATCATCATCTTCCAATGAAAAACCTAATATTTTTAAAAATTTCAAGAAAGGTAGAAAGGGGTTACAATGAAGGAGCTTGATGGAAAAAGTTGTTTATATAAAAAAAGTGATTATGTTTGTGGCATATTGAAAGTTAAAGATTGTAAAAAATGCAAATTTTGCGTTCCAAATACTGAAGAAAATTATCAAAAGAAAATTATACAAGTAGAAAAAGATATTGATATGTATAAGGCTAAACATCTTTATTAAAATTGGAGGTCAAAATGGACGAGGTTAGTTTAGAAGATTTTTTATTAAAATATGATTTTAGAATCACAAATGATAAAAATATTCAATTAACAAGAATTATAAGGATATGTTTAGACACAGTTGGAGAAAACGATTGGATATATTTCGGATTATACTATTTTGATTCAGAGGAAAATATTCGTAAAAGGTTAAGAATGGTTTTAAATGAAAGAGTATTAAAACAAAACATATCTAATTATTATTATGATGAAGAAAGGGGAATATTTAGTATTTATTTAGAAGATAGGAGCTAAATTTAATAATCAGGGAGGATTTTGAAATGAATCAGACTAATAATGAATTTTTAGAGAAGATGAGAGAAATAATCAAGGAAGAACTATCTAAAATAGATGTTAGAAAGATGAGTTTTGATAGATGTATAAATAATATAATTGTCATTTTAGAGAATTACAAAACTTTAAAACAATATACAGCACAGGTTGAAAATGTAAAGTTTAGTAAAGAAGAAATTGACCAGGCAAAACAAAAAGAGCTTGAGAAAATAATGGAAGAAGTTTTTGCAAGCAAAGAGATTTATTTAGAATCCTTATATAAAAAACATTTACAGACTAGATTATTTTTAAACTTTTTAGAAAGCACATTTAAGGAATACATAAAAGAAACAGAAATTTCTATGAAACCTAAAAGCGAATTGAAAATTGCAATATTATCAGAAGTGTATATGGAGGGCAAAGAGATAAAACAATTTTTGTATGAACACAACTTAGGATATGGAAGAACATTTTATTATGCAAGAAATGAGCTTTATGAAGAATTAGCAGTTAGAGTATTTGGAATTTATGCACTAAAACTATAAGTTATTATAAAACAAAAGAGAAAGAAGTGATAATATGTGAGGTCAATTAGAAAATTACGTCAAAGAATAAAGAAAAATCCAACTGACATTCCTTATGATGTAAAAATATCAGTTGCAATTAGAGATAATGGGGTGTGTGTAAATTGTAAAAATAAAAATGGAATAGGACAACCTAATGCACATTTTATTGCTAGACAATTTGGTGGACTTGGTATTGAAGAAAATATATTAGAGCTTTGTGATGTCTGCCATAAAGAATTTGATAATTCAACTGGTAAGAAAAAAATAGAATTGGAACAAAAATATGAACAGTATTTAAAAAGTAAATATTCATATTGGAATAGAGAAATGTTAGTTTTAAGAAGTTATAAAATTAAAAAATGCAAGTTGTGTAATAAAGAATTTGGTACAAAATCAAGTAAGACTGATATTTGTAAAGTATGTAAAAATAATATGAAACTAAAGCAACTTGCGTGTCCCACTAAAATTTCGTCAGAAATTTAGTGGCAGGATAAGAAAAACGGAGGTTTTTCTGTCAACACATAGAAAGACAAGCTTTCTAGTTCTCTGTTAGAGAGTAAAATGTTAAGAGGATTTAAAGAGTGCGTACACTTCGGTGTATTTTTGAACATAGAATCAGGGGGAATGGTTGAAAAATGGCTATTTTTATAACAATATTAGTTTTATTATTGCTTTTTGGAATTACATTTATTGTTTATGCTTGTGTGGTTGTAGGTAAAAGAAGTAAGACACCAAAAGAGGTAGAATACGAGAAACAAGAGGAAATTGATTATATAAGAAAATGTGAGGAAATAAAAAAGCAAAACAAAAAAAATAAATTCAGAGATAAAAAAGATAAGGTTATTTATCTCTAAGAAAGTAGGTACAGATGAAAAGTTTAATAATTGCAGAAAAACCAGAGCTTGCTAAATCAATAGTAAATGCAATAGATGGAAAACTAAATAAAAATGATGGATATTTTGAAAAAGGTAATTATGTAGTAACGTGGGCTTATGGTCATATATTAAGATTAAAAACACCAGAGGAATATGACAAAGATAATAAAAGTTGGGATATGAAGCAATTACCAATATATTTTAAGAATTGGGGTAAGATTCCTATTGATAAAAGCAGAAAACAATTTAGTGTTATTAAAAAATTAATCAATGAATGTGATGAAATTATAAATGCAGGAGATATTGATGAAGAAGGACAATTACTAATTGATGAAATAATTGAATACTGTAAATTTAAAGGTACAGTAAAAAGAATCCAAACATCAGCATTTAACGAAGATTATTTAAAAAAGGCACTAAAGAATTTAGAACCTAATTCAAAATATGAAACTTGGGGTAAAAGTGCAAATGCAAGAGCAATTGCAGATTATATGGTAGGAATAAATTTGAGTAGATATTTTTCAATATTAAATGGAACAACATTATCGGTAGGAAGAGTACAAACGCCTACATTAGGATTAGTTGTAAATCGAGATTTAGCGATTGAAAACCATATTAAAGAAATATATTATGATGGATATTCTGATATAGATATAAATGGTAATATAGTAAAATCAAAATTAGAACACAAAGATAATATCACATTTAAAAATTCAGAAGAATTAAAACAGATATTAGATAGTTTTTTAAATAGAAAATTACAAGTAAGCATAAAAAAACAGATTAAAAATGAAAATGCACCATTACCATTTAATTTAACTAAACTACAATCTCATATTAGCAAAAAATATAAAATTAAACCAGATGAAACATTAAAAATAACACAAGATTTAAGAGAAAAATATCACGCAATAACCTATAATAGAAGTGATAGTCAATACTTAAATGAGGAACATTATAAAGAAGCACCAGGAGTTATAAAAAAAGTTTTATCTAATCTAAATTTAAAGCTAAATTTAGATTATAATAATTTACCACATTCAAAATGTTTTGATGATAGCAAGGTAACAGCACATCACGGAATTATACCAACAGCTGTAGATTTAGATTTATCAAAAATGAGTGAAAAAGAGCAAAAAGTATATAAAGAGATAAGTTTATTTTATTTAATACAATTTGTTGAAGTTGTAAAAAAAGAAGTAACATATTTAGAAACAGAAGAACAACAAGGATATAAATTCAAGGCTAGCTCTACTAAAATTTTAGATGAAGGATTTAAAAAATATTTAGATAGAAGTAATAATGAAGATGAAGAATCTGTTCTATCAAGAATTAAAGACGGACAATATTCTGGTACTATTATAAAAAATGATATTAAAGAAATAGAAACTAAACCACTTGCACGATATACACAAGCAAGTTTAATTGAAGATATGACTAGAATATCAAAGTATGTTGATGATCCTGAAATAAAGGAAATTTTAAAACGTAAAGACAAGGATAAAGAAGGAGAAAATGGAAGTATAGGAACAAGTGCAACAAGAGCTAGTATAATACAAAATTTAATAAAAAGAGGATATATCAAAGAAGAAAAAGATAAAGTAATTTCAACAGAACTAGGAAGAGAATATTATAAAATTCTACCAGATGAATGGAAAAGAGCAGATTTAACAGCTAAATGGTGGATAATACAAGAGGAAATACGAGATGGAAAGTCGGAACAAGATAAATTACTAGATTCAATTCTGAATGATATAAAAAATATTTTATCAACAAGAGATGTTTCTAAATTTAAACTTCAAAAAAATTATAAAAATGATAAGACAATTGTAGGACAATGTCCTATTTGTGGTAAAGACATTATTGAATCAACAAAATCATTTTATTGTTCTGGATTTAAAGATGGTTGTAATTTTTCTATTTGGAAAAGTATAGCAGGAAAAAAGTTGACTAAGACAAATATTAAACAACTATTAGAAAATGGAATTACAACAGAAATAAAAGGCTTTAAATCTAAATCTGGAAAGCAATTTAATGCTAAATTACAAATTAATGATGGAAAAATAGAATTTTTATTTTAAATAGAGAAAATCCAGAATGACTAAGATTCGTCTTCTGGATTTTTTAACCAATTTTTAGCTTCAACATTTTTAAAAACTTTATCATCAAAAAAATCTTTTAATTCTATTCCAAAACCTTCGCAAAGGTATAGTAAATTTTCTAATCTTATCGTTTTCGTTTCTCTACTTAAGAAAAGAGATATAGTAGAACGAGGAACGCCAGATTTAATGCTAAGATCATAAGTTTTCATATTTTTTTCTTTTAAAAGTTGTTTAATTCTTAATACAATTGCTTCTGATAACTCCATCAAAATATCCCCTCTCATAGATATAATCAGATAAATTATATCAAAAAATAACCCTTTACTTGTTTAAGCAGTCAAACAAATTGAGCTAAAACCCTTTATTTTTTGACAATTCTATGTTACAATATATGGCTAGGAGGCGAAGTTTTTATGAAAAAGAATTTCTATATTCTTCAAATAGAAGAAAATGAAGAACTTGCAAAACAAATAGATGAAATGATAGAAGAAAAATACGACTTTGTTACTAAGAATAAAACTGTAAAGAGTGGAGAAGAAGCAATAGAAGAAATACAAAAAGAAATGCCAGACTTTATAATTTTGAATCAAAAATTAGTTGGTATTACAGGACTTGAAATGCTAAGACAATGTCAAGAGTTGAAGATAAAACTTCCTACAATAGTAGTGATTATAGATGAATCTATTTCAAAAAAAGTTGAACTTGAACTTTATGATTTAGGTGTTAAGTATATTTGTAAAAGACCTTTAAATGATATTCAAATAAGATATGTTTTACATTATATTGAAACTAACTATAAAAGATCAATAAAAATAGAAAAAGATGATATGGTTAGATTAACAAATAAACATACAGAACCATTATTAAAAAACTTAAGCAAAGAAAGAACACCTTATCAAGTCAGACTTATAGGTTTTATGCTTATACATCTTATTGAAAATGATTTAGAGTATTCAGCAGAAAATAAAAAAGAAATTTATGAGTTTTTTAAGCAAAAAGATAATTTAGAAGACAATATAATTAACGAAATAAAAGAATCAATTGAAGGCATTATAGAAGAGAATTATGTAGGTAATGAACCAATTAAAAAGCTAAACTATGATATTAATAAAGATGATATTCAAAAAGAATTTTTTGATAAATTAAAAGAAAATGTTTTAAATGATATAATTGCAGAAAGTAACTAACTTAGAGTTGCTTATTTTTAGAATGACAACCACTCCAATTTGTAGTTGTAGTAATAGCAATAGAATATTCAAAATATTCCTTGCTCATAATATAATAAACAATATTATGAGAGAGGGAAATGTTATGAATTATAAAAAGATTGGAAAGAAAATAGCTGATAAAAGAATTTTATTAGGAATTACGCAAGAAGAATTAGCTGAAAAAGTTGATTCATCAGCAAATTATATATCTAATATAGAAACAGGAATAAAGAGTGGTAGCTTAATGTTTTATATTAAAGTTGCTAACGAATTAAAACTAAGTTTGGATTTTTTATTTAGTGATGAACTTCCAAATTTAGATACAAGCAAAGCTACTAATAAAGAAATAACAGAAATGATTGATATACTAAATAAAGATGAAAAGCAAATGGCTAATATATTTATTAAGAATATAGTTAAAGGATTAATTGAATTAAGAGAAAATAGTAAGTAAACATAAATTTTTGCAAAAACATTGCAAAATCCTGCAGTATACATTCAATTTTTCAAGTGCTAAAATATTAATATGAAAAATTATATTTAAAGAAAGCAAGAGAAATCTTAGCTTTCTTTTTTTGCACAAAGGAGGAGAAATAGATGGCTACTTTATTGGAAAAACATTTAAAGTTAGAAGAAATGAAAAAAATTAGGAATTGGAGGAATGAAGGTTATGAATTAGAAAAAATTAAAGAATTAGTAGATAAAACTAATATTACAGACGAAGAAATTGAGCAAATATTTTATGAAAATTCTGAAGAAATTCAAGAACAAAATCTAAATGAAGAAATATCAAACACATCAGAAGCTAACGAGGATAATAAAGAAGTAGAACCACAAGAAGAAATTAAAACTGAAATTATAGAAGAACCAAAAGAACAAATTGAAACAGAAGAAATTTATAATGATGAAAATATTAGTGAAGAATTTGATGAAGATGATATGGACGATCTTGAAGAAATAGAAGAAAACGAAATTGAAATTGAAGAAGAAAATATAATAGATGATGTAAAATCTGAAAATGTTGAAGATGAAAAATATGAAATTATTAAAGATGAAGATTTAGAAGATTTTCCAAATCAACCATTCAAGATGTATTCAGAATCAAGAAAAAACACAATGATTGAAAGTATAAAAATAAATGGAATTATAGAGCCAATCGTTGTAAGAAAAACTGAAAATGGAAAATATCAAATATTATCAGGACATAATAGAAGACTTTGTGGAAGAGAAGCAGGCTTAACGGAATTTAGGTGCATTGTAAAAGAAAATATGACTGAAGACGAAGCAAGACTTTATATGGTAGATAGTAACTTAATGGTTCGTGATGTTATGCCTACTGAAAGAGGAAAAGCATTAAGTATTAGAAAAGAATGTTTAAGAAATGAAAAAATTGCTTCTAAGATAGAAAATGAAATAATGCAAGACAATGTTGATAAATTAGATACAATTCAACAAAAAATGATTGAAGAAAATCAAATGAGTAATGGCAATATTCAAAGATATATAAGGTTAAATTATTTAATACCACAACTTGGAGATATGGTTGATAATAAAGAAATTAATCTAAAAACAGGAGAAAATTTAAGCTTTTTAAGTAAAAAAGAACAAAGAGATATTTCAAATATTATTGAAAAGGAAAATGTAAAAATCTCTGAAGGTATGTCGAAGAAAATAAAAAAAGCTTCCGAAAGTGGCGAATTAACAAAAGAGTTAATGAAACAGATTTTAATAAAAGAAAAGGATAAGAAGCTTGAAATAAGAGTTATTTTCTTTGAAGATGAAATTCAAAAATATTTTAAGAAAATAAATAATGGCAATGTTACAGCAAAAGATTGTAAAGACTATATTATAGCACTTTTGGAGGAACAGACAGCATAAAAAATACACCGAAGTGTATGAACTCTTTATAATATCTGCATAAAAAATAGCGTAGCAGAGGAGTAGAAGGCTTGACCTTCTAACTGTTGATAGGAAAGACACTTCTTTCCTTATCCTGCCCTTAATTTCTTTTCGGAAATTAAGGGAACACGAAAGACAAAGCAAGGAGAGATTAAATTGAGTAATAAAATTGTTAAGAAAAAAGATGATAGTAGAACAGAAAAAGTATATGCTGTTGTACCTAAAAATTTAAAAGACGCTTTAAGAAAATATGTTGCTTCTATAGCAAAAGAGGATAGAAAAGCAACTGAAAGTGAAATTATAAATAGAGCATTAGAAGAATATCTTGAAATGAAAACTAATGAAAAAAGTGTTAGTAAATTAGAAACAATGTTGGAAAAAGTTATAGATGAAAAGTTAGGAAGAAAATTTGAAAGACATATTGCATTACTTAGTAAAAGTGCAAAGGCAAGTTTTTCATCAATATTTTTACAGGCTTATGTTTTAGCATATATTTTTAATAGTGAAGATGATCAGCAATTCATAAGAGATAAGATTGATTTAGCAAATAAATTAGGTTATCAAGCAATAAAATCTCCATACTTTGAAGATGACATTACTAGGATTTTGCCTAAAGATTTGAATTTTAAAAATTTAATTTAAGGGAGTAGCTTATGGAAGAAGATTATAAAAAACAATTTAAAGATATATGTAAAAAATATAATTTTAAATATAGAGAATATTCTGAAAACAAAATTGCCTTGTGTGCAAAAAATACAGATAGACAATGGAGAGATTGGATTGAGTTAGATTTAAAAAATAAAGATATAACATTAATAGGAAATACTGACCATTGTAACTTTTGGTTTTGTAATACTAGAAAAGATATGACACCAAATAAAATAATTGAATTTGTTTCAGACTTAAATACAATGCTTCGTAAATTTAATAATTCTTATATTGCTGTAAGAACTTTAATAGATCCTGAAGACTGGCAAGAAATTGCACAGGTACAAGACGCTTATGAGGATAACAGATACAAAATTCAAATTGAAGAGATTGAATTTACTTCAGATAATTATATTTATTTTTCGGTTTTAAAAGAAAAAACAATGTTTAATGGGCTGTTTAGAATACACGATCCTATAAATGGAGATGATATGACGATAGTAAGCATAAGTGATTGTGTAAAAAAAGAGGACCAGGATTTCTTTAATGCACATTGGGGCGAAATTGAAAATGAACTTTGTGAATGTGCAAAAGAAAAACAAATTATTAAAGAAGAAAAAGAAGAAGAAACTTTATAAAAGGAAATTAAATTATGGATAAAGATAGATTTAGTGATGGAGTTTTCTTTAAATGGCTCAATCAAAAGGAAATATACAAAAAATATGATAATAAAGGTCGATCCAGAAGAATCCAAGCTTATTTAGATGAATTACACGAAGATTATATTGCTACTAGACCTGGAACAGATTATGGAGAAGATTTTCACGGATTATTTGGCTTTATCAATGAAAATCCTAATGTAGAAAAAATGGAACTTGCTGATATAAAAAAGTATGTAGCAAATAAAACATTAGATGGAGTTGATATATATAAAACAGTAATTTCACTAAGTGAATCTGACGCAATTCAATATGGATATACAACTAAGGAAGCGTGGAAGAATTTATTACTTGAAAGAGTTCAAGAAGTAGGAAAGGAATTTGGAATAAAACCTGAAAATTTGGAATGGACTGCTTCATATCACTCTAAAAAGAATAATCCTCATTGTCATTTATTAATATGGAATAAAAATCAAAGTTTAGAAATTCAAAAGAAACCATTTGTTAGGTATAAGCGAATAAGAAAAGCATTATCTAAAAGTATATTCAAATTAAAATTAAAAAGCTTGTATGATATAAAAAATGTTTCTAAAAAAGAAATTGCAGATCTAACAAATGAAGAATTGCTAAAGTATAAAGAGGAATTAAAAGAATTTTACAAGAATCCTGATATTACACTAAGGATTATAGATACAGATGAGCAAGAAAAAATTATACTAGATAATCTAAATAATTTAGAATTAGATAAGTGTATTTATATTTGTGATATTGAAAATCCTGACAATTTTACAGAGATAAGAAAAATAGATACAGATAAATATGAATTTAAAAATTGTGGGGAACAATCAATTTTATACAGAAAAAATTCGTTTTTAGATACAGCTGAATTTTTAGCCAACTTTTCTAATTTAAAAGTATTTAATAATAGAACAGATTTAGAAAAATATATAGAACTAAAAAATAAAGAACACATTGATATTGAAAACAATTTAAAAGAAATTATGCCAGATATATTTGGAATACCTATAATATCAAATAAATTTAAAGAGCAAAATTTCGACATTATCTTAAGTAAAATAACAGAGCTAAAAAGTAAGTCTAACAATTTTGAAAATGGATATAAATATAAGTACCAAACACCTGAAATAAAAATGTATATTAATGAATTATCAAAACTAATTCTTAATACATCAGAAGACTGTAGAAATGAATTTGATGAATATATACAAACATCAATAAATGTTTCAAGAATTATTGCAGATATAAATAATAAGCAAGATTATGAAAAAGTAAAAAGAATTGCAGAAAATGAAATGTTTACAAAGATAGGAAATCAAATATTGCAATTTGTAAAAGAAATAAGTTTTGAAGAATATATTAGAAAAAAGGAAGAGTGGGAAAATAAAAGAATCCAGTTTGCAGAAAATCAAGGTATAAAGAAGGCTAATGAAGATTTATTTTTAAAAAGGTTAGAAAATCAAAATGCAAGGAAGATGATAACAGACATTTTTCAAATGCTATCAGAAGAAAATATATCTCATAATGCTTATTATAATAGAATAAGAAATAGTAACAATTTGTCGAAACAAGCGAAAAGAGAAATATACTTAAAGAATAGAATGAAGGGAAATATAGATTGGGGATTAGAAAGATAAAACTATTTTTTTTAAGATAAAAGTACAGATAATTGATACAAAAATACATTTTTTAAAACCTGCAAACCCTTATTTTATCTAAAAAGTACAGACAATAAATACAAAATGTTTCACAAAGAACATAAATATCAATTTGAGTAACAATTTGTGAAAGGCAATAGATATGATTAACATTTTAATTTTTTCAATCACACTACTTATTTATGGAATTATACTTAGAATTTTTGGCTATTCATATAAAACTTTCATTTTAGTAGTGATTAATGCAATTATGGGCTTGATTGCATTGTATGTATTAAAGCTTATTGAAATTCCAATAAAGATAAATTGGATTTCAATTATAATTACAACTTTTTTAGGATTGCCAGGTGTAGTTATAATAACTATTTTTTCAAACTGAAAGGGGAATAAAATGATAACAGAAGAAACAAGGCGAGAAAGCTATCAAAAAATAATTCCAAAACAACCTATACGTTATGATCAAATCATTTACATATTGAAGAATAATCCTGCAGGAATGACAGCAAAAGAAATAGCAGTCAAATTATACGAGTTAAAACTAATTCCTAGTACAGAAAGAAATTTTGTTTCTCCTAGATTAACTGAGTTGGTTAAGCAAGGAAAAGTTGAAACAGCAGGTAAGAAGATTTGTCAATATTGTAATAGAAAAGTAGCTATATTTAGAATTATTTAGATAAAACATACTAAAGAGGAGAAAAAATAATAATGAACAAAAGATTAAGTTTAAAAATAATAGGAATGATATTTGCATTTCTTATTAGTGTATTTTTGTCAAGTATAATTACCTTTTGTTTAATGCAAATATTTTTAAAGCAACCAGAAGAAATTTTAAAAATAAATGTTTTTAGAGTTTTTGAAACAGTAATAGGTTCTAAAGAAAGTATTCAAATATTTGTATTAACAATTATAAGTTTTATGCTGTTTGCGACATTTTCTATATTCAAATTTTTTAGAACAAAGGACTATCACAGCAAGACATATAGAGTAACAAATAATATAGAAATTCCTGTTCCAGTTGGTCAAAAACAAACACAACACGGTTCTGTTTGGTGGCTAGATAAGAAAAATTTCAATAAAGTATTTGGAATTAATACAATAGATTCAGAAAACCCTACAATTCAAGCATTGTTAGAAAAATCAATAGAAGATAAAGAAGTATTAAAAAAATCTGATAAAGATGAATCTATAAAAGTAAGTTTAGATGTAGAGCAATTACCAGAAGAATTGAGAAAACCAATTTTTTCAAAAGGTGGATTGGTTGTAGGAAAAAAAGATAGAAGAATTATAAAACCATATTTAAAACATATAAGAATTTTTAAGTCTTCAAAACACTTAAAGATTCCATCAATAAAGATTAGAAAAGTTGAAGATGTTTATTTTATAGATGATGATTTACATTCATTAACTATAGGTGCAACAAGATCAGGAAAAACAAGAAGTCTGGTATTACAAAGTATTAATAATACAGCCTTAGCAGGCGAAAATATGATAATAAGTGATCCAAAACGGAGAACTATTTGAATACACTTGCGTGGAATTAAAAAGATTAGGCTACAACGTATTAACATTAGATTTTAAAACACCACTTAAAAGCTCGAAATATAACTTCTTGCAACCTGTAATTGAAGCTATAAAGCAAAAAAATACACCTAAGGCTGAAAATTATGCAAGTGATATAGTTCAAAGCTTAGTTGGAGATGTAAAAGGAAATGGCGAAGCAATTTGGAATAACGGAGAAAAAGCAGTTATTAGAGCAACAATTATGGCAGTAGTAATGGAGAATATTGAAAATCCAAAACTCCAAAATTTACCTAATGTTTATCACTTTATAGCAGAAATGTGTAAAGAATTAGAGGATAAAACAACTTTAATTGATACATATTTGGATTTTTTGAAAGAAGTTGATAAAACACACCCTGCAATAGCAAGTTTTGCTCCAGCCCAAATGGCGGCGAGCAAAACGAGAGCGTCATTTTATACATCAGCACTATCAACTTTAAATATCTTTATGGATAGTTATGTAGCAAGTATGATTTCTGAAAATGAAATAGATATAAATAAATTTAACGAAGAAAAGACAGCACTTTTTATGATTTTACCAGATGAAAAAACAACATTCTATGGCTTATGTAGTTTATTTGTAAATCAAGTATATACAAAGCTTGTAGAAATGGCTGACGAAAGAGGAGGACGCTTAAAGATTCGCACTAATTTTATATTAGACGAATTTGGTAACTTCTCTGCAATACCAAACTTTGGTGGCTTTTTAACTGTTCGGAGGACGGAAGACGGAATAAGATTCAATTTATTCGTACAGTCATTTAGTCAGCTAAATGAAAAATATGGAGATAATACAGCTCAAAATATATTAGACAATTGCTATGTATGGAATTACTTAAAAACATCTAATGAAGCAACAGCTGAAAAAATCTCAAAAAAAATTGGAACATATACAACAACAAGTTGGTCAGAAAGTAGTGATAAAAAATCTGATAATGGTGGAAGTAATTCAATGAATTTGATTTCAAGAGCATTATTAACACCAGATGAAATTTTAAGATTACAAAGACCATATTTGCTTGTAATGTGTTCAGGAGTTGAACCTGCTATAACTAATGCTCCTGATTTAAGTAAGTGGAACTTTAACAAATTACTAGGATTAGGCGATAAGAATTGGAACATTAAGGTAAGACAGAAACGTGAAGACGCAAGACCAATAAAAAGAATTACACCACTTGAATTATGGGACATAGATAAGCAGACAATGGAACTTAAACAAAAGAAGAAGGAGCAAGAACTGGAGGAAAGACGATTGAATTTTATGAAAAGACAAGGGGCAATCGAATATCCAAAAGGAAATTTATAGGAGGAAAACGTAAGATGAAAATTAAAGAAAAATTATTAACAGTAGGAACATCACTAGGACTAGGCATAATGACATTAAGCAATACAGTATTTGCTGATATTGTTTCTGAAGTATCAGGTGGAGGAGAGATCCAAAGCAGTAAGATTGGTACAGGAATGTTAAAACTTGTAAAAGATTTAACAGGAACTTTACAATGGATAATTCCCTTTGTAGGAGTTGGATTTATTTTATGGCACGTTTTTAAGATTATGACTGGAGATGAAAGAGATCAAGAAATTCATAAAAAAGGAATTATAAAAGTTCTAGTTTGCATTGTAGTTGGTTTGATAGTTGTAACAATTGTAAATCTAATGGGAAGATATTTCTCATAATTTGGAGGTAATTGAAAATGGATAAAAGTAAACAAATTGAAAAAATGAATTTAGAAGTTAAGGAGAATTTGAAATTAACAGATGAAGAATATGAAAAATCAAAAGAAGTTTTAAGTAGATTAAATGAAATGGATTTGGAAGATAATCCAAAGCTAATTGAGAAAGAAAACAAAGAACCTCAAAAACAAACAGAAAATCAGAAAAAAATAAAAGAGTTAGAAGAACGTAGGAAAGAAGCAGAGGAAGAAGAAAAAATCCTAATTGAAAATTTTTCGCAAGAAATAGGACAAAGTGTAAAAGATACAGAAAAAATTTGGGGATATTTAAAGCGTTATGCTCTAATTGGAATGGTAACAGGAGTACCAGGAATAGCCTTAACTTGTCTTTATGATAAATGGAAAGAAAATACTATGGCAAAGGAATTGAAAGAACTAAATCAAAAAGTAATAGCAAGTCAAAATGAACCAGAATTACATAAGGAATTAGCAGAGAAATATCAAAAATATGAAAGACAATTTTGCAAAGTACATCACATTGACGAACTTCAAAAAAATATCAGAAAGTCAGGATATATTTCTCAAATAAAAACAAGTAAAGAAGCATTACTTGGATTAGTTGATGAAATAAACAAATATAAAGAACTAGATAAAAAAGAAACAGAAAAAGAATTTGAAAAATTAAAACAATTGTCAGATGAATTTATTAAACAAGAAGAGAGCAATGAAGTTATCGAAGAAGAGGTCGAAGAAGACGAAGAAATAGTCTTAGAACAAAAATAAATAGGAGGGAAATTAGATGGTTATAGGTGTCTTAATAGCAACAGCAATTTCATTTCTATTTGGCTATATAGCACAGGCGATTTTCAATTGGTTTAATGGTGTTTATGACGTAATGTTTTGGAACGCCTTTGCTATAGAAATAAATTTTAGAGGGCTTTCAAATTTTAGTATTTCAGGGATTTATAATGCAGTTTATACTTTTGCAATTGCAGTTTTAATAATGCTTTTTGTTAAGAAAATGATTGAAGTATATATGGCTTGGTCTAATGGAGATCCAGAAGTAAGTCCAATGACAGTTGTGATAGGTTTTGTAAAGGCTTTAATTATAATGATTTGTTTTGGCTTTATTTATACACAATTTGCTTGGATTTGTTATGACTTGTATCAATCTATATTTATTGGAATGTTAGGCGATTTTCAAACAATGGGAGTAACAATTGGAAATATGGCTTGGAATATATTAGGAGCATTTTTCTACTTAATTATTGCAATTTATATGGTTCTAATATATTTCCAAACTCTAACAAGAGGAATTGAAATGTTTATATTACGTTTAGCAATTCCAATAGCTTGTATAGGTTTATTAAATTCTGATGGTGGTGCTTTTAATGGATATGTAAAAAAATTTATATCTAATGCTTTTACTGTAATAGTGCAATTAACTTTATTACAATTTTCAATATTACTAATGAATAATGCACATATAATTCTATCTTTATCAGCAGTAATGATAGCAAATAGAACACCACACTTATTAAGGGAGTTTATGGAAACAGCAGGTGGAAATTCAAGTCTTGGATCAAAAGTATCAACAGCTACAAGAACTGTTAGTAGCTTTAAAAATATTATTAGTAAAGGTAGATAAATATGATTTATATACGAAAGAATTTAGACAATATATTACACCCTAATGAAGCCTATACATTAACTTATTTAGACAACAAAGGAAGATTGGTTAAAACTACAAAAGAAATTGATTTATATAAAATATGTAATCAATTATATGAAACAAAAGACTTAATAGATAAAGGAATTATAGCTTCATCTAAATATGATTATGATGAATGTTGTAGTTATGTATATGGCTTCAATACTAGAAAAGCAATAGATTTGATTAAAAAGCACATACAAGATTTAGGTGTAACAATTATACAAATTACACTTGATAAAGAGCAAGTATATTCAGTACAAAACCTAACAGAAGTATTAGAAAATGCGAAAGAACAAATAAAAGTTAGAAATGAATTGATTAAAGAATATCAAGAAGAAGAGAAAAAATATAGAAAAGGTTTAGTAAAAAAGGTTATTCATATTCAGTCAGAAAAAGATTTTAGAAATCAAGAAATATCGAGATATAAACGCAAATTAAAAGAATATGAAGAATCATCAATAGAAAGATAAAATACGGAGGACAAAATGAGTAGGATATATCATATAGTAAATTATTTAGGATATTTAGCAGGTTTTGCTTGTGTATTAATGATAGCAGTTGCAGTTTATAAAATATTAACTGGAGATGAGATGGAATATAGAAGATATTTAACAAGAATTAGAAATGGATTAGTAGCATTAGTTCTTATTCTAACAATAAGTACAACTAAAAATTTAGTTTTAACATATTTTCCATATACACAATCTGCAGACGCAATAGGAGATTTTTCATCAATTAAAGTTACAGTTACAGATGGCGTTCTTGAAAGAGAAGCAAAAGATAAAAAAGGAAGATGGACTATTGCAATTGATGGAGAGTATTATGTGAAAACTGATGTTAAGAAAATCAATTTTGGAAGTTTCTTAAATTCTTGGAAAAAAGACGTAGATGTATTTAAAGCCTATGATGAATGTCAAGGAATAACAAGTGGAGCATTAGCAGAAGAAAAATATTATATGTATTGGGATAAACACGATCGGAAAGAGCGTAGGACTTCTTATTCCATCTGCAATGAAAGGAAATATACATAGTGATGATGAATATAAAGATTTAATATTTAATCCCTGGAAAGATGGGGGCTGTGAACCACAATATAAACACGTTGCAAATTAGGAGGAATACAAAATGAAAGTTGTAAGAAAATCTAAAATGCCAGATGGTACAGATATTCAAATAGAAGATTGGAAAGATGTATATGAATTTATGAGTATATATTCTATTGCTACATATCCAAAAGCAAAAAATTCAAGCAAATATGGATTTATAGAAAATAACAAAAATTTTAGATTGGAATTAACACGATTTAAAAGTAATGAACAAGCAGAAGAGATTTTTAAGCAATTAGAAGAAGGTTCAATTACATTAAATGATTTAAGTAATTATTTTTTAGATGTTCACAAAGATATGTACTATTTAGGAATGACAGATACAGAAGAAATAGAGGAAGAACAAGAGGAAGAATCTCTATAATACCTTCTTAAATAAGAAGGGGAAAGGAATACAAAAGATATGGAAGATGAGAGTAGATTTCAAATAAATATGCCTGCAAATGTTAAAGTAAGAGTAGAAATAATAAATGGTATTGGAATAAAAGAAATGATTACAACAGCAATTGCAGGAATTATAGCAGTTTTTATTGCATTAATATTTAACACATTATTTAACAATTATTTAGTTGCATTAGGAATATGGATATTGATAACAGGAGCAACATTTATTTCTGTTATGAAAGATAAATACAATACTTGTATAGCTGAATTAATAACTAATATGTTCAAGTTTTATCAAAGACAAAGAGTATTCCATTATGTGGTTAAGGAGGAACAACAATGAAATTTAATTTATTTAAGAAAAACAAGAAAAGCAGTAATATAAAAACTTCAGCTAATTTATTTTTAAATGTAAAAGATGTGCAAGGGAATTTCTTATACACAATTGATAATAAAGTTTTATGCTATTTAAGAATTTATCCTAAGAACTGTAAACTTATGTCAAAAGATGAACAGGTAGCACACGGAAGAAGTATTACAAGAAATTTTGCAAGTGAATTAAAGCCATTAAAACTTTACTTTACAAATAGACCAATTGACCTTAGAAAGAATCAAGATTTTCAAGCAAGTTTAATGGAAAAAGAAAAGGAAGCTTTAAAATTTTCGTTATTAGATAAAAGAAGTAGAAGTTTTGGAGTTCTATCTACTACTGGAAAAGCATTGGAAAGCGAAATATATTTAATGATATGGGCTGAAAATGATGAGTATGTAGAGCAAGAACTTATTAAAAGAATAAGTGAAATAAGAATGAAATTAACAAATAGTGGCTATAAAACAGAAGTATTAGATGAAAGATTAATTATTCAATTAATAAATAGTTATAACAATCCAGATATTGCTTATATAGAAGATCAAAATTATTTGGAAAGCCCACTTCAAGTTAAGATTTAATAAAATTTACAAATGATAAAAATATATTAGCGTAACGCTAATGGAAAGAGAGTTACAAATGAAAACAAAAGAAATAGAAACAATGCCTATAAATCAAGAGTTATTAGCACTTATAACTCCACAAGGTATTGAATTAAAACATAATAAAGTGCAACTAGGGGAATATCAACACAAATTGCAATATGTAAGTGCTTATCCATCTGCAGTAAATGTAGGTTGGTTGCTAAATTTAAAAGATATTCCAAATACTACTGTTAGTTTAGTAGTAACACCAATAGAGAATGTGCAAGAATATGTTGATGGTGTTTCAAAAGGTTTAACAACAGATAAAAACATATTTAATACAACAAGCAATGAAGCATTAAGAACACAAGCAGAATTTAAGATTAAATCTGCAGAGAAAATTATAAAAGACATAACAGTTGATAATATTCCATACGTTAATGTTTCTTTCGTTTCAAATACAATTGGAGAAACAGACAACAACTTTAATGAAAATTGTAGAACTGTAAGAAATAAAATTGCAGGAATGGGATTAAAAGCAAGAGTACCTGCATTTATACAAGATAAAGCTCTAAGACAAAGTTCTCCTTATGATACATATTATGATGATATTACTAAAATATCAAATAAAACAATGAGTTTGGAAGCATTATTTTTAGGATTACCTTTTTCAGGAAGTGGCTTAGTAGATGTAGAAGGATATTATCTTGGAACAGATGAAGATGGAAGAATGATAGCTTTTTCTCCATTTTTCAAAGGTAATGACAGAACAAATTCAAATATTGTTATTGAAGGTTCTAGTGGTTCAGGTAAATCATTCCTTGCTAAAAAGATAATGCTTAATGAATGGCTTAATGGTACAAAAATTTTCGTAATAGATCCAGAATCAGAAATGCGACCAATGTGTAAATTATTAGGTGGAAAATGGATTGATTGTTCAGGAGGAACTGGGAAAAAAGTAGGAAGAATTAATCCTTTACAAGTAAATCCACTTCCAGAAGCAACAGCATTTGAAGATGATGAAGATGGAGAATATACATCTAGCAAATCTGCATTAGGATTACATTTAGATTTTTTAAGTACATTTTTCAAATTATATTATCCTGAAATAACATCATTACAAATGAGCTTATTAATGGAGATATTAGAAGAACTTTATAGAACTTATGGAATAACTTATGAAACAGATATAACAAATAAAGATTCAAAAGATTTTCCTATTATGGAAGATTTATACAATTTATTAATTGAAAAAGTAAATACAAATAAAGACCATAAAAAAGAATTAGAAGAAATCAGAGCAGTAGTAAGAGAGCTTTCAATCGGACATCACGGAGAAATATTTAATGGATATACTTCATTAGATTTAGACAGTTCTTTTGTATGTTTAGATGTTTATAGCCTTCAGGGAGCTTCTGAAAAGGTAAAAAGATGTCAGTATTTCAATATATTAAGATATTGCCAGGATCAAGCATTTAGAAATCGTGAAGAAAGATGTTATGTTGTATGTGATGAAGCTTATTTATTGGTTGATAGAAAAGTACCACAAACAATTGAATTTTTAAGAAATTTCTGTAAGAGAGCAAGAAAATACGAATGTGGACTTATGGTTATTACGCAAAGTTTGGTCGATTTTTTAGCTCCAGAAGTTCGTATGTATGGTCAAGCCTTTTTGGATAACTCTACCTATAAATTTTTCTTTGGAGTAGATGGTAAAGACTTAGAGGAAGTTGTAAATTTGTATAACTTAAATCAAGAAGAAAAAGCAATATTAAGTCAAAAAGATAAACGGACGTGGATTATTCTTTATTGGTTCAGGACATACCTTAATAAATGTAAAAGCACTAGATTGGGAAAAGGAATATTTAGTTGGTGGAGGAAGATAAATGTCAGATAATAAAGCAAAAGATTTTACAGGAATAGTATTTAGTTTTC
Source organism: Clostridia bacterium (assembly GCA_017934475.1). GTDB lineage: Bacteria > Bacillota > Clostridia > TANB77 > CAG-508 > UMGS1663. The sequence continues at coordinate 5,992 of JAGBJN010000001.1, read as the reverse complement.
TATCATTAAAAGTAAAAGCAATTATTATTGGTGTATGTGTAGGTTTTTTAATAATTGTAATTGGAATATTTGGATTAATAGGAATGTTTGGCTCATCTAAAACAGATGATGAGGAGGGAAGTTCTGCAAGTGCTGGAGGTGGCTCTGGTAGTGGTAGTGTAGAAGTTGTAGAGGGTACATATAAATATGTAGGAGCTAAATTTAATATACCATTTGAAACGTGGGATAGCACAAAAGATGTTATTACATCAAAGTTTTCTCCTAGCAGAACTATAACAGTAAATGGAGTAACACAAACAAAAGCACATACACGGAATGGATATAGTATGCGTATCAAAAGCAAGTCCAAAAGTATGTGCTTCAGTTGGAGGATTAGTTGTAGTTGCAAATGCAGGATTGACTGGATATGGTAATTATGTTGTTTTAGAACATACTGGAGATGATGGCTCTACTTTTTATACTCTGTACGGACATATGATCAATGGTTCAATACAAGTTACAGTTGGAGAAACAGTAGAGCAAGGAAGAGTTTTAGGAACAATGGGAAGTACAGGAAATAGTACAGGACCACACCTTCATTTTGAAGTTAGATTAGATAAAAATTCAAGTGCTAATGCTGTGAATCCATTTCCATATTTATTTGGAAGTTCACAGGGTAACGGATAAGGAGTAGAAAATGAAAGAAAAACAAGAATTGAAAAAACAATTAATTATTTTAAGTATAGTTTTAGTATTAGTAATTATAGTTGCAGTAGTTTTAAATATGAGAGATAGAAATACTGAAAGCTATACTAAAATAAAAGATTCAACATCACAACAAGAACAAACACAAAATACAAGTGTAGATGACTTTATGGATAGATTAAAAGGGTTAGTGGAGGAAAATACAACTAGCGATAAGAACACAATTCATTATGAAAATACAGATATAATTCAATTAGATACAGGAGAAATTGTTTTATATAGTGAAGACGAACAAGATAACATTGATAGTCAAGAAGAATAGGAAAGGAAGCTGTAACAATGGAGGAAAATAGATTATATAAGAAGTATATTTATATTTCAAAAGAACCAAGAGCAATAATTGAAGAATATTGTAAAGAACATAGAATCAATCTTGTTATGAGATTTATAAATGAATATAATCTAAAAAAATTTTTAGAAACAGAACTAAGAAACTTAAATGGAGTAGATTATTTGATTTTGGATTTACAAGCAATAACTAATACAACATCAGAGGAAGAAATAACAAGTTCAATAGAACTTATAAGAAGAATGTATAATGTAAGAATTATCATTTTAGCAGAAGGTTACAAAGAAGGTAATGTTTTATTAGGTAGATTATTCAATTTAGGAATTTACAATATAGTAACAGCTAAAAATGATGTAATGTTTGCAGATGAAATTGAAAGAGCTTTTTCAGTAGAAGGAATGACTTTTGGTAATGCAATGAAATACAAAATAAATGACAGTATGCTTGTAATAAATAAAACAACCAAAGTAGTAAAGGAAAATATAAAAAGAGCAAAACAAACAATTACTATAGGAATAGCAGGTACAGAAAAGCATATTGGAGCGACTACAGTTGCAATAAATATAGTTAAATATTTATCAGAATTAACCAATGTTACAGCTTGCTATATTGAAAATAATAAGCATAATTCTATCTATAGTTTAGTAGAAGATGAATCAATACCAACAATTTATAATGACGTTTTAAGAAAGATTACATATCAAGGAATAGACTTATATCAAAGACCAGAAAATTTGGCAGATATACTAAAATTTGAATATGAATTTTATGTATTTGACTTTGGTAATTTTGAAGAAATGAGTAAAGAGGAAATATCATCATTTTTAACAAGAGATTTAAAAATAATTGTTTCAGGAAATAAAGCGTGGGAAATTAACAAGCTAATTGAAACATTTATGATTATTGGAGAGGATAGTAATTCTTATCTTATGTTTAATTTTGTTAGAAATGAGGATAGAGAAAAATTTAAAGAAAGTTTAGGTAAGTTTTGGAAGGAGCGAGCTTCATTTAGTGAAGCTGTTCCAGAACCATTTATTGTAGGTAATAAAAGCTTTTATGAAAAAGTTTTAAAAGATTATTTATTAAACACAACAATTGAAGAGGTAAAAGAGAAAAAAGGATTATTAGATATATTTAAAAAGAAAAGGGATAAGGAAAATGTTAGGAAAAAATAAAACGAAATCATTGTATGATAGAGCAGTTGAAAAGAAGAATGAAAAAATTGAAAAAGAGAGATTATATAAAGATTTAAACCTGGATAAAGATAAAAATACTATAGTATTTGACAAAGACAATAATACAGGGATTAAAATATTAAATTTTATGTCTGAATTATTAATTAAGATTATTAAATTTATATTTATTTTAATAGTTTTAGTCTTATTAACAATAGGTGCAACAGTAATAATTAATCCAGAACTAAGATGTAATCTATTGGAAATACTAGATTCTTTTAATTTCTTGACATAATTTTTTGCAAAAAAGTTGCAAAATCCTGCAGTATACTTTAAAGAATAAGGGTGCTAAAATATAGATACAAGCTAAGAAGTAGATATACTTTTTAGATAAGTATGTAGAGTTGAGCAATATTTTTAAAATAAAAATATTATTCTTGCTCCTTTCAATAATATTTGGTAATCCCCTTTTATATTCTTGATCTACATACTTATCTAAGGAGTATATAAATATAAGGAGGGGAACAATGAAGAAAAGGATTATCTTAATATGTGCTATATTACTAGCAATAATCGGAATTATAGTAGGAGTAATAATTTGTATTAACCAGGATAAAACCGATTATAATAGACTTTATCTTAATTCATTAGAATTTGATGGAAGACTTGCAGAATATACATTTAATCCAAAAATAAATGATGACGGAGTATATAAAATCAAATTTAAAGTTAAAGATGATTTAAAAGATAATATTCGTATAAGTTTATATAAGCTTGAAGATGGAAAAGAGCTTAATATAAAACTTGATGATAAATTAGAATCAGAAGAACTTGAAAAAGTAAATGAATTAGATTTGAAGCTAGTAGTGTATGTAGAAAAATCTTATAATATGCTAGATAAAGACTATATTGATATAGGCTATTTATCTATAAATAATGCTAACTAAAGATAAATTATATAAAGATACAAAAGATAAAATTTTAAAAGTACAAAAGACAAAAAGTCAGGAGAATAATTCTTCTGGCTTTATTTTTTTGAGAATTTATGATAAGATATGAGAAAATAAAATAGTAATTTGTAAAGGAGGTATTTATGGGAATAGAACATTCGCAAAATTATTTACATAGTAAACAACTTGTAGCGACCTTGTTATCAAAGAGTAATATTTGTAACGACGATATTGTAATTGAGATAGGTCCTGGAAAAGGAATTATTACCAATGAACTTGCAAAAAAAAGCAAGAAAGTTATAGCAATAGAGTTTGATGCAAAATTAGCGAAAACTTTATCTGAAAGGTATAAAGAATCTAAAAAAGTTCAAATAATAGAGATGGATTTTTTAAAATATAAAATATCAGTAAAAGAACCATATAAAGTATGTGCAAATATTCCATTTAACATAACTGCTGATATTATGAAAAAAGTATTTGAAGATGATAATCCTCCTGAAGATATATATTTCATAATGCAGTATGAAGCTTTTATAAGGTATTCTGGACAGCCTTTTTATAACGAAAGTTTGAGGTCTCTTTTATACAAACCTTGGTTTTCCGCTGAATTGATTTATGAGTTTAAACCATCAGATTTTTATCCTGTGCCAAATGCACGAATATGTTTTGCTCACTTTCAAAGAAAAACATCAGCAGATGTTGAGGATGCGACAGACTATAGAAATTTTTTATCATATATATTTTTAGCGTCTGGAAATACTTTCAAAGATAAAACAAAAAAATTGTTTACTTATGAGCAACAAAAACGCATTTGCAAGTTTTTAAAAATCAAATTAGAGTCAACGCTTACTGAGATCTCATACGATGGATGGCTATACCTATATGATGTTTTTCTTAAATTTGTTTCCAACGAAAAAAAAGCTATTATATTAAATGCTGAACAAGCCATGAAAAACAATCAAAACAAGATTCAAAAAAAACATCGAAATCGTAATCATGGTTATTGGAAATTTGAAACTAAGCGCCAAAAGAAAATTTTTAAATTGAAAAATTGAAAATAAGAATTTTATCCAGTAGCTATATTTCCAATTTCTATATTATTAGCAATAGTGTAAACAAAGAAGTTGACAGAAAAAAGTAATAAGCAAATTATAAATTACAATTTAGTAGTTCGCAAAATAATAATTTGTAGGAGGAATAGATGTCTTTAATAAGTGTAAACAATTTAACTTTTGGATATGATGGAAGCCTAAAAAATATATTTGAAAATGTATCATTTAATATAGATACTGATTGGAAATTAGGATTAATTGGAAGAAACGGTAAAGGTAAAACTACATTTTTAAAGTTATTATTAGGAAAATATGAATATCAAGGTGCAATATCAAAAAATGTTGAGTTTGATTACTTCCCTTTTGAAGTAAAAAACAAAGAAAGAATGGCAATAGAAATAGTAAATGAGATTGCTCCGAATGTTGAAGATTGGGAAATTATAAGAGAATTAAATTTACTTAATACAGATACTGAAGTATTATATAGAAGTTTTAACTTATTAAGTGGTGGCGAACAAATAAAGATACTTTTAATAAGTTTATTTTTAAAAGGTAATAACTTTTTACTTATAGATGAGCCTACAAATCATTTGGATATTGAAACACGAAATAATTTAGTAAATTATTTAGAAAAGAAAAAAGGATTTATATTAGTATCTCACGATAGAAATTTTTTAGATAAAGTTGTAAATCATATAATTTCTATAAATAATACTAATATAGAAATACAACAAGGTAATTTTTCATCTTGGAAAGAAAATAAAAATAGGCAAGATAATTTTGAAAAAATACAAAATGAAAGATTGCAGAAAGATATAAATAGACTTGAAATAGCTTCTAAAAATTGTGCAAAATGGTCAAATGAGGCTGAAAAAACAAAAAATAAAAAATATAATTCAGAAACTACAATAGATAAAGGATATATAGGACATAAAGCAGATAAAATGATGAAAAAATCAAAAGTTATGGAACAAAGAATAGAAAAAGCAATAAATGAAAAGACTAATTTGTTAAAAAATATAGAGGTAAATGATACATTAAAAATTATTCCTCTAAAAAGTAATAAGAATCCATTAATTTTTGCACATAACTTGCAGATAAAATATAGTAAAGAAACGATATTTAACCCTATTACTTTTGAAGTTAATAATGGCGATAGGGTTGCACTAATTGGAAAAAATGGCATTGGTAAATCAAGTATATTAAAACTTATTTTAGGAGAAGAATTACAGTATAATGGAGAGTTTATGGTTGCAAATGATTTAAAAATATCTTATGTTTCTCAGAGTACAGAAGATTTAAAAGGAAATTTGAGAACTTTTGCTTACGATAATAAAATAAATGAAAGTATTTTTAAAGCAATGTTAGTAAAAATGGGATTATCACAATTTGATTTTGATACTAATATTCAAGATATGAGTGAAGGTCAAAAGAAGAAGGTTCTAATTGCAAAAAGTATTTCAGAACAGGCTAATATTTATATATGGGATGAACCTTTAAACTATATTGATATATTGACAAGAGAACAAATAGAAGATGCTATTCTAAATTATAATCCTACCATTATTTTTGTAGAACATGATGAGAAATTTATTGAAAAAGTGGCAACAAAAATTATAAATTTGGTAAAGTAAGTGAGAGACAAATTACAATATGGAAGTGAGATGAGTTAATGAATATTCACTTTGGATTTTCATATATAGGTTTAATATTTTTACTAATGTTGATGTTACCAAATATTATATGGAGTAAAAATAAGCCTAAAGGCTATGATAAATATGT
>JAGBJN010000011.1 GCA_017934475.1 Clostridia bacterium | reverse complement strand
TAACACTAATGTTAATATAACCTTTTTCTTCATTTTTCACCTCCTAAAAAATTATTAAATTTTACTCTTTAATCATATATTTTTTTATCGAATTTTGTCAATATTTTTTACCGATTTCATAAAAAAACACATTCTACTGTTCTTTAGTACGAATGTGTTTTTATTATATTAATCTAATAACACTCATTGTTATTAATTTTCTATGTTTATTATATTCAAATAAATAAGAAATATTAAGTAAATTTATTTTTTTAGTGAAAATGTTTCTGGAATTTTAAAGTATTCACTTGATGCATCTGGTCCTTCCATAGAAATATAATGAGTTTTACCATCTTCTGCTTCAAAGTGCCAACAAACTAGCCATAAATTTTCACTTCTGTAGTAACCATAAACTTGATATGCAGTATATTTTCCTAATGTTACTGTTGCTCCAGTAACATTTTCTGCTCCTTCTTGTTTCATATTGTACATTGTACTTGCTGCATAACCACGTGCTGAAACTTCTGACTTATCTCTAGCATAAAGTGTTACAATGTATACATTTGCATATGAATATTGTAATGTACTTGTTGCATCTGGATCAATAAATCTATACCAGTTACTTGGAACTGTTATATATCCAAATTTATCATCTCCAACTCTTTGAGTATTTGTACTTGTTGTATTTGTATTTGTTGTATTTGTACTTGTTGTGTTTGTACTTGTTGTGTTTGTTTTTGTTGTATTTGTATTTATTGTATTTGTATTTGTTGTGTTTGTGCTTATTGTATTTGTATTTATTGTATTTGTATTTGTATTTGTTGTATTTGTGCTTACACTTGTTGAATTATTATTTGTTTTCTTTGAATCATAGTAATTAAGGCTTGTATAACTATAATCACTTGGCTTACTTGTACTTTCTAAGCTTCCTGCAGTCACCGTAACTATTGCAATAATTATTGCTGCAAACAATGTAAATACCACAGCAAATATAATATATATAATAAATCCAATTATTGCTGCCTTTGCTCTTTGTGGTTTATCCTTTTTCCATACAAAGAATAAAATTAATCCTGCTAAAGGAATAAAAAAGCCTAGAATTCCCCATACAAAATTACTTTCTTTTTTTACAACTTTTTCTTCTTCCATTTTTTCCTCCTCATACTATTTTTATAATAATATAGTACATCATATTATTCTTTCCTGTCAAGAAAAAAGAATAGTTACTACTATTCTTTTTCCTTTATCTTCTTAATTACATTGCTTGTTCTTCATTTTCTTCTTTATTTTCTTCATCTATATCTGCATTTACTACTTCTAAACTTGCTACTGAAACTTCGTAAGCAACTTTTATTTCTGATGTTCCATCTTCATATTTTTTCTCATATTGTCTTGATTGAACTCTACCAACTATTCTTACTTCAGTTCCTACTGGTATGTTTTCACTAAATCTAGCATTTCTTCCCCATGCTATACAAGGAATATAGTCTGATTTGTTGTATGCTCTATTTACTGCAAGTAATATATCTGCAATTTCTCTTCCAAAAGGTGTTTTTCTGTAAATTGGTTTTTTACAAATGTAACCATCTAATGTAACTTCATTTGAAACATTTTCTTTTGATGGTTTAAATTCTTCTTCACCTTCTAAGAATTTAACTTCTTTTGCAAATACTGTAAGTACTAATCTGTTTTTTTCATTTTCATAACTATTGTATGAACGGAATTGTCCTTCAATAGTAATATTTTTTCCAATATCTAAATCTTCTTCTAAAAGTAATCTTTCTGATATTGTTATTGGAATAATGTCTGCATTACCACTTAAACGTGGAACACTTAAGTCAAAAACATAAAATTTTTCTCCATAAATTTCGTGACTAAATCTTTTATCACTTGTTACTTTTCCAACTAAAACTAGTTGATTATTCTCTGAATAATTTGTATTCAATTTCTTTTCCTCCCCTTATTTGTTTATCTATTGTATTTTATTCTTTTAGTTTATCTTTTAGAATGTTTAACTACAATTACAATTATACCACTATTTTCCATTTTTGTCTACATAAAAAGTTTATTTTTTTAAATTTTATTTTTGTATTGCATTATTTATATTGTCTTTCGCCTCATTTGTAATATTATTTTCAATATTATTTAATGAATCTTGCACTATATTAGATGAAGTTTGCATTGTTTCATTATTTTCTGATATATAAAATCCCATAACTAGTAAAACTGCTACAGTTCCCACTGATACTAAATATGAACAAATTTTAGATTTATTAAAAATAAAAAACATATAAAAACCCCCATAGATAAGTTATTTAATCTTATGCTTATCTATAGGGATTTATTTTTTTATTATTTTATTTTTTTATTCCTTAACATATTTTTGGAACATATCTCCTCTTTCTTCAAAGTTTTTGAAAAATCCATAACTAGCAGCTGCTGGTGAAAGCAAACATATTCCTTCTTTTTTTGTTACTTCTTTTGCTATTTTTACTGCATCAAATAAGTTTTCTACATTATATGTATTTTGATTTGTTATTTTTTTTGCTATATCATGTCCTGTTATTGGCATACAAATTATATTTCTAACAACACTTTTATTTAAAAAGTTTATTAAATCTGTATAGTCCACTCCTCTATCCATTCCACCTATAATTAATGTATCAACACTTTTCAAAGCTTTTACTGCTTCTATTGTTGCTGCCGGAATTGTTGCAATTGAATTATCGTAATATGAAATATCATTATATTTTCCGACAAATTCTAGTCTATGAGGAAGTGTTTCAAACTCACTTATACTTTTTATTGTTTTATTTAAATCTAAATTTAGTATTTTTGAAACTACTAAAACATACATTATATTGTTTAAATTATAATCTCCAAGTAATTTTCTTGGTTCATCTTTACTATATATTACTTCATTTTCAAAATATACTTTACCATCTTTTAAATAAACATCTGCTTCACTATCTCTTAAACTTACTGTATACTTATTAGATTTTACATCTTTAACAAAATTTACAGAATTCTCATTATCTATATTATATATAAACGAATCTTCTTCTTTTTGATATTTAAATATGTTGCATTTTGCTTCTGCGTATTTTTCAAATGATTCATAATGATCTAAATGTTCTGGAAATATATTTGTAAGTATTGAGATATTTGGAGAATTCTTCATAAACTCAAGTTGATGTGATGACATCTCTAATACTATTTTTTGATTTTCTTTTATATCATCAATAAAATCAAATACTGGTATTCCTATATTTCCAAGAAGCATTGTATCAATATTTTGGTCTTTTAGTACTTTATAAATTAATGAACTAGTCGTACTTTTACCTTTTGTTCCAGTTACCCCAATTGTAAATATATTAAAAAATTCTAGTAATAGTTCTAGCTGTGATTTGATTTTTTCTTTATCAACTTCAACTCCCACAAATGAAATTCCTGGTGACTTCATTATAATATCATAATTATTTAAATTATCTAAATAACCTTTTCCACTTATATATTCTGCATTTTTTTCTTCTTTAAGAATTTCAAAATTAATTTCAAAATTCTCTTTTAAATCTGCAATAAATATTTTTTGCTCTGGTAAATATTCTCTAATTACTTTATATGTTGACTGTCCTTCTCTTCCAAACCCTAATATTAGTATTTTTTTACCTTTAAAATAATTTACTAAATCTTGTATCACTATTATAAAACCTCTTTTCTTAGCAATTCATTTTGTTCTTCTGTTAAATTGTTTTCTTCATTATATAGTTTTGTGATATCCACACTTGTATCTACAAGTTTAAATGTATTTTTATAATATTTTAATAAATATGGCAATTCTCTATTTTCTTTTTCTATATTTTCTATTGTTTTACTAATAGCAAAATTTACTTCTTCATATGTACCTACACAATCAAATGGTTTATTATCCCCATTGCCTGTAAGCTCAATAAATGTATTTAATAAACTTTCATTTTGATACATATCTTCTCCAAAAATATTTACTATTTTTTCTTTATATAAAAATGGGCTAAGTATAATATATGCAAATAAACATTTTGCACAATTACAGCACCATTTCCATGGAAGTGTTTTACTTCCAACATTACAACTTTTAAATGTTGTATGATATTTTTCATGTTTTGAAAATATTTTTGCTATTTGTAATTCGTTTAATGGTCTTAAAAAACTAAAATATTTTACAGGTGTTTTTAAATATTTATTAGAATAATTTAAAAAATCACACTCAAACTCGAAACTTTTTGAATATTGATGATTTACTTTTTCCCCTACTACATTTGATTCATTTGCACTATTTTCATTTGAAAGTGCTATATATTTTTTTCCAAGTAAATATGCTACAAAATATGAGACAAATGCAAGCATTGCTGAAAATGGTGTATGGCCATTTATAAATCCTTTGGCATTTAATTCTATTAATTTTTGATCTATTGTTCTATAGATTTCTATTATATTATTATTTTCTAATCCAGCAATTTCAGCACATCCTAAAGTAACTGGCTTTGGATTTATTATTAAACAATAGTCTTTTTTCTTGTCTATCTTTAATGTTTCTAAAGTTACAACTGAGTCTTTTCCTCCACCTATTGGAACTATATATCCATCTGATTCATCTTCTATTTTGTCATACACTATCTTTTCTGCACTTTCTTCACATTCTATATTCATAAATTCTTGAATATTTGTCTTTATATTATTTGTATAGAATAATTCTCCAAGTCCATAAAAATAAAGTTTTTTCCACCATTCAATTTGTTCTTCATCTATTTTTCCACATTTTATGACAACATTTGGACTACATGTAACTTTCCAGTAGCTTATTAATTCTATTAAACCAATATGAAATACCATATTTTTTGAATATTTACTATTTATATCTTTAAATTTCATATCTTTTTTTAGAATTTTTAATTTTGGATGAAATGTAGTTAAATCTTTTATCTCAAATTCAAATTCTAAATATATTGCTTCATTGTCTTCTGTTACAGAATAACTATTATAATAAAATGTATTATATTTTTTTCTATATTCAATATACTCTAGTGATTTATCCATAAAATCTCTATGTATCTCCTTTCGCTTGTAATTACTTAATTATTTATATCATAAATATTAAATAATTACAATATTTATGATTATTAAGTTTATAAAACCTATTACATTTTCTACTATATTTCATCACTTTTTACCTTTATTCTTCATAGTATATATTAAAGCGATGTGCTTTATATTAATAAGGAAAGAGGTATTTTTATGGAATACGATAAAAATGTATGCCCTGTTTTAGATGTAGACGGTGTTATTGCAGGTGGAAAACAATACGATTTAGATATAACACTTCCAAAAGATAATAGAAATGTTATATATGGTATTATTAAAGATTGTTATGGCGATCCTGTTGAAGACGCTGTTGTTAAATTAATTGAAATTGTATGTGAATGTGGTAAAGAAGAAAGAAGACCTGTTTCTCATACTCTTACTGATAAAGATGGTGAATTTGTTTTTGGTCCTTTATGCGAAGATAAGTTCTATGCTATTCAAATTTGGAAAAATAATGTAAAACATTGTAAAGTTTGCACTGAATGCAAAAGAGAAGGAAAATGTTTAAAAGGTGTAAAACTTGATTGTAAAAAAGAAAGTTGTAAGCCTGAACCAAGAAGCGAAGAAAGTTGTTGTGAGTAGTTAAGTTAAAAATTGAAGGAAATAGGATTTCTCCTACTTCCTTCTTAATTACATTATACCTATTTTTTTTGCTAATTTTTTTCCTGTTTTCATTATTTGCTTTTTATTACTTCTTGGCATTTCACTATACATATACATTGCTCCTGCAGATAAAATAGTTCCCATTATCATACCTTTTATAAATTTCATATTACATCCATCCTTCCTTTTTTGTTCTTATTTTAGTATGTGATTTTGTATTTTTTCTATTCAATGTATTTGTATTTTTATTTACTTATTTTTGGTATTATCTCTTTTAAACATCTTATTAAAAAATCAACATCTTGTTTTGTATTTTCCTCTCCCAAAGTAATTCTAATTGTTCCATTTATATATTCTTCTTTTACTCCAATTGCTTTTAGAACATGTGAGGGACTATCATTTCCAGAACTGCATGCACTTCCACTTGATACACATATACCATATTCATCTAGTTTTAATAATAATTCTTCCCCATTTATTTTAGAAAATGAATAATTAATATTTCCTGGTAATCTATTTATTTTTGATCCATTTAATTTTACATTTTTGAAATTTTTTTCAATTTGATTTATACAATAATCTTTTAAAAAAGTTAATTTCTTATTGTATCTTTCCAAATTCAAATTTGCTAATTCTATTGCTTTTCCTATTCCAACAATTCCTGCAACATTTTCTGTTCCTGCTCTTTTATCTTTTTCTTGATGCCCTCCATCTTGTAGTTTTTGAAAATTAATACTTTCTTTTACATATAATACTCCTACACCTTTTGGTCCATAAAATTTATGTGCAGATATTGAAAGTAAATCTATATTAAACTTTTTCACATCTATTTTTACATTTCCAATTGCCTGAACACAATCTGTATGAAATATAATATTATGTTTTTTTGCAATTTTACCTATCTCCTCTATTGGTTCTATTGTTCCTATTTCGTTATTTGCAAACATTATAGTAATTAGAATTGTATCTTCTTTTATTGCATTTTCTAATTCTTCTATACTTATTCTTCCTTTACAATCTACATTTAAATAAGTTATTTCAAAGCCTTCTTCTTCAAGTCTTTTACATGTATTTAAAACTGCTGGATGTTCTATTTTGCTTGTTATTATATGTTTTCCTTTATTTTTATTTGCATATGCTACTCCTTTTATTGCTAAATTATCACTTTCACTTCCACAAGATGTAAAATATATTTCTTTTGTTTTTGCATTTATTGCTTCAGCTACTCTTTTTCTTGCAATATCTATTGCTTTTTTGCTTTTTCTTCCTATGCTATACAATGAAGAAGGATTTCCATAATTTAATCTAAAATATGGTAGCATTTCTTTTAATACTTCTAGTTTCACATATGTAGTTGCAGCATGATCAAAATATCTAATTTTCATTTGCATACTCCTTTTATTTTTATTATATTAACAATTATTTTTTTTATTCGAATAAACTGTTTTTAAAATTACACAAAAAAACAACCTAGAAATTAATTTCTAGATTGTTTTTAATATATTAGAGTTTTTATGTTTAACTATTTTAATTAGATGCCCATCTTAATACTTTTATACTTCTGTATGTATTAAGAACATCCATATATTTTTCATATTCTTCTTCCCAAATTAATTTTGGTACTTTATCAAATGCATTAAATACTTTTTCTGCTTCCATCAAGAATATTACTTGTTCTTGTGGACTCATATGCTCATATCTTTTTGAAAAAGCATATAATTTATCTAACATTTGGTTTGCTTCTATGAAGCTCCAAAAATCTTTTACATTTATACCTGCTAATTTAAGCTGAGCAACTAAATATAAAGCTAACCCAACTATTACAAATATTAATAAAAATATTATTGTCATTAGTTCCATGTTTTCCACCTTCTCTTTTGATTATAATATAATTGTAACATAGTGATAATATAATTGCAATACTTTTGTAATATTTTTGTAATATTTTATATTTTTACATAATAAAAGAGATGATTCAAAATCATCTCTTTCCCTTTATTTTAAAGACTTCTAAACTCTTTTATTCTTTGATTATATGCATTAATTAAATCTTGTTCAAATGCAATTTTTGGATCATTTATACCCATTTTTTCTATTAATTTTTTTGTTAAATCAGGATTTAAAATCAAAATTGGTCCAATTAAATAAGTTGCTATAAAGTTATTTTTACATATTCCTTCTAATTTTGATTCTTTATTTAGTCCAAATCCTTTTTCTACTTTAGCAAAATAGTTTTCATCATTATTTCCATATGCAAATGTAAATAAACTCTTGAATCCAACTACTTCAACACCTTCCCATGTTCCAATAAACATACTATTATCTCTGTGAAGCATATCTCTTTTAGCATATATATCAAATATTCCAAGTGCATCTATTTTACTTCCATCTTCATTTTCTATATATTTACCAAAAATCTCAATTGCATTTCCTGTAATTAAAAATATTACATTATCATTAATTAGCTCTTCTATTCTTTCTTTATATGGCATTAATTTTTTTATTACTTTTTCTTGCATATTTTCAGTCATTGGCCCTAAATAAATAAAATTAACTTTTTCTTTTACAAATGTTGGTTCTTCGTCAAATGCAGTTTCTATATAGTTTGCTTTTGGTAAACATTTTTTTAAATATTTCATATTACTTATATCTCCATATAAGTTACAAAATTCAGGAAATAGAATCTCTATTTTTAAATTTTCCTCCATTATTTATTCCTTCCCTCTTCTTCGATTTTTTCAATAACCTTTTCTTTTAGTTTATTTTTTAAATCCATAGCATATAAGTCATGTAAAATAAATACTTTATCAATTCCATCTAATTTTAAACTATCAATTAAAGATAATTCATCTCTTTGAGATACGACTTTTTCCATTGGAATATCAGCCATTTCAAGTCTTATTTTTGTATCTAAATATCTAGCTCCTGCTATTAATATTTGTTTTATAGATTCATCTCTTAAAAATTCATAATCTGTATCATAGTGCCAAGCAATATTTTCTGATCCATTTGCCGCATCATGTAAATCATCTAGTAAAATAAATGCTGCTTTATTTCCACTTTCTTTTCTTAAATAATCAAAAGCTCTTGAGCATGCGATTGGATTCATTCCTTTCGAAAGTTGTGTTACTACTTCTATTCCATTTACTGTTTCTTTACTATATCTTGTATCTACTATTTTTTGTTTCTTTAATATTGGATTTATTTGTTCTTTACTTAATCCAAATTCTTTAAGTACTGTTATTGTTGCAAGCATATTATAAACATTTATAATATTATTATTTATTAAATCATATTGTTCTTCTTCCCCATTATGTTTTATTATCATAACTTTATTATCTAAATCAAGTTTTGTTAATTCATAATCTATTTCAGGTGATTTAAAATCACATTTTGAACAGTGTGCTCTACCAATATGGTTGTATCTTACAAAATCATATACAAGTTTACTATCACATTTTGGACAAACTATAATATCTCTTGCTATATTTTCACAAGTATCTGTGTCTGTAGGTAATCTATCTATTCCAAAATATACTCTATCATTTGATGGTGCTAAATTTGATACTATTAA
Organism: Clostridia bacterium; assembly: GCA_017934475.1. GTDB lineage: Bacteria > Bacillota > Clostridia > TANB77 > CAG-508 > UMGS1663. The sequence continues at coordinate 34,391 of JAGBJN010000011.1, read as the reverse complement.
ATCATCACCATTTAAAATTAATTTTGTTTCTTTAGGAATATTGTTTGTAAGCATATTTGAAATAAATTCTGTATGTGCATTTCTCATAAGAGAATCTCTAAATAAGTTTGTACATACTAAATATGTTGGTTTAACATATGGAAATATTCTTATAGAACTTCTTTCATCTATTTCAAATACTGCTAAATTCTTTTTAGAATTTCCAGATAGTTTTGCACCTTTTATAAATGTTGATGCTATTCCTGAATTTGTATTTGAGCCTAACTGGTTGTCCATAAAATCATATCCATTTGCTCTTAAACAATCTTCTATCATATTACAACAAGTAGTTTTTCCATTTGTTCCTGTAACTGCAATTATCTTTTCCGGTTTTCCTATTTGATCTAAAAAATTAGGACATAATGTAATTGCCATTTTTCCTGGAAATTGTGATGCATCTCTTCTAATTGTTTTTAATGCTACTATTGATAATTTTGCTAAATAAAATGCAAAATAAAATCTTATATTTCTTTTCATATATTTCACCTATCTATTTATTTGTTTTTATTTTTTCTTATTTTTTCTTTTTGTTATTTTATCTTTATTTTCATATTTTATCAATAGAATTTTATATAAAAAGTAAAAAGTCATTCCTACGAATGACTTTTTATTTTAATTAAGTAACTGTTGTTTTAAAAATTTAACTATAAAATTCATATCTCTATGTACATGTACCACAACTAAAATCATTATCTTCTCATCTTCTACAATATATAAAATTTTATGCATTTTATATATTAATTGTCTTATTTCTTTATCTCTTATATTAAATAATTTTTTTCCTAATCTTGGATGACTTTCTAATTCATCCACATAATCTATTAGCTTTTCAATATATTTTTCTACATCTAAGATTTTGGATTCATTTCTATAGTTGGCTAAGTCCTCTTTTGCACTTTTAGTCCAAACTATTTTCACTATAACAACTCCTTCTTTAATTCCTCCGATGTATATACTTTATTATTTTCAATATCATCTATTGCATTTTCTACTTTAATCCTTAGAAAAAGTGCTTCTAAAAAATCATCTATTGTAACATTTTCTGGCATTGTATTAGCTACTTCTAATATTAACTCTTTCATAATCAAATACCTCCATATCAATAAATATTATAACACATTTTTAGGAATTAATCTATAATTCTTTACTTTCTAATTAACCTATTTGAGTAAAACAACTAATAGTTGTCTTACTCAAATAATTGCTGTATCATTTATTCATTTCTTTTATTCCTTATGTATTGTTCAAGTACAAATAAGAAATCCTCTATGTTGGATAATCTCATTTCAAATACTTGGTTTGTCATATCTGCAATTTCATTATACTCTTGCATTTTCATTAGTTTCTTAAAAATTACTTCAAAATTCTTTTGTGTAGATTCAGATAACTCTTCCTCTCCTTTTATTATTTCATTTAATAGTACTTTTATTTCTTCGATTTGGTTATCTTTAGCAATATTTTGCATAAAAATCACCTCTTCTTTATATATTATGTGCTTATTCTATCATCTTCAAATTACATAGTCAATATATTTTCGAAAATTTGTTTGTTTTTTTATTTATCTTACTTGATTTATATTTTTATTTATGTTATACTATTTCTCGTCACTAATTAATTTACATATGGAGGACTTTATCATGACTATGAAAAGCAACCAACGGATTAACCTTTCTGATGAGGTTATTGTCAAACTAACAGAGTCTGGAATTGAATCCCTTTTTTATTTTTATAAAAGGGATAATCTAAAAGACTTAAAAGAACTTTTGGGAGATAAATTGGATATTGAAATTAAGGAGTTTCGTTCTACCTTAGCTGATTTAATCAACGTTTTTGGTGATGATATTTTCATCGATGACTTTATCCCTTTTGATGGAAATTGTATTTATCTTCCCCCAAAAAAGTAAGTTAAAAGAAAAAGCCGTGTAATTTTATTGCATGGCTTTCTTGTTGATTTTTTTTTTATTTATATTATAATAGTGTTGTTACTATTTTATATTAGCAAAAGGAGGTTTTATCATGAATATGGAAAACTGTAAAAAAATTTTTATTGGCAATGAAGTAATTGTCAAACTTACAGACGAAGGATTAAATATGCTATGTTGTAATCGTTCTCTAGAAGAAGTAAAAAAATATTTTGGAGAAAAACTAAACTTAGAAACCAAAGAAGTTCGGTTGCCTCTTGGAGATTTAATAAATATCTTTGGAGAATATCCTTTTATGGAAGGATTCCTGCCATTTGAGGATGAGTATATTTACATTCCTGACGAAAATCTTGAATAGAATAGAAGCTATGCATTTTTTGCATAGCTTCTTATATTACTCTTCTACTATTTTTATATGATCTTCTTTTAATTGAATATCCGTTACTTTACTTGGTGCATTCATTAAAACATCTCTTGCTTTTTTATTTTTAGGGAATGCTATTACTTCTCTAATATTAGGATTGTTTGTAAGTAACATTATCATTCTATCTACTCCAGGAGCAGCACCTGCATGTGGTGGAGTACCGTATTGGAATGCATTATATAATGCTCCAAATCTCGTCTCAACTTCTTTTTCATCATATCCTGCAATTTCAAATGCTTTAACCATTATTTCAGGATTATGATTTCTAACTCCTCCAGATGCCATTTCATATCCATTACATACTGCATCATATTGGAATGCATATATATCTAATGGATCTTTTGTATTTAGTGCTTCTAATCCACCTTGAGGCATTGAGAATGGGTTATGGTTGAAATCAACTTTTCCTTCTTCTTCATTAAATTCATACATTGGGAAATCTACTATAAAGCAGAATCTATATGTATCTTTTTCAAGTAAATCTAATCTATTTCCAAGTTCAATTCTTATTGCTCCTGCAATTTTTTGAACTGTCTCTAGTTTATCACTTGCCATAAAGAATATGCTATCTCCTAATGTTGCTCCAATTTCTCCTAGTCCTTTTTGTACATCTTCTGTAACAAATTTTGCAATTCCTCCAGTATAACCTTCATCTGTGATTTTAACCCATCCAAGTCCTTCTGCTCCAACTTCTACTTTTGCAAAATCAGTCATTGAATCAAAGAATTTTCTTCCTTGTTCTGCCCCATTTTTTACAACAATTGCTTTTACTATTTTTCCTTTAAATGCCATAAATTCAGATTCCTTAAATAATTCACTAACATCTTGTATAATAAGTGGATTTCTTAGGTCTGGTTTATCTGAGCCATATTTTTCCATAGCTTCTTTATAAGGAATTCTTATAAATGGTGCTTCATCTACTTTCCAGTTTGTAAAATGTTTAAATGTTGATACAAATATTTCTTCTAATACTCCTAATACTTCTTCTTGTGTTGAAAAAGCCATTTCAAAGTCTAGTTGGTAAAATTCTCCTGGTGCTCTATCTGCACGTGGATCCTCATCTCTAAAACATGGTGCTATTTGGAAATATTTATTAAATCCTGATACCATAAGTAATTGTTTAAATTGTTGTGGTGCTTGTGGAAGTGCATAAAATTCACCTGGGTGTAATCTACTTGGTACTAAAAAGTCTCTTGCTCCTTCTGGTGATGAATTTGCAAGTATTGGTGTTTGTATTTCTGCAAATCCCATCTCATCCATTTTATCTCTTAAGAATTTTAATACTTTTGAACGTAATAAAATATTTTTGTGTAATGTATCATTTCTTAAATCTAAGAATCTATATTCTAATCTTAAATCTTCTTTTACTTGAGATATATCTGCTTTTTCTGAATTAACTTCAAAAGGTAAAACATTTTTACATTTACCTAATATAGTTATTTCTTTTGCTTCAATTTCTATTTCACCAGTAGGAATTTTCATATTCTTGTTTGAACGTTCTAATACATTTCCCTTGACTGATATAACACATTCTGTTACTAATTCATCTGCAACTTTATTTAATTCTTCGTTATCATTTAAAACAATTTGAGTAATTCCATCTTCATCTCTTAAATCAATAAACTTCATTGACCCTAGATTTCTAATTCTTTGTACCCAACCTGCAAGTCTAACCTCTTCTCCTACATTTTTAATATTTAATTCTCCGCATGTATGATTTCTGTATTCATTATTCATAAATTCTGTCACCTCTCTTAAATTATATCTTCTATATTATAGTCCTTTATTTGCCGAATGTCTAGTAGTTTGTATGTATATATAATAAATATTTCTAATTACTAAGAAAATTAGTAACTAAATCTACTAATATCTCTTTTTCTTTAGGATTCGACTCTGCTATTAAAAGAGTCAATGCTGTAAGTGTGTTATTATCTATTACTTGTCTTCCATCTTTATATAATATGCTATAAAAATTCAGAAAATATATAAACATCGTTGCAGCTATTCTTTTATTTCCATCTACAAAAACATGATTTTTCACTATTAAATATAAAAAATTAGCAGCCTTTTCTTCAACACTTTTATATAAATCCTCTTTTCCAAAAGTTTGGTAAATATTGCCTATTATAGATTTTAGTCCCATGTCCCTTTCAACTGCAAATAATTTACTCTCTTCATTAAATCTAAGTGTATTTATTATGTTTAGACATTCATCATATTCTATTTTTCTATCATCAATATTACCTTTTATTTTCTTTACAGTTCTATGGTCATAATCATCTAATAAGTCTAATGCTTTGGTATATTTTCCTATAACTTTTAATACTTCTTTTGCATCGCTGGCTTCTAAGCGTTCATCCATTCTGTTTGCAATATCTATTAGTTTTATTGTTTTTTCTAAATATTCTAGCCTCTTTTGATTTATTGCATATCCTTGTATTAAGTAATCTTTTAATACTTTGTTAGCCCATTTTCTGAATATTATACCATTTTTTGATTTAACTCTATAACCAACAGATATTATAACATCTAGATTATATATTTTTGGTTTTCTTCCTCCGGTACTTTTACCGGAAATTCCGGTAGAAGTTTTTTCATCCAATTCTCCTTCTTTAAATATGTTATTAATGTGCTCATTAATAGTATTTTGGTTTTTGCCAAATAAATTTGACATTTGATTAGAAGTTAGCCATACAGTCTCATCTTTCATGCTAACTTCTAATTTTAATCCTTCGTTTTCAAATGAAATTAATTTGTTCTCTTCTTCCATAAGAACTCCTCCTTTATAAAGATTAGTTCTTACTACATTTTATTACTACATTTTAAACTACAAATAATTTTGCATATGAACTTATGTTTGCATTATATCATTTCTAAAAATTTTTTTCAATAAAAATATAAACAATTTTAAAATAATATTATATAATTACGCTGTAAACATATAAATGTTATAGGAGGAATACATTTTATGAAAAGAAAGAAAATTGTAATTTTAGGTGGAGGTACTGGTACTTCTAGCGTACTTAGAGGATTAAAGTATTTTCCAATTGATATAACTGCTGTTATCACTGTTTCTGATAATGGTAGTAGTACAGGAAGACTTAGAAAAGAATTTTCAACTCCAGCAGTTGGAGATGTTAGACACGTATTAAGTAGTTTATCTACTCTTCCTGATGAGATAAAAGATATTATGGAATATAGATTATCTACATATAGCGATTTAAATGGTCATGCACTTGGAAATTTACTTCTTACTTCCCTACTTAAAGAAACAAATAGTTTTAAAACAAGTATTGAATATATGAGTAAATTACTTCATGTTGAGCACACTGTTTTACCTCTTTCAGAAGACTCATTAACTTTAATGGGTGAAACTGTTGATGGTGAAATAATAGAAGGTGAAGAAAGTATTCCTCAGGCAAATAAACAATATAAAAGAATTTTCTATAAAGAAAATCCTCATGTTTGTCCTGAAGTTTTTGAGAAAATAGCAGAAGCAGATTTAATAATACTTAGTATGGGTAGTTTATATACTAGCCTTATGCCACATTTGATTTGTCCTGACGTTGTTGATGCAATAAAAAAATCAAAAGCAAATGTAATGTATATTTGTAATGCAATGACACAACCTGGCGAAACAGATAACTTTACAGTTAATGACCATGTTAATGCAATTGAAAATTATCTTGGAAAAGATGAAATTGATGTTGTTATAGCCACTAACTCAAAACTAGATCAAGAAATATTAGATAAGTATGCTGATGAAGAATACAAATCTCCAGTTGAAATAGATTATCAAAATATTATAGGTAAAAACTATGAATTATTAGAAGATGATTTACTTACAACTGCTGATGGAACAATAAGACATGATAGTCTAAAATTAAGTTCAATTATATTTTCATATTTAATGAGATAATAAAAAGAGTTCAATTTTTGAACTCTTTTTTTCTTTTTATTTTCTTCTAACATATTCGTATAAGATAATTCCTGTAGCTACCGCAGCATTTAAGCTCTCTGTTTTACCTAGCATTGGTATTTTCATTTTTACTTCTGATAAATCTTGTACTTCTTTTGAAACACCATTTGCTTCATTTCCAATTACTATTACTTTTTTACTAAAGTCTACATCATATATACTTTTATCTGTATCTAGTGATGTAACTGCAATTTGGTACTTATTTTTCTTGATTTCCTTCAAAGTTTCAATTATGTTTTTACTCCTTATAAGATTTACTCTATATATTGCTCCCATAGTAGAACGAACCACTTTTGGATTATATGGATCTGCTGTATTTTCAGATAATACAATTTGCTTTAAATTTACACTATCCAATGTTCTTATAATTGTTCCTAAATTTCCAGGGTCTTGAATTCCATCTAGTACAAGTATTACATCTTCATCATATGAAATAGTTTCTTCATTATTTTTATTTATTACAGCTAAAATTCCTTGAGGATTATTTACATCTGTAATACTATCAAATACTTTTTCAGATACATAAATACAGTTGTATTTAGCAATCTCATATAAAAGTTCTTTTTCAATCGTTCCATCATTAACACAATCTTCACATACAACTATTTTATCTATTTTTGCATTTTCTATGATGGCTTCTTTAACCATTTTTATTCCTTCTACAATGAATTTATTTTCCTCATCTCTATATTTCTTATCTTTAAGTTTCTTTATGTTTTTAATAATTTCATTATCTTTACTTGTAATAACTTGCATTACTCTTCCCCTTTATTTAATTTACATTCATTTAAGAAATTTTTTATTTCATCTAAAAATATCCTATCTGAATCTTTCTTAATTTTGTAAGTAATATATGGTTCTATTCCTTTTGAAAAATGAACTTTACTTCCATATCTTAGAACTAGTTTCTTAACTATTTCAATATCAAATTTATCTTTATCAAATAAAAATACTATACCATCCATTTTTTGTGCCATTTTTATAACATTAACTTCTCTAGCTAAATTTTTTATTCTTGCAATCTCAAGAAGATTTAATGCTTCTTTTGGAATTTCACCATATCTATCAATTATTTCATCTGTAACATTTTGAATATCTTCTTCTGTTCTACAAAGTGCAATATCTTGGTATATTTCTATCTTTTGACTTCCATTTTTTATATAGTTTTCTGGAATATAGCTTGATACAGGTAAATCAATTTGAATATCTTTTTCTTCTACTACTTCAATTCCTTGCATTTGTTTTAATACTTCATCTAGTAGTTTGCAGTATGTATCATATCCAACTTGTTCCATATGACCTGATTGCATTTCTCCAAGCAAGCTTCCAGCACCTCTTATCTCTAAGTCTCTCATAGCAATTTTAAAGCCTGAACCAAACTCTGTAAATTCTTTTATTGCTTTTAATCTTTTATCAGCAACTTCTGTAAGCATTTTATCTCTTTTGTAAGTAATATATGCATAGGCTTGTTTATCTGATCTTCCAACTCTACCTCTTACTTGATATAATTGTGCTAATCCTAATCTATCTGCATTTTCAACTATAATTGTATTTGCATTTGGAATATCAATTCCAGATTCTAATATTGTTGTACATACTATAACATCTGTTTTTCCATTTATAAAATCCATCATTATTTCTTCAAGTTCATTTCCACTCATTTGTCCATGAGCAAATGCAACTCTTGCTTCTGGCACTAAATTTTCAATTTCTAACGCTTTCTTTTCTATCCCATCTACTCTATTAAATAAATAGAATACTTGCCCTTTTCTTTCAAGTTCTTTTGTTATTGCTTCTCTAATGACTTCTTCATCATATTCAAGTACATAAGTTTGAACCGGTCTTCTATTTTGTGGTGGTTCATATAATACAGACATATCTCTAACACCAACAATAGACATGTGAAGTGTTCTAGGTATAGGTGTTGCAGTCATTGTAAGTACATCCACACTTGCTTTGTATTTTTTTATTTTTTCTTTGTCTTTTACCCCAAATCTATGCTCTTCATCTATTATAAGAAGTCCTAAGTCTTTAAATTCAACATCTTGGCTAAGTAGTCTATGTGTACCAATTACAATATCAATTTCACCAAGTTTTAATTTTTTTATAATATCTTCCTGTTCTTTTTTAGTTCTAAACCTATTTAATAATTCTACTTTTACAGCAAAGTCTTCCATTCTTGCCTTAAATGTTTCATATTGTTGATCTGCAAGTATTGTTGTTGGAACTAAATATGCAACTTGTTTATGATCCATTACTGCTTTAAATGCTGCCCTTATTGCTATTTCTGTTTTACCATACCCAACATCACCACATAGAAGTCTATCCATTGGTTTTTCTTGTTCCATATCTTTTTTTGTTTCTTCTATAGAACGAAGCTGATCTTCTGTTTCATTATATTCAAAACTATCTTCAAATTGTTTTTGGAAATCTGTATCTTTTGAAAAAGCATAACCTCTAATTTTTTGTCTTTTAGCATAAAGTTCAATTAAATCTTTTGCAACTTCTCTTAAGTTATTTCTAACCTTTTCTTTTGTTGTTTCCCACTCTTTACCACCTAGTTTATTTATCTTTGGAGCCGCTTCTCCTCCTCCAATATATTTTCTAATGTTGTCTAAATCGTTAGTAGGAATATACAAAATATCATCATTTCTATAACGAAGTTTTAAATAGTCTTTTATTATTCCATCTGCTTTTAAAGTATTTACTCCAATAAATTGTCCTATTCCATGTGTTTTATGAACAATGTAGTCTCCTGCTTCTAAGTCTGCAAATACAACTTTTTCACCCTCTTTAAAGCTTTGACTTAACTTTCTTCTTTTCTTTGTACTTGTTCCTGAAAATAGTTCTTCTCCTGTTATCACTATTAAATTTAAGTCATAACATTCAAATCCCTGGCTTAACCTTCCATTTGAAAGTATTACTGCATTACTAGGAACTTCCTGAATTAAACTATTATTTAAATCTTGAATAACGTAACTTATTTCTTCGTTTTGTAATAAGTTTGCAAATTTATCAGTCTCTTCTTTATTTCCTGATAAAATAACTATTTGTTTTTTGTTTTTTAATCCTCTTTTTATATCATCAATTAATATAGAAATTTCACTCTTATGATACCCAACATCTCTATAATTAAATACGAATTTTATGTTTGCTAAATTGTTTGTACTTAAATCTTGTTTTTCCAAATATATTATTTGTTTTTTATCATTTTTATATTCTATTTTTTCTAGATTTTGAATTGTCCATGGAATGTATTTTTCCTTTTCTATAAGTGTTTTTATTAAATTTCTATTTTCAATTAAAATACTATCTTCCCTTTGGTTTATTTTTGAGAATTCATCATAAACAATTAAATAATCATTTTCAAGATAATCAAGAAATGTCTCTTGCTTTTCATAGAAATAATTAAAGTATTTATCTATTTTACTTATAAATCCTTCTTCATTCATTATTTCTATATCTTTTTCTTTTATTTCATTAATCTTATTTTTATAATCAGACTTTTGTTTTTCTGGTATTCTGTTTTCCACATCTAATACAAAATCTGTTGATTCATTTTGTATATTTTTTATAATTTCATTCAAATCTTTTTCCAAAACGAATTCATGAGCAGGTAAAATCTCAACTTTTTTTGTCATATCAAAAGAACGTTGTGAAGAAATATAAAATTTCCTAATAGAATCTATTTCATCTCCCCAAAACTCAATACGAATACCTTCACTTTCAGAAATAGCAATATCTAAAATGTCTCCTCTACTACTAAACTGTCCTTTATTTTCAACAAGTTCACATCTTTCATACCCTAGTAGTACCAGCTTTTCTCTTACTTCATCTAAATTGTATTGTTTTCCTACTTCAAAATTCAATTTATTTTTATATAATGATTCTTTAGAAATCATTTTTTGCATAAGAGCTTCAACTGTTGTCACTATAAATTTTGCTTTTTTCTTCTCTATTTTGTTTAATACATCTATTCTTTCATAAGGTAAATCCTTACTTTCCGTAATATAGTCATAAGTAAGTATTTCTCTTTTAGGGAAGTATAAAATATCATCCATATCTTTTGCAAAATATTTTAAATTATCAATTATTTTTCTTGCTTGTATCTCGTTATATGTAACAACACATATAGGCTTATCTATATTCTCCTTTGTAGCCCAAATATATTCAATCTTTCCAACGTCAGATAAGCCCGATATTAATACCGGACCTTGTTTTTCTTTTATATTTCCTATATATTCTTGAAACTTAGGAAGCTCTGAAAGCTTTGAAATAAGCAAATTCATTTTTAAAAGCATCTCCTATTTTATTTATCTTTACTATTATACTATATTTTTTTATAAAATAAAAGTATTTGTCTCATAAATTTTCTTTTGTTTTCATATTAGTATGATGAGGTGCATTTTATGTGTAAATACTTTTTTATATCAATAAAGAAAAATATAATTCCATTTCTATTACTTTTATTTACAATTGGTCTTGTTATCTTCTCTAAAGATAATTTAGATGCAAGCAAAATCGGACTCCTTTTATGGGCAAATAATATTGTACCATCACTACTTCCTTTTTTTATTGCAACTAATCTTTTATCACATACATCTCTCATATATAAATTTGGAAAGCTTTTAGAACCTATAATGAGACCTTTTTTTAATGTACCTGGAATTGGAAGTTTTCCTCTTATCATGGGTATAATTAGTGGCTATCCCACAGGTGCAAAAATTGTTTCAGATTTAAAAGAAAAAAATTTATTAACTGATATTGAAAGTGAAAGATTAATTGCTTTTACTAATAATTCCGGACCTCTTTTTATTTTAGGAACTGTTGGTATTTCAATGTTTTCAAATAACTTAATTGGTATTTTACTTTTAATAACTCATGTATTATCTTGTTTAACAGTTGGCTTTTTATTTAAATTTTGGAAAAATAATAAGAACTTAGGATACAAGTCTAGTAAACCTTATTTATATACTAAAAATATTTCTTTTTCAGATTTAGGTGAAATACTTTCCAAATCTATTCTAGATTCTATAAAAACTATTCTTTTAATAGGTGGTTTTGTTATTTTATTTAGTGTAATACTTTCGATTTTAAATGAAAGTAAGATACTTCCTATTGTTAGTACCTTTATTCTTCCATTGTTTAACCTACTTGGTATGAATAAACTAGATTTTCCAACTGGCTTTTTATCCGGATTATTAGAAGTAACAAATGGACTAAATATCATTTCAAATACTCCATATAAAAATATTGCATATAATATAATACTTTCATCTTTCCTACTTGGCTTTGGAGGTTTTTCTGTTTTACTTCAAGTTTATAGTATTACCTCAAAGGCAAACATTTCGATAAAACCATATTTAATAGGAAAAGTTTTACATGGAATTATTGCAAGCATATATACTTTTATTTTTATTTACTCAATACCAATTTTTAATTCAAATTTATAAAGAATAAATAATTTATTTTATCATATATTTAATTAAAAAATAAATGAAAGAAGTGATTTTATGGAAAAGAATCCAAATTACAATGGATATAATAATAATTTTTATGGTTATCCCCCATTTACTCCATTTGAAACTTTTGACCCAAATCTTGCTGATAATGCATTTGATCCAATGTATCAATATGAACAAGGCTATATGTATTATAGATATTTAACCCAGGCAATGGAATATAAAATTAAATGTAAAGAATATGATAAATTAAATGGTAAAGATTTGCGCACTTAAATATTTTTTCCAAACACTTGATTTTTTATAGTATTTGTGGTAGTATTATATTAGGTTATAATTTGATTATGTTAGGAGGAAGATTAGTTATTAAACTAATTGATTACTATGAGTAAAACAGTTGAAAGAACTAATTCAATAAAGGATAGTTTGAAGAACGATTTTAAAGACTTAGGTGAATTTCTTAAAAATTTTTCTTCTATTTTTGGTGATGAAAAATTTGAAGATAAAGACCTAGAAACATTGATATATGAAGCTAATGAATATACAGCTAAAACTGCAATAGAATTAGCAAAAAGTCAAAAAGATATTGCATCTGGTGAATTTGAAAATATAAAAACTAATTCATCTAACGTACATAATCAAAGAAGTTTAAATACAAATCAAAAAGAAAATACATTAAAAGAAAAAGAACAAAATCTAGATTCATTGATCAATTCCTATTCTGGTCTAGATGCTTCAATTGAAAATCAACAAGATCATGATGATTTAGAACATTAATTATAAATATTAAAAGAACAAATTTACAAAATTTGTTCTTTTTTATTGACAAATTGCTAAAATGAGGCTATAATAATACTTGTCTTATATAAATATGGCGATGTAGCTCAGTTGGCTAGAGCATCCGGTTCATACCCGGCAGGTCGTAGGTTCGAATCCCACCGTCGCTACCAAAAAGAGAGTATTTTTCAAAATACTCTTTTTTTTATGTATAATCTATTAATCTATGCATACAATTATAGTAGTAGTATTGACTTTATTATATTAACAATGTATACTATTAATAGGTAAGGAATTTGAACTTCTAAATATAGTTGAACTCTTTCTTGAGTTGGAAACTACGAGAAGCAAATTACTTCCTATTTTTTTATGTTTAAAACATCATATAAATATTTTTTACCATTTTTATCATTTCGTATAAGTATTGTTCCCTCATAAATTTGTTCAAATCCGTTATACTCAAATGAAAATCTAGTAACATACCTATAAAAACCATAATAAGCATCGATTTTATGCTTTTCTTTTTTATTTGGTTCCCATATTCTTCCTTTAGCATTATTTATTATTTCTTTAAATATGATTGCAGCTCTTCCCTTTGCTAATTTATAGGAAACAGGTAAGTTCTTTGTCGTATTTGAATAAGTATATTCGCCAACTAAATTCTTATCAAAATATATTTTCTGCCCACTTTCTATTATATATGCATACTCTCCAATATATTTTTTTATTATTTTATTTACATTCTTTTGTATACTCTCGTTTTTATTACTAAATATATTTTTATTTATTTTTACTCTACTAAATGTTCCATCCTTATTATAAATAATTTTTGATTTTTTTTCATTTGTAGTTATTTCTTTTTTCATAAGAACCATCTCCTTTTTGCAGATTTAGTCCTTATTACATTTATTATAATATTTTTTACTACATATGTTTTTACTTGTGAACTTATGTTCGTATTATATATTTAAATTACTTTATTGTCAATGCTTTGAAAAAAAAATATTTAGAGTTTTCTCTAAATACTTTGTTTTTTTATGTTTTATTTAGTTTACTAATTCACAATCTGTTAGTGAAACTGTCGTAGATATCAATGTTCCTTTACATATTCCTCTAACTGTAACTGTTTGTCCTTTTGATAATTGAGCTACTTTACTTTCTTCTGATTTTTTAAATGTTAATCTTACATTTTGTAAAAATCCTACTTCAAAATTAATGTAAGTATTCCCCGCAATTTCTCTATCAATATCACTTACATCTCCTGTTAATTGTAATTTCTTACCTTTGTATTTCGCATCTGCTGCAATTGGATTGTCTTGATATTCTTGATAAAGAGTTTCATAATCTACTTCAATATAATCAGCTTGATTAGAAGAAGGAGTGGTTTCTTGTTCTGTTTGTGAAACTAACTCTGATGTTGTTATTGTATTTGTATTGTTTGCTCCACTTCCTGCTGCTGCTACAAATACCCAGAAGAAAATAACTAATATTGCAACTGCGCACATTACTGTTCCAGCAATTGCAAGTCCTTTCTTTTCATTTGATTTGCTTTTCTTTACGATATCTATAATTCCTAAGATTAAACCTATTAATGCAGGTAAAAAAGCAATAGAACCACAAAATGGTACGAATCCAGTTATCATAGATATAATTCCTAATACTAATGATGCTATTCCCATATTATTCCTCCTTTATTTTTATTTTTGTCAAATTTTGACAAATTTTACTTTTATATACTTATATAATACAAAATATAGTTTAATTTGTATGTATTACATTTGTCTTACTTTTGTAACACAAATAAATTACATACGTATTACCTTTTTTATTATAAAATTGAATTAAATTAAATTTAAGGAGGTCTCTTATGAGTAACTTTAAAATTCCAATTATCCCACCTACAACTCAGAGAACTGTTAGATTTCCAAATGATTTAATAGAAGAAGTTGAAAATGCTATTAGAGGTAAAAATTCAACTTTTAGTGCATTTGTAATTGAGGCTACGAGAAACGCAATAAATGAATTAAAAGAAGAAGATGCTATAGTTCATAAATAATACTATAACATCTTCTTTTTTTTTATCCAGAATACACGTTTTTAAATGCATTAAATGTCTTTCTCATTCCCTCTTCAAGTGAAGTGTATGTAAAATCACATTCTTCCACAATCTTACTGCCATCATAGATTTCTGTTTCTTCTTCTAAAAGAGGAAAAGGTGCAAGTTCATTTCTTTCAAGTATCGTTTTAGACTTCATCGTTTTGAAGTTAATTTCATACTCCTCTGCCACTTTTATCAAAGTTTCCAAGAAATCCGCATATGCAATTTCACCAGGGCATACATTATAAACTGTATTTTCCTCCCTTTTGGCTGTTTCTAAAATAGCATTTGCAACATCTTTCACATAAACCATTTGAAACTTGCTTTTTGAATCAAATGGTACAGGAATATATTCTCCATTCAAAATTCTCCTTACATATTCAGATTCTTTTTGTGCATAGTTGTAAGGTCCATATATAATAGTAGGTCTAATAACACCATATTTCATCCCTTTGTTGTTACATACATCCACTATTTCCTTCTCAAGCATAATTTTTCCAGCAATATATGCACCTGTCTCTCCTGCAAATACTCTTTCCTCTAAAGGTGTATCTTCTTTCTTTTTGCCTTCAATTCCTCTTTTATACACATCACTAGTACTTATATATATGTACTTTTTAATGTTTCCTTTAAAGGAACTAACAAAAGACTCAATATCATGTTTGTTGTATGCACAAAAATCCACAACTATATCGAATTCTTCTTCAGGAAGATTCTTTATTGCTTCTAAGTCATATCTGTCTGCAACAAATTCTCTTACTCCAAACTGTGCCATAGAAAACTGTCCTCTGTTTACTAATGTCAGTTCATGCTCTTTGCATGCTACAATTGTAAATACCCGTCCTAAGAAAAGACTGCCTCCAATAACTAAAATCTTCATTATTGTATCCTCCTTTTTTAATAATTATTAATAAAAGAACCAATTTAATTTGCGATATTATATAACATTTTATCGTTTTTTTCAAGTAATTAGTAAATTATATGCAATATAAAAAGAAGATTTTTCAATCTTCTTTTTTAGTTCATATAATCTTTCAATTTTTTAGAGCGAGATGGGTGTCTTAATTTTCTAAGTGCTTTTGCTTCTATTTGACGAATTCTTTCACGAGTTACCATGAATTCCTTACCAACTTCTTCAAGAGTTCTTGCTTTTCCATCTTCTAAACCAAATCTTAATTTTAATACTTTTGCTTCTCTTGGAGTTAATGTTTCCATTACTTCTTCTAATTGTTCCTTAAGAAGTGTATATGCTGCTGAATCTTGTGGTGCTGGGCTATCATCATCTTGAATGAAATCACCTAAATGGCTATCATCTTCTTCTCCAATTGGGGTTTCTAGTGATACTGGATCCTGTGCTATTTTTTGTATTTCCATTACTTTTTCAACTGGTATTTCCATTTCTTCTGCTATCTCTTCTGGGCTTGGCTCTCTACCTAACTGTTGAAGTAAATGTCTTGAAGTACGAATTAATTTGTTTATTGTTTCAACCATGTGAACTGGTATACGAATTGTTCTTGCTTGATCAGCAATTGCTCTTGTAATTGCTTGTCTAATCCACCATGTAGCATAAGTACTAAATTTAAATCCTTTTGTATAATCAAATTTTTCTACTGCTTTGATTAGTCCCATATTACCTTCTTGAATTAAATCTAAGAATAACATTCCCCTACCTACATACTTTTTAGCAATACTAACAACTAATCTTAAGTTTGATTCAGCAAGTTTTTGCTTTGCTTCTTCATCTCCATCTAGTACTCTTTGAGCTAAATCTAATTCTTCATCATATGTTAGAAGAGGTATTTTTCCTATCTCTCTTAAATACATACGAACTGGATCATCAATATTTACTCCATCCATTGTTGCATTTAAATCAATATCTTCAACCTTGATTTCTTCCATTTCTTCTAGATCTTCGATATTTGGTTCATCAAAGTCATCTTTTAGTAAATCTACTCCTAACTCTTCAAAAGCATCAAATACTTTATCTATTTGCTCTGGATTTTCTTCATCTAATTCACTTGCAAGTTCTCCATAAGTAATTTTTCCATTAGTCTTTGCTTTTTCTATAATTGCCTTTACTTTATCTTTATTTTCTACAGTTTCTTCTGTCTTTTCTTCTACCTTCTCTTTTACTTCTTTTTTCTTAGTTGTTTCTTCTTCACTTGCTTTTTCCTCTATTTTAGCTTTTTTTGAAGGTTTCTTAGTCTCTTTTTCAAATTTTTCTTCTACCTTTTTTTCTGCTTTTAGAGTTTTATCTACTTTTTCTTTTTTTACTTTTTCTACTTTAGCATCTTCTTTTTTTGCTTCTTTTTTCTTAGGAGTTTCTTTTTTCACTTCTTCTTTTTTCTTATTATCTGCTTTTTTAGTAGCTTTTGTTTTTGTTTCTTTTTCAACTTTTTCTTCTACTTTTTTTGATGTTTTAGTTTTCTTAACTTCTTCTATTTTCTTTGATTTTTCAGTTTTTTTCACTGATATTCCCCCCTACTTTATTTTTGCAAGTCTCATAATTATTTCATTTAAGCCTATTTCTAAGTTTTCTCTTTCTTCTGTACTTAAACTCTCGTTTTCTAGACTTTTAATTATTTCATTTCTTTCTGAAATAAGTCTATCTCTTTTGTATGTATTTATAATATCATCAATACATTTGCTAACTTCTGTTATTTCAAAATCGTAAGCCATTATCCATGATATTTCATTCATAATGTTTTCGTCATCTTGAAAACAATTTAAAATGTGATTAATATTACTATTTCCTTTTTCCAATTCTTCATACAATTTTTTTATAATGTTTTTATTCGTTTCATCTTTTATATCACTATATGAAATTGAATTAGATATTCGAAAAAAGCTTTCTTCGGGATAATTAATTAAAAGATAAATTATTAATTTTTCCCTTTTTAGTTTTTGATCATCCAATTCTTTAGTATTTTCTTTTATTTCAATTTTTGGTTTTGCCTTTTCCAGAACTTTCTTGCTTGAAACAGCATTTTTATTTTCTAGCTTACTTATTTCTGCATAAATTGCTTCTTTAGGTATTTTATATTCTAATGAAATTTTTTCTATATATACTTCTTTTTCAATTTCATTGTCTATTTTAGTTAGAACATTTGCTATTTCTTTCAAAAACTTTATTTTGTCATTTGCTTGTTCTATATCAAGATTTACTCTCAAATTTTTAATTTTAAACTCAACTAATGATATTGAATTATCTACATATTTTAAAAATCTTTCAGGTCCATATTTTATAACAAACTCATCCGGATCTTTCGCACCCTCTATTTGAAGAATTCTAATATCACATCCCATATTTTGTAATATTTCTAATCCTCTCATAGTTGCTGCTTGTCCTGCTCCATCAGAATCATAACCAATTATGACCTGTTCAGAGTTATTTCTAAGTAGATGTCCTTGTCCTTCTGTAAGTGCAGTACCTAGTGAAGCAACTACATTGTGTATCCCTCTTTGATGTAATGATATAGCATCCATATATCCTTCTACAATTATAATTTTTTTCATTTTGCTTTCATATTTTTTTGCAACATTTAGACCATATAAATTTCTACCTTTGCTATAAACTATTCCCTCTTGTGAGTTAATATATTTTGGAGTTTTCTTTCCACTTTCTTCAAGTTTCTTACGTTCTTCTTCTTCCATAAGAACTCTCCCACCAAATGCAATTACTCTATTTCGTACATCTTGTATAGGGAACATTAATCTTCCTCTAAATCTGTCTATAAATTTTCCATCTTGTGTTTTGTATACAAGATTTGATGAAAGTATCTCTTTTTCCGTAAATCCCTTTTCTTTTAGAGTTGCATATAATTCATTATTTAATGGTGAATATCCTATCAAAAAATTTTTTAATGTTGCATTATCAAGTTTTCTTTTTTTGACATATTCCTGTGCCTTTTTAGCTGTTGGCTTATATAAGTTTTCATGATAAAATTCTGATGCTATCTGATTAATTTCATATACTTTTGATTTTAATTTTGCAATTTCTGAATCTCCGTCACTATCATAACTTGGTACCTCTATTCCTGCTCTTTCTGCTAACATTTCTACTGCTTCTGGGAAGCTAGTATTTTCAATCTTACTTATAAATCTAAATACATCTCCCCCAACATTGCAACCAAAGCAATGAAAAATTTGTTTATCTGGTGAAACAGAAAAAGAAGGTGATTTCTCGTTATGGAATGGACAAAGTCCAAAATAATTTCTACCACTTCTTTTTAATGTTACATATTGTGAAATAATATCTATAATATCATTTTTACTTTTAATATCATCTATTAATTCATCACTATATCTTACCATTCTGATTTACCTTTCTCGCTTATTTTTTCATATTTTGACATATAACTACAAAATAATTTTTTAAGCCTCAAAGTTTTCCATAGTTATATTATTCGACAAAAGGAACATAAATCCTTCTTTTATATTATGTAAAATAATATTTTTACATAAAAGAACGACTTAAATCTTCAAGTCGTTCTTAAAATACTCTATAAATCTGTTCCTGTACCATCAAATGGAATAAATTTTTTAACAATATCTTTTCCTATTTCGTTTCCTGCTATTTCAGGAGCTTTATATTCTTCAAAAGACATTGTTATTTTATTATCAATTAGTTTTTCAACTTCATCTTGTGAAGCATGTTCTGCAAGTACAAGTTCACTGACTAAAATTTGTTTTGCATTATTTAGCATTTTCTTTTCTCCTGTAGATAGTCCTTTTTCTTTTTGTTTAAAAGCTAAATTTCTAACAACATCTGCTACTTCGTAAATATCTCCACTTTTCATTTTTTCCATGTTGTCTCTATATCTTTTATTCCAGTTATTAGACATTTCTGTCTCATTTTCTTCTAATATTTCAAAAACCTTTCCAGCATTTTCTTTATTGATTATATTTCTAACTCCAATTTCTTCTGCTTTCGCAGTTGGAACCATAACTTTAACTTCACCTGGCATCTTTATAATATAGTATGCTTGTTTTTCACCTAAGATATCTTTTTCCTCAATTGCATCTATTGTTCCTGCGCCATGCATAGGATATACTATTTTATCACCTACATTAAACATTTTTATTGCTCCCTTCTATACAAATTAGATTTTTTCTGTGTCAAGAAAGGTTTCGATTCTCTTTTTCAACCACAACTATATTATACTACATTTTTTGGTAAAAGTCAAAAGATTTTCCAAATTATTTTTTAATTTTTATGTTGCCTTTGCTGTGTTCTACTTTCTATCAATTCCAATAAAAAAACGACCTGTTGGTCGTTCTTTTATTTTATATTTTCTAACTTTCAACTGCCCAAACAATAAGTCTAATATCTGGATTTGGAGTACAAGTTGTTAATGAAATTTCTCTTTTACCAAATGTGTTTCTTGTTGCATATGCAAAGTCATTAGCATCTGTTTCATATACATTACTAATCGTATATTCTTGCGTATCTCCATCACCATCTGTTATATATATTTTATCTCCTATATCTAACACTTTGTTATTTGAAAAAAATGTACCATTTCTATAGTTATGAGCTGCATATACTGTATTTCCTATCTCATTTGGTCCTGGTCCATATAGTACTCCAACTGCTGCAGCAATTGAATTTATCGTAACTTTATCTACAATTGGAACTTTTATTCCTGTTCTCGGTATTTGCATCGTTCCTACCATATTGTACCCTCTGTATGTAGTTGAATATGACCTTGATTTCGAACTTGAACCTTGCTGTTGTTCCTCTTCTTCGTTTTCTTCAACTACACTAGCATTTATTTCATTGACTTGTTCTTTTTCATTTTCAAGAGCAACTACAATAACTTTCCTTTCGAATTCTTCAACTGCTTCCTCTGCTTCTTTTACAGCCATATAATTACTTGTATAGTAATATATAGCATATCCGCCTATTCCCAATAACGCTATAATGGTAATAATTATTATCATGTTAAAAAATATATTTCCTTTTTTTTGCATATTATCTACCTCCTAGCAGAGATATTATTCCTCTTTAGCTAATACTAAAAATCTACTTTGAGTATCATCTGTACATGTGTCTAATGTAATTTCTCTTGCACCTTCTGTATCTCTTTCAAAGTATGATGAATCTTCTGGTGAAGTAGTTACTGTGTTATATACTATATAAGTTACTTTATTTCCTGTTTCATCTGTAATATATATTTTATCTCCTACAGCTATCTTTTTATTGTCTGAGAAAAAAGTACCGTTTCTATAGTTATGGCCAACTATTGTTGTATTTCCAACTTTATTTAATCCAACACCATCATATACTGCAACTGCGACTTCTATAGCTGATTTACTTGCATCTTCTAGAATTGGACATTTTAATTTTGTTGTTGGTATTTCAATTACCCCAACTTGAGGAAATCCTTTATATGTTTGTTTCTTGCCTGAACTATTTCCATCTACTATAGTATTATTTACAAGTAAATTTTCTACTCCTAATACAGGTTCTACACCTGTCTCATTAACAGAATTTGTGGTACTTGTATTTGTGTTTTTGTTGTTATTTTTATTGTTATTTTTTGCAGTTTCAATAAATGTATCTGCTCCACCTTCATAATCAGATTTTACAACATTGTTTCTTATTATTCTAACCCCTAAAAACAATAAAATTAATAATATTGCAACAATCGCTACTATTAATAATATTGTTAATACTTTTGAATATTTTCCATCCATAAAAAATACACCCTCCTTAGTATAATTTTTGCATATATTATTATTATAACATAAAAAGGATGTTTTTTCCATACTTTTCTTATATTTTCTATATTAATGTATTATTTTAGGTCCTAATTCTCTTCCACCTAATATATGAAAATGAATATGCATTACTTCTTGCCCACCATTTTTTCCGCAATTTGCTATTACTCTAAATCCATCTTCAGAAAATCCTTCTTGAACTGCAATTTTATTTATTGTAGTATATATTTTTCCAATTAAAGCTTCATCTTCTTTACTTAAATCTGTAAGTTTTGAAATATGCTTCTTAGGAATTACTAATATATGAATTGGTGCTGCTGGGTTTATATCATGAAATGCTAAAACATCGTCATCTTCATATACCTTACTTGAAGGAATTTCTCCTTTTATTATTTTACAAAATAAACAATCTTCCATGTTTTTACCTCCTATTTTTCAAATTATATTACATCTTAATATAAAAATCAATTAATAATTTTTAATATGTTGACAATTACATTTTACTTATTATATAATTTCTTTTGGCTCTTATTTTTATAAATAAATTAAATTAAGTTTATTTATCATCAACATTTTATTCAGGAGGACTATTATGAAAAAAGATTTATCACACGAAGATCTATCAGAGGTGTTTCAACTCCAACATGCACTATTATTTACACTAATAAATATTGTAGAAAATAGAGATGGAGAAACTGGAGAACATGCTCGGAGAACAGCAACTTTTGTAACAATAATTGCCGATGAACTTTCAAAAAAAGGAGTTTATAAAGAACAGCTTACCGAGGAATATATTGATGAACTTTATTATGTAGCTCCGCTTCATGATATTGGAAAGATAAGTACTCCAGATGCTATTCTTAATAAACCTGATCGGCTTACAAAAGAGGAATTTTATGAAATGAAAGAACATACCATACATGGTGGAGATATTATCCAAAATATTATCGATAATTTATCCCCTACTTCAAGATTCATCCCTAGTCTGCAAATTGCGAAAGACATTGCCATGTATCATCATGAAAAGTGGGATGGGTCAGGTTATCCACTTCATTTGAAAGGCGAAGAAATACCTCTTTCTGCTAGAATAATGGCTGTTGCTGATGTTTTTGACGCTTTAACTTCAAAACGTTGTTACAAAAAAAGACTAAGCACAAAGGAAGCAACTTCTTTTATAAAAAAAGAATCTGGACATTCTTTCGACCCTTTTGTAGTTAACGCCTTTTTAAATTGCGTCGACGATTTAGTTACCTGTTAAATTAAAAAATGTTAAAATAAAAAGAAAGAAAATTTTTAAATTTTCTTTCTTTTTATTCTCCTTAAAATTTTATCCTTATTTTTTATTCAAGTATTGCCTTAATTCTTCTTACTCCAGCACTACTTGCTTCTTCTTTCTTAATTTTAAAATGTCCAAGTTCTGATGTATTTTTTACATGAGGACCACCACATAATTCCTTTGAGACATCGCCTATTGTATATACTGTAACAATATCAGGATATTTTTCTATAAACATACATTCTGCTCCAGATGCTATCGCTTCTTCTTTACTCATTTCTGTAACTGTTACATCAAGTCCTTCTTTTATCCATTCATTAACTAAATCTTCAACTTTTTGTTTTTCTTCATCTGTTAATTTATGGTCACAGTTGAAGTCAAATCTCATTCTTTCTACTGTAATGTTTGAGCCTCTTTGATGAATATTTTTATCTACTATTACTTTTAAAGCTGCATTTAATAAGTGTGTTGCTGTATGATATTTAGTTTCTACTTCACTATTTCCTGCAAGTCCACCCTTAAATTTTTGTTCTGATCCAGCTCTAGATTTTTCTTGATGTTCTTTGAATTTTTGTTTAAAGCCTTCTTCATCAACTTTAATTCCTTTTTCCAAAGCAAGTTCAACTGTAAGTTCAATAGGAAATCCATAAGTATCATATAATTTAAATGCTAAATCTTTATCTAATAAATCTCCATTTAAATTAGAAACTATTTTTTCAAATTCTTTTAGTCCTTTTTCAAGTGTTCTATTGAATTTTACTTTTTCATTTGATAAACCTTCTAGAACAACTTGTTTATTTTCTTTTACTTCTTGATAGTAATCTCCATACATATCAATTAATTTGTTTGCAATTCTTTGGTCCCAATCAGAATTAACATCTATATTTAATTTCTTTGCATGTCTTATCGCTCTTCTTATTAACCTTCTTAATATATAACCTTGATCTGTATTTGATGGTTTTATTCCTGCATTATCAGCTAAAATAAATACTGCTGTTCTAATATGATCAGCTATAATTCTCATTGATTTTTCGTTTCCTTCATAAGGAAGGTCACTTATTTCTTCTATTAAACTAATAATTGGCTTCCAAATTGAAGATGCATAGTTGTCAGTTTTCCCTTCTAAGATTGCTGTTGTTCTTTCTACTCCCATACCTGTATCAACATTTTTCTTTGGAAGTTCTGTTATTGTTCCATCTTCATGTTTTTCAAATTGCATGAACACATCATTCCAAATTTCAACCCATCTATCATCTTCTGGATCAAATTTATCAGGTACTGGTTCATTGCTTCTCCAATAAAACATTTCTGAATCTGATCCACATGGTCCTGTATCTCCTGCAATCCAGAAGTTATCTTCTACAGTTTGAGCAATTCTTTCTTCTTTTATTCCAAGTTTTTTCCATAATTCTATTGCCTCTGTATCTTTTGGAATTAAATCATTTCCTGCAAAAACTGTTACAGCAAGTTTTTCAACTGGTATATTTAATACTGTTGTTAAGAATTCAAAACTCCATGTTATAGCTTCTTGTTTAAAATAATCTCCTAAACTCCAATTTCCAAGCATCTCAAAAAATGTATGATGTGTTCCATCTCCTATTTCATCTAAGTCATTTGTTCTTATACATTTTTGATAATCACATAATCTTGTTCCATATGGGTGTTTTTGTCCCATTAAATATGGAATTAATGGTTGCATACCTGCTGTATTAAATAATACACTTGGGTCATTTTCTGGCACTACTGGTGCAGATGGTATTTGAACATGACCTTTACTTACAAAGAAATTAATATATAAATCTTTTAAATTTGTGTTTTCCATTTCTTATCCTCTTTCCTTTTTCTCTTATTAACTTGCATGATTATATTACAAATTTGCTTAAAAATCAATGAATTAACAAAATATTTGAAATTATTTTTTTCATCAACAAATTTCGATGGATTTTTCATTTTTAACTTTATATAATACCATAACCTTTCACTTAAAGGTAGAAAGGTGGTGAATGCAATGACAAATTCTGATTTAATTTTGCTATTAGTACAAATGCTTATGGAAGAAAGAGACAAAAATAAAGAGCTAACAGCAAAATTAAATGACAAAAGAGAAAATTCAAAATGATTCTTACATAATGACTGACAAAAAAAAGGAAAGTACTAGCCTACTTTCCTTTTTTTGTATATGTTTAAACATATACACTTCTTTTTTTATGACAAATTCTGAATTAACTTTAATATAACACATTATTTTTCTAATGTCAATTATTTTCGCACTAAATATTTCCAATTAATTCCAGATTTTCTTCACCTATAATTTTTACTTTTACAATTGTGTTTTCAAGTTTTTCATAAGGTACTTTTACTACCATATAATTTGTTGTATGGCCTTTTATATATTCTCCATCTTTTTCTTCAAATAAAACTTCTACTTCTTTTCCTATATAATTTTCATTATGTCTTTTTTGATTAGACTTTGAAAGTTCAATTAATTTTTTGCTTCTTTCTTCTTTTACTTTGTTATCTATTTGATTTGGCATTTTAGCAGCTGCTGTTCCTTCTCTTTTAGAATATTGGAAAACGTGCATCATATAAAAATCTATATCTTTTAAGAACTCATATGTTTTTTCAAATTCTTCTTCTGTCTCACCTGGGAATCCAACTATTACATCTGTAGTTAAAGCTACATTTGGATATGCTTCTTTTAACATATTAGTACATTTTTTAAATTCCTCTGTTGTATATCTTCTATTCATTCTTTTTAATGTTTCATCACATCCACTTTGAAGTGATAAATGGAAATGATCACATATCTTATATAATTTTTTTAGTCTAGTTATAAAGTCTTCTGTTATAATTAATGGTTCTATTGAACTTAATCTAATTCTTTCTATTCCATCTATCTTATGAATTGCTTCTAATAAATCTATTAGTCCAATATTTCCTTCAAATTCTCTTCCATATGAAGCAACATGTATTCCTGTAATTACAATTTCCTTTATTCCTGTTTTTGCAATTTCTTTTACTTCTTCTACTACACTTTCAATTTTTCTACTTCTTATATGACCTCTTGCATAAGGAATAATACAATATGTACAAAATCTATCACAACCATCTTGAACTTTTATAACTGCTCTTGTTTTTTCAGTATATGTTGTTGTTCCAAAATCTATAAAATCTTTTTGATTCATTACATCAGAAACTCTTGATTTATTTAAGTGATTTTCTATATATTCTTCTATTAAATCAGAAATTATATTTTTTTCATTTACACCATATACTAAATCAATTTCAGGTATCTCCAAAAGTTTTTCTTTAGCAATTTGTGCATAACAACCTGTTGCAACAATTAGTGCAGATTCATTTATTTCTTTAACTCTACGAAGCATTTGTCTAGATTTTCTATCAGCCATATTTGTAACTGTACATGTATTTATAATATATATATCTGCTTTATCTTCAAATTCTTTTATAGAATATCCCTTCTTAATAAATTGCTCTGTCATTGCATTTGTTTCATATTGATTTACTTTACAACCAAGTGTATAAAATGCTACTGTTTTTTCCATTTTTCCTCCTAAAACATTATTTAATCTTTAATATTCTACCATATTTCTCCATTAAATAAAAGATGTATTTTATACTTTTTTGACATTTATGTAAATTTGTTATATAATAATAATAACTTTTAGTTTTCGCAAAAAATGAAAGGAGAAACTTATGAAAGACATCTCAGTAGACTTCATCAAAAAGATGGATATTGACCCCTATAAGAAAGAATTCCGGGATACTGGATTTCTTTCAGATGAAACTTTGGAGAAAATAATGGGTCCGAAGCCCATTCTCGCATCCAACTATATGGATTGCGACTCCGTGATCATGGCAGGAGATGAAATCCACCGTTGGCGCACTTGTAAGGATGCCTTATATGAGCGTCTTAGCAAGGAAGCCAGCTGATTGATACCCCTTTCTTAAGAGGAGAAGTGTAATTTTGCTTCTCCTCTTTACTTTTTTGCAAAATTTGGAAATATATGGTATAATTATTTTATCAATTACTCAAGGAGGAATGACTATGGAACTGATAAAGTACTTATCAAAAAACAATCCTCAGCTTTTAGAAGCTGCTCGGGATCAGTACAGGAATTTTGGTTCAGTATCATTCTGGACCGAAATGCAGGTAGCAAGTCTCTCTAAAAATTGGAAATTAGATCGTCCTATTTTCATCGAGAAAATTGCCAAAACTGCAAAGTAAAGTTCCAAAAGCACCACATGTACTATCGTGGTGCTTTCTTTTTTTGCCAAAATACTTTATTTTTACCAATATTTATGATATAATTATAATTGTTAGTATTAATATTAGGAGGTTTATTATGTGGTATATATGGTTAATTATTGCAGGGGTAGCCTTTATAGCTGAAATTTTTACAACAGGATTTTTAGTATTTTGGTTTGGACTTGGAGCACTTATTTCAATGATTGTAAGTATTTTCTGTCCAGGAGACTATGTACTCCAAACTTCAATATTTGTAATCACATCTACCCTATTAATATTCTTAACTAAACCTCTAGTAAATAAATTTACTAAAAAAGATAAAAACAAAGAATATTCAACAAATGCTTATTCTATAGTTGGAAAAAAAGGAATTGTAGTTCAAGATATTAACCCTGTTCATGGAATTGGGCAAGTAAAAGTCGCTGGCGAAGTATGGTCAGCAAAAACATCTGATGATTCAATTATAGAAAAAGGTTCTCAAATAGAAGTTACAGAAATACAAGGTGTAAAAGCCGTAGTAAAATCTATATAAGTTTTATTATTTATTTTGTTATTAGTTTTAATATATATTATTTAATATAAGGAGGAAAAAATTATGGGAGGAATTATATTTTTAGTTGTTATGCTAATTATTATTTTAATAATTGCATTTAACACAATCAAAATAGTTAAACAATCTGAAGTATACATTATTGAAAGATTAGGTAAATTTCATAAAATTGCAGATGCAGGTTTAACAATTATCATTCCATTTTTTGATCATGTTCGTAGTGTTGTTAGTCTAAAACAACAAACAATGGACATACCACCACAAGGTGTTATTACAAAAGATAATGTTACAATTACAATTGATACAGTTGTATTCTATAAAATTACAGATCCTGCAAAAGCAGTATATGAAATTCAAAGTTTAAAGAAAGGTATCGAATACTTAGCTATTACAACAATTCGTGATATTGTTGGTAAAATGGACTTAGACGAAACTTTCTCATCAAGAGATGCTATTAATGATAAATTAAGAGTTATACTTGATGAAGCAACAGACCAATGGGGATGTAAAATAGACAGAGTTGAAATTAAAGATATTACACCACCTGCAGACATTAGAGACGCAATGGAAAAACAAATGAATGCAGAACGTAATAAGAGAGCTTTAATTTTACAAGCAGAAGGTGAAAGACAATCTGCTATCACACTTGCTGAAGGTAAAAAAGAAGCTGCTATTCTTGAAGCTGAAGCTGATAAAGAAGCAAAAATCAGAAGAGCTACTGGTGAGGCTGAAGCTATTAAGAAAGTTGCTGAAGCTAAAGCTGCCGAAGTTGAAATGGTATATAAAGCAATGATGAAAGCAAACCCAGATGAAAAACTAGTACAATTAAAATCTTTAGAAGCATTAAAAGAAGTTGCAAACGGAGATGCTAACAAAGTATTTATTCCATTTGATGCAACATCAGCACTTGGAAGCTTAGGTGCAATTAAAGAAGTAATGAAAGATGATAAAAAATCTAAAAAAGAATAATTAAATAAACTTTTGCAAGTAAAAACCAGTTCTATGAACTGGTTTTTATCTTTTATTTATCTTTTTTTATCGTATCATCTTCTATATAGTATTTTGTTCCAAGCATCTTATCTGGCAGATATTGTTGCTCTACATAGTGTCCTGGATAATCATGTGGATATTTGTATCCTTCATGATATCCAAATTGTTCCATTCCCTCTGCAACTGCATTTCTAATATGCATTGGGACTTCCCCTGTATCTTTATTTTTCACATCATCCAAAGCTTTATTAATTGCATTATAAGAACAATTTGATTTAGGTGATGTTGCATTATATATTGCCGCTTCTGAAAGTATTATTCTTGCTTCTGGCATACCAACCATATGTACTGCATTCATTGCACTTGTTGCCACAACTAATGCATTAGGATTAGCCATTCCAACATCTTCTGCTGCAGATATAACAATTCTTCTTGCTAAAAACATTGGATCTTCTCCTCCATTTAAAGCTCTCGCCAAATAAAATACTGTCGCATCTGGATCACTTCCCCTCATTGATTTTATAAATGCACTTATATTATCATAGTGGCTATCTCCATTTTTATCAAAAATTGCCTTTCTATTTTGTACTGAATCCTTTGCTATTTCTGGTGTAATTTCTATTACTCCATCTTTATTTACTTTTGTTGTAAGTACTGCTACTTCTAAACCGTTTAATGCTGTTCTTACATCACCATTTGCTGTTTCTGCTATCTTTCTTAGTGTTTCATCTTCTATTTTTATTTTATAACTTGCAAGTCCTTCTTCTGAAACAAGTGACTTTTTTAGTATCTCATATATATTTTCAGTTGTAAGAGGTTCTAACTTTACTACCATTGATCTAGATATAAGAGCTTTATTTACTTCAAAATAAGGATTTTCTGTAGTTGCACCAATTAGTATTACTGTTCCATTTTCTACATAAGGAAGAAGTGCATCTTGTTGTAATTTATTAAACCTATGTATCTCATCTATAAATAATATACATTTACCAGATGGATTAAGCATAAGATTACTTGCTTCTGCAATTGCATCTTTTATATCCCCTACTCCAGCTGTTACTGCATTTATTCTTTTAAATTTATATTTTGTTGTTTCACTAATTACTCTTGCAAGTGATGTTTTTCCACATCCTGGTGGTCCCCATAATATAATACTAGACAATCTATCTGCTTGAATGGTACGATACAATATTTTGTCTTTACCTAATATATGTTCTTGTCCAACATAATCTTCAAGAGTTTTTGGTCTCATTCTATATGCTAATGGTTTTGATAAGTCCAAATGTATTCCTCCTTTTAGAATCTACCTTGATAAATTCTTTAATCCATATTTAATCAACTCTTCAACAGACATATTTCCGTCCGCTTTTTCTAATGATTTTTCTATTTCTTTTCTACTGTATCCTAATACTTGAAGTGCAGATATTGCTTCATTAACATTTTCTGTATTAACTGCTACTGATTTTACATCTAAGCTGTCTTCTGCCGAAACAGCTTCATCTGTTTCTATTTTATCTTTAAGCTCTAAAATTATTCTTTGTGCACCTTTTGGTCCTATCCCTGGAAGTGATTTTATTTTATTAACATCATTTGTTATAACTGCAAGTGCAAAGCTTGATGGTTCTATGTTAGATAATATACTTATTGCTGTTTTTGCTCCAACTCCACTTACAGAGAGTAATAATTCAAACATACGAAGTTCTTCATTTGTATTAAATCCATATAAACTCATTTCATCTTCTTTAACTTTTAAGTATGTATGAACTTTTACTATTTCTCCTATATCTCCAAGTCTTGAAATTGCTGTTTCTGACATAAATATTTTATATCCAACTCCACCTATATCTATTACTATATATCCTTTTGTTTTTACTTCTAAACTTCCTTTTATGTATGCAAACATTTCTATTCTCCTTTGTTTAATGATAGACCTATTTTATCATAATATTGAAAATTTGCAAGTATTTTTTACAAATTTTTGTTTGTATAAAAATAAAAAAATAAGAAAATAAAAAATAAAAAAGAATAGATTAAATCTATTCTTTAATTGTTAATACCTTTCCAAACATATGAACAATCTTAGTTGAATTTCTTTTTGCTATTCCTTTTCCTATCGCCTTTCCTCCTACTGTAAGTGACGCTACAATAGCACTTATTATAAATTGTATATCAAATTGTATTCCAAATTTTTCTGTTATTTTCATAGTTATAAGGGCCGCCATTGATCCACTTATTACGCCACAAACATCCCCTACTACATCTGCACAAATATTTGAAACCATTGATGAATTTCTTATTAATTTAATTGATTTTTTTGCTCCTCTAACCTTCTTGCTAGCTTTAGCATGAAGTTCTTCTTCTTTTGCTACAGTAACTGCAAGGCCAACTATATCAAATAGTATTCCTACAAATATTGTAACTAAAAGTATAATAATTGCTGGTAGTAATTCAAGTGCTGAAATTGAATATGTACATATAAATGAAATTACTATTGATAGAAAAAAAGTAATTATAAAAGCCATAATAATCCATTTCAGTTCCGAATTATCTTTTTCCTTATCATTTTTTGCCATCTTAATTCTCCTTTGTTGTATAAAAATAGATGGTAAAAATCTATGTAAATTTTACGGTTTAGGTCTAGAAGAATTTCTCTATTTTCTACTAACCATTACTGCTTAGCCGTTTCCGTTTAAAGAAAATATCTTTTACTATGTATAAAAATATAGTAAATAGAAACCAGACTACCACTCAAATCCGTACCTTAATCCATAGATTTCCTTGCTTATAGATTAAAGCAAACATTCTAGAAGTTTTCCTTAAGGCATACTAGTCCATTATTAGTCTCTTTTGCAACAATAATTTCATAAAAACGAAAATTCTAATCCCAGTATTGTCACTCAAGACAGGCTACACTATGCATTTTGTGTCTTGGCACTCAACATAGGTTATACTTAAAACAGCACGTGCTCTAAGCCTCAGCGAAAATAGGAAATCATATATATGCCATTATATACTATCCTAAATTCTTTACTCCCTAGACACACGCAAAACTGGCATTTCACGCATGAATAAGAAACTTCAACGATGTGCCCTTTAGTGGATTTTTAGCCCCACCCTCACAATGAGTATGCTACTAGAATAATGCACCATCAATATAATTATAACATATTATGGTAAAAAAATGCAACTTTTTTTATTTTTTTTATAAATTACTTGATTTTCTCATAATTCTGTGCTATTATTATGAATAGTCAATTTGAAAAACATTTAGGAGGTGTTAAAAATGGCAAAATGCGAAATTTGCGAAAAAACACTATCTCATGGAAATAAAATTAGTATAGCACGTTCACATGTTAGTAGAAGAGCAACAAGAACTTTCAAACCAAACTTAAGAACAGTTAAAGCTAACGTAAACGGAGAAGTTAAAAAAATTTCTGTATGTTCTAAATGCTTACGTTCAGGTAAAGTAGAAAGAGCATAATTAAATTAGAAATTTAAAGTAGGATGCATACTACTTTTTATACTAAATATTTCTTAAGAAATAGTAAGGAAAAAGAATGAATCACAAGATTCATTCTTTTTTCTTTTTTGTTTTCTTCAGTTTTTTTCTTTTCTTATGTATTAATCTTTGATTCCAAAAATTAATTTTACTATTCCTCTTAAGCATTTAGGAACTTTTTTCACTACAACTGTCATATATTTTCCTCCCTTTATTTAACAAAATAACCACACTAAACCAACTATTAATAAAGCTGCTCCAATTATAAATAACCATCCTGCTACCGGAAGCAATAATACAAGAAGTACACCAATCCCTATTCCTGCTAAACAAACCCCTATTGTTCTTTTTAGTGCATCAAACATAATATATTACCTCCTTTGTTATATTATATTTATTTTCTATTATTATGTTACATCAATTGTAATTTTTTTATGTTTATGATTTAATAAGATAAGTAATGTACAGATATAAAATAAAAGGAGAAATTTATGAAGCAAAAAGAATTTATTGAAATTATTGAAAATTTAAAAAAATCATATCCTGATGCAAAATGTAGTTTAGATTTTACAACTCCATTTGAATTACTTATTGCAGTTATGCTTTCTGCTCAATGTACTGATGAAAGGGTAAATAAAACAACACCAGCTTTATTTTCTAAATACAATACTCCTGAAGATTTTGCAAAAATTGATATTAATATTTTAGAAGAACTTATTCATCCATGTGGTTTTTATAAAAATAAAGCAAAAAATATCAAAGCAACATCTCAAATTTTAATAGAAAAATATAATTCTGAAGTTCCTAAAAATATGGATGATTTAATTTCTCTTCCTGGTGTTGGTAGAAAGACAGCAAATGTTGTTATGCTTGAAGCTTTTAATATGCCTCAAGGAGTTGCTGTTGATACTCATTGTAAAAGAATTTCTAATAGAATAGGAATTTCCAACGAAAGTGAGCCAGAAAAAATAGAGCATGATATCTTAAAAATTTCTCCTAAAGAGTATTATACAGATTTAAATCACCTTTTAATTTATCATGGTAGAGCAACATGTGATTCCAGAAAACCTAAATGTGATCAATGTTCTGTAAATACTTATTGTAAATATTATAAATTAAACCAAAAAGAAACAACTAAATAATTTAGTTGTTTCTTCTTTTTATTTAATATATCTATGTTTGAATACTTTCATTATTGCAAATCCTCCAGATAATGTAAGTGTTATTGCTCCTGCTATCATTACTCCTGTTGGTATACCTGTGTTTGGTATATCATCTTTTGCTGTTGTATTATCTTTTGAATCGTTATTTTTGTTATTATTGTTATTGCTGTTATTGTTGTCCTTATCTTTATCCTTATCTTTATCTTTATCTTTTTCCTTGTCATTTTCATTTTCAGAAGCTTTTTCTCCTAGTACTTCTATCTCAAAACTTACTTCTTGTCCATATGCTTTTAATGTTATTAATTTTCTTCCTGCTGTTGTTAGTTTCTTTCCTACTTCAAGCATTTCTTCTTCCATTGCTACTATTTCTTCTTTCCCATCATTAAAGTATACTTTTAATGTTCCACCTGTTAAATCTATTTCTTCTTCTAATTTATATTCTACTTTATTTGGTAATTTGTTTATTTCTACTCTTATTGCTCTATGCTCTACTATTGTTATACTAAAGTTTGTTTCTTTTCCTGCATATTGTACTTTTATTCTATTTGTTCCTACTTTTGTATTATCAAATCCACTTATCATTTCCTCTAGTATATTTATTGTATCACTATATGAATCATTATATGTTACTTTTAACTTTGCTCCTGTTAAATCTAATTCTTCATAATTTTGGATATACTCTACCTTGTTTGGTAATTTGCTTACTTCTATTTTCGTTATTTCCTTATTTACTATTTCAACTTCATATGTTGCTGTTTTTCCTCCATATGTTACTGTTAAAGTTTGTTTTCCTAGCTGTTTATTATTAAATCCTGTTACCATTTCTTTCTTCATGTCTATTTCTGTTTCTGTTCCATCATCAAATACAACTTTTATTTTTCCTCCTGTTACATCAAGTATTCCATAGTCTTGTACATATTCTAGTATATCTGGTAATTTTGTTATTTCTATTCTTTGGGTTCCTTTTTCCACAATATCTACATTAAATGTGCATTGTTTTCCTTCATATGTTACTGTTAAAGTTTGTTTTCCTAGCTGTTTATTATTAAATCCTGTTACCATTTCCTCTGTTACTTCTACAACTTCTGTTGTATCATTATCATAATATACTTTTATTTTTGCTCCTGTTACATCTAATTCTTCATAATTTTGTACATATAGTAATTTTTCTGGCATACTTTGCATTTCTATTCTTGATACTGATTTTTCTCTTACTACTACT
>JAGBJN010000015.1 GCA_017934475.1 Clostridia bacterium | reverse complement strand
AACAATAACAATAACAATAACAATGTAACAGTAACAGGCTACTTTTATGTACCGAGTGAGAAATTTGAAAAACAGGGCAAAAGACGGGATATGGAGAAATATTTCAAACAGGGATATGAAGTATTCTGTGAAAAAAATGGATATTGGGTTCTTGGAAAAAGCTCTCAAACCATTGTAAACTATGAATTTAATGGTAACTCAAATTCTGATAATGTAAAACCTTTGATAAGAGATTATTTTAATAAAGAAAGAGTCACCAAAAAACTTTTTAATGAGTTTATGGATGAATATGAAGAAGGAAGGTTTGATTTTGGTTGTTCAGGAGATAAATTATTCCTGAAGAATAATTAATTTTTAATTTTTTTAATTTAACTGATGCTATTTTTAGGATAATATTCTAGGTGATATATAAACTGTAAGATATAATTAAGATGAAAAATAGATAATATAGGAATATTATATGATATTATATATGATTAAAAGGTTAAATAAAGAAATAGCATAAAAGATGAATATGGAGAAAGGAAATCGTTAGGTTTCCTTTCTTTTTGTATGAAATCTTGTAGTTATTATATGTAGATAGAAGTGGATAAAAATGGGATAAATACAGATTTATTACTAAAATATTACATTTATATTTGTTTATCGATTTTTATTGACCTAATTTTTGCCTAATGATATAATTTAATTGGATACAAAAGATTTGGAGGAAAAGTATGAAAAAGAGTGGAAAGTATAGTGTTAACAGAATAGTTGTAATGATTATGCTATTGTCTATAGTATGCTATGCTTTATTGAATGTCGTAAATAGTAGTAAAGTTTTTGCTTTAACTCAAACAAGAGAAGGATATTCCAATAGAATAAACAGTTATGCAGGATATAAAGTTTTAATTGATGAGTTAAAAGCGTCTCATCCAAACTGGAATTTTACATTTTTATATACAGGACTTGATTGGAACCAAGTTATAAAAAATGAAACTACTGCAACACATGGTAGAAATGTTGTACCTGCATCTAGAAGTGATGCATGGAAATGTGATAGTTGTGGAGAAACACCAAGAGGGGGATCTTCATGGAGATGTGCTTCAGAATCAGCAGTTGCATATTACATGGATCCTAGAAATTGGATGACAGAAGATTATATTTTTGAATTTGAAAATTTATCTTTTAATGGAGATATTCAAACTGTAGATGGGGTAAAGAAAATAATATCTGGAATAAAATATATGAATGTTGATAATAATGTTACATATACTAATACGGATGGAAATAAAGTAACAATGGATAAAACATATGCTCAAATAATTATGGAAGCTGCAGAAGAAGTGGGAATTAGTCCATATCATTTAGCATCAAGAATTAGACAAGAACAAGGAGCAGGCAGTACACCAGGTAGTACTGCAACAGGTACATATGGAGGATATGTTGGATATTATAATTTTTTAAATATTAAGGCATCAGGTTCAACAGATAGTCAAGTTATAGCAAATGGTTTAGCTTATGCAAGAGATGAGGGATGGACAGATCCAGAAATATCTATAAAAGAGGGAGCACAAATGCTTGCTCAAAAATATATAAATGATGGACAAGATACTTTATATTTACAAAAATTTGATGTAGATAATTCAGATGGTGCTTTATATTGGCATCAATATATGCAAAATGCATCAGCAGCAGTTACTGAAGGAGCTCAAGTAAGAAAAACATATGAAGAATTAGGATTAATAAATAGTTCAATTGAATTTGTAATACCAGTATTTGAAAATATGCCAGATAATGCATCACCAGAGCCAATAGATGGTTCTATAGTAACACAAAATGTTATATCTATTGGAGATAATGTTGTTGTTAGAAATGCACCAAATGGATATCAAAATAATACTGCTTTTATGAATGAAAAGATGCTTAGAATTGAAATGGCGGCTAATATGGTAAATGGACATTATTGGGATAAAGTGGTTTTATGTGATAATTCTATTGGTTATATAGCAAGAGATTATATTAAAGAAATAGAAACACAAACAAATTGCAATAAAATGATGGTTGCAAATACATCGGTTAATTTGAGAAATGGACCAGGTGTATATGGAACGACAGTTATTACAATGCTAACAAAAGGACAAGTGGTTACAAGAATTGAAAAAGGACAATATGATATGGATGGATATATTTGGGACAGAATTACTTTAGCAGATGGAAGAGGCGGATACATAGCTCAAAAATATTTATCTAAACAAGGAGAAGTAGCTGTTGATGATACTGGAGATACAATTACTACTGAAATAATAAAAGTTGTTTGTAATTCAGGTTTAAAAGTTAGAGAACAACCAGGAACTGATCAAAAAGTACTTACATATGTAGATAAAAATGATACACTTACAAGAACAGCTTCAAATGTATCTGGAGCAAATGGATATACTTGGGATAAAGTTGTTACAGCAAGTGGAATTGAAGGATATATTGCTAGAGGAGATAGCAAAGAAAGTTATGTTCAAGTAGTAAGTAATAATTCAACAAATACCAACACAAACACAAACTCAAATAATGAACCAAACAATAATATAAAAATTGAAGAAACAAATCTTATTTGCGAACCAGCAACTACTATAGAGTCAATCAAAGAAAAGTATACTGAAGTTAATATTACAGTTACAAATGTAAAAGGTGAAGTGGTAACTTCTGGAAATGTTGGAACAGGGTATAAAATTACTATTTCTGACAAATCATATACAGTAGTAAAACTCGGAGATGCAAACGGAGATGGAAAAATAAACTCATTAGATGCTTTATCAGCATTAAAGAATAGTGCTGGAATTGAAAATATATCAGGAGTTTATCTAAAAGCACTTGATGTAAATGGGGATGGAAAAGTTAATTCATTAGATGCACTTGACATTTTAAAAGCAAGTGTTGGAAATCAAAAAATTTCAATATAAAAAGGAGAAAAAATGAAAAGAAAAATATTTATAATAATACCATTAATAATTACAATTTTATTATCATTAACAATATACTCAAATGCAGCATATAAAAGTAATGATCCTTCTGTTGAATCTGAAGGAAATATATCAATAACTGTAACATCTACTGAAGCACTAACTAATTATGATATTTCATTAAGTAGCTATGATGGACTAACATATGTTTCTTGTTCTTCATCAAACACAGGTGCAGCTGTAAATTCATCACAAGGAAAAATTTCTTTTGCGACTTTAGGTGATGGAGTTACAACGCTAGGTACATTTAATTTTAAAGCACCAGCAGTAACTGAAGACAAAACTTATAATGTTTTATTTGATGTTGATGGAACTACGAATAAATCTACAGTAACTGTAAAAGCACCTGCAACAAACAGTACTGAAAGTGGTACTTCAAATACTGGAAATGAGGAAACAGGAAATACAGGAAGCAACGAAAATGAAGGTGATAATGCTGGAACAACTACAACAACAGAAAATGAAACAACAACTGTAAAGGAAGAACCAAACTTTGAAAATGCTAGTGCGACAATGTATGTTAAAGGTGATTTAGTTAATTTAAGAAAAGATTGGTCAACATCTAATGATAGTGTTCAAGTAACAAAGGGAACAGAATTAAGCGTTGTTGCTACATCAAATAATAAAGTTAATGGGTATACTTGGTATAAGGTTAATTATAAAGGCAGTATAAGATATGTTGCAGCTGAATTATTGACATCAGAAAAACCAGTTGAAGAAGAAAAATCTGATAATGCTAATTTAAAATCATTAAGTATTGAAGGTTATGAATTAAAACCTACATTTAAATCAAACACTTTAAGTTATACTTTAGAAGTAGCAAATGATGTAAATGAATTAAAAATTGATACTGAAACAGAAGACTCTAAAGCAAAAGTTGATATTGATGGAAATAAAGACTTTAAAGAAGGCGAAAACAAAGTATCAGTAAAAGTAACTGCTGAAGATGGAACAGAAAAAGTTTATGAAATTAATGTTTCTAAGTCTAAAGGAGTTGTACTTGGATTAAAAGTTCTTAAAATTAAAGATACTGATTTGGAAAAAAATTTTAAAACAGAAGTATTCTCTTATAAAATAAACGTAAATGATGTAGATAAACTTGAAATTGAAGCAGTTCCAACAATAGATACAGCTACAGTTGAAATACTTGGAAATGAAAATCTTAAAGATGGAGAAAATACTATTACTATAATAGTAAAATCTGAAGATGGAAAAGAAACAAAAACATATCAAATAACAGCTAATAAAAATGTTGCAATTGCAACAAATGAAGAAAATAACAATAATGGTGTTCAATTAGATGGAAGAGTATATTTATATGGTGGTATTTGTTTACTTGCTTTAATTCTTTTAATAATTCTTATTGTTGTATTAATTAGAAACAAAGCTAAAAATAAACATGATGATGATCCAGATGATGGTGATTTATATGATTATGACAAACATGCTGATAAACATGATAAATACGATAAATTTAATAATGAATTCAGTAATGACTTTAATGAAACAGTTGCTGGTGGAACTTATGGATTAGAAGACAAAAAGGAAGTTGATTTTACTTCTATGGATGAAGAACAAAAATATCATTTTGAAAAAGAAGAAGATAAAATAGAAGAAAAACCAGATATTTATTATAATGAGGCTCCATATTCTCCAGAAGAAACTGAAGATTATAATGATTCAAATATTTCTGAAGAAGAATATCAAGAATCTGATATAGAAAAAAATCAATCTAGTGAACCAACGCAAGAAGAATTAGAAAGAGATATAGAAAAACAATTTGGAAGCTTATATAATAATGATGACGATGATGATAAAAAGCCAAGAAGAAGAGGAAAACATTTTTAATAAATAGTAAATAAAAGAAATCGCTAAATTTAGGCGATTTCTTATTTTTTTGTAATCATATTATTATATAATTGTAAAAAAAATGTAATAAATTGTGTTTTTTAATTGACATAGAAAAGCTAAAAATATATAATTAGAAAAGTGATGTGCTATTGTAGCTCAGTTGGTAGAGCAACGGATTCGTAACCCGTAGGTCGGCGGTTCAATTCCGCCCTGTAGCTCCAAATGAATAAATAAAGTGATTTGCAAATGAAAAAATAAAAAGGAGAGATATTTTTTTTATGGAAGAAAAAAATGTAGTTAAAGAAAATTCTGGAAAAGCAGGAGTAGGTGTAATTATTGCTATAATTTGTGCGGTTTTACTTGTATTATTTATGCTAATTGGTATACCAATAATTGTTGGTATAATTTATAGTATTTCACAAAATTTAGAGAAATCTAACGTTATAGCACAAAATACTGCAATAATAGATAGCATAATACCACAAAACAATATTTCAGGTTTATATGATTCAATGACTGCCGAAGAAGAATTACTATATAATAATTTAAATAATGAAAGAAAAATTTTATCTAATGAAGTAAATACATATGAAAAATATAAAGAAAACAAAGATAAAGTTAAATCTTTTTATGATAAAACACTTTCAAGTAGTGAAAAATTTTCAATAACACTTAGAGAGTATGCTTTAAAATATGCCAAAACGATAACAGATTCAAATAAAGACAAAGATGAAATGTATGATGATATACAAAAAATATATGATGAGATATACGATGAAATAGCAACTGATTTCTATGATGATGTATATAAAGGTGTATTAAATGATATGTATGACTACTATTATAACGGTATTTTAGCAGCTAATTCAGATAATATAGAAGATTTTAGCAAATATTTAGAAGCAAAAAATCAAGAATATAAATGGTATTCAGATACAAGATCAAATGTTTATAATGTTTATTCAAAAGCTAAAACAGATATATTCAGTTTTTATAATGATATAAGAAGTGATATACAGTTAGGAGAATATGAAAAGCTACAAAAGGATTTAAAAACTTTTGAAGAAGATATTAATAGATTAAAAAATGTTAATAATGGAACAAATAGTAATAATACAAAAACAAATAACATAGATAACACTATAGCAAATACAAATATTGTAGATAACAATACAGCTGGCTTATCAAATGGAGATAATTCAACTGAATTTAAGACAGCAATGGATACATATGAAAAATTTATTAATGAATATGTTGAAGTTATAAGAAAATATAAACAAAATCCAACAGATTTTTCTATACTTGGTGAATATGTAGCAATGCTTCAAAAATATGCTGATGAAGAAAAAAACTTTGATAGCTGGAATTCTGATGATTTAACATCACAAGAATATGATTATTATATGCAGGTAATGAGTAGGATTAACGCAAAATTAGCTGAAGTTGAGGAATAATTTGACATGAAATGATAATCATGTTATAATAGTAATATGTTAAGA
The DNA here is from genome assembly GCA_017934475.1 of Clostridia bacterium. Taxonomy (GTDB): domain Bacteria; phylum Bacillota; class Clostridia; order TANB77; family CAG-508; genus UMGS1663. Next base: position 15,715 of record JAGBJN010000015.1, on the reverse strand, counting down.
GTGTGCATACCTAAAAGGAAGCTGCACAGCCAATTGAATATTGGTACACTATATGAGAATAATAACCTCATAAAGGAGTCTTAAAAGATTTCTTTATGAGGTTTTTTGTTTTTCATAAATGTACAAAAAGCAAATAACAGATAGCATAAAAGAAGAAAGGAGAAAGGCAATGAGAGGAGAAAGTGTTTACAAAGAAAACCTGCGGAGAGTAATTGTAGAAACAGTTTTAACATCGATAGGAGCAAGTTTTTCTGTTGCAACTATCACAATTTTCTGGAATTCGATAGGGATGAATCAAGCCACTATCGGATTTGTACAAATGGCTTTTACTATAGTTCTTTGTTTGCTTGATATGCCTATGGGGTATTTAGCAGATAGATTTAATAGGAAAGCCCTGAATGTTGTTGGTGATATAGGTGTTGCAATAACGTTTGTGTATTATGCATTTGCAAAAAATGTATACATGACTCTTATTGCTGAATGTGTACTGGGAATCTTTATGGCAATGACAAATGGAGTTGATCAATCATTTATTAAATATAATTGTGATAAAATTGATCCTTCAGGAGAATTGTTTAAAAAGATAAATCCAAAAGTATTTACTACAAGATATATTGCTATGCTTGTAGTTACAATACTTGGAGGATTTATTGCAAAGTACAGTTTAAGACTAGCTATAGGTATCGCTTTTATTCCATACTTTATCGGTGGATTAATTGGATTCAAAATCCATGATTATGGAGAAAAACAGGAATCAAAAAACAAGAATCTAATAATCGATATGGTAGCCTCTTTTAAAGAGATTATGAATAAGAGAGATACCCGGGTGTTACTTGGAAGCTATATACTTGGAAAAGAAATAACTCATGCACAAATTTGGGTTATGACTCCTATGCTGATAATGGTTGGAGTTCCAATCGAAATAGTGAGTATAGGGTGGGTGTTTAGCTTTATTATGCAAATTATTGGTTCTAAACTGTCTGAAAAGATGGTTAGTTTAAAAACGTCCAATAAGTTTGCTATTCCTATCTCCATAGAGATTTTATGGATGCTAGTTCTTATTGCAAGTACTAACAAAGTAACTATATGGTTATTTGCACTAAATGGATTTGTTCATGGATTAGTAGAAGGAAATATGGCAACATCAGTACAAGAGTCTGCTAGAAATGAAATCCAAACAAGTGTAATGTCTGTTGCTTCAACTGGAGCTAGATTATTATACATTCCTTTGGTATATTTTATAAATTACCTTGGAAACATCAAATTACAGTTGGCTTTAGTAGGAGTAACTGGTGTATTCTTGCCATTATCTATTGTAGCATTTGTTGCTTTAAGAGGAATGGAAAGGAGGTAACCAAAAAAAGATATCAAGATAATTCTTGGTATCTTTTTTATGGCAAAAGTAAAGAGCGCTCCTATTAGAGACGCTCTTAAAGTGAAAGAGATTAACTTGCTGTAACGAAGTCTTTAAGCTTCTTGAAGAACCCTTTTTTCTGAGTCTCAGAGTGAAGAACTGCTTTTCTGCGCTCTTCGTTCTGCTTCACTCGAGTTTCAAAATTTTCCCACTCTTTGATGATTTCTAAATCTTCAAGAGCTTTTTGAAACTCTGAAGCTGAAGTAACAGAAACCTTCTCACTTCTGTAATGCCCTGGTCTTACTATGAAGTTGCATGTTGAAACATTAGGAATTTCAGCATCTCCATAGAGAAGTTTCCTGATGATGTTTTCTCCAACCATTACCTCGAAGGTCCTCTCAAAGGAGTTAGGAAGGAGGCAGACTTTGTTATCAGGAAGTCCTGAACCACAAACGAATCCGTGACATTCGTATCCGAATTCCTTTACATAGGAATTAATTTCGTTAAAATAATCTTCACGAGGATCGTGCAAATATTTTTTTGAAATTTCGTTCCATTCAGTTATTTCCTCATCTGTAAGTTTTGCTCCACAAGAGTAATGCCAGCCTACCTTTGCGGTAATTTTCATCACGCGCTGGATAAGTTCCTTGTTGTGGATGCCAGGTTCTTTCTCAAGTGCGGTATAAAACCCACCTGAGCACATGGAGCCACCGCCCCAGTAGTAGCCGTAGAACCACCTTGTGGTATCTACGAATTTCTCTACTGAGAGTTCTTCTGCTTCAAGTTTTGCCCAGTCTTCTTTGTTTATTTCAACAAAGAAGACACCACGATAATGATGGAGGATGTATGCACATCCTGGCTCAGCCGATTGTGTGTAATAGGACCGACATTCACTTACGTGAACATGGTCTTCACCAATATCAAGACCGGTGCGCTCTGAAACTACTGCTGCAATAACTTTTTCTACGTTCATTTTTCTCGCCCTCCTTAGGCTCTTTTTGTTGTTATATCTCTATTCACTTTTCAATGTTCTTTACCTCTTGAAATTATTTGGTGTAAGAACAAAGTTGCGTGTACTAGAGGTATAAAATTTAGTTGTACATATATTATAACATGTTTTACATAAAATAGCAAATATGAAGAGCGTCCAAAAGATGGACGCTCTTCACAAAAGAAAGGAGAGAGACAGAATCTAGAAAAATTTTCCTAATTTGTTAAAGATGGAGATCTTCTTAGAAGAATTACAAACTGCTTCCTCTTCATCCCACTCTCGCAGGAGTCCAAGGTTTAAAACAGCTCTTTCAAAATCTTCTTTTGAATTTACTTGTTTTGATTTACTTGTAAATTCTTTGCCAATAAAGAGTTTAAATTTTGCTGGATCAAACGTTTCCTTAATTTCGAATAAACTTTCAATAAGTTTTTCAGAAATTATAGAGTAAAAAGACCGTTGTCTGCAATTCTTGTATAAGAAAATTTCTTCCTTTGGTATTTCTGAAGAACCATACCAGGTTGTCACTTCATAGCCGTAATTTTTCTTTATAAAGGCTTGAAGACTATGAAAGAATTCTTCACTGTTAATACTAGCCGAGTATTTCCTTAAATTGCTCATAAATACGTCCTCCTTATTGTTTATTTTCTGTCTTCTCTATTCATTTTTCAAAGTTCTTTCTTTTAATTACAAGAATAAGAATATAAGATTTCTTCTTTAACATATTAATTATACTATGTTTTACATAAAATATCAATATATTATTTTTAAAAGGAAAAAATATATTGTTATTTTAAATTATTAATACTTATTTTAGAATTATTGATAAATTTTATAAAATGTGATAAAGTAAATAAGATGAAATTAAATAAGGAGGAAAATAAAATGGCAAAGAAAGGAACAGGGGTTACAATTTTAACAGGATATTTAGGTGCTGGTAAAACAACACTGATGAATCATATTTTATCTAACCAAGAAGGTTATAAAGTAGCTGTTATAGTTAATGATATTGGAGAGGTAAATATTGATGCTAAATTAATATCAGATGGTGGATTTATAAAAGAAGAGGATAAAGGAAATGTTGTACCTTTATCTAATGGATGTATTTGTTGTACTTTAAAAGAAGATTTAATGAAGCAAATACTTGATATTTTAAAAACAGGAAAATTTGATTATATTTTAATAGAAGCAAGTGGTATTTGTGAGCCACTTCCAATTGCTCAAACAATTATGGTAGTTGAAAATACACTTGCAAATGCTGGTATGCCAAATGTATGTAGATTAGATAATGTGGTTACAGTTGTTGATGCATTAAGACTTGCTACAGAGTTTGGATGTGGTAAAGATTTAGAAAAAGAAGACATTGATGAAGAAGATATAGAAAACTTACTTATAGAACAAATCGAGTTTTGTAATGTAATAGTTTTAAATAAAGTAGATGAAGTTACTGAACAAGAGTTAAATGAAGTAAGAGCTGTTATTAAAAATTTACAACCAACTGCAAAAATAATTGAAACAAATTATGCTAAAGTTGATGTAAAGGAAATAATGGACACAAATAATTTTGATTTTGAAGAAATAACAACATCAGCTGGATGGATAAAAGAACTTGAAAAGGATGAAGATGAGGATGAAGAACATCATCACCATGACGACGATGACAACGAAGATGAAGATGATCATCACCATGAACACCATCATCATCACCATCATGATGAAGGTGAAGCAGAGGAATATGGTATATCAACATTTGTATATACTTCAAGAAAACCATTTGCAATTGATAAATTTAAGAAATTTGTTACACAAGAATTTCCAAAGAGTGTAATTAGATGTAAAGGTCTTGCATGGTTTAAAGAAGATTATGATATGTCTTATTTATTTGAACAAGCTGGAAAACAAGTTAAAACTTCAGAGTCAGGAATGTGGCTTGCATCTGCACCAAAGGATGAATTAGAACAATTTATAAAGCAAGATCCTTCAATATTAAAAGATTGGGATGACGAAGTAGGAGACAGAATGATTAAACTTGTTTTCATAGGAAGAAATATGGATAAAGAACAAATTATAAAAGATTTAGATAATTTAAAATAAATTAAAAAAGATATTGACAATATTTATAAAAATGTGTTATTATAAATATTGTCAATTACTTATGCGGATGTGGCGAAACTGGCAGACGCGCTAGACTTAGGATCTAGTCCGAAAGGGTGGGGGTTCAAGTCCTCTCATCCGCACCAGAAAAAGATTAGTTTAAACTAATCTTTTTTTGTTGTTATAATATAATATAGCTTACAGAAAAAAAGGCTAACTTCGAAAACTGAAATATAAGCATAGCTACAGGTTAATAAATTGACATAAAACAGATTTTATAGTATAATTGTTCTGTAACTTTTTTGGTCTACACTAGTATTTTATAGTGTAAAAAAGCAAAATTAATGGAGGACGAATATGGAGATACGGGAACTATTAATGGCAACACAAATTGGAATTAGTGTTGTATTGATAATTTTTTGTATTATTAATACAACACTATCAGAAACAAAAAAAATGTCATTACTGGCAATGACAGTAATGTCAATGAACCTAGCTATTTCAGATTGCTTAGCAAATTCTAATACAACTGAATTAGCTATTAGGTTTTCAAAGTTCATGGTATATTGGATGCCTTTGATGATTATTCTTGCATTCAATCATTATTTGAGTGATTTCCTACAAAAGGAAAAAACGAAAATAGTAGAATGGATAATCTTATTTGCAACTGTAAATTTGATTATTTCACAGTTTACAGGAATGTATTATATAGTGGATGCAAATGGTTATCACAGAGGAGAATGGTATGTAATTTCATATGTTTTCCCATTAATTGCAACAGGAATTCAGATGGTAACAATAATTAAGAATAGGAAAGGCATTAGAAAAAAAATGCTATATCCAATGATTCTATTTATTCTTTTACCTATCATTGCATCGGTATTCCATATTTTCCTAAAAGGTATTTCTTTAGTAAGCATAACAGTTGTATTTATGATTGTATTGCTTTATTCATTTTCGATTTTAGATACCAATAAGCAACTTGAATTGGCACATAAAAAAGAAATAGAAATACTTCAGGAAAAAGAAAGTCTTAGCCAGCAGATGATAGAGCAGATAACTTCTGCTTTAGTTGAAACAATTGATGCAAAAGATTCGTATACGCAAGGTCACTCACGGAGAGTGTCAGAATATGCGTGTATGATTGCAAAGAAAGCTGGAAAAGATGAGCAAGAATGCAAAGATATAAAATTTATTGCTTTATTGCATGATGTTGGGAAAATAGGCATTTCATCTTCTATAATTAATAAAGAAGGAAAATTAACAGAAGAGGAATACCAAATTATGAAAAAACATCCGATAATTGGCCGGGACATATTGGATAAGATAACCATTAATGCGAATTTAAGAATCGGAGCATGTTTCCACCATGAAAGATATGATGGAAAGGGTTATCCATTTGGCTTAAAAGGAGATGAAATTCCTGAAGTTGCAAGAATTATAGCTGTAGCGGATGCATATGATGCTATGACATCAAAAAGGAGCTACAGGGATTCACTTCCTCAGAAAAAAGTAAGAGAAGAACTTGTAAAAGGAACTGGCAAGCAATTTGATCCTTTCTATGCTAATATTATGATTGAATTAGTGGATGAGGATAAAGATTACAAACTTCGCCAAAATTAATTTTTAAAAGATCATCAGAATTTCTGATGATCTTTTTCTTTGAATTATTATAAAAAACAAGATATTGCAATTTAGTTTTGCTTGTGCTAGAATTAAAATTAAGATAGAACTAATGAAAATTATTTATAAGGAGAAAGTTAATGAGTAAGAGTAAAAAGAGTCCTGAAGATATATTAAGAGATGCACTTAAAATTAAAGATGTTATGCATAAGAAAATAGTTGAAAAAGAATTGAAGATAGGTAGAAGATTAACAAAAGAAGAAAAAAATAAAGTAAAAGATGGAATTAGGTTAAAATATCGTATAGGAAAAGCTGTTGGGTTAGGACTTATAGTTTTAGGAATAGGGTCTAGTGTTAATAATGCATTACCTAAGGGAAGCGAAATTGTTGAAGCTAAAACAGTGAATGAAAACACAGCAGAAAGAGATAATTTTGTTAAAGAACTACAAGTTGAATCAAGTACAATTACTATAGTAGATATTAATAAAGAAACAGAAGACATAAGGAACTTTTTAAAAGAAGAAATAGAAGGACTTGATACAGAGGAAAAAGTATTAGACTATTTAAAAGAATTTTATATTAATGAATATAATGTTGAAAAAGATACAGGATATACAGTAGATCAAGTTAAATTTGATAGATCAAGGCAACTTGTTCCAACATATGAAAAAGAATGGGTATTAACAGCAACAATACATGCTAATGGAAGATTTATTGATGATTCTGCATATAAAGATTATACTGGTTGTCATACTTGCGAAGTAGTTGATAGAGATGTAATAGAAGCGGAAAACGACGATTTCATGTCTTATATAGCTCCTGTCATTAGTGCGGGAATTAGTCGTAAAGCTTCAATGCTAAATGAAGATACAAGCTATCAAAAGAAAGAAAAATATAAAAATGACTTTATAAATGAAATGACAGATTATGTAATTAACTATAAAGGACCAACATATGATAGGATTATGGGTCAAATTCAAGAAAAATCAAATCAAGATAATGAAATAGGCGATTAAAAGTTAAAACACATAGTGTTTTAACTTTTTTCTTATATATAAACTTGAAATAAATTCTAAAATATGTTAACATAAATATAGTTTTTTATAGAAAAGAGATGTTTTTATGGAAATAAAAGTTATAACAGCGGAAATGATTAAAGAATTTAAAGAAAAATATAAATTATCATACTATGAAGTGGCAGGAATATTTGATGTTCCACATGATAATTTGTTATATAAGAAAAGTGGAGATATAACTCAAAAGATAGATAATTCGAATTATGTATTTGAATTAATGAATGATGAAGAAAAATTAAAGGAAAGAGTTAAAAAACTCTATGAAACAAATAAGGCAGCAAGAAAAATATATAATAAGATATTTGGAAAAGAAGAAAATACTTTAACAATGCCTTGTTCAAGAGAAGATTTAATTCAATTTAGAAAGAAACTAGGAATTTCACAAGATAATTTAGCAATAATTATTGGAGTTAGTTTTCAAGATATAAAATCTTTTGAAGAAGGAGAAAGAACCTATTTTGTTACAAAGAATGTTGATTTAAATTATTATATGAGTAATTTAAAAGAGTTTTATAAAATTGTAGAAAAAGCATATGAAGATGGAAAAATTACAAAAAGAATATATAATACTATTATTAATAAGATTAGAGCAATTCTTCAAGAAAAAAATGAAGAAAGAGAAAACATAAAAGAAAATAAGAATATTGCAAAAATAGAAATAAAACCAAAAACAAAGCTAGAAAAAACTAAAAAGAAAATAGATATTGAAAATACTAAAAAGAGAGAATACATAAGAATTGAAAAAAAATTAGGAGAACTTAGAATTAAATCTAAAAGAGAAGAACAAAAAGAACTTGATGGAATAAGTGATAAATGTACAGCTAGAAATGAATTTATTGTTAGATTAAATGATTTCTTAGAATATGGTAAAAAAATAAATGATGAAGATATTGCTATTGTAAAAGATGCTATATTATACAATAAAAATGCATTAATTCCAAAAGGAATTAGAGTATGTGTTTTTGGAACATTAAGAAATAAAGGATATAGAGATACAATACTAATTTTAAATGAAATGGTACGCGAATTAGATAAAAGTAAATATGGAAAAATGTTAGAAGAGTTCAGACAAAATGTTGATGAAAGTTTTATAAAAATGAAGAAGGAAGAAAATGAAAAAGAAAATGAAGAACAAAAATAAATATCTTTTTTAAATGTTTTTTTGTTGCAATTTGATATAGTTATTGCTATAATTTTTTTAAGATAAAAAAATAATAATAATAATAATATAGTCTACTTATGATTTGAATGTGAAATGAATAAAAGGAGAAAAATAATGAAACATAAGTTAGCTCTTATATCAATATATAGTGTATGTCATTTTGTTGTTGATTTTGTATGTGCAATTTTTATGTTAGGAAATATACCATTTATAGCTCAATCAGAAAGTGAATTTGTTATTTCATTAATTATATATAATTTTTTTGCATTTGCTTTTCAGGTACCACTAGGTTTAGTTTTAGATAAATTAAAAATATACAAATATGTTGCAATTATCGGACTAAGTTTAATAGGAATATGTTATTTAATAAATATTAATAATCCATACATACTTGCTATAATAGTTGGGATTGGAAATGCTTTGTTCCATTTAGAAGGTGGAGTTAATATATATAGTGTTTCAGAGAGAAAAGCTTTTCTTAATGGGTTATTTGTTGCACCAGGAGCTTTAGGAATATTTCTTGGAACTACATTTCATAACGAATTAATAATTACATATTTACCTATTATATTAATTTTTACTTCTATTTTCCTTTTGTTTTTTGTGCAGAAAAAAGAAGAAGTAATTCTTAATTTAGAAAAAAATATGAAAATAAATATGAAAAATGATATTAGCAAATTAAGTGCTTTTTTAATTGTAGCACTAATAGGTGTTTCTATTATAGTTAGATCAATTGGTGGAAGTGCGATTGTTTATACATGGAAAGAGGGATTTATATTAGGATTAATATATACATTAGCTGTTGTTATAGGAAAAGCTTTTGGTGGATTAATTGCAGATAAATTTGGTTTTATTAAAGTGGCATTAATATCACTTTTAGGTTCAACAGTTTGTTTAATACTTGGATATAATATTCATTTTTTTGCATATATAGGTATTCTGTTATTTAATATACCAATGTCAATAACATTAACTTTACTAGAAAATACATTGACTAAGAAAATAGCATGTGCAGTTGGTTTAAATACATTTTTCTTATTTATAGGATATTTAGTTTGCTTTATAGATATTACGATAAATAATAATTTTATATTATTAGGAAGCATATTAGTTGCAATGTTATCAATTTATTTATCATATAAATTGTATTTAAAAGGAGGAAATAAATATGTTGAAAAAATTTAGTAAAATAGGAGCTTCATTATCATTATTATTTTTTGGATTATATAATACTTGTTTTGCTGATGCTATTTATCCTGGAGAAGTTTATAATGTTAAACCAGCAGTACAACAACCAAGTATATTTGGGATTGTAAGTATATTTGTTATACTAGGAATATTAGGATTAATAATTATAGCATGTACAATTGCAATAATTATAGCTGTATTAAATTCTAACAAAAAGAAAGCAAATGCCGAAGTTAAAGAATAAAATTTATAGTTTATAATGAGGAATATTTATGGTATTAAGTTTAGTAATAAGTTTTATATTAACACTTATTATAGAATTATCAATATCTTTTTTAGTAGGAATAAGAACTAAAAAAGATATAATAGTAGTTATTTGCGCTAATATTTGTACAAATCTGGTTGTTGTTTATTTATCAAATATTGTGCAAATGTTTAATAATTGGGACTTATATATTATAATTCTTTTAATATTAGAAGTACTAGTAGTATTTATAGAGTATATTATATATAAGAAATATTTAGATTATAATATAGTTTCAAAATTTATAATTTCTTTACTATGTAATTCAGTTTCTTTTGGAATAGGATTAATAATAAGTTATATTTTATAAAGAGGAGGAATATATATGAAAAAGATATTAAGTAAAATAGTAGTAGCAACAATTGGAATAGTTAGTTTGTGTTGTAATTTTTGTTATGCAGATTTAGTTGTACAACCTGATGATAGAGTGATTAATTGGAATCCTAGTCCAGTTTCTGAATCAGTTGAAACATTTAATATATGGCCTTTAGTTATTATTGGAATAGTAATAGCTATACTTGTTGGAGTAGCGATAATAGTTTTAGTTAAAAATAATAAAAAAGAAGAAAAAAAATAAATATAAAATTAAAAATAAAAATATGAAGGAACTTTTTTGAAAAACGTTTATAAGTTTAATTCAAAAAAGTTCTTTTTTTCTTTATATTTATTGACTTTTTACATAAAAGATAGTAAAATTAAATTTGGAAATCGTTTTCAAATTAAGGAGAAAAAATGGAAAAAAGAAAATATAATACAGAGCAAAGGAAAGAGCTTTTGCTATTTTTAATTTCTAATAAAAATAAATTCTTAAGTGCTGAAGATATAGAAAAATACGCAGAAAATGAAAAAATTAATATTGGATTAACAACAATTTATAGATTTTTAAATTCTTTGGAGAAACAAGGAAAAGTTAGAATTGAATTAAAAGAACATACAAAATATTATCAATATATATTTGAGGAGTGTGAACATCATTATCACTTAAAGTGTAAAAGATGTGGAAAGATAATTCATTTGGATTGCGAAGAATTCGAAGAATTAAAAGAACATGTTTTGAAAGAACACGGTTTTGTTATAGATTCGAAATTTGAAATATATGGATTATGTGAAAAATGTTATAAAAAAATGGAGGAAGATAAAAATGAATAGAAATGGGAAAATAGCAATATGTATTACAGTTGCTATTATATGTTTGGTTGCAATTTTATGGGCATCATCATTAAATAAAAAGAAAATGGAAGATAATTCTAAGTTAAATATAGTTACAACAACTTTTTCATGTTATGATTTTTCTAAACAAATAGTTGGAGATAAAGCAAATGTAACACTCTTAATGGACCCTGGAGCTGATGAACATAGTTATGAACCAACGGCATCTGATTTAATAAAAATAAAAAATGCTGATATATTTATTTACTTAGGTGGAGAAATTGAAAAATGGTCTGATAAAGTTTTAGAATCAGATACAGTAAATAGAGAAAAAACAACTATAATAAAAGTAACAGATTGTATTGATTTAATTGAAGAAGTAGAAGTTGATGGCGCAGAGGAGGAAGAAGAGGAAGAAGATGGTGCTTTTGATGAACATATTTGGTCTTCTCCTGCTAATGCTATAAAAATGATGAATTATATTTGTGAAAAAGTTTCTACTTTAGATGAAGAAAATAGGAATTTTTATAAAGAAAATACAGACAAGTATGTTTCACAAATAAAAGAAGTACAAGCTAAGATTAAAGAAATAGTTGATAATAAAAAAAGAGATAGATTAATATTTGGAGATAAAATGCCAATGCAATATTTCTTAAATGAGTATGGGCTAAAAGTAAGTGCAGCATTTAATGGATGCTCTACAGAAGCAGAGCCAAGTGCTAAAACTATTACTTATTTAATTAATAAGGTTAAGGATGAACAAATACCAGTTGTTCTTTATATTGAACTTAGTACAGGAAAAACTGCAAAATCTATTGCAAATGAAACTGGTGCAAAAGCAATGCAAATTCAAACACTTCATAATATAAGTAAAGATGACTTTAATAATGGAGAAACTTATGTTAGTTTAATGAATAAAAATTTAGATGTATTAAAAAAAGCACTACAATAGAAGATAGGAGAAGAAATGAGTATAGTAAAAATAAATAAATTATCTTTTGGATATTTTTCAACTCATGAAATATTAAAAGATATTTCTATGGAAATAAATGAAGGAGACTTTATTTGTATAGTTGGAGAAAATGGTTCAGGAAAAAGTACACTTATTAAGTGTATCTTAGGATTAAATAAAATATCAAAAGGTATGATAGAAGTAAATGATAGGATAGGTTATTTACCACAGATGACAGAAATTCAAAGCAATTTTCCAGCAACAATAGAAGAAATAGTTTTAAGTGGTACAATTGCAGATAATATTAGAAAAATCTTCTATACTAAAAAAGATAAAGAAAAAGCAAAAGAAATCATGGAAGATTTAGATTTATATGATATCAGAAAAAAATGTTTCTATGAATTATCTGGTGGACAAAGACAAAGAGTCTTAATTGCTAGAGCATTATGCTCAACAGATAAGACAATATTGCTTGATGAACCTGTAAATGGACTTGATCCAAAAATTGTTACACAGATATATAGCTTATTACATAAACTTAATAAGAAAAATGGTGTAACAATAATAATGGTATCACATGATGTTGATAGGGCTATTAAGTATGCCAATAGAGTTATAGAAATAGAAAGAGGAATTATTGTAAAAGATGTACCTTCTAGTGAATATAAAATAGGAGGTGACAAGTAATGATTGAAACAATACAAGAAATGTTAAGTTTTGCTTTTATAGATAGAGCAATTTTAGTTGGAACTTTGGTTAGCTTATGTGCTGCACTTTTAGGTGTAAGTTTAGTACTTAAGAGATATGCGAATATTGGGGATGGACTTTCTCATGTTGGTTTTGGTATTACAGCAGTTGCAGTTGCATTTGGTTTAACGCCACTTCCAATAGCAATACCTGGAGTTATAATTGTTGCAATTATTTTACTTAAAGTAGGAAATAATCATAAAATAAAAAGTGATAGTGCTATTGCAATAATTTCAAGTTCAGCATTAGCGATTGGTGTAGCAGTTACTTCACTTACAACTGGATTAAATACAGATGTATGTAATTTTATGTTTGGTAGTATTTTAGCAATGAGTACAAGTGATGTTATTTTAAGTATTATTGTTAGCATTATAGTTTTAATTTTATTTGTTATATATTATAGAAAACTATTTGCAGTTACATTTGATGAAGATTTTTCAAAAGCAATTGGATTAAAAGCAAATAGATATACAAATTTAATTGCTATTCTTACAGCTGTTGTTATAGTTGTGGGAATGAGAATGATGGGTACAATGCTTATAAGTAGTATTATAATTTTCCCTGCAATTATTGCAATGAGAGTATTTAAATCGTTTAAAAGTGTAGTTATTAGTTCAGGAATAATAAGTGTTATTTGTTTCTGGATAGGAATATTCCTATCATATAGTTATAATATTAGCACAGGTGCAACTATAGTAATTGTTAATTTGGTTATGCTTTTAATATTTACTATAATAGGTAAAATTGTAAAAGAATAGGAGAAAAATCAAATGAAAAAGATAATATATATATGTTTATTGATTGTTGTTATTTTAGGAATAGTTTTATTTTTTGTATTTCAGCAAAATATAAAGAAAGATAATACAAATACAGTTGAGCAAGTTGTTGGAATGAGAAGTTCAAATGAAAATACAGTCAATGAAGTAGAAAATACAAAAACAGTCAATGATGGAAAAACAAAAATAACTAAATTAGATGATGGAACTTTATATTCTTTAGTTGAAAAACAAGAAAAAGCAGATGTAATAATTGGTGATAACTATTTTGACACTCAAATTAATGATATTATGCTTAATTACAAAGAATATAAGGGAAAAACAGTTGAAATAGAGGGAATGTATATTGATGTATATGCACCATATACTGTTGTTGGAAGATATTCTACAAGTAATTTATGTGCATACTGTCCCGTAGGATATTCAGCATTTGAATATATTTGGAATGGTGAAAAGATTGATATGAAAAATGAAGATACTTGGTTAAAAATAATTGGAAAATTTGCAGTAGGAAATGATGAAACTTCAAGCTTCCAGGACTATTATTATATTGAGGCAACAAGTATTGAGGTGATGAATGAAAGTGGATTAAAAACTGTTTCAAATTAAAAAAATATATTTACAAAGTAAAAATGGTTGTGGTAAAATAGTTATAGATTTTTTTAAAACAAATGAAAAGGAGAGAAAAATTATGAAAAACAAAGGAATTAGTATTTTTACACTTATTTTTATAGGTATTCTATTACTTGGAATAGGAGTTGGAGTTGGCTATTTAATACCAAAGAAAAGTGATAGTAAGCCAATTGAACAAAATAAATCAGTTACAAATACAACAAATATTACAAATACAACCAATATTACGAATACGATGAATACTACAAATACAATAACCAATAGTGTTACAAATAACACGGTTTTAAATACAGTTGAAGGACCTACTACAACAGAGAATACTATTGCAAATTCAGCAAATCCAAGTGAGGTAAAGAAAGTAGAAGAATTATTTAAAAATTTTGCAAGAGCAGTAAACGCAAAAGACTGGACAACAGTTGAAAAATATTCAGATAGCAGTATAGTAGCAGAATTAAAGAAATATAATGTTACAAATATGCTTGTTGGGGATGATACAATTGAAGAAAATCCAAATCAACCTGGTGAATATATTTGTTTATGTTCATATAATATAGATTATAATGGATTAAGTGTAAAAGATTTAGGCATGGGTTATATAATGAGTGCTAAAAAATTAAGTGATGGTTTTGTAGTTGATAATTTTAGAGCAACAGGTCCTTAGTTAATAAAATAAAAGTTGGAATATTAGTTTATTCCAACTTTATTTTTTATATAATCATTTGCTTCTTGTCTAATTTTTTCTTGAATTTCAGGTCTTTTATAATTAAATCTATTGATTATTTTATTTAGATAATCTTCTTTATATAATATTTCAAAACTTTCTTTAAAATTAATGTCAAATATAAATGCTGTAGTTGTTATTACTTTGTTAAAATCATCGTAATTTTCACCTTTGACTCTTTTAATTAATTTATGTTTTAAAAAATCATTATATGCATTTTGGTTTAATTCAGAATTATTCACTTGTTCAACGGAATTTTTCCAAAACATAAAAGTTGCTTCATATAATATATCTAGTTTATCTGCATCTCTTATAAGTTTGCAAAAGAATAGAGTTCTTTCATCTAAACCATTTTCGATTTCAAATTTATTATGATTTTTAATTGCAGTTTTAATTAATAAATCATATTTATTAGTCTCGACATATTTACGCATATCTTTATCTAAAATTTCAATACCCCAATCTCCATGATCTCTACTATCCACATCTCTAAATGTCTTATATTGTGTATATTGCTCAAATCTTGCTATATCATGAAGAAGACCAATTATTGTTGCAATTTCAATATCTTCTTCATTTAGATTCATCATGTTTGCAAGTCTATTGGCAACTACCATTACTCTTAGTGAATGATTTAGTTTTAAGTCAATCATTGGATCATTCAAGTCATAATTTTTGGCGTAGTTTACAAATTCTTTTTTTGCTTTTTCTATATCTATATACATTTTTTATTCATCTCCTAATGAAAGAATATATATTTAATAATTAGAAAAGTCAATAAATAAAAAAAATAATGAGAGAATTTTTTGTTGTAGTGTCAATGATGTGAAACAAAAAATATAAAAATTATATAATTAAACTGCATAACCTATCATTCCAAATACTTCTAGTTCATTTCTTTTTTCTTTTGGTGTTAAATATCCTAATACTGCCATTGGTATATTATTT
>JAGBJN010000014.1 GCA_017934475.1 Clostridia bacterium | reverse complement strand
TCTACCTCTATTTTAATTAAAATAAGATAAGTCTTTCAATCTATAAAAATGAATTATTACAATTATTTATATTCTACTATGTTACGGAAAAAAGGGCTTTGAAAATTCAAAGTCCTTTTTTATCATTTTATTATTTTTTATATTACAAAATATAGATTATAAGTTTTTTTTATTACGCGCCATAGCATTTACCAATTTTGGCATAGTGTATATTTTTATAAATTTATAACAAATTAGCAATTTCTATATTTAACTTTTCTATAGATATTTTTTAAATATCAATCGACATTTTATGGAAAACATGTTATTATATAAGTATATTAAACAGGATGATGTAGATCTGCTGAACATATATTATCCTAAAATATGTGTACCTCAATTACACATATCTTTTTTTATATAAAAAAGGAGTAACCCTCAATGTTACTCCTTTTTTGACTATGTATTGCTACATTAGTCTTTACTGTCATTATCCTTAGTTAATTGTGATGTCTTTTCATTTTCATCCATTAGCATTTCAATTAACTTTAGGATTAGATCTGCTGTTGACATACTTATCCCCCTTTCCGCCCTTAAGAAAGATCTAGCCTTCTTTTTAACGAAAAGGTTGGAAATATTTTACATTATTTTACATAAAAAATTAATGATTTTTGCGAAAAACTTTTCGCTATTTTTTGACATTATAAAAGACATAGAATTTATTTATTCTATGTCTGTATTTTATATTATACCTCTCTTGCTTTTACTACCAATCTTTGTGTACCATAATTTGTACATGTGATTAATGTAACTTCTCTTCTTCCATTTGTTAATTGGCTAGTACAACTTGTATCATCTGGCTCTACTACATATTTATCATATACTGAATATTCTACAACATGACCATTTAAATCTTCAACTTCTACTATATCACCATTAACTGCTTCTGAAAGTCTACCAAACATTTTCTTATTTTTATAATTATGACCAACAACGCAGTAATTTCCAACTTGATTTGGTGCTGGTCCCCAATATTTATTAATTGATATTTTTAATAATTCTTCAGATGTATCTGATAATACAGGATAATCTATTCCTAATCTATCAAGTCTTATTGTTCCTTCAACATCATATGTAATACCTGAACTTGTTTCATAAGATCTTGTTTCTCCTACTGAACTATTATCGTTTTGTTGTTCCTCTACATTTGTTTCTGCTACTTGTAATTGCTCTTCTGGAACATCTTCCTCTAATGCAACTATAATTACATTATCTGGTAGTTTAATTGTTGAATCAACCAAGTTTGAATTTACTTGTGTTTTATTTTGTTCTTGAACAGAAGCACCATTTCTAATACTTTCAAGAATTTCTTGAGATACTTCTTCACTTCTGTCTCTATCATATTCTGCATAAATGTAGTATGAGAATAAAGCGAACACTAAAAAGACAGAAAGAAAAAACTGTACTTTGTACATTTTCTTTCTTTTTTTCAATTCTGGTGTAACATATAATTTTTCTGTTACCAAAATCTGATTCATGTCCTTCTCCTTCTCATTAAATCATTATTTTTATTATAACATATAATATTATATTTCGGCAATAAGTGTAATAAAACTGTGCTTAAATTGTAATAAAACTGTAATATTTATTCTATATCATGTCTGATATTTGAGCAAATTGTTCAAGTGTAAGGTTTTCGCCTCTTACATTTTCCTCTATTTCAAGCTTATTTAATATCTCTTTTATTTTTTCTTTACTTGTAAGTCCACCATTTGTAACTCCATTAATGAAAGTTTTTCTTCTTTGCATAAATGATGCTTTAATAAGTTTAAATAACATTTCTTCACTCTTAACTTTTACTTTAGGCTCTTTTCTTAATGTTAATTTTATCACCTCAGAATCAACCTCCGGTGATGGAATAAAACTTTCTTTAGGTACTTCAACTATTTCTTCAGCTTCACTATAGTATTCCACACTATATGTTATTGCCCCAGCAAGTTTTGAAGAACATTCTGCTGTAAGTCTTTTTGCAACTTCCTTTTGTACCATAACTGTTATACTTTCTATATCAAGCCTATCTTCTAAAAGTTTCATAATAATTGGTGTTGTTATATAATATGGTAAATTTGCAACTATTTTTACTTTACTTAGATTATATTCTTGTTTTTCTTTATTTATTAATTCATGTAAATCAATTTTTAGTATATCATTATGTATTAATTCAAAATTATTATATAGAGCAAATCTTTCATTTAAAATTGATATCATTCTATTATCAAGTTCAACAGCAACAACTCTTCCTGCTTTTTCCAATAATTTTGCTGTAAGTGTCCCAAGTCCAGGTCCTATTTCAATTATTAAATCATTATTACCAACTTCTGATTCTTCTACAATTCCATCTACTACATCATCTGATATTAGAAAGTTTTGTCCAAGACTTTTGTTTGCACTTATATTGTATTTTTTTAATATAAATCTTGTTTCCTGTTCTATTTTTCCCATTTGTTCTCCTTTATATTAAGTTAATTTCTTTGAAGTATGGCAACCACTGGTCACCACTACACGCATGGATTATATTATATCATATTATTCTAATATTGTCTATATCTCAAAATCCTTATTTCAACAGTATTTTGTCGAATTTTGTCATACGATTTTTCTTACAATTTGATGTTTGACATAATAAAATAAAAATTACCTCTTTTACTAAAGAGAGTTCTTTAAGAAAGGATGGAGATTCATCTTGAATAGATGGCAAAAAATAATTCTGTTATTACTAGTCATCTTGATATTGCAGTTATTTTTCTAGTACATAGCAAAACAGTCACGGATGGCACTCCGTGACTGTTTTTTTGATTCATTGAATAGATAAAAAATAATTACTATTAAATATATATTACTCTATTTGCCATAAAAAATCAATAGTTTAATATTAAAAGAGGTGATTTAAAATCACCTCTTTTATGTTATCCACACTTGTTTTTTAGAAGTGTCCCTAAAGCAGATTATTTTTTCATTTTGTAGATTACATATACAGTTCCGTTTACTCCAGCTATTACTACTATTGCAAACATTGCATATAAGAATATTTTTATTCCATTTATACCTGTTTGTGGTATTATTCCTGTTGCTTTCTTAGCATAGTAGAATGTTACTACGTTTTCTCCTGGTTTCATT
>JAGBJN010000010.1 GCA_017934475.1 Clostridia bacterium | reverse complement strand
TAATAGTTCCATCCGCTTCTAAAGCAATAATTCTATCATCACTTGCAGATACTTCTACTACATTTCTTACCCCAGGAATTAGTATTGCATTTTCAAGTTTTCTTATTTTTCTTTCTTTTGTTATAACTACATTTTCAGATATATTAATAATATTTGTTAAAATAATTTTAGGTACTTTATCATATCCTTCACCCCAAGCATATAGATTACCATTTGAATCTAATGCAGTTGTTATATTTTTATATGCATCAACTTTAACTATATTACTTAATCCATTTATCTTTATAGGTGCCTTTTCTCCATCGTTTGTATTATTTCCTAATTGTCCAACATTATTTAGTCCCCATGTATAAACATTTCCGTCTTCATCCAATGCTACTGCATGATAATTTCCTGCACCAATATCTTTAATATTTCTTATTGATTTAATTTGTACTGGTTCATCTTCATATGGTTTAGTATTTCCTTGTCCTAACTCTCCAAAAGTATTATCTCCCCATGTCCATACTTGTCCACTTGTTGTTAATCCAACACTAAATTTATTTCCCATTTCTAGTGACATATTTTTATCATTAACAACTTTAACTATTATGTATGTATCTAGACTGTTTTCTGTATCTCTTACTTTAACTTTAGCAAATCCTTCAGTCAAACCTGTTATTTTTCCTGCAGATGTGACAGTTATATTTGCGTCTTCTGTGCTAAATGTTAAACTACCTACACTTTTTGGTTCATAATCATATGCAACATTAAACTCTTGTATCTTAAAGTTATTTGAATTAATTGAGTAACTTTCACCTTCATTTAATACTATACTGTTACCTAAATAATTTAGATAATCTATTCCCATTTTAGTAAATAAACTTGTACTTGTTGTATTACCATATCCTAATTGTCCGCAGCTATTATTTCCAACTGAATACACATAACCATCTTGGTCCACATAGTAATTTGACGCATATGCTGTATTATAAGTGTCATCTTCCTTTCTAGTAATTGCTCTTGCTCCAGTAACAAAACTTCCATCATTATTTTTTGCTTGAACATAAGTTGTAACATATGAAGCTGTTGATCCACTTGAAAGTTGTCTAAAATAGTTATCTCCTGATGACCAAATTGTTCCATCTTGAAGAGCAACTATTATTTCTTTTGCTCCCATACTCATCATTCTTACTTTGTTGTTTGCATTTACTGTTGAAGGTACTCGTGTTTGAGTAAATGATCTTGCATCACTTTCTGTTCCATTTGCAAAATTACCACGTATGTTATCTCCTGTTACATATAAATTACCATCTGTATTTTTGATAAGACATGTTACTGTACCCATCTCAATATCAACTATATTGCTTACATTAGGATTTGCAGGGCTTGTATATGTTGTAGTATTTCCCATTCCAAGTCCACCCCATAGATTCAATCCCCATGTTTGGATTTTTCCATGACTATCTAATATTCCTGAACTCTGATAATTTTGAGAAATCTCAATTGCATCATTACAACTTACACGTTGTGGTAACATCTGTGCTGTAGTATTACCTATTCCAAGTTGTCCATATCCATTATATCCCCATGTGTATACTTCGCCATAACTATCAAGTGCCATTCCACATGCTTCACCTACATCAACATCAACCATATTATCCATTATTTTGGTTGCATAATATTGATTAGAATCATTTCCTGTTCCTAATCTTCCTGAACCACCATGGCCCCAAGTATAAACTTCTCCACTATTAGATAAAGCAACAACATGCCATCCACCAACAGCAATATCAACTATATTTTCTAATGGTTCATTTGGTCCTTTAAGAACCTGTACAGGCTCATACATAGTTCTTGTTGTTCCATTTCCTAAATTTCCATAAGTATTAAGTCCAACTCCCCATACCGTACCATCTTCTTTTAATATAATTGTCCATCCTCTTGCAGTTGATCCACTATATCCTGAAAATTCAACTTGTGGTATAGCAACTGCTCCTTTTCTTGCAACATTTATATTAGCCATAATTTTGATATCATATTGATTACTGTATTCTGCCCATATAGTAGTTTGTCCTTCTCCAACAGCAGAAAGTAAACCATTACTATCAATAGTAACAATTCCCTCATCAAAACTATGCCATGTCACATATTCGTTGTTAAATGGCAATATATCTGTATTAAGTGTTAATTGCTTTGTATCCCCAACATGCATATATTCGTGTCTTACATTTAGATCAGCACATTCTACTTGCCAACGAAGTATAGGATATCCATTATTTATATTATACTTATCATCTACCCAGTTTGCTGTACCTAACTTACTAGCATATCCTTTTAATGTAGCCGCATCAACACGTCCTGCTGTAGAAGATGCACCATTTGATCCATTATAGTATGAATAAGCAGTATTACTTAAGCAATAAGAATTGCTGATAGTTCCAACAGTCGCACTTGTATATCCATTAAGTCCTGCTATTCCACCAACCCATGTTTTATATTTTTCAGATTTTGCTGTTACTCCACCATAATTATATGAATTTCTTACTATTGCAGTACTTCTTTCTACCCTTGCTACAATTCCACCTGCATATGCAGTAGAATAAGCATTAACATTTATATTTCCTGAATTATAACAATTTTCTATTAAACCTGAAGCTGAAACTTTCGCAGTTATACCTCCTGCAAAACTTTCTGTATACTCTCCTGCTCCAGTATAATATCTTTGAATATCAACTCTAGCAGAATTATATGTATTTTTTATTGTACCTACACTATATCCTGCTATACCCCCTGCATATCCAGGAGCCCATGTTCCTGAAACTGTTCCAGCATTAGAGTTAATCAATACACTTCCTCCAATAACACCACAATTAATTATTTTTCCAGAGTTATACCCTGTTATTCCTCCTGAATATAATGGTTCTCTTTCTACTGTACATTTAGAATTTACATATGGATTATAAATATACAAATTTTTTACAGTGCCATCTGCTGGGATATTTCTAAACAAACCTATGAAAATACTTGTAGTATCACAAGCATACAAATTCGATATTTTAAAATAATTACCAGAAAATGTTCCAGTAAAAGAACTACTCTGTGTTCCGATTAGAACCCAGCTTCCTTTTGTTGATGAACAAACACTACTTAAATCAATATCATTTACTAATTCTACTGTTTGATTTGTATAAGTGTTTCCTGCATTTACAGAATTTCTAAATGCTACTAAATCTTGTGCTGTAGCTATATATCTTGTATTTGTAATTTCTTTTGTATCTATTGTTTCTCCATTTACCTTTACAGTAATTGTTTCACTGCTTCCAAATGGAATATTATTTAATTTTACATCTGCATATTCTACGTCATCTGTTCCACCAAAATTAAACTCTTTTATTTTGTTAGAGCCTTGGTATACTTCTATCTTTCTTACTCCACTATCATCTTTTGCTGTTATATCTAAGCTAAATCCAGTATTATCCCTTTTAAGTATTGCTTCACTTTCTGCTTTTATTTCACTTGCATTTGTTCTTGCAAGTTCTTTTATTTGATTTACAATGCTATCTAAATTTGCACCCATGCCAAATAGAACTGCTACTGTGCTTACTGCTAGTACAGTGCTAGTTGCTATTCTTTTTAGTTGTGCTTTTAATTTCTTAGATAGCATATTATTTTCCTTTCTTTTGTTTATATATAATAATAAAATAATCTATCTCCATTTTAATAAAAAAATTATTATTGTTTCAATCTATAAAAATGAATTATTACAGTTATTTATATTCTATATAGTTACGGATAAAGACTTTTAAGATTTTTCTATTCCTTTTTTATCATTTTGTTATTTTTTTTATTACATTTTGTTATTTTTTTAATAAAATTACTACGCGCCCTATCGTTTACCATTTTGGGCAAATGAATATTTTTTATAAATTTGATTATTTTTCTTATTTTTTATTTGTTATTTTTATTATCTTTAATTGACATTTTATGGAAAACATGTTATTATATATGTACATTAAAACAAATCGGAATTTGTCATATGTTTCTAAGATATGTGTACTGCAATTGCACATATCTTTTTTATATAAAAAAGGAGTAACCTGCAATGTTACTCCTTTTTCGACTATGTATTGCTACAATTGTCTTTCTTTTGTTCCTTATCCTTAACTAATTGAGCTGTTTTTTCTTTTTCTGCAATTAACATTTCAACTAACTTAAGAATAAGTTCGGAATTTGTCATATGTATTCCCCCTTTCCACCCTTCAGTAAAGGCTACCTTTCTGACATTGAAAAGGTTGGAAATATTTTACAATATTTTACATAAAAAATCAATAATATTTTACGAAAATATTTTCGTAAAATATCGACAAAAAATGACACATATTATATGTCATTTTTCCCTTTTTCCGTTGACTATTTCGTACTTTTGTTGTATCATAATTGTATGATTTTTATAAAGGAGAGACAGTAAATATATGTTATGTTCAAATTGTAAGAAAAACCAGGCTGTTATTTTTATAAATAAACAAATGCCTGATAATACATTTTCTCATGAAGGACTTTGCTATGAATGTGCAAAATTAAAAGGTATTAATCCTCTTACAGCACTTGCTAAAGATGCAAATATTTCTGAGGAAGATTTAAAAAATATGTCTGAGCAATTAGAGAATATGTTTCAAGATATGTCTTCTGAAATCAATATGGACGAGTTAATGGAAATGACAGATGAAAATATTGAAGGTTCAGAAGAAGGTGCACCACAAGGTATTCCACTTGGAGCAATTTTTTCAAATATGTTTAATAAAGCTGAAGGCGAAGCAAATGGTAATGGTGGAACTGAAAAGAAAAAGGTTAAAGTTGACAAAAAAATGAAAGAAAATAAAAAGAAAAAAGCTTTAGATACTTTTGGTACAAACCTTACTTTCAAAGCAAAAAACAACGAATTAGATGCAGTTGTTGGTAGAGACAAAGAAATTCAAAGAATGATTCAAATTTTGAATAGACGTTCTAAAAATAATCCATGTTTGATTGGTGAACCAGGTGTTGGTAAAACAGCTATAGCACAAGGTTTAGCAATTAAAATAGCAAATGGAAATGTTCCTGCTAAATTACTTAACAAAGAAGTTTATTTGTTAGATATGACAGCAGTTATTGCAGGTACTCAATTTAGAGGTCAATTTGAAGCAAGAATGAAATCTATAATGGATGAATGTAAAAACTTAGGTAATATCATCCTTGTTATTGATGAAATCCATAATATAATAGGTGCAGGTGATGCAGAACATTCTATGAATGCTGCTAACATATTAAAGCCTTCACTTGCAAATGGAGATATTCAATTAATTGGTACTACAACTTTAAAAGAATATCGTAAATATATTGAAAAAGATACTGCTTTAGAGCGTAGATTCCAACCTATTATAGTTGAAGAACCATCAGTTGATGCTTCTATTGATATACTTGAGGGAATTAAAAAGTATTATGAAGAATTTCATAAAGTAAAAATTTCAACAGATGTAATTAAACAAACTGTTGTTATGTCAGAAAAATACATACATGATAGATTTTTACCAGATAAAGCAATAGATATATTAGATGAAGCTTGTTCAAGAATTAACTTAAATAATAAATCATTATATCAATTAGAAGTACTTAAAAATGAATTAAAACAAGTTCAAGAAGAAAAAGAAGAAGCAGCTCTTGCAGACTCAACTGAAGATTATCAAAAAGCTGCTGAATTAAAGGCAAAAGAATGTAGTTTAACAGAACAAATAGATAAAATAAATGCTAACTTAAAACTTACAGAACTTACAGTTCAAGATATTGCTGAAGTTATTGAAAGTTGGACAAAAATACCAGTTAAAAAAATAACAGAACAAGAAACTATGAAATTACTTAACTTAGAAAATAACCTTCATCAAAGAGTTATTGGTCAAAATGAAGCGATTGAAGCAGTTTCTCGTTCAATTAGAAGAAATAGAGCAGGTTTAAAAAGCACTAAAAGACCACCTTCATTTATATTTGTTGGTCCTACAGGTGTTGGTAAAACAGAACTTGCAAAAAGTTTAGCTTATGAAATGTTTGGAGATGAAGATTCTATTATTAGAGTAGATATGTCAGAATATATGGAAAGTCACTCTACTTCTAAATTAATTGGTTCACCTCCAGGATACGTTGGTTATGATGATGCTGGACAACTTACTGAAAAAGTTAAAAGACATCCATATTCAATTGTTTTACTTGATGAACTTGAGAAAGCACATCCTGATGTACTAAATATTCTTCTTCAAGTATTAGATGATGGAAGACTTACAGATAACCAAGGAAATACAGTAAGTTTTGAAAATACTATAATTATAATGACTTCAAACGCTGGATCAAACTTAAATACTAACTCAATTGGTTTTGGTGGTAGTGCAGCAATTGGAAATAAAGCAAAAATTATGGATGCTTTAAAACAAAGCTTTAGACCAGAATTTTTAAATCGTGTTGATGATATTGTTGTTTTTGAAGCTTTAAACAAAGAACAATTACTTCAAATTATAGACCTTATGGTTGGAGATACTCAAAAAGCTTTAGCAGATAAAAACATTACACTTGAATTAACAAATGAAGCTAAAGAATTCTTACTAAGAAAAGGAACAGATTTAAAATATGGTGCAAGACCTTTAAGAAGAGCTATTATAAGATATGTTGAAGATGAGCTTTCAGATATGATACTTAAAGGTGAATTAAAAAATGGACAAAAAGTTATAGCAAAAGAAAATGAAGATAAACTTGAATTTATTATTACTGAAGAATAAAGCAAAATTTAGGGGGATTTAATTATGCTAAAATATGTACCAAATACACTTACAATTATTAGATTTATTTTAATACCATTTATTATATTCTTTTTATTTGAAGACAGATATGTTGAAGCAATTGCATTCCTAATATTATCCGGACTTACAGATGTTTTAGATGGATTTATCGCAAGAAAGTTTTATTGTATTACAAACTTTGGAAAACTTGTTGATCCACTTGCTGATAAAGCCACTCAAATAGGAATATTGATTAGTTTATATATAAGACAAATTATTCCTTTATGGATTATCATTATTGTTTTTATAAAAGAGGTTTTATTAATAGCAGGAGCTTCTTTCCTATATGGTAAGCAGACAGTTGTATCTAGTAGATGGTATGGTAAACTAGCAACAGTTATTTTTTACATAGCAATTGGGTGCTCAATGCTTGTTAGATATTTCAATTTAGAATTTGATTTTGCAATATATATATATTATCTTGCACTTGCCGCTACCCTATTTGCTTTAGTTATGTACTTTAAAGTATTTTACAAAGAAGGTTATTTTAAAAAAGAAAACTTAAAAGTAGATGTTAAATAAAATTAAATGCAGGGAAAATTTAATTCTCTGCATTTTTATTGTTTTATTTGCATATATATGTTATAATAGCATCTGTATTTGCTTAATTATTGAAAAGGAGGACGAAAAAATGCATTTACAAAATTTTCAGCAGTTTAAAGAGATGGCTTTAGAAGTTGTAAAGCTTTCAAGTTCCGAATTCAATGGAGCGTATTGCTCCAAAGACGAAAAACTTCTTTTCGTCGATCAATGTGTTTTTTATGTAGTTCCTTGGACTAGATCAGCAATACAAATCCTTGAAGATTATGGATTTGTCCGGAAAAAAATGCCTTTCACAAAAGGTTTTGTAATTCCAACTGATAAACTTGACCTTTGGGACAAAATCGAAAAACAATTTAAAGAAAAACCAGTCTAATGACTGGTTTTTCCTATTCATAAAAATAATCTATTATTCCATTATATATTCCCCATGCTAACTTATCTTGATACGTATCATCTAAAAGCATCTTTTCTTCTTCTTTGTTAGATAGAAATCCACATTCTACTATAGATATTGGGATATCTACATGCTTCATTATATATACATTATCAAGTTTCATTGGTACTCTTGTATTTTCTCTTTCAATTGATTCATTTAAATTATTCTGTAAGCTTTTTGCAAGCTTTGTACTTTGTTCATCTCCATCTTTATAAAAACATTGCCATCCCCAATATTGTTCCTGTGGTATTTTATTTAAATGTATTGATACAAATATATCTGCTGAAGATTCATTGCCTATTTTTACCCTATTATGAATATCAGATATTTTCTTTTGTCTTAAGGTTTTACTATCTAAATCGTATATTGCATTTTCATCACTTCTTGTAAGTATTACTGTACTTCCAGATTGTTCAAGTAAATTTTGAACTTTTAATGCAATTTTCAAATTAGTTTCTGCCTCTGTTGTACCGTGTACTACTTTGTGCACCCTCATCTGGTTTTCCATGACCTGCATCTAAAACTATTACCTTATTGCTTACAGGAAGTGATACTGTTGGAACAGTTTTTTCCATACTTTTATTTTGCATTACAAATGCAATCATACTTGCAAATAAAAGACCTGATACAACTAATATTCTTTTTCTACTTAATACTATCATACCTTTCCCCCATTTATTTTTTTATTTAAATATATGTTCTATTCATACTTATTATTACTTTTTTATATTTTCCTTTAATTTGCTATTTTATGTAAATTGTGGTATAATATAAGTTGTAACTCGTCAACACTTAAATGTCATAATTATGAACTAAGGAGGACAATGTTATGGCAAGAGGAAGAGATCAGACTCAGGCAGTAACAAACATGATAAACCAGTTTATGGTTTATCATAATCAGGGGTATAATATTCCTGAAATTGCAAAAAAATTCGAAGTAACAACTACTACAATTTATTCTCATCTGCAAGAAATTGCAGATAAGAATGGTTTCTATGACCGAAAGGAACTTCTTGAAAGAGTGCATCCAAAGCACAATATTTCAGTAGTAACACGTCAGGCATCAGCTGTTGATTTTGATGAAGTTTTAGACTATGCAGCAAAATTAAAAACAAAAATTTCTGAAGTAACTACAAACATTTTGACAATTAAAGAGGAGGAATAAAATGTTAGACACCAAGAAAATGCACATGATGCTTAAGGAAAATAAGACTTCAGCTGAAATTATGGAGAAATTTTCCATCTCATCAGAAGAAGAATTTGAGAAGGAACTTAGACAGTCATACACTTCGCCTTCTTCATATGGCAAGATAACCCGGATGCTCGAAAAAAATGATAAAATGAAAAGAAAGAAAAAATCCGAAGATCCTATTACCTCTGGAGAAGTAGAGAATGTTATTTCTCAGGAACCTGTTATCTGTGCTGGTCCAGCACTTGAAATAGAACCTGAGAATTCAGAAACACTTGAAAAGGTTCTATCTAAGATTGATGAAACTTTATCTAACATAGCCATTTTGGAGAGCAAGCACAAGCTTTCTTTCTCAAACAGAGCTCAAATTAGAAACAGACTTGATAGTAGAAAGAAACAGCTTCAAAATTTGGAAGAAACTATTAATCACATCATGAAAGAAGTTGAGTTACTTCGAGAAGATTATGAAACTGAGGAATCTAAAATGAAAACATACAATGAGCTCATAGCTTCTGCTAAAGAAGAACTCGACAAGCTTAACTCCAAACGTGAAACTCTTGAAACATTATTTATTCTCATCTATGCAGATAGTATAGAAATAAATAATGAAGCAATTGACCAGATTCCTGATTCATGGGAACAAGTTTATGAAAAACTTCGAAATGATGATCGTCTTGATTACCTTAGGGTAATTGAACAGAAAACTTTAGCGAAGTTTTTAGCTTTAAAGTTGGTACTACCTAAAAACAGAAATCAGGAAATATGTTTCGACAGCAATGAAATGGAGGCTGCTTACGATTTAGTGAAGGATTTGTATACTCTTCCATAACATAAAAGACACCACATTATGTGGTGTCTTTTACTTTTACCATATATTTCTACATACTGTAAATATAAGTATTATTACTGTATACCCTAACCAGAATTTTGTTTTAGGATATAAAAAAGTTAATATTTCTTTTTTTCTAAATGAATTAACTATAAATAATATATTAACCAAAAACAAATATATTATTGTTATAAAAAAAATAGGATGATATAGGAAACTTTCTAAAAAGTTTCCATGTACAAAATTCATAACACATCTTGTTCCCTGGCATGATGGGCATAATATTCCAAATGTACTATTTATTATGCAAGGTGGCATTAGATATACCAAACCTGTTTTTACTACCATAAATACAATTAAAAGTAAAACTACTATTAATAGTTCTACTTTTATCATAAGTTTTATTTTTTTTTTCATGTAACTACTTTTCTTCCTCTTCATTATATTTTCTTCTATCTATTACATATGTGCTTCCTGAAATAGTTTTTGCTAAATGCTTAACTCCTGCTCCCGCTTCTCCAATCTCAAGTATATTAGCAAATCTTCCTTTTTCTACTTCTACTACACCAATTGAAATTGATGTAAGTGGAAATTGTTCTAAAACACCTTTTCTGTTTTCTACTTCTATATATCCTTTTTCTGCATCCTCTTCTGTAAAATACTTCACAACATTTGCATCAAAGTCTGCTATAATGTTTTGACAAATATTATCATAATCTGCTTCTGGTACAATTGCAACAAAATCATCTCCACCAATATGTCCTACAAATGTATTTTCATATTCATCAACATGTATATTATTTAATATTGTTTTTGCAGTAAATTTTATTATTTCATCGCCTTTAAGAAAACCATATATATCATTATATGCTTTGAAATTATCTAAGTCTATGTACATCATTGCAAATGTTTCTTTAGTTAAAAATCTTTTCTTTATTTCCGCTTGTATTTGTACATTTCCAGGCAAACCTGTAAGTGGGCTTACTCTTCTATTTATATAGATTAAATTTAATATATTTTTTATTGTATAGTAAATATATTCTTCATCTATAGGATTAATTATGTAATGAGAAATTCCAAGAGAAAGCATTGCTATTCTTCTTGCATGGTCTCTATTTGATGAAAGGATAATAACAGGAGTAATTGTATTATCTTCATCTTCTTTTATTTTTTTGCATATTTCTACAACATCTTCTTTTACATTATCTTCATTTATTATAATAAGTGAAGGTATGTTTTTTAATGCTGTTTCTAACTTATCTGTTGCAACACTTGTAAAGCGATAACCTTTATCGCTTTTAAATATTCTTTTAAGAGTTTCTTTTAATTCTGGATTTTCATCAATTAAATATATCTCTTGTAACATAACTACTCCTTATTTTTCAAATTATCTTTTAATTTTTTTAGGTCAAACTTTTGGTTTAAAAAATTTGATATTGTTTCTGACTTCATACTTGGGAATGCTTTTTTTAGTCTATTAGCTTGTTTATACATTTTTAATTTAAGTTTTGCTTGTTTAAATCTTAATTGTCTTATAACTTTTATAGTATTTTTTCTTTGTAATTTTACATCATCATCTTTATGTTTTCCTCTTGTGCTTTTTAATTCAGCTATTTTTTCTTTAATATTATCTCCTAGCTCATTGATTTTGTTAATTGCTGTATTAAAACTAGACATGGTTGTTACACTTATTACTATATCTATAACAAAAATTATCATTGCTGTTATATCTACATAAAGTAATATATCCTTTGGAACCTGTACCATATAGCTTTCTACAAAAGGTTGGACAAAGCATATAAATGCTACTCCAAGTAATCCCCAATATATTGAATTTTTTAAACACACTCTACCTTGTATATTAAATTTTAAATGTGAATAATCCCAATATTTTGTTTTAAATAATTTTTCTAACACAACTCCAACTATATATTCCCATATTGATAGTATAAAAAATGCTGCGAAAAATAATAATATTGGCTTGTCTTTTAAGAATGATAAGCATAACATCATTATAACTGCACCAAATCCATATATAGGACAAAGTGGCCCTGTTAAGAAGCCACTATTTACTAATTTCTTTTCCATAACTGATTTTGATACTGATTCTAATAACCAACCTGCAAAAGAATATAATATGAAGTATGCTATAAAATATAAAATTATATCAGTGTTCATTTTATCTGTATATGTTATAAATTAACATATATCCCCTTTCTGTATTAAATTGTTGGTTCCATTGTTGTTTCAGTCATTAGTCCACTTATATTATATACTCTTACTACTAATTTATTTGCTCCACTTGCTAATTCTTGTTTATACTCAAATTCTTTTAAAACTGTTTTTGTATCACTGTTATCTGAATTTGCAGCATATAATGGTTCACCAGTATTTTGTGGATCTGTTGAATATAATGTTCCGTTTAATTCGTACTCTAGCCTTTGTATTCCTTCTGCATCTGATATTTTCATAACTACTGCCGTACCATCTAATGTAAGATTTACTGTAGGTTTTGTTGCACCTTTATATGGTTGATCTTTTACTGTTTTATTTCCTGCTTTGTCAACTGCTACGATATATAAAGTATTGACTCCTTTTAATATTTGAACTCTTTCTTCTACTTGTTTTGGTGATAAATTAGTTGCTGAAACTTTTGTAGGATCCTCTTCATTCCAATAGTATTCCATATAGTCAAGAGCTGTTTCGTCTCTAGCTATAATTTTTACTTTTGAACCATCTTGTTCAAATTCTATTTCAGGAGCTGTAACATCACCATTTTCTAATACATATTGTTTATTATATGCTGTTGTTTTACCATTTATATCTATAACTTTTAAGTTAAGAATATTTGTACCTAATGGCAAATCAATTAGTTCTTCTATATTATTTCTTCCTTTTCCTTGTAATACTGTTTCAGGACTTTGATTATTCCACATGTAAGTTATCTTATCAATTTGTTTGTCGTGTGTAACATTTATTTTTAGTTTGCTTCCCTGTTGAGTAATTTCTACTGACGGAATGCTTGTACTTACATCTTCTGCTTTATTAAACATCGCATATGCTGATTTTCCAATTAATATCATTCCAAATACAATTATTACAACCGCAAAAATTCTAAGTACCACTTTTATATCTAGTGGTCCTCCTTTTTGTTTTTCTGTATTTACATATAATATCTGATTCATATTTTCACCCCATATTTTTCTTTGGTAACAACGCCTGTTTTTACTTATACTAGATTATAGCATATGCACTTTTTAAAGTAAATAAAAAAGTAACAAAAAAGCAAGGAAAATTTCCTTACTTTTGTTAATTTTTAGTTCCATATTACTGGACGATAAGTTGTACTTCCATCTGCTTGTCCACTTCCTTGAGTTGAATAGTTATTTCCGCCACCTCCGGCCCAATAACCAAATACTCCACTTCTTAATCCTATTGCTCTTGCACTATCAGGATATGTTGTTCCTGCATTATACCATCCACTTGTTTCTGCAAATGCCATACCTTTTGTATGTTCTGCATCATTAGTTGTACTTATTACATCTACTAATCTACTATTTGATGATAAATATAATTTTGAGTTATATTCATTTGCCTCTGATCCTTCTAAATAACTTGCTGTTTGTACTCGTCTTGTTCCCCAATGGTCATATCCCATATTAAACACACCAGTGTTATTTCCAGTTGTAGTGAAATAATTATAACCTCCAGGATATCTTATTGATGGGCCACTTTCACTTTTTACAGCTCCATAACTGCTTAATGCTAAATATGCAACTCCACCCCAATCTTTCGCTGTTGCTAAATGTGGATCTAAGCTATTATTTCCTAAACTAGATGTTGGATATCTCATATCATAACAATATTGAAATGAATTATTTACTATAATATTTGTTTGTCCCTTACTACCAATTGTTCCAAGTTTACTTTCTATTGCTGCATTACTTTTTGATATAAAAATTATACTTTGTATAGTAAAAAACAATATAACAACAATTAAAATTCTAATTAAATACTTTAATTTCATATTTATCTCTCCTTCGTTTAATTTTTTAATTAACCCAAGTTGGTTCGTATTTACTCATCCATATTCCTGAAAGCTCAACCGTATTTCCGTTTTCATCTGTTTTTGTAAAACAAGGGTGAACTGTCATACCAGATTTTAAATCTTTTCCATAATTTGTTTTGTCTATAGGTTTATTGTCTAATCCTACAAATACAACATCCATTTCTCCTCCGGCTTGGCTAGCACTATATGCATACCTTGGTACCCATACCCACCAGCATTCCAGACCATTTGCAGTTGTTTTTACATTTGCCCAAATTTTTTCTGAATAATTATACCATTGTTTTGAATCGTTTATCGTTGTTAAATTTGCATCTGCAAGCTTAACTTCTGATGTAAATTCGCCTGTTTCACTGTTATATAACTCTATATATGTATTGTCTGCATCAAATCCAGTCATATTTGGTGCTAAGCATTCACCAGCTGTTGCATTTAAATCTGCATTATTTGTATTTATTGGTTCATATTTGCTTACCCATATTCCTTTTAATTCCTTTGTTTTCCCATTTTCACCTTTTACACTAAAACAAGGATGAACAGTTAATCCTTTTGGAAGAACACTTCCATATTCTTCTTTGTCATATGGTCTATTTTTTGTATCTACAAATATTACTTCTATTTCTTGTTCTGCAGGTACTGTACTATATGCATATCTTGGTATCCATACCCACCAACATTCTGCACCATTTGCATTTGTTTTTACATTTGCCCAAATTTTACTTTTGTAATCATACCACTCACTATTTTGATTTATTGTTTTTAAATCTGCATTCGCTAGTTTTACTTCTGATGTAAATTCTCCTGT
Organism: Clostridia bacterium; assembly: GCA_017934475.1. GTDB lineage: Bacteria > Bacillota > Clostridia > TANB77 > CAG-508 > UMGS1663. Next base: position 208,900 of record JAGBJN010000010.1, on the reverse strand, counting down.
TTCACTATCATATAATTCTATATATGTACTATTTTTATCAAATCCTGTCATATCTGGTGCATAACACTCACCAGAATCTAAGTTATGATTTGCATTTGCTGTTGAAGTTGGTTCATATTTACTCATCCAAATACCTTGAAGCTGTACTGTATTTCCTTTTTCATCAACTTTTGTAAAACATGGATGAATTATATATGTTTCTTCATTTATTGTTATCGTTCCATCACTATTTACAGTATATTTTCCTTCATATCTTGATCCTATTGGATTATTGTTCATATCAATAAATACTGTATCTATTGCTGGATTTGAACTTGTTCCTTGTATTTTATATGCATATCTTGGTATCCATACCCACCATGTTTCAAGTCCATTTCCTGTTGACTTAAGATTTGCCCACATTGTATCTTTATATCCATCTAATACATATGTTTTTGAATCTTCTTCTATTTTATTGTTTTTATTATACTTTGTTGGATCTATGTAGTCTGAAGTGGTTATATATTTTACATCATCCATATTATCTTTGTTGTAATATGCTAAATACGCATAATGTCTATTATATCCTGATACATTTGGTTTAAGCCATCCTATATCTCCATCCATTGTAATTTCTGGTGGTTGTTCTGGTATTGGAGTATCTGCTTCTACCTCTTCTTCATCTTCTCCTACAACTCCCAAACCTCTCAAAGTATGATGCATTTTACCACGAAATTTTTCTCCTTCAACATCATAGACTTCAAGTTTATCTATATCAAGTATATATGTATGTCCGCTATCATAATCTACTTTTGTTTTATCTATTTGATATAGATTAACATCCTCAACGTCATCTTTTCCACTAAACTCAAGTATTTCAGTAATCAAAGTTTCTTTAAATTCACTTTTATCTACAGTACTTTCATTGTCACCTTCTGTAATAATAGGCAATTTTTCATACACGTTTGGATTAGTTCCAAGAAGAATGGCTTCTGCTTCTTTATCAGACCAATAAAGTAGAACTTTATCTTCAACTTGAGAAAGATTAGATTTAAATCTTGCTTCTATTCCTCTGTCAATTATGCCATTGTCACCCAATAAAAGCCCTATAGTTACACCAGCTAAAATAAGTAAAATTATGATTGTTATTACAAGAGCTATAAGTGTAATTCCCTTATTTCCGTAAGTTTTTCATTTGTTTTCTCCCTTCATTATTTTATTAATAAATATTTTATCATTACATATTTTTTTTATCAATAGAGAGAATTAAAATTTGTAGTTTTTAATTTTTTATAAATTAGCATTTAAAAAAATAGAGGCGACATATTGTCGTCTCTACTTTATTTATTAAAGTACATATTTTTTAATTAATACTGCACCTGTTCCAATTATTGCTACACTTACTGCTATAATTCCTATAACTGGCATCATATTTTCAACACCTGTTTTTACTGTTAGTATTACTGGTGCATCATCAATATCGTCCTCACCTGGTTTTTTATTATTTGGTACAGAATCGATATCTGGTGTATCACTATCATTTTTATCTTTGCTTATTTCTGCTGTATTTACTTTTAATCCGAAATTATCTTTTCCATTTATCCATGTTAGTAATACTTCTACTTCTGCACTTTCACCTGGTTGTAATAATGTATCTTTTAATGCATCTGTGACTATTTTTCCGTCTACTTCTCTCCATTCTGGATTATCTTCTTGTACGAATTTTAATCCTTCTGGAATGTAATCAGAAATTTCTGTACAATATCCTGCGATTTCTCCTTCGTTTGTAACTCTGATACTATATCTGAATTTTACAACTACATTTTTGTAATTTCTTTCTTTTAGATCAACTTTTACAACTTCTTCAGGATCATCTTCAGCTTTATGTCCTGTTTCAATTACAGTTTCTTCACCATTTTCAATTACGATTGCTTGAGTTACCCATTTTCTTAATGCTAAATCAAAATATTTTACTTTTATTTTTTCAATATCTTGATCATCTTCTCCATCAATCCATTCATCTGGTGTTGAATCTATATCTGTAACATCTTTTCCATTTTCATCTTTATCTTCTGATATTTGTGCATGGTTGATTATTATTCTGTCTGATGTATTTGGTTCTGTTACTCTGAATGCAACTTTTACATCTCTATAATCAGGTGATTCCATTATGTCTCTATCAAATGCTTTAAGTAAATTATTTCTTCCTGTTGCTCTTTCTTGTTCTATTGATAGATAATCTGTAACTATAGATTTAGCTTCTTTTACATCTTCTGTTGTATTTCCATCTTCATCTATCATTACCCATCTATATTCTTTGTTTAATTCATTTTCAGGTAAAAATTCTAATCCTTCAGGAATATCATCTCTTACTAGATTTGCATATCCTGCTTTAGTACCTTCATTAAATATTCTTAATGTATATGTTACAATATTACTATTTTCAACCTCAACTGGTTCTTTTGTATGTTCATATACATAGTTACCATTTTCATCAATTTTGAATACTGGCACTCTATCTGTTATTTCTTTATCATTAACTGCTGTAATGAATTTTCTTAATGCTAAATCAAAGTATAATAGTTTGATGTGTTCAACGTCTTGATCATCTTCTCCTTCAATCCATTCATCTGGTGTTGAATCTCTATCTTCTACATCTCTACCATTTTCATCTTTGTCTTCTGATATTTGTGCTTTATTTGTTATTATACCTTCATATGTATTTGGTGCAATTACTTTAAATGCAACTTTTACATCTCTGTAATCTAATTCATCCTTTGCATTATCATATGCTTTTATTAAATTATTTCTTCCAGTTGCCATTTCTTGTTCTTTTGATAGATAGTCTGTTATAATATCTACTGCTTTTGAAACATCATCTGTTTCATTTCCATTTTCGTCTATCATTTTCCATCTGTATTCAATATTTGTTTCGTTTTCTGGTAAGAATTGTAATCCTTTTGGTATATCATCTTTTACAACATTTGCATATCCTGCTATATCTCCTTCGTTATATACACGAATTGTATATTCAACTATATCTGTTGTTTCAACAGTTAATGGATTTTTTGGATGTGTATATGTTGCAGTAGTTGATTCTCCGCTTTTTAATTTGCTTACATCTACTACTGGTTCTCTTGAATTTATTGTATCTTCATTTATTTTTGTAATGAATTTTCTTAATGCTAAATCAAATTCTTGTAATATTAATTTTTCAAAATCATCATCATCTTGTTGTCCTGTATAGAAATAATTTCTATCACTTAATATTGATTTTCCTGATGTACCTATGTAATCTGGTAAATCATTGTCTGATGGTAATGTAACTCCTGGATTTACCCAAGAATCTCTATCAGTTATTGTATTTCCATTTACGTCTGTAAATGCAGTAATATCAGCAATATTTGTTATCACTTTATCTAATTTACTTACTGGTTTTACTCTACATTTAATTCTAACTTCTCTATAGTCTAATTTATTTCCACCATCATAAGCTTTTAATAAGTTATCTTCTGGATCAACTTCTGTTTTTGCAAGAAATTTAGTTTTTACAGTTCTCTTTGAACTATCATTTGGATCTAGTGTCCATCCAAATGATGCATTATATTCATCATTTATGAACTCTAATTGTGGTGGTAAATGGTCAGTAATTTCACTTACATATCCATCTATATCACCTTCATTATATACACGTAATGCATATATAACTATATCTCCAATTGAAACATTTACAGGTTCTTTTTCATGTTTATATTCTGCAGTTATTCCCACTTTAGTACTTATTCCTGCTTTTAGATTTGTTGTATCAACTACTGGCTCCCTTGTATATGTTCCATCTTCATTTTTTAATTCTTTTTCATTTACAGATACTATAAATTTTCTTAATGCTAAATCAAACTCTTTTGCAGGTATAATTAATTCTTCATAGTCATCATCATCTTCATAGCCCCATCCTTTTTCTGATTCTCCAGGGTTATAATTTCTTTTTTGTTCTTCTGTTAAATCTTTTGGTGTTGAATCTCTATCTTCTACATCATTTCCTTTTTCATCTTTATCATCTGTTATTTCTGCAACGTTCTTTAAGCTTTGGCTTGATGATGAAGCACTTGCGTTTACAACACACTCAATTTCTAAGTCTTCATATACTGGTTCTTCTCCTGCTGTTAATGCAGGTATTAATTTATCAGCTAAATAACTTGTTATGATTGTTTTACCATCTCCTGATGGATTTCTCCAACCATACTTTGAATTTATAGAACTATTTTCTTTTAATGTTAATCCAGCTGGTAAGTAGTCTGTTACTTCTGTTGCATATCCTGCAACATCTCCTTCGTTATAAACACGTATTTTATATAATACTGTATCTCCAATTTGAACTCTTACTGGATTTTTTGTATGATGTTTTTCAACCGTTGTAATTTCACCATTTTGTAATTTATTATTTGATTCTTCAGGTATAACTGGTTCTCTTGTTGGAACATCAACGTCTTGTACTTTTGTAATAAATTTTCTTAATGCTAAATCAAATTGATAATCCTTTACTTCTACATAAATGTTTCCGTTTGTATTTAAGTAAACTTTTAAATCATCTCTATTTGCTGTAACTTCAACATCATCTACATAGTATTTGATTTCTTTTACAACATATTTTCCGTCTTTTAATTCTTTATAAACTTCTATTTTGATTGTTCCATCAAATTTACAATATTTGTCTGGTGGAACTAACTCTTTAATTATGTATGTATCAACAAGTGTTACATTATCTGCATTTATTGTTTTGTTAGATACTATTGTAAGTCTTCCTGTAACTGTAACTTGTGTTCCGTTTACTTCAAATGTAGCAGTTTCATTAATTTGTTCACCGTTTTTATCCTCTTTTACAAGTATAATATTGTATGAACCATTTACTGCTTTAATTTTTACTTTTTCAAAGTCGTCATCATCTTGTTGTCCAACAAAATAATGATTTTTATCATCTAATTCATGTGTATCGTTATTTGTGTATCCATTATCAGTAGTAACTAAACTTGCTGGCATTGTTGGAATATTTCCATCAGAATCTCTATCTGTGAATGTACCCTCATTTGATGCATATTCTGCTATCCAAGCAATATTAGTTAAAACTTTATCATCATTTTCATCTGGAAGTGCTGTTACTTCACAAAGTATTTCTATTGTTTCACTAGCAAGATTTCCATTTTCAAATGCTGCTAAATCTGTTGTGTTTCCTGCTTTTCTTACTAATGTTAATTTATTTGTTGTTTCATTATATGTTCCATCACTTTCAAAGTTTCCACTTACAACATTTTTAAATTTAACTCCTGTAGGTAATTGATCAATAACTTTTGTTGCTCTACCTGCTATATTTCCTTCATTATATATGTTTAATTTATATGTAACTAAACTTCCTGTTTCTACTAATACAGGGTCTTTTCTATGTTTATAATTTGCTGTTGTTAAATTACTTGTTAATGGTGTTGTATCTACATTTGGTTTTCTTTCTCCATTATTTTCAAATGTTGTTGTTTCACCATTTGTTTCAACTTTTGAAATATTTTTTCTTAAAGCCAAGTCAAATATTTTTTCTTCATATTTTATTGTTGCAGTTAAATTTCCTGATTTAACTTGTGGAATAATTTCTGCAACTGGTTGTTCACTATTCTCTCTACCAGATATTGTTAAATATGTAATTGTATTTTGATTTATTGTCCACGTAACATTAAATACTACATTATTTAAATTAGCAGTTTTAGGAATTTTTATATAAAAATCGCTTCCAACAAGTTGTTTTATGCTTTTGCTTGTTGTTTGTTTATTACTATCTAATAAAGTATATGAAATTGAATTATTGCCTTCTTTTACAGAAGCTGTTAAATCATATTCTATTCCAGAATTTGTTTCCGTTAATTTATAAGGACCTGCAATATAATAATCTCCACTTATTTCAGCTTGAGATATTGTATTAGTAAATTGTACTGGTGCTGTTACTGTACTTAATGGCACTGTATTCTTATTAGCAATACCACCATTTATAAAATAAGCAAATAATTTATCTATATCATCATTTAAATGTAAATCTATACCTCTACCATTGAAAGGACCATTTACATCATCTATTGATGTTGATGCACCATTTTTTATTGTTACCCATACATCTGTTATTCCTTCATGATTACCTAAAGAATCAACATAGTTACCTTTATATTGGTCGTTATTTGTAAAATACCAAATTGCTATTTGTTGAGTTATATCAATCATATCATCATTTATGTAACTATTTGGAATTCCTGCTGCTTGGAATAATTTTGACTTATATGCTGCTGCCTTTTGTGCTGCTTCAGTATTTTGCCCATAATCTGAAGAAGGCGCTGGCACATAGCAATGATCTAATACCCAAATTAATGCATTATATTTTTGATCTTGTGTAAAATCTGATTCTGATGCCATTATATTGTTTTTATAATAATTTATAATTGAAGCATCAGCTGAAGTTGGATTTTTCATATCAGCATATACATTATATGATTTTTCCTCAGTCGCACTACCATTTACTGATCCAAATCCAGGTCCAGCTTTTAAGCAATATAAAGCATTTGCATAATTCTTTACAGTTGTTGCTTTTCCATTTGTTCCTTTATTATATTCATATATTTTCCACATATCCTGTTCTTTTACTGAACCTGTTGATTTAATACCTAACGAATATGAGTACGCATCAACCCAGTTACCATTTACATATACTGGACGATATGTTGGATTTACAAGTTTAAGTAATCTTTCAGATCCACTTGAATAAAGTGTAGCATTACTTATTGTTGCAATTGATAACACTGTTGCAAGTATTGATACAATTGTTAAAATTTGCATTAGTCCTTTTCTCAATTTCATAATTTTACCTTCCTTTTTTCAAAATAATTTATCTACGCTCAATTTTAAATTCCTTTGCATATTAAGTCAATAGGCTTATTTTCCAATATTTTTATTGTAATTAAAATGTCATTTTATTATGCTACGGAACTAGTTTTTCGAAATTTTGTATTTCAAAATTAGCCTCATATTACAATTATATTACATTTTCGCAACATTTTCAAGACTTTATGTAAATTATTTCTTGTATTTCTTGTTTCCGAAGAGTTTTTTTAAAAAAGTATAGTTTTTTTTATATTTATATGTTATAATTTTTTTATTATTATTTAAGGAGTGATTTACTTGAAACTTTCATCTGATGAGCAAACTTTAGCAGAGAATAAAATATTGATTTTATATATATTAGATAAGGTTGGGAAAGATATCTCAAATAGTGCATTGCTAAACCTTGTGCTAGCTGTTACAGACATGAATTATTTTTACTTCCAACAATTTTTATTAGATTTACTACAAAACAAATATATTACGACATATGAAAAAGAAGAAACTACTTTTTACAGCATCACTGATTTCGGTAAAAAAACATTATCTCTTACACAAGATATTTTGCCAGGTATTATTAAACTTAGAGTAGATGCTAATTTTAAAGAAGAATTGGAAACATATGAACATGAACACTCTGTAATTGCTGAATTTATACCTCGTAATGAAAACTATTATGATATAACATGTAAAGTAGTTGAAAATTCTGAAACTATTTTTGAAGTAAAAACTTTTGTAGGTTCAAAAGAACAAGCTAAATCTATTGTAGATAATTGGAAAAATCATGCAGATAAAATATATCCAGAAATATTAAAAATATTAACAAAATAAAAAGTAAAAGCAACTATTTAATAGTTGCTTTTACTTTTTCTATTACATTATTAATTTCAACAAGTTCTATTTCACTTTCTTTTCTTAGTTTAAATTCTACCATATTCTCATTAACTTTCTTTCCTACTGTTATCCTAACTGGAATTCCTATCAAATCCATATCTTTGAATTTAACTCCTGGTCTTTCATCTCTATCATCAAGCATTACATCTATTTTTTCTTCATTAAGGTTATTATATATTTCTTCTGCTACCTTCATTTGAGCTTCATCATCTTTATTTACAACAACAATCGAAACCTTATAAGGTGCAATTTCCATTGGTAAAATCATACCATTTTCATCATTATTTTGTTCAATAATAGATGCTAGGACTCTACCAGGTCCAATACCATAACATCCCATTTGTGCATATTGTTTTTGATTATTTTCATCTAAATATGATATATCTAAATCTCTTAAATAGTGATCTCCTAGCTTAAATGTATTTCCTATTTCAATTCCATGTTTGAAATAAATACTTCCACCACATAATGGACATTTGTCCCCTTCTACAACATTTGAAACATCTCCAACTAAATAATCACATTTTATATCTTTTATATTAGCATTTATATAATGATATCCTTCTTTGTTAGCACCAATGCAGAAGTTTTTCATATGTAATATTTCTTCATCTATTACAACTATTGCATTTTCAAGTCCAACAGGACCTGTAAATCCTGGTACTGCAGTTGATTCAGCTATTTGTTCATCATTTGCAAATCCTAGCTCTTTTCCACCTACAAACTTAAGTGCCTTTTCTTCATTTAGTTCTCTATCTCCTCTAACAAAGAATATTGTAAGTTTTCCGTCTATACTCATCAATAATGCTTTTACAGTGTGTTTTATATCTAAGTTTAAGTATTTACTTACTTCTTCTATTGTCTTTGAGTGTGGTGTTTCAACCATTTCTATTTCTTTTTCATCTTCTACTACATCTTCGTATTTATGTGTTGATACTTCCATATTTGATGCATAATCACAATTATTACAAAGAACTAAAATATCTTCACCTATATCTGTTACGGCTTGGAATTCTTCTGATAAAGTTCCTCCCATAGCTCCAACAGAGGCTTTAACTATTTTATAGTCTATTCCTAATCTGTCAAATATTCTTTTATATGCATTAAACATTTTCATATATGATTCATGCTGTGATTCTTCATCTTTATCAAATGAATATGCATCTTTCATAATAAACTCTTTAACTCTAACTAGTCCAAGTCTTGGTCTCATTTCATCTCTAAATTTATCTGCTTGTTGATATATTGTAAATGGTAAATCTTTGTAACTTCTCATTTTCATAGATGCAGCAAATGCAAATAATTCTTCATGAGTTGGTCCTAAAACCATATGATGGTTATTTCTATCATATAAATTAAACATGCTCTTTCCGAAGGCTTCTACCCTACCACATTTTTCATAATACTCACTTGAAATTAATGATGGCATTAAAAGTTCTTGTGCTCCTGCTTTATCCATTTCTTCTTTTATTATATTTTCGATGTTTGATAATGTTTTGTATCCTAAAGGCATATACATATATACCCCTGCTGATACTTTCTTTATAAATCCTGATTTTACTAATAAATTTCCTGATTTAGATTCTTCATCTTTTGCATCTTCTCTAAGTGTATAAAAAAAACTTTTACTTAATCTCATTATTATCTTCCTCCAATTTTTCCTTATTTTCTTGTTCTAATTCTTCATTTTGTTCTTCCCTTTCGGGCATTGGAGCCTCTATATTTTCAGAATTTTCTATATTTTCTATATTTTCTTCGTCTTTTATTTCTTCTTCATTTTTTACAATATCATCTATTACTATTTGTCTATTTTCATCTAGTTTATATTTTGGAAGTTCTGGTAATTCATCAAGTGATGTTATTCCAAACATTTTTAAAAACTCATTTGTTGTTACATACATCGTTGGCTTTCCTGGTGCATCTGATTTTCCGGCATTTGCTATTAAGTTGTATTCCATTAACTTATAGATTGTACCATCTGAACTAACCCCTCTAATTGTTTCTATTTCCGCTCTTGTTATTTTAGGGTTATATGCGATTATTGAAAGTGTTTCTAGTGCTGCTGTTGATAGATTTGGTTTTGCTCTATTATCAAAAATTGGATATATATATTCATAGAAGTCTTTCTTAGTTGTTAGTTGAAATGCATCATCCATTCTAATAATCTCAATTCCTCTTCCTTCTTTTTCATAATCTAATTTCATACTATCTATTATATCTATTATTTCTTTACTTCCTAATTCTAATGCTGACATAAGTTCTTTTATTTGTACTTCTCTACCACATGCAAATAAAATAGCCTCTATTGCAGCTTTTGTTTTTTCCATTTCCATTTATTTTCTCCTTTTTAAAGTTGCTACTATTATCGCACCAAAATGCTGTAATGTCAAGAGATGACACTTTAGAGGCATTTTATTTTTCCTAATTAAAAAAATTATTATCAATGTTCTATTTGTAAATTTCTTATTCTTTCATATAATTTCTTTTTATTTTCGTATTTTTTTCTTTCCATTAAAACAATATACCATAAATAAAAAAGTATAATTAATATAGCCAAATTTTTATAAATCAAAATCGTTATACTGCTTATAGCCGTAAGTAAAACTACAGTTAAATATGAAATATTCATTATATAATTGTTTGTTTTTTCATTTCCATATAAAATTTTTAATATGTATTTTAATATTCTACCACCATCTAATGGATATATAGGTAATAAATTAAATAGTCCAATTAATATATTTGCATATATTATAGTTTCTCTTTGAATTTCAAATATTTTTATAGAAAAGATACTAAATATAACTACAAAAATTAAATTTGTTATAGGCCCATTTAGCGCTATGATCATTTTTTTTAAAGTTAGAATACTCGTTTTTCCTATTTTTTTATTGTAATTATCCACATTTCCTTCAAATCCTATGGATAACCCTACAGGCATTATTTCCAAATTATTAGGTTTAAATCCTAATAATATTCCTGTAACCATATGGCCGATTTCATGAAGCAATGCAAAAAACATAAGTATCCCATATATCTCTATCTGTCCTGTCACAATAAAAATCGCTATAAAAAGAAATATTTTTAGATGCAATCTTATTTTCATCTTTTAACCCTTTCTTCACTAAAATTCAAGTATTAATTCTGGGTTAACTACCCTATCGTCTTTCCTTATTTCAAAATGAAGATGTGGCCCTGTTGCATTTCCAGTTTGACCGACTTCCCCTATTTCTTGTCCTTGAGTAATATAATCTCCTTCATTTACGTATATTTGACTACAATGAGCATATAAGGTTATTACATCATCTTTTTGAATCCAAAAGTGATTACCATATCCGCCTTCTGTTGAAACATAAGTTACTATTCCCTCCATAGATGCATTAAATACTGTACCTTCATCTGCAGCTATATCAATTCCAGCATGATTTGCTGAAACAATTTCAGTTGGCGTTCTAGGTCCGAATCTTGAACTTATTATTCCTTGAAGTGGAATTATCAAACTATAGTTATTCTTTATATCATTTGCATCTATTTCCATTTGTGTTAATTCTCTAGTTTCTTCCTCATCATCAGATATTTCTTTTGCTATTTCTTCTTCTATTTTCTCATCTTCTCCACCACCAATACCTATTTCATTTATATTTACATTTGAAGTTTCTTCAATAATCTCATTTGCTTTGTTTATTTCGCTGGTTCCTTTTGTTTCATTTATTTCATTTTCTACTACATTCGATTTATTTACATCTTTTACTATATTATTTTCAAATAACTTTTTTAAATTATCATTATAGTATTTTTCTGCATTTGAATATAATTCTTCAAAATTAATATCATAGGATAAAAAGTTTTTTGTTTGTTCTATAACATTTTCTGAAAATATGTAATTCGAATTTTTAATTAAATAAAATATGAAATAAATTAACAAGCATATTATTACTTGTAAAATAATCTTTTTAAGCAAGCTATACTCTTTTTTATCTTTTTCTGCATTTGTTGAAACCCTAACACTATTTTGCATTCTTCTATTGTTATATATTTCTTCTGCTCTTCTTATTCTTTCTTCTACTTGCATCGCTCTTTCCAAATTAACACACCTCTTCCTTTGTAGGTCTTTGTTAATTTATATGCCTGTCTTTTTCATTTATTCCATTTATTTAAATATGAACATTGCAAAATTTAATACAGAAAGTAATGCAAATGAAACTGTTGCTACTTTAAGTATATTATTCTTTTGCTTTAATGATTTATTATTAAAACTAAATTCTTTACTTTCCATTTTACATATATAATCGTTTATTATCATTTCTGCTTCTCTTATCATATAATCACTTGTTTTATTTTCCTCAGTTACAACTTCTTTATTTTGCCTATTTACTTTTTCATATTTATGCGCTTTAACATTATTTTTAAATACTACATATGCTTCCTCTACCATATTTGATTGTAAATTTTTTAATACAATCATTTTTTTCATTACCTTTGCATCCATATAAACAATTCCTTTCTTTTTGTTTATATAGATTTTTTCCATTTTATAAAATTTTATACTTACCAATTTAATATTGCATCAATTACTCCATCTGCAACTTTATTAGATAATTTAATTACTTCATTTAAAGAAGTATTCTGTAAAATATAAAAATTATAATTTGATAATTTGCAATTTTTTCCTACTACTGCTTTTATACTTATATCCCCTAATTCTATTTTATTTTTGTTTAATCCTTTTCCTATATGAATTTTTTCCTTATTTACAATTATTTTTCCAATATCTTCTTTTTCTCCTAACGCTGAATCTATTGCAATTACACATGAACTTTGATGTCTATTTTTTATTAATTCCATCGTTTCTTTTATGTTCGTGTAACATACATTATTATTTAATGTTCCATATACATTTATATTACTTATATTATATTTTTCCAATTTTTCTTTAATTTTAGAACCTACTAAAGGTCCAAATGAATCTCCCGTCATTCTATCTGTTCCAATACAAACCAAAACAACGTCTAAAATATTTTTTTTGTTTTTTTCTTCATTAATGTATTTCCTTATTCTTAAAGAAACATCATTTTCATAATTTATTTTATTTACCATATTTTTTCTCCTCTGCAAAATACTAGTCCTATTTAATATTATTTCTTTTTATTAACTATTATGTTTATATTTTCAGATTTTAGTATTTTATATTCAAAGTCACAATATTCTTGACTTTTCGACATTTTTCGTATATTATATTATTGTTAATTATTAAGAGAGGAGTGTTTTTTATGTTAAAAGAATTCAAGGAATTTATCATGAGAGGAAATGTAATTGATTTAGCTGTTGGTGTTATTATAGGTGCTGCATTTGGAAACATTGTTACATCTTTAACAACTAATTTTATTAATCCATTAATTAATTCAATCGGTGGAGCAGAAATAGCTGGATCTATTAGATTACCATGGGTAAATTATGCCGGACTTGATGCTGAAGCTGCAAAAGCTCTATCATTAAATTATGGAGATTTCTTAACAGCTGTTATTAACTTTTTAATAGTTTCATTTATTCTATTTATTATTGTTAAAACTATGAATACTCTAGAAAGAAAAAGTAAGGAATTACTTGAAAAATCAGCTGGAAAAGTTCTTAAGAAAGTTAAAAAAGGTAAAAAAGAAGAAGTTGTTGAAACTGAACCAGAAACTAAACTTTGTCCATTCTGTTTAAGTGAAATACCTTATAAAGCAACAAAATGTGCACATTGTGCTTCTGATTTAGAAACGGAAAAAGTTGAGAAATAAAAATTAAACCAGTAATGTAATAAACATTACTGGTTTTTATTATGCTGTTTTTAATTCTAATCTTAATTTATCTGCAATCATTGCTATAAATTCTGAGTTTGTTGGTTTTCCTTTAGCAGCTGATACAGTATAACCAAATATACTTTCAACTGTTTCTGTTTGACCTCTTCCCCATGCTACTTCTATTGCATGTCTTATTGCTCTTTCTACTCTTGAAGCAATATTTTACATAAACTAAATCTTTTTTTCATTCATTTTAATGAAGTGTTTATTGCTATAAAAATCTTTAATTTATTGACTTATATATATAATAACATTTTTATTAGGATAGTCAATATTTAATTTTTAATTTTGAAATTACAAACATGTTATCTTAATACAATAAAGCTTCTTAAAATTGAATATCAACTGATTATATTGCTTTTATTTTCTTAGCTACAGCAACAAATCTTCCGTTCTCTAGTGTATATTCACAAATACTTAACGTTATTTTTCTTTTATTTCTATTGTTTTAATATAACCATTATCATAATAATATAATGCCTTTGCTGTATATGTTTTATAACTACTTAATTTAGTAACAAGTTTATCTAAATCACTATTTGTCCCACATCCTGCACCATTATACATTAAATATGTTTTATTTGTATAATCTTCTGCATTTCTTAACTTTACTAATGTTATTAATGCTTTAACATTTTCATATGTAAGATCTTTGTCAGTATATGCCTCATATCTTGAATTATGTGCTAATACTTCTTCTGCACTTAAATATTCATTTGTTTTTATATTGTCTATTGTACTATTTGCTTTCATCACATAAAAACTTGCTATTATAAGTATAATTAAAACTATACCCTTCAATGTTGCTAATATACTTAAAATAAGTCCAATAATTACCTTATTACTAGTTTTATTATCTTTTGCCAGTCTTTTCTTTGTTTTAATACTAACAATCCAACCAATTATTCCTAATATAAAACCACCCAAAAAAAATGAAATTAATCCCAATACCAAACTTGCTGTATCTCCGTCATCACTATTATTATTCTTCTCTATTTTATTTAAAATTTTACTTTTTTCAATTTCATATTCTACATCTGTTATTGTTCCATTATTTTTTAATTGTTGTAAATTTTCTAATTCATCATATTTATCCATATATATATATATTCTCCTTACTTATTTTAATAACTTTGCTTTTTCTATTTCATATTCTACATCTGTTATTGCACCACTATTTTTTAGTTGTTGTAACTTGGTTAATTGCTCATATTTATTTGCATTATTATTGTTTTTAATCTCTTCGCTTTTATCTTTCAAACAAATAACTATAATTATTCCTATTATTCCAAGTAGTAGTCCATATAAAAAGCAACCTTTTTGTCCTTTTTGCTTACCCAAATATTCACATATAATTCCACAAATAAGCCATACAATGATTATAAAAAACCACTCCATAATATACCCCTTTCTTTTCTATAATAAATTATATTCATACATATAATATCACTATTTAATATTTTTGTCTACTGTTTTTATGAGTTATTTTTTTATTAGTTATCTTTTTTTATTATTTTGTATATACTAAGCATAAATAAAAGTTTTAGGAGCAGTAGTATGTTAAAATTAAATGTTATTGAAATATTAAAAAAGAAAAATAAAACTAAATATTGGCTTTTTAATGAATTAAATAATGTGGGTACTATAAGTTACAGCAATTTTAATAATTTAGTTGAAAATAAAACCAAATCTATTAAATATGAAAATATAGAAAAACTATGCAAGATATTAAATTGTGAACCAAATGATTTATTTACACAAAAATAGAAGCTACTAGAAAATCTTTGAATTCTAGTAGCTTTTTTATTTATACAATTGTTTCATTTGCAGTTTCTTTTAAAATAATATATGCAAATACAAATAGTTGCTCTTCTATATATGTATGTATGTCATTATCTTTTTCCCAGTATTGCTCAAATAATCTCTTTTGTTCTTCTGTAAATGTAGCTGTTAATTTTCTCAATATGCTTTTTCTTTTATTAATTAAAAAAATTGTTGTTTCACTTGGGTAATATAATTCATCTACTAATTGATCCAATGCACTCAAAAATAACTTTGGCTCTTTTACATTTATTTTAGTATTAAATACTTTATTAAAGTGTTCTAAATATTCTTCAAATTTAATTTTCATTTTATAACCTCTTTTCTTTTCAAATTACTTTTATATGTTCTGACCATTTATAAGTATATAATTGTTGTCTCTATTCTAAAAATTTCTTATTCAGCATTTTCAGCTGACTCCATCATATCTATTCAAGTATGTTTTATATAATTCTTCGAATTTTGTTATTTTTCAATTCAATTCCTATTGCTTCTATACTAGTCTTTACTTCTATAACATTTATTAATTTTCTTTTTATATCGCTTTTTTCTAACTTCCAACTCTTCTTATTATCTTCTACATATAGAAGTTCAAATGTTTCATTATTAATAAAACTATGTAATATATAGTAAACTAGTATATTATTTTTTTGTTCTAATTTATTTATAATATATTGTTCTTTTGAATTAAGCTCAATAATCTTCATTGTATCTTTTTCACACATATATATTCTGTTTTCTTTTTCAAAAGCTGTTATAACTCTTTCGTCTAATTTTAATAGCTTCATTCTAGCTATTGCTTCTTCCTTAAATTCTTGTTTCATAAATCTACCTTCTTTCTACAAAAAAATAAATACTACTTATATAACTTTCTATCTTTGAAGTTATAAGTAGTATTTACAAAATATTTTAGGTCAGAAGTGGCTTGTAAGTTTTCTATTTTTTTATTAAATTTCGCTTCTAACTTTATATTTTTTACATGAATAAACATCTTTAATTCCTATAATTGTAATATTTTTATCAAATTATAGATGACTTTTTAAAAAATGTAAATAGATTTATAAATTTTATATTATTTTTTCTTTTGTGCATTCATTCTGCGATATGCAACTAAAATATTCTTAGAAGCGGATTCTAGTAAAAGTTCTATTTCATCATCTGTATTTTCAATAGTATCTACTAATAATGTCATATCATTAATAAAGCTTTTCATCATTAATACTCTTTTTTGTAAAATTAATTTATCTCTATTTGCTCTTTGTCTGTGATCTAGCATAATTACACCTGCTTTCTTTTATTATTTTCTAAGCTTTGATACTGCATTAAAGTATATGTTTTTTCTAAATTAATTCTTGTTTTCTCTAAAATAACATTAATAAAGTTGAAATCGTCATTTTCGATATCTTCAAAAAATTCAGTTTCTTTCATAAGTTTTTTACTTAGTTTATTTATATAATAGATATTTTCTACTATATGTGAATCTGTAATTGGCTTTTTTAATTCATAAACTTTTAACATTACTCTTCACATGCCCTTCTATGCTATATCATATCTTATCAATAATATTTTACAATTAATGCCAAAGTAGTAGTAAAATTAAGGTTCTCAAAAAAGTAGTAAAATCGATTGACAGGACAGTAGGAGCATGTTAGATTTGATGTAGTAAATGTAACGAAGGTTAGATTTACTATTTGAAAGGAGAGTTTGTTATGGGTATAGAATATGGTGTAGCAAGAATAAGCACTAAAAAACAAAATTTAGAAAGACAAGAAAGAAATATTTTAGCAGAATATCCAGATGCTAAAATGATAAAAGAAACATACACTGGAACAAAACTTGAAGGAAGAAAAGAATTTGAAAATCTACTAAAAATAGTTAAAGCTGAAGATACATTAATATTCGATAGTGTTTCTAGAATGAGTAGAAATGCTGAAGAAGGTTTTAATTTATATGAAAAATTATTCTATAAAGGTGTTAATCTAGTATTTCTTAAAGAACATCATATAGATACATCTGTATATAGAAAAGCATTAGAAACAAAACTAATAAATATAGAAATAAATACAGATAGTGAAACAATGAATGAATTTACTTCTTCTTTATTTGAGATAATTAATAAACTAATAATGAATTTAGTTAAAGAACAAATTAAAAGAGCTTTTGAAGAAGCAGAAAAAGAAGTTAAAAGATTACATGTTAGAACAAGTGAAGGTTTATTAACTGCAAAATTAAGTGGAAAACAAGTTGGTCAAATTAAAGGATCAAAACTTATAACTAAAAAATCTAAAGAAGCTAAAGAAATAATACTAAAATATTCTAAAGACTTTGATGGTACATTGGCTGATAAAGAATGTATAATACTCAGTGGAGTTACAAGAAAAAGCTATTATAAATATAAGAAAGAATTAAAATTAGAAATAATTTAATTAATAATTTGAATTATAAATATATTTTATGAATTAGTTAAAGAAGTACAGAATTTTGTACTTCTTTTTGTTTTATTAAAGACTAATTATTTTTTTTATATATTCTATTTTATCTTTGTCTGTAACATTAATATCATTTTCTTGTCTTAATTGTTTAGTTTTATCATTTGTATCTACTTTATTTGATAATAATGTATTTATTATTTTCTTTATACTATCTTTTTCTTCTTTTTCTAATAAATTAATTTTTTTATTAATATCTAAATCATTAGATGAATAAATGTAATCAGCAAAAATTGCAGAATTATAAAATAGTTCTATTAAATTAATATTTAAAGCTTTACAAATTTTTAGGTAATCTTCTAAATTTATCAACTTCATTTTATTTTCTTCAATACGAATTATTTTTTTTAAAGATAGACCTGTATCTTTTGCTAAATTTTTTTGTGTATATGGTTTTATTTCAATTTTTGTAGCTAATCTGTTTCTATAACTATATATAATTTCTTTTTGTTCATCTTTTTTTTCTCTGGCTTTTTTTATATTTTCAGCTATACATTTCATTATCTGATTTGCTTGAGTATCTATATTCTCATCCATCTTTTTTACTCCTTCTATTTGTATAAAGTTATTTTATCATATTTGCCATATTCTGTCTATATAGTTATCATTTTTTGGTTTTAGATATTTTTACTATTATTGCATATTTCAGTTATATCAATGTATACAGCAGTTTTAAAAAAGATTTATTAACTTGTTATATTATATCAAGCCCAATAAAGGAGATGATATATATGCTGGTATATTAAATTTATTTATAAATGTTGTTAAAAAAATTAATATAAATTGTTCTATATTCTTCCTATTATCTAGTATAGTGACTTAATTTTTATATGAAAATCATATTGGCAATTTTGTTTATGGACAAGCGTAAACATATTAATTTTGCATTTATATACTGCTCATTATATTGAATTATTTAATAGCTTAATTCAGCTGTTATCTAGTTAATAGGAAGAATATAAAACAAAAAGAAAGGAATTAAATAAAATGAAAAATAAAATAGAAAAAGGAGACAATTATTCAATAAATCCAGGTAAAGAAGTTAAAGTTACAAAATATGCAGTATCAGGAGATATAAAAATTACAGATTCTGCTTATCTTCCACATAATATCAATCCAACACGAAAACTAAATAAATATGAATATATAGATATTAGAACTGGAGAAATAAAAAAATATAAAGAAGCTACAGAAGAAAATAAAATTATAAATTTAAGAAAAAAATATAAGAGAGTATTAGAAATGATATTAAATAATTTTGATGGTAGCAATAATGAACTCTTTATTACACTTACGGTAAAAGATAATATATCAATTAAAGAGTTAAAAAAACAATTTGCTAAATTCAGAAGAAAATTATATAGATTAATTCCAGACATCATGTATATTTGCGTTTTTGAAAAGGCATCCAAATGGCATGCACATTTATTAGTAAAAGACAATACAAAAAAAAGTCTATATATCGAAAATTCTAAACTAGAAGAATTATGGGAAATAGGTTTTGTTAAAGCCAATCATATAACAAAAAAAAGTATATATGAGTTTAATGAAGATAGAATAAAAAGAATCTCAAATTATTTTATAAAGCCAAATTCTAAGCAAGATATACCTATAAATGAGAGTTTTTACTCAAAAAGCAAAAATATAAAAATGCCAAAAAATTATAAAACATTATACGGAAACATAAGACCAGTATTAAATGAAGATTACTTTAGAAATCAAGAAAGTACATACTTAATAAAATATGAAAATGATGTGATTTTAAACAAAATAAAAACTGAGAATTGGAAACAGAAGAAAAACAAAAAATGATTGTTATTGTTGTTTATAAAAAAAAAGAGTTAAAGACCAGATTATCTGGTCTTTTCTTTGCATTCAATAACTGCACTTAATTATTATACTCTTCTTAAATTTGCTAAAGGAGAATATCTTTGGTAATTCTTCTTAATATCTTCATCTTCTAAGTCTAAATAGCACTTTTCTGTAACAGTTACACTTGAATGTCCTAAAATTCTTGACAAAGTATAAATATCTCCACCTGCCATTAAATATCTTTTAGCAAAATTATTTCTTAAACCATGTGGACTACATTCTTTTATTCCTGCTCTATCACAATATTTCTTGTAATTCTTTTCAAAGTTATTAACTGCTAATTCTTTATCTCTTAATTGAACTGGAAATAACAAATTTGACTCCACATATCTGTCTTTATATCTTATCCATCTTCTTAATTCTTCTGCCATTTTTATAGAGAAAAATACTGTTCTTGCACTTTTACCTTTTGTCTTATCTGCTTTCAAATAAATTGCTCTATTTACTAAATCCAAGTCTGTTGTTATATCTATAGAAAGTGTTTCTCCTATTCTCATTCCAGTATCAAAAATTAACTGTATTATAATATAATCTCTATATTCTGCATATTTAGTTGTGTCTATACTCTTTAATAATTTATAAAACTCGTTGTCTTTAATAAACACTTTTCTATTTCTTTCTGCTTTAAGAAATTTCACTTTATCTAACGGCATATCTTTCATGAGATAGTTGTCTTTCATGAAATTAAAATATACTTTTAAGTTTCTTATGTAATTATTAATTGTTGTATTTGTTATTTGTTTTGAATAATCTTTTCTATTCTGTGGATTATTCCATTCTCTACTATTATCATTTGAAGTTATTGTATACTTTCCTCTTTCTCTTAAATACACAATATAATTTCTAACCGCTTCTCTAGAAACTTCTTTTGTACTTTGAATTCCTTTTTCTTCTAAATATTTTGCAAATAATTTTAATGTTTGTTCATAACTTCTCATAGTCTTTTTAGATAATTTTTTTGATTCGCAATAACACATAAAGTCATCAATTTCATAATCTAATTTAGTCATAAAAATAACCTCCTATTTATTAATTTTTAAATCAATAAATAAAAGGTGTTTATTGCTCTTGGCTTTTATAGTTTATTGCTATAAAAAGCAGTTTATTGCTCTATAAATATGAATTTCTGTTTTTTTTAAATTTGTGTAATACTTGCTATGACTTAGTTATGCTGTTTTCATTTCTAATCTTAATTTATCAGCTATCATTGCAATAAATTCTGAGTTTGTTGGTTTTCCTTTAGCTGCTGAAACTGTATATCCAAATATACTTTCTACAGTTTCTGTTTGACCTCTTCCCCATGCTACTTCTATTGCATGACGAATCGCTCTTTCAACTCTTGAAGGAGTTGTACTATATTTATTGGCTATTTTTGGGTATAATTGCTTTGTTATTTGGTTTATTATATCTATATCTTTTACTACCATCATTATTGCTTCTCTTAAATATTGGTAACCTTTTATATGTGCAGGTACACCAACTTCATGGATAACGTTTGTTACAAGTGCTTCAAGGCTTTCTTGATCTTTTTTGCTTTCTGGTGCTATTTCTATGTATTGTTGTTTTATTTCCCTTGCTGCAAAACTACCTTTTACACTTCCAGGTTGATAAAACTTGAAATCTTTAATCCTTTTCATTAATAATGAAATATCAAATGGCTTAACTATGTAGTATTCAGCGCCAAGGCTTATTGCTTTTTGAGTTATTTTGTCTTGACCAACTGCTGAAAGCATTATACATAGTGGTAATCTTTCTAAATTTGAAGAATTTAGGGCCTCTAAAACTCCTAATCCATCTAAATGTGGCATGATAACATCTAATAATACTACATCTGGTCTTAATCCAATTATCATCTCTACAGCCTCATTTCCATCTTTCGCCATGCCAACTACTTCCATGTCTTCTTCTTTTTCCAAATAACCATTTAATGTCATCGCAAATTCCATATTGTCATCCGCAATTAAAACTCTAATCTTGTCTTTCACTTTTGTTTTCCCCCTATAACTCAATTTTTGTAAAAATTTTACATTTCGAATTATAATACCTTTTATTTCTTTTTGCAAGAGTTTTTTGGAAATATTTTCAAGTTATCGAAGTTTTCCTTTATATTTCAATATTTTTTCTTATATTTTTTTCTTTTAAAACTTCATATTTTTCTATTTTATAGTTCATTTTATTTAAATTATTTATAAAATCTTCTTTTTCTTTATTATTCATTTCTATAATGCAATTTATTTTGTCTGTATATTGCACATCTACAATGTTTAATTTATTTTGACGACAATAGTATTCTAGTTTTTCTTGTTCTCCATATTCTATTATTACTTGTACTTCGTATCCAAGTTCTTCAGATACAAATTTAGCTTTTTCGATTGCATTTGTTAATGCTTCTGAATATGCTCTTACAAGTCCACCTGTTCCTAATAAAATTCCTCCAAAATACCTTGTCACTATAACAAGTACATTTATTAAATCATTTTTTTGGATAATATTTAGCATTGGTGCACCTGCTGTTCCACTTGGCTCACCGTCATCTGACGATTTTGCAATTATTCCATCTTTTGTCATTATATTGTAAGCATAACAGTTATGTCTTGCATCATAATATTTTTTCTTTATTTTTTTTATTATTTCTTCTGCTTCTTCTTCATTTTGCACATAAAATAAATTTGCTATAAACTTCGATTTCTTCTCTACTATTTCAGCAGAAACGTTTTCTTTTATTGTTTTTTGCATAAAATCTCCTTTTTTGATACATATTTATTATATATTACTAAATTTATCTATAAAAATCAAATTTAGAAAAATCTGCTATATCTGTTGACATTTTAAGTAAAATAGTTTAAAATAATATATGCGTGTAGCGATATGGTGGATTTAGCGTAGTTGGTTAACGCGCCAGTTTGTGGCACTGGAGACCATGGGTTCGAGTCCCATATTCCACCCCATTATATTTTGGGCTGTAGCCAAGCGGTAAGGCACCAGACTTTGACTCTGGCATGCGCTAGTTCGAATCTAGCCAGCCCAGCCAAAAAAACTTTCAATATTTGATATTGAAAGTTTTTTTATTTTTTTATTTTAATCGCAATTTTCGACATACTTTTTAACTCTACTATGTTATATTTGAGGCTGTTCGTATTTTTTAAGAAAAAAGGGGGTGTATGTTTGAATAACGATAATGAAAAATGTTGTGGCAATGTTACAGTTTCAGTATATGAAGACACTAGAACTGGATTTCATTTTTTCAAAATAAATGCAGATAATGAAGATGTTTTACCTGTATCTTATATTATTGAAGATACTTTAAAACTCTTCTGAATTATATTCAAATCAAACATAAAAATAAGTCTATAAAACCAAATCGGTATATAGGCTTATTTTTACTTATTATTTACTTGTTGATCCAAATCCACCTGTTCTTTCACCAGCTGCTTCATCATCGTCTGTAACTAGATATTTTTGGAATATTCCTTGACCAATACAGTCTCCTTTTTTTATTTCAATATCTTCATCTTTTACATTAAAGAAAGCAAACATTATATGTCCATCATTATCTTCATTTCCATAGTAATCTTTATCTATTACTCCTATACTATTTGCAAGTATTAATCCCTTTTTACCTGGGTTTGAGCTTCTATTTGCAAGTATTAATACTTCATCATCTTGCATATAAGCTTTTATTCCTGTTTTTATAAGTGTTGGTTTCATTCCTTTCTTAAATGATGGAATTACTGTATCTTCTGCTGCTTCAAAATCATATCCAGCTGCAAATTTTGTTTTTCTAACTGGTAAATTAATATTTTTATCTTCAAAGCCTTTAGCTACTTCAAATCCTCTAACTTTTTCCATATATCTTCCCTCCTATTTCTTTGCACTCTTATTTTTTCATTATATTTTGAATTTGTCAAGCAGTAAATTTATATATTGATTTATTTGTTATCTTATGATAGAATCTATTTAATAATTTTTAAGGAGGTAATTAATATGTCATCTGCACTTACTATTGGTTCAATTGGTCTTATAATCGGCCTTATTGTTGTATTTTTTGTAGTTGTCATTGCTGCTATAGCAATATTTTTTATAGTTGTTTATAACGGATTAGTTAGAGCAAGACAAAAAGTCAGAAATGCATGGAGTCAAATTGATGTACAATTACAAAGAAGATTTGATTTAATTCCAAATTTAGTAGAATGCGTTAAAGGATATATGGCTCATGAAGAAGGTACTTTACAAAAAATCACTGAACTTCGCACTTCTTGGGCAAATGCACAAACTATTAATGAAAAAGCAAAACTTGAAGGTGAACTTTCAACTACATTAAAAACAATTATGGCAGTTTCAGAAAA
This sequence comes from Clostridia bacterium, assembly GCA_017934475.1. GTDB lineage: Bacteria > Bacillota > Clostridia > TANB77 > CAG-508 > UMGS1663. The sequence goes on along the minus strand of JAGBJN010000010.1, from coordinate 184,747 downwards.
CTACCCAGATTTAAAAGCAAATCAAAATTTCTTATCTTTACAAAATGATTTAAAAGATACTGAAAACAAAATCTCTTATGCAAGACAATTCTATAATGATACAGTTACAATGTATAATACTAGTTTAGAGGTATTTCCAAAGAATTTTGTAGGATCAATGTTTAAATTTAAACCAGAAGCATTATTTGAGGTTCAATCTAGTGAAGTAAAAAATAATGTAAAAGTTGACTTTAATAAATAAAAGTAAAACTCAAAAGTTAATATGCTTTTGAGTTTTTTGTTGATAATTAAACAAATATATGATTTAATTGTAGTGGTGATATTATGAAAAAAATATATAAATTTATTACATTTTTTGCTTTACTATTTTTGATTATATTAATTAGTAAAAATGTAGAAGCAAATAGTATAAAAAGTATTAATATAGATATTAATGTTGACGAATATGGTAATGCTGAAGTTACGGAAGTTTGGAATTGTTCAACAAGTAGTGGCACAGAAGTTTACCATCCATATTATAATCTTGGAAAGTCTAAAATAACTGATTTAACAGTTTTTGATGGTGATACACAATATGAAACTCTACCTACGTGGAATACTTCAGGTAATCTTTCAAAAAAAGCAAATAAATGCGGTATACACAATATAAGCAATGGATTAGAACTATGTTGGGGTATTTCAAAATATGGAGCACATACATATACTGTAAAATATAAAATCACTAATTTTGTTTTAAATCTACAGGATTCACAAATTATTTACTGGACACTTATTCCTCATGATTTTTCAAATGAAATAGGTACAGCAAAAATAAAAATTCATGCAAAAGAACTATTTGATGAATCTGTTGAAGTATGGGGTTATGGCGATTATGGTGGCAGATGCTATGTTCATGATGGATATGTAGAAATGGCATCCAATGGAAGTATTAAAAAAGATGAGTATATGACTATACTTGTAAAATTTCCTGCTAATTATTTTGAAACTGACAATAACAATTCAAAAACATTTGAGTACTTTCTTGATATGGCAGAAAAAGATTCTGTAAAATATAATAGAAATAAATTAATGGATATTTTTTTACTTATTTTCCTTACTATAATACCTCTATTTTCTGTGTTTTTACCAATAATACTTGCCTTAATTGTTGGTAGAAGACCAACTGAAAATTTAAAAAATAAGAAAAAAGTAAATAAAAAAACATATTATAGGGAAATTCCATACAATGGCGATATATTTACTGCATATTATATTGCTCATGAATATAAACTCTTATCTAAAAAGAATAATTTATTTGGTGCTATTATTTTAAAATGGATAAAAGAGGGTACAATAAAACTTGAAAAAAAGCCAAGAGAAAATAGTTCAAAAGAAGATACAATACTCATTTTAAATCCTCCAGAAAATCACACATTTAGTAATTCTTCTGAACAAAGTTTATATAAATATATATATGAAGCAAGTAAAGATGAAATATTAGAAGATCGTGAATTTGAAAAATGGTGTAAAAGACATTATACAAAAATTACTTCATGGTTTAGAATTATAATAAGAGAACAAAGATCTGCTCTTGTTGCAGATGGTTTAATTACAGTTGAAGAAAAATATAAATTTCTTTCAAAATATAAAATATACCATGCAACAGATAAGCTAAATGAAATTGCTGAGCAAATTGCTGGTTTAAAATATTATTTAACACAATATAGTTTAATTTCTGAAAGAGAACCTATTGAAGTACATTTATTTGAAGATTTTTTAATATATGCACAAATGTTAGGTATTGCTGACAAAGTAGCTAAATCTTTTAAAGACTTATATCCTGATATGATTAATGATACATGTTATTCTTCTTATGATAATATTAATTTTGTTTATCATCATTCATATAATGGAATCTCATCTGCATATAGCAGAGAACGTGTAGACCATTACTTTAGTAGTAGCAGCAGCGGTGGCGGTGGCCACTCATCCAGAGGCGGAGGCGGTGGTTCCTTCGGTGGAGGAGGCGGCGGTGGCGGCTTCCGTTAAAATTAAATAAACTATAAACAAATAAAAAGTTGTCATGCTGACAACTTTTTATTTTATTTTTCCTATTAAATCATACTCTGTTGCATCTGTTATTTCTACCTTAACAAATTTTCCTTCTAATGCCTTATCTACCATTTCTACATAAATAATTCCATCTATGTCAGGTACTTCTCTGTAACTTCTTCCAACATAATATTTATTATCAAATGTCCTTGTTTCAATTAATACTTCAAGTTCTTTTCCTATCATTTCATTTTGTAATTCTGTAGATATTTTATTTTGTAGTTTCATTATTTTATTATATCTACTTCTTTTTGTTGAAGGATGTACTTGATTTGGCATCTTTTCTGCTGCTGTACCTTCTTCTTTTGAATATGAAAACGCTCCTAATCTGTCAAATCTAGTTCTTTCAATGAAGTTATATAATTTATTAAAATCTTCCTCTGTCTCCCCTGGAAAACCTACCATTACAGTTGTACGAATAACTACTTCAGGTATTTCTTTTCTTAATTTAATAATTAATTTTTCTATACTTTTTGAATCACTTTTTCTATTCATTCTTTTTAGTACGGCATCTGAGAAATGTTGAATTGGAATATCAAAATATTTACATATTTTATCTTCTTTTTTTACAACTTCTATTAATTCATCTGTAATTGTTTCTGGATATGAATATAAAAATCTAATCCATTTTAAATCTTTTATCTTACACAATTTTGTAAGTAATTCTGGAAGTTTTGATTCTCCATATATGTCTACTCCATATTTTGTAGTATCTTGAGCAATTATAATTAATTCTTTGTATCCTTCTTTAGCAAGTTTTTTAGCTTCTTCTAAGATATCTTCTATTTTCCTACTTGTAAATTTTCCTCTAATATTAGGAATTGCACAGAATGTACAAAAATTGTCACATCCTTCTGCAATTCTTAAATATGCAAAATTATCACCTGTTGTAATTGTTCTATCTAAGAAATCTAAATTCTTTTTGTTATTATTTTTTGGGTTTATTACGCTTGAAATTTGTTCCCATATTGTAGAATATGAATCATATTTAATCCATAAATCTACTTCAGGTATTTCTTTTGCAAGTTCTTCTTTATATCTTTGTACTAAACATCCCATAACAATTAGATACTTGCATCTTTTTTTCTTATATTCTACCATTTCAAGTATAGTATTTATTGCTTCTTCCTTTGCAGAATTAATAAAACCACAAGTATTTATTACTATGATATCCGCTTCTTCTTCATTATTTACTACTTTATAATTATTATCTTTAAATAGCCCTATTGCCATTTCTGTATCTACTAAATTTTTACTACATCCTAGATGTATAAATCCAACATTCATATTATTTCCTATCTTTCTTCTCCATCTTCTTCTTTGTTTTTTATTCCAGTAAGTATTTCTTTTTCTTTACTTCTTATTTCTTCTCTTTGCTTTATATTATATTTTGTTGGCATTAAATGTAATTTTTCGAATTTTTGTCCATTACGTAATTCGATTTCCATATCAATATGGCGAATTATTTCATTTACGCAAAAATCTAAATCTTCATTTTCAAATGAATCATTTATAGTAATTCCTGCTTCAGCTAATTTTTCATCTGAAAAATCAATATTATCTGCCTTAAGTCTTCTTTCCATTTCTTCAAAATTAGGCTTTGCTTTTTCGTTTTCTCTTTTTATTGCTCTTACTCTTCTTTCTTCTTCACTTATTTGAATATAAATAGGTAATAAATGCAAATTTCTTTCAGGATGTTTTGCTAAATATTCTTTTAAAGAATTATATGACTCAATAGACCCAATTGTTATAAAATCTCCTTTTTTATCCCATTGTTCATCATCTATTGTTGCATATGTCCATACATCTTTATTTCCTTCTGCATTTATAACATTATAATGTCTTGCTTCAATTACTTTTCCCTCATCTTCTAATTCTTTATATTTTTCGTTTGATATAAAATAATATTCTCTTCCTTCTTGTTCCCCATCTCTCATTGGTCTTGTCGTATAAAGAACATATGAATTTGTTTCCATTCTTTCAACTAATTTTTGATATATAGTATCTTTCCCTGAAGAACTTTTTCCCATAATATAAATCAAATTACTCATTTTATTACCTCTTTATTTTTTATTTATTTCAATTTTATTTTTCTGTAAACATTGATTTACGTGTCATTTCTAGTAAGTTTAATTTTGTATATTGCATTATCTGCGTTTTAGCTCTATCTTCTTTTAATTTTTCTTTTAATGCTTCCAATACTTCATTTTTTGTTTTTTCTTCTTCCATATCAATATAATCTATAATTATTATACCGCCTATGTCCCTAAGTCTAATTTGTTTTGCAATTTCTTCACTTGCCTCTTTATTTACTTTTAATATTGTATTTTCTATATTTTCTTTTCCTGTAAATTTACCAGAATTTACATCTATTGCTGTTAATGCTTCTGTTTTATCTATTGTTATAAAACCTCCACATTTAAGCCATATTTTTCTATTTTGTGCTTTTTCTAATTGCTTGTCCAAATCATATTTTGTATCTAAATTTTCTTCTTGTAATTCTACTTTTATATTTGTTTTTCCCTGTATTTCATTTAATTTATCTAATATATGTTTTTGTAATTCTTCATTATTTACTATTACATTTTTTAACTTGTTATCTGCAAGATCCAATAATATTTTTTCTAAAATAGATTCGTTTCTTTTTAAAATTCTTGGGTATTCTTTGCTATTATCAAATTCTTTTTTTAAATTTTCCCATTTCTTTATTGTATTTTCTATGTCTTTTTTTATTAATTTACTATCTTTTCCTTCTGCAGCTGTACGAATTATTATTCCTAATTTACTATCTTTTTTTGCTTCATTTACAATATCTATTAATCTATTTTTTTCATTTTGATCTACTATTTTTTGTGATATTGTAATAAAATCATTTTCAGGCAAAATAACAACAAACCTTCCTGGAATTTGAATATTACTACTTACTTTAGGACCTTTTAAAGTATTACTATCTTTTTTTACTTGTACTAATATAGGTTCATTTTGTTTTATAAAATCTTTAATTTTATAATTTTCTATATTTTCTTCTTTGTTTCCTGTTACATTACTAACTTTTGGCAGAATATCTTTTAAATGTAAATATGCTTTTTTCTCTTCTCCTATATCTACAAATGCAGCCTGCATACCTGGTAATATATTAGTTACCTTACCTATGTATATATTTTCCTCTAAATTTTTATTCTCGCTTGTTTCAGAATAGTATTCTTTTAATATTCCATCTTCTACTAAATATATTTGCTTAATACTATCTTTTTGAATAACTATTAATTCTTGCATATTTTCCCCTTTTAATTATATTTATTCATTGCATTGTCAATTCCTATCTTAAGTATATCTACCATTGCCTCTGCTGCTTTTGATGTTCCTTCATCTAGTATTTTTACTTCTTCTTCTGGAATTGCCCCTATTACATAGTTTATTGCATCTCCATCAAATTCAGGTTTACCAATTCCAACTCTTATTCTTGCAAATTCTATTGATCCAAGTTCTGCTATAACTGATTTCATTCCATTATGAGAACCTGCATTTCCTTTTTTTCTTATTTTTATTTCGCCTTTTTCAATATCCATATCATCATAAATAACACAAATATTTTCTAATGGTATTTTATAAAAATTAACTACTTGAATAATAGATTTACCACTTAAATTCATATATGTTTGTGGTTTTAAAAGAATAACTTTTTCATTTTCAATCATTCCTTCTCCTATTAATCCATCAAATTTCTTTTTATTTATTTCTATACCATATTTTTCTGCTATTTTATTTACTGCATTAAATCCCATATTGTGTCTTGTTTTGCTGTAATCAGCTTCTGGATTTCCAAGTCCTACAATTAAATACATTCTTTTCTCCTTAATTTTTTCTCTAAATTATTTTTTATGCTTTTATTTTAATAAATTCTCTAGTTCTTCTTTATCAAACTCATATTTTTTATTGCAGAAATGGCATACTATTTCAGCCTTTCCATCTTCTTCTATAATATTTTTTATTTCTTCTTTTCCAAGAGAAATAAGTGCTTTTTCCATTCTTTCTTTACTACAATCGCATTCATATTTTGGCATTCTTTGCTCTTCTTCTAAAACTTTTATATTTACGTCTCCTGTAATATCTTCTGCAATATCTAATAAAGTCATTTTTTCTTCTAGCATTTGTGATATTGGTTTTGCTTCTTGTAATCTATTTTCCAAAATAAATAATTCATCTTCTGTCGCATCTGGCATACTTGTAACTATAAATCCTCCTGCCCTTTTTACTCCATCTTTATTTACAAGAACACCTAGTGCAACTGCTGTATTTTTTTGTTCTGATGTATAATAATAATTTGCAAAATCTTCTGCTATTTCTCCTGTAATGATTTTAGACATTCCTATATATGGCTCTTTTAAACCTATATCTTTAATTACATATATAAATCCATCTTTTCCAACTGCTGATCCTACATCTAGTTTTCCATTTTCTTTTAGAGGTAAATCTACTTGTGGATTTGCAACATATCCTCTAACTCTTTCTTTTGAATCAGCTGTTACTGTAATTTGCCCAATTGGTCCATTTCCTTTTATTTGAAGTGTTAATTTATCTTCTTCACCCTTCATATTACTAGACATTAATGCCGCCATTGTTAAAAGTCTTCCTAAAGTTGCTGTTGCAAGTGGACTTAAATCATGTATTTTTCTTGCTTCTTCAACTAATTCTGTAGTTTCTATTGCAACTATATTTATTTTTCCATTATATGCTAAAAATTTTTCTATCTTATCCATCTTAATTCTCCTTGCACAGTATTATAGCATATATTTTATGGTATATCAATAAAAAAGGCAGCATAAAAAAACTTATTAAAGGCCTTAATGATATTTATTAAATTTTAATTTCTTTTTTAGGGAATTTTGTTTTATAGATTCCTTCTTGAATATAATTTGATTTATTTGGTAAAATTCTAAATAATATAATTTGATTTATTTCTACTTTATAAATAATAACATAATTTTGAATAAAAAATCTTCTAAATTCTTTTTCGTTTTCCATTGTTTGAAACTTATGCGGAAATAATTTGAGTCGTTCTAAATTTTTATTTAATCTCTTATCAAATCTTCCATAAGAGCCATCATAATATTCATTTAGACTCTTATGAACTTCTTTGAGATTTTGCCTAAAGTCTCTGGAATATGTAATTTTATATTCTTTCTTCTTAATTGATTTTCCCTCCTTAATTGTTCATCGAATTTTTTCATATCTTCCCAAAATTCTTCTTCTGTAAGAGTTCCATTTACTTTTATATCTTCTTCCGATTCTCTTAGTTTTTCTCTAACAAATTCATTATATTTTTTATCCCAATATTCTTGTTCTTCTGGAGTTAGTTTTATCATAATATCACCTCCGACATTTTTTCATATTTTACTATATAGTTACATTTTTGTCAAGAATATTTGTTCGACGTAATTCGACATTTGGCAAGAATTACCTTTGATTTGCAGTATTTTTTATGCTAATATAAATATAGATAAAATTATTGGAGGTTATTTATATGAGAATTATAAATAAATTTATTGATACGATTAAAAATTTAGATATTAAAATAAAAAATATTATGAATAAAGGCTTAGTATTTTCTTTCCTTTTATGCATTTTTTCAACAATCCTTTTATTTACATACGAATTTATATATGAAAACCCAAATTTATTTTACATAGGAATATCTTTGTTTAAGTCTAGTCTTATGTTTTGTTGCTCTTTTATAATGTGTGCAATAGGCTTTGATACTATAAAAAATGAAATAGCATAAAAAAAATTCCCTAATGGGAATTTTTTTATTTATTTAATTCTTCTAAGAACATTTTGTTAAGCATTTGTGGATTTGCTTGTCCTCTTGTTTCTTTCATTGCTTGACCAACTAAGAAACCAAGTGCTTTATCCTTTCCAGCTTTGAAATCTGATACTGATTGAGGGTTAGCTTCTAATATTTTCATTACAACTTCCTTAATAGCACCTTCATCAGATATTTGTATCCATCCTTTTTCTTTAATTATTTCTTCAGGATCTTTTGGATTTTCAAATAATTCTGTAATTACCTTCTTACCAATTGCAGAACTAATTGTACCTTTTTCTATAAGTTCTATCATTTTTGCAAGTTGTTCTGCTGTAAATGGTATTTGTTCTGGTTCCATTTCTTTTTCATTTAATATTCTTGAAATATCTGATAATAACCAGTTTGCAACTGCTTTTGGATTATTACAAATTTTATTTGCACCTTCAAATAAGTTTGACATATATTTAGAGGCTGTAAGTAAATTTGCATCTTTTTCAGATAATCCATATTCGCTTGTATATCTTTCTTTTCTGCTTTCTGGTAATTCTGGTAAGTTCTTTCTAATTTCTTCGATATAATCTTCTGGTAATCTTATTGCAACTAAGTCTGGATCTGGGAAATATCTATAATCTTGTGCATCTTCTTTATCTCTCATTGAGAATGTACGTCCAGATACATCATCCCATCTTAATGTTTCTTGTTCTATAACTCCACCATCTTCAATTACATCTATTTGTCTATCTATTTCGTATTCAATTGCTCTCACAATACTTCTGAAAGAGTTCATGTTTTTCATTTCAGTACGTGTTCCAAATGGTGTTCCTGGTTTATGTACTGATACGTTAACATCTGCTCTTAAAGAACCTTCTTGCATTTTACAGTCTGATACTTCAATATATTCAAATATTGATTTTAATTTTCTTAAATAATTTTCTGCTTCTTTCGCAGAACGTAAATCTGGTTCTGATACTGTTTCTATTAATGGAACTCCAGCTCTGTTTAAGTCAACTAAACTTCCTCCACCAAATTCATTATGGTTTAATTTTCCAGCATCCTCTTCTATATGAATACGTAAAATTCTAACTTTCTTTAGATTTCCTTCATCATCTTCTATTTCAACATAACCATGTTCACAAAGTGGTTTGTCAAATTGAGATATTTGATATGATTTTGGTAAATCTGGATAAAAGTAATTTTTTCTATCATTTTTACTATCTCTTGATATTTCACAGTTTGTTGCTAAGCCTGCTTTTACAGCATATTCTACCACTTTTTCATTAAGTACTGGAAGTGCTCCAGGCATTGCCATACAAACAGGGCATGTATGTGTATTTGGATCTCCTCCAAATTCTGTTGGACATGAGCAGAATATTTTTGTTTTTGTAGATAATTCTGCGTGAACTTCAAGTCCTATTACTACTTCATAATCACTTCTTGACATTATTCTGCACCTCCTTTGAATTCTGGTTTGTAGTTATCTCTAAATTTTGTTGCTTGTTCATAAGTATATGCTGCATTTAATATTGTGCTTTCCTCAAATCTATTTCCTATAATTTGCATACCTACTGGCATACCATTTGAATCAACTCCACATGGTATAGAAATTCCAGGTAATCCTGCAATATTTACAGAAACTGTACAAATATCTGCTAAATACATTTCAAGTGGATTATTTGATTTACTTCCTGTTTCAAATGCTACAACTGGAGATGTTGGAGTAATTATTACATCATATTTTTCAAATGCTTTGTTAAATTCACTTCTTACAAGTGTACGAACTTGTTGTGCCTTTTTGTAATATGCATCATAATATCCTGATGATAATACATAAGTTCCTAGCATTATTCTTCTTTTTACTTCTTCTCCAAATCCTTCGCTTCTTGAATTTCTAAATAATTCTCTTAAATTTGTGTAATTTTCTGTTCTATATCCATAACGAATTCCATCAAATCTACCAAGGTTTGAACTTGCTTCAGCACATGCAATAATATAATATGATGCAAGTGAATATTTTGCAACATCAAGTGAAAATTCTTCTACTTCTGCTCCAAGTTCTTTATATTTTGCAATTGCTTCTTCTAATTTTGCTTTTACTTCTTCATTTATACCTTCTGCATAGAATTCCTTTGGAACTCCTATTCTTAATCCTTTAACATCATTTTTTAATACTTTAGTGTAATCTACTTTTTCAATATTTTCAGATGTTGTATCTTTTTCATCATGACCTGTAATTATATTTAATAACATTGCACAATCTTCAACATCTTTTGTAATTGGTCCAATTTGATCAAGTGATGAAGCAAATGCTACAAGTCCATATCTTGATACTAAACCATAAGTTGGTTTTAGCCCAACTACACCACAGAATGATGCTGGTTGACGAATTGATCCACCTGTATCTGATCCAAGTGCCCATGGTACCATACCTGCTGCAACAGCTGCAGCACTACCACCTGATGATCCACCTGGTACACAGTTTAAATTCCAAGGATTTTGTGTATTATGGAATGCAGAGTGTTCTGTAGATCCTCCCATTGCAAATTCATCCATATTTAGCTTTCCTAAATTAATTAAATTTTCAGCATTTAACTTTTCTGTTACTGTTGCATCATATGGTGATACAAAGTTTTCTAGCATTTTTGAAGAACAAGTTGTTTTTGCTCCCTTTACATTTATATTATCTTTTATTCCTATTGGAATACCTGCAAGTTCTCCTTTTATCTCTCCAGAATTAACTTTTTCTTCTATTTCTTTAGCTTTAGAAATAGCTTCATCACAGTATGTTGTAACAAAAGCTCCAACTTCACTTTCTTTTTCATTTATTCTATCAACATAAGCTTTTGTAATTTCGCTTACAGTTAATTCTTTACTTGCTAACTTATCTTTTAATTCATGTACTGTTAGTTCTGTAATATTCATTAAATAACCTCCCTAATTTTTTTGTTTTTTTAGTATTTTCTTATTTATTGAATTACCTTAGGTATTTTAAACATATTTCTATCTTTTTCAGGTGCATTTTGAAGTAATGCTTCATTATCTTCAAATACCTTTATTTCATCTTTTCTAAATACATTATAATTTTCATTTACACCAAAAGATTCTGTTAATCCTTCAACAGGTGCGTTATTTACAATATCTGCAAAATTTAAAATATCTTCTAAATTTGTTGTAAATTTATCGATTTCTTCATCTCTTAAATTTAAATTAGCAAGTTTTGCGATATGCATAACTTCTTCTTTTGAAACCTTCATTTTATCATCTCCTAAATTAAACTTATATGTTTGTTATTATATCTTTTTTTTTCCTAAATTACAAGTGTCCGTAAGGAATTTATACAAAAAAGCAATATTTTTTTACCTATTGCCACAATTTAGTTATTGTTATATAATTACTTTAATTAAATTTTACGAAAGAGGAATTTTTATGAAAGAAGAAAACCTGATAAAAATCAGGAAAAGAAATATGAAATTATATCCAAAATATAAAACTCTTAGTTGGGACTATATTTTCTTTTATACTATTAACTTTTTATTTTTAACTCAAGTAAAAGGAATCAATCCTGCTGATGTAGTTTTAATTGATTCTTTCTATTATTTATTTGCAGTTTTCTGTCAGATACCTGCTACTTTTATAATAGAATTTTTAGGTAAAAAAAATAGTATCATTTTAGGTAATATACTTAGTTGCTTATATATGGTAATGATAATATTTAGTACAAATTTATTTAATCTTATAATAGCTGAGATATTAAGTTCATTATCTTTTGCAATAAAAGAAAGTGCTGAACCTAGCTTGCTTAGTGAATCTATACCTCCATATTCTCAAAAGGATAGAATTTTTGCTAAAATATCAAGTAAAGGATTATCAATGTATTACATCATAAATGCATTTTCTACGATTGCAGCTGGTATCTTGTATGAAATAAATCCATATGTACCTATTATTCTATCACTTTCTACATTAATACTTGTAACTATTATGTCTTTATTTTTCATTGAACCAATTGAAAGAAGAAAAGTTGCCAGAACTGAAACATTTAAGCAATTTAAAGATTTAAGTGAAGCATTTAAATTTATTTTTAAATCTGAAAGGATAAAAGGGCTACTACTTTTCTCAAGTATAATGATGGGATTATTTAGTATATTAACTAACTATGAAGTTAGTATGTTAGAAGATTTGAATATACCTGCAAAATATTTAGGAATTGTTTTCGCTTTTTTAGGAATAGTTTCTGCTATCTCTGCAAAAAAACAAGAAACCTTCCATAATAAATTCACAAATAGATCTCTTTCTGTTCTTGGTGGAATATCTTCTATTGGTTGTATTATTGTTGGAATATTTGGTATCATCGCTGAAATATATCCATTATGTATTTTCTTTATTATATTCTTTTATATAATAAGACATTTTATAAAAGGTTTATTTTATCCTTTAATAGAGAAGTACTTAGGTAACTTCACAAATGAAGAGATAGATACAAAAATATATACTGCAGATAGCTTCTTTAAAAGTATATCTTGTGCAGTATTTGGTGTTTTAGCATCATTTTTATTAGACAGATTAGAAACTTCAATTTGTATGATAATAGTCGGTATAACTTTTAGTATTATTATTGTACTTGTTTCTTCTTTTATGAAAAAAAGAGTAGGATTAAAACCAAATGAATATCCAAAAGAAGATGTAAAATATGATAATTTAATTACTAAATAGAAGAAAATTAAATATATAAAAATAAAAGAATGAGTCAAAACTTTTTTGACTTATTCTTTTACTCTATTGATCTTAGTGCTTGTATTTCTTCATCATCTCTTAATTCTTCACCAATAAATTTATAGCAATCTCTTTCTTTATCATTATCAATGTCTTTATCATTTTGTAATGCAATTAATGCAATTTCTTTATCATTTCTTAATCTTTCACTGGCATATTTTATAATTATGGGTTTATTCTCTACTGCAAGTTTAACTACTTCTTTATCATCTCGCATTTCTGGAATAGAAAAATATAATATTTGTCCACTTATTTTTAATCCACTCATTAAAAGTTCTTTATCTTCTAAAAGTTTTCCCTTAGCATAACAATATGTCCAACCTAATTTACTTACTGATTCATATACTATTTCTCTATCTTCTTTTAATCTATCTGATACAAATTCAAGTGCCTCAGGGTTATTTTTTACCGCTTCTAATGCTATTTCTCTATCATCTTTAAATTCTTCATCTGCAAAATCTAATAATTTTCCATTTTCTTTTACAGCATTTAATACATATTCTCTGTTACTTGAATTCTCTCTCATTTTTACTTGTTCAATTGGTTCCGGCATGTCTTTTCCTCCTAATGATATATATAATTTATTTTCTTTATTTATTTCAACCGTATTATATATATAATTTTTGTATTTTTCAATAGAAAAAGAAAAGGAAGTGGTAAATTTCACCACTTCCTTTCACATGTCTTCTTACTTCTCGTAGACTCTTCTGAGGCATCTATTATCCTCAGAATAGATTTCGTTTTCATCAAAGTTTACCTTGGCTAATTTCAAGCATTTCACGAGATCTTTCGGACCTGATCCACCATACCCAGATGTAAGACTACAAACTCGTATTTCAAAGTTTTCAGCCTCTCTGGTATTAGATGTGCACTCCAGAATCAGAGCCCAATTCTCAGAAGGTTCCTCTAAATCAGGAATTTCACGGGTGTTAATTCTTGCCCGCTTAACCTCAACTCCAGGTGCCTTAAGCATAACCTCGAGAATTGCTGCTGCTCCATAGGAGCTTGCCGTATTAATGTCTACGTGGTATCCCATGTCTTTTTCCTCCTTTTTCCTGTTGTGACATGTTTATGATTACTCTTCTGCACTTAGCAGATTCATCTATTATTATACCATATTTTCGCCTTTTTTGCAAATTATGTAAATAAAAAGAGACTCTTTTGTATATAAATACTAAAGTGCCTCTTTTATTTTTTCTGCTAATTCTTTTGTTATACCTTTTACTTTCATCAAATCTTCTATTTCTGCTTCTTTTATTCTTTTTACACTACCAAATTCTTTTAATAAAGCTTTTTTCTTTACTTCGCCTATACCGTCTATGTCATCTAATTCAGAATGCGTTAATTCTTTTTCTCTCAAGCTTCTATGGTATCCTATTGCATTATCATGAACACTATCTTGAAAATTTGTAATTAAATTGAATAATTCTTGTGATATTTTTATCTCATTTCTATTTTCATCCATTAATGCTCTTGTTTGGTGCTTATCATTTTTTACCATACCAAATACAACTATTTTACTTAACTCTTCCTTTTTATCTTCTCTATCTTTTATAGTATCTTCTATTGCAGATTTTATTGCTCTTATTTGAGTTATACCCCCATCTGCAAATATCGCATCTGGAAGTTTTCCAAATGATGAATCTATTTTATCTAATGAATGTAGTAATCTTCTTTTTACTACTTCTTTCATACATGCTGGGTCATCTTGTGAAAATACTGTTTTTATTTTAAATCTTCTTGATAAGTTCTTTTTTATTATACCATCTTGCATTACACACATTCCAGCTACCATATTTGTTCCAGATAAATTTGAAATATCATAACATTCTATTTTTCTTGGTAGAATATTTAATTTAAGTACTTCTTTTAATTCTGCAAGTACATTATATTTTTCTTTATTTTTATTTTCTAAAGTTATGGCTGCATTTCTTTCTGCCATCTCTACTAAACGTAATTTTTCTCCTTTTTGTGGAGTCTTAATTTCAACTTTTCTTTTTGCTTCTGTGCTTAACCATTCTTCTATTACTTCTTTATCTTCTATTTCTTCTCTCATCATTATTTTATTCGGAAGAATCGCTCTTCCAACATAATATTGTTTTACGAATTCAGATAATATTTGCTTATTTTCTTCATCTTCTAGGTTTTTAAAAAAGTAATGTTCTCTTCCTATCATTTTTGACTTTCTAACAAAGAATATTTCAACACATACTTCTATTTCATTTCTTGCTATTCCTATTACATCTATATCATTTTCTGTAATATTTGATACTTTTTGTTTTTGTGAAATATTTTCTATTGCAATAATTTTATCTCTTATATATGCTGCTTTTTCAAATTCCATTTTTGATGATAATTCTTGCATTTCTTTTTGCATTTCTTTTATTATTTTATCTGTTTTTCCTTCAAGCAAAGATATTATTTCATCTATTTGTTTTCTGTATTCTTCTTTTGAAACATATCCCATACAAGGTGCCATACATTTTTTTATATGATAATTTAAGCAAGGTCTGTCTTTATATTTAAAATTTCTACATTGTCTTATCCTAAATTTTGCCTTTATAAAATCAACCATTTCCTTTGCGCTTCCTGCTGATGCATATGGTCCAAAATATTTTGCACCATCATTTAATATTCTTCTTGTTATATAAATATTAGGATAGTCATCTTGTACATTTATTTTTATATATGGATATGTTTTATCATCTTTTAATAAAACATTGAATTTAGGCATATTTTTCTTGATTAAATTGCATTCTAAAATAAGTGCCTCTGCTTCATTATCAACCACAATATATTCAAAGTGGTCAACCAAAGACACCATATTTTCTATTCTTTTTGTTTTCTTATTTTTTCTAAAATACTGCCTTACCCTATTTCTTAGCGAAACTGCTTTTCCAACATATATTATTTTGTCATCTTTATCATGCATTATATATACGCCTGGTTTATGTGGCAATTTTTTTAGTTCTTCTTCTATATTAAACATGCCTTTTCTCCTTAAATTTATTATAACATAATTTGTCAATATATAAAAAAATAAGATTACTTAATGTAATCCTATTTTTTATACTTTTATTATTTTACATCTTTTATTCTTGCAACTATAACTGTCATATCATCCTTTGGTCTTCCAAGGTTATTGTCTACAGCTTCTTGTAATATTATGTCTGCTATTTTCTGTACATCTTCTGTTTCTATATCTTCAAGTAAGAATTTTAACCATAATTCCCTATTGGTATATTCATCTGATGAATCGTATATTCCATCACTACACATTACAATTATGTCTTCATTTTTTAGTTCTCTATCATTTACAACTAGATCTATATCATTTAATATTCCGCTTGGCAATGCAACATTTTTTAGTACTTCAACATTACTTTCATTTTTAACATATGTTGGACATGCACCGTTTTTTATAAATTCTAATTTTTTAGAGAATAAATCAAGTACTGCAATATCTAATGTTGCAAATATTTCTTTATCTTCCCCAATCGTATTTAATGTAGAATTTATTAATCTTATAGATGTATCTTTTTCAAATCCTGATGTTAAAAGTCTATCTAATAATGATATTGCTGTTTTACTTGCTTTTTTAGCTTCTTTACCAGAACCCATTCCATCACTTATAGCAAGTAAATATTTTCCATCTTCCAATTTTGTTTGTATACTTGAATCCCCTGATATCACTGAGCCATCTTTTGTAGTCTTTGCAATACCGATTTGAACTGTTTGTCTATCTTTAGATGAATATGTAAATGAACATGTCTCTGAGTTAACTCTTAATCCACATTCTTGTTTTTGTAATATCATGTTCTCGCCTGTTATTTTGCTAATAATTTTTCCCATTTTCTTGACATCACAAGTTGGATTTTCCACATTTTCACATACTTTTGTGTATATCGTTATTATTTTTTTGCCTGATTGTTCATTTTTAATCGAAACATCTTCAACATTAATTTCTTTTTCTTGAAATTCTTTTAATATTTCTTCTTTTTCCTTTAATATTTTCTCATCACTTGTAACATCAATCTCATCTACAAGTGCACCTATTGCCTTTGATACTTCTTCCAATTGGTTTGATACTGCTTTTTTATTTTCATCAAGTTTTTTCTTCCAAATAAAATTAATTTTACTTACCTTATAAGCATAATTTATCATTTTAACAACTTGCGCTACATCTTGCTCAACTTCTTCATTTATATATTCTTTTTCATATCCAATAATGTAACTATTATGATTTGCAAGTGTATCTAATAAGTCTCTTCTATTTATTTCTTCTTTTTCAAGTAAAATCTTAAATATATCTTCTAGTAAATTATCATCTGGTGAATAAATATCTTCAAATAAAATATTTTCTTCTATTCCCTCTATATCATTTTGCAATTCTTTTTCAAATATTGAAAAATTATCTTCTTCTTGTTTCTTTAACTCTTCTTCATCAACTATTGTAGCTGCTGCTTCCTTATATGTTTTTGCAATTTCAGATATTGTTTCAGACATACTACTTAATTTGAATATTGTATCTTGGTTTTCTTCAAGAGTTCTTGATGCACCTTCTGTAAGTAATAGTGGAGTTTTATATAAATCTTCAATATTTATTTTTAAATTTTTAGGAATTATTAGAAGTCCAAGTGATGCTATTAATATTTCTCTAAATGCTATTAGTTCTTGCATATTTCCATTTGTTATATATGTTAATAATACAACTCCAAGAACAAATCCTACTATAACTCCAATTTTTCCTAATTTATTAAATATTCCTGATACTAATCCTGCTAAAGCATATGTTGCAATAATAACTGGATCGGCTTCAGATATTATTCCTATAACACTTCCTATTGTTACACCTGTTGTAGCACCTACAAGTATACCATTTTTCCATCCCATTATTAGAACTATTAAAATACATAATATATTTCTTATTGAATATCCAAATACATTTATATTCCCTAATGCACAAGTAGCTATTGCTACAAGAAGTGCCGCTCCTATAACTTCTTCAATCGCATATGCTCTTTTTTCTGTAATATTAGTTATTACTGGAATTGCATTTGCAAATATTTTATAAAAAATAAAAGTTGCAATACTAAATACAAAAGCATATATTACATCATATATTAATGGTTGTCCAAATATAAGTCTAATTCCTTGTACTATTAGTGAACAAACTAATAGCCTAATTCCTAATCTTCTTTTTTCATTGTTATCTTCATTAAATCTTGGTGCTTTTATAATTATTGAAACAAATACTAATAAAAGAGTAAGCAATACATTTAATGTCATAGATCCACCATGTGCAATCGCTGTTCCCATAAGTACCAAGACTCCTACTATTCCTACTGGGATACAATTTGCTAAAACCGCGACTAAAATAGCGATTCCGAATGGTGCAAAATCGCTATTAACTCCAAAACTAACAAAAGAAATTAAAAATGAAACTGTATACAATATAATCATTTTTATGCTAAACCATTTTTTTATGGTTTCTTTTATCCCTGTTTTATTAAATTCAACTTCCTCATTTGGATTTTGATTTTCATCATAATCCTTTGTAATATTTTGAAACATCCTTTTACCACCTCTGCTTTTTTAATTTAAGGATATTTTACTCTTTATTTTTCTTATAGTTTGTCGTAATTAGTACTTAAATTAAAAAAGTTTTTTACAATTTGTGATACTTTTTTTCCTTTCTTTTGTTTATTATTAAATTTATCTCATTTGTTTTCAAATATTCTATCGCAAAATGTGGTAAATTACAATAGTTTGTTATAAAAAAAACAGATAGAATAAAGACATATTTTAAATTTTATTATAATTCAAAATATGTCTCTAATTTATCTACTTCTATCATTATTATTTCTGTATTGTTCATCTAATTCTTCTGTAACCATTTCTATAACTTCCTCAGTTTCTTTTTTGGGATTAGCTTTTCTTTTTTCCTCAAATAATTCCATTGCTTTCTTTGTATCTGGTTTACCATCATCAAAATATCCCCATTTTGTTGCAAGCTCGTCATAATTCACAGTGTCATGTATATGTGATTTTGTATTTTTTTCTCCATCTACATCATCTATTGTTAAGTGGTCTATATCTAACTTTCCTTCTTTATCCTTATGCTTATTGGCTTCAAGATATCCTTCCTCTACACTTTTATATCCATCTTGATATTCTTGTGCTAAGTCTTTCTCGTTCTTTTTTAATGACCAAACAGTACTTGTCTCAAGTTCTCTATCTAAGCTCTTATTTCCCTCTATATCTTTCCCACCAATTGTTTTTCTTGGTGAATGATATACTTTTAGTTCTCCATATTTCGAATTTTGAATTGCTATTGTTCCTTCTCCAATTTTGTACCTAGAAAGTACATCATCTTGTTTTACTTTTCCTTCTCTTGAAACCTGCAAGTTTTGTTCTCTTGGATTATTTCCTTCTTGATGATCTTGTTCTAAGTCCATAGGTACTACTGTTCCGTCACTTGCAATTGCAACAAATGAATATCTTGTTGTATTTGCTTTTACATTTTCTCCTTTTTCATTTATAAGTTCATCTCTGGAATCAGACTCTATTACTCCCATTTTGACGAATTTTTTTCCTTTCATTTGAGGAAGTTTTTCATTTTTTTCAAGAACCTGTCCTAATGTTTTCATGTCTGTTACTTTACTTTGCATTTTTAATTCTTGCTTAACATTTATATCTTTTTCTGTCTTTAATTCTGGTTTTTGACTCATAGATTTAGATAAGTTTTTTTGCATCCTTTTATCTTCAATCTTTTGCTGTAAATCTATTGTTACTATTTTTTTTATTTCTTCTTTTTCGTCTAACTCTAATGATTTTTGTATTAATTCTTTTTCCTTTTCTCTTTCTTGAATAAGTGATATTTCTTTTTTCTGTAGGTCTACTGAACGTACTACATCTCTTATTTGATTTGCAAGTTCATTTTCTATTGAATTTTCTTTGAACAATATATTATTCTCTGGCATTTTTTTATAATAAATACCTATTTCTCTTGTTCCAAAATAATATTTAGCTACATTTCCTTCGTCAACTAAATATAATCCAACCATTTTCCCTTGTATTTTTAATCTTTCAACAAGGTATATATCTCTCATTTCATCATATTCTGGAGTTGTTCTAAGTTCCTGGTCTATTCTTTTTATATCATTTATAAATTTTCTATTACTTAATATTATTCCTATGTAATTACCTTTTATTTCATCGACAATAATACATTTTTCTATATTTCCAATTAATTCTTCTTCATAATAAATACCTTCGTCTTCCACAAATACATTTATATCTGTTCCTATTTCTTTTGCTAAATAGTATTTATCTTTTTTTTCTATAAATTTTGCCCTAATTACTTTTCCTATAAAACTCTCCATATTATCACCATATTTATTTTAACATACATACATATAAAAAAATAGACCTTTCGGTCTATTTTTTACAATATTTCAAATGATAATTTATAGCCTGTTCCCTCATCTAATTGCATAATAATATTCATTCTTATTTTCTTATCATTTTTATTATCTCTGTTTTTAATTTCAACATATTGTGTAAATACTCCTGATATTTTATCTGAAAAATTACCATAGTCTATTTCACAATTTTCATATAATGTTTGTTTCATAAATTGTTCAAAACTTGCTTCTGTTTTAAAATATGTATCTTTAAATCCATCTGATAAAACATTATATGCTGCTGAATAGTCTTTTGAATTTAACATTTGAAAGAATGTATCGACATTTGTCTGCACTTTTCCTGCATTTGTTAATTTTTTATAATCTTCAATATCTTTTTCACTATCTATAGTATAAGTATCTAATTTAATAGTGAAATCTATTGGATTCTTTTCTGTAAATACATACATTATTCCATATTGATTTTCTACTACATGTTCTGTATAATCATTAGTCATATTGGCTACATACTTTTCTGCTTTAAGAGATTTTATATAATCAATATTATTTTGTACATATTGTTTAAAATTTTCTAAGCTTCCAAAACGTTTATCTCTATATTCTGTATCTAAAAAATTATAAGCAATTTCTGGATTTACAAGTACAATATTTTTATATTTATTAAGTCTACTTTGTGCTGGCTTACTATCTAATACGTAAGAATATGAGGTTGTATTAACTGAATTACTTTCAATTTCCTCATCCTTATTTTTCACTTCAATTGAATCAATATCATTAATACTTTGATTCATTGGCTCAATTGAAAATGTCTTATTCTTTTTGTCTAAAACTACATAAAACTTAAATTCACTTCCAATTTGATAATCTAAATCTAATGTAACCCCATGAACAGCATAAGTATTTGTTATATCTCCGTTACTTGATTTCATATTAAATATTTCTACTTGTTGGTTTGTGTCAAATGTTTTTACATAATTATTTAGATTATCTACTGTAATATTGTTTTCTTTTATGTAATCTTTACTTAAATATTGAATAAGGATTTCATTTATTTCTCTATCAGAGTATTTCTTTAAATTATTTTCATCGTCTCTATATAAATATAATTCGCTATTTAATGAATTATAAAATGCTTGTATATTATTTTTTACTGCATTATAGTAATATTCATCAAATTCTTCATTTTCATCTTCCACTAAATTCCAATCCTGTTCGTATACTTTTGACAATTCATAATGAGTTTTTACTTCTTCATTATTAGAAAAATTTAACAAAATAACAAAGCCGATTAATAAAGCTATAAATAATAATATAAATATTATATAAATAATAATTTTTTTCTTTTTTTCCATAGTTTAACCTCTTATTATTCTACTAATCTAAAGACATAAGTTTTATCTGGATCATATATATTACTTATTTTAACCTCTTTTTCAGGGTGAGCTTCATTATGACCTGAAGCATGTGCAATTTTTCCATCTCCAATGTAAAGCATTTCATGATGTTTTGGTGCAGGATTTGTACCAGATGCTATAAAATTACCTTGATATAATACATCTCCAGGTTTTAAATTTGAAACCCCTACTTTTGTTACAGTGCCTAATTTTTGGCTTGCATGATTTTGTACAAAGTAACCTGGATAAGCATCAGCTGGCCAATTTCCTAATGTTCCCTTTAGTAGTCCAGGATAATATTTATCATAAAGATAGAATATAAATCCTCCGCAATCAAAACAATTATTTTGACCACAATTTTCATTTGCAACGCTATGGTATCTATATATTGGGTCAGTGGAATTACATATTCTAATTGCTTCGTTAACCAAATCTTGCATTTGTCCGCTTGCCGGTCTTTCTGCATTATGAAAATCTCTATATGCTTGTAATGCAGCTGTATATCTACTTTCACCCCAGCCACCTACTTCAAAATGTGCGCAATAAAACATCGTAGCTTCCCTGATTTGTTTTTCTAATTCTGCTTGATCACTATCATCTGCATATATTCGTGTCCATCTATCAAAGAAAGATGGCCAATAACATACTGATGTTCTTTTATCAATTTCATCTACCAAATATTGAATTTGAGCATTTTCATCTGCTATACTTAAACCTGCATCCTTTGTTCTACCCCATAGTCTTTCTTTTCTTCCTTTGCTTGTCCATTGAGCTAATCCATAACCATATATGCCACCGAGATTTGGATATGGTGACCATTCCATTTTTGCTAAGAAATCAGCTTTTGAAATTGAACCATTATCTACCATACTTGTAAAAGTTTCATCTGAATATCCTGATTTACTATTGGCAGAATTTTCAAGGTTATTTGGTTTAAATCCTGATTCAGCCGATGTATTTCCAACTGCTGATGCTACTATTACATCATTTTCTATTCCTTGTTCTGCAAGCATATCCTTAATTGCCCACCAAAGTTTTTCTCTTACATCTCCTCCAACAAATCCTCCATTTCCTCCGTCTCCTGGTAATGGATTTGGTCTATACTTTTCCCTTCTTGTTGGATCAACTTTTACTTCTCCTAAAAGAATTTTTATTAAGTAATCTATTGTTTCAGATACATCTGCTGTTTTTTCATTATTTTTTAACATAGAAACAAGTACATACCTATCATTTATTATAGCATTCATCGGTTTTGATGTAAAATTATGAAGACCAATATATTCTTTTACTCCTTTTGCATTCTTAATTATATCTTCAACATTAAATATTGGTTCTCCAGTTTCCTCATCTATAAGTTCTGGATCAACCGCAAGTAGTGATAAGAATTTTTCTACATTTTCTTCAACTTCAACTTCTTCTGGTGGTTCATATCTATTTGATGTAGTAGTCCTATAATGTGCAGCATTTATACCTTCTCTTTTTTCTTCTATTTTATATGTTCTTGTTTGAGTTAATATTTTCTCATCTCTTGCTAAAGTTGGACTATATGAAATCCCATAACTATCAAAATCAAAATTATGAGGATTTTGAGGACAATCAGAATTTCTTTCTGGGAATTCTTTCCAATCTTCTGATGGAAAATATTCAATTCTCACTGGATCTTCTTCTGGTTCTTCTTGTTCATTTGTATACTCAGCTTTATAATATGCTATCCATGAGTCTACATACATAATTACTGGTCTTAACGCTGTTTCTGTATCTCCAATTGTTATTTTTTCATAAAAATCAGTATTATTTATATCTCTATTTACATCACTTGTACTTATTACTGGTCCATCAACTGGTCCAACTGAACCATCATCAAGTCGATTTCCTCCAGTCTTTTTATTTTGTATTAAAAAATGATAACTCATTGAAAATCTGAAGTGACTTCTCCAGTTATATTTTATAACTTCTGTTGTATTAACTACATTTTCTTGAATTTCAAAAACGATAAGCGAATTTCTTGCCATATTGGCTACTGCAGTAGTATAACCCGAATTTTTTGTTGTTAGTTGTAATGCAAAAAGCAGTTCGAATGGCATAGAATATTTTAATACAGCATTTTGATAATTTACTTTTCTGTAGGTTACATTAAATATCATTTCACCTTCTCTACCAGATTTATGATATAAGTTTTCTTCTTGAGCATATGATGAAAAATCACATTTAACTGTATGTGAAGATGAAGATGCAAAGTATACATTTCCCTCATTGTCTATTGTAAAATAGTTTTTTATCCTATTATATGCACTCTCAATTTGTCCGTATTCTGTATATATTTGGCTTTGTGTCTCTTCATCATCAATTTTCACGCCCATTTCTGCCATTTTCCTTGAAAACTCATCATAAGGCATATATACCATTTCCGAAGTACCGCCATTGTTATCTCTTCTGTGGAATACAATACAACCCTGAACTTCATCGTCTGGTAAAGGATGTGTTTTTAAACCTTGTTCTCTTAAATCTGGGAAGCTTGTTGCAATTTCTGCTTCCATGAATTTTTTTAGTTCAGAATAATCATCTGATAATCCAAGTCCTGCTGCTGTTAAATTATTTTTTCTTAAAAATTCATTAGCAAACTGTATAAATTCATCCGAATCTATTTCATATTCCCTTGTATCATTGTTAATTCTAACTAACCTACTTACATACCCATATTGTCCTGCATTTTCTCCATTTTTAGAAGCATCAAATAGCGAACCTGAAGTACCTCCCAATATTCCAAAATATATTATAATAATTAATAGTACGAATAAAAGTACTCCACCAAATACAGAAAATGATCCAACTATTCCTCGTACAATGCTTTTCAATATCATTTTCGCCATTTTTTTAAAATTTTTTTCTACTTCATCATGTTCTTCCACTTTTTCACCTCTTTTTGCTACTATTTTAAATTTATATCTATTCTAGCTATTTTGTCATAATCCTTCTTCTTTTCTGTAAAATCATATTGTTTCTTATCAAGTATTATATTGGTAAAACACATCTTACTTGCATTATTAATGCCATTATATTCTATATTAAATTTTACTCTTATTTTCTTTGTTAAGTTTGGGTAAATAGTTAAGTCATTCTCTGTATTTTCGTTTAAAGCAGAATAATGTTTTAATACTCCATTTGTTAAATACGCCGTTTTTGTATCTCTCAAACTATCTAACATAATATCTCTATCTGTCAAATTCTTTATCTCTAATATGTATTCCGTACATTCTTTATAAACTATTTTTTTTGTTATATTTACTTTTAAATATTGATTTTCATCTGTAATATTTAAATCTTCTTCTCTTATAAATCTACTAATATTTAATTTTGTTTCATCATTTTCACTAACTACTGTAAAATAGTCTTCAATATATGAACCACTTACCTTTCCTGTAGATAAGGCATCATCATATAGTTTTATTTTATATGTTCCAGCTGCGTACGCTTCTTTACTATATAATTTTGTTGATTTATAAATTGAATTGTAATAATTATTAGTAAATTTCTCTATAGTTGAGTATACATTATTTTTACAAGAAGTAGAAAGTAAACTATATGCATCTTGTACTTTCCCTGCATTACAATATCTTATAAATTGGTCAATAATAAGTGACTTTTCTTCTTTTACTTCCTCTTCTTTAACTTCAACACTAATATCTGGATTTTCTTTATAGTCTTCTTCGTTTCGAATTAATATTTCGTTCTTTTTTTCTTCTTCTTCTCTTTCTAATCTTAGTTTAACCATAAAATTAGCCATTTGAATTACCAGTATAATTATAATAATTATACTGGCAGTAATCCAAACCTTTTTTTTATTTTGATTATAGTATCTTATGATATTCATAAAATCTCCTAACTTTTATCTTCTTCCTCTTCTTCTGTAAGATGTTTTCTTAATTTGTCTCATCAAGTCTTGTGCTTGTGTTATATCTTCTGATTTTATTTTATCTCTCTTTAGGTCTTTTCCTATGTTTTCAATATCTTTTTCATTTGAAACATATTGAGATAAGTTTGCAGCTGCTATTCTCTTAGCATCAGTTCTACCACCTTTAAATCCAGGTACTTGTGCCTTCATAGCAGAAATAATTATATCATCATCTGTAATTCCTGCTTCTCTATATTTTTGTGCATCTGCCATAACTTTCTTATAATCTTCTCCAATAAATGCATCTGCATATTTATTTCTAACTTCTTTATTTTTCTTCCATTTTTCATCTGATCTTGCATTAATTCTCTTTTGATAATCTTCTTTGCTAAGTGTTTCTCTTGCAATGTCATCTGAAAATTCTTCAATACCTGTACCAAAATTTTTTCCAGCTGTTACAAGACCTTTTGCTGCGCCTCCTGCTAATCCTGCGGTTCCTTTAACTGCACCAATTCCTGCATTTGCAACTGTTCCACCTATAGCTGCGCCTCCTGCTAATCCTGCTGCACCATATTTCAATACATTAGAATAATCATCTGATGCAAGACCTGCTGCAACACCCATTGTTAATCCGGCTGCAGCTCCGGTAACTTTCATTGCACCTCTTGTTACTGATGCTATTCCTCTTCCAGCTCTAGCAAAGAATTTTCCACCATATTTTTTATGATTATTAGCTAATGCCCTTCCAAATCCTCTTATAACTCTTGCCTGTTTTGTTTGCCTAAATGGTATTTTTGGCTCTTCTTGGCTTTGTTCAGGTTGTTCCTCTTCTGGTTCTTCTGGAGCATCTTGCTGTCTTATTGGTTCTTCTGAATCTTCTTCGTCTTCATCTTGTTCATTATCTTCATTTAATCTATTTCTATAATTTTCATCTTCTAATGGATTGTAATCTTCATCATATTCGTCAGTATTTGGATTGAAATATTCCCCATTAGCATTTTGCCCATATCCATCATTACCATATTGCTCCATTATTTCTTCATCAGTTCTTTGATTATTATTCTCTTCTTCTTTATCTTCTTGTCTATTAAATGCATCTGTTGGATTATAGTCTCCTTCAGCTTTTCTATCTGTCATTCTTATTCTTTCTTGATTATTATCTTCACTATCTTTTGCGCCTTTACCTCCGTTGCCACCATTTCCTCCTCCTGGTTTATTTCCACCAGGTAAAGCTCTTGCCATATTCTTAACTGCACCTAAAGCACCCATTACGCCGGCTCCTGCCATAGCACCGCCAAATGCACTGCTAACGCTTTTAGCTTTATCAAATCCAAACATCTCTCTTAGCATTTTTTCCGCTGGTAATAAGAAACCTAAAACAATAGCAACGTATATCATATGTTCCTTAGCTAGTTCCATAGCTGAACCTACTAATACATAATATAGTAATAAATGCATTGGTTGTATAAGCAAGTTAAATATAAATTCTTTAATCCAAGTACTAAATCCTTGTGCATTTCCATCTTTTGCTTTATCTAATGTATAAGAAAAAGCTACAAATGGTGAAATTACAGTTAAAAATACAACTGTTACAACCCTTTTCAAATATTTATATAAAAATGCAACTGTATAAAAAATAAATAAAAAGTATAACACTGAATATGCAAATCTTTCTCCATAGCTTTTAGGCGCTGCATCACCAGCTGAAGCGTTCCATCTTATATATGACATAAAGTCATGAAATGCAATGTTATTATCTCCACCACCATTATATACTTCAGCCGGTATGCCTCTACCACTTCCGCCATCATCTGGATTACTTTGATATTCTTTATTAATACGATTTACACTCCACCCTGAGATTTCTTGTACATATTCTTTATTACTACTCATTGAATCTTTTATTGCTTTACTTAGTAATTCAACTGCAGATATAGAAAATGCTATTATATAATGCATAAAAAATATTATAGCAAAACCTATAAGCCAATCTTTTATCATTGTTTTATATTTAGCTTTATCTGATGCTGTAGATGAAAGAATTATTCTAATAGCTACATATACAAGTATTGAAAGCATTGCTACAATTACTAAACCTCTAAATGCTTGATACCATTGTGAAACAACCTTTTTTAATTCTCCAACAATTGTTCCATCTCCGTCTGATGCACTAATAATATTTACATTTAATAAATCTATTTCATTTGCAAATATTTTTTCTGGAGTTACTTTAAACACAGGAATTTCTACATAATGGAAGCCCAACTTGTTTGACTGTGCCTCTGACCAATTATCATAGTTTGCTACATATACATACACAGACATTGCATCATTCCATCCTGAAACAACTCCATTTACTACCCACATTATACCATCGCCAATCGATACTGTAATTTTTTGTAATACTGAGAAAACAGTATCCGCTATATCTCCATCTTCTGCTCTAGATATTGTTGGTGTTATAAAATTTGCTAATATAAATATCGTCAATACTGAAATAATTATTTTCTGTATAATACTTTTTTTAGTAGTATTTTTCATTAATTACGTCCTCCTACTATTTTTATTCTTCCCTTTGTCTTCTCATTTGTACTAGTTTATTTATGTTTGTTTCAACAAACTCAAATTCTTTCTGTGTTGGTTTTATTTGAATTATCGCTGTATCTGAACCAACCTTAATTATTCCTTCTCCTTTAAAGCATGTTGTTAAAAATCCTGCTTCTCCAGAACTTAATTTAAATACTTCTTTTAAGTATTCAATTTCTGATTTATCTTGTGCTAAAAAGATTTTTGTATCTGATGATGTTAAAACTGCTTGTGCTTCTGGTTTCTCATAGAAATCTTGGAATCTTTGAGAAATAATTGCTAAAGATACATTTCTTTTTCTAGCACGACGTGCCATTGTATTTAAGAAATCTACTGCCTCTGGGTATGGTAAAAGCATCCATGCCTCATCGACAAGTACTCTCTTCTTTCTAGCTTTTGTTTTATCTTCACTGTTTTTCTTAACATATTTTTCCCATATCCATGAAAGAAGGATTTGTTGTGCAAGTGGTCTTGCAAATCTTTCCTCAAGTTGAGAAATATCCAAATTTATAAATAAAGCTCCATCCATTAAATCAAATGTTGATTGTCCATCAAAATAAGCCATTTGACCATTGTATTCACGTATATATTGTTTCATAACTTTAATTAAATAACTGTAATGGAATTGATAATCTACATTTGTATTTGCTTTTGCTTTTGCTAATATTCTTTTATACCAAGATCCTATTGTTGGCATTTCTTTTTTAGCTTTACCAAGTATATCTGTACTTGTTATTTCACTTGATTTATATAAACTATTTGGATCACTATTAATATGAGCTGCTGCATATTCTTCTGCTACAGATTCTGAAATTATTTGTTTTGTAAGTTCATTAACTTCCTTTGATCTTGTACTACCTCTTGCCATTGTAAGAAGAGCTTGTGTAACGTCTTCAACTTTACTCTCTACATTTACAATGCTCTTTGTTTTTCCTGTAATTTCATCTCTAATAAGTTCTGGCTCTATATCAAATAAATTAATTATTGTTTTTGATGTTGGGCTTATTACAACATTTATTCCACCCAAACTTTCTGCAACTATTGTATACTCACCTTCAGCATCTAGTGCTAAACTTTCTATTCCCATAAGTACTGCTGAACGAGATATTAATGTTTTCATCGTAACTGATTTACCCGCACCAGACTTAGCAAATATAACCATGTTATAGTTTGTAAGTGATGAATGGAAATTGTCGAATAAAATTGGCACTCCAGTTTGTTTATTAAAACCTAGAGGTATTCCTGTTGGATGTCCTACTTCTGATGTTGTAAATGGGAATACTGTAGCCATTGAACGTCTATCAAATGTATGTGTTCTTTTTATTTTATCTTGCATTAATGGTAAGTTACTTTGGAATGCTTCTTCTTGCATTGCCCAAGCACTTTTAATACCAACTAATGATTTTGACATTTCTGATGCTAAAAGTTTTGTATATCTTTCAAGATCTTCTAAACTATATGCAAACAATGTTGCTACAATTGATGCTTCATATAGTTTGTTATATCCTGCAGCAATTTCATCTCTTAAGACTTCAGCTTCATATCTTTTTTGTCCTAATGTACTTTCCCTGTTTATGTTTCCTCTATCTGCTGCAACAATTCTTTCTGTTTCTAGTTCATTAATTGTTCTATTTAATTCATTTTGTGAACTTGATTCTGCAATAGGAGTTATGTATATTGAAGTATTTATATCTCCAAATAAATACATATCTCTGAATAGTTCTGGGAATGTTGCCATTCTTGGAAGTTCTGATACAAAGAAACTTCTTGCATATCTTGTAACACTCGATATTATTTCTAAGTGATCTATGTTACTTGCATCTATTCCTGAAGGAGCAATAAGTTCTTTTATTGTTTCTTTTCTTAAAATTTGGTATTCATCTGCATTACTATAATCATTTTGTTGTTTTTGCTTTTCTGATTGATTTCTTTTCAATAGCATCTTCTTTTGTTCCTCCTTCTTTAACTACTCTTTTTCTTTTTGTTGAAATTCTTCTTTTTGCTTCTTCAGCAACATCTTCTCCTATTATAGTTTTATTTTCATCTATCATTGTCTTTGCTAATTCTTCTATTAAACTTGCTTTTGTCCTTCTTCTCTCATCTAGTATTCTTTGTTTATCACTTCTAACTTCATAAACTGTTTGTTGTGCTTTCTTTAATGCTTTTTGTTCTATTTCTTTGTCTAATTCTTTCATTTGTTTTTCCACAACATCTTGTGCTGTTGTGTATAACTCGTCATATCCTGCTTTTATAGCTTTATCAACTCCGTAAACTTCTGCATCATCTCTGTTATATGCCATATATAATAACTCAACAAGTTCATCTGAAGATAAAACTCTAGAATTTATTTCACATGAGCTAAGAGTTCTCATTATAGATTGACATCTTGTATATAATTCTGAAAAAGCATAACTTCTTTGTTCAGCTTTATCCATCTTTTCATCATTAACTTCTTCTAAGTAATATGGAACTACAACATAATATTTTTTATTTAAAACATTCTTGTTTTTACTCATTCTTTCTGTATTGTATATTATATCTTTTCCATATTCGTATAAGTTCTTTCTCTTTGTAACCTCTATGTATTGCTTATTCATTACATCATCTGGATATCTACCTGATCTTCTCATCTCTTCATATTTACGTTCTTCTTTGTCTAGTTCAAGCTTTGCTTCATCTACTTTTGCTTTATATGTTTGGATGCTGTCCTCCAAGTTTATTGTTCTAGTTTGTGTATATATTTGTATTGGATATCTAATTGTATTTAAGAATTGTACAAATGATTCTTCTACAGCATTTTTTTCAACTTGAGACATCAAGTCATAGTTTATACCTTGACACTCAATAACCATTACATATCTCATACCATCTTTTTGAGAAATCATATTATCTACTATTGTGTCAAATTCAAGGAAATTCATTATAGACTCAGTTCTATAGTCTTTAAATTTCTTTGTTTTTCCTGTAATTTTACCATTATTATTTTCTTTTTTAGCTTGAGGATTTTTCGCATTTTTCTTATCCATGAAATTTTTAAATTGTATTAATGCTAATATTACAAGTAGCATACACATAAGTCCAACTACAACTGCCAGAATTGTTGTTAATAGCTTTATATTATCCATTCTTTTTTTCCTCCTTAGTATAAACGTATATTTTATTTCCTTTTTTCTTAAACATTACTGCTCTTTTTATAACGTCATCTATTTCTTCTCCACCAACTACTTTGGTAAACTTTAATCCACTAAATTCTGGAAACTTAAATGTACCTATTATGAATCCTATCAAAGCAAGAACAGCAATTATAACTATTCCCACCATTTTTAACCCTAATGCATCCAATATAAAATAAAAAAGTAATCCTATGATTGCTCCTATTCCTGAATACATAAGTGCTTTCATTGAAAATATAAATAAAATTCTACCTTCTCCTTTAACATTCCTTGGTATATTATATGTTCCCATTTTTTTCTCCTTTTCTTAGGTATAATTATAGATAATTATATTATAACATAAAGCATATTAAAATGTAATAAAAAACCAAAAAAAAATGCATTTTCATGCATTTTTTTTATATTTGTAATATATTTGTAATTGTTATGTAACATTATGCTGAAACTGCGCTTGCCATTCCAGATGCTATATTTACAATTACATTTGCTATTGTTGTTGCAGCAAATACTAAAATTGCACCTATTACATAAGGAATCATTGTTTTCTTGTATTCAGCTTTTTCTTCAGCACTACCCATCATGTATTTTATACCTAATACAGTTAAAACAACAACTGCTATAATAGCTCCAACTATTTGTAAAATTCCAACTATTTGTTTACCTAAGTTTGTAATTCCTGAAGCTCCAGATATTGTTCCTACGTTTGATAATTGTGCTATTGTAGATGCTCCAAATACAAAATTACTAATTGTAAATAAAACAGCTATTACCATTAAAATTGTTGTTATAACTTTAACTTGTTTTCTCATAATTTTATCCTCCTTTTTCATATGCTATATTAATTATAGAATATTTTCCAACTTTTTTCAATACTTTTTTACAATTTTTTCTTATTTCGGCTTTTATTGTAATATTTCAACAACTAGTTTCCAAATTCCAAATGCTCCAAATAATATAACTACTCCTACGAAGTATGGAACCAATAATTCTTTTACTTGTGCTTTTTCTTCAACTCCTGATGTAACTATTTTTACACCTAAAATAACACCAACTATAACAGCAATTATTGTTCCTATAGTTAATAAAGTATTATACACCATACTTGAAAACTCTTTAGCTGCTTTCTGTCCAACTAGTAAATTTTCTGGATCTTTGTCGTTATCGCCTTTACCATCATCTAGAAACTTATTAGCATCTGTAATAACCGAATCAAAACTTGTAGCCTGAACCTTTATTTGCATTGTAATACTTGAAATAGCAAGTACTATCAAAAATAAAACTAATATCTTCTTTACCATAAAAATCACCTCTGTTTTTAGAAATTATATTAACAGTATGTACGTATAGCTATCTCTTGTGGCATAGCATTTAAAATTAAATTTAAAATTGTAGTTGTACCAAATATTAACAATCCTCCTATTAGAATAGGTAACATAGTTTTCTTATAATTTGCCCTTTCTTCAACTGATGCTGTCATGTATTTTATTCCTAGTATAATTATAGCTACAACAAATATAATTGTAGCTATCATATTTATTGCCCCTACTATTGGTTTTACAATATCCATAAGTTTATTTTCCGTTCCTACCGGTGATGGCTTATAAGCATTTGGATCTATGTCTGCAAACACAACTGATACTGCTGATGTTAATATTATTACTACTAATAATACTGTTACTATTATTTTTCCTATCTTCATATTATTTCCTCTTTTCCTCTATATTTCTATTATACATTAATATTCTTTTTTTTTCAACTTATTTTTTACTATTAAATACTGAAAATTTCTCTATTTCTCCGTCCCTTTCGAAATTTTCTACTATAAATTCTTTTATTTCTTCAGATTCTTGCATATGTCTATAATCTTCTTTTTCAACTAATAATATCTTCGTATGTTCTAAATTATTAAGTTCTGATTTTAATCCTTCTACTCCATTTTTTCCTAAATTACCATAGAATGGTAAATCCATCATTCCATTATTTTTATTTAATACATTCATATATAGATTTGAATAACAAGATATTATTTTTACATCATTTCCTTTTTGATTTTCTTTTCTTATGTATTCACAAATATTGTCTATTTCCTGTACTACTTCTTTTTCTGCTACACTTCCATAGTAAGGACTTTCTTTATCAAAATAATAAGTATCACTATTAATTCTAATAATGAATGCAATATTATTTATCATACAAATAATTGTTGTTATTGTAAGTATTGTAAGTAAAGTTATCTTTTTAATTTTCTCTACTTTTCTTCCAGATATAAATTCTCTAAATATCAAAATTTCTAATAAATAGCTAATTAAAATCATAAATACCATATTTCCAATTAGTGCATGTGCCCTATTAACTATCGGGTAAGCTATAAGAGTCATAAATAATGAAATCACAGATAATATTCTAATTATCTTTTTTTCATCTTCTTTTAACGGCATTTTTAAAAATGTTATTATAAAACTTATTGTCGCAAATAGTACAGATATTATCACATACATTAAACTATCTATTTCAAATTTTAAATTTTGATTTGAAAATTCTCCTATTCCGTGAAAAGCAGAAATTTATAAATCCATCTAAATAGTTGTTTTGATACATGTAGAATAGTAATCCTGTTGTTAAAAATATTGCTGTTATTCCTTGTTCAACTAAATTTATTATTGCATTTTTCTTACCTTTTGTTGTAATAATTTGTGCTAATGACATTCCAATTACAAACAAAGCACCTGTGTTTTGTTTCGTAGCAAATACTAAAAAACATATTATTCCTTGTATTATATTAACTATATGTCTGTTTTTATTTGAATCTATATTTGCTATTATGTTATAAACTCCAATGATTGCAAATAATATAGCTAGCATGTTGTAGCTTCCTTCTGGCATAACTGCAATTGTTATTAAGCTTATTATTGTTGTAAAAAGCATAGCATCTAATTTTCTTATTTTTATTTTTTTCATTAAAGAATAGCATGTTCCAAATAATAAAACATATATAATTAAGTTTTGATATATATTGTAAGTCAAATAGTTTCTAGGAAATATTTGAAAAATTATTTTTCCAATATAAAAATATAGTGGTGTAATTATTACATTTAAGTCATTATATATTTGATATCCATTTGACATTTTATAAACATTAGAAAAGTTCCATAATGTATCTCCCGCATCTAGTTTTAGTACAAATGCAAATGTCAGTGATATCATTCCTAGTACTATTAGCATTACAATAGTATCGTGTTTTTTTATAAATTCTTTTATTTTTTCCATATACTCACCTATAATGTTTTTTGCATAATAATACAAACATAATAATATAAAATTCATAAATATACAATAGTCCCTAAAATATTTATTTTTAACTATTTATTTTAAAAATATTTTCAAAATTTCTGTAGTATGTTATATTTATAATATGGAGTGAAAAATATGGAAAAGAATTTTTATGAATGGCTTGAAATTGATAGAAAAGCATCTGATTATGTTATTGAAAAAACTTATAAACTTTTAGCAAAAAAATATCATCCAGATTTACAAGATAACAATAACAAAAAAGAAAATGAAGAAATAATGAAACATATTAATGAAGCATACGAAACTTTATCAAATCCTGATAAAAGAAAACAATATGATATAGAACTTGCAGAAAATGACTTCAGTATGGAAGATTTTTATGAATTACAAAATGAAAATCAAAGATTAAGAAATATAATTCATGAACTTAATACTCAAATACAAAATGGAAGTTTTAATAGGTCCAATGTCCAAAATTCTTCCGGATTTCAAAATAATACTTCTTATGATTTTGAGCAAAAGATCAACAATGCTGTAAACAAAGCATATTATGATGCTTATGTTCAGGATTTAAAAGCAAGAGGTTTTAGAATAAGACAGAAAAAAACTTGGAAAGATCATTTAAAATTTCTAATTGCTTTAGGTGTTGCATTAGCATTTTTAATAATTTTCTTCAATTTGCCTTTTGTTAAAGAATATATCCACAATTTGTTTGCAAATAATAATGTTTTAGAATCAATAATAAAATTATTTTAAAAAAAATATACAAGCAAAACTTGTATATTTTTTATATTTAATTTACAATTACACATCTTTTATCTTCAGCACTTTTTATTTCATTTCGATCTCTGTAATATTTTGCTATTAGTTCATCTAGTTCTATACTAAGATTGTAAATCAACATGTAGTCTTGACCTGTGATTATGCTTTCGTTTAATTTTTCCCTTAATTTACATATTTCATCATTCAACAATATGACCACACTCCTTTTTTTATTACATTTTTCCTTCGTGCTATTAATAAACTACCATAATTTTACATTCAAGTCAACAAAAAAACGCCTATTTCTAGGCATTTTCTTGTTTTTATTTTTACATTTTTTTATGTTTTTCGACATATTATTCTATTTTGTTCCAACAACTGACATAACGCATCTTTTTTCTTCAAATAATTCTTTTAGTATTTCTTTAGTATATTCTTCTGTTACTGCCGAATATTGTTCTATATAGTCAAATGAATTTATTCCTTTAAAATAATCTGACAAAAACATTCTTGCTATGTCTGAAACGTTATTATATTCTGTTACATATTCACCATATATTTTTTTCTTCATTCTTTCAAAATGTTCTGTATCAAAATTTTCTTTTTGTTTTTGTATTTCTTTTAATATCTCCTCTTTAACCTTTTCAGGATTTGTCGTCTGCCCCATTATTAATGCATGAGCATAATCTTTCTCAAATTCATAATCTAAGTCAGGCTCTGCAAGTATAATTCCTTCTTTATATAGATTTTGGTAAACATCTGAACTCTTTCCTATCAACATATTCATAATTATTTCTATAGCAATATGTCTTTTAACTTTTTCTTCAGAATCTATTTTATCTTTAAATCCTATTAAAAATAAAGGTTTACTAACTTCCATTTTTGTTTCTTTATATGGCATATTTATTTCATCATCATCTATTTGATGTATTACTTTTATTTCACCTTGTTTTGGCTTTTCTACTAGTCTTTTCTTTATTTCATCTATCATTTCTTCTGGTTTAAAATTTCCACACACAACTAAAACCATATTTGATGGATTATAAAATGTGTTATAACATTTATATAAAACTTCCTTATCTATTTTTGCAATTGATTCTACTGTTCCAGCTATATCTATTTTTATTGCATTTTTCTTATACATACAATCTAATGCATTCATATATAATTGCCATCCTGGATCATCATCATACATTCCTATTTCCTGTCCAATTATTCCTCTTTCTTTTTCTACATTTTCATCTGTAAAATATGGATGTTGAACATAGTCCATAAGTTCATCTAATCCTTCATAAAAATGTTCAACTGTTTCAAATAAATATGCTGTATGATTATTTGTTGTATACGCATTTGCATCAACTCCAAGAGCCATTAATACATCTAAACTATTTTTTCCATTTTCTTGTTCAAACATTTTATGTTCCAAGTAATGTGCTACTCCATCTGGTACTGTTACTTCTTCATTCGTTCCCGGAACTATGAAGTGATTATCATTTGAACCAAAGTGTGTACCCCAAATAATATATTTTTTATTTGTATTTTCTTTAGGTACAATCATAACAGTTAATCCATTTTCAAGTTTCTCTATATATACTTTTTCTTTAATTTTTGAACTTTCTATTATTTGCATTTTTTTCTCCTTTCATGACTAATTTCTTAAGAAATAAATAGTATTGTATTGCATATTGTTTGCAACTTCTATGATATCTTCTCTTGTTATTTTTTCTATTTTTTCTTTGTATTCTTCTACTGAGGTATTTAAATCAGATATTTCTTGTCCAAAATAATAGCTAATCTCTGTATCCTGTTCTTCCTCTATATTATATATTGTTGAATAAATTAAATTTTTAGCATTTTTTATGTCTTCATCTGTAAAGTTTCCATCTTTCATATCTGCTATTTCTTTTTTTATAAGTTTTACTGCTTTTTCATAATTCTCTATTTCAATTCCTGCTCTAACTAATAAAAGATTTTTTCTTTTTATATAATTTGTTCCACAAGTATATGCTAAGCTCTCTTTTTCCCTTACATTTCTAAACATTTTTGAGTTTGCACCTACTCCAAGTATTGTATTATATACCATTGCAGCATATCCTATATCTTCTTTATCTAACATCAAATCTAATCCCATTACTAGTTTGCCTTGTGTTACATCCATATTATCTATTATTTCTTTTGCTTGATTAATTATTTCTTTTTTATCTTCTTTTTTTATTTCAATATTACGTTCTTTAAGTTTATTTATATTCTCATCTTTTCTTACTATTTCCTCGTAATTATCATTTATATCGCCTGATGCAAATATATCTATTTTACACTCTTGTATTAATTTCAAATAATATTCATATAAATCTTTTGCTGTTATTTTCTCAACATCTTCTATATATCCGTACTTAAACAATCCGTATGGTTTTTCTTTATACATTTCTTCTATACATCTTTCTAATGCATAGTTACCTTTATTATCTATTTTTCCTTCTATTATTTGTTTTAAATTAGATTTTTCTTGTTTTACATATTCTTCTTTAAATGAGCCATTTTCTATAAAAGGATTAAATACAATAGATATTAATAGTTTTAAAGCTTTTTCACTTAAATTCTCTTTTTCAGGTAAAAAATCATCATTTATTACTTCTAAGTAAAATTTAAACGTGTGATAATCTCCAGATTTTTCTATCCCACAATCAAAACCTGCCCCATACATATTTTCAAGTTCTTTACTAATCAAATCCTGTGATTTAAGTTCCATTGTTCCTCTTCTAAGTAATGCAGTAATTAAGGCATCCTTAGTAACATTTTCTCTACTAAGTGCTGTATTTAAAAATATAGCAAATAAATTTGTTTTAAATTTATTTGTTTTTATTTTATGAAACTTAATACCTTGTTTTATTTCTATTTTTTCATCTTTCATTTTTATTCTCCTTTCCTATAAATTATATATTTTCACACTTGTTTTATTATAGTACAAAATGGAAAAAATATACAAGATTTTTCTTGTATATTTTTTTATTTTAGCTTAATTTAGCTTTAACTATTTCATTTATTGTTTTTCCATCTGCTGCTGGCCCAATTTTAGCCTTTGCTTCTTTCATAACTATTCCCATATCTTTCATTGAAGTTGCTCCAACTTTTGCTATAACCTCTTCAACTATTTTTTCTATTTCTTCATTTGATAGTGGCTTTGGTAAATATTCTGATAATATTTCTATTTCTTCATTTATTTGTGCTATTAAATCTTCTCTTCCGCTTTTCTCATAATCTGCAAGTGAATCTTTTCTCTTCTTTGATTCTTTTGCTATTACATCTAAAATTTGATCATCATCTAATTCTATATGTTTGTCTTTTTCTATTTGTAAAATTCCTGCTCTTACCATTTGTATTACGTTTTTTCTAACAACATTTTTGTCTTTCATAGCATTTTTCATGTCTTCTAGTAATTTTTCTTTTAACATAATAATTCCTCCTTTAATCAAAAAAGTTGAAAATTATAAGTTTATTTCTAATCTCTAATTTTCAACCTCTTTTCTTTTAATTAAAATTTTCTTTTTCTAGCTGCCTCTGATTTTTTCTTTCTTTTAACGCTAGGTTTTTCATAATGTTCTCTTTTTCTAACCTCTTGTAATACGCCATTTCTTGCGCATTGTCTTTTAAATCTTTTTAAGGCATCTTCTATATTTCCATTATTAACTTTAATCTCTGACATTTAATATTCCCCTCCTTTTTTCGTGTGTTCACTATTGTGTGGGATATGTAGTTTTGTTTACTACACGTAAGGTATTATATCTTAAACATATGCCTTTTGTCAATACAAGAGGAAGATTTTATTCATTTTTTTAAATTTTATTTATTATTTGACATTATATTTTTATTTAATTACTAATTTTTTCTATTCTTGTTGCTGAAATTTGTATGCAAATTAGTGTTATAATTAAAGTTCTATATGTGAAAAAATAATGTTCATATGAGTGATTAGATGAAATGCTGAACCATATAAATGGAGTTACCCCAATTACTATATATGGAAAAGAGTCTTTTAAGTTCCACTTTATTTTTTTACCATATTTTAACTTTTTTATTACTAAATACATTATCATTGCTGTTAATATTATTTTAAATACTCCTAATTCATATAATACATTACTAATTATCGCTTTATAAATATTTGTAATGTCACCTGCTCTGTATTTTACCTGTATTATTGAACTTAAAATTAAATTTCTATTATATAATATATCAACTAAAATCCACTTGCTAACCCATGTTAGTAAATATCCTATTACCCATATTAAACTGTATTTTATAATAATTATTAAAGATTCCTTTATTTCCATCTTGTCTTCTTTTTGTTTTAATAAAAAATAGATTATCAAGGGTACAAAAAGTGATATTATTGGCTGTGTTAAAAAATCAAAAAAATTAGTAACTATTCCTAAAGTAAAAAATATTATTCCATAGTTTTTTAATTTAGGCTCTTTTATTAGTATTATTATAGACGCAATCATTGTTATGATAAATATACTTGTTCCTTGTAACGACTGCCCTATATAAAAATATTCTATAAATATTAAACTTACTAAGAAAAATATCATTGTTTTTATATTTATCTTTTTAGCAATTAAATATAATAATATAATTGCAAGTATTATAAGGATTATTGTAAATATTATCCTTATCTGTCCGATGTCAAACAAAAGCAGTAATGGTCTTATAATTAATAAATATCCGTGCCAATATCTTGCATATTCAAATGATTCTTCTATATCGTTATTTACTGTATCTTGTAATTCGCTTATTGGACTATATTTTTCATATTTGCTAGCTGATTTTAATTCACCATTTGAATCTTTATTTATTTTTTTTGTAATTCCATTTATATAATTTTTTCTTACTAACATTGCTGATTCAAATGCTTTTTCATTATCTACTGAATATGCATTATTTATCATTAGAGAATCAGAATAATTATCAAATTTCATTTCACAAAATCTGTTAAAAATATAACATATTTTGTAATTACCTTCATCTATAAGTATTTCTGATGATTTTTTTACATTTTCTTTTATGTTTTCACTTGGTATTAAACATATTATTGATAAAGAAGTTATAAAAATAACCATTGATATTATATAAATTGCTGCATATTTCCAGACCTTTATTATTGTTTTTTTCATATTATTCTCCTGTTTTTTCTTCTTTCATATATATTATAACATGTTCATCATCAATTTGATTTTCTTTGCAATTCATTCCTGTATTTTCAATAAATTTATAATTTTCATCTATGTATTCTATAATATCATTTGATATTCTTCTTTTCATTTTTAATTCTCTATCATCTAAAATAATGTATTTTCCTTTATACTCTTTAACTTTTTCTTTAATGTTTTCTATATATTTATTATGTTTATAAGCTGGATTATATTCAACTAGATAAATAGTCGTTGTATATTTTAAATACGATTTTATTTTTAAATAATATGCTGAATATCCGTTTCCTATATACAATACATCATTTTCTTTTATATCCGGATATTTTTCATATATTTCCTGTATCTTATTTATTTTATAATTACTTTCTTCTTCTATTAGTCGATTTTCATTAATATTTAAGCAAAAAGCTGTTATTATAAATTCAACTATTATCGTTGATATAACAATCTTTCCTATATTACCTATTTTTATATTTTTTTGTTTTATATTATAAATAAAAATATAAAATGATACTAGAAATGCTGGAATCATAAGAGCCAATTGATAAGTTATTATCATTTTTTGCACAAAAACTCCTAAAAATAAAGTAGCATAACACATTAATTCAATAGCCAGTAATTTAATATTTTTATTTTTTATGTTATTTTTTACGTTGAATATTAGTGATATTGTTCCAATTATCATAAAAGTTGAATTAATGTAATTTGATATTATGTATGACAACATTCCTACTTTCTGCCATGATTGCTGCATATATTGTGAAGATAAATAAAACTCTGTTATTTCTTCTGGTCTAAATATACATATTCCTAATATTTCAACTGAAAGGAAAACAAAACTTGAAATAATTGTCATTAATATTGATTTCATGCTTTGTTTTTCTAATAGCATTATTGCTAGTATGATTATTGCATATGCTATAGTTACCCCTTTTAAAAAGAATAATAATGAAATAAAAAATCCTGCTAAAATCTTATATATACTTTTCTCTTTTAACACAAACATTATTGGAATTAACAGTAACAATAGACCTGTCATCTCTGTCTGCATTTCATACATGTTGTTTGAAAATACAACTATTAAATATAAACTTGAAAAAACAATTAATTGACTTATTTTATATTTTCCAAAAAAATCTTTTGTTTGTCTTGTAAATAAAGCTATTATTCCAACTGCAAATATTCCATATATAGTTTTTACAATTATTTCATATATTGTTATATTTTCAGGTAATACGAATATACATGCTATTTTGTGGATTGCATAAAATAGTAATCTGTTCAATATTAACTTATGTTCCCATGCATCAAATAAATTAGTTGGAAAAGAGCCTATCAAGTCTGCTTGATAGGCTGCACCTAAATATAATCTTACATCAAAGTTTATAG
Organism: Clostridia bacterium; assembly: GCA_017934475.1. GTDB lineage: Bacteria > Bacillota > Clostridia > TANB77 > CAG-508 > UMGS1663. Next base: position 142,956 of record JAGBJN010000010.1, on the reverse strand, counting down.
GTCTAAATATGTAATAAATAAATAATCCTATATATAGTATAGCTATTGCTGTAAATGCAATATTCTTATTTATTTTTATTTTCATTAGCTTTTACTCTTATCCTTGTTTTATTATAAATGTAATACTCTTGATTTTATTTCTTTCGTTTTTCCAACATTCCAGAAATTTTCTCCTAAGTAGCCACATGTTCTTCTTGTTACATTCATCTTTTTATGATCTTTATTACCACAATTTGGACATTCCCATTCATTATTATCATTTATTATTATTTCACCGTCAAATCCACAAACATGGCAATAATCTGATTTTGTATTAAATTCTGCATATTGTATATTATCATATATAAATTTTACTAAATCTTCAAGTGCTTCTAGATTTTTATTCATATTTGGTATTTCAATATATGAAATTGCTCCTCCAAGTGATAAGTTTTGGAATTCACTTTCAAATGAAAGTTTTTTGAAAGCATCTATTTTTTCTCTAACATCTACATGGTATGAATTTGTGTAAAATCCTTTATCCGTTACATCTTCTATTGTGCCAAATTTTTCTTTATCTATTTTTGCAAATCTATAACATAGACTTTCTGCTGGAGTTCCATATAATGCAAATCCAAGTCCTGTTTCTTTTTTCCATGTATCAGTTGCTTCTTTAAGGTGTCTCATTACTTTTATTGCAAAATCGTGTCCCTCTTCTGTTGTATGTGATACACCTTTCATTAGTTTTGTTACTTCATATAGACCAATATATCCAAGTGATAATGTTGAATAACCACCTTTTAGTAGTGGATCTATTTTCTCTCCTGGTTTCATACGTGCTATTGCACCATAAATCCAATGTGTTGGAGATATATCTGTTGTTACACCTAGAAGTGCATAATGTCTACACATAAGTGCTTCTTTACAAAGTTCTAGTCTTTCATCAAATATTTTCCAGAATTTTTCTTCATCTCCACCAGAAACTATTCCTATTTGTGGTAAATTGATACTTACAACACCTTGGTTAAATCTTCCTTCAAATTTATAATTTCCATTTTCATCCTTCCATTGTGATAAGAAGCTTCTGCATCCCATTGGTGCAAATACGTTTCCTTCATAATTTTCACGCATTTTCTTTGCTGAAATATAATCTGGATATAGTCTTTTTGCTGAACATTTTACTGCTAGTTTCGTTAAATAATCATATTCTCCACCTTTTAAGCAGTTGTGTTCATCAAGCACATATACAAGTTTTGGAAATGCTGGTGTTACATATACACCTTTTTCATTCTTTATTCCTTGTAATCTTTGTTTTAACATTTCTTCTATTATCATTGCAGTTTCTTTTATGTATTCATCATCTTTTTTCAAATTTAAGAATAGTGTTACAAATGGAGTTTGTCCATTTGTTGTCATTAAAGTATTTATTTGATATTGAATTGTTTGTACTCCTGATGCTATTTCTCTTTTTAATCTTGCCATTGCAATTTTTTCTTTTTGTTCTTCTGTTAAATCTTCAAATTCATCTAATTGTTCTTTGAATTTTTCATAACTTCTTCTTACATATTTTCCTAAATGACTAATATCTACAGATTGTCCACCATATTGGTTTGATGCAACAACTGCAATTATTTGTGCTGTTACAATACATGCTGTATGGAAACTTTTTGGTGATTCCAATAATTTTCCATTCATTACTGTTCCATTATCTAGCATATCTGCTATATTTATTAAACAGCAGTTAAATATTGGTTGTAAGAAATAATCCATATCATGAAAATGTAAAACTCCATCTTCATGTGCCTTTGTGATTTTTTCTGGTAATAAAATTCTTTTTGTTAAATCTTTTGAAACTTCTCCTGCTATGTAATCCCTTTGTGTTGATGCAAGCATTGAGTTTTTATTAGAGTTTTCTTCTGCTACATCTCTATTTTGATTTTTTATAATGCCTAATATTGATTCATCAGTAGTGTTAGATTTTCTAACTAATGCTCTTGTATAACGATAAATCATATATTCTTTAGCAAGTTCAAATCTCTTTATGTCCATAAGTCTTTGTTCTATAATATCTTGAATGTCTTCAACTAGAATTCTTTTCTTATCTAGTTCTTCAACATATTTTATAATTTCATTAATTTCTTCTTTTGTAGCTCTTTCTTTTGCTCTTACTTTTGCATTTGCTTTTCCGATTGCTACTGCGATTTTTTGACTATCATAATCTACAGCTCTTCCGTCTCTTTTTATTACTTTCATTCCTACATCCTCCTTAATGTTTCTACTTTAAATGTTCTTTTTTATTATACTTGTTTTTTTTCTTTTTTCTGTTGCATTTGCAACAATTTTATGGTATAAATTTTCTAGTCATTGATTTTCTAAGAGTGGCTTAATTGTTACATTTTCGTGACATTTTTTGTCGAATATTTTTTGTTTAAAACTATGGGGTTACAGGTCAAATTCTTGACATAAAATAAATTAGTTTTTTTGACAAACTTTTAAGGGAGGTTATATGGATATTCAAAATTTAATAGATAATATTTCTACAAATTGTAGTAGAATACAAAAAAGAACCTTCGTTAAAGGTTCGATTATAACAACATATATGGAAAAAAGAAGGCAAATCTGTATCCTTACATCAGGTAAAGCAGATTTAATTAGATATAATCTAAATGGAAGTCAAGATATTATTGATAAATTTAGTAAAAATGATATTTTCGGAGAAACCTTTTATCCTGTAAATAGTAATAATGAGCTTGTTGTTAAAGCAACTGATAATTGTGAAGTTTTAATCTTCTTATATGATGATATTAGTATAAAATGTAAGCAAAATTGTAAGTATCATACTGAACTTTCTGCAAATCTTTTAGAAATTGTAATACAAAATACAATGCATCAAAATACTAGAATTGAGGTTTTATCTAAAAGAACTATTCGAGATAAACTTTTAACTTATTTTTCTATTTTATCTAACAAAAATTATAATAAAAAAATAACTATTCCATTTTCTCTAACATCTCTTGCAGATTATTTAAGTGTAGATAGAAGTGCTATGATGCGAGAAATAAAAAGTCTTATTGATGAAGGTTTTATTATAAAAGAAAGCAAAAATGTTATTAGACTAATGTACTAAAAAACACTTCAAAATGAAGTGTTTTTTATATCAATAAATTATCTCCTGCATAAATTAGGTTAGGATTTTGTATTCTGTTTAATCTTACAAGATATGCTATTGATACTCCATATCTTCTTGAAATAGACCATAAAGTATCTCCCCACCTAATTTTATATGTTATATAATTTTTATTTCCACTATTTGATGGTATTATTAATATTTGTCCTGGATATATTAAATTTACATTTTTTATATTATTTCTTACAGCAATAGCATTTACTGTCGTTCCAAAATCCATTGCTATTTGACTTAATGTATCTCCTCTTTTTACAACATATATTGTTTCATCAGATGTTCCTTCAGATTGTTCTCCATTTATTGGTACTATTAATGTATTTCCTGCATAAATCAAATTTGGATTTGCAATATTATTTAATCTTACAAGTTCTTCTACTGTTGTATTATAATCAAGTGCTAATTGGCTTAGAGTATCTCCCCATTTAATTATTATTGTTGTGTAATTTTCTGGTTCAGGTGTTGGTTCTGGCCCTGGACTTGGTTCAGGTTTTGGTGTTGGCTCTTGATTTAAAAACATTGCTTCTGTAAATTTATCTCTATCTACATATCCATTTATACCGTGGCAATATTCCTTTACTTGTATACTGCCATCCTGCCCATGTATCCCATTTACCATTATCTGAAGGTTCACTTACCTGCCATTGTGCAAGCCATAAAGGATAATCTGTTATTTCTCCTTCAAACTTTGTTCTTGCATTATAGGTATTACTATATATAACCATACCCAATCCTGTTAATTCTTCTACTCTTCTCATAAAAGCAAGACCTATCTCATTTATTTCATCTACAGATAAATTTCCAAAGGACTCAAAATCCATTGCTGGCTTACAATCCAAATCTTTTTCATTTATTATTGATGCAAAGAATTCTGCCTGAATTATTGCATCTGAAACACTTCTTGCTGTTACATAATGATAGACTCCTACTTTTAATCCATTTGCCTTTGCATTTGCATAGTTTTTTTCAAAATATGGATCTCTCATTGTTCTTCCTTCACTGGTTTTCATATACACAACTTCTATTCCTGCATCTTTTACTTGTTCAAAATCTATATTTCTTTGCCAACTACTTACATCTATCCCTTCATATATATTTGAACTTGCAGGTTCTATTGCATATACACTGCCTATAAGAATATATATTGTAATTACCATTATTAGAATTATAATTATATTAATTTTTATTATTTTATTTTTCATCAAATTCACCCTAATTTATAATATTCATATTTTTTTACTTGGTTCCTTTGACTATTTACATAATATATGATATAATTCATTCGTAACATAGTTCTTTTATGTATATGGAGGTAATGTCCTATGACAGAGCTTAACAAAAAAACAATAAAAGAAATTTCTATCGGATCAAAGATTCACGTAATTGGCAATGATCTTGACATTCGTGGGACAATCAACCGGATTGATGATGTTGGATTAGGTATTACTTGCTCTGAGAGTACTAGAGTAGGATTAATATTTAATTCTACAAAGAAGTATCAGTTTGAACTTATTTAAAGTAAAAAAGACTAGGTTTTTTACCTAGTCTTTTTCTTTTTTATATTAGCCCAGTAAACCAAAATCTATCTATTTAAACTTTTTATGTAATTTTTTGACTATTTACATAATATATGGTATAATATTAATATGTCGTATAGTTTTATAACTATATAGGAGGAAACGCTTATGAAAATTTTAGACAAGAAAAGCGTAAAACAGATTCCTGTGGGATCTATAATTCATATAGTTTCTATAAATAAAAGTGATAAATATCTTGAAATAAAAGGTATTGTCACTCGGAACGATGAGGTTGGTTTAGGAATAGATAAAACCATAGCTTTAAGCCGAATCTGTTTTGTAGGACTATATGAATTCGAAATTCTCTAAGAAAAAGATCAGGTATTACCTGATCTTTTTCTTGTATTAAATTTAGTCTAAATCGTTCATATTATATAATCCTGATTTATTTTTATTTTCAACAAGCCATTTTGCAGCTTTTAAAGCTCCTTCTGCAAACATATCTCTACTTTGTGCTCTATGAGTTATTTCAAGTTCATCACTCATTCCAATGAATTTAATAGTATGTACTCCTACAATATTTCCCCCACGTACTGAATGTACTCCAATTTGTTTCTTATCTCTTTTACCATAATATTCTTTTACTATTTCTCTATCTCCTCCAAGAGACTCGTTTATTGCATTAGCTAGCGTTTTTGCTGTTCCAGATGGTGCATCTACCTTTCTATTATGATGTTCTTCAACAATTTCAATGTCGTATTCTGCAAGTTTTGGTGCAACCATTCTTAATACATCTTCTAATATTTTAATTTCATAAGACATATTAGCAGATTTGAATATTTTTATTTGATTACTTGCTTCTTCTATTTCTTTTTGTTGATCTGCTGTTATATTGGTTGTTGCAATAACCATTGGGATTTTATATCTGGTTGCTATTTCTTTAAGTATTGCCATTGTTGCTTCTGGCAAAGAGAAATCAATTATAACATCTACTGTATTTGTATTTAAAAAATCTTTTAATTTTTCTATATTATCAAATACTGGAAAACTATTACCTTCTCCAATTGCTCTATCATATCCTGCAACTACATTAAAATCTTTTCCTTCTTTTGCAAGTTTAGAAACTATTTGTCCCATATGTCCGTTACATCCTATTACCAATATATTCATATATCATTCCTCCATTTTTTATTGATACTTTTAGGTCATTATAACATAGTTTAATTAAAAAATATATAGAAAACTAAATATAAAAAATGCACTTACTTCAAACAAGTGCATTTCCTATAATTTTTTGTCTTTAATTATTTTTTTTAGTAAATTTCTTGTGTTGTCATATGTAAGTCTATCAAGTGCCTCATCAAGTGGAAACCATTTTACATCTCTAATTTCACTTTCTTGTTTTTGCACCTCTCCACTAAGTTTTTTTGCAGTATAATATATAACTTCTTTGTAATTTCCTTTGTCTGTAATATAATTTTCAGTATATATTCTACCATCTTCAATTTCTACTTCAATGTTTGTTTCTTCTTTTGTTTCTCTAATTGCAGCGTTTCTTTCCGTTTCATCTGCTTCAACATGTCCTTTCGGGAAGCCCCAATGTCCATTCCTTTGTTGAATCAGAAGAACTTTTCCATCCTCTATCACGACGCAACCGCATGACCTTTCTGTCATTCTTCTACTTCTTAATCTCATATCTTTCTCCCTCTATTGGTACATTTTTTATTGACTATTATTGTATCACAAAAGGTAACATTTTGGCAACCTCTTTTTGAATAATAGAAAAAGAGGTTTCTTTAAATAGAACCCTCTTTTTTCGTACACACCTTTATTTATATATAATGTTTTAATCTCACTGAAAATTTTAATTTAAATTTCCTATAGGCATTCACTTCCTTTCTTTGATTATATTTTATATTTAGTTTATGTCCTTTTCTTGTTCTTATTGTGTTTTTTATTTTAATCTTATATAACTATCGATTATACTTAATATTAATTAATAGAATACATCATAAAATTGATTATTTATGTAAAATATAGTATAATATACATAGTAACTATTGTTTTTTATATTTATGCACTAGATGATATAGTGCATCACGCTAAGGAGGCGTAAAGAAATGTTTTATTTGATTTATTTGCAACTGGTAAAGGCTTTAGGTTCTGTTGCTGCTGCGCGGGAAAGTATAATCCTTGTAGTAGTAAGCCTGCTTTGTTTCAAGGTAGCTTTAAGTTACTTTGGAAAAAGTTTAGGCATTAAACCTAAGCCACTAGACGCAGGCCGGACACTGAAAGTAGGCCGGAACATTTTGTCGAAATTTGGCAAGATGCTTTGGAAACTACTGAAGTTCCTTTGGAAAGTTGTAAAAGCTTTCAACAAGAAGGTTTATACCTTTTTTGTAGCAAAAGGGGCTTCAGTAGGGACAGCAAGACTTGTCAGTTTTCTGCTGACAGCTGTTCTAGTAATACTAATAATTTAACCTCTTTAAAAGCCACGCTGTATTACTGCGTGGCTCTTTACTTTTTATTTTGCAAAACCTATTTTTATTTTCTCTTTTTTTAATTTATTTTCTTTACTTAATATATTTTCTATATCTACTTTTTTTATTAAATCTTGATTTTCTTTTTTGTCTACTACTCTACTTGCTTGCTCCATTTTTATTTTTTCAAATAAATTTCTAACATATCTACCATTAGAAAAATTTTCCTCTTTTTTTGCAATTTCAAAATGCTTTATCAACAATTCTTTTACATTTGGTGATATTTTATATTTTTCTTTTTTACAAAGATTTTTAAATATTTCATATAATTCTTCTTCAGAATAATCTGGAAAATTTATTGTAAATTGAATTCTACTTTTAAAACCCGGATTTGCTTTTATAAGATTATCCATTTCTTTTGTATATCCTGCTAAAATAACACATAAATTATCCCTTTTATCTTCCATTTCCTTTATTAATGTTGCTATACATTCATGTCCATAATCTTTTGAAGAATCTCCTGGATCCAAATTATATGCTTCATCAATAAATAATATTCCACCATCTGCTTTTTTTACTATTTTTTGTGTTTTTGGTGCTGTATGTCCTATGTATTCACCAACTAAATCTGCTCTTTGTGCTTCTACAAAATTTCCCGAAGTCAATATTTCTTCCTCTTTAAATATTTTTCCAACTATTCTAGCTACTGTTGTTTTTCCTGTTCCTGGATTTCCTGTAAAACACATATGAAGCATTGGCATATTTTCTCTATTTTTACTGATTTTAATATAATTTATTATTTTATTTACTTGTTCTTTTACTTCTTCAATTCCTATCAATTCTTCTAATTCTACTCTACCTGACTTCTTTTTTTCTTTTTTTCTTGGTACATCTAGCAAATCTGATAAATTTTTAATATTTTTACTTTTGCAAGTGATCATTAAATTTATTAAATTGCTTTTTAATTGATAAAAAGGAACATCTGAAATATTTTCTGCGATTTTCTCACTACATTTAATTTTATTTTTTTTCATAAAATTAATTGCATATCTTGTTTTTTCTTCAAATGAAATTTTTTCTATTTTCATACTCCATGTAAATAATTCGTTAAAATTTGCATTTATGAAGCCCTCTCCTCTATAATTATCTTCAATAATAATAAATGCTCTATCTGGCATTTTATTAATTAAAGAAGCAACTTCTTTTCTATTTTCAGATTCAAAGTGACCAATTTCACTTAAATCTATTACTATAATTCCTTCTTTAATTTTGTTTTTTTCTTTTTTTCTAGGATTTAAATCTTCCCTTTTTGCATAATAAACACCTTTTTTACTTATTATATTATTTTTCAAATAAATTTCAGATATTATTTCAATTAATTCTTCGTAAGAATTATAACTAGACTCATTTCTAAGTATAATGTTATAATTTTCAAATAAAATATCGCATTTCATCGTTTGAACTATTTTATTATATCTTATTATATTCCTTAGTACTTCCTTACTTCCTTCACATCCAAATACATAATCTAATTTGTTTAATAATTTTTCATTTGCTTCATCTAATAATTCTTTTTTTAATTCCATATAAAAAACTCCTTTATTTAGTATATATTTTATTATACGCTAAATATATGGAGTTTTAAATTTGTCTGGTCACATATTGTATCGTCAATTTTATTTATTTGGTCATATATTGTATTGTTATTTTTCGTGATTTTCTTTTAATATATCTTTTTCTGTAAATCCTGCAAGTCTTAATCCTTCATCTGTATACCAATCTGGCATAATTCTTAAGTTTTCTGCTTTAAAAGCATCAAATGCTTGAGCAAATAATTCTAGTCCTATTTTTTCTTTTACAAAACTACTTATGTCTTTTAAAATTCTTTCATTTCCTGTAAGTTCTCCATTATAATATTCAAAGGAATCATAATTCCATTTATGATCTCTTACAAATTCTGTAGAATTTTCACCATATAAATAGTATCCATACCCAATCATATCAGATGAATCATAATTTCCTCTTCTTAAAAATTCATTTAAATCTTCTCTCCATGTGCATAGGTATTCTAGCACAAATATATCTCCATAATCTCCAATATTTCTCATAGGAACTTTACAATCAGATATTAGAATATCTCCTTTTTTAAATGGAGTTGGAATATTTAAAAATATTTGGTCAATATCCAAAAAATTATCACTGGTTTCTTCTATATTTACTAATATTGACCTTTTATTTTTTACTATGAAATCTGCCCTTATATCACCTTTTTTTCTGTCAAAATATCTCTTGGTTATTCTATAAGATATAGTATCATCAAATTCTTTTACGTATTCTTTTACATCTTTTTCTACCTCTTTGTATGTTTTTCTAATGTGTGATTCACTTTCACTATATCTATGTGTAGACTTATTATATTCACCCCATGTATATATTGCATCTTCATCTTTTATTATTTTGTTATATAGATTTTCTAATCTTCTTATTTCTCCTTTAATCATTATTTTGACACTATCATAATGTTTACAATTTATACGTTCTATTACTTCCATATCAGGATAATTTGCAATCAAGTCTTTATATTTGGATATTTTTTCATGTATACTCATTCTATTATTTCTATATACTAATACAGCTAGTTCTTCAGTATTAAATTTATGTTTTATTTCTCTACAATAATCTGCAATTGCTCTTGAATTAATTAAGTTATAATCATCATTAATTTCTTCTTTTTCCTTTAAAATTCCTCTATTGTACATTTCAAGAAGTATTTCTAAATCATTTATTTTATCGTTATTTGAGCAATCATAATTATATTCTCTGTTATATTCACTCATTTCTTTTTCATCATAAAGTTTATTTAATTCCCTTTTTATTTGTTCCTTGCAATAATAATTTTTTATATTTAATTCAGATGCTATTTTAAAATAAGTCTTGTAAAATGCCTCAGGGTAATGAACTTTATACCATGCAAATTTAAATGAATTCATTGTATATACTATTACATGGGATTTTGGAAACATATATGTTATTTTTTCAGCAGATTCAATATACCAATTTGGAATCTCGTGTTCTTGCATAATTTTTTTATATTCTGCCCATTTTTCATTGTATTCCTTATATTTATCTCTAATATTTTGCCAACGGCTCCTTCCTCTTGATGTATTTCCTTTTCTGATAAACTCTGTTATATCATATGCTTTATCTTTATCTATTCCTTTATCTACAAGATAGTTATATAAATCTTCTCTATTTGATATTGTTTCGCTTACCTTTTTGCTTCCATCTCTTATATTTTTTTCTGCATTGTAATACCATGTATCTGTACCATGAGAAAGTGCAGATATACAAACTAAATCATTAAAATCTTTAGGCTTTGTAATTTCTAGCATATTTCTAACAAATTTTGTTTTAAATTCAGGTATTCCTCTTGTGCTATTATTATAATTTTGGTCATTTGCATGTAAAAATAATTCTAATGTTTCCTTATCATCAAGTTTTATTGTTTTAGAGTTAACTTTTGTAATTTTCTCTAATTCATGTAACATTGTAGAATCATCATGTCCCAAAATGTCAAATTTGTACAAACCTGAATTCCAAAGTGAATGGTAATCATGATGTGTTTTTAAATGTCCATTTTCTCCCATTTCTGTTGGACAAAAATCGGTAATTTCATATTTCTCAGGAATAATAAATACTCCCCCAGGATGCTCTCCTGTACAACTTTTTATCCCTGTTATCCTACTTATTACTTCATTTAATTCATCATTATTTTCTGTTTTTCTTTCATAAGTTTCATTATATTCTTTATAAATATTGTATACTGTTCTATCTGCAAATGTTCCTATTGTTCCTCCCCATATCACTTTATCTTTTCCAAATCTTTTTTGTATATATTCAAATATTTTATCTTGTATTTTTCTTGAAAAATTCAAGTCTATATCTGGCTCTTTGTCATAATTTTTCCCTGCAAATAATTCAAACGGCAAATTAAATTCAATAGGATTAATATTAGTAATACCTAAAAGATATGCAATAAATGAATTTCCTATCATTCCTCTTGTTCCAACCTCATATCCTAGTTCATGAGATTTTTCTACTAATTCACTACATATTAAATAAATGGATTGAAAATCATTTTTTATTATTGAATGTAACTCTAGTTGTAATCTTTCTTCAACTTCTTTTGGTAATTTCTCACCATATATTTCATGGGCTTTATCATAGCATTTTTTACTTATAGTTACATCTGAAAAAGGTATTCTAGGATAATGTGCTCTATTGGGCAATAACTTTATATCTTCAATTTGATTAGCAATTAGGTATGTATTTTTTACAACAATATCTTCTACATTTTCTATATAATTCAATTGTTTAATTAATTCTTCTGTAGTATGAAAATATCTTTCATTTCCTTCTTTTATGTTTTGTGCTTTTTTATAGAAATTCAATATTTCATTATACTTTGAGTCATCTTTATTTATAAAATTACAATTTGATACTCCTATTAGAATTTTATTTTCTTTATTACATAATTTTGATATTTCTATATTTCTTTCCCTATTATTTTCGCCAGTTTCAATTCCTATAAAATCATAGAATTTTATTAATTCAGTAACTTTTTCATTATAAAGTCTTTTATATATCTCACTTTTACTTCCAATAGACGCATATAGCAATCCATCCCTATATTTATTTAAGTCCTCTTTATACAACATAGGCTTTTCATCTACAATATTTTTATAAGCAATTGAAACTAATTTATACAAATTCTTCAAGCCTTTTTGTTCTTTTACATAAATATACATTGTATAACTATTTTCAGAATTTTTATTTTCCATAAAATTCATTTCTATTCCGTATATAATTTTTATTTTTTCATTATCATTGTCCCCAAGTTGAAAGTATTCATATACTTCAAAAAAAGCCTGTGTACTATTTGTATCTGTTATTGCAATAGTATCATATCCTCTTTCTACAGCTTCTTTTATATACTCTTTTGCATCATTTATTCCTTGTAATTTTGACATTTTAGTATGACAACAAAATTCAACTCTTTTATTATTTTTCATTATTTTCCCCCTTAAAAATTTGTAAAATCAATATTTTGATGAAAATCTTCTTCTGGTAGCATATCTACTGTTTCTACATAATCCCAATCTATTTTCTTTGGTGGATTATTAATCTGTTCATAAGCTTTATACATCATTTTCGCTACAATTTGAGGTTTAACCATTCCAGTGTGACATGCAAACATTGGTATTAAAATGCTTTGTATATTATTTTGCAAAGCTACTAATAATGTTGTTCTCATACATTGATATACTATTCTTGCATCAGTTACCATTTCTGGTGTTCTCATAGTTGGTGTATGTATTAAATATTGATTATCTTTATTTGTTTTTATAATGAAACTTGTACCAACTGGTTGTTCTCCCAAATAATTTTTAATTATATATTCTTGAACTCTATCTTGTAACTGTTTTCCATACCATTCAGTAAGAATTAAATCATATCCACCATCCATTAATCCAAAAGAATTTGCAGGTGATACTACACATTCTATTTTTTCTTTATTTTTGTTCATAAAACTTTCAAATGATTCATTTACAATTTCAACATCTTTACATTCCTTAAAATAAGGAAATAAATATTTAGCTTTTCTTTTATCAATTTCAATAATATAAATCTTCATATTTTCCCTCTTTCATTCTTTCATTTGTTCCATTATTTTAGGTATATCTCTAAAACTTCTCATTTCATTTAAGGTAATTAATCCGCATTCAATGTCAATCCATTCTATATTTTTTAATTTAATTTCCCCTTTAAAATATTTACTCAAAAAAACAAGAGGGGAATCTTTTGGAAGTTTTTCTGTATATAACTCTAAATCTTCTTCTTTAAAATTATCTACATGACATCCCTCATCAAATCTATTATGATTTGTAATTACCTTATACAAATTATTAAAAAACTTTTGATTATTTATCTTTTTGGGAGTATCACAAATAACATGTAATTTATACTTAAAATCATATTCTTCGTTATTTTTTATTTTTACAATATCTCCTTTTTTAAACTTAGTTCCTGCATTTTTATCAATATAATCATCATATTTCATAGAAATTTTATATTCTTTTTTCTTACCATTGTACTTAAATATAAATATTCCAGATATATATTCTAATTTTCCTTTATAGTTGTAACTATACTCAATTTTTGAAGGTTTTAATTTTGCTGAAAAATTATCATTTAAATCAATTTCTTCAACTTCTATCAAATTGTTTAAGTTATCTAATTTATCTATAATTTCGGGATTAAATTCTGTTACTCTAAAATCATAAATAGCATTAAGGCTAAATAGTTCATCTAAACTTAATTTTGGAACTTTCTTTTCTTTTTCAAATAATTCTTCATATTGACTTCTTAACATATTTTTTAATTCTTTTTTCCCGTCTTTTATTGCCTTTTCTTTGCTAGAATATACATTTTCATAATGCATTTCTTCATTAAAATCACATGATATTTGTAAAAAATATATTTTATTCAAACAAATCATCTCCTTACTGGTAAGATAAATTTTGAAACTTTGTATATTGTCCCATCCATAGTAGTTTTTCTATTCCTGGTTCACCTGCTCTAAATTTTGCAAAATTAATTTCAGCAATATTTTTATTTTCTGCAGTTTCATTATATCTATCTTCTCTATGTATAAATAAAACAATATCTGCATCTTGTTCAATGCTTCCTGAATCTCTCAAATCTGATAACATTGGTCTCTTATCCTTATCTCCTCTTTTTTCATTTGCTCTACTAAGCTGAGATAATGCAATAATTGGTAAATTTAATTCTTTTGCAATTAATTTTAATGTCCTACTAATTTCTGCAACTTCTTGTTCTCTTGAATTTTTACCTTTACTTGGTGTTATTAATTGTAAATAATCTATTATAACAAGTCCTATTTTATTTTCATTTTTCATTTTTCTACATTTCGACCTTATTTCAGATATTGTTATTGATGAATTATCATCTATATATATTGGTGCATCACTAAATTGAGATATTCCATTTGTTAAATTTATCCAATCATTCTCATCTAATTTTCCATCTCTATATTTTCTTGAATCAATTAAACATTCACTACAAATAATTCTGTCTGTTAATTGGTCTTTTCCCATTTCTAGATTAAATATTAGTACAGGCACTTTTTCTACTTTTGCCACATGAGTCGCAATATTTAATGAAAATGCTGACTTTCCCATACCTGGTCTTGCTGCTAAAACAATTAATTCTGATCCTTTTAGTCCTCCCATTCTCCTATCTATATCTATAAATCCAGTTGGAATGCCTTTTTTAGTTCCATTATTATATAAATCTTCTAATTTGCTCATTGATTCTAATATTAAGTCTTGTAATCTACTTGCTCCTTTTATATCTTTTCTTTGTGTTACTTCATATACTTTTCTTTCAGCAAATTCGGTTAATTGTTCTGTATCTATTGTTTCATCAAAACTTTTTTTTGAAATTTCATTTGACATTTCTATTAAATTTCTTTTTATTGATTTTTGTTTTACAATATTTATATATTTTTCTACATTTGCAGTTGTAGGTACTCTTTCTGGGAGTTCTGCAATATATTCTATTCCACCTACCGCTTCTAATTTTCCAATTAATGAAAGCTCATTTTTTAATGTAATAATATCTACTGGATCATTTCTTGAATACATATTATTTATACATTCAAATATTACTTTATTATCTTCTCTGTAAAAATCACTTTTTGTTAATACTTCCATTGTTTCGACAATTGCATTTTTGTCAATTAAACATGCTCCTAAAATAGATTGTTCTGCTTCTATATCACTTGGCATTACTTTCATATTTATCACCTCAACACAAAAAAACTTTATAACTATATTATATTAGTTATAAAGTTTTAATTTAACCTACCTGGTCACGTATTGTATTGTTAAATATTATATCTTTTATTTGCTTCTTCTAATACTTCTTTTATTTCTTTAATTAAACTCTTTGGTCTTAAAACTGTACACATATCTAAATTTCTCATTGCCCACATTTTAAATCCAAATTCATTTGCTACAAGCCTAAATCTAAATTTATTCTTGCTTATTGGCTTTATTTGTATTTTTTTACCAAATTTTTCTATTACTTCTCCTAGTAAAAATTCATCACATTCTGCTATTATTTCTGTTTCATCTCCACTAAATGTTTCTACTGAATTTTCTGCATATTGTTCAACATCTTTTTCTGTTCTTTTTATATTTATTTTTTCATCTAATTCTTTTAAATTTTTTATTCTATCTAATCTATAATGGAAAAATTCATCATTTCCTTCTTTTATTCCTACCATATAAAATTGTTGTTTATCATAAAGAATAGCAAATGGAGAAACTACAGGCCTACTTACTATTTTTCTTCCTATTTTGTCGCCTTCTATACAATATTTCCAATAGTCAAATTTTACTTTATTTTTATTTATTATACTATTTGATAAATCCTCTATATTTTTAACTACTTCCACATTAGTTGTTTTTTCTTTAGGTGAATATATTTTATAATCTTTTATTTTTTCGTTTTCATATACTGTTTGAAGATTTTTACATTTTTTTATTATATTTTTAGATATTTTTTCTTCAATAAACGTTGAATAGCTAAATGTGTCAATTATTGCTCTTATTTCCCCTGGTTCAAAATCTGTTTCAGGATCATTTATAATATAATAACCTTTTCCATTTTCATTAAAAGTTGATATATCATATCCAAATTTTTCTTTTAATAAATTAATATTTCTTCTTATAGTTCTAGGATCAATAGTTTGTCCATATTCATCTTCAATTTTTTCTTGTAATTCTGATACTTTTAATATATGTTCTTCATCACTATATTTTTTTAGTACATTTAAAATATATAATATATTTCCGTTTTGCTCACATAAATCCATAATTTCTTCTCCTTTAAAATCTGATTATTTTATTATATGTATCAATTGCATAGTTGTCTGTCATTCCAGATATGTAATAAATAATTGCTTGATTAAAATCTTTTTCATTTTCCATGTTAAAAATCTCTTTATTTTTACAAGTATCTTCTCTATCTTTGTTCCAATATAGTTTTAGCCAATTTTCAAATTCTTTTGTTATTGTAGGATATACTTTTATTAGATATTCTCTATCTGTATAATATTTCTTAAATGTATTATAAATTGTATTTATTACAAGTTCAAAATATTGTGCTGGTAATTTTAATCTCTCATCTAAGTAAATATATTTATAATTAAATTGTTTTAATTTATTCATAAATTTAAATGCGTTTTCTGAGAATTTTAATCCTTCTTTTGGACTACTATTTTCACATAAATCATAAATTAAATAATTAATTATTACTGTATTATTAATTACATTTGATTTATCTATTTCCATTACTTCATATAATTCATTTAAATGCTTGTCTAATATTCCTAATGTTATTGCATCTTGAATATCCCTTCCTAAGTAAGCTATTTTATCTGATATTTTTACTACACATCCTTCCCATGTATATGGATTAAACTGGTTAGGATAATTGTAATCATATAAATCGATAAATTCTTCTCTTGGTTTTAAACTATTTTCATCTATTTCACCACAATGTGATATTATTCCATCTCTTACAGCATAAGTTAAATTTAGATTTTTCATATTTTGTTTATCATCTTCAAGTAATTCCACATTATCTACAAGTTCCATACCATTTCTTTCATGCCAAAATCTTTTACCTATTTCTTTTTCTGATATTTGAGATAATATTCTTTCTCCTTGATGTCCAAATGGACTATGACCAATATCGTGTGCAGTTGCAATTGCCTTTGTAAGTTCTGTATTTAACCCTAAATAATTTGCAATTGTATGACTTATTGATTCAACAAGTGTTACATGTTCGATTCTTGTACAAATATGATCATTTGATGGTGAGAAAAATACTTGTGTTTTGTGTTTCATTCTCCTATATGCTTGTGTATGTAATACTCTTGTATAATCTCTTTCAAATTCTGAACGTATATCATTTCCTCTAGAATATAATTCTGTTTCTCTTTTGATTATATTATTCCAATTAGGATTTTTTTCATTTGCTGCATATTCTTTAAAACTATCTTTCATTGTTCCTCCTATATATCAATATCATATTGACTGAAAATATATTTTTTTGTCTTGCTTAATGTATTTTTTTAGATTTTTTTCATAATGATTTTTTTCCATAATCTCTTCAATTATTTGTTTTTTATTTTTTGATTTAGATTCAAAGTCTCCATAATGAAACTCTCTATGGCATACTGGGCAAAGTCTAATTCTATTAAAATCTTCATCTATCCAATTTGATACATTTTTATCTAAAAAATCATTTTCAGTAAACCATTCATCACTTTTTCTTGTTACATTTTGCATCAATAAATGATGAATCTCTCTATAAATAATTCCATTCTTTTTTATAAAAGTCCTTTTTTCTTTTTCAGGTGTACTACGTTCTAAAATTTCACAGCATTCACAATATGCTTCCTTATTGAAATGTTTTACAACATCTTCAATATTTCCATTCTGGCTATAATCTTTTTCTATACTTGCAACCAATTTTTCATTTTTTATCTCTTGTCTATATGTTGTTTTTAATCCGAATTTATTAATTAGTGAATCATAATTATATTTTTTTACATCGTCTAATAGTATTGGCTTTAAATTATTTATTGCTATGCATTTACATTTTTTCTTTATTCTATTTTTTCCTTGTCCAAAATACCATTCACTTTCTTTATCTATTGCTGTTATTTCACCTCTTAGAAGTATTCTTTTTGATAGATCAGGAATATTCTTATAATAGAAATATACTATTCCTCCTACTTCATAGTTATAATTTGTACATTTCCAATTTTTATTTTCATCTAAATGCCATGATTGTGAATGCCACAATAATCCATCTTTTCCTTTTGTCTCCTTTTTTATATTTTTAAAATCGTATAATTCAAAATCAGCTGGTATTAAATAATATTTCATAATTTATTCCTCTTATTTATTTTGTATATAGTTTTTCTATTCTTTCCTTTAACCTCTCCTGAGAAAAAGTATCCATTGCTCTTTGTCCTGAAACCATACTTGCAAGTATTATTGGTACTCCATTGTAATATACTACATCCTTATATTTTCTATTTTCATTTTCTTCCTCGTTTCTTAGAGCCTCTTCCACCCAATGTGATGCTTTTGCATTTGTAATTACTATTAACTTTGGCTCATGATATTGAATATGTAATTTTATTATTTTTCTAATAATTTCATAAAAATTCTCGTCTTTTTTCTTTTGTAGTTCCAGTTTTTCTTTTGTATCCTTTCCATTTTTTTCTTCTTTTGTTATATTTTTTGTTACCGAACTCTCTATATTGGCTTGATTTCCATCACAATACCAAATTAAATCACTAAATAATACGTAGACATTTTCTTTTTCTGCTGTTTTTGATCTTTCTAACATTTGCTTAATTGTTTCTAATTTTTTTTCTAATAAATTTATCCCATCTTTTTCAGCAAACTCTAACATTTCCCTTATATCTTGTTCAGTTAAATAGCCTTCTTCTTCCCAATGTGCCTTTGCCTTTATACCTTCAAATAATTTAAAATTTGCTTTATGATATGGCCAAAAAATTTTTCCTCCTAGTGCCTTAATATTTTTTTCTTCCTCTTCATTTAAATATTGTAAAAATAAAAGTTTTTTTTCTGTTCCTTTTGAATTTACAATCTTATTTCCACCTCCTGGATTCATTCCCATTACTAATACAACATTTCCTCCATCTTTTGGGTTGTCCATTAGAAAATCTTTAGCAAAATTTTTATCTACTAATTCTTTTATTCTTTCTTCATCCTTTATAAATTCATATTCTTCATTATATTTTTCTTTTAAATTATTTTTTTCTATGTATTCTCTTCTATCTTCCTTAATTTCTTTTAATTTTTCTTCATTCAATATTTTTCTTGATAAATCTGAAATTACTTCTTGATAATTATTTTTACAATTTAAATTAATTTTTCTTTTTTCGCCCTTGTAATTAATAAATTCATAATTTTCTATTTTTCTCATTTTTTATTTCTCCTACTCAACTATTTCTTTTAATTTTTCCCAAATTTTAACCATTGCTAAAGTGTCTAATTTGCAATAAACAAGTAATCCTTGCCTTAATTTCTCTTGTTCCTCTTTTGTTTTTCCTACTAAACTTAAATATGTTTCTGATGCTTCTCCTCCATTATGTACTACAGGTAAATTATGATAGTCAAGTTCAGGATCATCTGGAAATAATGTTGGTAATACATCTTTTATTGAATATGATCCTGCTAATTTTTTTTCATAATAATATCTTCTAAAAAAAGGTACCATTAAGTCTTTTATATTTTCTCTAATATTTAATAGATGTTCACTTAAATCTGGATACATTTCTGCTAATTCCCTTATAACTCCTTTTTCAAATCCCATATTATATGCCGTTACACATACATCTTTTGGTATATCTTTTACTAATCTTTCTGCTATATCTCTTCTAGGATCTTTCCCTGCTTCTCCTAAAAATTCTTTATGCTTTAGTTCTCCGCCTTCTTTTTCAATATAATGAAGTGAATATTGGAACGGAATCTGTTTGTATGGATTTTCATTATCAAATTGTGGAATTGCGTCTTGAAAAGTCTCAAAATCTAAAAAATATATTGGATATGATAATTCATCTAAAAATTCTTTTATACTCTTTTTATCTATTTTAGGTGATTTATTATTTACTTCAAAATCAACTTGTTCTTTATATTTTTCAGGTAAATCTTCATCTAGTAGGTCTTTATAATCTGCCTTACCTTCATAATATTTTTCATATTTTTTTGTCCAATGCATTTCTGCAATATCAAATACATTTGGGTTTGGTAAATTTCTTGTGCAATATTCCCAATAATCACAGTTATATGGATTTTGACAGTGATGCCCAATATCTATTTTAGGCTCACTTTTTTCATTATTTTTCATAAACAAATTTAATTCTTTTATTTTTTCTTCTATTTCTGTTTGTTTTTCTTTAGCTATTTCTGTTATATTTTCTATTTTAAATAATTTATTTATTTCTATATCTCCATGTCTTACATACTCTTTATTTATATGTACTAAATTTACACTTTTAATTTTAAATCCTAAATTACTTAAGATAAAATATTGGTATGACGCATCATCTAAATAAATATCTTTTACATCACTTGAGCTCTTTACCTCATATATTTCCATTCCATCAATATCATTTTTTAAAATATCTACACTACAAAAATTATTATCATATGTGAAAGAAGCTTCTGTAATTATATTTGGCTTATTTTCTAAATATTTAATTGTTTGTTCTATCATTTCTTTTTTATTTGCACTATATTCAATATCTTGATATTTTCCAAATAAACCTTTTGCTAGTTCTCCAACCATTGTGCCATTAATAAATACACTTTCACTTGCTTTACTTATTTTTTTATCTGGCATATATTGGTCCATCCAAAACATCTTCATACATTGTTTTGCTCTGCAATATCTAGATTTTGATAAAAATAATTCATTCATTTATTTAATTTTTTCCCCTTTCTTTTATCTTTTTTTCCATAAATATGTATCTTAATATGTATGTCTCCTCTTTTTTTCATAGTATTAAATTGATTTCCTTGTTCTAGAAATTCAAAATAATCATTTTCTTTTACTCTTGCTGGAATTTTTAATATAAATTCTTTTTTATTTAGAAAATATCCTCTATCTTCACATACTTTACATTTTTCTTTTAAACCTTTACAACTATCACACACATTTGCATAAGTTATTTCTATTTTTTTAACTGTTCCTTCTCTTGCCTCTTGGCTTGTTATATTGCACTGTTCTAATATTTTTTTATTTTTTGTTTTATCAATAAATATTTTTTCAAATATTCTATCTAATTCATTAATGTAATTTTCTTCTTTTTTATTAAATAAATTTTCCAAAAATACCACCTCAAAATAAATATATAAAAATAATTTATTTTATAAAATGTATCTGGTCACAAAATGTACTGGTAAATTATTTTTATTTTTTTATTTTATTGGTCATATAATGTACTGTTATTTTATTTATTATATAATATTAATTATTTTTTTCAATACTATTTTTAAAATAAATTAGTATAGTCGGTCATAAAATGTATCAGTAAAATTATTTTTTATTGGTCATATAATGCATTGGTCATAAAATGTACCATCAAAAAAAGATAAGGTAAAAATTACCTTATCTAATAATTTCACTTTTAAAAAATCTTTCTTGGAATTCTGTTAATGCTACTATTTGTTCATCTGTATATTCTTTATTTGATACTATGAGTTTATCATCATTATTATCTATTCTATGAATTATAGCTATAACTTTACCAGTATATTCTTCTACTGGTTCAAATACACCAATTACGTAAGCGTCTAATTCTTCTCCATCACCACTTATAGTACCTGGTATATAACCATAGTTTAATGGATATATATGCTTAGGATACTCATCTGAGTGTTTATCTCCTAATTTTCTTTCTATTTTAACTGTTACTGTTTTTCCAATATAATCTTTTACATCTTCCATTTTTACTTTCTCCTTTTTTGGGCTATTATATTAAAATAATGCCAATACTTTATTTGTCCAAGCCCTGTTTTTTTGTTTTCTTTTATTTCTTCAAATTTAATTATTTCAAAATTTTTAAATAAATTTAATATTTGTTCTTTATCTAAAAATACAATATTTTCTTTTTTTCCATTCCACTCATCATCTATTCCAAATAAATTTCCAACAAAATATCCATTTAATAAAATACTTTTTTTTATTTTATCAAATAAATTATTAAATTCATTTTTATTACAAAATGGTAAAGAAAAATTTGCAACAATTAAATTTGTTTTATTTATTTTTAATTTTTCAAATTCTTGTATTTCAAATTTAAAATTATTTTTTTCATCAATATTTAATCTTTTTATTATTCTTTCTTCTGTATCTTCTCTATCTATCGCTGTTACTTTCCAACCGTTTTTTATTAAATAAATAGTATCTCTTCCCGCTCCACATCCTAAATCTATAGCTTCACCTGGAGTAATTTTCATTTCTATAAACTCCTTGACTATTTTATGTGGTATATCTGTTTCTGTTTTATTATAATATTCTTCTATTTTATTCATTTTACACCTTAAATTAAATCATTGTTTATTTTATGAACTGGATAACAACCTTCTTTTATTACTTGTTTTATTGTTTTTGGTAATATAGGATAATTATCTATTTCGTTTATATTAATCCATTCATATTGTAAATAATCTTTTCCTTCAATATTTTTTATTGTATCTTCTATTTTTTTATCTTCTTCATTTTTGAATTCTGCTAAATATACAAATTCAATTTCATGGTATTTCTTATTTTTCATTTCGAAGAAATTTTCAATAGTAGTAACATATCCTGTTATTTCAATTTCTTTTCCCATCTCTTCCATTACTTCTCTCTTTAGTGCACTTGCTGAGTCTTCTCCAATTTGTACTCTTCCTCCTGGTATTGCATAGTGGTCTGAGTTTACATCTCTATGGGTCAATAACTTGTTGTTATGAATAATACACATAGCCGTTCTCACATTTAGAATTTGTCCTCCTACATCAACTGTAATATCCATTCTTTATTCCTCCTTATTATATTTAACAAAAACAAGGCAAATTATAATTTGCCTTGCTAATATTTACTCAACCTCTGTTTTCCATAATTCGTGTTTATTGCAGTATGCATATATTGTTGACCCAGGTACATATTTACAATGTGCCACTGGTTCATCTCCTGGTTTAAAATATGTTGTTTTTTCAGCGCCATCAAATACAATGCTAATCCATTCTATATAGTGTTCTTCTTCCATTACATGGTTTACTCTAACAAATATTTTTCCATCTTTTACTTCATATGTAGGTACATGCTTTTCAAATGCTGCATCTACTGAATTTGGTTTTAATAATTCCATTTGTTCACCACAACATTGGATTCCACAATTATCGCAATGACAATCTTCAAAAACTTTAACTAATGCACCACATTTCTTACATTTTTTTATATTTAATTCTTGCATAATACACTCCTATATTTTCCCTAATATTTCTTTTAATTTAGCAACTTCATCATTAGTAAGTGTTATACCTTTTCCCATTTTTTCATGGTTTGGTGACCAATCTCTTAAATCATATTTTGCTGGTCTATCATTCCAACTAACAAGATTTAATTCTTTTTGCCATCCTTTTTCTGTTTCAGATAAAACACCTAAATTTTCAACGATTTCATATTTTATTTCTGGCATAGTTGTTCTCCTTCCTACTACAATTATTATTGTAAGTGCTATTTCTCTTTTTATTATGACTATATAATATCATAAATATTTATAATTTCAAATATTTTTGTGAATTTTTTTAATTTTTTAATAAATTATTTTCTAAAAAACTATATTTCTCATTACAACTAAGAAAAATATTGTTATAAATATTGCTATCATAGCAAGGAATATTATAAAAAAGATTGCAAATGGTATCCATGCAAACTTTGCAAATTCATTCATTGCCGTATTTACTTCTTTTCCCATATCTTGTATTTTTGTATAATCTGCTTTTTTAGAAGTATATCTATGTTTTGTATGTGATACTCTCATTCTTTTTAGAAAATCTGATGATGATTTATAAGTATTATGAAGACTACTTCTTCTATTAAATATTGAACTAGTATTACGCTTTGAATGAGTACTTCTTTTAAAATGGCTTCCTGTTCTCATTTTTCTAAATCTATGTAAAGCAGCCCCATGTGCTCCCATTGGACTTCCATTAATATTTATTCCTGTTGCTTTTCCTACAGCAAATGCATGTGCATTTGATATTCCATGACGTCTAAGGGCACTTTTATGCATTGAAGATATACCTGCTGATCTTTTGTGCATACTACTTCTATGCATACTGCTTCTTCCTGAACTTGTTCTATGCATACTGCTTCTGTGCATACTATTATGGCTTAAACTACTACGATGCATTCTGCTATGACTTCTACTTAATCCACTTCTATGGCTTCTACTGAAGCTACTTCTATGACTACTACTATGACTTCTCATTTTTTTCTCCTATTTTAACTTTAATATTTGAAAGTATTATTTACTATTATCCACAATTATATCACTATTTGTTAATAAAATAAATATTTTACATAAAAAACCAACCTATATAGGTTGGTTTTTACGATCAGTCAATAAAATATACCATGCCGTAGTTGCACGGGAAGCATTTCTTTGTTGCTTTCTCATAGAAGCTATACTTTACTATGATACCAAAATGTTCAACTTTATCTTCTTTATTTTCCTCATAAAGGCTAACTTCTGTACGCATTTCTTCGGTATCAAAGAAGCTGCTATCAACAAAATACATAGAGTTTTTCCCATATGTTTCATACACATTTTTTACCGCTGTTTTCCATTCTTCTAGCGACCGCACATCTTTGGTAAGTTTCTTGATTTCTTTTACTGCCTTCTCATCTAACATCTTTTTGTCCTCCTAAACTTTTAATAAAACTGCCGTGTTTCCTCCTGAAAAAGCGAGGATTATTTAATTGAAACATTTATTATAATAGCACTTTTTTTACAAATTGTCAAAATATTTTATTCTGAAAGTGGAACAATTTGAATACTTTGATCAAATTTTTTTAATATTTCACTAAATTCTTCATATACTTCTTCATAATTTTTTAAATAACTATCATCTAATTTACTAAAAGGTATTATTTTGTAATCATTTTTTCCTTTTGAGCTGTTATAGTATCTATATGTATAAATAAGTTCTGCTCCTATATTTCCAATTTTTATTTTACTTGTATTATTTTTAGGATCAACTGTTTTTGTTATTTCAAGTGTTCCTAGCATTCCAACAGGTCCTACTTTTCTTACTCTTGCTTCCTCTGCAGCCATTTGATTTGATATAAAATTTCCAAATGAATAAAATACTACCGTATCTTCATCTATCCATTCCCATGGTTCTATACAATGAGAATGATTTCCAAGTATTATATCTACTCCGTTTTCTCCTAAAAATTTAGCTTGTTCTTTTTGTTCTTCTGTTATTCCTGTATTATATTCTATTCCCCAATGCATTGCGACAATTAATACATCTACTTTATCTCTTACTGCTTTTATATCTTCTAAAACTGTTTCTTCATCAAATAGATTTACAACATAATCTTCTTGTACTGGTATTCCATTTGTTCCATATGTATATGAAAGCATTGTATATGTTATTCCATTTGCTTCAAAAATTCTATGTTCATTTCTTCTTTCTTCACTTGACGCCATACCTGTTGCAAGTATGTTAGTTTTTGATTCCCACCACTCAGCATTTTTCTTAGCACTTGCATTTCCACAGTCCATAGAATGATTTGTAGCAAGAGATACAAGATTAAATCCCATATCATTTATCATATTTTCTCCCCAATCTGACGGGATATTAAATATTGGATATGTACTATATGGCTTATCATCATCAAATATTACTTCTTGGTTATAATATTTTATATCATATTTTGATATTATATCTTTTACATCTTCCATCATATATGTGAAATCATAAGAGCCTTCTGAAGAATTATATGCTGCTCTATATATCGGTGAATGTACAAGTGCGTCCCCTGTTCCAACAAGAGTTGCTTTATATACTTTTGGTTCTTCTTCAATTTCAACAACAATAGTATCATTATTTATTAAATTATTTGCTACTATATTTTCTGTTTTCTCAGTTTGATTATTATTTAATTGTACTATATTTATTGTTATAAGAGTAACTGTTACTAGAAATATTATAGCTACTATTTTTAATCCAATATTACTTCTTTTCATACTATTCTACTTTCTACATTTATAATATATTTAATAGTAATTCTGCTATATCTGAACATATGCAATAAACATCTTCTTCATCTTTTGATCCATTTGCTCCTGTTGTTAAAATTGCTACTCCTTGTTTTGTGTTTGGATTATATCCAACTAAATTATACACACCATATGCACTACCTGTGTGATAATAGAATTCACCCTGGTCATACATATCACCTTGATAACAAAGTGGTTGACATTGCCAAAATTTATCTAAGTTATTATTTTTATGATATTCTAATTCTTCTATACATTTTTGTGAAATATATCTTTGTCCTTCATATACACCATCATTTGCAATTGTTGCCATAACTTTTCCTAAATCTTTAGCACTAATTGTTACTCCACCGCTAAACGCCCAACCTTTAGAGCCAGGTGCTCCTTCATGTTGTGCACATAATCTTGATGAATCAAATCCAATGCTTCCATCTGCTTGGTACAATGTTGCAACATTTGAATTATCTTCTAAGTCACCTGCAAAAAATGCAGCATCTATTCCTAATTTGCTATATAATCCTTCATTTAAAATTGTATCTAGTGTTTCTCCATTTGCAAGTTCTACTGTCATTCCTAAAACATCCATTGCATAATTGTTATAATAATAGTTATTTATATCTCCTGAAATTCTATTTCTTATACCGCTTCCTGATCTTAAACGATATAGCATATTACTATAAAATGTTGCAGATAAATCCTCTGTATCACTTATTGAAGATGTATGTGTAAGAATTGATCTTGGTGTAATTACATCATTACTAGAGCTTGTCCTTATATTGCAATTCCAATATGTTCCTATATCTTCATCTAAATCCATAGTTCTTTTTTCACATGAAAACATAGTTGCAAGCCCTACAAATATTTTCGATATTGATGCAATTCTAACTTTTGTATCATCTGTCATTTCTTGTCTTCCCTTTATTGCATACCCATATAAAAATGTATCTATCACCTTTCCTTCATCAAAAAATGCAACTGATACCCCTGTTGCTCCATATTTTCTTGCTATTTTTTCTATTTGTGCTTGGTATGCATCATGATCATACATTCCTTCTGCGCTTGTTAATTCAACCGTTATTACTTTATTTTCAGGTTCTTCTATAATATTCTCATTTATTATATTTTCATCGATTGTATTTTTGGTTATATTATTATTCGAAATATTATTTTCAATAAAAGTATGTTTAGCAGTTTTTTCTTCTTCTGTTTTTAATAGAAAGAAATAAATTTCCACAATTAATACAATCAGTGTTATTATAATCATCAACTCTATAATTATAATTACTATGTTACCACTAATTTTTTTAAGTTTGCTATTCCTTTCTACTATATACTTTTCATTTGTTTTCATACTTTTTCCCATATAATTACTTTAATTTTTCGACCATATATTATATCTCATTTTTAATATAAATTCTATCCTACTATATTCTTTTTACATCATTTTCTTTTACTTTACAATACTATTTATTTCTTCAGTTATTTCTTCATTATAAATATATTTTCCATCTATTTTTTCATATACTTCTCCAGATTTTGCTTTTTCTGGTAAGTCTATATTTTTTATAGAGATTGGACCACCATCACCATTTTCTGATATACAAACTGAATTTTCATCCATAACCCATGCTAGTGCATTACCAAACCTTGTTTTATTATCTAAATAAATCTTTCTTTTTTCATATAAATTGTACTCCTCTAGCACATTATCTGCCTCATTTAAATTTTTTTCTTCGTTTTCCATTTTTTTTAGTGAATTTTTTAGTTCTTCAATAAATTTATTTGTTAGCCCGTTATTATCATTTCTTCTATTATCAAATAAACCTAAATTCAAATATTCACCTCCTATTTTTTAGCTAACTTATTTTCTCCTGTTGCATAATCAATAATAATTCCATCTTGTACATTATATACATATACATTAAAGTGCAATTTGCCATTATCTTCAATTGAGTAGGCTTCCATTTGTACTCCATTTGCCAGTTTATTATTTTCCACAAAATATGGTGTAACTCTGTAAAGTACATGATTTGATTTATTTTCTCTTAGATAATCATATACTTTATCTTCAAATTGCTTCATTCCATTCATATTGAAATTTTGTGTTCCTGCCATAAGATTTCTTTCATCTACATCTTTACCTCCAAGCATCCATCCTATGATATGGCTTCTATTATAAATGTACTCTCCTGGTACTATGCTTGAATCATATTTCTTTTGTTTATAGCCTGTTGGATATATTGATGAATAATCATCTTTTACTTCGTCTGACTTTGCCTTTTTCCAACTTGTTTTTATTATGCACATTCCAACTCTTCCGTCTTTTAGTTCTGAATAATATTCATTTATTTCCATATCTTCTTCAGAAAAATCTGGATTGTTATCATCTATTACTAC
This sequence comes from Clostridia bacterium, assembly GCA_017934475.1. Taxonomy (GTDB): domain Bacteria; phylum Bacillota; class Clostridia; order TANB77; family CAG-508; genus UMGS1663. Next base: position 114,426 of record JAGBJN010000010.1, on the reverse strand, counting down.
ATATATTTTTCCATTATATTCTGGTATTTCTTCTATACTATAAGATATTTCTGGCACATCTGAAATCATTTCATTAAACATACCTTCAACATCAAATTCAATTCCAAAATATGTTCCTATTACAACTACTATAATTAGTACAATTAGTGCAATTGCTTTTTCTATACTTTTCGTTTCTTTATTTTTATTTTTCTTCATATGTATCACCTATAAATTTAATACCATAACTTTAGGATTTTTTCAAGAATTACATAGCTAATATTGCTATTATTTATAAAATAATTTGAGTTAATTATTTTTGATTTTACAACTACCATTTTTATACCATATTTTATGTAAATATGCAAGTATATTAAAATATTGTATTGTTAAAAAAAATTTCATGTGCTATACTTCTATTACGGGAGTATAAAAAATGAGAGAAAACAAAATTATAATTATTACAATGATACTAAATTTTATTGTAGCTGTTTTTAAATTAGTCGCAGGATTAGCATTTTCATTTTCAACTTTAATTGCTGATTCTATCCAATCATTTATTGATTTTTTAACAGACATTATGAGCTTAATTGCAAATAAAATAGGGAAAAGAAGAGCAAATAAAAACTACCCTTTTGGCTATGGACAAGTTTATTATTTAGCTAATCTTTTTACAGGATTTTTACTTTTTTTAATTGGAATTTTTATTTTATATGAATTTTTATTTTTTAACGCTAAATTCACACCAAACATGGGCATTGCTATAATTCTTTTAGTTGTTCTTTTATTAAAATCTTTTGTTGTTTATTTATTAAAGCGTTTTGGTAACAATTATAAAAGTGAATTAATGATTGAAGCAGCAAAGGAGTCCAAAGCAGATTTTATATCAACATGTGTTGTTTTAGTTGTATTAGTTATTTCTTTTTTTGAAGAATACTTACCTGATTTTATAAATATAGATAAAATAGGCAGTTTCGGAATGGCTATATATGTATTTTATACATCAATAAAAATGATTGTTTCTAATATAAAAGGAATCCTTACAAATGATGTACAAAATGATGAAATAAAAAGAGAAATTGAAAGTCAGTTAAAAGAGTTCCCAAACTTACAATTTAGTAAGCTTAGAGTAATAAAGATGTCAACTTATTATAGCGTTTTTTTACAAGTAAAAGTAGATGAAAATATCTCTATAAGAAGATATATCTCTCTTGAAAAACAAGTAAAATCACAGTTAAGAGCAAAAAATAGATTAATTAGATTTATAGACATTGAACCAGTATAGATTTTTTTAGTATAAGAAAAAGTAAATATCAAATAATATTTACTTTTTCTTTGTTTATTATATTTATTTTGTTTTAATCATTTGATTTAATTCCTTTGTCATTTTTATTCCTACTATATAATTTATAGCAAACATTATTACAAATATTAGAGTAAATCCTATATAAAAATATGCTGGCATTGATTTATATACTGTTACAAAGTCCCATAATCTATAAGTATAACTATATATGTAAATGTGTGGAACTACCAATATTACTGCAAAATATCCTATAATTATTTTTAATAAAATATTTAATTTTTTGCTTGTAATTGCTGTATAAGCTATTGTTATTCCTATTCCTGTTAATACTGATAATATTATTGATGAAGTAGTAAATATTTTTTGAATACCTAAATTCATATATGACCATACAGAAAATCCTAATGGATCATAATATTCTGCTAATACATGTTCACCTTCTTCTCTTGGCTGAGTTAAACTTTCATTCATAACATTTTCAAATTGTTTAATATTATTTCCAATTGTTTTTATCTTCTGGCTATCCATTTTTAGAATATCTTCTTCTTTTGAATAAGGCTTTAGTTCATTTTCATTGGCCCATTTTATGAAATTACTTATTGTAAGTAAAGAGTAAATTGCAAATGATGTAATTACAAATACTAATAATGCTTTCAATATTTTTTTTGTAATTGTTTTCATTTTATATTCCCCCTTTCTTTTAATATTTTCATTATTCTTGACACGTTTCTTTTTGAAACCGCTTCTTGCGTATTATCTTTTAATTTTACTAAAATTGTTCCAAGTATACTTGTATCAAAACATTCAACTTGATTTATATTTATAATACAAGAATTAGAAATTCTTATAAAATCTCTATCTTTATATACATCCTCTATTTCATATAATTTATATTTTATTTTATATATACCTTTTTCTGTTCTCAAATAATTGTATTTATCTTTACTAAAAAAACACATTATATCATTTAGATTGATAAAATATATCTCGTTATTTTTATTTGCAATTATTTGATCTTTATTTTCATTAACATTTGAAACATATTTTATTATATTTTGAATTTCATCTGTTAATTCTGGAGCGTTTATCGTTATAGATGCCTCATTAAATTCACTTGATATATTTGTATTTATTTTTATATCCATCTTTCCACCTTCTTTTATTTTATTATACCATTTGTTTCATTTACTTTGTACATTTTTAGACTCTTTTACGATAACTGGTGCTATTTTTACGATGGACGTGTTTGTTTTGCTTCACCTTCGGGTTATGAGGGCTAGCCGACAGGTTTATGAACTTTAGTGATTTCAACGGTTTTGCTTGATTTATCAAGGAAAACTTGGGGAATAATTTTTCGAACATTTGTGTAATTTTTTGAACTTTTTTGAATATTTTTTCCCCATCTTTTCCCCATGAATTTTACATGTATTTTCGCAATAAAAAATGGGAAACCTAAAATTTATTTTGGAGGTTTTGGATTATGAAAGAAATAACTTATCGTAAAGAAGGAGATTATTTAATTCCTAATTTAGCAATAAAAGGATCTGAATCTGATTACCATATTGGATTATATGGACGTTTAAAACTAGAGTATATGAAAAAACATCAGCTAGGTTTATATAGCGATTTAATATTAAGTGGTACATTACCAGAGTACCTAATTGAGATTGATAAAACTGCAAATGAGAGAACAAAAAAGATTATTAATAAACTTGCTAAGGAAGAAAAAGTTGATGAAAACTTGAAACAAAATAATCAATTAGAGTGGGTTAGATGTATGAATAATATTAAAAATAGAGCTGAAGAAATTGTACTTAATGAGTTGATTTATGTATAGGAGGAATTAGAGATGAATAATTTTAGAAAAGTAAATGAAGATGATATATTAAAAGAATGGTATGATTGTATGGAGGAAACTTATTTATGCTATGTAGATGAGCAAGATAGAGCAAATGAATTTAACTATGATCCTTTTAGAGAAAAGATTTTGAAAAATGTTCCTAAACAAAATAAAAAATATGTAGAGAAACAACTTGATTTAATCTATGATGATTTCATGAAGTATTTAATCTATATGAATGAAAAGTATTATAGAAATGGTTTTGTAGATGGTTCTCAGTTAGTTATGGGATGTTTAGATAAATAATGTAAAAAGTCCGATAATTCGGACTTTTTTACTTAATTGGAACCTCTATATGTTTTTTTGCTATACAAGTATGATTTTTTATAATGTAGCATTCAACATAATGATTTCCTGCAAAATTAGATGTTTCATGATTTATTAAATTTTGTTTTGATTTAAATATTTGACCCCTTATACAATTATTTTTTTGTGCTAAAACTCCTTCATTTTTAACTTTCCAAAGAACTTCATAATTATTGGGAGCATTAGTGTTTTTTATAAAAAAATCTAAAGAACAACCAATTTCAACTTTCTCATTTTTATTTAACATGTCAGATAAATATTGGACTTGTCCATCCTTATTAGTTACTTTACAATCTATCTCAACGAAGCAAGTTGTAGGTTGTGTCGGATACATATTCTCAATAAATTCTTCTGTATCATCATATTCGTACATATTTTTAGAATAATTATACGTTATTGCTAAGCTACTTGCCGATTCATTTAAACTTGTATTCCAGTAATCATGCTTAAAAAATTTATACCATGCGTCTTTGGCTTGTTTTTCTGTACAATCTGTCTCAAACAATACATCTAATTCCGATATATAAGTTTTTAATCTATTATATAGATTTTCTAATTTAGTTCTATCTTCTTCAACTAATAATAAACTTTGTGAACTATCAGTAGGATTATATACTTCTTTATTATATGCCAATCTATCTCTTATTTCACATATTGTATAATAAAACATTTCGTCAATTCTAGAATAATTTTGTATTTTTTCATCACATAGTACCGTTTGTATTAGGCCACCTGACATATTCCATGAATCACGTGATTTACAAAATGTTTTACTTAATCTTATTGCCTGTCTTAATTTTTCACCATTTATTCGTATTTCTTCCTTAAACCAATTATTTATTGCTCTTGGATCTCTTGGTCTCCATTCACTTCCTGCATGTTCATATTTATAACTATCCTCATCTTCGTTCTTTATTCTCTTATAAATTGCAAAATCAATATGATAATTATCAACATATTCTATTCTTACACAATTAGTTTTTGCTTCTGGTTCATTTTTAAAATTAGAACATTTCCTTTTTAATGCATCCACTATTATATTTTTTATTGCTATAGGCCCTATCTCTCCAATATTAGTATCATCAAAAACTATTGCTACATCTATATCATAATCATTTTTATCATTTTGAATCACCGTAGACATTGCCACACTCCCCTGTTCAATAGTCTCAGCAATTTTATAATCCGTATTATTTTCCTCGTTATATTCTTTTAATCCTTCTTTTAATCTATCTAGATTTATTTTTTTCTTTTCTCTTAAATTTGTGGTTTCATCTTGTGGCAATACAACCTCATTATAATAAAACTTTTTCATCTCTTTTTCTAAATCATACATTTTTTTCTATAGCCTCCTTATCAACAACAATAAGTTTTCCTTTTTCTTTTCCATTAAGTTTAATTCCCCACGGGTATCTAACTTCTCCTTGTGCTTCAAATTGATATATAATTATTTGAGGTAGTCTAGTATCATCTATACTCCTTTTCCCCATTTCTATTGCTAAACAACTTTGACTAGAACATACAATATGTACATTTTCTATTTGTCCATGCATTTCAAATATATTTTGAATAATATCAAAGATTTTATTAGTATACTCAATTAACTGTTTTTTACTTTTTATGGCATTATCACATGGATGCTCAATTCCTATATTCACTATATTACATTTCTCATTAAATTGAATTAATTGTTCCTTTGTTATTTTAGAAGTTATAGAAATAGCAATTACTACATCTCTTTTACTTTTATCTAAATCTTTTATTTCTTGCTCTACTCTTAATTTAGGATATATTTTTATCTTTTTATCTTCTAATTTATAATAAGTCTGCTTTTCTTTTTTATCAAATTCATAATATTCATCAAATTTTTGCCTTTCTAAAAAAGTACCTGCATACATTATAAATGGAATCGGTGCAATTCCTGTATACCCTTTTTTACCTGATTCACTTAAGTTTTTGAATGCATTAACATCTTCTTGTATTTTACCAATGATGCATTGGTAACTATCATTGTCAAGATTAACTTTAAATAATCTTTTATATATATCTATAATATTTATTTCATATTCTCTAATATTTTTGCTTAAGTCCTTATTTTTTTCTATATATTCATCAAGATTTCTTTTAAAATAACCATTTATATTAAGTATTTTTACATTTTTTCTCTTATAACAAGTTAACCATATCGAAATTATTATTAATATAATTCCTAAAATAAAATATTGCCATTTAAAATCTTGTGTCATTTCAAATGCATAGTCTCTATCATTTGCAATAGCAAGACATTTCAATATCCAGTCTAATTTATCTCCACCAGCATTTAATAATAGTGTAGAACCTAATGTAAAAAAAGCAATATTTGAAATATTTTCATCTTTTTTCTTGAAAATTTTCCATAACATTATCAGTGCAAATACAACAATTATAATACCTATTATCCAATATATCATTTTTTTATTTCTCCTTTTCCCTTTTTATATCATATTCAAATTAAAAATTATGTCGAATCTTGTAATATTATTATATTTTATACTATATTTTGTCTTATTCCATTTTTTACTTTATATAATACAATAAACAATGCTATTACAAATAACATATATATTGATATTACTAAATTTATGTCTTTAAACCATTGACATAGTTTTATCAGCACTTGTATATTTATACAGTAAAAAAACATATATACTATACTTCCTAAAGTTTTATTGCTCTTTCTTTTATAAAAAACTCCACACATTGTAAAAGCAATTTTCTTTAGAACAACACTTCCAAATAATGAAAAAAATAAAATTGCGGCTAACTGATTGTCCATTATATATTCAAATGGATTAGAAAAAGCTTGATCTCTTAAAGTACTATTAAATATTCTTACAATGTCATACATGTAATTCTCCTTTCCAAACAAAAAAGCAAAATATCTAGTAAAAAACTAAAATATTTTGCTTTTGCTTACTTATTTAATTATATTTAAATTCATAGCGTATTCAAATGATATCTCATCAAATTTTTTAGTTTTTTTCCATCCTTCCTCTTCATGTGACATATTTGAAATATCTGTCACGTTTTTATTCTTTAGTAATTTAATTATTTTATTTATTATTTCGATTTCACTTTCTTTTAATTTGCCCAAATCAAAATTTTTGTTACTTGTTATAATAGTTCTTGTACCATTTTCATCTTCATAATCATTCCTAATATATTTATCATCTAATAAAGAAATTTCTTTATACCTTTGATCTATTATAGTAGGACCATATTGTTGTTTTTGATATGTTAATCCAGTAATTGAAACTCCTCTTTGATTAAATGATAATATATCTATAAACCATAGATATTTATTAAGACTTGTAATTGTTAAATTACTTACTTTGCTAGAAATATAAGATATAATATTTTCTACTAGTTCTAAGTCAAATGCTTTATATCCATTAAAAATGTTTGGTTTTAATTCCAAAGAATTATTTATAACTCTTCTATACATATCTTGAATATCATCTTTACTTATTTCATTTTCTAGATTTGTTGAAACTATTTTTTCATATGTTTTATCATTAATACTACCATTTTTATATGCTTCTTTTACTTTTTCTATAAATTTACTATCATTATTAATTAATAACTTTATATAGTCACTTTGAGATTTTGTTGGTACTCCACCTCTTTCATATCTATTGATAGTCATTTTACCAAATCCAAGAATAGCAGTTAATTCCCTTTGTGAAATGTCATATTTTTCTCTTAAATTAACTATATCTTGTGGTTTTATAATGTTTGCTTTTTCTCTATATAGTTCATATATTCTTTCATTGTTTTTTTCTTCGATTTCATTTACATATAAGTCTTGATGGCATTCATTGCATACAGCTACATTTTCATAGGTATTTATTTCTATTCCTCTAAATTCTTTTATGTCTCTTTTTTCTATTTTATAATCTACTTCTTTTCTACAATATGGACAATATTCTCTCATTTTAATTCACCTCATCATCATATTTACCAAATTCATGTACTGACAAACAAACTGATTTCTCTATACTCTCGACTCTAATCTTAATATATAGCTTAGTGCCTTCGAATAAAGGATTAAATTTAAATATCCACCCCTCATATTGTGGATCTCTGTCTTTTTCTGGACCAGCAAAACAGTCTTCTACTGAGAGTCCTCTTATAATATCCTTAACGTCTTCATCATTTAAGCCATATTCTCTCATGAACTCTATATTCTTTGGTCTTCTTCTTATTATAAACTTATCACCATTATTGTCACTATCTACAATTCTTTTTATTCTCAGTAAATATTGACTTTGTACATTACCTCCTATGGTATTCATTCTATGCCATCTCCTCCTTGAGTGCCACTTTTTGATGGCACTTTTATTTTACCATGGTTATAGATATAAGTCAATACATTTTATAAAAATTTATATCTATTCTAACGGAACAATATCCTCATATAATAAGACATATTGACTATTTACTTGTCTATTATCATGATAATGTCCAAAATACCACTTCTTAAATTCTAATTTTTCTGATATTTCTTGTAAATAATCTGTTAGATAATCTTTTTTATACGTACCACCGCCAAGAAAAGCTTGGATGTTTGATGGACAACAATGAGAAATGACATAATCAACTTTATAATTCACTTTTTCTAAATTATTTATACCATTTTTCATTTCTTCTTCTGTTGGCAATTCTAAATCCCACCACGAAAAATCTCTTATTCTAAAATATGCACCTCTTTTACGAAATTCATATATTTTTTCTTCTTCATCTAGCTTTAATATTCCATCTTGTATATCATGTGATTTTGCACCACCAAATGCAAATATTTTTTTACCGTCTATATCAAATAATTCTCCACGCATTAGATGTAAAACTGAATCTCTAATTTTATGTACTTTTCCTCCATGCCATTCTTCTAATGAATAATCATTATATAACCTTGTAAAGTTTTCGTGATTTCCATCTACAAATAAGGTAGTAAAATTCTTATTATTCAACCAGTCTAATGCTTCTTTTTCTCTGCTACTTTCTTCTTCAAATGTCCATACTCCACCAAAATCACCACATATTATTACATAATCATCTTTGGTCATTTCAGATTGTATTGGAAATTGATCTTCAGTAAATCTTTTAAAATCTGAATGGGTGTCTCCTGTTATATAAATCATGCTTACCTCCTCTATTATTTCTTTTCTTCCATCTTTTTCAATAATTCTTTTAAGCTAATTGGTTTAAAACCAATTACATCTACTGAAACATTAATATGTAATTTTTCAGAATATAAATCTTCTGGATATTCCATTTCATTTGTTTCAGGATTTATTTTATGTAATGGATTATTATGAATATGTCCATGAACATTCACATATCCTTTAGGTATTTCTGTATCTTTTAAAGGCTTATGAGATAATATTAATTTTTCATTATTTAGTTTTAATGGATTCTCAGGTATAAATTCAAATCCTACATTTCTGAAAAATTCTTTAGATTTTTTATCATGATTTCCTCTTATTAAAAACTTTTTACCTTTTAATTTTGGTATTAATTCTTTCATATCACTTTCGCTTGTTAATACTACATCTCCTAAATGGAAAACTGTATCAAAGTCGGTAACTGTATTATTCCAATTTTCAATCATAACACTATTCATTTTTTCAACATCTTTAAATGGTCTATTGCAATATTTAATTATACTTTTATGATTAAAATGTGTATCTGAAATAAAATATGTTTTTGCATTTCTTAATCCTTTATAATATTCAAATATATCTGTAACTTCTTTTCCATCAAACCATCTTTTATAATCATCTTTTTCATTTTCTTTCCACCACTCAAATTTTTCTTTAATTTTATTTCTTATTTCTCTAGTGTCTATATCCGAATTTTCCTCAATTGCAAATAAAACATCGATATTATCACTTCCACAAATTATAAAATCATAATTTCTTATTTCATCATATCCATATTTATCTTTTACTTTTTCTATTTTCTTATCATAAGAAATGTATAAATAATCATCTTTAAATAAATGATTTTCTTTAATATATGTATAATATAAATCTTTTACACCTGAAGTTTTTACAAATCCTGTCATGTACCATATTGTTCTGCTTCGGATCTCTGTATAATCTTTTGGTAAATCTTCTTTCTTAATTTTCGTAGGATATCTTCCTTTTGAATATAGAAATTCGTTTTCAGTATCAAGTGTATTTCTCCAATTCTTTCTATCAAATTTACCTTCTGTATACCAATCAGATTTTATTCTTGCCATATCATTCTTCCCCCTTTCGCATTATTCATGTTCGTTTTTCGATATTATTATGTTTATTTTTTGAACATCGCATTGTAAAATATTAGGCAGATTTCTCTGCCTTAAATATTATTTTTCTTCTAACTTTCTTTTAAATTCAATAAATTCTAACACTTCTTTTTGTGATTTATTAGATAATTCATCAAATATTCTTGAAAATTTTGCAATTCTTTTTTCTCTATCTTCCCCTGTATATAATTCTTCCATAGATAATCCATATATCTTTGAAAAGAAATATAATTCCTCTGCTGTAATTTTTCTTGTTCCATTTTCAATATTTGTTATAACCAAACGTCTTACTCCTAGCATTCCTGCTATTTCTTCTTGTGTAAATCTTGTTTTTTCTCTTATTTTTTTTAATCTTCTACCTAAATTTTCCATAATTATTATCCTTTATTTCATACAAACAGTTTATCATATAATGTTTGATTTTGCAACATTAATATCTTACTTTCGAACTTTTTTTGTCTTATTAACATTTATTTTTATGTATCAAGGGATACACTCTTTTGCATTAATATCAAAAATTCTACAACCTCCATGACAAACATTAAAATAATTACATTTATTGCAATTATTATTATTTATCTTTTCTCTAATTACTCTAAATTCTTTACCGTCTTTCCAAACATCTTCAATATTCCTTTTATTTAGATCTTCCCCTTTAATTTTATTAATCATAAAAGAACATGGATACATCTTCATTTCCTCTGAAATAAATGCTGAAAATCTGCCTGCTTCACAAAAATCTACACTTTCTACATTTAAATCATTAATTTCTTTTACTAAGAAAGAAATTGTGCAACTATCAAATCCTACTTTAAAAGGTAATGGTTTATGATTTATTCTATGAAAAAAATTACTTAATTTTTCAGTATTTTTTAAATTATATATATCATATTCTTTTTGTGGTTTATAATTCAGAAAAATTATTGCATTAATACCTTCAATTTCTTGTGGTAATTCATCTAATATTTTAATAGCTTTATCAATAGTTTTAGAGTTTAATATAAAATGTATATTTGTTTTTATTTTATTATTAATAAGTTTCCTTATAGCTTTGAATGATTCCGTATATGGTTCATATAAACTTACTGCAACAGCACCACAAAATTCTTGACTTGCTTTTAGTACTTCTTCTGTTAACCCTCTTCCATTTGTTGTATATGATGGAATAATCCCAAACTCACGAGTTATTTTCAATAATTCTATAAAATCAGGATGTTGATTAGGATTTCCTCCTCCAAGAGCTACTTGCATAACTCCTAAGTCGCTTGCCTGTTTTATAATATTTTTATAATTCTCTATACTCATATGCTTACCATTTACATTTGATTTTCTATAGCAAAAATCGCAGTTGTTTTCGCAATAATTTGTTATAGATATATCAAGCAATTCTGGACCTTCTAATCTCATAAATGGATCTATTCCATCATATCCATTTCTCATCATAAAACCATTTTTCTTATTAAAGATACAATAATATTTACTTTTCTTATTATTCTTTATTATATATCTATTCATTAAATTTCACCTATTTCTCCATTCAGATAAAAATCATCTTCTACTATTAAAAAACTTTCCATACTAAAAAAAGCTTCTGTTTCTGTTCCTCCATTATCTGTACTCAAATTTCCCCAATATACATGATGTCCGTTTTTTTATATGTTCTTCTACTTTTTTTATTGTATCTTCCTCAAAATGTTCACTTTCTAAAAATTCTCTAATACTTTTTCCTTTTCCATACCTTTTAACATACTCAACTAAGTCTTCTTTAGCTTCATCTATAGCTTTAAATAATTCATCAAATATAAAATTTAATTTTGAATTACCTTGCACCCCTATTTTATTCATAAATAACTTCTTTGAGAGTTCATCTTTAGATGCCAGTATAAAAGATGTTGAAGAACTATTAGTTACAAAATCTGTTTTTATTTTCATTTATCTAACCTCGCTATCAATATATTAAAATTATTTATTAAATTTTCGTCATACTTAAAATAATAAGAAATGTTATAACTATTACTGTCTATATTCAATTTGTATAAACTATAATCTTCATTACAATGTTTTATTAATCTCTTTATCTCATTATTATTTAACAACTCTTTATTATATAAATATTTTTCAAAACTTTCATATTCCTCCATATAATACTTTGTATACATTTCTTTCATATCAACATAACCTGTAAATACACAATTATAAATTTTCTTTAAATATTTTTCTGCAAATGAATTCTCTCTTACTTTAGATAATTTTAAAAATCTTTCTAAATATGTATTAAAATCAATATTATTAGGAGCTATACAATAAAAATCTTCACCTATTTTAATAATCTTCATTGTCATCCTCCTTTTCCTTTAAACATTTTAATAATTTCTCTAGAACAGTATTTTTTTCTATCTTTGTATTATTTTTATTATAAATCATTTGTAATTTATCTTTAACATCTTTTTTTAGCACTATACTTCCAGAAACTATATGATACGCAATATCCTTTATATTTTTATTAATTTCTTCTGGAATATTATTATTCATCTCATATAATGTTTCAATTGCCATATCTGGTAAATATTTTATATAAAGTTCCCAAAATTCATTTGTCTTCCAACTACTTACATTATATAAATAAATGGTTATCTTAAATAATTCTTTATAAATTCTTGAATTCTTTCTCCTCAATATAGATTTAAAGTTTTCAATCATTTTGTTATATGGCCATATTGCCTTAACGCCATAACTATAATAATTATTAGAAAAATCTGGCTGAAATTTTGCTCTTATAAAACTCTGATATTCTTCATAATCTTTTTCACAAAATGAATCCATTATATTATATAAATTTTTTATATTTAATTTTTTAAAATACAATGTATCATATCTAAAAATCAAATCTAAAATAATTTTATCCTTATTTTCACCATCATTTAAAAACTCATTTTTTATTGTTTCAATATCTTCATCACTTATCTTTTCGTCTACTAATTTAAATATATTTTCCCAATAAACTATATTATAATCATCACTTGTTTTTAATATTTCGACTAAGTCTTTACTACACATTCTTCCGATAAAGAACAAATAACCATACACACCTTCTTTAATGCTAACATTGGATTTTTGATTTAAATCTTTAATAAATTTTTCTATCTGCTCTTTATTAAACTTTTTTGCTATATACTTAGCCATACAAAAATCTCTAAACTCGTCAAATGTAAAACTAATAACCGTTTTCTGCTCATTTAAAAAACCTTCTTTTATTATTATATCATCTTTTAGAACAACGTCATTTAATACTAATTCATGTACTAGTTCTACTTCTTCACTGTTTAGAATATCTATCGGTACATTATAATACTGACAACTGTTAATCATATAATCTATTATTTTATCTAAAACATTATTATATAATTTTCCCGATCCAAATTTTTTATTATTATATGCTTCTATTTTCTTGTCAATATACATTTGAAATGTATTATACTTATAAATATCATACATATAAAGCTGTCTTTCTCCTTTATTTGCTTCGCAAAAAAATCTTAGTAATAACGTGTCTCTAGATAATCTGTCAAAAATATTTTTTAATAAACTATACCTTCTTATTGTTATATCAAAAAATTTCAAATATCCCCAAAATATTCTATCTTGAAAAACTTGGTTATAATTGAACATTTTAACTCTTTTAAAATTTTTAGAATATATTCCTGTGTCTATATTTTTAAATTTTTCATCATAAAATTCATCTCTTGTTGTCATAATAACCTTTATAAAATTAAATCCATCAATTCTTTCAAAAAATTGCCTTACTACATTAGAAAAATCATCAAATTTATTGTTTTCATTTAAACCATCTATTACTATTACAAATGGTTTAAATGTTTTTTCATATTCTTCTTTTAGCATATCTAATATATATTCTATATTTTTATTATTTAAAAAGCTAATAATTTTATCGCATACAAATTCATATAAATCCTTATCTACTTCATAAGCATTTATGTATAATACATAAAAGTTCTTTTTTAATAAAAAATTTTTTGTAAAGTCACAAATAAAATTAGTTTTACCTTGTCCTGCTCCATTTGTAAGAATCAAATATCTGTACCTTATATATTCTATATTTTCTTGAATATCACTAAAATCAAATTGTAAAGCTCTATTGTAATAATCTCTTGTTTCTCTATCATAAACATCCAATCCACTCTCTAATAGCTCTTTCATTTGATTTTTATCTTCAATAAGTTTTCTAGCTTTTTTAAGATCTTCTGATAATTCTTCTGAAGCCTTTAATAGTTCTTCATTATTTTCTATTTTATCTGTAATTCTAAAATTAATAGTATCGCTAAAATTTTTCTTTAAAAACTCATTAACATCCTTATAATTTAATGATTGTATTTCATCTATTGCTTTATTAATAAACAATTTTGGTTCTGCAAAAAATCTCATATACTCTTTAAAATTATTTTGCTCTACAAATATTTCTGGAATATATTTACCACTTTTTATATTCTTTTGTATTTGTTGCTCTGTATATATATTCATTTTTTCTTTAAAACTTTTTTTTATTCTATTAGCTTCAATATATCTTTCATTAATGTATTGTACAAATGACGATACACTAGATACTTTAATTTCACTTGCCCTATCTGCTGAAATTCTTTGTTCCTGTACAATTCCTATTATCATTTCATCTACAATTACTGGTGAACCTGACAAACCCTTGTAGTTTATTGCTTGTCCAACACTTATATTAGATGCCTGCATATCAGAAATTCTTTCTTCTTCAATTATACTATGAGTTCCTATACCTTTAATATAATGCATTATCTGTTCTTTAGTTATATATCCATATATTTCCCATTTATCATCTTCATTCGGAGTATAATCTTGAGTCAATAAATGATTAATATTCTCATTTACTGGTCTTTCTAGTTTTAAAAGACCTATAATTTCATTTTCGTTATTTGGATATTCTTTAGCTTTCAAAATGTCCCCATTATGTAATTCAATTTTATATTCTTCTTGATGCATTAAATGACTTGCTGTTAATATTAAATCATTATCTATTAAAATCCCTGTCCCTACATCACTGGTTCCAATTACTTTTACTATATACTTAGGAAATTCCATACATTTCTCCTTTTAAATTATTAATTCGTTACTAATAATACATTCATAATTATATTTATTTTTTTCTTCTTCTTCTTTTAGTATTCGTATATTATCTATGTCATAATTAAAAATAAGTTTTTTATTATTTTTATTATTTATTATAATATCAGCTAATATGCTTTTGTCTGGATGTCCATATTTTTTTCCATCTGTAGATATGATATAATTACTAGCAATAATATTTTCCATTATTTCACGATTATTCCAATAACTTCCGTGATGAGGAATTTTTAGAATGTCAACCTTAAGTATTTTCTCAATGTTATGCTTTTTTTCAAAATATAAATCTCCTGTAAATACCATTTTAATATCATTAAATTTTATTAAGATACCTATTGATACATCGTTAACTATAGAATATATACGTTTTTTATGATTAAGCTTTAACCAGTCTATAATATCTTTGTCTATCTGATCAGATATTGTTTCTGTAGTTTCAATACATTCTTCATTATTTAACATCAACGTTTCAAAAAAATCTATAAATTTTTCACTTTTATTAATCTCATAGTCTTTTCCAAATAATACTTCTAATTGTTTCTCTAGATATTTAGTATATCTTTCTATTTTTAATTTACTTGGTGAAATTACATCTATAATGGCATTTCCCATCTTTATATTTTCAGTTTGCACTACTATGTTATCTATAAACTGTATATTAATTGGATAATTTAACTTATTACAAATATATTCAAAAGATTTTAAGTCATTTGCACTTACATAATTGTTGTCGTCATCAAAAGAATCCATTTCATTATATGCTTTTATTATTCGCATTTTTTTTAATTGTCTTTGATTTATATTATTAGATAACTTCTTTTGAAAAACTAAATTTTTAAAGCCATTAAACCATATATTTTCAATTTTTATAATATTTGGATTATTATAATCACCATTTTCTTCTAGCAACCTTTTTGCTCCACCAATATGATCTTTATCAATATGAGTTATTACTAATAAAGTAATCTTTTTTTCTATTTTTTTTAATTCTATAAGTAATGGCTTTAAATAATTATAATACGTTTCTTTAAATCCTGTATCAATTAATATACATTCATTATTATTAAATTCAATTAAAAAACAATCCCCTGCATTCGCTGGTAAAATATGAATTTTAGCATTCCAATCTGCCATACATAATCAATTCCTTTCTAAAAGTTACAGAAAACATATAAGTATAACTAATATAAACTTTTTATTTTTCAAGGCTTTTAAAATAATTATAAGCTTTAACTAAACAATATAATTCTCTAATGTTCGAAATATTAGCATTAAAAGGTTTAATTCTATCACTAAAATGATTAATCAATATCATTTCCATATCTTCATTATTCCAATACTCATATAATTTAGTATAATAGTAACTTGAATTTTTAGTAAAATATTCTACTTTACTATCTATAATATTTTCAACCTCATTTATGTTTTCTACTTTTTCAGGATTTTGTAACGCATTATATAAATATTGTATTTGATTAATTAATACATTTTTAAAATTTTTATACAGTCTCTTATTTTGTTTGTCTGTTATTTCTGTAGTTAACAACATTTTTACATCTTTTATTGCAACATTATATCTGCCATTTAATCTTTTTTCATCTTCTTTTATTAAAACATTTAATTGTTTGATAGGCTTATCTATTTTTTGTATTTTAATTTTCGATAATTCTTTTTTATATGCATTGATCATTACTAAAAAATCATTATAAATATTATCTAAATAATCAATACATTTATCTAAGTACTTTTCTATTTCTTTAAAGCTAAATCCAAATTCGAGTTGCTCCCATGATTTTCTCTTATCTTTCTTCCATAACAACGTATAATAATCCCAATCTTTTGCTTTTCCATATAGCTTATCAGGTAAAGAATTATATGGAGTAGGATAAGTTGAAACAATATATTCATTATTATCTTTAAGTTTTGTTGGATGTGCTCCAAAAATAGCTCTAATATTTTTAAAGTACTCCCAATCATCCTTTTCTTTATCTTTAAAAATTTCACTACTTTTATAAAACAATCTAGCTTTTTCATTATCTTTAGCTATTTTGTTAACATCGTTTATTCCTTCAATAACTATATCAACCGATGAAAGAAATAGATAAATTTCTCCCCAATTATAATCTTCTTTATTTTCTTTTAATAACTTTTCGCTATTTAAATAACTCTCAACTGTTCTAAACCAATGTACTGCTGAACAAATAATATTCCATTTGTCGTCAGAGTATTTTTTATCAAGTACTAATAAAATATCATCTTGTTTTTCACCATTAATAAATTCACTTAGTCCATTTAGTTTTCTTAATCTCTCTTCATACTTCATTTAGCACCCACCCTTATTTTAAAAAACTTTCTAAAAATTCAATAACAGCAACTGGATTTTCTTTTATAATCTTCTCTAATTTTTGAATTTCTCCTTGAAGTAATTTCATATCATTATTGCTTTTATTTAAATAATCTTCATTTATTTCTTCATACATTAATCCACTATACTTACTTAAATATTCTTTTGTATACTTTTCTCTATCAATATCAGAAATAAGAATATACCACCCTACAAACATATAATCATACCTAATTAAATCATTAGTATCCCTAGTAATATACTTTAGGCAGCAATTCAGTAATATTTCTAAAAAATACATATTTTGTTTAGCTATTATCAAAAACAAATCTTCATCGTTATTTAAAGCTCCTTCTACCATTGCATTAACAATTAAAGTGCTATGAGTAAATAAACATAATTTATCATAGTATTCATCTAACATTTTTTGAATTTGTCTATTGCTTATATCTCCAAACATATCTTTATCAACTGTTTTTAATTTAGCCTTAAACATATTTCTTAATTTCTGTTGTTTTGTATAAACTCTCTCTTCATCTTTTAGCCCAAGCTGCTTAAATTCTTCAAAAACATTAGAGTCTAAATATATCATCATTCCCATTATTAAATTTTCGAAGGCAGATCTTATTAAAGTATTTGAATCTACTAAATTATTACCTTTTATCAACTTTTGCACGTTTTTTATTGTCATATAGCATTGATTTATTAAATTACAACTTTCTCTTGGCAAATTATTATCATTTAATAAATATAACTTTTTTATATTTTTACTAGTATTTCTTCTTAATGGAGTAATACCTCTGACTTTACAACGATTTCTAATAATTTCTTTTAATTCAACTAGTCTATCTTTTGTTATATATTCCATTAATTTATATATTTTTTCTTCTTTATTTTCGCTCCCTAATGCATTTATAATAATATCATTTACTATTATTTCATCTTTATTTTTCAAATTTAAACTCCTTTTTACACAAAAAGCAAAATAACAATGCAATTAATTTTACAGTATCATTTTGCTTTTCTTTAGTTTATTTTATTAATCACCAACATTTTTCTAAATCATTTGCTTCATATGAATCAACTACTTGTCCATTATTTATAGAAACCATATAAAGACTTCCATTCTTATCAATAATGTATCCTTCCTGTCCTCTATATTTGACTCTAACTTTATCACCTATTTGAAAATTATTATTTGCACCGCTAGATGAACCCCCTAATAAAATATCTAATAATCCCATCGACATCACTCCTAAAATTTATTCATATTTGTAATCTTCGCTATCCTCTGCAATCATCATATTGTTTATTTTTACTTCATCATCAGTCGAATACATTATTTCATCTTTTTGATTTAATCTTTTCTTTAAATAATCTGATAAATTTTTATCTGTACAATAAATGTAACATCCTTTTTGTCCTCTTGTCATTAATGTTCTATATGTATTCTTTATAATTTCATCTGCAACCTTATCTGCTTTTTCAGGATTTTCCTGATTTAGTTTATTGATTCCTTTTATAGATTGGTCAGTTCTTGCCCTTTTCTTTACATCAGTAATTATTTTGCCATTTTCATATCTTAAATCATTTCCAATAATTACACCTGCATAATCAAATTCTAATCCTTGAGCAGTATGTATACAACCTATTTCATTAACTGAATTTGGATCAATAGCCCATGTTGTACTATTTCCTAAATTCCAGCTCATTGCAAAATTGCATTCAGGAATTGTTATATCATATACATCTGATTTATTTTTTCCATCAGCGATCCAATCCCAACAATATCCTGCAAGTAATCTTGCCTTATTATTTATCTTATTTTTTTCAAAGATTAAATCTCTTACTTCATTAGGAGTATCACAAATTCTAATATCATAATCTAAATCAAATCCATCACTATTAGCAGTTTTTCTTATATCTAACACATCATCTAGCCATGCAATATATCCATCTGATCCATTACATCTAAATTGTGATTCTAATTCCATTAGCTCTGATTCTGCATTAGCTTGTCCAATGTATTTTTGTATTTCTTCTATACTCCCAATATCTTTAAGTGTTACTCTTTGAGATTCATCTATAAAAAATATCGAAAACTTAGATGCTTTAATAATTTCTTTTATTTGATTCTCTCCTAAATTTTGAAACATTCCAGATTTTGCATTTAATCTATGTGCTTCGTCTACTATTAGAACATCAAATTCATTTTCTGCTGATTCTACAAAAGAGCCTGAGCCTTTAAATAAATTATTAATTCTTGTTTTTCTAAAATCTCCACTTAATTTAGTTGCATATACGTTTCTTGGAGCTGCATTTTTTGTTACATATGAACAAACCATATTTTCACTTGTTAGTTTTACTAAAAGATTTATTGCTAAAACTGATTTTCCAGTTCCAGGTCCACCTTTTACAACTAATACTCGTTTATTTCCATCTTTATATGATTTTCTTGCCATATCTAATGCTGTTTCATATACTAATTTTTGATCATCAATCATTACAAATTCTTCATTGCCTTTTAACATACTTGATAATGCATCTTGTAAAGACTTAGATGGTCTTATTTTTCCATTTTCTATCATATAAAGAGTTTCTTTATCATCACCATATTGAATATATTTGTTTATGAAATCTCTTAATTTTTCTACATCACCTTTAATAAATGCAGGTGCTTTTTCTAAATAATACTTATAATTATCTGATAGTAATGTTGGAGGTGTTACTGCTAAGTAATTATGAAGATATGCACATGGATGTAAGTCAATTTGTCTATCTTGTACAGTTTCATTATAGTCTTCTATTGTTGTTGCATAAGACCATGCCTGATATGAAGGATGCGCAACTTCCCTTAGCGCATGTCCTGTAAAAGTTTGTACTATTCCATCTTTTCCTTCAACCATATCAGCCTCAGTCCATTGCTTTAATTCGACAATAATAGCAGTATTTTTTAATTGTCCATCTTTACCTGTAATTATAAAGTCTACTCTCTTAGAAGTATTAGGAATTTTAAATTCAATTGCTATCCCTACATTTCCAGGTATCTTGTTATCAATTAAAACTTTCATCATATATTGCATAGAATTATTCCATGCTTTTCTTTCACTTTCTGAAGTATGATATCCCATTTTTTCATAAAATTTTCTATCAATATTTTCTTCAATTCTATCTTGAACAACATCTTCCACAAATAGTTGCTTTGTTGATTCATATACTATCATAATAATTGCCCCCATTAATTATTAGTTTCTAATATTGTATTTATTATAAATTTATCAGCAGGTGCAAAATTAAAGTTTCTTAACTCATTTTTATTAACCCACTTAATATCTTCATGTTCATTTAATTTAATATCACCTTTTATTTGCTTACATTCAATTGCAATTAAATTTATATCTTTATCAGGATAATTAAATACTTTTTGATCTATAAACTTCTTTGCCTCTATATCTATATCCATCTCTTCTTTTATTTCTCTAATAATAGCTTCCTCTTTTGTTTCGTTAGGTTCTATTTTTCCTCCTGGAAATTCCCATAGACCACCTTGTGATTTTTTCAAATTTCTCTGTGCTATAAGTATTTTACCTTCTTCATTTTGTATCACTGCAGCTACTACATCAATCATAATAATTACTCCTATAAAACATTTTTATTTGCCTCTGATATAAACTTTCCTGGTATATTATTTTTTAATTTCCATATAAAACTTACTGGATTATTTCCTTGATGACTAACATGTGTACACTCTCCTAAATAAATATATGGACTAGCCTTACCATTTTCAGTTTTATATTCTCTTACAAATAATGATACTCTTCCATTACTATTTACGTATCTTTGAACATTCTTACTATTTTCTGTATCTTTGTGTTGACTTTGCCAATGAAATAAATTTTCACTAATTGCATAATCTTCATATAAAGTTAACTCTGAAAAATCTTTTTCTGATTTATTTAAAGTTATGAAGAAAATATCTAAATCTTTATCTTTAAAGTATTTAACTCCCTCAAGCATTGGTCCATAAAAATCTTCTCTATAATATTCAAGTCCTGCTAAGATTTGTGCTTGTGTATATTTGCAATGTACTTCTAGTGGGCAAATAAAATCATAGCTATTCTTTATAGGTACACAATTTATTTTTTCATACAAAACATCTAATATATCTAGTATTTCTTCTTTTATTAGCTTGTTACTTATAATCTTTTCTATTCCCTCTTTAATAGAGCTTAATCCTTCTCTCTCAGGATTCTTTACGTAAAATGTATAATAAAGCATATTTCTTAAAATTAGCTCTTCTTTATTAAGGTTCATATCAGTATTATTTATATATTTTCTTGAAAATTCAATTAATTTTGGTGAATCCATTGATAATAAATTTACTATTCTTTTGTTTAGTACTTCCTCATTTTCATATTGAAAATCTTGTATAATTTCTGCTTCTGCACACAATCTAGTAAATGTCCTCTTACCATTATAAAATTCATCCAATGATATATTATTATATCTTAAGAAATTCTTTAAGTTTAACTTTTCTCCAGTATCATTTTCAAAATATTTTATTTTTCCAATTAAAACATCCTTGTTATTTTTTAATCCTTTAATATTTCTTAATACATATTCTTTTGCTTGTTTTTCTAGTTTCATAAAACATCCTTTAGGTAATGAAACAAACCCATCTTTCACATAGCTTTCAACTGATTTCTTTGTT
This sequence comes from Clostridia bacterium, assembly GCA_017934475.1. Lineage (GTDB taxonomy): Bacteria > Bacillota > Clostridia > TANB77 > CAG-508 > UMGS1663. The sequence goes on along the minus strand of JAGBJN010000010.1, from coordinate 92,380 downwards.
TTACCTATTAAGGCTCTATATTTATCTGCGAATTTATAGTTTTTATTAGATTGTCCTATAAAATCTAAGACAGTTAAACATTCTTTTCCATCTGCAATTCTTAATCCTCTGCCTAATTGTTGTAAGAATATAGTCAAACTCTCTGTAGGTCTTAAAAACAATATTGTATTAATTTGTGGTATATCAACACCTTCATTGAATAAGTCAACTGTAAAGATTACCTTTATATTTCCATCTGTTAGATTTTTTGCAACATTTTTTCTAATTTCATCATTACTATTTCCTGTTAATGCAATTGAAGGTATTCCTGCATTATTAAATTCATTCGCCATAAATTCTGCATGTTTTATGCTAACACAAAATCCTAAAGCCTTCACATTTTCTATATCATCTACATATTTTATAGTATTTTTTATTATATCTTGTGCTCTTCTCTTAGCTTTTTCAGTATCAAATACATATACATTTTCTAGTTCAGATACTTCATATCCTCCTCGTGTCCATTTCAAATCAGATAAGTCGACAAAATCTGACACTCCAAAATATTGAAAAGGACATAATAGTTTATTATCTATTGCTTCAGGTAGTCGTAATTCATACGCCATTTTTTTATCAAAAAATCTTGTTATATCTTCTCCATCCATTCTTTCAGGTGTTGCAGTTAATCCTAATAATACCTTTGGCTTATAATATTCCAATAATTTTTTATAAGATTGAGCTGCTCCATGATGAACTTCATCTATAACTATATAATCATAAAAATCTGGAGAAGTTCTTTCTATTAATTTACTTGAGTTTAAACTTTGTATACTTACAAATAAATTTTCAATTGACTCTGGTTTGTTATTCCCAACTAGTAATTCTCCAAAATTTAAATCTTTACATATATATCTAAAAGTGTCTCTACTCTTTTTTAATATTTCTTCTCTATGAGCTACAAATAATAATCTAGCTCTTGGATTTTCATCTCTAAATCTTTTATAGTCAAAAGCAGATATTACTGTTTTACCAACTCCTGTCGCTGCAACAACTAAATTTCTATATCTTCCAAATATTTTTCTTTCAGCTTCAAGATTTTCCAATATTTCTTTTTGATATGTATATGGTTTTATATCAAATTCAAATGTCATATCTGTTTTATTATTTTTAGATTTACTTAATGCATTTCTTAAATATTCTCTATTCTTTTCACTATTATCAAAAGTTTCAAATGTGCTATCATTCCAATAAGTTTCAAATGTTGCATTAATCTTAGCAATTATTTCAAAAGATTCTTTTTCGGATAATTTAACATTCCATTCTAATCCTGAGGTCATTGCTACATTTGACATATTTGAAGATCCTACATATGCAGTTGTAAATCCATCTTCTCTTTTAAATATATATGATTTTGCATGTAATCTTGTTCTTTCAGTATCATAAGAAATCTTTACTTCAGTATTTGGTAATTTAGATAGTTCTTCTACTGCTTTAAAATCTGTAGCTTCCATATATGAAGTAGTAATAATTTTAAGTTTTTTCCCTCTTTCAGTAAATAATTTTAATTCATCTAGTATTGTTCTTAGTCCACTCCATTTTATAAATGAAACTAACATACAAATTTCATCAGCTGAGAAAATCTCTCTTTTAATTTCTTCCTGTAAGTTTGGCTCTTTTCTTGCTCCTGTAAATAAGGAAGTTCTTGAAATTGACGTTTCAGGTCTAATAACTTGATTATTAAAATTTGAATTGTTCATTCTATCATATACATATGTTAATACTTCTGCACTTTCAGTTATTTTCAAGTCTTCAAATTCATCTTCATTTAATTTCTGTTTTAATAATTCTATAATGTCATTACATAACTCTACTTGTTTTAACAAGTATTCTTGTGGTTCTGTAATTTCATCTCTTATGCATTTTAAAGCTGTCTTTGTTATTTCAGCAATATATTGTGTCAAGAATGTTTTAGCATCCTCGCTATCTAGTTTTTCTTTTCCAATAATAAGTTCTTCATTACTTATTTCCTTTAATATTTTATTATTTATAATCTCTTCATATATTCCATTTTTCATTACAAATTACCACCATTATAATTTATTATATTTTGTGCTTACTCCTTTAGCCTTATCAACTGGATATTTCTTCCTTGTCTTCTCTAATTTTTTTAATACTATTTCCTCAGGATCTACATTTAATTTATCAGCCATCATAATGCAATAAGTAAATACATCAGCCAATTCTTCACATACCTCGTTTTTATTATAATTATTATTCCATTGAAAACACTCCAACAATTCACCTGATTCTATCGCAATTGATTTTGCTAAATTTTCAGGAGAATGAAATTGATCCCAATCTCTTTCTTTATTGAATTGTTCTATTTCTTCTATCAACTTTTTCATCATCTATACACCTCTTCATAGTTATAATAACTCTATTATATTTTATATCATAATTCGACTTTTTTCTCAATAAATTCAAGTAAATTTGCTTTGCAAATTTTTCTACTTTTTTCGACATATTTTTACTTTTTGAAAAAGGGATTGGGACTTGTCCCATTGAATAGAATTTGAGGCAAGCAAAAATTTCGGTCTCCCAAGTTCATTGCTTGCTAGGACAAAAAATGTACTTTTTAATTAATTTATTGTACCTAAATAAGTACTTAAGTTGTTCCTTAAAATGACTCTATAAAGTCAAAAAAAGTACCCAAATTTTATCTTATTCAGGTACTTTGTATTTATATTTTAGATAGTTTTTAGTTTACTATATCTTCTATATAAATTAATATATTTAATTCTTTTGTTCATAAGTTTATGACTTATAATGACACATGGAACTAATTCTTTTCCTATTTTTCTAGCTGCAATTAGCGTATTAAAATCACTATATGTAACTAATTCTTTACCTACTCTTGTTACAACAAATGGATTTCTAAGTCCCTTTTTTATTATCCTTTCTTCCATATTTTTTAATGTTTCTTCTCTCGCTGGTCTAAAATTTTTATCTCCTATTTTTATTATTTCTGGATTTATATAATATAATGTTCCTTCTATTATCATAATTTTTCCCTCACTTTCTCTTTACTTTTTTTTATTTTTATATTACAATAAATATATAATCATTGGGGTTAGTATTTTAAGTTTGGCGACTTTACTAACTCTTTTTTTGTGCCTTTTAACATTATTCCAAAGCACATTTGATACAATTTTGATATCATTGCATCTACTAAATCCGAGTCTTTACTATAACTAAATCTTTCAATTAATCCTTCTTTATTAAACCTAGTTGTAATGATTATTGGTAATCCATTTTCATATCTATTTTGAATTATAGTGTACAATTTTTCTAATGCCCAACTACTTATCTTTTCAGTTCCTAAATCATCAATTATAAGCATATCAACATTCGAATAAATTTCTATTAATTCATTTTCTGATTTAGTATTATTCTCATATGTCTCTCTTATTCTATCTAATAGGTTTGTTAATCTCTCCATTAAAACCGTTTTATCATTCTCTATTAGTTTGTTTGCAATAGCTGCTGCTAAATGTGTTTTGCCTACATCTGACTTGCCCATTATTATCAAACTATCAGGTTTCATTGTATCTTTGTTCTTATTGATATAATCATTTACAACATCTAATACATATTTATTACTAGAGTCAAAATAAAAGTTTTCTAAATTCATTTCTTGCAATTTTCTTCCTATATAGTTTTGTTTATAAATTGTATTTATAATATTTCTAATTCTATTTCTTTTTTGCTGTTCATATACTTTATTGTCTATTTCTTTCCAATACTCTTTAGATTTACTACAATTACATCTTTCATATTCAATACTATCTTCAGATATATTTGCATAAAGATAATCAAGTCCTATTGGTTGCAATTCATTACCACAAAATCCACATTTTTTGAGTCTATTGTGTATAATATCATCACAATTTGTATTCTCTGAATCCACTGTCTTCCTCCTCTCTTATATTCTCTTCTTTTCTTATTTCTTTTGTTATCTTTTCTTCTCTTTTCTCTTCTGTAGCGTTATCTAACGTTATACTAACGTTAGTTTTTTCCTGCTCTTTTTTCTTTTTTTCACTAAAACGTCTTTGTCTTTCACGATTATTAATTTGATAAGTCTCTTGCCTATCAAGGCTTTGATACTTGTTCCAATTTTTAATAGCAAGTACTTCATCATCTTTTTTTAGCATTTCTAATTCTAGAAATTTATCCAATATTTTGCTCATTTTTTTCGAAGATTTTCCCATAATTTTCGAAAATTCTTTGATAGAAATAGGATTATTTCCGATTACTAATCTACCATTATCGTTACATTCAACAGCTAATGATAATAATTGTATCCATACTCTAAGATATGTATCTCCATCTTTAAAGCCTAAAAGCAATTGGATCTTCCTATTATAGAAAATATTCTTTTCTACCTTGAACCACTGAATATCATACATATCCTCCTTTCCTCGCTTTCTATTAAATTAGTAATTAACTGATTCTTGTTCTTTAGAACTCAAGTATTCATCTAATACTTGTACTCTAAACAAGAATTTTCCACCAACTTTTGAGCAAGGTATTTGTTTTCTTCTAACTAATTGATTTATTAACCAATAAGATACTCCTAAATACTCAGCTGCTTCTTTCATAGTTAGCGTTGTTCTTTGTACTTTTTGTTGTTCCATAAGTCTTCCTCCTTTCCTGTAACCTATTTATAATTAATAAGTTAAAAGTTTTGTAAAAAATGAAATAAACTATTGCTTTTTAATTTTATTTGTTGTAAAATAATCATGTGAGAAATTTATTTTTATTGTTTTTCATTTTTTACAATCACATTATATATGCCATTTTATGAAAAGTCAAGAAAATTTATAATTATTTTTCAAAATTTCTCACAAAGTAAAACTAAGGAGTTGTTAAAGAATGTTCAAAAATCCTAATATACCAAGCAATTTTGGATTTGGTATCTGGTTTAACAAAAAAGAAAAAAGAGAGTACTATGTTACTCCTTTAGTAGATTGTCAAATAAAGTTAGCTAAAAATATCAATAACAAATATAGAGAAATTTTGCTAACATCTGAAAATCCAAAATTTAATAAACCAAATTGTGAAGTAATTAAAGATGATTATTTTAATCCATTTGAAGAAAGATATGGTATGTTCTTAATCAGATTCTTAAATGCAGACTTTTCTGATGTTATTCCAGCATATAAAACTTTCTTTGCATTTTATGGAATTGAGCTTTTACATGAATTTACACAAAATATACCTAATATACATTCTTGTAAAAATGCTCCTGATTATCTTAATGTTTTAACAAAAGTATTTAATAGTTCTAAAGAAGATCTTATTAAATTGCAAAAACAAATTAGAGAATGTGTTGACTTTGTATATAATTTAGATAATTCAGATTTATATAAGGATGTATTTCCTCATATAAAATATTTATCTCACGCATTAAAGAATGATTTCTATAATTATACAAATCAAACAAATATATACTTTAATACATTATTTGTTAATGGAACAGAAGGATTAAAATCTAATCTAGCAAATCCAACAAAAGTAATGAAAAGTATTAAGGATGGAAAATTAAATTATAAAACAAGTAATATATATCACTCTATTGTATTATCTAATATAGTATTTATCTGTTTAGATGAAATAGCATTAAATACATATGTAACAATTAAAAAATGTCAAAATTGTGGTAAATACTTCATTCCTACATCAAAGGAATCTGAAATATATTGCGATATAATGTATTTTGAATCAGAAAAAACATGTAGAGTAAAAGGTGCTGCTGAAACATTTAAGAAAAATACTGGTGAAATTGAAGCTTATCAACTATACAAAAAAACATATCAAAAAATACTAATGCAAATTCAAAGAGGTAAAATAAGTCCTTATAGTGAAAAAGCACAATACTTTACTCAATGGAAACAACAATCTCAATTATTCTTAAAAAGATATAAAAAAGGAAATATTTCAGAAAGCGATATAAATGAATGGATGCAAAAAAGTGTAGAAAAATTTGATAAATACAAAGATAATATTATTTAATGTATATCAAATTTATAAACGATTTAATACATATAAATATAAATAAAAGAGGTGAGAAATATGGTACATACTTTCAAAGATTGGAAAGATTTTAATAATATATCTATTAAGGTCTCTATCAAAAGAAAGATGTTTGATTCGATTTTAATTGTAGATAATGATAGACTTATTTTAAAAATAAATATGTTAAAAGATATAGAAGAATGGCGAAATACCAATAAAAACTATGATATATTATCTGGAAAATTTCTTTTTAACGATGAAAAAATCTTTTTAATAAACTGTATGAATTCAGGGCACTCAAGTACTACAAATGGCAAAACAGGAAAAATTGAAGCCGCATTTGTTGAATTTGTTATTGATCGAATAATTATTGACAAAAATTTGTCACAAAAATCATTAAATAACATAACTAAATATTCATCTTCATATAAAAATTTAGACTTATTTATTGAATCTAAACCATTTATGTGTGATTTAAAGACATTTGATTATGATTCAAATACTAAAAACTATGAAATAAAAACTGATTCATATTCATTAAATATAAAGACATTTTGTAGTTTTGATGAAACTCAACAATCATTATCTATAACTAGATTATCTCAGGTAGATTTTTCGCACACAAAGGGAATAAGTATAAAAAAAGTCCTTGAAAATATATATACATTCAGAAACTTTTTAATGCTTATCTTAAAGCATCCTATCTATGTTAAAAAGCAAACTATATACATAGATGATAATCCTGTGGAATTATTTGATTGTTCATATAGGGATATTATATTAGAAAATACAGAACTTAATGAGATGATATCCCATAGGTGTCTTAAAATTGATAAAATAGATAATATTGAGCTAATATATAATAATTTTATTAATAATTATAATCAATTATTTCCTTTAATTGAATTATATTTTAATGTAACACAATATAAAGTTCCAAATTTAACAAGATTTATAAATTCTACAACAATGTTGGAAAATTATTCTCGAAACTACGATTTTACATCAGCATTTGCATTAACAAAAAGTAAAAATTCAAAATCTAAAGATGCAAGCTATATTGATATGATTATTTCTTTAATAAATAATGTTAATGATGTTTTTAACTATACTACAACTGAAATAAATACAATTGCTGAAAATATCAAATCAGCTCGTATTTATTACATCCACTATAAAACAAAACAAAAATCAAAACCACTGACATATGATGAACAATTTCATTATTCATACTTTATAGAAGATATTATTTTATTAAATATATATAAATTAATTAGTTTAGATATTACAAAATATGAATATATTTCATTTAATCAATTTTATTATGATAAATATGATTTAATATAGATAATACACTCCTCTCCCACCCATAGGTATGCCTGAAAGGAGGTGAAAAAGGTAATGGCTGGGAGTATTGAAAAAAGAGGAAAAGATAGTTACAGATTAAGTTGTATCGCAGGATATGACTTACAAGGAAAACCTATTAAGAAAACAAAAACTATTCATGGAACTATTAAAGACGCAAAAATAGAACTTGCTAAATTCGTTGCAGATGTTCAAAAAGGTCTATATGTTGAAGGAAAATCTCTAAAATTTGAAGATTTTGTCGAAATATGGAAAAGAGATTATGGCTCAAAAGAACTTGCACCATCAACATATAACAGATATTTAGGAATGCTAAATAGTAGAATTATACCTTATTTTTCACATTTTCATGTAGATAAGATTAAGCCTACTGATATAATGCAATTCTATGATTTGTTAAGTAGAGATACTCAAATAATAAGAAAGAAAAACAACAATGGTAAAAAGACAGGAAAACCACTTTCATCAAAAACTATTGTAGAACATCACAGATTACTTCATGCAATGCTACAAAGAGCAGTATATTGGCAAATGATAGTAGCAAATCCTGCTGAACGTGTTCAACCACCTAAGACTAAAAAACCTAAAAGAAAATACTATGATGATGAGCAAAGTAAAGCATTGGTTTCAAACTTGATGGAACTTACAGAAGATCAATTCAAATATAAAGTTGCTATCATCTTAACAGTATTTACTGGAGTTAGACTTGGAGAACTTATGGGACTTGAATGGAGCGATATAAATTTCAAAGATGGAATTGTAAGTATAAATCGTTCTAGTCAGTATTTAGCAGAGAAAGGAGTATTTACTAAAACACCTAAAACAGAAAGTTCTATCCGAGACGTTGCAATACCAGAATTCGTTGTCACTTTACTAGAAGAATATAAATACTGGTATGATAATCAAAAAACGTTATTGGGCGAATTATGGTACGATTCTAATAGGTTATTTGTACAAGCAGATGGCAAACCTATGCACCCTTCTACTATTAGCAAATGGTTTGAAAAATTTGTAGAACAAATAGGACTACCTGTAATTAACTTTCACGGACTAAGACATACAAATGCTACTTTATTGATAGCACAAAACATTGATGTCTCAGTTGTAGCAGCAAGACTTGGACATGCACAAATAACAACAACTTATAATTTCTATGTGCACCCAATTATTTCCCATAATAAAACTGCAGGATTTGCATTAGAAAACTTGCTACTACCACAAAATTAGTTAAAATCTTTTTTCACTAAAGTCATTAAACTTTTCACGATAAAAAAAGTAAAAGACTACTAATTTAATATTTAGGTTTCCCATAGTCTTTTACTGAAATTTTATTAGAAATGTCAACGGTTATGGAGATTTATTTCCCCAATTTTTCCCCGATTTGACATAATGATGCCTATTTTAAGCATTATTGTTAACTAATTGAAGAAAATAAAAATCGCTACAACTTAGATAGCTGTAACGATATAAGTTTGGTTGCGGGGGTAAGACTCGAACTTACGACCTTCGGGTTATGAGTTCCGAAAATGTAGTTATGTAGAATATCAAAATGTTATGTATTATGCAGTAAATTAGGATTCTTTTATTTGTATCATTAAGTATTATTAGGTCAATTTAGGTTGTTTTTTATATCAAGTGTTCCCAAAGTGTACCCAACGAATAAATTAATTTTATAATATATTTTTAGATATTTTTATTGTTAGAATATCTTTTTTAGTTTGATAAAAATTTTTCGTAATTTCTTGACTTTTTACTTAAAAATGGATTATAATAAATATAGGAAATGACAAATCCACAAACGTGGTTTTGCCAAGTAAGATTTTTAATAAACCATTAGCCTGGCATTGAAGTGCACCCCAAAATTTGGACATAAAAGTTTAAATTTTGGAGGTGCATTTTTGATGGGAAAAAAGAGACATAATTTAGAATCAAAATTAATGATAGTAAAGTATGTTTTAGAAGAACATCATTCAATATGGGAAGCTGCAGAGTTTTTTGGAGTGGCATACCAAACAATCAGAATATGGGTTAAGCATTACGAAAATGAAGGAATTAATGGACTTACAATAAATAATAAAACATATAGTGGAGAATTTAGAGTTTATGTGGTAGAATATATGAGAAAACATAACCTTTCTCTTGTTCAAACAGCAATTCATTTTTCACTTCCTGACCATACAAGAGTTAGAGTATGGAATAAATTATACGATGAAAAAGGTCCACAATATTTGATGGAAGAGCATCGTGGAAGGATAAAAATGAAATCAAAAAAAGAAAAGAAAGTATCTAAAAATGCAAAATCAACAGAAAAAGAACTATTAAAGAAAATAGAATATTTAGAAACGGAAAATGCTTACTTAAAAAAATTGAATGCCTTAATTCAAGACAAGGAAAAGTCAAAGAAAAAGACAAAGTAAAAGCCATCAGTGAATTAAGGCATCAATATAAGTTGATGGCACTATTAAAAGTTGCAGGAGTAGCAAAGAGCACATATTTTTATCATATATCTAGAATGAACAAACCAGATAAAGATAAATCGATTAAAGACCAAATACAGCTAATATTTGATGAAAACAAAGGAAGATATGGTTATAGGAGAATAACATTAGAGTTAAGAAATAGAGGGTTCAATGTAAATCATAAAAAAGTTCAAAGAATAATGAAGGAGCTAGGAATACAAAGTATCCAAAGGCCAAAAAGAAGATATAATTCATATAAGGGAACAATAGGAAAAGTAGCTCCAAATCTTCTTAAACGTAATTTTAAAGCAGATAAGCCAAATCAAAAATGGGCGACAGATGTAACGGAATTTAAAGTAAATAATCAAAAACTATATTTATCACCAATAATCGATTTGTTTAATGGTGAAGTAATAAGCTTTAACTTATCTAGACATCCTGTGTTTCAGCAAGTAGTAGATATGTTAAAAAAGGCTTTTAAAAAGATACCTGATAACACTAATCTTATTTTGCATTCAGACCAAGGCTGGCAATACCAAATGAAACAATATCAGCATTTATTAAAACAAAAAGGAATAAGACAAAGTATGTCTAGGAAAGGTAATTGTTTAGATAATGCTTGTGCAGAAAACTTTTTTGGACTATTAAAATCTGAACTTTACTATATAAAGGAAAATGAGTATAATAATATAGAGGAATTAGAAAAAGATATAATAGAATATATAAAGTACTATAATAATAGGAGAATCAAGAGCAAACTAAAAGGAATGACTCCTGTTCAATACAGAATTCATTCCTTACAAGTTGCTTAATAACTAAATCAAAAAGTCCAACTTTTTGGGTTCAGTACACATAGCAGAATGGTTTATTTTTTTTATTTATGTAGTTGCTTATCAACCCAGTTCTTATACAGAACTGCTGTCAAGGCAACGTTTAATGTTAAAGATAACATTAAGGATATTATTAAAAATAGTATCACTTTAACCATAAACATCACCACCCTTCCTACGAAGATTCGTAAAGATTGGTGGCAAAACCACATCTGCTAATTATCATTTCCTATGAGTATTATTTTACAATATTCTTAAAAATCTGTCTATAATATTTATAAAATTTTTAAAATTATTCAAAATAACGATATTATTTGTATTTTAAAAGGCTGATAATTCAACTATCAACCTTATTCAATTGTTGCTAAGATTATATCACAGGCATAAGAAAAGTACAACAATTCAGACTTGTGTATTTTGTCTAAAGTGTTGTACTTTCAGTATTATTCTACATCATGTCTTGCAAGTATTCTTGCTGGTGTTTTTCTAATAACTCTAAATAGTGGTAGTAATCCAACAATTATATTAAATACATAAACTATTAATATAGCAATTCCAACTGTATTAAAGTTTATAATAAACATTCTATTTACAAACGGAATCTTTGACACTTGACTTAGTATATATGTCATAAGTGCAATACCAGGCATACTCGCCAATGTTGTAATTGATATAATTTCTCCTAAGAACATTCTATATATATCTTTTTTCTTTACTCCAATTGCTCTTAATACACCAATTTCTTTTATTCTTGATAGGAATGATGATCTAATCATTAAATATATTTCTACTAATGATATTGCAAGTATTACTCCTGCAAATATTACTGCACTTCTTATTTCATCATGTTTTTCGTTTATATATTCATTCTTATCTTTTTCATATCTATCTATAATATTCAAGTGATATTCATTCTGAAATTGGTCCATTGCCATTGCTTTATCTTTAGGATATATTGTAAATCCATTGTTATTAGATATTACATTATATTTTACTGTGTTATTGTTTACAAGATATTCTTGTTTGTTTGTTTTACTATCATAATATCCTACAACTGTTAATTGTTTTCCATTTACTTCTGCCTTAATAGGTTTATTTAATTTCATTTCTTCTTCGTTGCTTTTATTTACAATTACTTCATAATCGTTTTCTGGCAATCTTCCTTTAGTTATAGTAATATCATCTAAAAATAAGTTGTAATCTTTTACTGTTGCTTCTGAGTTTTCTTCATCATTTGAGAAATAAATTCCCATTCCAGCATCACTTTGTGTCATGTTATTTAATATGTTCATAAATAAAGATTTCTTAACATAGATTGATGCACTTAAATCATCTACAAATCCAACTATCGTAAACTCTTTCATTCCATCTATTGTAACTACTCTATTTAATAATTCATCTTCATTCTTTATTCCCATACCTTTAATCATTGAAAATTCTTCATTAAGCATATTGTCTGCAACTTTTTTATCTATAATTATTTCGTATTCATTTTGTGGCATTCTTCCTTTAAATATGTCGTTTTCATTAATCTTGTCAAGGTCAACAAGTGATCCAGAAAGTTCAAAAGAATAAGTTGATAATTGGTAATAATTATCCATTTTAATTTTAAAACTTACATTACTATTGCCAGGTATCATATAATCTATATTTTCTAAGTTTTCATATTTCAAATAATCATCCACATTTACCTTAGCCATATCTACTTGAAGATAATTTCTGTCTATTTTTATATAATCAGATTCTCTTATGTCAGTTGCCCCTGCTATGTTGCTTACACTATATACTACAAACATTGCAGATGCAAAAAATCCTAAAAGCAATACTTTTTTCAATACTGTATAATTTAATATTCTATTAAATCCATTTCTTATAGATTTTACAATTCCATATATTGAACTATATCTTGGTTTATACTTATTATCAATAATTTCATCTAAGTTATATTTGTATTTCTCATAAATACTCTTATCTATTTTCTTATAATGATCATTTATAAATTCTACCCCTGAATTATCATCTACTACCTCAATTTTTTTATTTTCAGCTTGAATAAATATATTACCGTTTTTTAATACTAATTTAACATCTATTTCAGCATTTTCATCATCAGAATATACATCAATATTAATCTTTTTGTTTTTCAAATTATTAATGTCTTTAAAGTCTTTCAAATATATTTTATTATCTAATCTATACTCTAAAGATTCCTTAGATTCGTTACTATAATCATTTACGATTTTACCATCTTGCAATTCTACTACTCTTGTTGCATAGAATTTTGCCAAATCAACTTCGTGTGTTACTAAAATAACTAATTTTTCTTTTGATATAGCTTTTATTATATTCATTATTTCTAATGAGTTTTTGCTGTCTAAATTTCCTGTTGGCTCATCTGCAATTACAATGCTTGGATTTTTTACAATAGCTCTTGCTATGGCAACTCTTTGTTTTTCTCCACCAGATAGCATTTGAGCAGGTCTATTTCTATATCTATACATATTAACTGCTTCTAAAACATAGTTTACTCTTTTTTGTATCTCTTTTTTATTTTTTATTCCAATCATTCTTAATGCGATAGCAACATTATCAAATACTGACATATTTTCTATCAATTTATAGTCTTGAAATATATATCCTATATTTAGATTTCTTATTTTATCTACTGTATTTGTTGTTCTTCTGGTTATTTTTTTACCATTTATATAGATTTTACCATTACTTACTTTGTCAAGTCCTCCTATTGCATTTAAAAGTGTTGTCTTTCCACTTCCAGATTGTCCTAAAATAGCAACTAACCCTTTATTTTCAAGTTCTAACGAGGTATTATTTATAATATGAATTTCGTTTCTTCTTCTTCTATTAAAATATTTATTTACTTTTTCTATTTTTATCATATTATTACACCTCCTCATTGTATGTATTTATTGCAGTATTTTTAAACAATTTTCTTGCAAATTTAGCTGATATTAGTCTTGAAATTGCAATTAGAATAATATACATTAATACATATTCTCTTACACTTAAATATCCACTTAATTTTGCAATATGTTCTAAATTTACTATATTTGATTTAACTGCATGTATAAATAACATTAAAACACTGTATGCAAGAGTTGAATTAACAAATAGTTCAATATCTAATATTCTTTTTACATTTCTATATGTAGCACCAAGCATTCTCAATGTTGTGTAATATACATTTCTTGATTTTAATATTATCTTTATAATTAAGTATGAAATAAAGAATAATACGATAATTAGAATAATAGTTACTATTACTTTTATAATTTTTATTATTCTCTTATAAATTTCTCCTTCATTCATTTTAAAATCAGTTACCTTTTTAGGTGTTAATCCTAAATTTTCAAGTTCTTGTATAGTTTCATCAATCATTTTTGCATCTTTGACAAATACACTAGATTGATATGAAGGCTTATTATAAAGTGAATTATAATCATCAATATTTACAAAAATTGTGTATCTATTATAGTCATATTTATCTAATCCTGTTAGTCTTTTAAAGTTTGACTTTGTATATGTATTAGTTATAGATAAATCTAGTTCTGCCTCATAATAAATATTACTTACATATATGTTTAGAGGTTGGTTTAGTATTCTATAATTTTTAAAACTATATTTTAATTCATCATCGACGGCTACTTTTCCACTCTCTACTTTATAACTTGGCTCTACATTATATTGTTCGTATTTGTTATTTAAAAATATTTTCATATTGCTATAGTTCTTATTCATAACACTTCTTAATTCATTTAGTAAACTCTTTGAAACATAATACTTACAATCGTAGTCAAAATTATCTTCATTATATTGGATACCAACTATAATTAAATCTTTTACCTTTTCATCACTAAAACCATCTCTGCCTTCAGATTTTAATACAGAAAATGTTTTATTTAATATTTCATCTAGCATTTCATTAATATAAAAGTGGTCTTTACTAATCTTTAATACTATTTCATCTTCGTTTTCTGGCATTCTACCAATATCAATATTTCCTGTAAAGTTATTTATATCAAGCATATTTCCATAAAAGTTTATATCATCTCTTGCTATTGACACTCCACTATCTAAAAACACATCATCTTCAACTATATAATCTACATTTGATAATAGCTTTATTTTATCATAATCTTCATTTGTGAATGATGTCTTATCCTTTTTGTTAATTAAGATTCTGTTTTCTGATAAATCTCTAAATGCTATACTATATCCTTCATCTGCTACTTCTTCTTCTGACATTTGAAAACTAGAATATTCAGCAAGAATAGCCGAACTCATAAAGAAGAATACTGCAAATAATAGTAAAAATTTTGTTGCTATATTGAATGTATTTCTTACTCCAAGTCTATACTTATTAAATATACTTATATTGTTGTATTCGCTTTCTTGTGGCTTTGGCTCATCAGTTATTTTCTTTATTTCAGTATTTTCTATAATTCTACCATCATTCATTTTTATAATTCTTGTTGCATATTGTTCTACTTGCTCAATATTATGCGTTACTACTACAACTAATTTGTCTTTAGCAACTTTCTTTAGTATTTCTATAACTTCGTTAGCAGACTTAGAATCTAAATTTCCTGTTGGCTCATCTGCAACAATAATAGGTGTATCTTTTACCATTGCCCTTGCTATTGCAACTCTCTGTTTTTGTCCTCCAGATAATTTAGATACTTTAGTATTCTTAAATTTTGTTAATCCTACTTGATCTATAATATCTAATATCTTTTTCTTTACTTTATGTTTTTTATATCCATTTAAGAGCATTACAAGTTCAACATTTTGATAAACTGTATAACTATTAATCAAATTAAAACTTTGAAAAATATTTGCTATATATTTTCTTCTATAATCTTCAAAGTCTTTTTCTGTATAATGACTTGTTTCGTTGCCATTAATATACATTTCTCCTTCTTCATAACTATCTAAACCAGATATTACATTTAAAAGTGTACTTTTACCACTTCCAGATTCACCAGTAATGACCACAAATTCGCCGATTTTTAGTTCTAAATTAACTTTAGTAAAACCAGATGCTATAATTCCCTTGTTATAATAAAATTTTGATACATTTTTTAATTTTAACATTTGCAATCCCTTTCTTTTAAATAATTTATTATAAGTATAACATAAGCATAAAAAAAGTACAATAATGTGCAATTTTGATAATACTTAATTATAATTTATTTAGAAACATAATTTTTATTATCACTCTTTGAAATACTTTTAAATTCATCTACATATTCCTTAAAAATATCTCTAAATTTTAATTCAATGGTATTATTTAATTTATTCTCACGAACTTCTATCAACTCTAGTGGAAACGAACTATTATAATAATCAAATTTTATTTTTCCATCTCTAATTAAATCATTTACTAATAAGTATATATCTTTCAATTCTTCATTATTTTCTTTGTTTTTGTTCTTAAACATGATTTTCCCACCATTTCTTTATTGAATAATTATTTTTTGTTTTGTTAATAATATAACTATTTTGATGTTGTGTCAACATCAAAACTATATAAATATTGTAATAAAATTAAATAAATATAGGGGAGAGGTGCAATTTATGAGTATGCGAAAATATAATCAAAAACCTAATGTTGCAGGAAAACTTATTGAAAAAGTTAGAATTTCTAAAAATATGTCAAGAGAAGATTTAGCAAAAGAAATGCAACTTATGGGAATAAATGTTGATAGGTCATTTGTATATAGAATAGAAAATCAAGAAGTTTTAATAAAAGATTTTGAGTTAATCGCAATTTGCAAGATTTTAGGAATAGATACTAAAAAACTAGAAGAACAATTATAGAGAATATCTACAGTTCTTCTAGTTTTTTATATGAAATTATCTTTCCATTTCTTCATCATCAAACCATTCAAAACCACTAGAATTTGCTTTTTTTATAGCATATTCTTTCATTGCTTGTTTAGATAATGTCCTAAAACTTCTAATTCTTCGCTTTGGTCTATCGTTTACTTGTGAATTAGAAAAAATATTGCTGATAGAAGCAATCCCATAAAGAATGTTATTGTTCCTACTTTCCATTTGATTTTTAAGATTTTGGATTTCTGTTCTTCTTCTGTTTCCTGTAAATCTTTCTTCAAATAACGAATTTGGTCTGCTATTTTCTGATCCACTGTATTTTTCATTTCCTGGTTCATTCTCGTATTGTCTTTTAATATTTTTTCCTGTGTATCCAACATATCCTTCTTTATTTTGGAAATGTTGTCCTTCATTGTTTGATTCCATTCGTAAATATCTTTCATTATTTCTGGAGCTATTAGATAATACTCCATCTTTATTGTTGGTTGTATTATATCCGATTGCTGTGTTACTTTGTTTATTTCTTTTAGATTGTCTAAATTCATTTTCCATTGCCTCCTTTAAATATTTGGTATCGTGCAAACTTCTATCTCTACACTTATAACCTTCTTTAGTTGTATAAGTAATGTATTTTCTTGTGTCAGTCCATGTAACTTGATAATTTAATTTATTCATATTTTTTATATATTCTTCTTTGGTATTAGAAATCGATATACAATAATCTATATCGTTCATCAATCTAAATTTCCAACTTTCTCCCTTTTGTGCAACTGCTAACTCATTTTTACTTACATCTTTAACTTTTGATTTTTTTGTACTGATAACACTTAAATTTTCCTCACTACATAATTTATTTGAATATTCTTTTAAATCCTCTAAATCGTTTTTACTCATGTGTACCTTTTTTCCATTTTCAAATGAAACAGAATTTATAACTAGATGATTATGTACATGTTTTCTATCTTTATGTGTTGCAACTACAACTTGGTAATCTTTAAAATATTCTGCAAATTTTAATCCTATTTCATGTGCTTTTTGATAATCTAATTTATCTGTAGGAGAAAAAGATTGTATAACATGAAAATAATTATTGCCTGTTGTTTTATTGTAAATATTTTTTACACTCATCATTTCATTGTAAGCACTCTCTGGTACACAATCTTTTCCTGAAATTAAGCTTGTATCAGTTTTTTCTGGATTTGTAATATATTTTAATATGGCTTTTAAACTTCCTTTAGAGGAAAAGATTTTAACGATTGCCATATATTATTAATATCCTTTTGAAATTCACGAATGTCTGGATTGGTGTTTATTCCTGCATTACTATTTTTTGCTATTTGATTTATATTAACACCAATTTTTCTTAATTCGCATACAAACTCTTTATATCCATCTGCTACAAGTATTTTTTTATTTAATGCAGATTTAGTTACATATCCAGTTATTGTTAAGTTAGCTTTTTTACTTCTTTGTTTTATATAATTGAAATCATCTTCACTTATTCTGATATTTAATTGTTTATTTTTTACCATGTTTACCTCCATATCTTAAAAGGGGTTTTAGGGGCTTGCCCCTTTTCAAAATGCCTCTTGTATGTATATACAAAGGCGAATCTTGCAAAATTAATTCTGAAAAAATATAAGTTATTAGCCCCATTATTTAACTGTATATTTATTTTTTCTGATACATTTGATACAGATTGTTGTAAACTTGATTTTTCAATGCTTTTTAACTTTTTTATTTACTGATACAAATTTGATAATTTTGTATCAATTTTTGTAACAGATTATCTATAAATTTTTGATAACTTAAAACTGTTACTATTATTGAATTTTTTATGTGTGTATCAGTTGTATCAGAAATTTTATGATACTACACTATAAAATTCATTTTTCTTTAACCATATAAATCTACTTGTTTTTGTGCCTAATCTTAACTGCTTTGTATTTGAGTCATTTGCCACTTCTATAAATCCATCATCTTTTAAATGTGATAATAAACTCTTATATGTAGTAGGGAATGATTCGCCTTGTTCCTCACATAGTTTTTTAACCATTTTGTGAGAAATATCTGGTATCAAGTAATAATATTCATCATCTTCATACCCTATAAAGCCTGTTCCTCCTGCATACATATAGTTTTTTTTATCACATACTATTGCTTGTCTGCTTTCAAGTAGTGCATTTAATTTAGTAATAAATTTGATAGAAGGTTTGTCCTGTTTTACGCTTTCTGTTTGTTTTTTTGCTAAATCGACCAATATATTAATAAATTCAAGTAGTATATTATCACTTTCTTCTTCTGTTATGATTTTTGCATTTGTAATACATTCAAAAAAATATTCTAGCCCTAATAATAAATGACTAAGTCCTTCTGTTGTTCTACTATGTACTGATACATTTTCATTTTTTAATTGATCTCCGAATAATTTTCTATAACCAATAAATTTATCTCGCAATTGTTCAGAAAATCTTTTTTCTCCAAATGTATCTACTGTGAAATATAGCCATCTAATATAAAAACTCATTATTGCTTTAAATGTATCTTTTCTTGCAATTTCTTGTAATTCTGTTAATTTATCTGTGTTTATATCTCCCTTTTTTAATTCAACTGCAATATACCTTGCTGTACCACTTTCAGAAATATCTGGTGCAGATTCTCCTGTAAGTATTGCATTTCCTCTTGGTGGTTTTGCAACCATAAGTGTACTATCAGATTTTAATCTGTTTCTTCCAATTCTATCTCCATAGGCTCTCATTATTGTTTGTGCATTTTTATTAAGATTTTGCTCATCTAACTTATTAGATGGGTGGAAGTCATCAATTACTGTTAGAACATCTTTTAATATGAATGTTTGCTCTATAATGCTATTTCCTGTATCTTTGAAAGATATTGGTAAATCTGTATTAGTAAAATCTCCAAAGAATGATAATATCAAAGATGAAATTGTGCTTTTTTTTACACCTGTTTTTCCAATAAGAAATAATACTAATTTAGGCTCACAATCAGCAACTTTTAAGAAATGATTTAATGGAGATAAAAAAGCAAATGCAAGTAATGGTAGTATAATTTCATGTGATACAAATTCTTTATCTAATAACTTGAATATGCTTTTTAAATCTTCATCTATATTTCTTTTAGTTATATCAGTTAAGCAATATCTACTTAATTTTCCATCTAATTCAACAGATTGTTCTATATCTTCATCTAAATATAAGCCATTACATAAAAATACTAACTTGTTATTGATTTTAGTCCACCCTGTATGAGTATATATATTACTTTGTTTAGCATTTTTTGCAGTACATTGTATTGCATGTCTTATATAGTCTTTTACTGTTTGTCCTGTTTCTATATTACAATTTAAACCCCAATTTTTTGTGATCCAATTCATATTATTAAATTCACTAGCAGGTATTCTTATTGTATGTAGATGTTTACCAGAACAATGTATTGCACTAAGTTGTAGATATTTTTTTATTTCTATTCCATTATCTAATGTAATTTCTCCTCTTAAAAAGGGAACAAAATTAGCTAGTTTTCGTGTAGTAGTATTGCCTTTTCTTTCTGAAGAAACATATAAAGAGCCATCTATAACTTTATATTGAGTGCCTTTGAACAAAAAATCTGTAAATTTTTCTTGATTAGTATTGATATTTTCGCCACTTTCCTGTATAATAGCAGTAGAATCATTTAGATAAGAATAATATTCAGTATGCTTTTCTGTGCCAACATTCAAAGCATTTACCTGAGTATTATTTTTTTGTTCTTCTACCATACTCAATTAATCTCCTTTTTTACTGATTTTTGTTCACTTTCTAACAAGTAATTGTCTAAACTTTCTTTTCTAAATATTATCTTTGAACTAAGTTTAGTATGTGGAATCTCTTTTTTTCTAACAAGTTCTAATATAAGCCAATAAGAAATCCCTAAGTATTTCGCAGCCTCTTTTGCTGATAAAATATTACTGTCCATGTGTTTGTCCTCCTTCTTCTAAAATTTTCTTTTTGCATTTTCAAATCAAGTTTGATTATATTATACATAGTATTTTTTGTTTGTCAATAGTTTTTGTTTATTTTTTATAACTTTGTTATTTTTATTTAACATTTATCATAATTTTATAACAAAATGTATTGACAATTTTACTTTATTATGCTTTAATATAGAAAAGTAAAGTTTTGTTAGGTAAAATCAAAATCTTTATTGTCAATGAAGAAAATGTATAAAATGACTTGACTTAATATTTATTCTTCTTTATGCCATTTTCGTAATTGACAATGTAATCGCAATTATAATAGTCTAAGGTGGTATCACAAAGTAAGTGATACCCACCTTAACTGAAAAATAATGTGAAAGGGGAATTACATTGAATAGTATAGGAGAGAATTTAAAGAAGTTAAGGATTGATAATAATTGGTCGCAAGACAAAATAGCAGAATTATTTAATATTAAAAGACAAACATGGGCTTCTTATGAAAAAGATAAGTCTGTTCCAGATGCTAATATCCTAATAAAATTATCTAAAATAACTAATAAATCTGTAGATGAAATATTAGGATTAGAAGAAAATAAAAAATTTAATTTAACTAACTTTAGTAAAATTCAAGATGAATTAAAAGCCAATCTATCGAGTAGCAAATGGATTAGAATAAAAAACTTGCCTAATAATAGACCTAAAAATAATATGTTAAATATTTTTAACAAGAAGTATGATATTGAATTATATAATCCTTTATCATTATTAGAAGAAAATAATAGAATCTATTTAGAATTTTTAAATTGTTACTCTGATGATGTAGAAACAAGAAACAATAACTATTATGAATTTATAAAAAAATATGGATTTTTAGGATTAAACTTAAATCAATCTAAAATAAAATATTTTGTTAAAGATTATTTATCTATATATAACAATGAAGAAAATCAAGACTTTAATTTTTGGAAAGAATTATATAAAGGTAGTATGACAAGCATTATTAATCCTTATGAAGAAGTTGATGATGAACTAAATGAAAATATTAGCAATTGGTTATCTTCTTATAATAATGAAGATGTTTATTTTGAAGATATAAACAATTATTTTACTTATTACAATGAAATACTAGATATTTTGTATGAGAATATCCCATTTGAAAAGCCTAGTGAAGATATTAATGTACTTATATATTCAAGACAAAAAGAATTAAAAACTACATATACTTATGGTTCTTTGCTAGGATTGATGAAATTAGAAATATTGTCAGATATGCAAAATGGAATATATGCTAGAAAATGTTATAAATGTGGAGAATATTTTTTAACAACAGATATGTTTGACACAATTTGTAGTAATTGTAAAAAATAATCTATACCAAAATATAGACTATTAATATCATTTGAGAGGAGGTGAAAAAGTAATGAATGTAGAGAAAAGAGGACAAAATACATATCGTTTGAGTATATCTTGTGGCTTTAAAGAAGATGGCAAAAGAAACTTTATAAGAAAAACTGTTACTGCTAAAAATGACAAGGAACTTGAAAGAGAAAAAGCAAAATTCTTAATGGAATATGAAACAGGTAATTTTGCAACAAATAACAATGTGAAATTTAAAGATTTTGCTTACGAATGGCTTGATTTTATAAAATCTGAAATTTCTGAAGAAACAGTTAATAGATATAAATTAGATATAGAATTACGAATAATACCAAAACTCGGAAATTATAAATTAAAAGATCTAAATGTATATATTATTGATAAATTCAAAAAGGATTTAGACAAAGA
Organism: Clostridia bacterium; assembly: GCA_017934475.1. Classification (GTDB taxonomy): domain Bacteria; phylum Bacillota; class Clostridia; order TANB77; family CAG-508; genus UMGS1663. Next base: position 70,058 of record JAGBJN010000010.1, on the reverse strand, counting down.
AAAGAAATTTAGTAGTAGTAACAAGTATAAAGACAGAGCCAATAAACCTAAAACAGATAAACCTATATCTGATAAAAGTAAAAACGAAGTTTTTAAACTATTAAGAAGAATGTTAGATAAAGCTGTTATGTGGGGAAAGTTAGGTTATAATCCTGCTCAAAAGGTTGAAACTCCAAAATTCAAAAAGAAAAATATTCAATTTTATGATGATGAACAAACTAAAACACTATTAGCTTATTTAGAAGATGAAAACATAAAATGGCAAACCATTATAAAAATTGGAATATATACAGGAATGAGAAGGGGCGAAATAGCAGGTTTAAGTTGGGATAATATTGATTTAAAAAATGGCTTATTACATATTGAAAAACAATGTAAATATTCATCAAGTAAAGGTGTATATCTAAAAACTCCAAAAAGTGAAAAATCCATAAGAACAATAACTATTCCTAAAGCTGTAATAGAGCAAATTAAAGCATACAAAAAATGGTATAATCAAAATAAAAAAGTTATAGATATTCAAAACTCTGGCATGTTATTTTATGCTGAAAATGGTGGTCTATTAAACCCAGATAATATAACAGATTGGTTTTCAAAATTTATAGAAAAGAATGAACTAGATAAAATTACAGTTCATGGATTAAGACATACTCATGCGACTTTACTTGCAAGTAATAATATGGATATACCTACTTTATCTGCAAGGCTAGGTCATGCAGATACTAATATAACAAATCAATATTATGTTCATAGTATATCTTCAAGAGATAAAATTGCAAGTGATAAAATTGAGAAAATATTATCTTAACCTCTTTTGATATTCTACATTAATTACTTTTTCGGAATTATAAAAGATTGTGTTAATAGCTTTGCTATTTACAAATCTTTATATGCGTTAGAATAAAGTTACCCTTGTTTTTATACTAATTTATTGGCTATTTTAAGGGCAATTTAGGTATAAAGTGTTCCCAAAGTGTTCCCAACAAGGGTAATTTTCCATAGAAAAAGCACTTGCTTGAATTTAGCAAATGCTTGGTATTAGTGGTTGCGGGGGTAGGACTCGAACCTACGACCTTCGGGTTATGAGCCCGACGAGCTGCCAACTGCTCCACCCCGCGATGTATCAACGGTCTTATTATACAACGATTGTTTTTTTTTGTCAAGTATTATCTATATAAATATTGATTTTTTCCAATATTTTGTATTTTCTTTCTTATTATATGTTATTAATCCCTCTATTATTCCGTTTTTATTATATTTTTTTATCTGATTATTCTATCTCCTCTTTGTAATTTGCTTATTTTATGTAAATATGTTATAATTATATGCGATGTAACAATTTGTATTATCCTCGTTGCATCATAGTAACTATCAACATTTTGTAAGCGCAATGCGCAGGAGGACTAACAACATGAAATACTTATTTTCACAGAGAACTGGAAACATAACCATACTGGCAATCTTGGAAAACCCCGAGGTTAAAGACGGTGTTGTTCACGGAAAAAAAGTGGCAAACTTTGCTGGACTGGACGAGGAATCTTATGACAAGCTCAAAGAAGTATACAAAGCTTGTCAGCCTGTAGATTTTTATGCAGGTGGTGCCTCATGGGCAATGGAGGAATATACCGGTGAAATTGTAGATTAATTATTTCAAAAAACCAGGAACATTTAGTTCCTGGTTTTACTATTTTATCATATATTCCTTTGCTTTTTCTAAAATAAACATTGTACTTATATCACATATATATCCCATATCAATTAATTCTAATGCTTCTTCATATGTGCATGTAAATAAACTTAAATATTCATCTTCATCTAAATGTTGTTCTTTTACTACTTTTGCTTTTTTAGCTATAAAAAGATTTGTTATTCCAGATGATGAACCTGGATCTCCATATCCTGATGCTATTTTTATTATTTGTTCTGCTATACATCCTGTTTCTTCTTCTAATTCTCTTTTTGCCGCTTCTTCGGCAACTTCTCCCTTATCCATCATCCCTGCCGGTGCCTCTACTGTAACTGTATTTTTTGTATGTACACGTGGTTGTACCACCAATATTACATCACCATTTTCAAGTACTGGAAGTATTATGCTACAACTAGCATCATTTCCCCCTTTAGTATATCTATCTCTTGAAATTATTTTATTATTTCCAAGTACATAATCTGCTTCTTCTATTTTTATATATCCATTTGCTTCCTGATGTAGATTTTTTATTTCTATTGTTTTATATTGCTCCATTATTCTTTCTAATTCTTCTAATTTTTCTTTTCTCATTGTTAATCTCCTTTGCCTTATAATATCACATCAAATTTATTAATTCAATCTTCTTTTAGTTCTTTCCATACTGTAGGAAAAGACTTTCTTTTCCTGCAACTAATTGATACATAACTCATAAGACATTTTTCTTTTGCAATTTTATTCCATTCTACTTTTGTTGGCATTTCTTCTAATTCTTTCATCATTTGTAAACTTCTTTTATACATTTTTTCCATAATAAACACCTCTCTCTTTTTATTTAACATATATATTATTTTTTATTTTATCTAGCTTGCTATCACCTATTCCACTTATATTTTTTAAATCTTCTATTGAATTAAATTTTCCATTTTCTTTTCTATAATTAACTATCTTTTGCGCCATTGAACTTCCTATTCCATCTAATTTTTGTAACTCTTCTACACTTGCAGTATTTAAATTTATTTTTAAATTTTGTTCTTGTTGCATTTCTTCTTCCTCATCATTTATATTTGGTATATGTATTTTCATTGCATCTTCTAACACATATGCTAAATTTATATTTTTTATATTTGCTTCTTCTGTTAACCCACCTGCTAAATTAACTGCATCTATTATCCTTTTTCCCTCTTCTATTTCTATTACTCCTGGATTTACTACTTCACCATCTATATGTACCTTTATCATTTGTGTTTTTATTACTTTTTCTATTATTACATTTTCTTCTTTCTCATTTTCTAGGAAATTATATTCTTCTTCTGTTTGATTTTGTAATAAGTTATACACAAATATTCCTATTATTGTGCAAATTATTACAATTACAATAATTAAATATTTATATTTTTCTTTTAAAATAATTTTTAGTTTTTCCATAAAACACCTCCTTAAACTATTGAAAAAAACTAGTAATTAAGATATGATAACAGTCATAAAATACTAATAAATAAATTTGAAATGAGGAAATATATGAAGAAATTTACTACAATTGCTTTAGTTACTTTACTTTTGATTATAACAATTTTTAATAATTATTCTTTTGCAGAATCTGAAGTAAATGTATATTCTGGCAATTATATTATGATTGAAACAACAACTGGAAAAGTTGTATGTGAAAAAGATTCAAACGAAGTTTTATATCCTGCAAGTACAACTAAAATTATGACTGCAATTCTTACTTTAGAACATTGCAACTTAACTGATACAGCAACTGTTAGCCATAATGCTATTTTTTCTGTTCCTGTAGGATATTCACATGCTATGCTTGTTGAAGGAGAAGTACTTACAATTGATCAATTATTACATCTATTACTTATTCCTTCTGCAAATGATGCAGCAGTTGTTCTTGCAGAACATATTGCAGGTTCTGTTGATAGCTTTTCTACGATGATGAATACAAAAGCTTTAGAACTTGGTTGTACAAATACAAACTTTGTAAATCCAAATGGTATTCATTCTGATGACCATTACACTACACCAAGGGATCTGGCTATTATGGCAAGATATGCTATGAATAATGAAATATTTAGAAAGATCGTTACTACAACAAAATACACACTTCCTGCTACAAATTTATATCCTGAAGCAGATAGATTTTTTAAAAATACAAATGAATTAATTATGCCAGATGAAAGAGATGCAGTCGATAACTACTATTACCCTTATGCAAATGGTATTAAAACTGGTTTTACAAATCCAGCTGGTGAATGTTTAGTTGCTTCTGCTAAAAAAGATGACAAAGAATTTATTATTGTTATTCTAGGATCTGGAAGAACTGAAAATGGATTAAGTGAAAGATTTTTAGATAGTAAAGTTTTATTTGATTATGCTTTTAATAATTATAAAACATGTAATTTAAATAACGAAAACGCTTTATTAAAGGAAGTTGAAATTTCAAACGCAAATATTTTTAATAAAAATATGGATGTTTTAATTCAAGATAAAATTGATGTATTAATAAAAAATAATCAAGATTTAAATAGTATTACTCCAACAATAGAGTTTACTTCTGATTTAAAAGCACCTATTATTAAGAATTCTGTGATTGGAAAAATAACATACAATATAAATGGAAACATATATACTTCAAATTTACTTGCAGGTGAGGATATGACTGAATCAACTTTAATGAGTAATATCTTAACTACAGGTTCTATTATTCTAGTTGTATTTTTATTATTTAAATTATTAAAATATAATAAAAAAAGGAAAAAGAAATCTAAAAAGAAAACTAAAGATAGAACAGATTATATGTATTGGTAAAATAAAAAGGGCATAGGTATTAAACCTAAGCCCCTATTTTTTTATTCATAATCTTGTCCAAGTATTACTGTAAAATCAACTTTTGAATTATCAGAACCACTTTGTATTGTTCCTGTTCCAACAGTTTCTTTAATATCTTTTGATACACTACTTGCTTGTTTTGTTCTATTTATTATAAGCGTTTTTTCAGTTTCTGATGTTTCCCCACTCTTTGTAACATCATATCCTGCTTTCTTCAATTCAGCTTTTGCTTTTGTAAGTAACTCTTTATTTCCTGTACCATTTAGTAATTCTACTGTTGTTTTTTCTTCATTATCTGTTGTAGTTGTTCCTTCAACAGTATTCTCAGTTGTTCCTTCAGTAGTTTCTTCATTTTCTTCATATACCCTATCCGCAAATAAATCTTCTACAACTTGTGCTGTTTGTGCTTTATTGGCTGTGTAAATCCATACTCCATTTACCTTTTCTGGAACACCTGGTACCATATCTGAAACTATATTTTCAGCATTAAATTTGAATACATATGGAATATAATATTTGGCTGTTTCAAAATCTATATTTGTTCTAACATTTTTGAATACTATGTCCATTATACTTAATGCTTTTGGAACATTCTCTAATTTTATTAATTGTCTTGCAGCTTCTTGTATAAATTCTCTTTGTGTTCTCATTCGTCCTAAGTCATTATCACCATATTCTGTTGGATAAGAAGATCCATCATTATTATGTCTAAATCTTAGTAATTGTTCTGCTTTATCTCCATCTATTAATTGTTCACCTGCTTGTAAATGGATATGTAAATCTTGTGTATCATCATCATAATCCATATCTATTGGAACATCAAATGTTATTCCTCCTACAGCATCAACTAAATCTATTATAGCACTTGTATCTATAAGTACATAATACTCTAAATCCACACCAGTTAAGTTACTAACAAGTTCTACTGTTTCTGGAATATTTTCACCATTTCTATATGCTGCATTTACTTTATAACTTTGTAAATAACTTTGAGAGGCTGAATTTTTATCTTTTCTACCAACATATGTATCTCTTGGAATAGATAAAATTCCTGCCTGTTGTGTTTGTGGATTATATGATGCAACCATTATACTGTCTGTAAGATTGTATCCATCTCCAACACCACTTTCTCCCATAACTAGTACATTTATTCTTTCAAGTTTTGCTAGTTTATCTGCATCAAGTCCAAGTGCAGCTGCAGATAACGGATCTATTACTTCTTCAGTTAATCCGCTTTCTGTGTATTTGCTAATAGTCATTTGCGTCTTTATCCAAATTGCAGCAACTGTTCCTGCTCCTCCTAATATTAATAAAACAAATAATATTCCTAAAATTTTCTTAAGCTTGCTTTTCTTCCTTTTTTTCTTCATATTTTCTTTAGCTTTTGCTTCTTTTCTCAATTTCATTCACTCCTATTTTTCATAGCATAATAAGAGTATACCAAAAAAATAAATAAATAGCAATAAAAAATAATATTTTGTAAAACAATTATAATTAAGCTTTATAATCTAAAAAAAAAAGAGCACTAATGAGAACTTAAATAAGGACAATTACTATAAAATGCTCCTTAGGCTTTTAAACAGTGTAGTTCATACTATGCTGTTTTTTTATTATATTTTTCTATTTTGCTTAATGGAGTATTTACTATAGCAAATCTTTGAAGAAGTCACACAACTTTTTCAAAGTGTGTAACCCACTATGACACTTTCAGACTATTGTCTACAAAGATGTCAGTGGGCTCCTTAGTTGAGGGCATAAAACAATTGATATCAAACTGCAAAGATTTTTAAAAGCAAAAAAATGTTTGTAAAATATATTGTGGAATCACATGTTTTATGATAAAATGTCACAAATAGCCAAAAAATACAAGGAGGTATTTTAATATATGGATAATAATAAATTAGATACAATCACAAACTTGTTCGAAGGCAAAGAAATTAGAAGTATTTGGGACAGTGAAAAAGAAGAATATTTTTTCAGTGTAATTGATATTATTAGTGCATTAACTGAAAGTAGTAATCCAAGGAATTATTGGAATACACTTAAAAGAAGAATGACAGAAGAAGAAAAAAGTGAGTTGTACGCAAAATGCGTACAACTGAAAATGAAATCTCAAAAAGATGGAAAAAGTTATTTAACAGATACACTAGATACAAAAGGAATATTAAGATTAATTGAGTCAATACCAAGTCCAAAAGCAGAGCCATTCAAACTTTGGTTAGCACAAATGGGAAAGGAAAGAATTGACGAAGTATTTGACCCAGAAATTGCTGTTAACCGTGCTATTGATTATTACAGAAATCAAGGATATGATGATAAATGGATTGAAGCAAGATTAAAAGGAATTTTAGATAGAAAGAAATTAACAGATGTATGGAAAGAAAATGGAATAAAACAAAATTATGAATATGCTATATTAACTAACGAAATATATCAAAGTTGGTCTGGAATGAAAGCAAGTGAATATAGAGATTATAAAAATATAAGAAAAGAATCTTTAAGAGATAATATGACAGATATAGAAGTTGCTTTGACTGATTTGGGCGAAATAGCAACTAGAGAATTAGCAAAAGAACATAGACCTTATGGACTGAAAGCAAATAGAGAAGTTGCAAAAATGGGCGGTCATGCTGCAAAAGTTGCAAGAGATGACCTAGAGAAAAATTTAGGAAAATCAGTTATTAGCAAAGAAAATGTTTTAAATTATAAATATATAGATGACAAGAAATTAATTGAAGACAAAAAATTTAAAGAGAAGAAATAAATTGCTTAATGCATTTGTTCGAAAAATAGTAATATTCCGATGTAATTAAATTATTAAAATGTATGGTTTAATATTTATAGAAAGTAGGCGATTAATATGCAATATAAATCACTTTATGAGCAAAATGAAGGAATAATAAAAATTCTTAAAGAAAATAAAAAATTAATGGATGTTTTAGACTATATAGAAACACTAAATTTGCCAAACTTTTATATAGCAGCAGGGAGTGTATTTCAAACAATATGGAATTTTTATGATAAAAAAGATTTAAATTACAATATAAAAGATATAGATGTTATCTACTATAATGATAAAGATTTATCTATAGATACAGATATTAAATACTATAGTTTAATTAATGATTTTTGCAAGAATAAAGGATATAAATATGAAATAGATGTATCAAATGAAGCAAGGATGCATTTGTGGAAAAAAGAAAAATTCAATATCGATGTAGAACCATATAGGTGTTCTGAAGATGCAATTGATAAATGGATTGCAACAGTGCATGCCATTGGAATAACAAAAAGACATGATGAACTAAAAATATATGCACCATATGGCTTAAGTGATATTTTTAGTAAAACAATTAGACCTATTAAACATAAGTACAATACTAAAGAAATATATGATAAAAAAGCTATGAGTTGGAACGAAAGATTTGATAATTTAAATATCGTTGAATGGTAATATGCTCGCAATATTTTGATATTACGATCAAGATAATTACAATATAATTCAAGGTGAGTAATTATTTTTTACTCACCTTCTAAAATCATTATTGACTATTATGTTTTTCTAGTTTGTCCTTATTAAAATGCTCCATACGTGCTCTTTTCTACTTTTTGAATATTAATTGTAATATTAAATTATTGTTGTATAACCAGCCTCCGATAAATGATTTATTTATCATTGCAATTATTCCTGTTCCTTCTATTAGTGGACTAATTAATGAAAATACTCCAAGTATAACAAATATTAAAACTAAAGCTCTAACTATACCATATATTACACCACCTGTTTTATCAAATTGTTTTATTACTGGTAATTTTGTAATTAAATCTGATGCAATACTTACTATTAAAAGAATTATTTCTGTTATTATGAATAGTAAAATAGCAACACCTACATTTATTATTGTTTCTGTTAAAGTGTCAGCTACATTTATAACTATAGCTTCCTTTGTTTCTGTTACTGCATTTTCTATAGATTGATTTATATAATCGATTAAAGCATTCGGTAAATTTGATTCCTCTTTTACTTCTCCATCTTCTTTTACTTCATCTTGAACTAAACTAACTATTGAGGACCTTATTTGATCATCTATTTCTGTATGTTCTATTACCAAATTACTAACTGGTTTAAAAAACACTGCTGCAACTATTATTGCTACTACAAATGATAATATTCTAATTAAGCTTTTTGTTAATCCTTTGTAATAACCTATAATTATTGAAATTGCTAAAATTGCTACTATAATTAAATCTATAATTATCGCCATATTTTACCTCCTCTATAAATCAACTATTTCTATTTTATTTTTATAAATTACTCCTGCAAAATCATTATTTATAACAATTTTCTTTACATCTTGATTTGATGTATATTTCTTTAGAAGCCATCCATTTGAACCTACAAAGTGTACTTCAGTTCCTAAATTTAATGCAATTGTATTATCATGTGAATATACTTCTTTCGCTGTTCCATCAAGTATATATAGGCTTACTTGTCCACTTCCTGTATTTTGTATTTCTATTGTTGTTTCTGAACTTAAGAAAGTATTTTTTTCTACTACTCTAAATATACTATTGTTTAGTTCTGCTCCACCATATGTAATCTTCTTACCATTTTCTGTTAAATTCATTATTTCTTGATGTTCATCATCTTTTATTAATTCTACTGAATCATTAAACATACATATTAATTTATTTGAATCCTGATACTTTAAGTTTAAAGGAACCTTATCACTTGGAACTGATACAGCATGAATTATTGATTCTGATGGTTTTTCTTGTGCTTTTTGTATTGATATTGTTTTTACTATTGTTTGAACTAATGTACCATTTGTACTAACTTCTGCAAAACTCAAATATTTATTGTCACTTGATATATCACTGTCCATTGCTAATGAACTTGATAAGTATGTTTTAAATAATTCTTTTCCATTATTATCAAATGTTTGAATTATTGATTTATATGTTGTCCCTGTTAAAATTACTGATACATATCCATTTTTATTAACTGATACCCTTGATATATTTCCTTCTAGCTGATTTTCCCAAACTATATTATTTCCAGAAACTAAGTATACTTTTTTGCCTTCTTTTTCTCCAATTATTAGAAATCTTCCATTTGAATCAGATATTGGATTTGAAACTTCTACTTTAAGTTCATACTCTTTGTTTCCAAGTTTATTGTATCCTACTAATCTATTTTGACTAAGTATACTTACATACTTATCATAAGCATACACATAGTTGTCTTCTCCTTCTTCTAATGCAATTGATACTAAATTATTTTCAGTTACATTTTTCATAAATAAATACTTATCTGTAAATTCTCTAAAATCTCTATTTCCTAAATATATACAATAAAATATTATTAATGTTAATGTAATAAGTACAACTGCAATTGTAATAACTATTTTTTTATGATTTAGGACTTTTTTCTTAACTTCCTCTTCTTCATCTATTCCAATTATTTTCATTTGATTCTCCCACATTTTTTATTACTTAATTTATAGCATTTATTGGCTTTTTTTTCAAGTGCATTTTTACAAATATAGTAAATTTGCACAAGCCCTAACACACCAAATATTGGATATAATATTGATACTAAATTAGAGAATCCTATATTTGAAACTAAAATACCTAATACACAAATAATAATTAAATTTCTTTTATATGTTTTTTCTGTACTTATATTTTCTAAAAAGCTATACCCCACTGATATTGCTGAAGTAAAAATTGACATTATAATTATTATTCCATAAACATTTTTTAATTTTGTTCCATTAAGCACTTCAAGTATCGGCATCTCAACATTTTCTATATTAAATTTTGCTTTTAATAATAACCCAAATATACATAATGAAAGAGTAACTATTATTCCTACACTTATTATTGATATGTATTTTATTTCATTTTTATTTTTTATATATTTTTTTAAAGTAACAATTACAGGAACTAGTATTATACTATTATAGCTTGCATATAGAATGCTATAAATTAACCAATATCCATTTTCTGAAATACTAACTATATTTGGTTTTGAAAAAATATATGGTAAATTCTTTATTCCTAAAAATATAATTAAAATTATTATTATTGGAACTAAAAAATTATTAATTTTTAACATTCCTTGTACGTTTTTTATTAGTATAAAATACACAATTAATGCAAAAACTGTGGATGAAATATATATTTCTATTTTATATGCTTGTTTTATATATGCTGAAAATCCTGCTATCATTATAAAAAAAGAAATTAATAAAAACACTATTACTACTGGTTTTATTATTTTATTTTTTTTATTTACCGTTTCTATAAATTCATCATAATTATCTAGTTCATTTTTTTTTGCAATTTTTAGTGTAAAATAAATTATTAATCCTGTTATTATTGCAGATACTACTATCCCAAGTATTCCTGTTTTTCCGAATTTAAAGAAAAAAACATATATCTCTCTTCCAGATGCAAATCCTGCACCTATTAGAGTTCCTATTATTACCATTACTATATTTCTAATATTTTTCAAAATAAAATCCCTCTCATATATTTTATGAGAAGGATTTTTGTTTTATTCAATTATTATAATTCTCTTCTTCCTTCTAAAGCTTTACTTAAAGTAACTTCATCTGTATACTCTAAGTCCCCTCCAACAGGAATTCCATGTGCTATTCTTGTTACTTTAACTCCAAGTGGTTTTACAAGTTTTGAAATATACATTGCAGTTGCTTCACCTTCAACTCTTGGATTAGTTGCAAGAATTATTTCTTTAACCTCTCCCTCCATTAATCTTGAAAGGAGTTCTTTTATTTTTATATCATCAGGTCCTACTCCATTCATTGGAGATATTGAACCATGTAATACATGATATAATCCTCTAAATTCATGTGTTCTTTCCATTGCCACAACATCTTTTACATCTTCTACTACACATATTATACTATTATCCCTTTTAGGATTTGAGCATATGTTACATGGGTCTGTATCTGATATATTATAACATTTTGAGCAATATTTTAAATTCTTTTTAGCATTTACTATTGCTGAAATAAATTCATTTACTTCTTCTTCTGATTTATCTAGCATATGGAATGCCAATCTTGCTGCTGTTTTATTTCCTATACTAGGTAGTTTTTCAAATGCTTCTATTAATTTTTCTATTGATGGTGAATAATATGACATCCTTTTACCTCTTTATTACATCATTCCTGGAATATTGTATTTTCCTAAACTTGCTGCTTGTGCACTATCTACTTGTCTTAATGCTTCGTTTACACATGATAAAATTAAATCTTCTAGCATTTCTACATCATCAGGATCAACTGCTTCTTTCTTTATTTTTATTTCTTTTACTACTTTATTTCCTGATACTTTTACAGATACTACTCCTCCACCTGCAGTTGCATCAAAATCTCTTGCTGCAAGTTCCTCTTGAGATTTTTCCATATCTGCTTGCATCTTCTTTGCTTCTTTCATTAATTGATTGATGTTCATTCCACCAAATCCTCCCATACCTCCTGGGAATCCGCCTCTTTTTGACATTATAATTTCCTCCTTAAATTTACTACATTAATCTACTATATTAAATGGTATATCATTATCTTGTGAAAAACTCTCAATAGGATTAACCTCTGTTGCTTGTTCACTTTGTTTTGTACCATCTATATATTTTATTTTCATTGGTTTACCAAATTCCATTGAAACTTTTCTTTCAATTTCAACTATATTTTCACTTTTTTCAAGCACTGTCTTTCCAAATGGAGTTAATCCTTTTGGGAAAGAAATTCCTATAGTCATATCATTTATTTCTTCTGCTCTTGAATTTATCAAATTAGTATATAACATTATTTTTCCATCTTGCTTCATGCTATCTATTATTTGTGGCCAAGCGCCTACACCTTTTCCTGTTGGTTTATATTGTGGAACTTCTTGTTTAATAGGTTCTGCCTTTATTTCCATTTTTCTTGCACTTGGAGTAACTTTTTGAGAATAGTTTTCCACATTTTGGGCAGGTCTGTTGATAGCTGTTCCCGAATTTTTTATAACCCTTATTTCATTTTCTAAGTTTGCTATTCTTTGCTTTAATTCTCTAACTTCTCCATCATCTATACTTCCATCAGATATTGCATACCCATTTGATGATACTGCTTCATTACTACATAACTTTATAATTCCAACTTGGAATAAAATTATTTTTTGTGTAGATAATTTCATGTCATTTGACAAATTAGATAATTCATAAATAATATTTAGCAATTTTGATTTATCAACCTTATTTGATATTTCCTCTATTTCTTGTAATTCTTCTTTGCTATATACTGAAAGCTTACTTCCTGATTTAAATACTAGAATATCTTTTACATATTTTATTAACTCCCATAATAGATTTTGTAGATCTTTTCCCTCTGTTATAACTTCTTCAATTGTTCTTAAAGCCTCTTCTTCATTATTATTTACTATATTTTTAGTTAAATTACTAATATATGTAAGCTTAGGAATTCCAACTAAGTCCTTAACTTTTGCTTCATCTATTTTTCCATCTTCATCTTGTGCACATCTTTCTAGTATACTTAGTGCATCTCTCATTGCACCTTCTGCAAGATGAGAAATAATATTAAGTGCATCTTCAGTAATATCTATATTACTTTCTTTACAAACTATTTCTAATCTTTTTACTATATTAGCTTCAGATATTTTCTTAAAATCAAATCTTTGGCATCTTGAAAGTATTGTTGCTGGTAATTTTTGAGGTTCTGTTGTTGCAAGTATAAATTTTACATGTTCTGGTGGTTCTTCAAGTGTTTTTAATAATGCATTAAAAGCACCTGTTGATAGCATATGAACCTCATCTATTATATATACTCTATATTTAGCCTTTGTAGGCAAAAAATTAACTTCATCTCTTATTTGTCTTACATCTTCTACACTATTGTTGGAAGCAGCATCCATCTCTACTATATCTGTAAGACTACCTGTTAATGCTTCTTTACAGATTTCACATTCGTTGCAAGGTTCTCCATCTTTAGGATTTAAACAATTAATTGCTCTTGCAAGTATTTTTGCAGCAGATGTTTTTCCTGTTCCTCTACCCCCATTAAACAAATAAGCGTGTCCAACTCTATTGGCGACAATCTGGTTTCTTAGAGTTTTTGTTATATGTTCTTGACCAACAATTTCTTCAAATGTTACCGGTCTAAATTTTCTATATAACGCTGTATATGCCATTTGCTTCTTCCCCCCTAAAGATAGATTTTCAAAAAGGTATAAGAGCATATAGTTCCTCTAGGGAAAATAATTCACACATAAGTAACTATTTATTGCTGCTTCCTTCCGGACCTGACAAGATTCATAGGCTTACATTGAATTATTCTCCATACAAGAACTATAATTTCTTATACCTTCTGTATTATATACTCTTTTTTTTTAGTTGACAAGTAATTTTCTATTTTTTTGATTTTCTAAATATAAAATTATCATTTAGTTCTATACTTGATGTTCCTTTTTCCTCTATTCCTTCACATGGTAAATTTAATTTAATTGTTGTAACATAAGATTCTTCTTTTAAATTAATTACTAAATCAAATGATAATTCAAAATCTACTTGTTCTTTATTTACTCCTATTTTTTCTAATAAACTAAAATCATGTCTTATTTCTTCATCTTCGTTTGAAATATATTTTCCAAGGTCTGCTATTGAAAATCTAACAACTGCTGTTCCACCTTGATTTGCTATTTCTAATGTTTTCGAATCACTTTTACTTGAACCTCTATATGTAAGTTTTTCTTCTACTAATGTTTCTTCTGAATTATTAAAAAGTCTTCCTTCTGAACTGTTTGGCATAAATGTAACTATTTTTCCTAATTTTGGTGATTTCTCTACTTTTACATTTTGAATAACAACGGTTTGAATTATATCTTCTTTATCACTTTCTTCGTTTTTCTCTATTGAAAAGTACACATCGTTGTTTTGAAAAATATTTAAATTCCATTTTTCGTCTTTGTCTTTATTTTCTTCACCTTCTACTGTACTAACTACTGTAACTTTAGAAAGTTTAAACGGCATTTTTCTTTCGCCCTCTATTAAATTTTTATACCCAAATGTGAATACTATAAAAACGGCAATTATTATAATTAATATTGCTATACTAGCTTTAATTATTTCACTTTTTCTATAATCACCCAAACTAATTCACCTCTTTTATCTTTGGCGGAGATGGTGGGATTCGAACCCACGGGGCGACTTTCATCGCCTAATTGTTTTCGAGACAACCTCGTTATGACCGCTTCGATACATCTCCATTAATATAAATTTTATGCTTGTCTTTTTTATTTTATTTCTTTTTTTCTTTTTCTCAATTCTTTAAAAAATTGTTGAAGTATTGCTTCACATTCTTCTTTTAGTACTCCACCTTGTACTTCAACATTATGATTGAATTTATAATCTTTAAGTAAATTTAGAATACTTCCACATGCACCTGTTTTGTAATCCATTGTACCAATTATTACTTTATCTAACCTTGCTTGTATTAAAGCTCCTGCACACATTGGGCATGGTTCTAAAGTAACGTACATTGTACATCCTTCTAAGCGCCAACTTCCAATTTTTTTACTTGCTTTTTGTATAGCTAGTATTTCTGCATGATATGTTGTATCACTTTTACTTTCTTTTAAATTATGTGCTCTTGCAATTATTTTTCCATCTTTAACAATGACTGCCCCCACAGGAACTTCGTCTTTATCAAATGCTTTTTTTGCTTCCTTTAGGGCTTCTTTCATAAATTTTTCTTCCATACTAATTTCCTTAATACAAAAATGGTGTCCCAGAGAGGATTCGAACCTCCGACCTGCAGTTTAGGAAACTGTCGCTCTATCCTGCTGAGCTACTGGAACACATAGATTTGAAAAAAAGTAAAGCCATATAATATGGCTTTACTTTTTTGGTGCAACTGGAGGGATTCGAACCCCCGACCTTCCGGTTCGTAGCCGAACGCTCTATCCAGCTAAGCTACAGTTGCATATAAAGCTCATTTAAAATAATAGCATATTTTTTTTCAAAAGTCAATGAAACTTTATATTCGTTTTTAACTATTTATTTATAAAAAAAATTTTTCTGTACATACTATTTTTAGAAAGGATAAAAATATGATAGAAAAAAGAAAATTAGTTATTATTGGGACAGGTTTTGTTGGTATGAGCACAGCATATGCTTTAGTTTGTAATAGATCTTCTGGCGTTAATGAAATTGTTTTAATTGATATACAAAAAGATAAAGCAATAGGAGAAGCAATGGATTTATCTCATGGATTACCCTGTTCTGGTAGCCATATGAGTATAAAAGCTGGTGATTATCATGATTGTAGAGATGCTGATTTGGTTTTAATTACTGCAGGAATAAATCAGAAACCTGGACAAACTAGGTTGGACCTTTCCGTTCAAAATGCAGTTATTTTAAAAGAAATAACTGAAAATGTTGTTAAAAGTGGTTTTAGTGGTATATTTTTAGTTGCTACAAATCCTGTTGATATAATGACAAAATTAGTAAAGGATGTTTCAAATTTTCCTCCAAGTAAAGTTATTGGTTCAGGCACTGCATTAGATACTGCAAGACTTAGGTATTTACTTAGTGAATATCTAAATGTCTCAAGTAATAATATTCACGCATATATTATGGGGGAACATGGAGATTCTTCTTTTCCTGTATGGGAACATGCATATGTTGGCTGTAAAAGAATTTTAGATATTGTTCCAAATACTTCTGCACTTGATGCTTTGTATTTATCTGTTAGAGATGCTGCATATGAAATTATAAATAAGAAAAAAGCAACATACTATGGCATTGGTCTTGGACTTGCAAAAATAGTAAGAACTATAATGAATGATACAAATGAAATTTTAACTGTTTCTTCATATCTTAATAATAAATACGGAGAAAATGATATTTATTTAGGTGTTCCAACGGTTTTAAATAGTTATGGTGCAAGAGAATTACTTGAATTAAATTTAACTAAGCAGGAACAGTTACAGTTTAGTACAAGTGCAAATATAATAAGAGAAAATTATAATAAAATTGAAAAATAGATTATTTTTAATAATCTATTTTTTTGACCAAATATTCAAATTAATTTTTATTTATATTTATGTGCATAGATGATTTAGTTTTTTAGTTTTTATATAATTACATTTTTTACTTGAATATATTTCTGTTTTATAATATAATTTAAAAAAATGTTAGGGGATAATTTAATATGATTAATATACTTTTATGTGGTAATAAAAAAGTTTTTGACGGTGCTTTATCAGAACTTATTTCAATTACCAATAAAACAAAAGAGCCAATCACTTGTTATATTTACACAATGCATTTGGAAAATTTGAATCCAGATTTTCTATCTATTGAAGATGAACAAGTTGAATTTTTAGATAAAGTTATTAAAAGAAAAAATAACGAAAATAAAGTAATAAAAGTTGACGTCACAGACCTTTATAACCAAGAATTTGGCGGTTGTAAAAATGAAACTGCATACTGTACACCTTATACTCTTTTAAGATTACTTGCAGATTTAGTTCCAGATATGCCTGATAAACTTTTATATTTAGATGTAGATATGATGGCAGGTGGCGATATTAGTGAGCTTTATAACACAGATGTAACCGAATATGAATATGCTGCAGTTAAAGAAAAATATGGTTGTATTTTCTTATATCCAGATTATATAAATGCTGGTATGCTTTTATTCAATCTAAAGAAAGCTAAAGAAACAAATCTTTTAGATAAATCTAGAGAGCTTCTTAGAAATAGGAAATTATTATTTGCAGATCAAAGTGCAGTATTTTATTCTACAACTAAAAAACTTTTATTACCTAGAAAATTTAATGAACAATCTAGTTTTAAAAGAGATGATACAATAATATGCCATTTTTGTAAAAGATTAGTATTTACACCTTTCCCACATACTTCTAATTTTAAACAATGGCATATAGATCAAATACATAAAGTTTTTAAATGTTACAAATTTGATAATGATTTAAATGAATATATAAAATTAAAAGAAGAATTTGAAGGAAGTAAAACGGAGGAACTAGTAAATGGATAAGCAAAATATACCTGTATTTTTTGCAGTAGATGATGGCTATATGCCATTTCTTGCAGTTGTAATACAGTCATTAATTGATAATTCATCAAAAGATTATATATATGATTTAAAAATCTTATATACAAAAATTTCTGATGAGAACCAATCAAGAATAAAAAATAAATATGAAAGTGATAATGTAAAAATAGAATTTGTTGATTTAAATAATTATCTTGAAAAATTCTTTGATAAATTCTATACAAGAGATTATTATTCAAAAACTACATATTACAGATTATTTATACCAGATTTATATCCTGAGTTTGATAAAGCAATTTATTTAGATAGTGATATGGCTGTTCTAACTGATGTTGCAAATTTATACAATATTGATTTAGGAAATAATTTAGTTGGTGCATCAACAGATGGTGCAGTTCAAGCAATTCCACCATTTCAAGAATATGTTGAAAAAGTTGTCGGAATGGCAGATTCCAAATCATACTTTAATGCTGGTATGCTTTTAATGAATTTAGATGAACTTAGAAAATTTAAATTTCAAGAAAAATTCTTATACTTATTAGAAACAGTTAAATTTGCTGTAGCACAAGATCAGGATTATTTAAATAGAATTTGTAAAGGTAGAACTTTAATCTTACCTGGATCTTGGAATACAATGCCAGGTGGTTTAGTTGAAGAATCAAAAGATAATTTAAATATAATTCACTACAATTTATCTTACAAACCATGGCACTTTGATAACATAATGTATCAAGACTATTTCTGGTATTATGCTAAAAAAACTGATTATTATGATGAAATTTTAAAAATAAAAAATGAATATACAGATGAACAAAGAAATAATGATTTATTGGCTGGAGAAAGATTAATTGAACTTGCAATTAAAGAAGCTGAATGTGTTGGAGATGATAGAATTTCTAAAAAACAAGAAATTGCAGATGATATTGAGAAATCTAAGGACAGATTGGAAATATTAAAGAAAATTGAAGAACTTGAAAAACAAGGAAAATTTGACTCAGATGCTGAAGAAGATCCTCCAACAAGACCTTTAATGGCTAAAAGTATTGACTACTTAAGAAAAGGAAGCTACAAAAAATTGAAAACAGCATTAGCAAATAGAGTTGGAAAAGGTTACTTAAATAGTTTATTAAGAAATGATAAATTATTAATTAAAGAAATAAAAGGATTAGAATATCTTGATAAAGTGACAACAGGTGCAGTAGTTACTTGTAATCACTTTAATCCATACGACTGCTTTGCTATTGAATCAACATATAGAAAAAGTGAAAATGCTAAATCTAAAAAACTATATAAAGTTATTCGTGAAGGAAATTATACTAACTTTCCAGGATTATATGGATTTTTCTTTAGAAATTGTGATACATTGCCACTAAGTTCTAGCAATAGAACAATGATTAAATTTTTAAAAGCAGTTGATACAATTCTTCAAAAAGGTGACTTTATATTAATGTATCCAGAGCAAAGCTTATGGTGGAATTATAAAAAACCAAAGCCATTAAAAAACGGTGCATTTAAACTTGCAGCAAGAAACCATGTTCCAATTATTCCAATTTTTATTACTATGGAAGATAGCGATATCATTGGAAATGATGGTTTCCCAGTTCAACAATATACAATTAATATAAGTGAACCTATTTATCCAGAAGATACTTTATCTGAGGGATTAAATGCAAAAGCCTTAAAAGAAAAGAATTTCCAAATATGGAAAAACATATATGAAGAATTTTATAAAATACCACTTGAATATACAACAGAAAATGCAATAGTAGAAGTAATTAATGAAAATAAATAAGGGGATAAAATGAATAAGGACTTTTTTGACAAAGATATACAGGAGCAATTACATATTTTAGAAAACGAAAATTTCTTTAACAAAAATGAATTAGCACAAATAGATTTTCTACGAAATCTTGGATTTTTTGAAATAGATATAAATAAAAGAATTCAATTTCTTGAAAATGCTGGATTATTTCACTTAGATGTAAACGATGACCCTCCTACTGTACCTTTAACACTTGATCAAGTTGATTATTTAACAAAAAAAATAAAAAATAAAATAAATAGAAAAATGGCCTATTCAGCTGCTACTAAATATATTTATAAAGCTTTTGATGACCATAAATTAATTATAAAAGATGTTATTGGAATAGAAAATCTCCAAAATCTTGATACAGGTGCAATAATTACTTGTAATCATTTCAATCCTTTTGATGTATTTACTTTAGAAAAAATATTTAGAGATTCAGGAGAACATAAAAAAAGAAGATTATATAAAGTAATTCGTGAAGGAAATTATACTAATTTTCCAGGATTATATGGTATGTTATTTAGAAATTGTGATACTTTGCCACTTGCTTCAAATAAAAGCGTAATGGTAGAATTTATGAAATCTATTAGTATTATATTAAAAAAGAAAAATTACATTATAATTTATCCTGAACAAAGTATGTGGTTGAATTATAAAAAGCCAAAATTATTACAACCTGGAGCATTTAAAATAGCTGTAAAAAATAAATGTCCAATTATTCCAATTTTTATTACTATGGAAGATAGTGAATATAAAGATGATGATGGAAGTATAGTCCAAGCATATACAGTAAATATTGGAAAACCAATTTATTCTAAAGATGAATTATCAGATAAAGAAAATTGTGAGTTTTTAAAATCCGAAAATTATAGTGTTTGGAAAAAAATATATGAAGATTTTTATAAAACACCATTAGAATATTCAACAGAAAAAATAAGATTAGAGGCATTAAATGGAAGATAAAAAAATAATTTATTATGAAGATGAATTAAATGATGAATTTTCAGAAGCAAAAATAACTCCAAGAAGAATTGATGAAAATTATAAATATTTTCACAAAAATCCTTTTTGGAATTTTTGTTCTTTTATGATGCAAAACTTTGTAAGTATGCCAATAAAGTATTTTGATTTAAAATTAAAATTTAAGCATAAATATATTGGAAAAGAAAAATTTAAACAATGTAAGAAAACAGGTTATTTCATTTATGCAAATCACACTCAAGCTTTTGAAGATACTTTTATACCAAGTGTTGCTAATTATCCAAAAAGAAATTTTCTGATTGTTAATCCTGCAAATGTTTCCATGAAAGGAATGAAAACTCTTGTTGAATGGCTTGGTGCAATTCCTATTCCAGATACAAAAGAAGCAATGAAAAAATTCTTAGATATAATAAATTATAGAATAAATAAAAAATGTTCTATTACTATTTATCCTGAAGCACATATTTGGCCATATTATACAAAAATAAGACCATTTAAATCAGTATCTTTTAAATATCCTGTTAAATTAAATGTTCCTGTTTTTTGTATAACAAATACATATCAAAAAAGAAAAAATGGTAAAGTAAAAATAGTTTCATATGTCGATGGACCATTTTATAAAAAAGAAAATTTAAATCTAAAAGAAGCACAAGAAGATTTAAGAAATACAATATATGACCAGATGGTAGAAAGAAGTAAAAATAATAATATTGAAGTAATTAAATATATTAAAAAATAATACTATGTTTTTCATAGTATTATTTTTTTGGTCACAAAATGTATCGGTATTTTTTATATTTATTTATTATTCTCTGGTCACGGAATGTATCGGTGTTTTTTATATTCATTTATTCATTACCTTTTTGGTCACAGAATGTATCGATTTTTTTAATATTTATTATCTTCTTGGTCACAAAATGTATTAGTATTTTTTTTGGTTTGCTCCGCATTTATTTTACTATTCGATTCATCTATCCACCCATTGTCGTACTGTATTTTATTTCAAAATTTGATAAATCTGGCACTTTTACATCTTCATCTGTTACATTGCCAAATTCATAACTATAGTTTTCAATTCTATCACTTACTTTTTTCATTATTTTTGTTCCTGCAAAAAAGTCTTTATATGCGCCTCTTGTTATTTTTCTTATAGGTAATCCATTTTCTTTATCTACCCAAGTTTCTATTCTATCATAATATGGATAATCTTTTATAACATAATATTCTCTTCCAATATCATAATTATCTGTTGTAATTGAAGTTTTAAAAGTTTTTCCTATTATTTCAAATATATTTTTATCTTTATCAGTTTTGATTTTATTTGCATTATTTGTTATTTCAGCAGATGTGCCTGTTTCAATTAATGCAGTATTATTTTTATAACTAATTGTTACTCTCTCACTTGATCCTTTTGAGCCATATATTTCCATGTCTTTTTCTACACCTGCATCTGTGTATACTTCGCATACTTCCTTATATTTTCCGTCTTTATAATATGTTTTTAATCCAAATGCTACACCATCAGAAATTTCAATTCTTTCAATATAATAATTGTTAGACTTTGAATACTCTTCTGATTTTCTTATAATATCATTTATTTTAATAAATTTAATAAAATAATATACAAATACTATAATAAATATAATCGCTAATGTCATAAGTAATGATTTTATTTTTGATTTTATTCTTACTTTTTTTAAATAGTCTATTTCTATTTTTTCTTTATTATTATATTTTTTATTATCTTCTTTTATTTGTGTTAATTTATTTTGACATTCTTTACATTCTAATAAATGATTTTCAACTAATTTTTTTGATTCTGGATTTAATAAATCATCTGAATAATTAAATAGTAAATCTTGTACTATTTCACATTCTTTTTTATTTATCATTTTTATTTTCCTCCTTTATTTTTTGTTTTGCCCTATAAAAAGTAACTCTTGTCCAATTAGAACTTTTTCCTAATATCTCTCCTATTTCTTCATAACTTAAGTTTCCTATTAATCTTAAGTACATTACCTCTCTTGTTTTTTCATCTAGTTTTTGCATATCCTTAAATACCTTTATTCTGTCTTCCTTTTTTAAATAATTTTCTTCTAAATTATCATCATATAAAACATTTTCATTAATATCTTCTAGAGATATATTATTATTTTTCTTTTTTAATTCCTTATACCACAAGTGTTTTGCAATTTGGCATAACCAGACCGATAATTTACATTCTCCTCTAAATTTTTTGATATCTTTAACAGCATATGCAAATGTTTCTTGAGTTAAATCTTCTGCAATTTCCTTATTTTGCGTTAAGCAGAATAAGTATTTGTAAACAGATGTAGAATATTCTTTATATATTTCTTCAATATTCTGCATAACCTTTTTTACCTCCTTCTATAATATAAGGTACATTATTTTTTATTTTGTTACACATTTTTTCTTCTTTTTTTATTTTATCAAAAAAGAAGAATTCTTATGAACTCTTCTTAAATATCTTTATAATTGTATTTATTATCTATTTTTGCATCAAAATTATCTGGTAAATATTCATTTGGTATTTGTTCTGCATATTTTATATCCATATAATTATTACAGAAAATAATTTCTACATATATTATTTTTTCTTTTCCATCAGTAATAGCATATATAAATCCATAATATGGATCAGATTCCATTGCAAGTAATTTGTAATTTTCAAATCCTGTTACTCCATAATAACCTACATAATCTTCTATTCCATAATCATTTAATCTTTTAACTTCTTTCTCATATTCTTTTTCATTATAATTTACTACTAAATAAGATAAGAATTGTTTATCCCATGGATCATAATAAACCATTTTAAAATCAGATACGTTTTTGTCACTTATTTCACTTGGAAATATTTCTTCACTTACTCCCCATTTACTTTCATATTGTCCTTTTGCATTTTTCCCTATAACTTCTTGATATTTAGTTATATCTGTTGTTATATCGTATTTATCATTAAATCCTAGTCCAATAATAAATATTCCACCAAGCAACATAGCAACATAAATCATGATAACTATTAATACACATAGTAAAGTCATTGAAATTAGTATTGTAAAAAATTTAAAAAAATCTTTTTGTTTTTTCATTTTATAATATTCTTTTAAAATAGAATCTAAATTTTCAATAGTATGTATTTGTATTTCTTCCTTTTTTATTCTTTCGCCTGATAAAAGTTCATTTATATTAATACCTAATATTTCGCATAAATCTTTTAATAAAGAATAATCTGGCATTGTTTTACCATTTTCCCAACGACTAACACTTTTACTTGATACTCCTAATTTTTCAGCTAGTTGTTCTTGTGTTAACTTTTTTTCTTTTCTACAATTAGCTATAAATACTCCTATTTTTTCTTGATTCATATTTTCCTCCTTTCTAGTGTCAATTTTATATTCTTCATATAAAAATTAAAAGGACACAAAGTGAGAATTCATGAAATTTATTATTCTTTAAATAATAAATCTATCTTCATTTTCTATAATTTCTATTACTTCATTTATTGTTAAATTAGATGTATCTATTATATTATTTTCATTATAATTTTTATTTTTAAAATTATTTAATAAAATAATACAACGTTCTTTCATTTGACAATCTCTTGGTCTTTCTTTATCTCTTGCAAGTAATGTTTTTTCGTCTACTAATAGTACAACAAATTTTATAGAATATTTTTTAAGTTCTTCTTTTATCTTTTCAATGTCTTTAGGTGATATTATATAATTAAATATAACATCATATCCATCCTCTAAATATATTTTTATAGTATTTATACATACTTTCCAAAATGTTTCTAAATGATTTCCCTCTTTCCACGCTTGAATATATCCACCAACTACTTGATGATATATTTCATCTCCCTCAATTAGTACAGACTTTTCTTTTAATTCTGCTATTTTTTTTGAAATAGTACTTTTTCCTACACCAGCAGGACCTGTTATTATATATAAATTTGACATATTATACTCCTTGTTTTCTTTTCTTTATTTTTTTTATTTTTTGTTAAATCATAACTTATATCAATTAAATTAAAAATTGTTTGTTTTTCTACTGTTCCATCAAGTAAAACTGTTATCCAATATTCTTTATTCATATGATATGCAGGTAATATTCCATCATTTTTTCTCAATCCGCCTATCATTTCAGGTATGTTCTTTAAATTTACAACTTCTACTAATCCATCTTTATCTACATTTATTTTTTCATAAGGAACTTCCATTATTAATGCAAACCATTTTTTATTATCTTTATGTTTGTATGTTGTAAAATTTGGATTCTTTTCCCATGGATTTTCTTGTAATATATCATAGTTTTCATTTATATTTTTCTATTTCTTTTCTCATATAATCTCCTCATTTTCTTGCAAAAGTATATCATACAATCCACATATTTACAATAACTGTGATTTTCTTAATTAATATGTTCTGTGTAATAAAAGCGTAATTAAAAAATAATGAAAATGTAAAACACCCTGTAACGTACTATATTTAGTAAATTCCTGTTATCCTAAGTATTTTTAGTTTTTTTATACTTGTAAATTTGGTGGAAGTACATTAAACATTTCTAGTTTTGATACATCAAGTGTTACAACAATGAAATCAATGTTCTATGGATGTAATCATCTAACAGAATTAGATTTAAGTAAATGGAATACAGCAAATTTAAATAATGCAAATGCAATGTTTGGTTTTTCATCAATTAATACAATAGATTTTAGACATCTTGATTTATCAAATTGTTCAGATTGTGCTAATATGCTCCGTCAAAGTAGTAGTTTAACAAAAGTTTACGTAGAACAAACACCAACATATAAAGCAGGATCAAATCACAGCAATATGTTTACAGGTACAGGCACAAGTGGATTTACAGTAAAACAATATGATGAATAATAAAAACGCAGTAGAGAAATTTTATCTCTGCTGCTTTTTTCATACTATTTTTTATTTTACAATAACACAAATCTCGAAACATAAAAAAATTACAATCAATCAACTTTTTTTAATATTTCTGTCATTTTATTAAATTGACTAACATTATATTTTATTTCATTTATAGATTGAATTACTTCATTTTCAGCTAGATGAACTTCTTCTTCATCATAATCATGTCCAATGCACAAAGATCTTCTTAAGTTGTAATCAATCCATTCAAGTCCAGAATAAATATCTGCATGAATCAATACATCAATATTACTATCTATATAACCATTATAATTTTCCTTATAACTTTTTATTACTTTTTCAAATTTATTATAATCAATTTTTTCAATATCTCCACCTGACCAATACCATGCAACTTGAATTAATTCTAATGTTGGATTAATATATCCACTTGCTTCCCAATCTATAATATATGGGTTATCTCCTTGCCACATTATATTTTTTCTATCTAAATCTCTATGGCTTATAACTAAATTATTATTTGCATATTCGATTGCTTCTTTTGATTTTTTATTTAGATCATATAATAAATCAATATTATCTTTATATAATTGAAAATATGGCTTATTTTGTTCACTTACAATAGAAATATACTCATTCCAATCATACATTTTTGTATTTATATGTTTTCTATTATCATCATCGATTGATGAAGAATCTATATTATGTATTTTAGCCAATAATTTACCGACTATCTCTGAATGTTTTTCTTCAATATCTTCTGATTTTAATATTGTACCTTCAATCCATTCAAAAATCATATAATATTTATTATCAATTTTCTTCATAATATCATTACCAATTTTAATTGTTCCAATTGCAGGAATACCATTTGCTTTAGCTAAATCAGTAAATTTTTCAGCAAATAAAAAATTGGAATAAGCTGTATCTTTTTTCATAATACCACTATTTAATTCTTTAATAGCGTAGGTCCCCTTATCTGTTACAACTTTATACATTCTATGAGATAATCCACCAGTTATTTTAACTATACTTTTAATTGTTGTTCCTAAATTACATTCTTTTATTAATTCTTCCATTTAATCACTTCCTCATAAAATCTTTTTTTTATTTTTAATATATCTTTATATTTCTATTTATTTCTGAGTTTTAATATATCATACAAGCCTTATTTTTACAATAATTTTGAGTAGTTGATTTGATGAAATTGTTCAATATATTGAAATACCTGTATTTGCTTAATATAATAAAAAAAGAAGAACTCTTACGAATTCTTCTAAATATGGTCGAGGTGACAGGGATCGAACCTGCGACCTCATGGTCCCAAACCACGCGCGCTACCAACTGCGCTACACCTCGAAATATCCAACTGCTTTAATATAATAACACATTTTTTTATAAATATCAATACTTTTTAATTATTTTTTTATGTTTTCCTACAATTTTGGATATTTCAAAGTTATAATTATATTAAATATCTATTCTTTCTAAATCTTTTATAGATGGGTCATATATCGATTTTCCTTCATAAGTAAATCTTGATCCATGGCAAGGACAATCCCATGTATTTTCTAAATTATTCCATGATAATTCGCAACCAAAGTGACTACAATATGGTTTTACAGCAAATATTTTTCCATTTTTATCTCTATAAATACCTACTTTTTCTCCATCTACTTCTATAATTTTTCCTTCTCCTTGTTTTACATCTTCTATATATTCATCAATATTTTTAAGTTTATTTAATATTTCTGAATAAACTACTTCTTTTAACATATTTCCAAATTCTTTATAATTTTTTAAAGGTTTAACTCTAGTTGAAGTAAATACATCTTCATATTTATTTTCTATTCCTAATATTTTATCTTTTATGATATTTGCAGCAACATTTGAACTAGTCATTCCCCACTTTTTATAACCTGTACCTACATATACATTGGGCCATAAATTTGAAAATTCACCAATATAGGGAATTTTATCTAATGTAATACAATCTTCTGTATTCCATCTAAATAATACTTTTGATCCAGGGTATATTTCGTTTGCTATATTTTCTAATCTTTTATAACTGTTCTTTAAATCTATTTTTGCACCAGTTTTATGCTGCATTCCTCCAATAATTACTACTCTTTTATCTCCCATTTTTGTTGTTCTAAATGAAATTGTTTCAGTATTACCTTCACTTATATACATTCCATTAAATAATGGTGCTTTTGTTTCAATTGTAATTAAATATGAAGTTTCTTGATACATTTTCATAAAATAAAATCCGTGGTGCATTTATTATAGGGTAATGAGTAGCGATAACCATAAATTTACAATTAATTTTTCCTTCTTCTGTTATTATTTCATAATTATCATTTTCTTTTTTTACATCAAGTACTTTTGTATTTTCATATATTTTACCACCATATTTTTCTATGCATTCTGCTAGTCCTATTCCATATAAATATGCATTAAACTGTGCCTGATTTTTAAATTTTATTGCTCCTAACATTTTCGTATTTTTTATTGGCAATTCTATTTCATTTACTAGTTCAGAATTAAAACTTAAATATTCTAAAGCCTCTTGTTCTTTCTTTATTTTTTCTATATCTTCTTCTTTTTGTATAAATACATAATTATCTTGATATTCAAAATCACATTCTATATTTTCATCATCTATTATTTTTTTTATATTTTTTATCGCCTCTTCATTTGCTTCTAAATAGTGCTTTGCTTCTTTTCTCCCATTAGATTGTAATAAGTAATTGTAAAATAATCCATGCTGACTTGTTATTTTTCCTGTTGTATTGCCACTTGTATGATTACATATTTCATCTTTTTCTACTAATATAACTTTTCTTCCTTCTTTAGCCAAATAATATGCTGTTGTAAGTCCTGTCAATCCTCCGCCTATTACTACTATTTCCGCTTCTTGTTCACCTTCTAATTTATTATAATTTTTCTTTTTATCTATTCCTAAATTTATCCATAATGATTTATCCATAAAAAACACCTCTAATAATGGTATTTTTACCAATATTAGAGGTATTATTCTTATTTCTATAAATCTGTATAATAATTTGAATAATAATTGTTATTATAATAATCATCGTAATCATAGTCGTAGTCATAGTCGTAGTCATAGTCATCATCATAATAATTATTATTACCCTTCTCATATATCGTATTATTTTTTCTATTATTATAACTATTATAATATTTATATTCTAAATTATATTTATTTAATTCTAATTTTGCTATAAATCTAGATATATTAAATGATTGCCATGTCATTTCTTTTTCATTTATATTTTCTTTTTGTGTATATAAGTAATTATTTACTTCTCTTTGTAATTTTTCATCTTTATCATTTAAAAGTCTTGTAATTTGTGGTATTGCATCTGCTGATGTATGTTTTCTTAAATATTCAAAATCTAATTTTCTTGTCTGTGCATTTTCATTATTTAAATATCTATCGATATTTTGTTTAGCTATAAAGTAATCTACATTCATGAAGTTAAATAATACATACATTATTACTATTATTCCTAAATACCATTTTGCTACTTTAAATTTATCACTAATTATATATACAAGTGTTGGAAGTATTAATAATAACTCTGTTATTTGTGTAACAAATACAAGTATTCTTAGGAATGTATATCCAAATTCTTGTGCATATAATGTCATTTTTATAACAGATGTTACAAGTAATACTACTGTAAATAATGCTAGTATAAAATTCATTGATTTTATGTAAGATTTAGATCCTACTCCCATTTCTTTCTTATTTAATTTTGAAAGAAGTATTATAATAAAGTTTATAAATGATACGACCATTAGTTGGAAGAATCCTTCTCTTGCATATCCTGCATAATTTGTAATATCACTTACATTTATTTGCTGAACTATATGCATAACTTGGATTCCTGTAAATATAAAATAAATTATATTTAAGAAAGTAATAAGAAATCCTAAAGTCATCCCCTCAATTCTTAAACCTTTTCTACCTGGTTTTACATCATTATTTATTTTTCCTCTTGTTACTTTTAGTATTGCGCCTACAAAATAGATTGTTAATAATACTGCAAATACTATTCTGATAGCAAATTTATATATTGTTCCAATATTTATCCAACTAAATATTGCATTTACTATATCTTTAAATATTACTCCAAATGTATCATCTGCTGCAACAAGTAAAGCAACAACTATTATTACAATTGGTAATGAAATTAATAATGCTTTTACTATTTTCCATGCTATAGGATTTTTAGCTTTTCCAGGTGTTTTTTCAACATGGAAGTTATTTGAAAATTCTTTTGCAACTTCTGCTATTTCTGTAACTGGTGCAAAGAATAATATCCACATATTTTTTAATAATTTAATTGGATTAAGTTCACCTGTACAAGCCCATATAATCATTATTAAGAATAATGATATTATTACAAAAAAGTTCATTATTGCAAAAAACATATTATTAAATAATAAGTATGTTGCACTTAGTAATATTATTGGAACTGAAAGTATTAATGGTGATTTTTTCTTTATTTTTCCATTTTTACCTAGTACGAATATAAATATAAACACTGCAGATATTGCAAATAATAATACTGATATTCCCCAGTCCTCACCAAAAAATAAAATAGAGTGTATAATGCTTAAAATTAAACTACAAATAATTGCTAGTTTCATAATTATTCCTCCTTTAATATAGCAAAATTATACACTCTTTGCCCTTAAAAGTCAATTTTTACCTACCACCCAGTATAACTCCTATTTTTTCTTCTTTTCCATTTCTAATTATATTTAAAGTTACTTCATCCCCTGGCTTCTTTGAATAAATATAACATCTTAAATCACACATTTTATTTAATTCTAAATTATCTATTTTAGTAATTTTATCACCTATTTTTATACCTGATTTATATGCAGGAGAATCAAGTGCTACTTGCCCTACATAAATTCCCTTTACATTATCTATTTTTTCTTCTAAATACGGTATTATTTCTTTATCATAAGCAAATATACCTAAATTAGCTTCATCAAATTTATCTTCTTTTAAAAATGATTCTATTATTGGTTTTACAATATTAATTGGAACAGCAAAACCTATTCCTTCGGCAGATGTTATTTTCACAGAAGTTACTCCAATTACATTTCCATCTAAATTAATTAAAGGTCCTCCACTATTTCCAGGATTTATTGTTGCATCTGTTTGAATTAAATTTTCCATATATACACTTGTATCATTCTCATCTATTCTTACTGTTCTATTGACAGCACTTACTATTCCTGAAGTTACTGTTCTTTGAAATTCAAAACCTATTGGATTTCCTATCGCATAAACTTCTTCTCCTACTCTTATGTTTTCTGAATCTCCAAATGTAACATAAGGTAAATTTTTCGCAGTTATTTTAGATATAGATAAATCTAATCCATTATCTGCCCACACTACATTTGCTGTATATGTTCTTCCATTTTCAAGTGTTATATAACAATTGGTATATTTATCTCCTGTAACATGCTGATTTGAAAGAATATATCCATTTTCAGACACAATAATTCCTGTACCTAGTCCAAGAGAAGTTGCACTATCTTTTAAAAAAATTGTATTTCCAGTATTCTTTATTTTAGATATTCCTACTACACATGATGTAACATTTTCTACAACATCAGCTACTTCACTGCCTTTTTTCTTTTTATCTTCAACAGTTGCAATCGTTTTTTCTGCTTCATATGCTTGTACCATATATGTATCTATTTCTATTCCTTCATATATTTTATACATCGAGATACTTATAATCGCTGTTAAAATCATTATTCCAAAAATAGTTATTAAATTCTTAAATGTACCTTTTGACGCTTTTTTATATTTATACATATCCATCACCTATTTTCATTTTTCCCACTAATTTTGACTTTAATCATTCCGTTGCCAAAATTACTATTTTGATGTATAATATTATTGTGTAAAGAGGTGATTTTATGGAATATGATTACTCAAATATTTATAAAAAATTTGATTTTGAATGCAATGAATGTTTAAAATTTTTTAATCATGTCGATCATGAGCAAGATATATATACAAAAGAACATTCTGACAGAGTCGCATCTTATGCTTCACTTATTGGTGAAAAATTAAATTTAAGTAATGAAGATATGGAAACTCTTCGCTTAGGTAGTTTTTATCATGATATTGGTAAAGTTGGAATTTCTACAAAAATAATATTTAAAGATACAAAACTTACTGATGAAGAATATATTGAAATGAAAAAACATACATTTATAGGTTCAGATATTTTATCTCATTCTCCTACTTTTAATAATATTATACCTATTGTCAAATATCATCATGAAAAATATGACGGTAGTGGTTATCCTGAAGGCTTAAAAGGAGAGGAAATTCCTTTATTAACAAGAATAGTTTCTGTTGCAGATTCATTTGATGCAATGTCTTCAGACAGAGTTTATAGAAAAGCCTTACCTTTAGAAATTGTTAAAAGTGAAATTGCAAAAGGCTCTGGCACTCAATTTGATCCACAAATAACAAGTATTTTTTTAGATATTTTAAATAATGAATCAGATAAAATACATAGTATAATGCATAAATTTGATAATACAGGAATAAATAAATTCTTTGAATTTTAATTTTAGATAATAAAAATCCACATTTAATTAAATAAATGTGGATTTCTTTTATTTTGTTTTCTTATAAAATACAAATGTTGCTATTCCTACCGCTACACATCCTGCAATTGCTGCAAATATTATAATTTTTTCTTCTCCTGTTTGAGGAATTTTTCCTTCCGTTTTTCCCTCATCTTTTGTTGTGTTCTTGTTATCATTATTATTTTTTGTTCCACCATTTGTTGTATTTTCGTTATCATTATTATTTGTTGTTTCATCATCTGTTGTATTTTCTTTATTATTATCATTTCTTGTTTCACCATCTGTTGTATTTTCTTTATTATTATCATTTCTTGTTCCGTCATCTATTGTATTCTCATTATTATTATCTTCTTCTGTTTCTCCATTATTGCTTACTTGTATACTTATATTTTTAGATATTGAATTTAAGTTAACTGTTGTTGCATCATCTTTAGAAGTTTCTATTGCTGTAAATGTTACTGTTTCTGTTGTTGTAGTTTTAATAGTAGATTTTGCTTTTAAAACTATTGTTGCTATTTTTCCAGCATTTGTTGTTGACTCTAGTGTTTCTGTTAGTATTGTATATGAATTTTCTATTCTACTCACAGTCCACCCTGACTCTGCTGTTACGCTTTCAAAATCAAACAATGAATCTTTGTAATTAAATGTAAATCCAACTCCTGAAATTCCTTCTGTTATGTTTTTCAAAAAAATTGGAATAATTAATTCTTTTCCTGGTTCTACTATACTAGGGACATTTGGATCAAATTCACAAATTGCTGTATCTGCATAGATATTGTTTATTCCGCATATACTTAATAATACAAATATTATTAAAAAACTTGATATTAATTTGTTTTTCATCTTCTTTTCCTTCCAAATTTATTTTATGTTTTAATTTTATAACATAAATATTTTTTTTACAATATTTTTTTATCTAAATAAGTTAATGCAAAATAATAAAATAAAAAGAAGATTTAACTTATAAAATAAGTATAAACCTTCTTTTGGTTTTAAATCTCTAACCAAGCTGGATGTTTTGCTGCAATATCATTATCATTATTGGCCGCTATGTATCTTTGTAATATCAATATATCTCCAATATCCACTTTTCCATTATTATTTAAGTCTGCTTTTCTTATTTTTTCTTCAGATAATTTCCAATCTAAATGTTTACTTGCAACTTCACTTGAATTAGTTTGAGCTATATGTCTTTGTAATATTAAAATATCTCCTAAATCTATTTGCTCATTTTCATTTAAATCGCCTTTGCTTGGTTTCTTTATATTACTTATTACAATTTTTACTTCTGTACTGTTTCCAGCTAAATCTTTAACAATTACTATCTCATCTACATTTTCTGTATATGTTTTTGTTAATTCTTTTTTATCATTTGATAATATCCAATTATCTACTTGTTGTAATTGTTCATTCGATATAATTGTAACTTCAACATTTCCATTTGTTCTTATCGTTGGATTATAATTTACATTTAGTATAGGTGCTTCTTTATCTATATTATCTATTGTTACTGTTACCGATGATGAATTACCAACTAAATCCATAACTGTTACTATCTCTGTTGTATTATCTGTATATTCTTTTGTTAGTATTTTTTTATCATCTGATAAATTCCATCCTGTAACTTCTTGTAGTTCTTTATTGGCTGTAATTGTCGCTGTTATATTTTGATTTGTTGGATTTGTTGTACTATAACTTACATTTAATATTGGTGCATCTGTGTCTATATTTGTTATAGTTATTGTTGCTGTTGATTCATTTCCTACTAAGTCTTTTACAACAACCTTTTCACCAGATATGTTATTTGAATATATTTTTGTTAATATTTTCTTATCATTTGATAATGACCAACCAATTACCTCTTGTACTTCTTCATTTGATGTTATTGTTGCTGTTACATTTCCATTTGTTGCTGTTATTGGATTATAGCTTACATTTAGTATTGGTGCTTCTTTATCTATATTAACTATTGATATTATAACATTTGTATTATTGCCTGCTAAGTCTGTTATTATTACATTTTCATTTGCATTTTCAGTATATGTTCTTGTTAATACCTTTTTATCATCTGATAGACTCCATCCTGTAACTTCTTGTAATTGTTCATCTGCTGTGATTGTTGCTGTTACATTTTGATTTGTTATATTGGTTGTACTATAGTTCACTGTTGCTGTTGGTGCAGTTTTATCTATATTTCCTATTGTTACTGTTACTGTTGATGTATTTCCTACTAAATCTGTTACTGTTACTGTTTCTGTTATATTTTCTGTATATTCTTTTGTTAATGATTTTTTATCATTTGATAAGTTCCATCCCAATACTTCTTGTAGTTGTTTATCTGCTGTTATTGTTGCTGTTACATTTTGATTTGTTATATTGGTTGTACTATAACTTACGCTTAATACTGGTGCATCTGTATCTATATTTGCAATTGTTATTGTTGCTGTTGATTCATTTCCTACCAAGTCTTTTACAACAACTTTTTCTCCAGATACATTATTTGAATATGTTTTTGTTAATACTTTTCCATCACTTGACTTTGTCCAACCATTTACATCTTGTACTTCTTCATTTGCTGTTATTGTTGCTGTTACATTTCCATTTGTTGGCTCTGTAGTACTATAACTTACACTTAATACTGGCGCAGTTGTATCTATATTATTTATGATAATTTTTGCTGTTACAGTATTTCCAACTAAATCTTTTATTTCTATCGTTTCATTTGTATTTGCTGTATATATCCTTGATAATTTCTTTTTATCGTTTGATAATGACCAACCTGTTACGCTTTGTATTTCTTCATTTGCTGTTATTGTTGCTGTTACACTACTATTTGTTGGTTCTACAATACTATAATCTATGCTTATTGTAGGTGCTTCTTTATCTATATTTGAAATTGTTATTGTTACTGTTGTTTGATTCCCTACTAAGTCTTTTATTACTACTCTTTCAGTAGTATTTGATGTATACACTTTTGTTAATACTTTCCCATCACTCGATTTTGTCCAGCCACTTACATCTT
This sequence comes from Clostridia bacterium, assembly GCA_017934475.1. Classification (GTDB taxonomy): domain Bacteria; phylum Bacillota; class Clostridia; order TANB77; family CAG-508; genus UMGS1663. Next base: position 35,044 of record JAGBJN010000010.1, on the reverse strand, counting down.
GTACTGCTTCATTTAATGTGATTGTTGCTGTTACATCTCCATTTGTTGGATTTATAGTACTATAACTTATACTTGTTGTAGGTGCTTCTTTATCTATATTTGTTATCGTTATTGTTACTGTTGTTTGATTTCCTACTAAGTCTTTTATTACTACTATTTCAGTAGCATTTGATGTATATGCTTTTGTTAATACTTTTCCATCACTCGATTTTGTCCAACCTTTTACCTCTTGAACTGCTTCGTTTAATGTGATTGTTGCTGTTACATCTCCATTTGTCGGATTTAAATTACTATAACTTATACTTGTTGTAGGTGCATCTTTATCTATATTTGTTATTGTTACTGTTACTGTTGTTTGATTTCCTACTAAATCTTTAATAATTACTTCTTCACTTATATTTGCTGTATATACTTTTGTTAGTACTTTTCCATCATTTGATTTTGTCCAGCCATTTACATCTTGTAATTCTTTATTAGCTGTGATTGTAACTGTAACATTTTGATTCGTTAATTCTAAAGTATTATAACTTACTGTTGCTGTTGGTCCTTCTTTATTTATATTTGAAATTTTTATTTCAACCAATGTTGTATTTCCAGCTAAATCCTTTATTGTCACTGTTTCTTCTACATTTGCTGCATATTCTCTTGTTAATACTTTTCCATTACTTGATATTGTCCAACCATTTACATTTTGTATTTCTTCGTTTATTGTTATTGTAGCTGTTACATTACCATTAGTTGGTTCTAATGTACTATAGCTAACATTTGCTGTTGGCGCTTCTTTGTCTATGTTTGTTATTTTTACTGTTACTGTTGTTTCATTTCCAGCTAAATCTTTTATTGTTACTGTCTCTGTTGTGTTTTCTGTATATTCTCTTGTTAATATTTTTTTATTACTTGATAATATCCATCCATCTACTTCTTGAATTTCTTCATACGCTGTTATTATTGCTTTTACTTTATCATTAGTAGGATTTGTTATATTATAACTTACATTTGCCGTTGGTGACTCTTTATCTATATTTGATATAGATATTGTTTTAGTTTCTGTATTTCCTGCTAAATCCGTTATTGTTACTGTTTCTTCTGTATTTCTGTCATATGTTCTTGTTAATATTTTTCCATTAGTTGATTTTTCCCAACCTTCTACATCTTGTAAAGGTTCATATGCTATAATCTTTACAGTTACATCTTCATTTGTTAACTCGGTTGTACTATAAAAAATATTTGCTGCTGGTGGCTCTTTGTCTATATTTGTTATAGATATTTCTACATTTTCTGTGTTTCCTGCTAAATCCGTTATTGTTACCGTCTCACTTACATTTCCTTTATATGTCCTTGTTAACTTTTTCTTATCAGTTGATAATACCCAATCACTTATTTCTTGTAATTCTTTATTCGCCGTAATTATTGCAGTTACATTTTGATTTGTTAAAGTTGTTGGATTATAACTTACCGTTGCTTCTAATTCTACAATATCTTCAATTGTAACACTTACGCTTCCTTTTCTTTCATAATAGCCATTGGTTTCTGGTATATAGTAATATACAGTATATATTCCTTCTTCTCTTCCTTCAATTGTTGGTATTGAGGTTCCTCCTACAGTACTGTAGTTTAATTCATCTATTTCTGTATTTACACTGTAATAAGGTGTATCTTTTTTATTAGTTACATTTAACATATTAGAACTACCACTGAAGTCAGTATTTGCTTCAATTTTGGTATCGTTATATTGTTTTACAGTCCAATCATCTGCTCTGAATATATCACTTCTTAAGTCGTTTTCTCTCTCTCCTTCATATTCAGGTTCAAGAAGACTTCCTCTATTAGGTCCAAGGCTTCCTCTATTATATATTCCTACATTATTTGAACCATAATCTCCATTTACTTGAGAAACACCATAAGTTCCATTAATTCTTAGAGCATTTACTATCATACTATCAGAGCGTGAATTTCCATCAAAATAAAACATATATCTTGGAGATTTAATACTTGTATTTATTCCATTCTGATACTCTAACCATGCTGGATAACCATCTAGTCCTGAATTAATCAGATATGATTCTGATCCAATAGAAACCAAAAATTTATTAGCCCCATATGCAAATGTATTTAGCATTTCTACATTCTTAGCATTTTGTAAATATATATTAATTAATTTATCATGTGTAATATCTAGTAAATTTCCAAAATAACCACCATTAAAGTCATATAACCCATTAAGTGAAAGTACTGTTGAATTTTGTAAACAGTTTTCTATTAAACCATTATTTCCGCCTACTATTAATATTCCTTGTTCAAATACACCTGTAACATAATTTGATATTGTATAATAATCACAATTATCTAAACCAATTCCATGTGAAGAACCTATAATTGTTACATTTTTGATGTATACTCCTTTTTTACCATGACTTATAATTGTACATTCATTTGATGAATATTCATAATTTGCTTTCTGAACATTTTCTATATTATCTTCATATGCGAATAAAATTCCTGATACTCCTGAATTATCACCGTTTAAATTAACAGCTGATGAATTTGTAGTTTTTACATTTATAACTGTACCAAGCAAGTCTCCTCCTATTACACTACCTGCAGTATCGTATTTTTCCCCTGTTCCAGCAATTCTAGATGATACTCCTGAAACACCTCTTAATTCTGTATTTTCTGGAACAACTATTGTTTGATTTATTTCATACAATCCTGATTTTAAGTATACTACTCCTCCACCATTGCTTCCAACGTAATCTAAAGCTGCATTTATTATACTTGCTGAACTTCCTGCTTCAATTGCCATAAAATTATTTCCATAAGTTTTTGTTTTTCTATCTAAATTAAAGTTTGAAAAATCTCCTGTATTATTTATTATTCCGTCAGCATTTCCGCTTCCTACCTTATCATATACTGAAACATAGTCTCCTGCTTCTTTTGAATAATATATAATAGGTGCAGTTCCTCCCACTTTTCCTTTTAGTGTTACATCATTTAATTGCAAAGTTCCTGCTTTCCCGTTAAGATTTACAGCCTTGTTATATAGAGCATATTCACTTCCTTCAATATATGAATTTGTAATATAATATCCACATCTCCAGTCAAGTTCATGTCCATCCTCTGCCATTATTCCATAGTTACAATTTGATATATTTAAATTATACATCAAACCACTACCATGTGCTCTTATTTTTACTTCTACCCCATCATCTTTTGGAATATAAACTCCATATTTATATCCAACTATTGTTATATTAGCAAATTGTTGTTGTTCTATATCTGTAAGTATTAGTCCTTTACCATTCATTGATTTTATTTTTGAAATTATAGTATCACTTGATGGCTTTGTTCCACTTTCTCCTAAAGCAGATAAATTAGCAGTTGACCAATAATTTGGTTGCAAACTTAGACCTGTTACTGTTCCAACATCTGATGAATTATGAAGTACAACTCCTTTCATTAGAACTGTACCCTTAACGTTTTCAATCATTAACATTTCATGTACTTGCTCTGGTTCATCTCTTCCACCATCTGCTGTTGATCTACCTATTCCTCTGTAACTATTAATCATTGTTACGTTTTTTATTGTCATTAAATTTTTATTTCCATAATAGAAAGTCCATGGTTGCTCAACTGGATTTGTTATAGATTGATTTTTATAATATACAGTTATTCCAATAACTCCAGAACTATTTGATAAATTAAATAGTCCTGTTCTTTCCATATCTGAAGAACTATACTGAATGTTATTTACATCAGCAACTATTATAGTTCCATATTCTAGTGTTCCTGTATTTTTGTCCGGATCTTGATAATCACCTCTTAAAGTACATAGTTTTGGAATCGTTATATTTCTTGAAATATAATATATTCCTTCCTCTAGAAATACTGTTCCACCACCTTGATCGTAGCAAGCATTTAATGTATCCTGAATAGTTGAATACATATCTATTGAAGAATCACCCGCTGGTTTAATTACATAGTCTGCTACAACAGTATCATTTGTCTCATATTGTGTAGATACTAATGTAGGTACACTAGTATTACTATCTCCTTCTGCATAAGAAATTAATGGTGGCACATAACTTAATACCATCATAATAGTTAATAATAAACTAATTATTTTCTCAAAAACTGATTTTTTCATAGGATACTCCTCATATATATATATATTTATTTATTTTTTTTATTAAATAATATTATTTCATAGGAGTATTTAGTTGTAAATACAGGCTTTTTTATGTTTCTAATATATTACAAAAAAACTTCCGTTTTTATTTACGGAAGTCTTTTTTTCTTTATTTTTTAATTAAATATTATTTTTTCTTTACATTTTTGATTTTTATACTTTCATACTTAATTTAACTTTTTGTCTTTCCATATCTACATCAATTACTTTAACTTTTACAACATCACCTACAGATACTATCTCTGATGGGTTTCTAACAAATTTTTCACTCATTTCTGAAATATGTACTAAACCGTCATGTTTTACTCCAACATCAACAAATGCACCAAAATCTATTACGTTTCTTACTGTTCCCGTAAGTATTTGACCGATTTTTAAATCTTCAAATTTTAATACATCAGAACGCAACACTGGTTTTGGCATTTCTTCTCTTGGATCTCTTCCTGGTTTTGAAAGTTCATCTATAATATCTTTTAAAGTCATTTCACCAACATTAAGTTCTGTTGCTGTTTTTGCTACATTTACTCTAGCAAGTTTTTCTTTTATTTCTTTTAATGAATCTTTATTTAATAAATCATCCTTTTTGTATCCAATATTTTCTAATAATTTTTCTGCAATTTCATAACTTTCTGGGTGAACTGATGTTATCTCTAATGGATTTTTTCCATTAAATATTCTTATAAATCCTGCACATTGTTCAAATGCAACTTTTCCTAACTTTGGTACTTTTAAAAGTTCTTTTCTTTCTTTTAATTTACCATTTTCATCTCTATATTTCACAATATTATTTGCTATTGTTTTGTTTATTCCTGATACATATGATAAAAGTGATGGTGTTGCAGTATTTACATCAACTCCGACCTTATTAACGGCGTCTTCAACAACACCTGTTAAACTTTCTCCTAATTTCTTTTGATCAACATCATGTTGATATTGACCAACACCAATTGCTTTTGGTTCTATTTTTACAAGTTCTGCTAAAGGATCTTGTAATCTTCTTGCTATTGAAATTGCTCCTCTTAAAGAAACATTTATATCTGGATATTCTTCTGTTGCAAGTTTTGAAGCTGAATAAACTGATGCTCCTGCTTCTGATACTATTGCATAATGCACATCTTTTCCATATTTTTCTTTTACTTCTTTAATTACATCTGCAACAAACATTTCAGATTCACGAGATGCAGTTCCATTACCAATTGCAAACATATCTACATTATATTTGGCTATTAATCCAATTAATACTTTCTTTGCACCTTCAACATCATTTTGTGGCTCTGTTGGGTAGATTGTTGTTGTGTCAAGTAATTTACCAGTTTCGTCAATAACTGCAATTTTGCATCCTGTTCTATATGCAGGGTCAAATCCAATTACTGTTAATCCTAAAAGTGGTGCTCCAAGTAATAATTGTTTTGCGTTTTGTCCAAATACTTTTATTGCTTGTTCTTCTGCTTTTTCTGTTAAATCTGAACGAATTTCTCTATCTATTGATGGTTCTATTAAACGTTTCCAGCTATCTAAAATAGTATCTCTTAAGTAATTTGTAAATTGATTTTCTCCTTTTAAGATATCTTTTTCCATTATATCTAAAACTCTATCTTCAGGCTTTTCAATTTTTACTTTTAAGAATTCTTCTTTTTCACCACGATTTATAGCAAGTATTCTATGACTTGGTAATTTATTTACTTTTTCGTTGAATTCATAATACATTTCATAGTTAGATTTTTCATCTTCTTTTGCTGCTCTTGTTTCAACAACCGCTTCTCTATAAATTAATTTCTTTATTTTCTTTCTATAATCTGCATTATCCGAAATATTTTCGGCAATTATATCAAGTGCTCCTGCTATTGCATCTTCTACACTTGCTACAGTTTTATCTTTATCTATTTTTCCGTCTTTATCAGTTACTTCTTTTATATATTCTTTTGCAAGCTCTTCAATTGGTGTTTTTTCTTCTTGCGCATATATTATTTCAGCTAAAGGCTCTAATCCTTTTTCTTTTGCTATAGTTGCTCTTGTTCTCTTCTTTTGTTTATATGGTCTATAAATATCCTCAACTTCAGCAAGAGTTTTTGCCATTTCAAGTGCAATTACTATTTCATCTGTAAGTTTTCCTTGTCCTTCAATTGAACTTACAACTTCCTTCTTTCTTTCTTCTAAGTTTCTTAAATAATTTAGTCTTTCTCCTAAATCTCTTAATTGCTCATCTGAAAGTCCACCTGTCACTTCTTTTCTATAACGTGCTATAAATGGAATTGTATTTCCATCATCAATAAGCTTTATTGTTGCATCTACTTGACTTTCTTTTACTTTTAATTCTTCTGCTATTATTTTTGTAATATTCATTCCTGTACCTCACTTTTTTTATTTATATTTGCATTATATATTACTTCAAAAAATATTTCTATACTTTTTCATTTTTTTCTTATATATTAAGCTAATTTGCATATAATAAATATATCAAACGTTTGACATTATTAAATATTTTTGTTAAAATGTATTTAATAATATTTTCCACATTTGTGGAACTTGCATACACATAGTTGTATGGTTGATTTAGAGTAGGCAACGCGCCTACTCTTATTTTATATCTAAAACCTTTAAAACTTTTCTTGCAAGCCTATTCATAAACTCTGGCGTCAATTCTCCAATTCTATGTATTAGTCTTGCTTTATCTACACATATCATTTGTTCTACTTTAGCCTTTGATGGTAATTTATTTAAGTATCCATTTTTTAAATCTTCAAATAATATAATCTCATGAGTATCATATATTTTAGGTGAGCTTGATATTGGTACTACAATAACTGTACTAGAATAATTATTTTTCGCTGAATCTTGAATTATTATTCCCATATGTGTATTACTTAATTCACTTCCAACATTTTGTCCAAATTCAATTAGATATATTTCACCTTTTTTAGGTCTTATTGGATGTAAATTGTTTATTTTTTTGTTATTTAACATTTTTGATTTATCAGTTAATTCGAATACTTGAATAAACCAATTAAAATGTTTTTCGAACTCAAATCTATTAGAAACTTTACTTATATCACTATAAAAATTGCTTGGTAACACGCTTTTTCTCCTTTTTTTATAGATTAAGTTCCTACTATATTTATTAATTAATTATATTTTCATTTATTTTTATATCTGAACATTTGTTTGCATTTTATCATCATATTTTATTATTGTCAATATCTTGCGTAACAAAAAAATGCATATTTAATATGCATTCTTCTTAGGGATATACCCATTATTCAATTCCTAAATATTCGTTATATGTTACTTCTCTATCAACCACTTTATCTAATTTAATATCAATTATTCTATTTGCAACTGTTTCAGTTAATTGATGGTCATGAGATGTAAATAATATATTTCCTTTGAATTTCTTCATTCCTTCATTTAATGCTGTTATACTTTCCATATCTAAATGGTTTGTTGGTTCATCCATTATAAGCATATTTGCACCAGATAACATCATTTTTGAAAGAACACATCTTACTTTTTCACCACCAGATAATACTTTAACATATTTTAAAGCTTCTTCACCAGAGAATAACATTCTTCCTAGGAAGCTTCTTACATATGTTTCATCTGGATCTTTAGAATATTGACGAAGCCAATCTGTTATAGATAAATCTTGATCAAATAAATAGTTATTATCTTTTGGAAAATATGTATTTGTAATTGTTGTTCCCCATTCTATTTTTCCTTCATCTGGTTCTAATTCACCAGCTATTATTTGGAACAATACTGTTTTTGCTATTTCATTATCAGCTAAAAATGCTATTTTATCATTTTCTTTTACTGTAAATGAAACATCATTTAATATTTTTTCACCATTTATTGTTTTAGAAATATTTTTTACTTTTAGTATTTCTTTTCCAGGTTCTCTATCTGGTTTAAAATCAATATATGGGTATCTTCTATTTGATGGTTTTATTTCATCAAGTTCTATTTTCTCTAATGATTTTTTTCTTGATGTAGCTTGTTTTGATTTTGAAGCATTAGCACTAAATCTTGCAATAAATGCTTGTAATTCTTTTATTTTTTCTTCTTTCTTCTTGTTTTGTTCTTTCATTTGTTTTAATAAAAGTTGGCTAGATTCATACCAGAAATCGTAGTTTCCAGGATATACTTTTATTTGTCCAAAATCAACATCACAAATATGCGTACATACTTTATTTAAGAAATATCTATCATGTGATACTACTATTACTGTATTTTCAAAATTAATTAAAAACTCTTCAAGCCATGCAATACTTTTTAAATCTAAGTCGTTTGTAGGCTCGTCCAATAATAATATATCAGGATTTCCAAATAACGCTTGTGCTAAAAGTACTTTAACCTTTTCTTTAGCTTCTAGTTCACTCATTAATTTATAATGTTTTTCTGTATCTATACCCAAATCATTCAAAAGTTGAGCTGCATCTGATTCAGCATTCCATCCATCTAGTTCTGCAAATCTTTCTTCTAATTTTGCTGCTTTCATTCCATCTTCTTCGCTAAAGTCTGGCTTCATATATATAGCATCTTTTTCTTGTTTTATATCATATAATTCTTTATTTCCCATAATTACAGTATCAATTACTGTATATTCTTCAAATGCAAAGTGGTCTTGTTTTAATACTGAAAGTCTTTCTCCTTTTTCCTTTGTAACTTCACCCTTACTTGGTTCTAGTTCTCCAGATAATACTTTTAAGAAAGTTGATTTTCCTGCACCATTTGCACCAATTATTCCATAGCAACAACTTTTATTGAATTTAATATTAACATCTTCAAATAATGTTCTTTTTCCAAATCTAATTGTTACTCCTATTGCATTTAACATTTATTTTCCTCCTTATTTTTTTTATCTATAATATTATATATGATTTATCTAAATATTTCAACTATTATTAATAGAAAACGAGAAAAGCAAAAATAATCAAATAAAAAAAGCAACCTCAAAGAGGTTGTTTTTTATGATAATTTTTCTACTACGGTTTTTATGCTCCATAATCCTGAAATTCCTACTAGAATATATACAATTCTACTAATTACAGAAAATCCACCAAATAGTGTTTCTACTAAGTTAAAATTAAATATTCCTATTAATCCCCAGTTTATAGCGCCAACAATGACTAAAATAAGAGCAATAATATCTATTATTTTCATAATCTTTTCTCCTTTTTCTTATTCTCATCATTATTATATTCAAAATATTTATATTTATACATTAATCTAGCATATCTTTTTTCTTAAGCCAAATCATTGCAATTAAACCAAGTATTATAGATATTGCAACTACTACATAAAATGCCCATGGACTATGACTAAATTGCATTGGTACATCAACATTCATTCCCCAATAACTTGCTATCATAGTTGGAATTGCAAGAATAATTGTTATTGATGTTAAGAATTTCATTACTCCATTTAAATTATTAGAAATAATTGATGCATATGCATCCATTGTACCATTTAAAATATCGCTATATATTTTTGACATTTCAATAGCTTGCTTATTTTCAATGATTGCATCTTCTAATATATCTTCATCTTCATCATATAACTTAATTATTTTGCCCCTTAATGTTTTCTCCATTACTATTTCATTTGCTTTTAATGATGTTGTGAAATATACCAAACTTTTTTCCAAACTAAGCATTTTTAGTAATTCTTTATTCTTTAATGAAGATTTTAAAACACTTTCTGCTACTTCCGTTTCTTTATTTATTTTCTTTAAGTTATTTAAATATAATTCTGCATTTTTATAAAATATTTGTAAAATTAATCTACTCTTTTTATAAGTACATACATCTTTTAATTTTTCTAAGTCAGAAATTACTTTATTTTGTTTTAAGCTTATTGTAACAAAAAAATCATCTCTTACCACAAGCATACCAAGTGGCATCGTAGAATATACTTTTTCTTTATCTTGTTTTTCTATTACAGGTACGTCCACTATAAATAAAACTGTTTTTTCTTCTTCATCTATATCAATTCTGGCTTTTTCTTCACTATCTAGAGGATATTTTAAGAAATCTTCACTTATTTTTAATTTACTACAAACTTTTTTAATTTCATCATCTGTCGGCGCTGTCATATTAATCCATGCGCCTTTATTATATTCTTGACTTTCTTCTGTTTTATTTGTTTGCAAATCAGTATTATAAATCTTAATCATAATATCCTCCTTTTCTTATATTTATATTTTTTACTCATAATATAATATCAAATTTTTACCTGTCTTGTCAAATTATGTAAAACATGATATAATATTTTCAGTTTTTACAAATCCAATAAGGAGGATAAAATATGGACGAAAATTACAAATGTATTTTTTGTGGTAAAACAGGTGTCAAATTATGGCACCCAATGGAAGATCTTTCCCCCAAGATTTGTGCAAAATGTGCTCAGGAACGGCAGAGTGCTATGATGTATAATGAATATAAATGGGATAAATACAAAAGAGAAGCCCATTTAACAGGGCGTAAGCTTCCGCTTAAAAAATGGGAGGTAAATGAAGATGGAGAAGTTCCATCTTATGCTGGGCCAAATGCAGAAGGAGAGCCTTTCTCCTATACTACCACATTAATACTTGGTAGCAATCATACAGCTTTTGTCCCTGCAGATGAAGATGTTGATTGGAAAGTACTTCCCACAAACTGATTACATACTAAAACACCTAGGATTAAGTTCCTAGGTGCTTTTTCATTCTTAGCTTTATTTACAAAACAGTAAAATTTCTTACCTTTTTTAATATATAGTTAAAGTATACATTTTAACTTCTGTTCTATAAGTATCAGTTCCATGACTTGCAACCCAAATATTTGTTGTTCCTCTTTTTCTAGGGATTATTGTTAAATAATTTCCCCATAATACTACTGTAGCGATTGAAGGATCTCCTGATTCAGCTGATAATCTTCCTTCAGTTGCAGTTCTACTTATTCTAAGAGTTTTAGTATTCCAATATGAGGTTGTTCCACTTGTAACTTCAGTGTTATTTTCTAATAATCTTAAATTTACTTCACCTACACATTTTGCCAAGTTTGTAGCAACTTCCATTCCTACTTGAGAAAGTGATGCTGATGTAAAGTGAATAACATTATTTTTTTCACCAGTTATAGGGCTAGCACCTATATCTACCCTTTCTAGTGCTTTAGCCATTGCTTCTCCATAAGGAATCTTTAATTCTCTAAACGCATATGTTTTTCCATTTCTTACTTCTCCATCATATGTATAAGCTACATTTGTAAAACAATTTGCATCGTAATCTTCCTTTGTATCTGGAACAAAACTATTATAAAGGTAATTTGATCCTAATATAATTTGTGGGTTTTCAGCTATTAATTGTTCTTGAGCATTATAAATTACATTTACATTTGCCATACTAGTTGTATATGTTCTATATCTTTCTAAAGTATAAGGAACCTCATAGCCTGTTTCTACTATAGCAATTTTTGAAATTCCTCTAACATCACAAAGCATAGCCTTTATATCTGCATAGCTTTGTTTATATCCCTCTACAGTTTGTTGATTTATTCTTACTAATTCTACATCCATTTCACCTTGGATTGCAACTGCAAAATAATTTTCAACTTTCCAATCACTTCTGCTTTGTGCATATTGAACAGCTGCTTTATATTTTTCATTCATTACTTTTCCTATATTACCATTAGATGTAAATTCTGATATTGGCTGTGATCCTTTCGCACACACAACAGCTAAAACTTTATGTCCTGTTAATGCATTATATGTTTTACAAAATTGAGGAATCATATTCATTCCATTTGATTTATGTGTATCTGCATTTTGTACACCTGCAAATGCATCAGCATCACTTACTTTATTTATTCCTGTTCCATTCCATTTTAGATATTCCCCTGTTGTCCACCAACCATTAGACTTTTCTTTTATTTCTCTTATATCATTTCTTTCAGTGAAACTATCTTCCTTGTAATATAAATATTCATATGCTATTCCACTTGGCATTTCCATATCTACAGATGCACAATTTCTAATTTTTTCAACTATGGATAAATCTGTATTTGTTTCTCCTCCAAATTGTATCTTTCTTCCTACATGACGTGTTTCTGGTGTACCAAATGCTGATCCAATCATATTTGATTGACCATAGAATAATATTACATCATATACATCTTTTGTTGTTGCTTCTACTTTATTGTTCCATACATTTGCTATAATTCCATAAGATACCATAGTAAGTATAGTTAAAATTGTAAGGAATCTAAAATTCATTTTTCTTATGTTTTTATTTTTATAAGTTCTTGTTATCCTTTGTATTTTTAGACTATTTTCTTTCATTAAAATACTCCTTTCAAAAAAAAATATATGTATATTATAACTTATATATTTAAAAATTTCCACAAAAATATATGTTTTTGTAATATGTTGTAATATTGTAAACAAGTTGGATAAAAAAAAAGTGGAAATATTTTTATATGCCCACTTTTATCTTACAACTTTAATCTAATATTTGTCTTTTATTTTGCAGAATATTTTTCAATGAATTTAGAAAAATTATCATTATGATATGGTAATCTAGGTTCATTAACATCTGAAAATAACACATATTTTTTCTTATCATTTGTTGTTATGAAAATACTTTTCTTTTTATTATTTAATAAAGCAAATTTTTTTACTTTAATCTCTTTAATATCTTCATTTTTATAAAAAATAAATTTATCTTTTTGTAATTCCATTTTTTCTAATTTATATGTTAGTGGTACTCCAGGTTGTTTTATCATAAACATTCCAATACCATCTTCTGTTTTATTAATTAGTAATCCATCATATGGATGCTCTGCACCATTTACCATACCACTAGCAAATGCACCTACAGCTCCTCCAACCATAACAGATGGTCCTGTTGCTTTAGCATTATCTTTATAAGCGAAAAAAATTAAATTTTCTTTTCCTATACAATTTACTGATTTAAATAATTCTAAACATTTTTCTATTGTGTTAAATTCTTCCATATTTATCCTCCTTATTAACAATATTATCAATTATATCATAAAAAAATATATATTCAATAGTCTATTATAAGTAATAGATTTTTATGTATATATCGTTTTTTATAATATATATCATGTAACTCGTTGGTTTAATGTAATCATTTTTACATCATTGTCTAAAAGGAGATCATATATGACTGATAAACTTATCCTCATTATTTTAGTAATTACTACTCTTCTTGGAACTGTAATTGGTTTTATTATCAATTTTCCTCTTTTTGGGTTAGCCCCAATCCACGCACTACTATTATTATTCTGGATATCGAAGGCTATTGGAGAGTTCGAAGACAATAAACGTAAAAAAGAATCAGAGGGGTAATATATTAAAAATAACTGGTTAAATTGTAATTGACCAGTTATTTTTAGTTTTATAAGACAATATTTCTTAAATACAGCAAACATTTTTACAAAGTTGGCGCGATTGTTACATTTTCATAAAAATCAAAAAATAGCAAAACTTTAAAAGTCTTGCTATTTCTATGGTGCACCACCGGGGGGTCGAACCCCGGACCTTCTGATTAAGAGTCAGCTGCTCTACCAACTGAGCTAGTGGTGCATGTATTTATGCTAACGTTATTTATTATAGCTCCTTTTAATTATTTTGTCAATTAAGTTACTTAATTTTTTATAAAATAAAGGACAATTCTTTTTTTGAATTGTCCTTTTTATATTACAATAATTCTTTTCTTAACTCTTCTGGTGATTTTTTTGAAAGTAATGCAGGTGGAATATCTAATATTGTCTTTGCTCCATATTGTCCTGCTTGATTCATTCTGTATGTTGCTCTTGCAAGTGCTATTAATACAGAAGATGTAAATTCTGGATTTGAGTCTAATTTTAAAGAATATTCAATTATTTCTTTATTTCCTTCTCCTGTTTCTCCACTATGTATTACAAAACCGCCATGTGGAAGTTTATTGTGATTTGCTTTAAGTTCTTCTTCTGAAATAAAATTAACTGTTGTATCATATTCATCAAAATAATTTGGCATTGTTTTTATTTCTTTTTCAATTCTTTCTAAATCTGCACCTTCCTCTGCAACTACATAACATTCTCTTAAATGTTTTTCTCTTGCTGTAAGATTTGGATTTTCTCCTGCTCTTACTCTTTCCATTGCGTCTTCAATTGGAATTGTATATTGTCTTGCATCTTTTACGCCATTAATTCTTCTTATTGCATCTGAATGTCCTTGACTTACGCCTCTACCCCAGAATGTATATGTTTTACCATTTGAAAGTATAGCATCCGCATATACTCTCATAACTGAAAACATTCCTGGATCCCATCCTCCTGAAATTACAGATGTTTTTTTAGAGTTTAATGCACTTTCATTTACTTTAGCAAAATGTTCTGGAATTCTTGCATGTGTATCAAAACTATCTACTGTATTAAATATCTTTGACATTTGTGGTACTTGTACTGGCAAATCAGTAGCAGATCCACCACACATAATTACAACATCAATTTTATCTTTCCAATTTTCAATCTCATTTATACTAATTACTGGAACATCTGATATATTGCTTATTGTATTTGGATCTCTTCTTGTAAATATTGCTACAAGTTCCATATCTTCAGACTTTGTAATTTCTTTTTCAATTCCTTTTCCTAGATTTCCATATCCATTAATTGCTATTCTTATTTTATTCATATACATTACCTCCTTATAATTTTGATTATATTCATTTAACCTTTTTTTGTCAATTATATGCTTTATCAAAAAAAAATAGAATTCATAATGAATTCTATTTTATAATTCTTTAATCAATTCTAATAATTCTGGATTTATTTCTTTTGTAAGAATTTCTTCTTCATTCTCCTCTTCATCTTCACTACCATCTGCAAACATTGGTGCACTCGTTTCTGTTGTTTTCTTCATACCTTTTTTTACTATTTTTTCAAGTGGACTATATGTATCTGATGATAGTATTTCTCTTGACACTTCTGCTCCATTATATTTAGTAATTTTATATGTTGTACTTATTGCTCCATTAGATCCATTTTGTTTTACTTCTTCTATTCCTTCATCCAAAGTATAGTCTTTTACATATGTTGTTTCATATTCAAGTACTTCATCTAAGTCATTTTGTATTTCTATCTCATATTCTTTTTCTTCATATGTTCCATATATTTCAGCTGTTACAACTCCATATTTTACACTAGTAACAACTTTTATTGGATAATTTCTTGTATTTTCAAAACAAAAATCAAGTGTTCCCCATGAAACTGTTGCATCTCTTCCTGCTTCAACATAGGATGTTAAAAATCTATGGTTTGATCTTTCCGTTACTTCTAAATTTGCATATAAGACTGCATTATATAGTGTTGATGATATTTGGCAAATACCTCCTCCTATACCGTCAACAACTTTACCTCCAGAGTATACCGCTGCTTCTTTATATCCTGCTGCAATCGTTCTTTGCCCTACAACTTTATTATATGAGAATTCTTCACCTGGAAGTACTATTGTTCCGTCAATCTTCTCAGCAGCTAATTTTAGGTTTGTAGATCTATTTTCATTTTCTACATTATATGTAGTTGAGAATTTTCCAAGTAAATTAGGAAATGCTTCTTTTCCTATATCGTCTAATGTAACTTCTGCAAGTGTTATTTTCAAAGGTATTATATATTCTTCTTTTTCTTCTTCTAAACTTTTCTTTGCTTCTTCTATTGAAATATCAAAATCTACTCCATTTACCTCTGGATGAACTTCTGTTGGATCTTGCGAAATATATGCATTTTGAACTTCTTTATGTATTTCATTATATATTTTTTCAATATTAATTTCAGAAGGACTTCTATTTATAACTTTTAATTTTATTTCTTTATTTGTATTAATTAATTTTGAATTTATTTCATCTTTAAAATTATCTTCGTCAACAACAATTCCTGCTTTACCTTTTTTTATAATTAAATTATTATCTTCAATATAATAATTACTTTCTTCCAATGTTCCTGGTAATTTCGAATTTATTTCTACTATCTTCTTATTTAATTTTTCTTCATCGACTTTTATATCTAAATTTATACTCTTTGAAAAAATGGAAGTAAGTAATATTTCATAATTATCTTTAATAATATTTCCTGTTTTCCCAATATTGCATGCTTTTCTAACTAATCTATCTGTCTCTATTTTTGGGTTAAATTGTTCAACATTTATGCTTTCTTCATAATCTTCGTAGCTAATATCTATATCTTTAAATACAATATCTTTTTTCCATGCATTTATTTTTTCTATTGCTTCTTCTTGTGTCAAGTTTGATACATCAATATTTCCAATTTTTACACCATTTATTATTTTTCTATTACCTATATTTATTAGAGAAAATATAATTGAAAAAAATAGCACAATTAAAGCTACTATTCCTAGTGGAATAGCAATTTTCTTCAAATCTCGCTTTGGCTTTGTAATTTTATTTCTTCTTAGATTTCCTCTTCTTCTCATATTTTTCTCCTACTTTTATACTATCATATACTAAACCTTTTTACAATATTACAATTATTACAATTATATTAAATTTTTAATTAATGGTAGACAAATAATGGGTTTCTTTATATAATATTGTAAAATATTAGTAAAAAGAGGTTGTTTTTGTATGTTAGGCAGTATGATTGAAAAAATCAGAAAAGATAAGAATATTACAAAAGTTGAACTTTCAAAAAGAACAAAGATAAACATAGGTCATATTACCCATATTGAAAAAGGTGAAAGAAACCCTAGTCATAAAGCTTTAAAAAGTATTAGTAAAGCCCTTGATGTACCTTATCAAAATTTAATGAATTGTTATGATAAGGAGTTACAAATTACTCAAAAAAGAAATAATTTATTAGATCATATTTCTTATAGCAAAATTCCTGCAGTTGATTCTATTTCAGAGTTAATTGATGTTCCTTCTGAAATACAAACTGCATCATTTGCACTTAAAGTTCAAGATGATTCTATGGCACCATATTTAAAAAAAGATACTTATGCTTATGTTGAACTATGCTCACCTTTAAAAAATAAGGAAGTTGGTCTTTTTGAATATGATGGTGAATTTCTAATTCGAAGATTTATAGTTAGGAAAGATATAATAACTTTGAAACCAGATAATAAGAATTATGATGATGTATATGTTTTGCCAGAACAAGATTTTACAATAGTCGGCAAAATTTTAAATTTATAAAAAAAAAATGTCAAAAATACTTGAATAAAATTATTATTAATAATATAATAATTTTACTAAAGATAAAACTTTTTTAAGAGGGAAGGAAATAAAATGGAATTAGTTAAAAACATATTTTTCAATACAGATAAGGTCGTTGAAAATACTAAATTGAAGATATCTTATGTAGGAACTTTATTTCAAGAAGGTTCTGAAGAATTATATATGCACTATGGTTTTGGTATAAATTGGGACGGAGTTACTGAAGTTCCAATGGAAAAAACAGAACTTGGTTTCCAATGTGAAATTGATGTTGCTGAAGCTGAAACTTTAAATCTTTGCTTTAGAAATACAAATAATGTATGGGACAATAATAATGGAGAAAACTTTATATTCCCTATTGAAAAAGCAGAACAAGTTGAAGAAATAGCAGATGAAGAGTTAGGTTTAACATTTGTTAGTGAAAATGAAATGCAAGTTCATAAAGGTTTAAGAAAAACTTATATTTGGAGTAAAAAAGTTAGACTTGCAGTATATAAAATAATTAAATTTTTCCCAAAAATTATTTCAGGAAATTATAAAAGAAAAGTAAATGAAGAAGAATAAAAAAATAAATCAGTATTTTATACTGATTTATTTTTTATAAATACCATCCACCATCTATTTTAATTACTTGTCCAGTAGTATATTCATCTTCTATAATCCATTTTACACATTTTGCAATATCTATTCCTTCTCCAATTCTATTTAAAGGAATTTCTTCTTTTATATTATCAATGTCTTCTTTTGAATACCCTTTATTCATATCTGTATCTATTATTCCAGGTGCTATTGCATTAACTCTTATATTTGATGGTCCTAGTTCTTTTGCAAGAGATTTTGTTAATCCAATAATTCCTGCTTTTGTTGCTGAATATGCAACAGCAAAAGATCCTCCATTAGTTCCATAAATTGATGATATATTTATAATACTTCCACTTTGTTTATTAATCATTGTAGGTATTGCTTCTTGACACATACAAAATACTGAATATAAATTAGTATTTATTACATTATTCCAATCCTCATCTGTTATATTTTGAAATAATTTTTCATTATCAATACCCGCATTATTAACTATTACATCAATTGTACCAAATTTATCTATTGCAAATTCTATTAATTTTTTTACTTCTTCCCTTTTTGAAACATCTGCTCTAAAGATTTCCACATTATATCCTTTATTTGTGTATTCTTCTTTTGCTTTTTCAGCAATTTCTTCAGATTTATTATAATTAAGTACAACATTGTATCCTTCGTTTGCTAATAGTCTTACTATTGCTGCACCAATTCCTCTACTTCCACCTGTAACAATAATTGTTTTTCTCATGTTTTCCTCCTATTTACCAGTTTACTTCAATATTTTCTATGTTTATTATATCATTATTTTCATCTAATATTAATTTAAATATTTCCGGTTGATTAAATATTTTATCTACAAGAATTTTGCCTTTATAACTAATTGTTTTTTTCGTATCATTTGTAATATGTTCTAATTTGCACCATTTTGTTAATAACATTGTCATTGCTGCACCATGAGTAAATATAGCAATTTTCTTTCCTTTATTATTATTAATTGCATATTCAAATCCTTCAACCATTCTCTTTCTTACTTCTTTTGGACTTTCTCCATCAGGATTCTTAAAATCTTCTTGGTAATATCTTTCTAGGTTTATTTCTCCATTAAATATTCCATGCTTTCTTTCATTAAATCTTTCATCAACATTTATTCTTAAATTTCTTTTTTCTGCTAAATATTTTGCAGTTTGTATAGTTCTTGTATAATTACTAGAATATATTGATTCTATATCGGCAAATTCTTCTAATTCAGATAACTTCTTTGCTCTTTCTTCACCTTCTATGCTTAAAGGTATTTTTTCATTTTGGATTTGTTTAGATTCATTACTTAAACTGTAATCAATATCTTCTTTATTGATTTTTTTAGAATGCCTTATTAAATATACTATTGTTTGCATATTTCTTCCTCGACTTCCTTCCTTTATTTAAATTTGCACCTTTATATGTACTTGTTAAAGAATGACAATTTGGACATAATAATATTAAATTATTTTCATTATTATTTTTATAATTACCATCTATATGTTCTATTTCTAAAGGAATATTGTTGGTATATTGATTTACTTTTCCCCACCCACATCTTGCGCATTTTTTATTATATTTTTCAAATAAATATTTTTTTATATATAATGAAATTTGATATTCTCCTCTCATTCCGTCAATTTTATTATCTTTCCATTTATCAATATACATCTTATATTGATATTCTTTTTGACATTTAATACTACAATATTTAGAACGTTTATTTATCGGTTTATTACAATTTATACAATTCATAATCATCACCTCAAAATAAAATCTATATAACAAAAAATCAAGCAAGTACAATTACAAGCCTGATTTTAAGTATTGGAGCCACTTGCCCGAATCGAACGGGCGACCTACTGATTCATACTACTATAGTTTTCACTACCATTTGACTGTTTGTAGCCTGGACTTTCTCTTTACCCTAGCTAATGCTTTAGGTACACCGTATAAAGTCTCTACACTCGAAAATTTCTTTTCTAGCTCGGGATTAACATATGCTTTCGCACTTAGTCTTCCCCGAATTAGCGGTGTCCACTTTAAACGTTTCCATTTAAAGGTGCAAGATAGTTCAAAATAAGACGTTTCTTATCTATCCCACAAGTCAGTTGCTCTACCATCTGAGCTAAAGTGGCATATAAAATTGGTGACCCCTACGGGAATCGAACCCATGTCTCCGCCGTGAAAGGGCGATGTCTTAACCGCTTGACCAAGGGGCCTTATATAAATTTCCAAGGACTTAAGTTTATACTTAAATCCTTGGTATGGTGAGCCATCGCGGATTCGAACCGCGGACAACTTGATTAAAAGTCAAGTGCTCTACCACCTGAGCTAATGACCCAAGTAGAGTCGCATTAATTAGCGACTGCTTTTATAGTTTACTATATTTTTTATGATTTGTCAATCACTTTTTGAAAATTTTGTATTTTTTTTGCATTTTATGGTAATCTATTCTTTATTCAATTCCTCTAAAACTTCGTCAACATCAATACCATGAACCATGCAAGCCTCTTCTAACGTTTCAACTAATGATGCAGGACACCCTAAACAATGCATTCCAATTTCAAGTAATATTTCTGCTTTTTCAGGTGCATTTTCTAATATTTCACCAATTCTTGTATCTTTATCAAATTTCATAATAACCTCCTATCAATTTATAATTGTATTTATGTATTTTTTTGTCGTAATTTTAGAACCTTTGTCATTTTACCATATTTTTCAAAAAAAGTATAGACATTGAATAAAAAAAGTTGTATTATGTAACTCACGAAGGAGGAGGATGCTTATACAAATACACCTATTTTTTATACTTTATATTATTAATTTATTTATTACTTTTTATTCAATATATACTTTTTTCGAAGTTTATATGTTCCAAAACTTACAAGGTTATAAGTTAAATAAAAAACAAAAAAACTGGAGTTCTAATTGATTTATATAAGAAGAATATTTTTTTCAATAATATTGGTAGTAATTTCTTTTGCTCTTTATTTTTCCATTTTTAATAACATATATTTTTCTAATGATATTATTTTCTATTATGCAATACACCCTTTTAATATATGTGAAGAACAACCTGAGATTTGGAATTTAATAAAAATATCATCAATTATTTTTTATTTTTTTTCTAATTTTATTTTCTCTTATTTAATTTCAAAAAAAATATTTAATAAAAATATTAAAGAAAATAAAAAAATAAAAAAAGAAATTATTTCACCTTTAGAATTATCAATATCAATTGGTTACGATAATAAAAATAACCTCGTAACTCTTCCCGAAAAAAGTTTATATCAAAATTTATTAATTACAGGAACAATTGGAACTGGTAAAACTTCTTCTGCTATGT
This sequence comes from Clostridia bacterium, assembly GCA_017934475.1. Taxonomy (GTDB): domain Bacteria; phylum Bacillota; class Clostridia; order TANB77; family CAG-508; genus UMGS1663. The sequence continues at coordinate 13,699 of JAGBJN010000010.1, read as the reverse complement.
ACCCTATTACTAGACAATTAATTGAATATAAAAGTAATAATTCTAATGAAAAACTTGGTATGCTTATTTTAGATGTTAAAGGAAATTATCATTTACAAGTAAAAACATACTGTGAAAAATACAATAGAGAAAACGATTTGATCACAATAGATTTAAGTGAAAATATAAAATATAATCCATTGGATAAACCTAATTTAAAACCAACAGTTTTAGCAAATAGATTAAAAACAATTTTATTATTATTCTCTCCTAATAACACAGAATCTTTTTGGCTAGATAAAGTTGAGCAAATATTAGCAGAATGTATAAAACTATGTAGACTATATAATAATGGATATGTTACTTTTGAAGAACTACACAATTTAGTTGTAATTCCAAATTATTATGAAGAAAAAATAGAAATACTTAGAAATCTATTTTTAAAAAATAAATTTAATAAAGAAGATTCTTATCATTTATTATCATCTTTAAATTTTTTCGAAAAAGAATATTCCATTTTAGATGAAAGAACTAAATCAATATTAAAATCTGAAATAACTCGAATTACAAATATTTTTTTATCAGATTATTCTGTAAAAAAAGCATTTTGTCCTCCCAAAAATGAAATTAATTTCTTTGGCTTTAATGATGTTTTAGAAAAAGGAAAAATTGTTGTCCTAAATTTGAATATTTCAGAATATAAAAATTTATCAAAATTAATTGCTGCATATTTAAAATTGGATTTTCAAACTGAAGTATTAAATAGACTTTCTAATTGTTCTAGCTTGGAAAATAAAAGAAGTGTATGTTTTATTAGTGATGAATATCACGAATACGTCACTCTTTCTGATGCCTCTTTTTATAGTCAAAGTAGAGAATCTAAATGTATTAATATTATTGCAACTCAGAGTTATACCTCCCTTCTTAATACATTACATGACCAATCATCAGTAAAAGTAATCGTTCAAAATTTGGTAAATAAATTATGGTTTAGAAGTGATGATATCCTTACAATAGAAGATGCACAAAAACAAATTGGAAAAGAAGAAAAAGAAAAAATATCTAAAACAATATCAGAAAACGCAAAAGAAACAAATTTTAATTATATTTTTAATAAATTTCATTCTAAAAATTCTTCACTTTCAGAATCCTATAATTCATATTATCAAACAGATTTTATTTTTGACACTAATTTCTTTACACAAAAATTAGAAACTTTCACATGTTTATCATTCTTATCTGATGGAAATAGAATTTTATCTCCACAAAAGTTAAATTTAATCCCGTATTTTAAAAATAAATAAAAAGGAGGAATTATATGAAAAAAATAAAAAAGAAATATTATTATTTATTTATTACTTTATTTACAATATATTTTATTTTAATTTTATCATCATCATGTTTTGCAGCTTGGGGTGATCCTGAAATTGTAAATAAATTAAATAGTGCTTTTGAACATATTCGTGATTGGCTAATAAAGCTTGCAACTCCAGCTGCTGCAGTTGCTGTAATTACAGGTGCATTTATGAAAAAATTTAGTTTTGGTGACGAAGAGAAAATTAGAACTGGAAAAAAATTAATAAAAGGCTCATTATTTTCTTATGCATTTGTTTTAGCAATTAATTTAATTTTATCTGCAATAAAATCATTAATAAGTTAAAATAAGAAAGGAGTTATTTTGTCACAATCAAATATTACTCAAACAATAATTGATACAATAAATACAATTTTTAATAATTTATTTTCTTCTATAGATAACAATTTATATTCAATATTAGATAAACTATTATTTATTAATACTGATTTTTTAAATGATTCTTTTTTTGAAAATTTACTAGGACATTCTGTGTCCAAGAATTTATTAATTATTGCAAACGCTTTACTTGTTGGTTTTACAATTTATTATTGTTTTAAATTATTATTTTCACATTTTTCTTATACTGAAGTTGAAAAACCTTATCAATTTATTTTTAAGTTAATTATTTTTGGAATTTGTATGAATTGTTCATATTTTATTTGTGAAAAAATAATAGAAACTAATTATTTAATTTCAGAATCAATTTGTTACATTGGGAAAAATATTTTTAATACAGATATTTCATTTTCTAATTTAATTCAAAAATTAGATTCATTAATAATAATTGGAAATAACTCTTTTGATATTTTTTCAGTTGATGGTATAATAAAAAGTTTTATTTCAATAGGATTATTTAATTTAATTTTTTCATATTCACTCCGCTATATTTTAATAAAAGTATTCGTTTTAATTAGTCCTTTTGCATTTTTAACATTAATTAATCATTCAACTTCTTGGTTTTTTAAAACATGGATAAGAGCATTTTTTAGTTTATTATTATTACAATCTTTTGCAGCAATTATATTATTAATTATTTTTTCATTTAATTTTGATATTACAAATTTATTTTCAAAATTTTTATTGATAGGTGGAATTTATGCATTAACAAAAGCGAATTCATATATAAAAGAATTAATTGGTGGTGTAACAACAGATGTCCAGGTAAATTTTTCTAATTTTAAAAATAAATAAAAAAATACCCAGTGCATTTTGTGACCAAGTATTTATTTTTACCAATACATTATGTGACCAGTTTTTTTATGAAAGGATTTATTATGAAATTTATTTTTCCTCAAAATTATAATTTTAATTTTAAATTATTTGGATTTTTAGATTATAAAACTATTTTTTTTAATTTAATTTGGTGGGCAATTATATTTTTAATTAGTAATATTTTTTCTGATTTATTATTTAAAATTGTATTTTCTATTATTTTTTGTTTTCCAATTTTATTAATTTCTTTTTTTGGATTTAATCAAGAAAATATTGTTTATGTTTTAAAATATATAATTTTGTATTACAAAAATCCAAAAATATATTTATATAAAAAATGATTTAATTTTAGACTAAATTTAACAAAAACCGACTTGTATTTTTACCTGTTGCGTGTTATAATTTTCTAAAACTATTTTGATAAGGAGAGTATCATGAAACTAGAAAAAAATGACTTACAAGAATTATTTTCATATACAGAATTACCTGATGTATTTTTTACTGAATATATTAATAACGCACCTGGTGATTATATTAAAGTATATTTATATATGATTTTTCTATCTAAACATGGAAAAGATGTTAAAATTACTGACTTATCAAAAATGTTATCTTTAGATTTTAAAATAATTCAAGATGCAATAAAATATTGGGAAGATAATGGTGTAATTACTAAAAAAAATACAGGATATATAATTAATAATCTACAAGAAATAGAATTGCACAAATTATATAAACCTAAAGTTGCTTTATCTGCTGATGCAATTAAAGAAAGTGCTCAAAATCAATATCGTGCTAGAGCGATAGAAAATATAAATAATCAATTTTTCCAAGGTTTAATGTCTTCTTCTTGGTATAGTGATATTGAATTATGGTTTAAAAAATATGGATTTGATGAAGAAGTAATGGTTGCCTTATTTAGATATTGTTTCAATCATTCAGCATTACATAGAAATTATATTCAAACAGTCGCAGATGCATGGAAACAAAACAACATTAAAACATTTAATGATTTAGATACATATTATCAAAAACAAGAAAAATTAAGTGTTTTATATAAATCAATTGGTAAAAAATTAGGATATACTCGACCTCTTACTCAATATGAACAAGCATATATCGAAAAATGGTCTATGGATTATGGATTTAGTTTTGAAATGATTGAAGTGGCATTAAAACGAACAACTTCAAAAGCTAATCCTAATTTTGATTATTTAGATAAATTAATTTCAGATTGGCATGATAGAGGATTTAAAAATGTTGCTGAAATTGAAAGTTTCCTAGCTAGTTATAAGCAAAAGAAGAAAGACGTTAAAGAATTGGAAAAGAAAACTGGTTATCAAAATTATAATCAAAGAAGTTATGATAATTTAGATAGCCTATATGCAAATTTTAATTTATAAGGAGTTTTAATGAATTCTTCTAATTTAAAAATATTATTAAGTGAATATGAAAGAAAAAGAATGAATGCAATTTATGATGCAGAACGAAGAAAATTTGATTTATATGAAAAACATCCCGAATTACAAGAAATAGATGATGAACTTAGTAAAGAAGCAATAAATACTTCAAAACAAATTATTACTTCAAAAGACCCTTCATTAATAAAAGAATTAAATGATAAATTATCTCTATTAAAAGAAAAGAAAAATAATATTCTTAAATCTTTAAATATAGATGAGAATTATTTGAAGCCTAAATTTGAATGTAATGATTGTAACGATACTGGTTATATTAATAATAATTATGAATCTATTATGTGCCATTGTTTAAAGCAAAAATTATTTGATATAGAATATAATAAATCAAATATTTCTAATTTAGAGAGAGATAATTTTGATAATTTTTCATTTGATTTATATTCAGATGAAATAAATGAAGAAAAATATAAATCAAAAAATTCTCCAAGAAAAAACATCGAATTTATTTATAAATTATCAAAAAAATTTATAGATAATTTCGATGATAAAGAACAAAAAAACTTATTGTTTACTGGGAATACTGGTCTTGGAAAATCTTTTTTATCTAGTTGTATTGCAAGAGAAATATTAAAAAAAGGAAAAACAGTTTTATATCAAACTGCACCAGTAATGCTTGATACTATCATGGATTTTAGATTTGGAAAAGAAAATTCATCAAAAGATATTTATGATAATATATTAAATGTTGATTTATTAATTATAGATGATCTTGGTACAGAATGTATCAATAATATGAAATTTTCAGAATTATTTAATATTATTAATACTCGTTTATTAAATAATTCTACTAAAACAATTATTTCAACAAATTTAAGTTTAGACAACTTGTTCTCCACATATGATGAACGAATTGTGTCTAGATTAGTAGGAAATTATGATATTTGTCATTTTTATGGTGATGATATAAGATTTATAAAAAAATAAAAGGATGAAATTAAAAATTTCATCCTTTTTTATTATTCTTCAGCGTTTTCTATTTCATCTGTTTCTGGTGAAATAAGTTCTATACTTACTACTTTTCCTCCATCGCTTGTTCTCATTAATGTTACACCTTGTGTAGATCTTCCAAGTATGCTTACTTCATCTACATTTAGTCTTATAATTGTACCCTTATCTGTTATAAGCATAACATCTTCAACACCTGTTGCAATTCTAATTCCAACTAAGTCTCCTGTTTTTGGAGTAATTTTGTATGTTATAACTCCTCTTCCGCCTCTATTTTGAACTCTATATTCTTCAAGTTCTGTTCTCTTTCCGAATCCATTTTCTGTTATAGCAAGTAATGTTGCTTTACTTCCAGCTATGATACATTCCATTCCTATAACTTCGTCATCATCATCAAGTCTCATTCCTATAACACCTTGTGCTGTTCTTCCAACAGAACGTACATCTTTTTCGCTAAATGTAATTGATAAACCTTTTTTAGTTACCATTACTATATTATCTTGTCCATCTGTTAAACGAACATCTATTAATTCATCATCATCTTTTAGTGTTATACCAATTAATCCTGTTGTTCTTGCAGAATCATATTCATTAAGTGGAGTCTTTTTGATTAAACCACTCTTTGTTCCCATAAGCAGATATTTTCCTTCTGCAAAATTTTGAATAGGAATAACTGCTGATATTTTTTCTCCTGGATCTAATCTTAATAGATTAACTATTGCTGTTCCTTTTGCTGTTCTTCCTGCTTCTGGAACTTGGTATCCTTTTAATCTATATAATTTTCCTTTATTAGAGAAGAATAATATTGTATCATGTGTTGATGCTATAAATATTTGTTTAATAAAGTCATCTTCTTTTGTTGTCGCACCTGTAATACCTTTTCCACCTCTTCTTTGACTCTTATATGTATCTACTGGTTGTCTTTTTATATATCCAAAGTGACTTAAAGTAATAGCACATGTTTCTTCTTTTATTAAGTCTTCAACTTCAAATTCGCCCTCTGCTGCAACAATTTTTGTAAGTCTATCATTATTATATTTTGCTTTAACTTCTAATAATTCTTCCTTAATTAATTCACAAACTAATCTTTCACTTTCAAGTATTTCTTTTAAGTGAGCAATTAATTCCATTAATTGTTGATATTCTTCTTCAATTTTTTCACGTTGCAAACCAGATAATGTTTTTAGTCTCATATCTAATATAGCTTGTGCTTGAACATCAGTTAATTTAAATCTTTCGATTAATCTTTCTTTAGCATCATCATATGCTCCACGAATGATTGCTATAACTTCATCGATATTATCAATTGCTATTCTTAAACCTTCTAAAATATGTGCTCTTGCTAAAGCCTTATCTAATTCAAACTGTGTCCTTCTAACTATAACATCTTTTCTATGATCTATATAATAATCTAAGCATTGTCTTAATGTTAATATTTTTGGTTCTCCATTAACAAGTGCAAGAGTTATAATACCAAATGTTATTTGCATTTGTGTATATTTATATAATTGATTTAAAATAACTTGTGCATTTGCATCTCTCTTTAATTCGATAACAACTCTAACATTATGTTCTCTATCAGATTCATCTCTAATTTCAGAAATTCCTTCTATTTTTTTGTCTCTAACATAGTCTGCAGTATCAGAAATTAATTTAGCTTTATTTACTTGATATGGAAGTGATGTAACAATAATTCTTTGTTTATTACCACTCATTTCTTCTATTTCTGCTTCAGCTCTTAATGTTATTTTTCCTCTACCAGTTGTATATGCTTCTTTTATTCCTTCTCTTCCAAGTATCATAGCACCTGTAGGAAAATCCGGTCCTTTTATAACACTCATTAAATCTTCATCTGAAACATCATCTTCATCAATTATTTTTACTATACCATCTATAATTTCACCTAAATTGTGTGGTGGTATATTGGTTGCCATACCAACTGCTATACCTGATGAACCATTTACTAATAATGCAGGTATCTTAGCAGGTAAAACTGTTGGTTCTTGTAATCTATCATCAAAGTTAGGCATAAAATCAACTGTATTTTTTTCAATATCCTCTATCATTACTTCTGCTATTTTTGACATTCTAGCTTCTGTGTAACGGTAAGCAGCTGGTGGATCACCATCTATTGATCCAAAGTTTCCATGTCCATCAATTAAAGGATATCTCATAGTGAAATCTTGTGCCAAACGTACCATTGCGTCATATACAGAACTATCACCATGTGGATGATATCTACCTAAAACGTCTCCAACTGTGGTTGCAGACTTTCTGTATGGTTTATCTGTTGTTAAACCATCTTCATGCATTGTATATAGTATTCTTCTATGTACTGGTTTTAAACCATCTCTTACATCAGGAAGTGCACGTGATACAATAACACTCATTGCATAATCTATATATGCTGTTCTCATTTCTTCTTCAATATCTCTGTCTATAATTTTTCCGTCTCTGTCTACATTCTCTTCCATTATTTTTTTCCTTCCTTTCGATATATGGTTATTATATCTAAACACAAAAAAAATTGCAAGAAAAAATACCAAAAAACTTACGGAAATTTAAGTTTTTTGATATTTTTTTTATTTAATTTAAACTATTTTTCTTCAAAATTAAGTACAGCAACTTCTATTGATAATTCTTTTAATTTATTGACTATTTTTTCAATATTTTTAGCTGTTTTATCATCAAATATTATTCCCAACAATTATTTAATACTTTTAAAATCTTAGTTATATTCGTATATTTGGTATTTCTTTATTCACAATTTACTCCTTTATTTTATTATTAAAAATAAATTTCTCAACTTAATAATTTTGCAAGTTGCATTTGCTCTTCTGTTAAATTAAAATCCTGTCCATTGTTTTTTATTAAAGTATGTAAATTTTCAATTGTTCTTGCTTCTTTTAATGTTTGTTCCATTGGTATTAATATTTTTAGTTTTTCCTGCATTTTTTTATATTCTTTTTCCATTCCTTCAAAATCTCTATTATTCAAATAATCTTTCCAATTATTTGAATATTTTTGTAATTTTTCTGCAGCATCTAATTGACTATTAAATTCTTGTTCAATTTTATTAGACACACTATCTAAAATAACATTTTTTCCTTTTTTTATTGTATTTGCAATATTATAAGAAAGTTTGCCAGATGATACAGTTTTATTTAAAATACTATCTGTTAAGTCTGATAAACCATCAATAATTCCTCCATTCTTAATTGCTGTTTGCACTTGAGAAATATTATCAAAATTACCAGTTACTATTCCTAATGCACTTTTACCAATATCTATTGCTGATTTTACCAGTTGTTTTGCTCCATCTTCAAATCCTTCTTTTAATAAAGTGTTTTTTATTTCTATAACTGCATCTTCTACAAAATTTGGAAGTAAAGCTCTTAATCCTATATCTAATCCAAAATTAATTGTTTTTCCTAATGCTGTTTCTAAAAAATTATTTTGTTTTTCAATTAGGTTTATATTTTTTTCATTTGTTAAATTATTATTTATAATATTTTCTAAATTCATATTAATTACCTCCTTATAATTTTTACTCGGTCACAAAATGTATTAGCAAAAATTATTTTATTTATTTTCAAATTTTTATTTTTAAATTTTTTTATTAATTTTAACTTTTAATTTTAATTTTTATCTGGTCACAAAATGTATTGTTATTTTATTTTTTACATAAATCATATTTAAATTTATTATAAACATTTTCTAAAAATAGATTTAAATTATTATTATTTAATTTTATTATTTTATTTGATATTTTTTTATATTCTTTATTTATACATTTTTTTGTAATTGGCGTTTTATAATTTTTATTAATTAAAATATTGTATTTTTTATTTAATTTTATTTTTCCTAATATTTTATATCCTTGAAAAATATTTTTTATTATTTTTTCATCTATTGAATTTTTATTATATTTATTTATTAAAATATTTATTTTTTCTTTTTTTATATCCCAATTATTTTCGTATAATTCTAGATATTTTTTTGATTTATTTATTTCTAATAAATTTGATTCTATTAAAAATATTATTTTATTACTATAATTTAAAATATTTTTTGTATAATCAAAAAAACATTCAGAAGATGTATCAATAATAATATAATCATAATTTATTTTTAATTCTTCTAAAATTAATTTTATTTTTTCACAACTTATTTTATATTCATTTTCAAAAATTAAATTAATTCCAGAAATTAAATCTACTTTTCTATTTATTTTAATAATTAAATCTTTAATATCAATTTTATTATTAATTAAATTATTATTTTCTAATTTATTTTTTATTTTTTGAGAATATTTATTTACACCAAGAATGGTGTGAAGACTATTATTTAGAATATCAAAATCAATGATTAAAACTTTTTTATTATTATTTTTTAAAATATTAGCTAAATTAATTGTTATTATACTTTTTCCTACCCCACTTATTCCTGCTACACTAATGATTTGTTTCTTATTTAATTCTTTTTTTACTAATTTAATATTATTTTTTTCTTTTTTTTCTTGATTTAAAATATTTTCATAATTATTTTTTTCTAAAATAATATTATTTTTAATTAATATTTTTTTTAAATTTTCTATTTCAATTTTTAATTTTTCATTTTCATTTTCTTTTTCATTTTTTAAATAATTAATTATTTCATTTATTTCTACTTCATTATTATAATAAATTTTTTTTATTCCTTTTGAATATAGTATATTTTCTAATTCTTCTTTTTTATTTTCTAAAATAATTATTATATTTATTTTTTTATTAACATTTTTTATTTTATTAATTAAATAAATTAATTCATTTTCTCCTGGCAATAATTCGCTCAAAATTAAATAATCGATTTCTTCTTTTTTTCTTAATATTTCAAAAATACCATCTTGATATTGTATATCTTTAGATAATATTTCAAAATTATTTTCTTCTAATAATTTATTATTTAACAAAGGATTACCAAGAGCGGTAATTATCTTTTTCATTTTTCCTCCTAATATTTATTCAATTATATTTTTTTCATAATCAGAGCATTCTATTTTTATTAATAAATGATTATTTTCTGCAAACATTAAACACTCTCCTCTTTTCAATGATCTAATTTCTATTTTTTCTTTTTCTGACATATTTGTATATTCTCCAAGTAATTTAATATTATCTTCTTCTAAAGAAAAAAAGGTTTTTATTTCTGAATTATTTAAAATACTTTTTCCATAGGTTCCATTTTCTAAACTAAATAAATCTGATACATCTTGAGTTATTGCTACTCCACTTCCTCCGTATTTTCTAATTGTCTTAAATATTTTATAAATAAAACTTGCTACTTCTTTATTAGATGTCACACCTATTAATCTCCATATTTCATCTAAATAAATTGCTTTTTTTATTTTTCTGTCCTTTTTTATTTTATCCCAAAATAATTCGGTAAATAAATACATACCATATTTTAAATTTTCTTCACCTAATTCATAAATATCTGCAATTATTAATTTATTATTTAATTCTATATTTGTATAATTATTAAAAAAATTTAAAGAACCTTTTACAAATGGAATTAATTTTGTTTTAAGTATTTTTGTTTTTTCATCTTTTTCTAAAATATTATAAAAATCTTCTAATATTGGCATATCTTTTGATTCTTTAAAAATCGGTTTAATATTTATTTTATTTAATTCTTCTTTATATAAAGAATTATCATCAAAAGTAATTCCTTTTTCTTTATATACCTCTATTAATTTTTCTTCTATAATTGCTTTTTCTTCTTCATCTATATTTCCAAAAATTAAATTAAAAAAACCTATTAATTTACTTATTTTAGTTGCTAAATATCCTCCTTCTCCTTCTTCTAAGCTTTCTTCTCTAATATCAAAAATATTTATATATGTATTAGAACTTGGCCCTATTTTTAATAATGTACCATTTAAATTTTCACACAATTTTGTGTATTCTCTGTCTGGATCAATAACATATTGTTCTATTCCTAAAATTCTAAATCTTAAAACTAATAATTTAATATAAAATGATTTGCCTGCACCACTACTTCCAAAAATACACATATTTGCATTTTTATATTTGTATCTATCAATAAATACTAATGAATTATTATATATATTTGTCCCTATAAAAATACCTTCTTCGTCAAAAATTGAAGATGAAATAAATGGATATGTTGATACTAAACCTGAAGTTAAAACATTTCTTTTTGCTATTTCTTTTATTTCTTTATTATTTTCCATTAAAGGAAGACATGTTTTAAAAGTTTGCTCTTGCCTGAAATATGCTCTCCTAACTTGCATTCCTTTACTCATAATCAAACCTTCTATTTTTTCTAATAAAAATTCTAATTCTTTTTTATCTTTAGAATACAAATTTAAATAAATATATAAAAAATATATATCTTCATTATTTACTTGTATTTCTTTTCTTATATATTTTGCATCATTATATGTAAATGCAGCTATTTCAATGTCTTGTCTTCCTTCATTAATATTTTTTAAATCTGCTCCTACATTTCCTATATGATATGTTAAATCTTTTACTACTTTATATGGATTTTGTTTTTCATAGAAAATTGAAATATTCATATTTATATTTGAATCTAATATTGATTTTAATAATAAATCATTTTGTTCATGATAATAATTTGTAATAATTAAATTTGAATAAAATAAATTATCTATCTCTATATATTTTGGATTATTTAAATTAATATAACTTGGACTAATTAAATCTTTTTTATTAAAAATTCCTTCTAAATTATTTTTTCCCTTAATTTTTATTTTTTTTGTTAATTTTTCAAATATTTCTTTTTTAATATTTTTTAAATAATTAAAATATTTATTTTTTATTTTGTTTGAATTAATTAAATATATTTATATCACCTCTTCCTTTTTATAAATAAAATAATCTTTTATTAACGAATGATAAAATTAATCTCTCAACTTTTTCTTTTTCATTAATATCTTTTACTACATTTCCACACCTTGCTAAACTTTCTTTTATTATAAAATATTTATCATTTAAATCTTCAATTATATTTTCTTCTATTTTTTCATTTATTAATTTATTTTTTATAATAATATAAAATACTTTATTTGATGATTTTTTATTTTTATTTAATTCTTGAATATATTTTATATAATTATTTGATATCTCATTTATTTTTTCATCTTCTACTTCTTTTTGGATATTAATATTTGAAATATGTTTTTCAAGATTTTCCTTGTTGCTTTGAATTAAAATTTGTAGATCAAAATTACATGTTTTTAAAAAAATTTTATAAGAATTTAAAATTGCCTCTTTTTCTAATTCAGATTTTAAATTAAAATTAATTGGAATAATTTCTAAAATTTTTACATAAGATAAATCTTTTAATTTAATAATTCCATTATTTAATATTTCATCAAAAGGCAACCAATTTTGAATTGAATCAATTTCTTTTTTCATTTTACCTCACTTTCTTTTATGTTAATTTCAGTTTACGACGTTTTACATAATTTGTCAAGAAAAATCGTTAGACACAATTCGACAAAAGTGCTTGATTTTGCTGGTATTTAAAGAAAAAATAGCAGTAAATTTTCTGCTATTTTTTTATATATTTATACATTCTTCTAAAGAAACTAAAAATAATTCTTCTATTTCATTATAAATTTCATCCACTTTTTCTAATGGTAATGATTCGCCTTCTTTCCCTTCTCCTATTTCTATTGTATAACCTGGTTTTCTATAATTTTCTATAAACCAATCCTTATATCCTGCAAACGAAGAGTAAAAAACTGGTTTAGTTAATTTATATCCACTTACTTTCTCTAACTTTTTTCCTATTTCATATGCTTTATTTATTTTATAATTTAAATAATTCCAATATATTTCTTTTCCTTGAGAATGAAGTGAAATTGTCATATCAAAATTAAATAATTTAGTAAAATTTATCATATTTTTTGTTTCAATTTCTGAAATAGGATTAGGACCTACATAATCTCTTGGTCCAGGTTTATTTATTCCTTTTTTTAATTTATTTTTTAAAGCTTGATTCCAACCTGCTGGATAATTTAAATTTAAATCAACTCCTCTAATATTTGATTTCCATTTATTTAATTCATTAAAATAGTCTTTCCATATTTCATAATATAATTTATTATTTATTATTTTTTTATTTTTTAAACATAAATTTACACCATCAGGATTTACCATTGGAACAATATATAAACTAACATTATTCCATAAATCTTTAATATCATATCCCTTATATATTTCTTTATTTTTATATAATTTTAAATATTTTTCAATAAATATCATAATTACTAAACTAGTTATCCATTCATTTGCATGATGTGATGCATTTATAAATAATTTTTTATTTCCTTCTCCTAATTTAATATAAATTATTTTTTCACCTAATGTACTGTTTCCAATACTATCTATTTTAAAAAAAGGAAAATAATAATTTAAAAATAAAATATCATTTTTTAAAATATCATATGTATAATTTTTATTTATTTTAATTATATTATTCATTTAACTCTCTCCCATTTATTTTACTTGGACATATAATGTATTAATAAAAATAAAAAATATTTTTATTAATACATTATAAATTTAAAAAAATATTCACTTATTTATCTGGTCACAAAATGTATCGACTATTTTTTTATAGTCATATAATCTATTTATAATATTTATTAAAATATGCATATTTTTTTATTTATTATTTTATTAATTTTATT
>JAGBJN010000009.1 GCA_017934475.1 Clostridia bacterium | reverse complement strand
CTTAGTTGATAGTGTTTCATACCTTTTTTAAAGCATTTTCCAAAATGCTTATTTGTCATGCATTTTTCAATGTACAAATTTATATAAAATATTTTTAACTTTTTTTCATTTTTCTATTGACATTCATATAGTTAGTCTTTCTATTTAGCCCCAAATTTTCTATTTCTTCTTTGGTACTCTTCTATTGCCTCATCTAAGTCCTCTTCTCCAAAATCAGGCCAATTTTTTTCTACAAATACAAATTCAGAATATACAAGTTGCCAAGGTAAGAAATTACTTGTTCTTATTTCTCCACTTGTACGAATAAGTAAATCTGGGTCTGGCATACCTGCTGTATATAATGAATTTGCTATTGTTTCTTCTGTAATATCTTGTGGTTCAAGATTTCCTCCTTTTACATCATTTGCAATTTTCTTAACCGCTTTTAATATTTCGTCTCTACCACCATAATTTAATGCAATATTAAATGTTATTCCTGTATTATCCTTTGTTTTTTCTTCACATTTTATTATTGCCTTTTGCATTCCCTCATTTAATGCAGTTATATCTCCTAATACTTTTATTCTAGTATTTTCTGCATCTGCTCTTTTGCTATATTCATCAATATAGCTTTGAAGTAAAGCCATAAGAGCTCCAACTTCTTCTTTTGTTCTTTTCCAATTCTCAGTTGAAAAAGCATATACTGTTACATATTTTATTCCTATATCTCTTGCATGACGAACTATTTTTTCAAGAGTTTTTGCACCTTCTTTATGTCCATCTTTTATTTCTAATCCTCTTTCTCTTGCCCATCTTCTATTTCCATCCATTATTATTGCAATATGTGTTGGTAAATTATTTGTATCCATACTTTAACCTCATTTTCTATTTTGTTTTATTTATACTAAACTGTCATTATTTCTTTTTCTTTGTTAGCTGTTATTTGATCTATTTTATCTGTCATTTTGTCTGTAATTTTTTGAATTTGATCTTCTGCTTGCTTTAATTCATCTTCTGTTATTTCAGAATCTTTTTGTTTTTTCTTAAATTCATCAATTCCGTCTCTTCTTACTTGTCTTATAGCAACTTTAGCGTCTTCAGACATTTTTCTAATATCTTTAGCTATTTCTTTTCTTCTTTCTTCATTTAACTCTGGGAAATTTAATCTTATAACTTTTCCATCATTGTTTGGTGTAATTCCAATATCTGCTGCAAGTATTGCTCTTTCTATTTCTTTTAAAATACTTAAATCCCATGGTTGAATTACTATTAATCTTGCTTCTGGAACTGAAACTCCGGCTACTTGGTTAATTGGTGTTGCTGTTCCATAGTAATCTACTGTTACCTTATTTAGTATTGCAGGATTTGCTCTTCCTGCTCTTATTTCTGATAAATTTTCTTCAAAAACACTAATTGTTTTATTCATTCTTTCTTCAATATTTGTGTAATCCATAATTTTTCTCTCCTTTATTTGTTTTAATTTTTTTAATTTTAATTGTAATTTTTTATTATTTCTTTTTATTAAATGTTATATCTGCCATAACTGCCATAGCTATTGCAAATAATATATATATCCATACTACTACATCTTTTGGAAGTGTAGCAGATAATTTAGCTATTATAAGTCCTATTGTTACTAATACTGATAAAAAGATAAATGCAATTATTGCTGATTTTTTTCCAGCATATGATGCATCAACTACTCCTAAGTTATCTGCAAAAGTTCTTTTCGCAAGTGTATTTATGTGTAATGCAACAGATTTTGCAAATTCTTTGTCTTTTACTATTTCTTGCATTGTATTTTTATTTTCAAAAAATTCTTTATTTTCTATTTCTATTTTATATGCATCAATTGCATATTTTAAATTCTGTCCTTTATTAGTATAAAAACTAGCTTGCGATAACAAAATTATTGTCAGAATCTGTTCAAAAATAAATATTCCAATTTCATACAAGTTGATGTTTATTATATTTATAGTTCCTAGAATTCCCATTATTATAAAAATAATTATAGATATTATAATATATACTTTTTTTATTTTTGGTAATTCTTTTTCTTTTTTTACATCTATTACTTTTTCTTTGATTGCTTTTTCTCTAAGTGATTGTTTCATTTGCTTATATTGTATTCCAAATGTTTTATAAGTATTTTTTAGTCTTTGTTCTAATTCACTTTTGGTTATTTCCATTTTATTATAAAATAGAAAGTTTAAAACTAAAGTTTCATATTTTGTTAATTTTCCAGATTGTTCATCTACATTTAATATAATTGTATAATTATATTTATCCTTAACATCCTGGTCATATTCTATTTTTACATAACCTTTTGCACTTAAATCAACTATTTCAGCAATTAAAGTATCAAAACTATTATTAATATCTTTATATTTTATATATTCAATAAAAATAGAATCATAACTCTCTATTTCTTCTTTTGTAATTTCATCTGTTTTTTCAAAATTATAGTATTTAAATAATATATATATAATAATAGCGATATTTATCAAAATAAAAATTATCATTTTACTATTGTTCCTATTTTTTCTCCCTTAACTATTCTTACCATATTTTCAGGATCTTCTATTGCAAATACTATAAGTGGTATATTGTTATCCATACATAGTGATGTTGCTGTTGAGTCAAGTACTTTTAGATTTTTGTTTAATATATCTAAATAAGTAATTTCATCAAATTTAACTGCATTTGGATCAACTTTTGGATCTGCTGAATATACTCCATCAATTGTTTTTGCAAGAAGTATAACTTCAGCTTCCATTTCTGCTGCTCTTAAAGCTGCTGCCGTATCTGTTGTGAAGAATGGATTTCCAGTTCCACAAGCAAATATAACTACTCTTCCTCTTTCTAAATGTTTAAATGTTTTTCTTTTTATATAAGGTTCCGCAATTTGTCTCATTTCTATAGCTGTTTGAAGTCTTGTTTTTAATCCTCTTGCTTCCAATGAATCCTGAAGTGCTAATCCATTCATTGCAGTTGCAAGCATTCCCATATAATCAGATGTTGTTCTTTCCATTTGAAGTCCATATCTGCCTCTCCAGAAATTTCCTCCACCAACAACTATTGCTACTTGTACTCCTAAATCCACCATTTCTTTTACTTTGTCGCATATTTTTCCAAGTACTTCAGCATCTACTCCTTTGCCCTCTTTTCCTCCTATTGCTTCGCCGCTTAACTTTAGTAATACTCTTTTATATTTAATTTCAGGCATATATTCCCTCCTTATAATATTATCGTTCTCATTCTATCATAACAATAAAAAAAAAAGAAGACTTTTTCTTCTTTTTTTTCATTTTTTTTACACAAATTTTACACAATTATTACAAGCCTTTTATTATGCATTTTTTAAACTGTTTTCTTAAAACATTTCTTTATATTATTTATTATTCTTTTTATCAAAGATTCTTTATGTTCAATCATTGCATTTGTTTGAACCTCTTCTATTTTTTCATTTTTTTCTTTTTTATCTTTAAAAATTTCATTTGGATTATATTTTATTCTTTTTTCAATTTCAACTTTTTCTCTATTATATTTATCCTTTTCTAATAATTCTTTTCTCCTATCCGGAGTTGCCCAATAATCCCTATATAATATTGCAAGAATTAATTTTGTATCTTTTAAAAAGTCTTGTTCATCCATTCTTTTTGAAAAGTCATATTTAAATTTATGTTCTTTATTTGAAAATTCCTTAAACATTTCTATCATATCTTTTGGCACTTTTTCTACTTCATCTTTTGTCATATTATTTAGAACTTCAAGGACTTCACTATATGCATTTCTTTCAATTATGCTTAGTTCTCTAGTCATTTCATTCCTCCACATATTATTCATCTTCACCAATATTTTGTCCATTATTCTTTTCTTCTTGAATCATTCTTATATTTGATTTAAGTTCTGCATTTTTTTTATCTGCCTTTTCAACATCTTTTAATTCGCCTTCAAAACATTCTATTTCTTTACTTTTTATTATTTGATTTTTACCTCTATTTTGAATTTTTAATTTCATTTTTTCAAGTCTATCTTTATTTTTCTTGATTACTTCATTTTTACTATCTATTATGATTGAAGGTGCTCCCATATTTTCAAATTCCTCAATAGCTCTCAATTGTGCTTTTATATTTCTTTCTGCATATTCTTTTTCCACTTCATAATTACTTTTTAATTCACCGCATTGTTTAGAAACAATACCTTCCTTATGAAATTTATCATAAAATATAATTTCATCATCTTTGATTTCAATTTTACTACCCTGACCAATTACATTATTTTTTAATTCGACAGTATTATCACTTGTAAATTCTTCAACATCTTTACCATATAGATAAGCAAATCTTTTTTCTTTCATAGTATCTACTATAAAAAAACCCTCTTCATATTCTTTTAATGAAATCTCATCAATATCAATTTCTGGATGATCTTTTAAAATTTTTCCAACAACAATTATATCTTCTAATCTTATTGTTGTTTCGTCTAAAAATAAACTTTTTAGTATTTTCTTATTATATGAAGGTTTTTCTTTAATATCGAAAAATTGTGATTCATTTTTTTCGTAGTATCTATCATACAATTGTATCAATGTGTCATTTTTATCATCTTCAATTAGTTGTTCAAAATATTCCTGCAATTCTATTGAATCTTTAAGTCCATTTTCCTCTAATACTTTATTTATTTCTTCTTCACTACAGCCTTTTCTTAATATTCTTCTTTTGTCTTTTAATAATCTACTATATATATCATCTTTATCTATTCCATACTTTTGTTCTTCGAGTCTTTTTATAAATTTTGAAATTTTTTCAAAATCTTTAACATTGTTTGCGCCTTCAATTGCTTCAAATAATTGGCTATTTATCCTTCTTAATGGTTCACCTATCAAATCATATAATCTCTTTTCTTGTGACTCTCCCAAAAAACCTGCAAGTAATTTCTCTGCTTTTGATGGATTTTTTATTCTATATATTTTTTTTTCATTTTCATAAATTGCATCAAATCCATCAACCATAGCAAAGCAATCAATACCATAATTTTCTAATAATTCTTCCAATTCTTCCGGATTATTAAAATATGAATCCATTATTTTTTCTTCACCAACAACTAAAATTAAATTTTCAACTAATGAATTTAAAATTGGATATGAATTTATTCCTTCAAAATTATTTGCCTTATTTCTTTTTCTTTCCAAATAAGAAGTAACCCCTTCATTCAGTCCATAACCTTCAGTATATTTTGTTTCAGGTTCAAGAGGATTTTCAACTGTTGAATGAAATCCAACCATATCTAATTCTTTAAAACATGTTATACAATGTGTTAATTCATGAAAAAAAACACTTTTTAATTTTTCTTTATCTTCTCTTATCTCTTCAGATAATTGTATTAATTTTTTATCTTTTTTAAATTTGCCAAGAGTAGTACCTTCCATTTCTGTATATTCAACATTATCCAAATTGTTGCATATTCTATCAACTACTTCTCTTATAGGTACATATTTATCCAACTTTATTTTTTTAAAATCCTCTATAGCACCTAAAAACATTTGTATTTCTTCTTGATCAAATCCCTTTTTTTGGAATCTTTTCATAATCTCTTCTTTTTCCATTAAGATTTCTCCTTTATTCTATATAGTCAGTTTCTTTTTTAAAATATATTTCCATTATTCTATTTCTAAGTTTATTATCTAGAATTTGAATACAAACATTATCTGTTATTTTTTCCATAACTATAAATAAATGTTCTTTTATATTTCTAAACTCAATATATTCTTTTCCTTCAAAAGAAAAATCTCTTGCCTTTTTCATTGTTATGTCATTATATTGTATAGTATTATCATTTATTTCAAATATTTCCATACTATATTCCTCTCTTTTTTCTCATTTGTTTTTAACGAATTATTTCATTGCAGCTTTCACAAGTCCAACAAATAATGGGGCTGGTCTATCAGGTCTTGATTTAAATTCTGGATGAAATTGTGCTGCTATAAAATATGGATGATCTTTTATTTCAACTATTTCAACTAATGTTCCGTCTGGTGATGTTCCTGAGCATATTAATCCTTTGCCTTCCATTGCTTCTTTATAACTATTATTATATTCAAAACGATGTCTATGTCTTTCATCTATATTAGATGTTTTATATAATTTTTCTGCAAGACTACCTTCTTTTAATTTACATGGATAGCTTCCAAGTCTCATTGTTCCACCTTTTCTAGTAATTACTTTTTGATCCTTCATTATATGAATTACTGGATTCTCACACTCTGCTTCAAATTCTTCTGAATTAACGTCATTTAGTTTTAATACATTTCTTGCAAACTCAACAACTGCCATTTGCATTCCAAGACAAATTCCTAAAAAAGGAACTTTATTTTCTCTAGCATATCTAATTGTTTCTATTTTTCCTTCTATTCCTCTATTTCCAAATCCACCCGGAACAATAATTCCATTTAATCCAGCTAATTTTTCTTTAGCATTTTTTTCTGTTATTTCTTCACAATTTATATATTTTACATTTACTTTAACGCCATTTTCAAAACCAGCATGTCTTAAGCTTTCTGCAACAGATAAATATGAATCTTCAAGTTTAACATATTTACCAACTATTGCAATTGTAACTTCTTTGTCAGAAACACTATTAATTTTCTTAACCATCTTTTCCCATTCAGCATTATTAGGTTTTACTTTGTCTAATCCTAAATGTTTACAAGTTTGAACAGCAAGTCCCTCATCTTCAAGCATAAGTGGCACTTCATATAAGCATCCTGCTGTTCTATTTGCAATTATATCTTCTTTTCTAACATTGCAGAATAACGCCATTTTTTCTCTTAAACTATCTGGAATTTCTGTTTCAGAACGACATACTAAAATATCTGGCATTATACCAAATGATTGAAGTTCTTTAACTGAATGTTGCGTTGGCTTTGATTTTAATTCATTTGAACCATGTATATAAGGAAGTAATGTTACATGTATATAAAGTACATCTTCTGGTGAATTTTCTATTCCTACTTGACGTATTGCTTCTATTAAAGACTGTCCTTCTAAATCTCCAACTGTTCCACCAAGTTCAGATATTACAACATCAACATCTGTATTTTCAAATGCATATATTTTCTCTTTTATTGCATTAGTAATATGAGGTATTACTTGAACTGTTTTTCCTAAGTAATCTCCTCTTCTTTCTCTATCTAATACTTCTTGATATATTTTTCCCATTGTAATACTAGAATTTTTACTTAAACTTTCGTCTGTAAATCTTTCATAATGGCCTAAATCTAAGTCAGTTTCTGCTCCATCATCTGTTACAAAAACTTCTCCATGTTCATATGGGCTCATTGTTCCTGGATCTACATTTATATATGGATCAAATTTTTGATTTACTACTTTATATCCTCTATTTTTCAATAGTCTTCCTAATGATGCTGCTGTTATTCCTTTTCCAAGTCCTGATACTACTCCACCTGTTACAAATATGTACTTTGTTTTCATTTTTCTACTTCCCTTCTTTTTTCTAAACAATTATTTAAAAAATAAAAAAAGATTAAAAACTTTTCCGAAAAATTCGGTTTTTTTTAATCTTCCTTTATATATTAACACTTTTTACTTTTTATTGCAATGTTTTTCAAAAATTTTATTTCAATTATTTTATTCTCGTTCATCTTTTTCCATATTAGTTAGATTTCTTTGTATGCTTCTTTCTTGTTCTATTTTATCTATTTCTCTATCAATTTCTTCAATATCTACTTTGTATTCATTTCTAAACGTTTCACTTTCGTTTTCTTTTGCACTCATTTGTCTAACTTCTTCTAACGCTCTATTTTGTGCATCTATTCCATATTTTTCATCTATTTTTTCATATTTTAATGGTGATTTCGAAAAACTATCAGCTATATCAACTATAGAATCTTTAACTCCAGAAACTCCCCCGTGGAAAAACATATTTCCAACTTCTTTTACTTCATAATGACGTGCATCTTTTTCTATTCCAGCATTTAGCATTGATATTTCACCATTTTTATATATTCCAATTCCGGGATTAGTTGGATCTAAAACTAATATTAAATTATCCTCTTTTATATCAACAAGTGTTACCAAATGGTTCCCAATAATAAATTCTTTACTAATACTATTTAGACTATCTGAAATTCCTAATTCTTCTTCTTCTACTTCTATATCTTCATTTTTTATTTCTTCATTATGTTCGTGTCTTTCTATATTTGCCATTCTATAACTTCCACCATCTTGCATTTTTACAGTAATAGTTCTAGCATTATATTCTGGATTTATAGCATTTAATTTTTTAGCCACATCACTTGCCATATTTCTACAAACACCATATCCATCCTCACTTGCAAGATCAAGTTCATAAAAACCTTGTATATCTTTAGCAGGTGTTCCAAAACCATCTATGCTTTTCCACATATCATCCATAACTTTCATAAAAGTTTGTATGTCTGATAAATCCATTGACTTTACTTCTTTTGCATATTCTTCAATTTTGTTGTTATATGTTTCAATCTCAGCTGCATAATTTATTCTATTTTCATTTATATTGTCTTCAGAAGCCTTTAACAACATTCCTGTCCCCCCAGGTGGTATAAGCAAAAGTGTAATTGGAACAGCAAAACGACAAGCATTTTTTAAATCCCACCATCTTCCTTTAGCTTTTGCTACAAATTTATTCCAACCGCTTACTTTCGATTCATTTATTTCTCTAAAATATTCTCTTATAAGTACATCTATGTAAGTATTCTCTCCATATTTTTCCTTTATATATTGGAATTGCTTTTCCTTTATCAGTAATTCTATATCTGCATTTTTTACTTTTCTAGGAGTATTTTTTTTATATACCTTTGAACCATATTCAGCATATATCTCATTATACTTTCCTTGTTTTTTTAGTTCTTTAATTCTAATTTTCTCTTCTTTTTTCATATATCTCCCTATTTTATAAACATAGCATCTCCAAAGCTAAAAAATCTATATTTTTCATCTACTGCATGTTTATATGCATCCATTATAAAATCTCTACCAGCAAGTGCAGATACTAACATTATAAGTGTTGATTGTGGTAAATGGAAATTTGTAATTAAGTTGTCTATACACTTGAATTTATAACCAGGATAAATAAATATATTTGTATCTCCTTCTACTGCTTTTACCATTCCATTTTCATCTGCTATTGATTCTAATACTCTACAAGATGTTGTTCCTATCGCAATTATTCTTCCACCATTTTTCTTACAGTTATTTATTTTTTGAACATCTTCTTCTTTTATATAAAAATGTTCTGTATGCATATCATGTTCTTCTACATTTTCAACTTTTACAGGTCTAAATGTTCCTATTCCAACATGAAGTGTAACATTTGCAATATCTACGCCTTTTTCTCTTATTTTTTCAAGAAGTTCATCTGTAAAATGAAGTCCTGCAGTTGGCGCTGCAGCTGATCCTTCATATTTTGCATATACAGTTTGATATCTGTCTTTATCTTCTAATTTTTCTTTAATATATGGTGGAAGTGGCATTAATCCTATTTGATCTAAAATTTCATTAAATATGCCATCATATTCAAATTTTACTTTTCTATTTCCACCTTCTAATACATCAAGTATTTCTGCTCTAAGAATACCATCTCCAAATACTACTTTAGTGCCAGGTTTTAATCTTCTTCCTGGCCTTACCATAACTTCCCACAAATCTCCTTCTATTCTTTTTAAAAGAAGAAATTCAATATCTACACCCGTATCCTCTTTTTTTCCATATAGTCTTGCAGGTATAACCTTTGTATTATTTCTAACTAAACAATCTCCAGGTTGTAAATAATCCAATATATCTGAAAAGTGTTTATCTTCAAATGTTTTATTTTCTCTATCTAGTACTAATAATCTAGATGATGTTCTATCCTTTAGTGGTGTTTGTGCAATTAATTCTTCTGGTAAAAAATAATCAAAATCTGAAACTTTCAAGTTCTATCCCTCTTTCTAATTTTCTGTTGCCTTTACTATCATTCCTCTTAATCTTATATATATATTACTTAATTCTTCAATTATATTTTCTGGTTCTTTTAATGTATCCATTTTATGAGAATACTCAAAATCTAAAAAAGTAGATGGTTTTTTAGTAAATATTTCTTCAGGCAACCCTATCTTTCCATTGCTTGAATTTATATTTTTATTCATATAATCTTGATACCACTTTTTTAAACCAAGTAGTTTTTCGCTTTTGTATCCATATGTTTCATTTGAGTGAAGTTCAGGCCTTTCATACCCATAGCTTTCTGCATTTCTTTCAAGAGTATGTAAAAATTCGTGAATAAATACTTCTTCTGGGAAAGTGTTTATTCTTGAATCAAATTTATAAATATAGCTTTTATCATCATTTGGTAATCTTATATTTGAGAAGCCAAGTCCTCTATATTCCATTGAGCCCAAACCTATCCAATCATTTACATATATAGATTGTTCTTTATTTATATCACCTGTTCTAAAAGCAATAAATATATGATCATAAATTCCTTCTTTTAAATATTCATCTAATACATCTTTTACATCGTATCCAGATACATAATAACCTGTGTCAGGATCGTATGAAAAATGATTTATAGGATTTGTTACTTCATATAAATCGTAATTTACAATCATTTTTCCTTCTGACATTTCTTCCATAGATGATTTAAATCTTCTTAAACAAGCTTTTATATCATCCTTATCTATTTGTGTAAGTTCTAGTTTTACATTCTCCCCTTCTAAATCTACATCAACATTATCAAATAAAACACACAAAAAATTCCATTCATTGCTTGTGTCTGTATGTCCAGTTTCTATAGTAAAATCAGTAAACCATGCAGTTCCTTTTACTAATCCCTCTGCTCCTCCAAGCCTAAAGCCTAAATCCACTTTTTCTCTATTTTTTGAATTGAAACAGAAAGAAACCTCTTTCCAATCAGTCGTACCTGTAACATTATCTGATTTTTCAAAAGTATTTCCTATGCTTATATGTGCTCCAACATCTGTATATTCTTTTTCAGGCTCAACATCTAATGTTTTTATTTTACAAGTTACTCTATAAACTGTGTTTGGAGTAACATCTATTGTTTTAAAGAACATTGCATCATTATAAGTTGGATTATCTATTCTATAACTGTTTGCATTTCCAAGTTTTATTTCTTCATCTCTTGTAAAGCTTGATGTATCCAAATTATATTCGGCTCTAACATATTCATTAAAATTATTTTTTTGATATATTTTCCATGCAAAAAACAAAAAAATTGTAACTATTGCAATTGCAATAATATTTCCAATAATCTTTCCAACTTTTTTTTCTTTATTTTCCATATATTTCTCCTTTTGTGTTTTTATTATAATTTCATATAATAACTCTTTATATATTATAACATTATTTGCCACAAAAACAAGGCATTCTAGTTGATTTTTTTATATTTATATGATATAATTTTTGACGTCACTATTTTTTACACCACCTACAATTAAAGGAGGATGTTTTATGAAGCAGTATGTAGAATTTTATTTTCCTGGTATCTCTCTTATGGGGAGTAATGAAAAAGAGGTTAAACTTCGGGATGTAGAAGAAGCAAAACCTTTTCCAATGTATTCCAACGCTTTCCGTTTTTTTGAAAAAGATGAAGCAGGAAATAAAATAAACTTTTCAAATTTTTATTACATTGGTAAGGAATACAGCAAGCAGCAGTATCTCCTTGCATACCCTCAAGGCGAAGATATCGATTCTAATAGAATCATTAAACTTGTAACCGGAGGATTTAAAGCTTTAAACGAAAATGACATTGTAGTTTAAGAAAAAAGACAACATTTCATAAAATTGGAATGTTGTCTTTTTATTATTAGTTATTATTTAAAATATTTCTTAATGCAACTAAATCACCAGCGCTTACCATACCATTACCATCAACATCTCTACCTAAATAACTACCATCTGTTGGTTGAGGTAAAGAAGTAACAGTTTTATTTAAAAATCCATCTATTTGCTTATTTATTGAATCAAATAATGAACGTTAATTTTTTCTTCCTAATTTATTTTGTGTATTTTAATTATATTTTATAACAATTACATAATCGTAATTATATTTAGTAGCATATCCCCAATTAGAATCACATCTAATTCCTATACTATCTTTTGTAAATTCGCTTGTACTTACTCTAAAATCTCCACTACTTGTAAAATTGCAAACTTTCCAATCAACAATACTATTTATATCTAAATCTGAAATATCAATTGTTAACAAATCATTTATATCTTGCTGTACTACATCTGCCTCAACTTTTATATATAACATTTTTTCTTGTGTATCTTTTTTTAAAGAAACTTTTTTAAAATTATATCCTGATCCTGTTATTGTAGATTTATCTAACATATCATATGATTCAACTTGCCTTGTTGAATACAATTCATCAAGTGCAGTCTTAACATTTATTTCTGTTCCATCTTTTTTAGTATAACTAACATCCTTTGATAAAATGCTTGCTGCAGCATATACACTTGCAGAGCATGCTATTATTCCTGTTATTACTACTGCAAATATTAACTTTAAATTATTTTTTATTATATCTTTCATAAAAATTCCTCCAACCTTTTTACTCATAATAAGCTCTTATTGTTGCATCTGTTAAATTTATTGTAGATAAGTCAGAATTTGTATATATACTTACAAATCCTCCTCCGCCACCGCCAGATCCTGCGTCCCAGCCCATATTAACACTATTAGCACCATTTCCACCAGAGGTTTCAGTTGCATCACTTCCAGAACATCCTCCAACAGCTCCTCCACCTCCGTTTGATTTCATACCAGCTCCGCCTGATGAAGGTCCCCATGATCCACCATTATTTGGTGCTGTAGCACCAACCACATTATTTCCATCTATACCAGAAAGACTATCATAAGTGTTATATCCAGGAGTTGTTTCAGTAGCACCAGAGCCTGCATTAGCTCCTACAAAGTAATCTTTATCTTCTGTAGTAAATACTATATTTTTAGAATTTATACATACAGTTCCTCCTGCACCTGATCCAGAATCAACTCCTCCAATTCCTCCTTGTCCATTTGCACTTAATGCATATTGCATTCCAATTTCTACCTTTTTAGCGTTAATATATATAATTCCGCCACCTTTTGTAGTATTAAATGATCCTCCTCCAAATGTCATTCTCTTTTCCTGTAGATTATTTGAAATATTTACTGCATCAGAAGCAAGTCCTGTATATCCTTGATAATTTTTTCCACCATTTCCGCCTTTATACTTGTTACTTCCTCCTGCTCTAGAAGGATTTCCTGCACTTTCCCTTCCACCATTATTTGGTGCTATATTTGACGAATCATAACCTTTTTTAGACGCATCTATTTTTCCATTTAATATTATTTCATTTGCTTCTATTGCAACTATTCCACCAGAGCTTCCATCATAAGTTGCTGGAGTTACAGTAACACCACTTTTTATCTTTACTTGTCCATATTTTGCTATTTTTACAAGTTGACAATTCGTACCTGTAAACACCTCTAAATCAATATTTCCATCTAAAGTTATTTCATTTTCATTTATGCTTACTATTTTATAAGTTTCGTATTTCCCAGCTAAAGTAGCACTATCTGTATTTGATACATATAACATAACTTTATTATTTACTTCAAACCCACCAGTTAAAGTAGATGTTTTAATAGTTTCTGTATCAATTGTAACTTTTCTTCCTTCTATTGCAGATACTTTAGCACTTGTATTTATATTTTCTACACTTGCTGTAATTTCAAGGTTTGAAAGACCAGTTTCATAGTTATTATCTTCTTCCGCAGTTCCTACTCCATTTACTGTTACCTTATATTCCTTTCCATCTATTGTAACAGTTATCTCTCCTGTTGTTTCATCTATTGAATATGTGTATTTTCCTTCTCCTAATTGTTCATTTAATATATTTTTAAATTCGTTCTCATTTAATTTTAAATTAGCATTTGTACTTGCTCCAATGTAAGCTAAATTTATCGATTCTTTTATAGACTCTTCCTTATATTTATCTCCACCTTGTTTTGTTTTATTTATCAATCCATCTTCACCAAGTAGAACGCTAAATGTTACTCCAGCTAGTATTATTAAAATAATTATTGTAATTACCAGCGCTACTAACGTTATACCTTTACTATTTTTCATTAGTTATCTCCTTTTTTTAATAAAATATTGTATAACCATAACTTGAACTTGTATCTCTTCTAAGATATAATATATCTCCTTTTTTTAGTGAAATATTTTCTGAATAATATAGACCTATAGAATCCACATTTCTTCCTAGTTCTGTAGTAATTCCACTAAAATTATCTGTTTGATTTATTGCATATTCTAAAGAAATTTGTCCAGATACAATAAATGCATTATCACAATCTCTATCAATTGTGAATTGTTCTATTCCGTTTTCTCTACTATTTGTACCAGAAATTACTTTTAAATCATTTTTATTATTCATATTTTCAACAAAATTTATAAATGCAAATGCTGCCGCATTACCTGCAGTATCATTAACATATACTTTAATTGTATCTCCTGCTTCAACATTTCCAGTCCAAGTGTTTAGATATCCCCAAAGATTTTCATTATTTGAAGATTTTTCTACATCATTTATCTTTATTGAATGTGTTGTCGTTCCTGTTGAACCACCTGCTGACCTTGTTCCAAAATTAACAATTACATAACCTTTTTTTTCAAAAGTATATTCTATATTTACTGTTGGATTATTTGTACTTTGAGTATATTGTTGTGATGCAACAACCTCACTACTTATATTTTTACTCTTTACATATAATTCATTTAATGCTGCTTCTACACTTACTTGGCTTCCATCTTTCTTTGTATATCCAATATCCTTTGCAAAATATTGGTATGTTGCATATACACTTATTCCGCTTGTTATTATTACTGCAATAACAACTGCTAATATAATTTTTATATTATCTTTGATTATTTTTTTCATTAGTAATCTCCTTTTATATAATTATCAAAAGTATATATTAATATTTTAAATTTTGCAATAAAAAATGCACAAATAAAATTGTGCATTTTTTATTATTTTACTACCTCAACATCTATATTTAGCTTTTCTCCATTTATTGATGTTTCTGTGTAATTTGTTCTTGTTTCATTATAGAATACATTTTCTGCAAGAGTATCATGTTTAATTTGTTCTTCAAATTTTTTGATAACCGCTTCTAACATTTCATTATTTGCAACATATAGATTTATTCTATCTAACACTTCAAATCCACTTTCTTTTCTCATATTTTGAACTTTAGATAAAATTTCTCTTAAATATCCTTCTTCTTTAAGTTCTTCTGTTATTGTTGTATCAAGAACAACTCCAAGTTCTCCTTCTCCTGCAAATGCATATCCATCTTTTCCTTGCATTGTTACAAGTAAGTTTTCACTATTAAATTCTATAGTTTCTCCTGCAACTTCTAAGCTATATGCTTCACCATTTTGAACTTTTGTTGCAAGTTCCATTTGGTTACATTTACCAAGTGCTTCTCTTATTTGTGGAATTAATTTTCCATAAGTTTTTCCAAGTACTGGTAGATTTGGTTTTATTTCGAAATTAACGTATTCTGCCATCTCTGCTCCAAGAGTAACTTCTTTTATATTAAGTTCATCTTTTACTATATCTCCATAGTATTCAGGTAATTCTTTTGCAGAAATTAACATCTTTGATAATGGTTGTCTATTTTTGATATTTACTGCATTTCTTGCACTTCTTCCAAGTTGTACTATTGAATATGCTAAGCCCATTTCTTTTTCTAATTCTTTATCAATTGCACTTTCATCAACTTCTGGCCAACTGCATAAATGAATACTTTCAGGTGCATTTTTATCTAAGTTTGCAACTAAGTTTTGATAAATTTCTTCTGTCATAAATGGTACAAATGGAGCAGCAACTTTTGCTAAATTAACTAAAACTGTGTGAAGTGTTACATAAGCATTTATCTTATCTTCTGTAAGTTCTGTTCCCCAATATCTTTCTCTGTTTCTTCTTACATACCAATTTGAAAGTTCATCTGTAAATTCTTCAATTTCTTGTGCTGCAGATGTTATTTCATATTTATCTAATTTTTCATCTATATCTTTTATTAATGTATTTAGTTTTGAGATAATCCATTTATCCATTACATTTTCAGATTTATGATTTTGATATTCAAATGGATTGAAATTATCTATTTCAGCATATAATACATAGAATGAATATACATTCCATAATGTAGATAAGAATTTTCTTTGTGTTTCTTCAACATCTTTACTTGAAAATCTTGTTGGAAGCCATGGAGCAGATGATGTGTAGAAATGCCATCTTGTAGCATCTGCACCAACTGAATCTAAAACTTCTGATGGTTCAACAATATTTCCTAAATGTTTAGACATTTTTAGTCCTTTATTATCAAGAACATGTCCTAATACTATACAATTTTCAAATGGATTTGTATCAAATATACATGTTGAAATTGCAAGTAATGTATAGAACCATCCTCTTGTTTGATCAACTGCTTCAGATATAAATTGCGCTGGGAAGTTTTGTTCAAATAATTCTTTGTTCTCAAATGGATAATGTAATTGAGCAAATGGCATTGAACCAGAATCAAACCAACAATCTATAACTTCTTTTTCTCTTATCATTTCTTTTCCACATTCTGGACACTTTAAGTGGATTGGATCTAAGTATGGTTTATGTAATTCAACATTTTCTGGTACATTTATACCTTTTTCTTTAAGTTCTGCACGCGAACCTATACATTCCATATGTCCACATTCACATCTCCATACTGGAAGTGGAGTTCCCCAATATCTATCTCTTGAAATTCCCCAATCTATAACTCCTTCAAGGAATTTTCCAAAACGACCTGTTCCAATTGTTTCTGGCATCCAGTTAATCTTACTATTATTTTCTAATAGTTTTTCTCTAACTGCTGTCATTTTTACAAACCAACTCTCTTTTGGATAATATAGAAGTGGTGTATCACATCTCCAACAATGAGGATAACTGTGTGTAAATCTAGCTGATGAGAATAATTTATTTTCATGTGCAAGCCAAATGCATACATCTTTATCACATGTTTTAACATTTCTTCCAGCCCATGGTTCTACTTCATCAACAAATTTACCTTCTTTATCTACTAAGTTTACAAATGCTATTCCATTTTGTTTTGATACAAAGCTATCATCTTCACCATATGCTGGTGCAATATGTACTATACCTGTACCATCTGTAAGTGTAACATAGTCCCCATGAATTACTACAAATGCTTTTCCATCTACTTTTGCAAATGGTAATAATTGTTCATATTTCATTCCTAATAATTCTGAACCTTTAACTACTTTTATTTTTTCATAAGGTATATCTTTTAATACTACATCTAATAAAGCATCTGCTAAAATATATATTTCTTCATTTCCTTCTTCTTGCATTTTTCCATCTATAACTGGTCTTTCAACTTTAACATAAGCATAATCATAAGCTTTGTTAACGCAAAGTGCTAAGTTTGATGGTAATGTCCATGGTGTTGTTGTCCATGCTAAGAAATATACATTTTCTTCGCCTTCTACTTTAAATTTACATGTAGCTGATAAATCTTGTACATCTTTGTATCCTTGTGCAACTTCATGTGAAGATAAAGCAGTTCCACATCTTGGACAATATGGCATAACTTTATGTCCTTGGTATAATAAACCTTTATCCCACATTTGTTTTAATGCCCACCATTCAGATTCAATGTAATCATCATGATATGTAACATATGGATTTTCCATGTCTACCCAATATCCAATTTTATTTGTCATATCTTCCCACATATGAACATATTTGAATACACTATCTTTACATTCACCTATGAATTTTTCAACACCATAATCTTCAATTTGTTGTTTTCCTGATATTCCAAGTTTTTTCTCAACTTCAAGTTCAACAGGAAGACCATGAGTATCCCATCCTGCTTTACGAATTACATCATAACCTTTCATTACTTTATACCTTGGAATTATATCTTTCATAACCCTTGTTAAAATATGACCAACATGTGGCTTTCCATTTGCTGTTGGTGGTCCATCATAAAAAGTAAAATATCTTTTACCTTTGTTCATATCAAAATTTTTATGGATTATATCTTTTTCCTTCCATAAATTTTGAACTTCTCTTTCCATTCCAACAAATCCATCTTCTTTAAGTTCTACCTTCTTGTACACTTTTATTTCTCCCCTTTCATAAAATTCTTTTCTAATTCTTCTGCCCTTTCAAATCTATGTTTTTGTCCTGTAATATTATCAGGTCTTTCTGGTATTTCTTCTAAAAACATTTTTTCAGGTCTTACCCATACTCTTCTATCATCTTCTCTTTTATATAAAGGTTTATAAATTACCATTCTTTCTTTAGTTTCTGAATCATATGCAATTCCTTCTACAAAATAGTAATTTCCTTTAAAATGACGATATACTTTCCATTTTTCGACTTCTTCCATGTAAAAACCTCCTAACTAAAACAAAAAAATCTATTTCATCCTAAATAGGACGAAATAGAGTAAAATTCCGTGGTACCACCTAAATTGAAAATGATAATTCATTTTCCACTTAACATCTTTAACGCAGAAAATTACGGTTAAACTTACTATTATTTCAGTTTAACAACAACATAGGTGATAACAAATAGATTAGTTTCTTGCTAGAATTTCACCAACCTCTAGCTCTCTTAAAGGCTTCTTCTATTTGTGTTGTCCTTGTTTTTGTTTTTATTTAATTTTATCTTAACAAATATAATACTACTTTTTATAAAAAAAATCAATAGTTATGCAACAAATTAGTTACTATAATTTGTTGCATTATCAAATTTGAATACATTCTTTATATCTAGTTTGGCTAAATATAAAAACGGTGTATCTAATGCTGCAATAATTATTTCAATTAGTGATGCAAATGTTGCCATTGTAAGCATTGATCCAATATCATATAAACCTACAAATGCAAAAAATATAAAGAAATAATTTTCTACACTATTTGAGATCATTGTAGCAACATTGTTTCTAAGCCATAATTTATTTGGATATTTTTTCTTAATCTTTTCAAATAAATAAATATCTAATAAACTGCTTATTAAAAACATTGCAATACTTGAAATACTTACTCTAAAGTTTATAGAAAATAAATTTTTCATACTTTCACTACTCATATCAATACTACTTGGCTCATATTTTAATGCAAGCATTGTCATAGTAATAAATATTACTTCTGATACTACACCTAAAATAATTGCTTTTCTACTTTCTTTTGAACCATATTTTTCGCTCATAATATCTGTTGCCAAAAAAGTGGATGCAAACATTACAATACCTAAATTAGTTGTTATTCCAATAATTTCTATACTTTTACAAACAAGTATATTAGCAGTTATTGTCGAAATTGCAATCCAAACATACAACCCTTCTTTTTTGAAAATCTTTTCAACTATTACAACTAAACTAAAAGTAAGTACTAAACTTACTATTCCTAAAAATAAATTCATTTAAATTACCTCTTTCCTTTTTTATACTAGGCGGCGTAGAATAACTAGTATATTATTTTTTACTTAGAATTATCTCTTAGAACATTTCATTATCAATTCTAAGAATATTTGATATTATATCAGTATTTTTCAAATTTAACAAGTAATATAAATATTATTTTATATTTTTTAATTCATCATCCTTAACCTATTTTCCAATAAACATTTGTACATATATCTTTCCATATTTTGAGCTACTAATTACACCTATTCCTGTATAATTAAAGCTACCATTTAAGATATTTGCTCTATGTCCTTCTGAGTTCATCCAAGCAGTTACTGCAGCTGAATTACTTGAGTTTCCTGCAAGGTTTTCACCTGCAGTTTTATATGATATACCAAAGTTTTTCATCATATTAAATGGTGATCCATATGTTGGTGATGTGTGAGAAAAATAATTATTATCTACCATATCTTGTGCCTTTATTCTTGCAACTCTTTGAAGTTCTGCATCAATTTTTAAAGCAGATAATCCATTTTTAGTTCTTTGCTGATTTATTAAATTAAATACTTCTAATTCATCTGTAGTTAGTCCAGATGTATTTGTATTTGTTCCAGTAGATGTTCCACTTCCTCCACTACTTCCTCCTGTACTTGGATATATTGGCTTTATATAATCTTTACTTACTGCTCCTATATAATCACCATCCACTTGTACTATATACCAGTTTCCTATTCCTGCAAAAACATGTATGTACTGATTTTTATATGTTTTTGCTATTACAGGAAAATTCGTTCCGAGGACCACATCTTACATTTAATGAACTTGCAGTTACAAGTCCTGTTGAGAAATCTAAATTATAATAATTTTGCATCCCAAATGAAACTGTCACTTTTGTTACTATTATTATAAATACTAATATCAATATAATCTTTAAAATAATACTCTTTTTTATTTTTAAAATATGCATTACCTTCCTCCAAAAACTTAATTGATATTTAATTATATTTTGGATTTGTATTTATATGAATTATTTTTTTTATTACTTTTTAAAATTTTTTTCAAAAAAAAAAAGAGCAACTTTTTTGTTGCTCTTTATATATATATTATCTTCTAGCTAAACATTTATCTAATATAATATTTTTTTGTGCATGATTTGGTTTTAAATCTAACCCTTGAAGTTGTAAAAATACAGTTATCTCATTAATTTGACTATTACTTAGTCCCATTCCTGTAAGCTCAATTCTTGAATTTTTACAAATGTCACAAACAGTATTGATATTGTTTTCCTCCAATGTATTAATTGCATTTTGATTAATTGATAATTCTTCTACATTTTTTTCTAATATTTCCTTCATAAGGCTACCTCCTCTTGATTTGAAAATTATTATAACATAAAATTTAAAATTATGTAAGCCCCAAAATTATGTTTTTATACTTGCACTTTTTTTATTTTATTATTATAATAAGCTTAAATATTGATAAGGAGCATTTTTATGGAACATTGGAGTGTTGATGATTATAAAAATTTCACAAATAATTCTAACAGAAAAAGTAAATATAGAGCCAATAAAGTTTCTGTTGATGGACATACTTTTGACAGTCAAAAAGAAGCAGATTATTATGGTGAGCTTAAACTAAAATTACAAGCCAAAGAAATTAATGGTTTTTGTCTACAACCAACTTTTATTTTAGCACCAGGTTTAAAATACAAAGCTGATTTCATAGTATTTCATTTAGATAATTCTACAGAAGTTATTGATGTAAAAGGATATAAAACTAAGGAATATATAGCAAAGAAAAAAGTTTTTGAAGATAAATTTAATTTAAAAATTACGGAAATATAATAAAGCAATTGTTTTCACAATTGCTTTATTTTTACATCTCATCTATTATTTTTTTTACTTTACTAACAACATAATGGCTGCCACCCTTATTTTGTACATTTTCAACAACACTTACTATTAAAAATTGTTTATTACTATTTCTATCTGCTGTAAAGCAATTGAACCAACCTATCTCTGTTCCACTTTTATCGTCTTTTGATGATTTTACTTCTGCAGTTCCTGTTTTTCCAGCAAGTGTTAATCCATCTGTTTTAGCTGAATAACCTGTACCATTAGGATTTTCTATAACTTGAACTAAACCATCTTCTATCGCATTTGCCGCTTCTTGAGATATTGCATCTTTTTTATAGTAAGTTACTTCCTTATTTTCATCATATTCTATATATGTATTTAACATATTACCATTATTGGTAAATGCAGAATAAATCATTGCCATATGTAATGGATTTACAAGTAACTCAGCTTGTCCATAACCTGTATTTGCAAGTTCTATTTCAGAAGCAATTTCTCCTGTATTTGAATATGTTGACTTTACAGTTCCAATATCTGTTTCAATTTCTTTATTAAATCCTAAATTATCCAAATTATCTACAAACTTTTCTCTTCCAACTTTCAATGCAGCTTTTGCAAAATATATATTATCTGAATATATTAATGCATTTCTTAAATTTGCTATACCATTATATGTAGATAATGTACTTATGTAAAAATCCCCCCAACTAGAATCTAGTTGCCATTTTAATCCACTTTTATCAAAATCTTCATCTTTTGTAAACGAATTTGTAGTTAAACCAATAGCACCTGTAATTGGTTTAAATGAAGAACCTGGAGCATAATCAGTAAGAACTCTATTATATAGTGGTCTATTTTCATCCTGTGATAAACTATTCCACTTGTCTCCTGTCATTCCTAAAGTAAAATCATTTGAATTATATGTTGGTGTACTTACTTCTGCCAAAATCTCTCCTGTTTTAGGATTTATTATAACAGTTGCACTTTCATCTTTATAAAATTTATCATATATGTTTTTTTGTAAATTTACATCAATTGTTAATTTGACATCTTCTCCATCATTCTTTTCTTTAGTTGCTATAACCTTTTTTTTAGAATCATTCTCATCAACTATATAAATCTCTTTACCATCAATACCTCTTAATTTATCCTCAAAAGTTTTTTCTATTCCTGCTTTTCCTATTTTACTATCTTCATCATATTGATCTAATTTTAAATTTTCTAATTCTTCCTCATTTATTCCTTGTATATATCCTAAAAGATGTGATGTAACTTCACCATATGGATATATTCTTTCATCAGAATCTATTATTTTTATTCCTTTAATTTCTAGTAATTTTTGTTTTAATTCTTTTTCTTCCATTGTAACTGTTTTTATTGGTACAAATGTATCATCTCTAACATAAGAAGCAGATAAAGAATTATTAATATATTCTGTGGATAATCCTAATAATTCCGCAATTTTCTTTATATCTTCATTTTTTGTTTCAGCTACAATTTTTCCAGGTACTAATCCTATTTGTGATGCAATTCCATCTTGTGCTAAAATATTATTATTTCTATCTAATATTGAACCTCTTTTAGCTCTTTGATTTGAAACTCTTATCTTATATGTTTCATTTAATCCAGGATATATTATATTAGAGTTCCATTTTATTTTGTAATATCCATCTTCTCTAATCATATTAACAGTATTAACAAAATTTACATTTCCAGCAACAGTATCCATATTTTGTGTATATACAACTTCTGTTAATCCATTATTATTTGAAACTTTAGCAACAGCTATATTTATATCTTTAGCTTCTATACCTTCATATATGTTTTTATTTCTTGATATAAATGTATCTTTATCAAAAGTTTTATCTGTTAAATCATACATTTTATCATAGTCTTTAGTTTCAATACATGCCATAAAGTTTTGTATCGTTTCTTCTGGTGAAACTTTATCTTGACTTAATACAATCATAACTGCAACCATTGCAATTATTCCTATTACAATAATTCCAACAATCAAACCTATTATTGCTTTTTTATTCATAATATCATTCCTTTCAACATTTCTTATCATTTGTAATAAATCTTTATTTTATTAATTTTCTTTATTTTTTTATAATTATATTATAACATAAATCATTTTAATTTATATTATATTTTTTATTTTTTTGTACATAATGTAAAAAAGGAGGATTTGTTATGGAAAATAAAAATTTAAACATATTAGATGAAGTTAATAAAGGTGCTACAATGGGAATGGACGCAATTTCTTTCGTTTCAGAAAAAGCAAAAGACGATTCTTTTAAACATGTTCTTGATGTTGAGTATAATAAATATAAAGATATTTCAAGAAGAGTAAATGACATTTATGATAATTATAGTAGTAAAGAACCACATGAAACTAATGCAATGAATAAAGCTATGACTTGGTATGGAATTCAAATGAGAACAATGATTGATGATACAACATCAAAACTTTCTGAACTTCTTATGCAAGGCACCAATATGGGAATTATTGAAGGAAGAAGACTTATAAACCAAAATCCAAATGCAGCAAGTGATGTAAAAGGTGTTCTTCATGATTTCGTAACTATGCAGGAAGATAGTGTTGAGACATTAAAAAAATATTTATAATTATCCCTTTTAAAGTTCGACAAATATTGACATTTTGTTTCAATTAGTGTTATAATTTTATTTGTCGTTTGACTATAATTGTAACCCGTTAACCTAAATAGCAATTGCAAGGAGGTAATTTAAATATGGATGTTGAGCACTTTTGTTTACTTGAAGTGGATGACCAGCTCAAACTAGCACTCAACACAGAAGATTCAAAAATTCTTGATGTAATCTGTAAAAGCGGTTGTGATGGGCCTATTATTTATGCAGCACGAAACAAACACACAGATGTAGAGACTTTGGATACTCTTGCACGTACTACTAAATGTGGTAGAGTTGTTGAATCGCTGTTGTTCAATCCAAATTTACCGCTTAAAACTCGAAAGAGACTTTGTAAAAAGTGGCAAAAGGAAACATTCTAAAAATAAAAGAGCATAGATGTGTACTACACACCTATGCTTTTTTATTTACTTCTTTTTTAATTTTGCTATATAAAACCCTTCAAATAATTCATTTGGCATAATACATAAAGTCCCAGGAATTTCAGTTGGCAAAGCATGTAATTCATTTACCCATTCATATTCTATAGGTATTATTTCAACTTTCCCTGTTTCTAAAACTTCATTTACAATATCTTCATTTTCTTCTTTTAATATAGAACAAGTAGAATATACCATTTCATGACCAGGCTTTAATATATTGATTGCTTTTTTTAGTAAAGCAAGCTGCGCTTTTGAAGATTTTTCTATTAGTTTTATGCTAAAGTATTTTGAAACATCTTCTTTTACATTTAATGTTCCACTTCCACTACAAGGAGCATCTAGCAATATTCTATCAAATGAAAAGAAATCATCAATATTTCTAGCATCTTTTTGCATGACATACACAGATGTTGCACCTTGTTTCTCTATATTATATTTTAATCTTTCTGCTCTTATACTATTTAACTCACACGCTGTTATATTTGAATTATTATTTGTTATTGCAGCAATTTCTGTTGTCTTACCCCCTGGAGCTGCTGCCATGTCTAATATATCTTCATTTTCTTTTGGTTCTAGTACTATAGGAGGAAGCATTGAGGATAAACTTTGAAGATATATCTTACCTTCTTTATATATATCTAATTCACATATTTCATCTTCTTTAACATTTTTAATTATGTATGCACAATCATAGAAATTAACTTTTTCAAATTCAATATTACTTT
Organism: Clostridia bacterium; assembly: GCA_017934475.1. GTDB lineage: Bacteria > Bacillota > Clostridia > TANB77 > CAG-508 > UMGS1663. The sequence goes on along the minus strand of JAGBJN010000009.1, from coordinate 24,042 downwards.
CAAAAAAACATTTCTCAATTTCTTCACAAGTAGATTTTATTGTATTTACTCTTAAAGTAACTGGTCTTTTTTTCTCAAAGCCTTTTAAAATTTGATTATTAATTTCATTACCATATTGATTCCTTAGTTTATCTATTAAAAAATCTGGTATATTATCTTCCATTTTTCTTCCTTTTCTATTTATATTCTATATTTTCAAATCCAACTAATTCCTGTAGCTCTTCAAGTATTTCTTTATTTATAAAAATTCCGCCAGCTTTACTTGTTTCTTCTTTATTTTTTATTTCAAGTTGTGTATTATTTCTATCTCCTGAAAAGAATTTTAACGCACCTCTTAGTTTATTTTTTTGTTCTTCACTTAAATTTGTAACATTTACATTAAGAACTTTTCTTTGAACAACATTATAAGTATTATTTGCTTGTACTGAACTTGCATTAAAATCTTGAATTTTATTAGCTATAATTGTTATACTTTCCTCTTCTTTTATACTAACTCTACCTTCTACAAGTACAATATTTTCCTCAACTAAACTATTTATAGATGATTGGTAACAATTTTCAAATGCTATTACCTCCAAACTTCCATATAAGTCCTCCAATTCTATAAAAGCCATAATCTTATTAGTTTTAGTATATTTTTTCTTTATACTATTTATAACACCTACAAATTTTACATTTTGTCCATCTTTATATTCAGCGTTTCCAGTTTCTTGTTCTTCCTCCATGGAAACTCTAATTTTCATTGTATCGATATTAGCTACTTTTTCTATTTGTTCTTTTAATTCTGATAATGGGTGTCCTGAAATATATAAACCGAGCATTTCCTTTTCCATCGATAAAAGTTCCTTTTCTGAATATTCTTTCAATGCAGTAAAATTATATTTCAAATCTTGTAGTGAATCATTTTCTTCATCACTACTTCCCATATCAAACATTGATACTTGTCCTTTAATGCTTTTTTTAAAGCTATCTGTTATTGTATCTATTATATCTTCAAATGATGCCATAAGTGTACTTCTCGTTTGTTCAAACTCATCAAATGTTCCTGCTTTTATCAAACTTTCAATACATCTTTTATTTATTGATTCATTTTGAATTCTTTCACAAAAATCAGTAAATGATTTAAATTCACCATTTTTGTTTCTTTCTTCTACTATTGCATTAATTGCAGCAACACCAACATTTTTAATACTGCCCATTCCAAAACGAATTTTACCATCTTCTACTGTAAACTTTGTAACACTTTTATTTATATTAGGCCTTAATATTTCAATATGAAGTCTTTTACATTCTTCAATATAATATGGTACTTTATCTAAATTTCCTAAATAACTATTTAATGTTGCAGCCATAAATTCTTCAGGATAATATGCTTTAAGATATGCAGTTTGATAAGATACAACAGCATATGCTGCAGCATGTGATTTGTTAAATGCGTATTTTGCAAATTCAGCCATTTCATCAAATATTCTATTTGCTGAAGCTTCATCTATACCATTTCTAACACAACCTGGTACTACAATATTTCCTTCTTCATCTACTTGTCCATTTATAAATATTTCTCTTTCTTTTGCCATAACATCTAGTTTTTTCTTCCCCATTGCACGACGAACTAAATCAGCTCTTCCTAAAGAGTATCCGGCTAAATCTCTAACAATTTGCATAACTTGTTCTTGGTATACCATACAACCATATGTAACTTCAAGTATTGGCTTTAATGCAGGGTGTGTATATATTGCATGTTCTGGATCTTTTTTATTTGCTATATATCTTGGTATTTGATCCATTGGACCTGGTCTATATAAAGAAACCCCAGCTATAATATCTTCCAAACTATCTGGTTTAAGTTCCTTCATAAAGTTTGTCATACCCTGTGATTCAAATTGGAATATTCCTACACTTTCTCCATCTTGCCATAATTTAAATACTTTTGGATCATTCATATCTTTATCAAATGTAACTTCAATTCCTCTATTTGCTTTTACTAAATCTATTGTATCTTGAATAACAGTAAGTGTTCTTAAGCCTAAAAAGTCCATTTTTAGAAGTCCAAGTTCTTCCAATGTTGTCATTATAAATTGAGTAGATATATTTCCTTCTCTAACATATAATGGCACATATGTATCTACTGGTTCTTTTGTAATAACAATACCACAAGCATGAGTTGATGCCTGACGTGGCATTCCTTCTAGTGCCATTGCAATGTCTAATAATTTATGTACATCTTCATTATTTTCATATGCATCATTAAATTCCTTATTTTGTTCTAATGCTTTTTTTATTGTAATATGTATTTCATTTGGAACCATTTTTGCAAGTTTATCCGCTTCTGCATATGGCATATCTAATACTCTTGCAACATCTCTTATTACCATTCTTGCAGACATTGTTCCAAAAGTGATAATTTGTGATACATGGTCATAACCATATTTTTCACAAACATATTGTATTACTTTATCTCTTTTCTCATAACAAAAGTCAACGTCAAAATCTGGCATACTTATTCTTTCGGGATTTAAAAATCTCTCAAAAAGTAAGTTATATTTAAGTGGATCTATATCTGTTATTCCTATTGCATACGCAACTATAGAACCTGCACCTGATCCACGTCCTGGTCCAACAGGTATATCATGTGTTTTTGCATAATTGATGTAATCCCATACAATTAGGAAATAATCAACATATCCCATTTTTTTAATTACACCAAGTTCATATTCTGCCCTATTTCTTATTTCTTCAGATAATTCACTATAATCTTTTTCTTCATTTCCATATTTTTTTAAAAGACCATCTTTGCATAGTTTTTCTATATAATCATAATGTGTTTCAAAACCTTCAGGTACATCATAATTTGGAAGTATTGTGTGTCCAAATTCAAATTCAACATTACATTTTTCTGCAATTTTAATTGTATTTTCTATTGCTTCTGGAACATTCTCAAAATAATCTATCATCTCTTTTGGAGATTTTATATATAACTCATCTGTTTCAAATCTCATTCTATCTTCATCAGACATTCTCTTTCCAGTTTGAATACATAATAATACTTCATGGTTATATGCATCTTCTTTTCTAGAATAGTGTGCATCATTTGTTGCAACAAGAGGAATATCTAATTCTTTTGAAAGTTCTATTAATTTTTGATTCACTAATGCCTGTGCTCTTACTCCATTGTTTTGAATCTCTAAATAATAATCATCTTTAAATAAATTTTTAAACCATAAAGCAACTCTTTTTGCTTCTTCCATATCATTTTTTTGTATTGCTTGTGGTAATTCTCCTGCTAAACAAGCACTTAAACATATTAAACCTTCATGATATTTTTCTAACAATTCTTTATCTATTCTTGGTTTATAATAATACCCTTCTGTAAAACTAAGTGAAACCATCTTAGATAAATTTTTATATCCTTCATTATTTTTTGCAAGAAGAATTAAATGGTTATAATTGTTATCTATACCAGGTTCTTTATCATGTCTTGTTCTAGGAGCAACATAAACCTCACAACCAATTATAGGTTTTATATCATTAGCTTTGCATGCTTTATAAAAGTCTATTACACCAAACATCACACCATGGTCAGTAAGAGCTATAGAATCCATTCCTAGCTCTTTTGCAATTAAAGGTATATCTTTTATTCTATTAGCTCCATCTAGCAAACTAAATTCGCTGTGTAGATGCAGATGAACAAATTCTCCCATTTCTTTCTCCTTTAAATAATGACATTAATTTATAAACATTTTATGTATTATATAACATTTTTAAGCAAAAAAAAAGAGCTTACGCTCTTTTTTATATTAATTTACTATCTTACTCATACATCCATATATTAAGCCAACCCATGTAGATGAGTTAGGACAAAATCTTCTTTGTACACATGATAATGTTGTACCATAATAACAAGATCCACCTTCAGATAAATATTTATTGTGTAATAATGCAGCAGCTGCTTCTAATCCTTCTTCATCTGAACCATATCTAATCATGCTTCCACCAGACATCATACTAATATAGTTATGTTTATTTCTATGGTTTGAAGCTATATTAAATCCAGATTCACCTGCTATTAATCCACAGAAGAATATTTCGTTTAATTCATACTCTTCACATAAATCATATATAATTTCAGCATTTTCTTCAAAAAATCCTGAAGTATCATATCTTAATCCAGACATTAATTCTACGAAGTCTTCTTTTGAAACTCCACATCTTTGAGTTAAATCCATATCTCTTGATATTTCTATTTCATCAATTGAAATATATTGTACCTTTGGTTCTTCTACTATTCTTTCTTCTGCGCTTCTTGAAGTTGTATTTAAATTTCTTTCTGCACTAGTAGTCACTACATCTGCTATTTGTACTTCCATTTCTAAAGCACTTTCTTCATCTACAGATGCTACTTGAGTTGTATTAGATGTATATAATCCAATACTTGTTCCTGTAATAACAAATATTACAAATACAGCAATAATTCTGCTTATCTTCAGGGCACACTCACTACTATTTAAATTTGTTTCCATTTTAATTCAACATCCTTTCTTGCTGGTAGTTTTTTTACCGCCCACCTCTTAATTATACCATATATAGAAAATTAAGTCAAATTTTACAAGTTTTTCATAGTACAAAAAAACATTTATTATCTATATTTATATCTTCATTAGTTTTTATTAAATTTATTTCAATCTTTTTTACAAAAATAAAAAGCCTTATGTATAAGGCCCTTTATCTTCTAAATTAAACTAATTGTAATATAACAACTTCAGCTGCGTCTCCTCTACGTGGTCCAGCTTTAACGATACGTGTGTATCCTCCAACTCTTCCAGTATATTTTTCAGCTATTTCACCAAATAATTTTGCTGGTAAATCAATGTTATTTCCATTTTCGTCTTTTACTTTATTAAGCATTTTCATCATTTTTCTTCTAGCATTTAATCTACTTGGCATATCTTTTTGTCTTTTTTCTGTTTTTGTTTCTTTTACAACTCTTAAATATTCTTTTCCATTTTTGCTTTTTACAAGTTCTGTTTCTTTATTTCCTTTACTATCTAATTTTGCTTTTACAACTTTAACGTCTACTGTTTCAAAATTATCTTTTTCTTTAATTGCTAAGGAAATTATACTATCAGCCATAGCTTTAACTTCTTTGGCTCTTGCTTCTGTGGTTTCTATTTTTCCGTGTAAAATTAAGTCAGTTAATTGACATTTTAACATTGCCATACGGATATCTGTTGTTTTACCTAATTTTCTGTTAATTGCCACTGTATTTCCCTCCTTGTTTTTATTCTATATCTTTATAAATCTAATTTAATCTTCTTCTTGAGCAAAATCTAAACCTAATGAACGTAATTTGAAAGTAACTTCATCTAATGATTTCTTTCCTAAATTTCTTACTTTCATCATTTCAGATTCTGTCATATTTGTGATATCTTCAACTGTTGAAATACCAGCTCTTTTTAAGCAGTTGAATGATCTTACTGATAATTCAAGATCTTCAATTGACATTTCTAGAACTTTTTCTTTCTTGTTTTCTTCTTTTTCTATCATTACTTGTGTATTTTTAGCAGTTTCTGATAAATCTATAAATAATTCTAAGTGTCCTGTCATAACTTTTGCAGCTAAACTTAATGCTTCATATGGAGCAAGACTTCCATCTGTCCATAATTCTATTGTTAATTTATCATAATCTATATTTTGACCAACTCTAGTATTCTCTACTGCATAATTAACTTTTTTAACAGGTGTGAAAATTGAGTCTATTGGTAATACTCCTATCGCTTGAGTATCTTTTTTGTTCTTTTCAGCTGAATTATATCCTCTTCCTTTTTCAACTGTCATTTCAATTTGAAGATGTGCACCTTCAGAAAGTGTTGCAATATGTAAATCTGGATTAAGAACTTCAACAGTGTCATCAGTAATAATATCTCCTGCCTTAACTTCTCCTTCTCCTTTATAGTCAATACGAACTATTTTTTCTTCATTATTTTGAAGTTTTAGTCTTACCATTTTTAAGTTTACAATTATTTCTGGTACATCTTCTACTACATTTTGTATTGTAGAAAATTCATGAACGACCCCTTCTATCTTTACACTTGTAATAGCAGCACCTGGTAAAGAAGAAAGTAATATTCTTCTTAGAGAGTTACCAATTGTAACTCCATAACCACGCTCTAATGGTTCACAAACAAATTTTGCATAATTTGTTTTCTCGTCTATTTCTAAGCATTTAATATCTGGCCTTTCAAATTCTATCATTTTTACCTCCTAATTTAGAAGTCCGAGGTTAGAGGTTAGAGGTTAGAATGTAATCTAATCTTTATACCCTTTTTAATACTCTACTTCAACTTTTTATTTTAATTTTTTTGAGTTTTTGTACTTAGGTTTAATTCTAATTTGTCTAACTTCTAGCTATTATTTTGAGTAAAGCTCTACTATTAAATGTTCTTCAACTGGTATGTCGATTTCTTCTCTTGAAGATAATCTAACAACTTTACCACTTAATTTTTCTACATCCTTTTCTAACCATTGTGGAACTAATCTTCCAGCATTTTCTTCTATACTTTGTTTAATAGCTCCATTATCTTTTCTAATTTCTCTAACTGAAATTACATCTCCTGCTTTTATTAAGTATGATGGAATATCAACTTTATGTCCATTAACTTCAAAAGTTCCATGTGTTACAAGCATTCTTGCTTGTGGTCTTGTTTTTGCAAATCCTAATCTAAATACAACATTGTCTAATCTGCTCTCTAATATTTGAAGTAAAACTTCACCAGTTTTTCCTTTTGTATTAGAAGCCATATCGAAATATTTTCTGAATTGTCTTTCTCCAACTCCATAAACAAATTTTAATTTTTGTTTTTCTTTTAATTGAACAGCATATTCAGAAACTTTTTTGTTATGTTTTGCACCTGCTTGTTTACGATGAGATTCTTTATCCATACCTAATACTGTAGGGCTAATTCCTAAATATCTGCATCTTTTAAGAACAGGTTCTCTATATCTTGCCATTTAGCATTTCCTCCTTTTATTATTATTAATTTATAACTTTTAATTAAACTCTTCTTCTTTTTGGTGGTCTACAACCATTGTGTGGAATAGGTGTAACATCTTTGATGCTACTAATTTCTAATCCTGCTGATTGTAAAGAACGAATTGCAGCTTCACGTCCTGAACCTGGTCCTTTAACAAATACTTCTACAGATTTTAATCCATGTTCCATTGCTGCTTTAGCAGCTGTTTCTGCAGCTTCTCCTGCTGCAAATGGTGTACTTTTTCTTGAACCTTTAAATCCAAGTTCTCCAGCACTTGCCCAAGAAATTGCATTTCCTTGAACGTCTGTTATAGTAACTATTGTATTATTGAAACTAGAATGAATATGAGCCATACCTTTTTCAATATTTTTTCTATCTCTTCTTCTAGTTGTTGCTCTTTTTGTTACTGGCTTTGCCATCTGGTAACTCCTCCTTTTTTTGAAAAATCTTTATATTAATTTCTATCTATTATTTTTTGCTTTTGCTTACTAATTTTCTTGGTCCTTTTCTTGTACGAGCATTAGTTTTAGTTCTTTGTCCTCTTACTGGAAGACCTCTTCTATGTCTAATTCCTCTATAGCAACCAATTTCTGTAAGTCTTTTGATGTTTAAAGCTACTTCTCTTCTTAAATCACCTTCAACTGTCATTCCGTCCATAGCTTTTCTTATTGCTTGCTCTTGATCTGCTGTTAAATCTTTTACTCTTGTATCTGGATCAACACCAGCATCTTTTAATATTTTTTGAGAAGTTGGTAGGCCTATACCATAAATATAAGTAAGTCCTATTTCTACTCTTTTTTCTCTAGGTAAATCTACTCCTGCTATACGAGCCATATTTATTTAGCACCTCCATAATATTTTATTATAAATAGTTTGTCTTACTTTGAAACATAAAGGTGAAATGCATTGGAAAGGTCCAATCTTTACATTTCATTTAGACATGTATAGAAACACAAACATGATTTATAAATTCTTTATAGAATTTACAGCCGCATCACTATTTGTGTTAGTATCAAATTTTGGTATTTAATTACCCTTGTCTTTGTTTGTGTTTAGGATTTTCACAAATCACTCTTATAACACCTTTTCTTTTAATAACTTTGCACTTTTCGCACATTGGTTTTACTGATGGTCTAACTTTCATTTCTAACCACACCTCCTGCATTTTTTTAATCTTTTTTAACAATTAAAATTATGTACCATACACATATGATATGTGAGGTCAGATGTATAAGATTACAGGCTAAATGAAATTTACACATCTCACGTCGCACCTCATAATACATTGCATCCGGTACATAATTTTTTTATTTTGCTCTCCAAGTAATACGTCCTCTTGTTAAATCATATGGTGATAATTCAACTTTAACTTTATCACCTGGGAGAATTTTTATATAATTCATCCTAAGTTTTCCTGATATATGAGCTAATATTTGATGTCCATTTTCAAGTTCAACTTTAAAGTTTGTATTAGGTAATGTTTCAACAACAGTTCCTTCAACTTCTATAACATCCTCTTTTGACATTTTCCCCTCCATTTTTATGGAATATTTTCACAAATATACCATTATCTGTAATAGTATATATCATTTTTATAGTTTTGTCAATATTTCAGGCTCATTTTCTGTAATTAATATTGTATTTTCATAATGAGCAGCATTTGATCCATCTTCTGTTACTATTGTCCATCCATCATCAAGCTCTAATATTTCTTCTGATCCTACCATTATCATAGGTTCTACAGCTATTGTCATACCAGGTTCTAATCTTAATCCTTTTCCTGCTTTTCCAAAGTTTGGTACACCTGGATCCTCATGCATTTCTCTACCTATACCATGGCCTTGAAATTCTCTAACCAATCCAAATCCGTTTTGATGTATATATTCACCAATTGCATGTGATATATCTCCAACTCTATTTCCTTTTTTAGCATATTTTATTCCTTCATAAAATGCTTCTTTTGCAACTTCTATAAGTCTTTCTGTTACTTTATCTATTTTTCCAACTGCATATGTTCTTGCACAATCCCCATTAAATCCATCTTTATATGCAACTAAATCTACACTTATTATATCTCCTTCTTTTAAAATAACATTTTTTGAAGGTATTCCATGAATTATTTCATCATTAACTGATGCACAAATTGATCCTGGAAAATCAGGAACTCCTTTTACTCCACTTGGATATCCTTTTTCAGCTGGAATTGCTCCATTTGCTCTCATTGTATTTTCAGCAATTTTATCTAATTCCCAAGTAGAAATTCCCGGTCTAATTGCTTCTTCTACAGCTTTTTGTGCAAGCATTGCAACTCTGCCTGCTTCTCTCATTTTTTCAATTTCACCTTTTGATTTTATAGTTACCATCTTTATTTTTCTCCTTAAATACAGGCTATATTATATCACATTTTGCTGTATTTTGTAAACGATTTTATATATTTTTTTATAATTTTACAGAAAAAAAAGAATGATTTACCATTCCTTTTTCCTTTTTGTTTCATTTTATTACTTTTTAAACTTTTCCTCTACTTCTTTTACAACATCTTCTGATGTTTTTCCAGAATTCATATTTAATTTCACAGCATATAATAAATCCTTTGATTTGTAATATTTTACTAATTTTTCTGATTCATTATGATATGTTTCTAACCTTTGTTTTATTGCATCTTCTTTATCATCATCTCTTTGAATTAACTCTGTTCCACATTTATCACATATTCCGTCTTTAACAGGCTTTTTAAAATCTAAATTGTAAACTTCTCTACACTCTGAATTAGGGCAAATTCTTCTTGTTATTATTCTTTTGATTATATCACTATCTGATAAATTTAATTCAATTGCAATATCTATTTTTTTATTTTTTTCCTTTAAAAAATTATCTAATTCTTCTGCTTGTGCAATATTCCTTGGAAATCCATCTAATATAACACCGTTTTCACAATCTTTTTCATTCAATCTCTTTTCTACTAATTTTATTGTCAAATCATCTGGAACAAGTATTCCTTTATTTACATATTCTTCTATTGTTTTTCCAATATTTCCAGCTTTTTTTATATAATTTCTAAATAATTCTCCACTTGATATATGTGCAATTCCAAAAGATTCAGAAAGCATCTTTCCAACTGTTCCTTTACCTGATCCTGGCTTTCCTAACATTACTATATACATATTGTCCCTCCACTTATTTTATTTTTGATATTTACAATACAATTATATATTTATTTTATTATTATATCAAGTTTTTTATTCAACAAAAAATGGATGTTTTATAACATCCATTTTTATATTTAATATTTTCTTAACTATTCTAAGAATCCTTTGTAATGTCTCATTACTAATTGAGATTCTAATTGTTGAACTGTTTCTAATGCAACACCTACTACGATAAGTATAGATGTTCCACCAAATGCTATACCACTCATTTCAGCTGGTAAGAATCTTATAAGCATTGGGATAATTGCTATAACAGCTAAGAATAATCCTCCAAATAAAGTAATTTTAGAAATTATTGAAGATAAATAATCAGTTGTAGGCTTTCCAGCTCTAATACCTGGTATAAATCCTCCATTTTTCTTAATATTATTTGATACTTCTGCTGGATTAAATGTAGCATATGTATAGAAATATGTAAATCCTAATATTAATAGTAAGTATATAACCGCATTTGCTATAGAATACCAAATTGGAACATTTGATGTTGATGTAGCAATTGAAAAATTATATATTACATTCCAAAATCCCTCTTGTGTAGCAACATCTGGTATAAACATTTGAATAATCATTGCTGGGAATGTCATAAATGATGAAGCAAATATAATAGGCATTACACCTGCCATAGCAAGTTTTAATGGTATATTAGTATTTTGCGCTCCAACCATTTTTCTTCCAACAACTCTTTTTGAATATTGTACAGGAACTCTACGTTCTGCCTGTTGTACAAATATAACAGCAGCAACTAAAACAACAGCTCCTAAAAGTATTCCTATAGCTTTTAATAGTCCAACCGTATCAAAACTTCCTGAACCTGCTATTAAATTCCACATTGTTGTTGCAAGTCTTGGTAATCCTGCAATAATACCAACAAAGATAATCATAGAAATTCCATTTCCAATACCTTTGTTAGTAATTTGATCTCCAAGCCACATAAGAATAGCTGTACCTGCCATTAATGATATAACAACAGTAGCACCTGTTATGAAACTTGTATCAACAAATATACTACGATATGCTAAATATATTCCAAGTCCTTCTATTAAAGCTAAGAATATAGTTAATATTTTTGTATATCTATTTATTTTTTCTCTTCCTTCTTCTCCGCCTTCTTTTGTTAATTTCTCTAATGCTGGTATAACCATTGCTAATAGTTGAATAACAATTGATGCAGTGATATATGGGCTAATAGACATTGCAAAGATTGATAAACGAGAGAATGCACCTCCTGATATCATATCTATTAATGATGCTATTCCTTGCCCATTGAAAGCTTCAGCAAGTTGAAAACTATCAACTCCAGGAACTGTTATATAACATCCAAGTCTAAATATTACTATTAGAATTAGTGTATATAATAATTTTTTTCTAACATCTGGCGTTTTCAACGCATTTTTTATCGTATTAAACAACTAAATCACCTCTGTCTTTCCACCTAAAGCTTCTATTTTCTCCTTAGCTCCCTTAGTGAATCTTACAGCTTTAACAGTTAATTTCTTTTCTAAAGTACCAGTAGCAATAACAACTATTCCGTCATTTGCTTTTGATATGATTCCATCTGCAATTAATGTTTCAGCAGTTACTTCATCTTTGCTTGATTTATTAAGCATTGTTAAAGTTACTTCTGTATAATTTTTTGCATAGATATTTGTAAATCCTCTTTTTGGTAATCTTCTATATAATGGTGTTTGACCACCTTCAAATCCACGTCTAACTCCTCCACCTGATCTTGCTTTTTGACCTTTATGTCCTCTACCAGATGTTTTTCCTAGACCTGAACCAATTCCACGTCCTACTCTTCTTCTTGTTTCTGTTTTTTGTGCTGGTTTCAATTCGTCTAATTTCATTATTGGATTACACCTCCTCTTTTACTTAGAAGTTATGTGTAATTTTTGTATTTCTATTACTAACTTCCTGTTTATTATATATTAATCATTTAATATTCACAATAGAAAAAATAAATTTTTTTAATAAATTTCTATTATAATATTTCTTCTACTTTTTTACCTCTTTTTGCAGCTACTTGTTCAATAGTTTGCATTTGTTTTAATCCTTCGATTGTCGCATAAACAACGTTTCTTGGATTGTTTGTTCCTAAAACTTTAGTACGTATATCTCTATATCCAGCAAGTTCGATAACTGGTCTAACGCTACCACCTGCTATAATTCCAGTACCTTCTGCTGCTGGTTTTAACATAACTTTTGCACTACCGAATTTTCCTACAAATTCATGTGGTATTGTTGTTCCAACAACTGGAACTTCTATTAAATTCTTTTTAGCTTCTTGGATTGCTTTTTTAATTGCATCTGGAACTTCAGCTGCTTTACCATTACCAACACCTACGTGACCTGCTCCATCTCCAACTACAACAACTGCGCTAAAACGGAAAGTTCTACCACCTTTAACAACTTTTGCAACTCTGTTAATTGCAACAACTTTCTCTTTTAATTCTGGTGTTTCTTCGTTCACTTTATTTTTCCCTCCTTTTGGCTTTGTCAGAAGTTAGATGTTAGAAGTTAGATACTTCTATTTTCTAACTATTCTGTTTTTTAATTTTTGGTTTCAGCCAAGAGATTTCTAACCTCTAACCTCTAACTTCCACCTTAATCAAAATTAGAATTTTAAACCTGCTTCTCTTGCAGCTTCTGCTAATTCTTTAACAACACCATGATAAATGTATCCACCTCTATCATATACTACAGTGTCTATTTTTTTATCTAAAGCTCTTTTTGCTATTAAAGCACCAACTTCTTTTGCTGCTTCTTTGTTAGCATGTTTAGTTTTTACTTCTTTATCTAATGTAGAAGCTTGAACTAAAGTTTTTCCAGCAACGTCATCGATAACTTGAACAAAAAGATTTTGATTGCTTCTATATACGCATAATCTTGGGCATTCAGCTGTTCCACTGATTTTTCTACGTACTCTAGCATGTCTTCTATTTCTTTCAAATTTTCTATCTGTTTTTGTAATCATAGTTTTTCTCCTTTCTTAAATTAGTTTTTGCCAATTTAATATTTTATGATTTTATCTATTATTTACCAGTCTTACCTTCTTTACGTCTAATATGTTCATCAGCATATTTAATACCTTTTCCATGGTAAACTTCTGGTGGTCTCTTAGTTCTGATAACAGCAGCAGTTTGACCAACTACTTCTTTATCAATACCTTTTACAATAATTGTATTTGCGTTTGGAACATCAAATTTAATTCCTTCAGGCTCAACCATTTCAACTGGGTGAGAATAACCTAAGTTCATTACTAATTTGTTTCCTTGTTTTTGTGCTCTGTAACCAACACCAACGATTTGTAATTCTTTTTGGTATTCGTTAACTACACCTTCTATCATATTAGAAATTAATGTTCTAGTTAATCCATGAATACTTCTGTTAGCTGGTTCATCATTAGGTCTTTTAACTGTAATTGTTTCACCATCTATTGAAACAGTCATGTTACTATTAATATCTCTTTCTAATGTTCCTTTAGGTCCTTTTACTGTTAGGTGTGTTCCGTCTAATTTTACTTCAACACCTGCTGGTACAGTAATAGGTTTATTTCCTATTCTTGACATTTCAGTTCTTCCTCCTTTTTATGATTTTAAGTTCTCATATTATAATATCGATGAAATATTACCAAACATATGCTAATACTTCTCCACCTAAACCTTCTTTTCTAGCTTCTTTATCTGTTTTTATTCCTTTAGATGTAGATATTAATGCTATTCCAAGTCCGTTTAAAACTTGTGGTAATTCATCTTTAGATGCATATACTCTTAATCCTGGTTTACTAATTCTCTTTAAACCATCGATAACTTTTGCACCTTTTTCATCATATTTTAATGTAATTCTGATAACACCTTGTGCATCATCTTTTATTTCTTCAAAAGCTTTTATGTATCCTTCTTCAAATAAGATTCTAGCTATTTCTTTCTTCATATTTGATGCAGGTACATCAACTGTTTTATGCTTTGAACTATTTGCATTTCTAATTCTTGTTAGCATATCTGCTATTGGATCAGTTGTATTCAAAATACTTACCTCCTTTTTCTATATTATTTCGTTTTTTTCTACCAACTTGCCTTTGTTACTCCTGGGATTTCACCTTTGTGTGCTAATTCTCTAAAGCATACACGGCAAATTCCATATTTTCTAATATAAGCATGTGGTCTTCCGCAAAGTTTGCATCTATTGTATTCTCTTGTCTTGTATTTTTGTGGTCTTGCTTGTTTAACTTTTAAAGACTTCTTAGCCATATGGCTCTTCCTCCTTTTTACTAATTTTTGAATGGCATTCCTAATAATGTAAGTAATTCTCTTGCTTCTTCGTCAGTTTTAGCTGTTGTAACGAAGATTATATCCATACCTCTAATTTTATCAACTTTATCATATTCGATTTCTGGGAATATTAATTGTTCTTTTACACCCATAGAGTAATTTCCTCTACCATCAAAAGAATTTTTTGAAACTCCTCTGAAATCTCTAACTCTTGGTAATGCTACGTTAAATAATTTGTAAACGAAATCATACATTTTTCCGCTTCTTAATGTAACTTTGCATCCCATATTAACGCCTTCTCTTATTTTGAATGCAGCTATAGCTTTTTTAGCTTTAGTTACAACTGGAGATTGACCAGTTATAAGTTTTATATCATTCATAGCGTTTTCTAATGATTTTGGATTATCTTTTATATCTCCAAGTCCAACATTTATAACTACTTTTTCTAATTTTGGAACTTCCATTACTGATTTGTAATTGAATTTTTTCATCATTGCTGGAACTACTTCTTTTTGGTATTGTTCTTTTAATGCTTCCATTTAAATCTCCTTTCTTAACTTAGTTTTTGCCAAGTTATTTTATTTTAGCACCGCATTTTCTACAAACACGAATTTTTTGATCTTTTTCTATTTGATATCCTACTTTAACTGCTTTTCCGCATTTAGGGCAAACAATGTTTACCTTGCTTGCATGAATAGCACATTCTACTGGTATAATTCCAGCTTCTTCACCTTGTTTTCTAGCTTTTACATGTTTTTTTCTAACATTTACACCTTTAACGATGATTTTTTCTGATTTTGGTATAACTTCAAGAACTTCTCCTGTTTTACCTTTATCATTTCCTGCTAAAACTTTAACATTATCGCCTTTTCTTATTTTCATTTAATTTTTCACCTCTTTTTCGGTAATCTTAATTTTATATTTTATTTTTCAAGCATTTTTTCTATTTTTTTATAATTATGATTTTTATTTTAGATTAAATTATCATATGTAACAAAACATTTATAATTAAGTTTAAAACCTTCAACTCTTTCCTTTTCTCTTAAATAATCAATTCTTCTGTCAACATCATATTTGTCGCTTCCAAATTTTATATTTTCAATCATCTTTTTTGTTTCCCTTATAGCTTCTTTACGATTTTGTGAGCTTCCGGTTAAAATCTTATTAAAATAACCGATTATTTTGCTCATACTTTCACATCCTTAACAAATAAAATTATAAAACTTCTGGAGCTAAAGATAATATTTTCATATAATCTCCATCTCTCAATTCTCTTGCAACAGGTCCAAATATACGAGTACCTTTTGGGTTTTTATCTTCTCTTATAATAACTGCTGCATTTTCATCAAATCTTACATATGAACCATCAGCTCTTCTAATTGGTTTCTTTGTTCTAACTACAACTGCTTTAACAACGTCACCTTTCTTTACAACTCCACCAGGTGTTGCTGTTTTAACAGAAGCAACTATAATATCACCAACTCCAGCATATTTTCTGTAAGATCCGCCTAAACATCTGATACACATAATTTCTTTTGCACCAGTGTTATCTGCTACTTTTAATATACTTTGTTGTTGTACCATAATTGGTATCCTCCTTTTCTTATTTAATGATAGCCTTTTCTACTATTTTAACTACTCTGAATCTTTTATCTTTTGATAGAGGTCTTGTTTCCATTACTTCAACTCTATCTCCGATTCCGCATTCATTGTTTTCATCGTGAGCTTTTAATGTATATGTTTTCTTTTGGATTTTTCCATATGTTTTATTCTTCTCACTTGTTTCTACGGCTACTACAACAGTTTTATCCATTTTATTAGATTTAACTGTTCCTATATATGATTTACGAAGATTTCTTTCTTCCATCCGAATTCTCCTTTCTTATTTTGTTTCAGCTAATTTTCTTTCTGTTAATACTGTATTTATTTTTGCAATGTCTTTCTTTACTTCTTTAATTTTCATAGGATTATCTAATCCGTTTGTAGCTAAGCTAAATCTTAACTTAAATAATTCAGATTTTAATTCTCCTAATTCTTTTTCTAGTTCAGGTGAAGACATTTCTCTTATTTTACTAATCTTCATCTTATTCACCACCTACTTCAGTTTCTTCTTTAACTTCGGCTACTTCTGCAGTTTCTTCTTTAACTTCTTCCTCTTCAACTAATTCTGATTCTTTAACTGAAAAAGTTAATTCTTTTCCTGCATTTTCTCCTTTTACAAATTTACACTTAACAGGTAATTTCATTGAAGCAAGTCTTAATGCTTCTCTAGCAATATCTTCTGTAACTCCTGCAATTTCAAACATAACTCTTCCTGGTTTAACAGGTGCTACCCAATATTCAACAGCTCCTTTACCTTTACCCATACGAGTTTCAGCTGGTTTCTTTGTTATTGGTTTATCTGGGAAGATTTTTATCCAAACCTTTCCACCTCTTTTGATATAACGAGTCATAGCAACACGGGCAGATTCGATTTGATTTGTTGTTATTAAACCTGCTTCTAATGTTTGTAATCCGTATTCTCCATCAGATACGAAATTACCTCTTGTTGCTTTACCTCTGTTTCTACCTTTTTGTTGTTTTCTATATTTTGTTCTTTTTGGCATTAATGGCATTATGCTTCTCCTCCTTCCACTTTTTTCTTAGCTGGAAGAACTTCTCCTTTATATATCCAAACTTTTACACCGATTTTTCCATATGTTGTATCTGCTTCAGCAAATCCATAATCAATATCAGCTCTTAAAGTTTGAAGTGGTATTGTACCTTCTTTGTAGAATTCAGTTCTAGCCATGTCTGCTCCACCTAATCTACCAGATACTGCAGTTTTTATTCCTAAAGCACCTGCTTTCATAGTTTTTTGCATACATTGTTTCATAGCTCTTCTGAATGAAATTCTTCTTTCTAGTTGTCCAGCGATGTTTTCTGCAACTAATTGTGCATTTGTATCAACATCTTTAACTTCAACTATATTTAAGTTTACATCTTTACCTATCATTTTTTGTAATTCATTTTTTAAATCTTCTGCTAAGTTTCCACCTTTACCAATTACAAGTCCTGGTTTTGCAGTGTTAACATTAACTTTTACAAATTTAGCAGTTCTTTCAATTTCTATTTTTGAAATTCCACTAATATATAATTTTTTCTTAACATATTCACGGATTTTGTGATCTTCAACTAGGTAGTTAGCAAAATCTCTCTTATTTGCATACCATTTTGAATCCCAGTCTTTTATAACACCAACTCTTAATCCATGAGGATCCATTTTTTGTCCCATGTTATTTTGCTCCTTTCTTATTAATCTCTTTCTCTTAATATAATTGTAATATGACTTGTTCTTTTACGAATTCTAACTGCTGAACCTTTTGCAGCTGGTCTAATTCTTTTTAGAGTTGGACCTTGGTTTGCAAATACTTCTGCTACGTATAGTTTTTCGTGTGACATATTATGATTGTTTTCAGCATTTGCGATTGCTGATTTTAATAATTTTTCTATTATTTCTGATGCAGCTTTTGGTGTATATTTTACTATAGCTAAAGCTTCATCTACACTTTTTCCTCTAATTAAATCTATAACGATTTTAACTTTTCTACTTGAAATTCTAGCATACTTAAGTGTTGCACATGCTTCTGGAACTATAACTTCTTCTTCCACTTTTATATACCTCCTTGTTTAATATTTTAAACTTTTATTTCTATTTCTTAGTTGTTTTTTCTCCAGCGTGACCTTTGAATGTTCTTGTTGGAGCAAATTCTCCTAATTTATGACCTATCATTTCTTCTGTAATATAAACTGGTACGTGTTTTCTACCATCATGAACAGCTATTGTGTGTCCAACCATTTGAGGGTATATAGTAGAAGCTCTAGACCATGTTTTTAATACTTCTTTATTTCCTGTTTCATTCATTGCTTCAATTCTTTTCATTAATTCAGGAGCAACAAATGGTGTTTTCTTACTTGATCTTGACATATTCTTTATTCCCTCCTTACTTTCTTCTCTTTACGATAAATTTATTTGTTTTCTTATTTTTCTTTCTTGTCTTATATCCTAATGCTGGTTTGCCCCAAGGTGTCATTGGTCCTGCGTGTCCTACTGGTGCTCTACCTTCACCACCACCATGAGGGTGATCTACTGGGTTCATAACAGAACCTCTAACTGTAGGTCTGATTCCCATATGTCTTGTTCTTCCGGCTTTACCTAATTTTACATTTTCGTGATCAGTATTTCCTACTGTTCCGATTGTAGCTCTACATCTAGCTAGAACTAATCTCATCTCTCCTGATGGAAGTCTTACGTGAGCATATTTTCCTTCTTTAGCCATTAATTGTGCCTCTTGACCTGCAGCTCTAACCATTTTTCCACCTTGACCTGGATTTAATTCTATATTATGAATTAAAGTACCTACTGGGATACTTTCGATTGGCATACAGTTACCTGGTCTAATATCAACTTTATTTCCAGATACTACTTTATCACCATCTTTTAATCCTACTGGTGCTAGAATATAAGATTTTGTTCCATCTTCATATTCTATTAATGCGATATTTGCACTTCTGTTTGGATCATATTCGATTCCAATTACAGTTGCTTTCATATCATCTTTATTTCTTTTGAAATCAATAATTCTATATTTTTGTCTATTTCCTCCACCTTGATGTCTTACTGTAACTCTACCATATGAGTTTCTTCCTGCTTTTTCTTTCTTTACTGTTAATAAAGATTTTTCAGGAGTCTTTTTAGTAATTTCATCAAATGTTGAAACTGTCATGTTTCTTAATGATGGAGTTGTTGGTCTAAAATGTTTCATTCCCATTTTTATTTCTCCTTTATATTTTATTAGTAGATTTTTTCCTGCTCTACTTAACAGATATTTTTTATTATCCGAGTTATTTCTCGATATCGTAAAATCTTTTACTATTAATCATTGTTTCTACAATGCTTTTTCCTTCTAAAATACGCTTTGCTTCTAGTCTTCTTGCTAAATTTTTATCTCTAGGTAATGATGCTCTTTCTGCAAGACTCATGTTTTCTATTTTCTTTCCTTCTTTAATAATAGATTTTGAAACTTTTTTTATATCATTTTCTGTCTTTTTAGAAATTGGTGTTTTTAAGCATCTTATTTTTTTTGCTGCAGCTTCTAAAAGTTCTGCATATTCTTCATTATTCATAGGCTTAAGCTCCCATAAATTCATCTATTGAATCTTTGTATTTTTTGCTCATTTTTGTAGCTTTTCCGCCTTTAGCAAGATATGTTTTATCTTCTGGATTTGTATCTATTGTAACAATAGCTTTTTTCCAATCTGAAGTTTTTCCTTCATATCTTCCTACTCTTTTTGTTTTTCCTTTAACTGTAATTGTATTTACATTTAATACTTTTACTTCAAATAATTTTTCAACTGCATTTGCGATATCAACTTTTGTAGCTTTTTTATTTACTTCAAAAGTATATTTTCCACTTTGCATTTCTTCATTGCTTTTTTCTGTTATAACAGGTGCGATTATAATATCTTCTGCTACCATTATGCATACACCTCCTCTAATTTTTTAACAGTATCTAAAGTAATAACTAAATTTTTGTATTTTAATAAATCATATACATTTATTGTATTTACTAATGTAGTTTTTACTCCTTCAATATTTCTTGCAGATTTTTGAACATTTTCGTTCTTTTCTGGTAATAATATTAAAGTTTTTCCTTCTACTTTAAGATTTGTTAATGCTTTAACCATTTCTTTAGTTTTGATTTCTTTCATATCTAAAGAATCTACAACTGTTAATTCATTTTCTAATACTTTTGAGCTTAGCATTGATTTTATTGCTAATCTTCTTTCTTTCTTATTAACTGTATAATAATATGAACGTGGCTTTGGTCCTAAAGCTATACCACCTTTAATCCATTGTGGAGCTCTTATAGAACCTTGTCTAGCTCTACCTGTTCCTTTTTGTCTCCATGGTTTTCTTCCACCACCACGAACTTCACTTCTTGTTTTAGTACTTTGTGTACCTTGTCTTTGATTTGCTAAGAAGTTTACTAGTACACTATGTACTACTGCTTCATTTGGTTCAATACCAAATATTTCTTCCTTTAATTCAACTTCTTTAACTTTCTTTCCATCTATACTATATACGTCTACCTTTGGCATCTTTCTTCCTCCTTCCTTATGCTTTTACACTTGTTTTTATTTTTAAGATAGCACCTTTAACTCCTGGAACACTACCTTTTACTAATAATACGTTTTTATCTGTATCAACTTTAACTACATCTAAATTTTGAATAGTTATTGTTTGAACTCCCATATGTCCTGGTAATTTCTTACCTTTAAATACTCTACCTGGAGTTGATGTTGGTCCCATTGAACCTGGTCTTCTATGATACATAGAACCATGTCCCATTGGTCCTCTAGATTGTCCATGACGTTTAATAACACCTTGGAATCCTTTACCTTTTGATGTACCTTGAACATCTAATTTGTCTCCTACTTCGAAAGTATCAACTTTGATTTGATCTCCTACTTTGTAGTTTTCTACATCTTCTACTCTAAATTCTCTTAAATGTTTTGTTGGGTTAATACTTGCTTTTGTAAAATGACCTTTTTCTGGTTTATTTACTTTGCTTTCTTTAACTTCTCCAAATCCTAATTGAATTGCATTGTATCCATCTGTTTCAACTGTTTTAACTTGAGCTATAACACATGGACCAGCTTCTATAGCTGTAACTGGAATAACTTTTCCTGATTCATCAAATATTTGAGTCATTCCTATTTTCTTTCCTATAATTGTTTTCATTTTTTTCTCTCCTTTACTATTGGCTCGCATTTATATGCTAGCTTGGTATTGTTTCTACTAATTATATAGCTCAGTAGAATAAGCTTCTTAATTATAATTTGATTTCGATATCTACACCAGCTGGTAAATCAATTTTCATTAAACTATCAACTGTTTTTTGTGATGGATAAAGAATATCTATTAATCTCTTGTGTGTTCTCATCTCAAATTGCTCTCTTGAATCTTTGTGTTTGTGTGGAGAACGTAAGATTGTTACGATTTCCTTTTGTGTTGGTAATGGAATAGGACCTGATACTTTTGCTCCTGTTCTTTTAGCAGTTTCTACTATTTGCTCAGCAGACTTTTCTAATAGTTCAGCATCATAAGCTTTAAGTCTAATTCTCATTTTTTCACTTCCTACTTTGTTTGATGTTGCCATTATTTTTTCCCTCCTTAAAATAATATGTGGTCGGAAGTTTTAAAACGTACCCTGGTGTTTCTTTTTTTACCATTTTAAAATCCCAAATTTGCATGATAATATTGGGATAAGTACTTTTAAATATTTATAAAACTTACCGCCTGGTCTAAGCCATGACATACTCCATAGAAGTTCCCTCCACCCTCACGCATTGTAAAGATGTAGCCACATTCTACTTCATCGCTTTCAAATTCATGCTCCATTAGTATACTATACTTTTTATTAAATGTCAACGATTTTAAAATAATTTCACATAAATTTGACTATATTTTTTTAGAAATTTGCATATTTTATAAAATTATGGTATAATTATTATTGTAACAGTAGGAATCTGTCAGTCATATAAGGAGGACACAAAATGACAGAAGAAAATTATTCCGCGCTGGAAGGCGATGGAGAGGAACCAGAATGTTTTCTTTTTTTTGTAACAGGTAGTAAGAAAGTTGATTTTATTAATTTTCTTAAAAACTACCACCTTGAAAAGGATTTCAGGGTACAAAAAGGAGACGGCAGGATGTTCTGCTTCTACCTTAACATTCGGGATCGGGCTGATTTCCCCGAATTAAAGGCGTTGCTGAACAGGCAACAGATTGCCTTTCTGCAGTGATCGTTTCTCCTTTCACCCCACCCTGCAATTTAGGGTGGGGCTTTCTTTTTATTATCATAAATGATACAATTTCTTCATATATTATATATGGAGGTTTTTTATGTTTGAAAATTATATATTAAATAATAGAAAGAAAATTATAGAATCTGTTTGT
The DNA here is from genome assembly GCA_017934475.1 of Clostridia bacterium. GTDB lineage: Bacteria > Bacillota > Clostridia > TANB77 > CAG-508 > UMGS1663. Next base: position 1,532 of record JAGBJN010000009.1, on the reverse strand, counting down.
GATCTTATTACATATCCTAGTATTTCTACTGAAACTCATAACCCAAGAGCTCCTTTTGGTGATTCTTGTTCTGATGTCTTAAAACATTTTTTAAATCTTGCATCTGATTTGGGATTTAAAACAAAAAATGTAGATGGATATTGTGGATATGTTGAATTCGGCGAAGGTGATGAATTAATAGGAATAATTGGTCACTTAGATGTTGTTCCTGCTAATGAAGATGATTGGACCTATTCCCCATTTGTCCCAACTATCGTTGATAATAAAATATATGGTAGAGGAGCAATTGATGATAAAGGTCCTGTTATAGCCTCCTTGTTTGCTATGAAATCTGTTATGGATTATATAAATGAAAATAATATTCCTATTAATAAAAGAATAAGATTAATTGTAGGATTAAATGAAGAAAAAGATTGGAAGTGCATTGATTATTACAAAACTCATGAAGAAATTCCTTCTCTAGGATTTAGTCCAGATGCCGACTTTCCTTGTATATATGCAGAAAAATCAGTGATTTCACTTACACTTAGTGATGATATTTCTAATATTTATTCACTAAATAAAAAAATACAAAATTCTCCTATTATAATAGAAGAATTCGACACACAAAATAATGCGATTAATGTAGTACCAAAATTCTGCTCAACTACACTACAAATATCTAAAAATTTAGACTCTAAAAATTTCACTGATATTTGTAAAAAAATAATTGGAAAACACAATTATGAAATAGACCTATATAAAATAGATGATTATCATTTTAAACTATCTTCTTATGGAATAGCTTCCCATAGTGCTCATCCCGAAAACGGTAATAATGCTATTTCAAAACTTATAATAGTTTTAAACGATTTATTTAATGCTTATAATTTATCAATTCCATTATTCTCAAATTTTGTAAAATGTATCGGAGATGATTATACAGGTAAAAATTTAAATATAAACGTAATAGATGAATCAGGATATTTAACATTAAACACTTCTCAATTATACATTAATGAAGATAAAATTGTTATTGGTATAAATTTAAGAGTTCCTGTTCACACAAAGACAGATCTAATAATTGATTCTTTTAAAAATATTTTTAAAGAAAATTTAAATATTTTAAATATTATGCCTGCACTATATGTTGATAAAGATAATAAACTTGTACAAAAATTATGTAGTATTTTTAATGAATCAATTTCTTCAAATTATGATCCAATAGCAATTGGTGGTGCAACATATGCAAGAGCATTTCCTAATTGTATTTCGTTTGGTATGAACTTTCCTGGTGATAAAGATATGTGTCATCAAGCAGATGAATTTGTTGAAATTGATAAATTAATTTTATCATCAACTATTTATGCTAAAGCAATCTTTGAACTATTAAATTAAAAAAAGCAGAGGTTTTGAAGTGAACCCCAAAAAGTTCATAGTAAAAAATAAGCAGCTTTAACAAGAGAAGGGATTACCTTCTCTTGTTTTTTAATCTCTTTGTATTATAAAATTCTAACCAATCTTCAACTAAAGCTATGTATTCTTGTAAATTT
>JAGBJN010000008.1 GCA_017934475.1 Clostridia bacterium | reverse complement strand
CTGAATAATAATCTTTTAATACTTGCATCTTAAATTCTTCTGAATAATGTTTACCCATAAAAATAACACCTACCTTTCGATAAGTGTTATTTTATCATATTTTGCTTTTTTATTTTTGTGAACTAAATGGGGTTCACTTCATAATTATTATTTGCTTATTTTTTGGTGGAGGCGAGGGGAGTTGAACCCCTGTCCAACATTTCTTCCATAAGAACTTCTCCGAGCGCAGTTTATTCTTAAATGTCTTTATTTAATCATGAATAAACAAACGAAAAAATAAATAAGCCATTAATATACCTGCTATTTCTATGGCGAGAAATAGGTTCGTGTCCCACAAATCGTCGCTTTATCCAAAGGCGTGGGAACCTAAGGTAAAACGTCGCAGAACTAAGCTGCGAATGCTAATTCTCTATTATCAGCGTTTATATTTAAAATTTCCCGTTTTTTAAAGTGGCAAACGAGAATCCACTGCTCGCTATTCTTACTTCTAAAATGCTGTCGAAACCAAATACGCCCCCAAATATGAACTTAATATTATTATATAATAGAAATAAAACAAATTCAACTACTAAAGCATATGAAATATAAAATATATTTAAAAAAATTATATTAGAATTTTTTACATAATATTTATGTAAAAAAACAATGAAAAAGCGATAAAATCCACTTTTTTTAGTTTACATATTGCAAAATAAAAAATATTGTTATATAATAGCAATGCTATATTACAAGATTTTTAATGTATTACAGAACTGTTAAATGTATATTACAATTTTATTAACATTATTGACATATTGATTTAAAAGTATAAAATATAGTTAAATTTACAAAAGGGGCTTTTTATGAGAGTTATTAGTGGAACTGCAAGAGGAACGAAGCTTAATTCAATAGATGATCTTTCAACAAGACCTACACTAGATAGAGTAAAGGAACCTTTATTTAGTATTATACAAGCACATATACCTGATGCAAATATACTTGATTTATTTGCTGGGAGTGGCGCTTTAGGAATTGAAGCATTAAGTAGAGGAAGTAAATATTGTGTATTTTGTGATAAATCATATAAGTCAATTAATATGCTAAAACAAAATATAGAAAAAACTAAATTTCAAAACCAATGCTCAATTGTAAATGAAGATTATAAAAAATGTATAGATAATCAAAAAATGAAATTCGACATTACTTTTATTGATCCACCATATAAGTATGATATAGGTGTTGATGCAATAGAAAGAATTCTAAAACAGAATTTACTTTCAAAAGAAGGAATAATAGTTTTAGAAACTGATGAAGAAGATAGAGATATAAAAGAATTAAAAAAAATAGATTTGGAAGTTTATGATGTAAGAAAATATGGTAGAGTAAAACTAATATTCTTACGCGAAAGGGGCTAGAAATGGAAATATTCACATTATTAGAAACATTGGAGGAAATGCTAGAAAGCAGTAAATCAATTCCTTTTTCATCAAAAGGAGTTATTAATAAAGAAGAAATGCTAGACATTATAAAAGAAATACGTCTAAAATTACCTGATGAATTAAAACAAGCAAAATGGGTAAAAGAAGAAAGACAACGTATTTTATTAGAAGCACAAAAAGAAGCAGATGATATAGTAAAAGAAGCAGAAAATAGAATTATATCTATGATAGATGAACACGAAATTACAAGAAAAGCATATGAACAAAAAGCTGAAATTATCGAAACTGCAAATGAAATGTCAAGAGAAATATCTAAGGGAACAAAAGATTATGCAGATAGCATTTTATCAAATCTTGAAACAACATTACAAAATGCCCTTGATACAGTAAAGAACAACAGAAATGAATTAAAATAATAAAAGAAATCCACAATTTTATAACAAATTGTGGATTTTGTTATGAAAAATCTCTATTTTTGCTAATAAAAAACTTAAATTTTCTTTATTTTTATTGCAAATAAAAATATGTAATGATAGAATAAACATGTAAAATTGTAAACAAAACTTAGGAGGAAATAAAATGGCAAAAGCTAAAAGAGGAAAAAAGAAACAACAGGAAACCAAAACAAAGGGAAATATTGACGTAGCTGTAGTTGGTATGATAATTGCAAGTTTATTACTTGGAGTTTTAATATATAGTAAAGCTGGAGTATTAGGAGAATATTTGAGCCCATGGCTTGGTGGAGTAATGGGAGTTATAAAATATATAATACCTGTAGGTATTTTTGTTATAGGTATTTATTTGGCTTGTAATAAAGGAAAAGAATATATATTATCAAAATTAATGTTGTTTTTATTATTCTTAGAGTGTATAGCTATATTAATGAGTACATTCCAAATTTCTGCAGGAACAATAGGAATTAATTCTATGCAAAGTTCTTTACAAACTGCACATGAACTAGGTTCAAAAGATATTGGTGGGGGTGTTGTAGGAACAGTACTTGCAGTTCCTCTTGTAAAGATGATTGGTAGTGTAGGAACAATAATTTTATCAATTGGAGTTGCATTAATCTCATTAGTATTCACATTTAAAATAAAAGCTGCACAAATGATTTCAGATGTAGTTGATGATATAGAGGAAAGAAGAGAAATTAGAAAAGAAGAAAAAAGAGCTGAAAAAGAACAAATTAGAAAACAAAATAAAGAAAAGCGTTTGTTTGATGTAGAAGAAGTTGAGGAAGAAGAAGTTGTAAAACCTAGAAAGGAAACAGCAAAAGAAAGAAGATTAAGAGAAAAGGCAGAAGCTAGAGCTAAAGCTATGGAAGTTGATGAAAGTCAAATAAAAATTAATTTAAATGGATTAGAAGAAAATGAAATGAATGGTGCAAAAAAATATGATCATTCTGATGATGATTTAAATCCTTTAATGATGGGACATAAAGAACATGATCCTAGTGAGCTTTCTAATTTATTTAAACAAGAAGAAAAACAAAAAGAAGAAGACAATATTAAAGAAGTTTTAAACTTAAAACATACAATGATGGTTGAGGATGAAAATTATGAATTTCCACCTATTGAACTTTTAAGTCAAGGAGAAAAAAGAGCAGTAAAGGGTGGTAAAAAATCAGTCACAGATACAGCAGCAAAGCTTCAAAAAACTTTATATAGTTTTGGAGTTTCAGCTAAAGTTGAAAATGTATCTGTTGGACCAGCGATTACGAGATATGAATTGAAACCAGCAGAAGGAGTTAGAGTTAGTAAAATAGCTAATCTTGCTGATGATATTGCACTTAATTTAGCAGCAGAATCTATTCGTATAGAAGCACCAATACCAGGCAAACAAGCAGTTGGAATCGAGGTGCCTAATGCTGAAAATGAAATGGTACATTTTAGAGATATAGTAGATACGCCAGAATTTAGAAATCATAAATCTAATTTAGCGTTTGCACTTGGAAAAGATGTTGCAGGTGAAGCAGTTGTTACAGACATTGCTAAAATGCCACACGTTATGATTGCAGGTGCTACAGGTTCAGGAAAATCTGTATGTATTAATACTTTAATTTCAAGCTTAATATATAAATCAAAACCAAGTGAAGTAAAAATGGTTATGATAGATCCAAAGGTAGTTGAACTTTCTGTATATAATGGAATACCACATTTATTAATTCCAGTAGTTACAGACCCTAGAAAAGCAGCAGGAGCACTTGCATGGGCAGTTCAAGAAATGGAAAATAGATATGCAACTTTTGCAATGAAAGGTGTAAGAGACTTAAAAGGATATAATGAGGCTGTAAAGAATGATGACGAAATAGGTACTCTACCACATATAGTAATAATTATAGACGAACTTGCAGATTTAATGATGGTTGCCAAAAATGATGTTGAAGATGCAATTTGTCGTTTAGCACAAAAAGCAAGAGCTGCAGGAATGCATTTAGTAATAGCAACACAAAGACCATCGGTAGATGTTATCACTGGTTTAATTAAAGCTAATATACCATCAAGAATTGCTTTTGCGGTTTCATCACAAGTAGATTCAAGAACAATACTTGATATGGTTGGCGCAGAAAAATTACTTGGAAAAGGAGATATGTTGTTTTATCCAGCAGGTGCGCCAAAGCCTACTAGAGTTCAAGGTGCATTTGTATCAGATGGAGAAGTAGAAAAAATAGTTGATTTCTTAAAAGCCAATACGGAAGTTACATATAATGAAGATATTTTGGAAAAAATAGAAAATGCAAATAAAACAGAACAAGAATTAGAAAGAGATCAAGCTGATGATGATGATGCAGATCCACTCTTAATGGAAGCTATAGATGTTGTAGTAGAAACAGGACAAGCTTCAACATCATTTATCCAAAGAAGATTTAAAGTTGGTTATGCAAGAGCTGGAAGAATAATAGATCAAATGGAAGAAAGAGGAGTAATTTCAGGCTATCAAGGAAGTAAACCAAGAGAAGTATTAATTACAAAAGAACGTTTAGCTGAATTAAAAATGGCTGGAAATTCTAGTAATGGTCAATCAAATACAGATAATACTTCAAAGTCTGAAGTATCAGGTAGCACAGAAGAATAAAATAAGAAAGGCAAAAGATAAATAATGAGCAAAGAGGATATTTTTTCAAAAATTCAAATTGTTGATTATAATAATGTTTTAGAAAAAGTTTTAGAAGTAAAAGATTTTTCAGTTGATGTTAAAAATCTTTTACTTGACATGTTTTATAAAATTGAAAATGGATATGAAGATTATAAAACAATAAAAATAAATGTTGCTTCAAAAAAAGTTTTTTTAAAAAAAGTTGTAGAGATAGTACAAAATAAATGTAATAAAATAGTTCTTGTAAAGCCTATGTCAGAGGAAAGTAAAGAACTTGAAGATAAAAAAGTTAAATACCTTGTTGATAAAGAAAAAGGAATTATAAAAGTTTATCATAATGAAAGAATGCTTCTTGAAGCCTTAATTTCTTTAAACCAAAATGAAATAACACTTGATGAAAAATATAACTTATATGAAAAAGCAATTACAAGTGTATTATTAACAGGAGATGTAATAAGTAATTCAGAGGTTATTCGTGATTTTGATGGTTGGTCTTGGGGAATAACTCCAAGTCAAATGATAAACAAAAATGTTAATATAATTTATCAAAATATGTTAATACTTTTGGGAAATTCATTTATTCAAAAATGGATAACAGGTAAAGAAGAACAAGATGAAGTAGATATTCCTAATAATGAAATATTAAGAAGTAAATATAATTCAAATTTTGGTTTGACAACAGAGGAAATAGCTAGGGAACAAAAAGTTGATTATATTAGTTTAATTAAAGAAAATCTTGAAGAAAAATGTGGTAAAGAGAATACCGATGAATTTTTGGATTGTTTAATTAAAGCAATAATAGTAATGGGATGTAATGCTAGTAAAAAACAAAAAATTAAAATTTTAAAAGAAAGCAAAAAGGTTTCTAATGAACTAGAAAAAATGCAAGATAATAGAAAATATCTTGAAAGTCTATCTGCTAAGAAAAGAAGATTAGCAGTAAAAATAGGTGAACTTGATAAGATTCTTAGTGATGATGAATTTCTAAAAAAGGATTATGAGGAAAGAAATTTAAAACTTGAAAATAAAGATAAAATATTTAGTGTTAGCCATTTAGTTTTAATGTATAAAAAATCAAGGAAAGAGTATGTTAATGAAATAGAAAAATGCAATAAGATGATGGAACCTAAATCTTTTGTTAAAAATAAAGGTGAATTACAGCGTAGAAAAGATTTTTTTGATAGTTTAAATATTAAAGAAGATGAAAGAACAAAAGAATCGAAATATATTGAGGGATTAGAAATATCGTTTTTAAAATGTTTTTTAGAAATAGTTAAGAAAACGGAAAATAAATTTGAAATAGAAAAGTTGTTATATGAAATAAGATATTTTGAACATATACCATATAATACTGGAAATTTAGGAAAAATGAAAAAAATACAAAGCCAAATAAAAGAAATAGAGCAACTAATTATTTCAAAAGCATGTAAAATAAAGATATTGTCCGAGTTTACTGATGATAAAGAACTAAATTACAGTATTTTAAGAAATTTGTTTGATAGTAAAATTGCAAATTTATCAAATACCATATATGTATTAAAATATCAAAAGGATTCTTTAAAAATAAAAATATATGATTCAAATGTAGAAGAAAATGATGTAGAAATACAAATAAAAGAAAAGACAATATTAAAAGTAAAGCTTAACAAGAAAATAAAAGTATTTGAATAGGGGGATGTTAAATATGAAAATAACTTTTTTGGGTGCGACTAAAACAGTAACAGGCTCAAACTTTTTGGTTGAAGCTGCAGGAAAAAAATTTCTAGTTGATTGTGGATTATACCAAGGGGTTGCTGAAAAAGAATGGGAAAATTCAGAACCATTTTTATTTGACCCAAGAGAAATAGATTTTATGTTACTTACACATGCACATATAGATCATTCAGGAAGAATACCAAAATTATATAATGAAGGTTTTAGAAATAAAATATATGCTACAAAAGCAACCTGTGATTTATGTGCAATAATGCTTCCAGATAGTGGACATATACAAGAACAAGAAATTGAGTGGAAAAACAGAAAAAGAACACGTAAAGGATTAGATCCTCAGCCACCACTTTATACAGCGCAAGATGCATTAAAATGTTTAGAAGTATTTGAACCAATAAAATATGATGAAATAATTGATATAGATGATCATATACATGTTCGTTTTAGTGATGCAGGGCATATGCTTGGATCTGCTATAATAGAGGTATGGGCAGAAGAAGATGGAAAAACAACAAAAGCTGTATTTACAGGAGATTTAGGAAATAATGATATACCACTTCTTGATGAACCTACAATGATAGATGATGCAGATTATGTAGTAATGGAATCAACTTATGGTGGAAGACTTCATAATAGAACAGAAGGAAAAGCAGAAGTGTTCTTAAATATAGTATCAGAAACTTTAAATAAAGGTGGAAGAGTTGTGATTCCTTCATTTGCAGTAGGAAGAACACAAGAAATATTATATGAATTAAATAATTTAAAAGACATAAAAGGTGAAGATAAAGAATTTAGAGAAAAATATGAGACTTTAATGAAGACTCCAGTATATGTAGATAGTCCACTTGCAATATCTGCAACAGAAGTATTTAAAAATAATATGGATTTATTTGATGAAGATACTAAAAAAGTAATAGCAAGTGGTGATAATCCTCTTGAATTTCCAGGACTAAAATTTACACAAACAGCTGATGAATCAAAAGCTCTAAATGAAAGTAATGAATCTGCAATAATTATTTCAGCTAGTGGTATGTGTGAAGTTGGAAGAATAAAACATCATTTAAAACATAATTTATGGGACCCTAGAAATACAATACTATTTGTTGGTTATCAAGGAGAAGGTACACTTGGTAGAAAAATAGTAGATGGAGCAAAAGTTGTAAAAATATTTGGAGAAGATGTAGCAGTAAATGCTAGAATAGAATATATTGAAGGATATTCTGGACATGCTGACCAAGAATGGCTAATGAATTTCATATATTCATTTATAAATAAACCAAAAACTATATTCTTAGTACATGGTGAGCCAGAGGGACAATTGATTTTAAAAGAAAAAATATTAAATGAAACAAATATACCGGTAATAATACCAGAATATGGTGAAGAATTCGAATTAAATGAAAGTGTTCAAAGACTTGGTAGAAGAAAAGAAGCAACAGAAAATGAAAGAAAATATATTAGATTGGAAGTACTAGATAGAATAATGACTTTAAAAGAGGAATTAGAAGATATGTCTGATATAGTAAAAGAAGAAATGCTTCATGAAGATGCAAAAGATGAAGAGATAGAGCAATTGAATCAAAAGATAAAAGAATTAGAACAACAAATAGTTAAAATAATTGAGTAGGAGTACAAATGAAAAATAAATATTATAATGATGCGATAATTGGAAATGAAAATATAGTAGCTAGCCTTAGTAATAAAGGCGAGCTACTTAGATTTTGTTATTCATCACGTGATTATAAACAGTTTGTAGATGAATTTATTACTGGAGTAAAAATAAATGATTCTATGTTAATAAACTTGCATGATGATATAAATAATGTTTATAAACAAGAATATATAGAAAATACAAATATTTTACAAACAGAAATAGAAAATAAGTATTTTAATTTAAAAATTGAACAAACAGATTTTGTTTCAATAAAAAAGAATGTACTTATAAAAAAATACAGATTTACAAATTGTAATTCTATTAATTTAGATGTTGATTTTTTAGTATATTCAAAATTATTTACAAACTTCAACAATATGGTTGGATCAAGAGTTGAAGAAAATGTATTAGAACAATATAGCCATGATTATACTTTTGGTATTTTTTCAGATAAAGAAATACAAAGTTATAGATTAAACAATTCTTTTGAAGAAATGAAGTCAGGTATTGTTAGAGATAAAGATTATATAGGAATGGCTGAGGATTCATGTATTAGTTTTAAAATTGGTGAATTAAAACCAAACGAGGTTGTCGATTTTAATTTATTTATAACAATAAATGATAATTCTGAAAAATTAGATTATTTAAGTTTAAAGAAAACTAATGTTGAAAAAGAATTAGATGAAACAAAAAAATATTGGCAAAATTATGTAAAAAAACATGATGGACTTAAATTATTAGATAAAGAAGAATCAAAAGAAAAAAAGATATATATAAGAACAATATTATTATTCCCATTACTTACAAATAGCAAAACTGGTGGAATAATAGCTGCAATGGAAGTAGATGAACAAAGACAAAAATCTGGAAGATATGCATATTGTTGGCCTCGAGATGCGGTATATATTACTAAGGCTCTAGATATTTTAAAAATGGAAGATATAACAACAAAGTTCTATTGCAATTTTTGTAAAAATACACAAAGTAAAAATGGAATGTGGGAGCAAAGGTTTTATACAGATGGAAGGCTTGCTCCATGTTGGGGCTATCAAATAGATGAGACTGCAAGTGTAGTATATGGTGTTTATGAACATTATAAAGTAATAAAAGATATAAACTTTTTAAAAGATACATATGATATGTGCAAAAAGGCAATTAGTGCAATTGAAAACTATATGTTTGATACAAACTTTTTAATTTCAAGATTCAAAACACATGTAAGTTATGATATATGGGAAATGCATGAAGGAGTTCATTTATATTCAATTTCTGCTATATTTGCTGCATTTAAAGCAATGATAAAAATAGAAAAGATATTAAATGAAAAAAAAGATACAAATAGATTAGAAGAATTAGCAGAAAAAGTTAAAGAATATTCAATGAAGGAATTCCTAAATGATGATAGAACTTTAAAAAGAAACAATAAGGATAATATTTGTGACATAAGTGTTTTAGGTACAGTTATTCCTTTTAATATGTATGATAAAAATCAAAAAGAAGTTCAAAATACAATTCAAAGAATTGAAATGAATTTAAAGACATATACAGGTGGATATATTAGATTTGAAAATGACAATTATATGGGTGGAAATAATCCATGGCCAATAGCAACTTTATGGATGGCTTTATATAATATGGAAATTGAAAATAAAGAAGAAGCACAAAAACAAATTAATTTTGTTACCAATACAGCAAGTCAGCATGGATTTTTAGCAGAACAAGTAGATAATTCAAGTATGAGTCCTAAATGGGTACTAGGCTTAGGTTGGTCACATGCAATGTATATAATTTCACTATCACAGTTATAAAAAATAATAAATTTAAATAAAAATATAGCAAAAATGTTAAATTTATGCTATATTTTTATTTAGTTTAAAGAAAAAAGATTGGAGGAATAATATGGCTAAAGCAAGCACTGTTTTTGTTTGTAATGAATGTGGATATGAAACACCAAAGTGGCTTGGAAAATGCCCTGCTTGTAATTCATGGAACACTTTTTTTGAACAAAAAATAGAAAGTAATAAGAAAACAGGAGAAAAAACTGTTAAGAGTGCTACTCCAACTACTTTAAATAGTATTGAAGGAAAAGAGGAAACTAGAGTTTCAACAGGTGTCGGTGAATTAGATAGAGTTCTTGGTGGTGGAATAGTAAAAGGTTCACTTATTCTTCTTGGTGGAGAGCCAGGAATAGGTAAATCGACATTGATTTTACAAATTTGTGATAAAATGAAAGGTGAGGGTAAAGTTCTTTATGTTTCCGGCGAAGAATCTGCTGAGCAAATTAAAATACGTGCAGATAGACTTGGAATAAAAAATGAAGATATACTATTTTTAGGTGAAACTGATATTGATGTTATTTCACAAGCAATTACTGAAACAGTTCCAAAGTTAGTTATTATAGATTCAATTCAAACAATGTATAGTGATGAACTTTCTGCAGCAGCAGGAACTGTTAGTCAAGTAAGAGAAATAACTGCAAGAATTATGCAAATATGTAAAAAACAAAATATAACAACAATTATAATTGGTCATGTAACAAAAGATGGTAATATCGCAGGACCAAGAGTATTGGAACATATGGTAGATACAGTTTTATATTTAGAAGGAGAAAGATATTTTTCATATAGAATTCTAAGAGGAGTAAAAAATAGATTTGGATCTACTAATGAAGTTGGAATGTTTGAAATGCAAGGAAGCGGAATGGAAGAAATTACAAATCCTTCTTCTATACTAATATCAGAAAGAGAAGATAATCCTACAGGATCAGTAATTGTTGCAACAATGGAAGGAACTAGGCCTCTTTTAATTGAAATACAAGCATTAACAACACAAACAATTTTTGGAATGCCAAGAAGGACTGCAAATGGAATTGATTATAATAGGCTTACAGTTCTTATGGCAGTATTAGAAAAAAGAGCAGGGATGAATTTATCTTCACAAGATATTTATTTAAATGTTGTAAGTGGAATAAAAGTAGGTGAACCAGCAGTTGATTTAGGAATGATACTTGCTGTTGCATCAAGTTTCAAAGGAATAAGCATTCCAACAAATTTAGTAGCAATTGGTGAGGTTGGATTAACTGGAGAAGTAAGAAGCGTTAATATGATTGAGAAAAGGCTTAAAGAAGCGGAAAAATTAGGATTTAAGAAATGTATTATTCCAGAAAATAATAAAAAACTATTGAAAGAAAATTATAAATTAGATATAATAGGCGTTAAGAACGTTGAAGAGGCATTAAGAATTATAAAATAGGCGGGAGTTGAATGTATGGCTACATATAATGGAGAGACTATGGCTGATGTACTAAGACTTATTTCACCTGGAACACCTATTAGAGATGGACTTGAAAATATATTAAAAGCAAAAACTGGTGGATTAATAGTAATCGGCGATAGCAAGGATGTTTTAGATTTAGTTGATGGTGGATTTAAATTAGATATTGAATATACACCATCAAGGTTGTATGAGCTTGCTAAAATGGATGGAGCAATTATTTTAAGTTCAGACTTTAGAAAAATTTTATATGCAAATGCACAACTTATACCATCATCTGAAATTACAACAACAGAAACAGGAACAAGACATAGGACAGCTGAGAGAACAGCAAAGCAAACAGGTGAAATAGTTATAAGTATATCTCAAAGAAGAAATATAATAACAGTATTTAAAGGAAATGAAAGATATGTATTAGAAGACGCATCAAGAGTTATTTCTAGAGCTAATCAAGCACTTCAAACTGTTGAAAAATACAAAAAGGTATTTGATAGTAAATTAAATATTTTGAATGAATACGAATTTAATGATATAGTGACTTTGGAAAATGTTATTACAGCTATTCAAAGAGCTGAAATGGTTATGAAAATTGTTGAAGAAGTACAAAATTCATTATATGAACTTGGTGAAGAAGGAAGACTTGTTGAGATGCAACTTGATGAGTTAATAGGTGGTTTAGAAAAAGAAGAGTTACTTATTATAAAAGATTATATTGCACCAGGTAAAAAGAGAACTGCAGAAAAAGTTCTTGGTGAAATTATTTCTTTGCCATATGATGATTTAATGAAACAACAAGTAATTGCTAAGCTTCTAGGATATGATAATTCAGACAATTATGAAGAAGTGACTGTATATACAAGAGGTTATCGTGTGCTTAATAAAATTCCAAGAATGCCTGGAAATATTGTTGACAATTTAATAAAAACATTTAAATCATTTCAACATATACTTGCAGCAGATATACCTGATTTAGATGATGTTGAGGGTATAGGTGAAGTTAGAGCACGTACGATAAAACAATCTTTAAAAAGAATGCAAGAACAATTTGTTTTTGACAATTTAATTTTATAGAGAAGGAAGAGGTAAAAAAATGAAAAAAGATTTAGGAAGTAAAATAATATTAATAATTGCAATAGTGCTTGTAGTAGCACTTATATTAGGATTAGGAATTCAAGTTGTAAGAAACTTTACGCAAAAAAGAGAAAATCCTGTTGCTACAATTGAAGTAGAAAATATGGGAACTATAAAAGTTGAATTATATCCTGATATGGCACCAAATACAGTTACTAACTTTATAGCACTTGCAAATAATAATTTTTATGATGGACTAACATTCCATAGAGTTATAAAGGATTTTATGATTCAAGGTGGAGATAAAAAAGGTGATGGAACTGGAACACCTACATTAGGAGATATTGAGAAAGAATTAACTAAAGAACAAAAAGAAGCTGGTAAAACATTAGAATCAGAATATACAATAAAAGGCGAAATGATTGCAAATGGATATGAAAAAAATAATTTAAAATTACAAAGAGGAATTTTAGCTATGGCTCGTTCAGACTATAGTAGTATAAGTTCTTCTTTAACAGAACAAGGTTACAATTCAGCTGGATCACAATTCTTTATAATGCATGCTGATAAACCTGAATTAGATGGATCATATACAGGATTTGGTAAAGTAATTGAGGGAATGGATGTAGTTGATAAAATAGCGGAACTTGAGGTAACATATAAGAGCTCAGAATTAGCAGAAGGCGCAGAAAAACCAAAGGATGCAAATGGAAATGAACTTACAGCAGATATGCCAATTAATAAACCTGTAATAAAAAGTATCAAAGTTGATACAAAAGGTGTAAATTATGGCATGCCAGATACATTGGAACCATTTAATTACTATAATTATTTAATGCAATATTATAACTCAATGTATGGAAATAACTAATAAAAAAGGACTAGTGAAAACTAGTTCTTTTTTGTAATTAAAATGTAATGTAAATGTAACATAAAATAAATAGTCTTTTTTATATATTAAATGTATAATATAGTCATATATTGTACATAAAGGGGAAAAAAATATGAAAACAAGAAAAAATAGTATTAAAATTATTTCATCAATACTTGCATTAATAATGATATTACAAATATGTAGTATGTCTTTTGCAAGTTCTACAGGAAATTTAAGTATCGAGGAAGCTGAATATTCTGATGATTACCAAATATGGTTAAATTTACCAGATGAAGAGAAAATAGGTACTTATATACCAAATAAATATAAAATTGATGTTACAACATTGGAAAAAATGACAAATACAAATAATGTTTTAAAAAATACAAGTATTCTTGCTGGAACAGCTTCATTACCATCAAGCTATGACTTGAGAACTATTTTACCAAAAAATGCTGAAGTAAAAGATCAAAATCCTACAGGAAACTGTTGGGCTTTTGCCGCAATGGCAACATTAGAAAATTATTTGGCAATGCAAGATAAAAAAGCATCTAAGGCAGAAGTTAAATATGATTTTTCAGAGAAACATCTTGCCTATGCAACTACAAGAGCTACTTTTCTAAATGGAGCAGTTAATGAAAAAGGAATTGCGAAAAAACCTGCATCAGAAGGAAGTCATCCAGCAACTGGTGGTGGAAATTTTATGCTTGCAGCAAGTTATTTAACTAGTGGAATGGGTGCTATTGAAGAAAGTGAAATGCCTTTCACTTTACCATACGAAGATATTAGTTTATCAGAAATTAATAATAAAACAGCGATAACAACATTGAATGATGCTCAAATGATTGGTAGTCCTACAACAACAGCTGAAAGACAATCTGTAATTCAAATGGTAAAACAGCATTTAATGAGTGATGGTGGTGTTTTTGCAAGTATTCATGGAGCAAGTATTATTTCAAAACCATATAATAATGAAACAGGTGCATTATATGCAAATAGTAGTAGTACTTATCCAGCAAATCATGCTGTTGAAATAGTTGGATGGAATGATTCATACCAAGTAAGTAATTTTAACGAATCTATCAGACCAAGTGCACCAGGAGCATTTATAATAAAGAATTCTTGGGGACCAGAACAAAAAATGGATCTTGAGGAAACAAGAAAAACAGTTTTTGAAAATAATAAAGCTTATTTAGCTACTTTAGGTTTAACATCATTAAGTCAAATAACTAATGAGGTTCTAATAATTCTTTTAAGAGATGGATATGGATATGGAAATACAGTATCAATTAGTGGAAATGAAGTAATAATAACAATTGGTGATAATGGATATATGTATGTTTCATATGAAGATGCAAATATTTTAAATGGATTGGTTCTAATTGAAAAAGCGGAAAATACAAATAAAATTAAAAAAGTTTTTCAAAATGAATATGTTGGACCAAATGGATCATTACCTCAAACAATGTCTAAATTGTATTTAGCTAATGCTTTTACTGGAAGTGCTGCTGGAGATGAAATATCATCTGTTGGAATTTTAACATATAATGATTTAAGCAAATGTAAAGTATATATTAATCCAAATGGAACTGATAAAAGTTTTGATAAATTGCAACTTGTAGATTTACAAGAAGGTGATTATGAAGATGTTTCTGCAGGATTTCATACAATAGAATTTGCTAGTCCTATTAAATTAACAGGAAGCTCGTTTGTAGTTGTTATCGAGGTTAGTAGTAATAGTGATGGAAAAATACCAATCCCAGTTGCTGCAAAAGGTCTAAACGATGAATTTCAATATATAAATGTATCAACAGGAAAAAGTTTTGCAGGAGTAATAAAAAGTGATAATAGTGTTGAATGGATTGATTTTGGTGGTTCGCAATATAATTACGTTATTCCGATAAGAGCTTACGTAACAAATAATACATCAAGTACAACAAAAACATTATCATCTATTCAAATAACAACTCCGCCAGAGAAAACATCATATAATGTAGGTGATGCATTTGATAAAACTGGAATGGTAGTTAAAGCAAATTATTCAGATGGAACAAGTCAAAATGTAACAAATTATATAGTTACTAATGGAACAAGTTTAACAGCTGGACAAACAAGTATAACTGTTTCATATACTGAAGGTTCAGTTACAAAAACAGCAATTCAAAATATCACTGTAAATGGAAGTACACCAACAACAAAGACATTATCATCAATAGTAATAACAAAGGCACCAACAAAAACAACATATAATGAAGGTGAAAATTTTGATGCTACTGGAATGGAAGTACAAGCAAAGTATACAGATAATACATCAAAAACAATAACAAATTATACTGTAACAGATGGAACAAAATTAACAAAAGGTAAAATAAGTGTAACAATATCATACACAGAAGGCTCAGTAACAAAAACAACTACACAAGCAATTACTGTTAAAGAAAAATCTGATGTAACACCTGCTACGTTATCATCAATAGCAATAACAAAATCACCAACAAAAACAACATATAACGAAGGTGAAAACTTTGATTCTTCTGGAATGGTTGTACAAGCAAAATATTCAGATAATACATCAAAAACAATAACAAATTATACTGTAACAGATGGAACAAAGTTAACAAAAGGTAAAACAAGTGTAACAATTTCTTATACAGAAAATTCAGTGACAAAAACAACTACACAAGCAATTACTGTTAGAGAAGTTGAAAAAGAACATCCTACTTTATCAGATTTCTCAAATTCAAATGCAAAAGTAACGAAAGCAACAACTTATAAATATATTTCAAAAACAGATAAAGAGGATTATTCATTAGTAGAAATTGATTTATCTGGAGTAAAAATTGGTGATACAAAGAGTGATAGAACTTTCTCATATTATTTATCTACTAAAAAGGGAGAAACTAATATAGCAAGTTCAAAATGGACGAATATATAGAAAACAGAGCAGTAGCAGATGGAAGCTTTACAGTTGCAAGTGAGCCATATGAGATTTCTGTATTAGGTGATGTAAATAAAGATGGAATACATAATCAAGTAGATCTAAGTATGTTAATTAGACATGTAATTGGATTAACTAATTATCAGTTGACTGAAGAATCTTTATTAAAAGCTGGTGATATAAATGGAGATACAGCAATAAATCAAATAGATTTATCTGCTTCAATTCGATCAATTGTAAGAGAAGAAACATTAAAGCTTGAATCATCAAGGCAAGCATATAATATGACTTTATCTGCAACAAGTGGAACAGTAATATATTCTAATACAGGCACATTTACTGTTAAAAATCCTAGTGGGGGTAAAATATCTGCAAGGGTAAAAGATGAAACAATAGCAACTGTTAGTGTAAATAATAGCACGATTACATATACACCTAAAAAAGCTGGGACAACAGAAATTATTGTAGCAAGTGCTGCAACAGATACTAAAACAGCATCTTCTGCAATATACACATTAACTGTTAATAAAGCAGAGGGTTCTCTTGTTTTAGACCAAACAAATGAATATCTTGTTTCTGAAGGATTTGTAGCAACATTAAGAGTAAAAGAACACCATAAAGATGGAAAAATATCTGCTAGATCAGACTATAATACAGCAAGAGTAGAAGTAAATGGTGATGAAGTAATAGTATATGGCGTAGCAACTGGAAGGACAAGTATAGAAATAAAATGTGAAGCAACAGATTGTTATGAAGCAAAAAGTCAAATTATCCAAATGTATGTAAATAAACCTAAATATTATGTTAAAGACGGACAAGTTATAGAAGATGTATTTAAGAATTTTGGTGTTGATACAGCAAACACTATTATTGGACAAAATTATATGAGATTTACAGGAAGTTCAAATAAATGGAAATTTGCTTGTCCTGATCCATCACAAATTTCAGACAGTGCTGGAAAAACTGCTGGTGCAACAGTAGTATATAAAACTAGTGCAACATGTACTCCTGGAACATACAAGGTTCATGCTGTTATAAAAGTAACTGCTACTAAACAAAATGATGATGATAAAGCATTTGATTATTTATGTTCATTTGCAGGAGCATCATTTGGAATTCATCAAGATATTAATGATAATTCATGGTATTCATGTATAGATGAAAAAGTAACTATAAATGAAAATAATGCTGATCAACCTTTTATTAGACTTGGTGCGAGAGTAGAACCAAATTGTTCAGTAGAACTAGAGATTTTAGATTTTTATTTATATAATTAATTAATAAGAATATATAAAAACTAAAAATAATAAAAAATAAAATGACTTATAAAGTCATTTTATTTTTTATTATTTTATATCTACAATAGTAACTCCCATTTCACCTTCACCAAAAGTACCTATTCTAAATGAGTCGACATGAGGATGTTGTTTCAAGAAATTATGAATGCCTATTCGTAATTTTCCACTACCTTTACCATGTACAATTCTAACAGGAGAAATTTTAGCAAGTGAACAATCATCTAAATATTTATCAATAACAAAACATGCTTCTTCAACATTTTGACCGATAACATTTATCTCAGGAGAAATACTTTTTGATTTAAAACTTTTAGAAAAAGATTTTTTTAAGGTTGTGTTTTCAATAGGTGAATTATCTAATATTTTTTCAATATCATTAGGTGATATAAACATTTTTATATTTCCGACTTGAACTTGTATTTTACCTGATTTATTAGAAAGAATTTCTGCAGGTTCTGAGAAATTAACAAGTTTAACTTTATCTCCTTTTTCTAAATTATTAAATTTTTTATCTTTGATATTATTATTTGAATTGTCGGTTGTAATTTCTTGATTTTTTTCATTATAATTTTTTCTTAGATTATTTGCTTTTGATAAAGTTCCTTTTTTAAAATGAGATTTAACAATATTTGCTATTTCTGTATCAGAACAATTTTTTAAATCTATATCTTCTAGAAATTTAAAATCATTATATAAGTCATTTAATTCATTAATAATTTCATTTGCTTGTTCTTTAGTAGAAATGTAAATATTTTTAGATTCTTGTTTTGCTTTTTCTAAATTTATATTTTTCTCATTTTTTTGTAATTCTTTTTCTTTTTCAATTGATTTTCTTAAATTTTCTATTTGAACTTTATTTTTTTCTATTTCATTTTTATCATTTTCAATAATAAGTTTATCATCATAAATATTTTTAAGAAGTTCTTCTATGCTAAAGTCTTCATCTTTAACTAATGATTTAGCTCTTTCTAAAATAGGGGAAGGCATGCCTAATCGTTTACTGATTTCGAATGCATTACTTTTTCCAGGTACTCCAATTAAAAAATTATATGTTGGAGTAAGTGTTTCTAAATCAAATCCAGAACTTGCATTTTCAAAACCTTCTGTAACTAAAGCATAGTTTTTTACTTCATGATAGTGAGTTGTTGCAATAGTTAGATTTCCTTTTTTATGAAAATATTCTAATAAACTAATTGCAAGGTTTGCACCTTCGATAGGATCTGTTCCTGACCCCAACTCATCTAGTAAGATTAAACTATTATCAGTAGAATTATTCAAAATATCTATGATATTTGTAATATGAGCTGAGAAGGTACTTAATGATTCTGCAATGCTTTGTTCGTCACCAATGTCTGCAAATATTTTATCAAATATGAAAATACTACTATTTTCATTAGCTGGAATAAATAAACCAGAACAAGCCATAGCAGAAAGTAAACCAACAGTTTTTAATGTAACAGTTTTTCCACCTGTATTTGGACCAGTAATAATTAAAGATGTATATTTATCACCAATTGAAATATCAATAGGTACAACTTTGTTACTGTCTATCAAAGGATGTCTTGCTTTTATTAGGTTTATGAATTTATTTTCGTTAATTATAGGTTTTGTGGCATTTATTGATTTTGCAAAATTTGCTTTAGCAAAAATGAAATCTAGTTTTCCAATTAAATATATATTATTTTTTAAATTTTCAGTGTATGGCATTATTTTTAAAGAAATGTTTCTTAGTATTTTTTCTATTTCGATATTTTCTTCAACTTTAATAGATTGCAATTTATTATTTAGTTCAAATATTTGCATTGGCTCAATAAATAGGGTAGACCCACTAGAAGAAATATCATGAATAAAGCCTTTGATTGTTCCTCTAAATTCTTCTTTTACAGGAATAACATATCTGTCATTTCTAATAGTTATAATTTGCTCCATTATTGCATTAGAGTATGTTTGAGAATGAATAAGTTTATTTAAATTATCTTTAATATCTTGTTCTATTTTCTTTTTTTCTTTTCTTATAGAGGAAAGTTCTTTTGATGCTGAATCAGCAATTGTATTTTCATCTATAATTGAAGAAAAAATTAAATTTTGTATTTCTACGTTGTTGTAGATTTTATTAAAATATTCTTGCAATAAAGAAAAAGAAAATTCTTCTTGTTCATCTATAGAAAAATATTCTTTTAAATCTTTTGAAAGTTTAAATATATATCCAATTTCTAACAATGATTTAATAGAAAGTGAATTATTACTTTCTAGCATTTTTAAAGATGCAGAAATATCAGGTATTTCAATAATTGGAATATTACCTTTTCTTATAGTAAAATTTGATGCTTCATCTGTTTCTTGAAGAGCTTTTTCAACTTTATCTTTATTTGAAAAAGGTATTAACTGTATAGAAAAATCTTTCCCAATATAAGTTTTACAAAAAAGGGAAAGTTGTTCTTGTATATAATTAAATTCGAGTTTTAATAAATTTGCTTCCATTTTTATTCCTTTCAATTTTAAAAGTATAATTATTATAACATATTATTTCAAAAAAATAAATAATAATGGTAGTTTAGAATTATGTCAAAAATTTTTTAAAAATATTGTAAAAAAATATTTATTGTGTTATCATTTTATTTGAACAAACAAAGGAGGTCTTAATAATGGCTAATGAAGTAAAAACAAAGAAACAATTAGATAAAGGAAGAATATTTACAAAAATAATGGCAGGGATACTTGCATTTTTAATGGTTGTAAGTGTTGCTGGAACTTTAATTTATTATTTAGTTACAAGATAGTAAAAGAATAAAGGAAGAAAACCAATGAAAGAAAATTTATTTAGTAGTATTGAAAATTTTTGGCAAGTAAATGCTATTGGTTATTTTAATGAATTAGTAACAAATCCTTTAAGGATAGTGGCACTAATTATTGATTTAACGATAGTTATATTTTTAATATATAAATTCATAAAAATAACAAGAAAATCAAGAGTATGGCAATTGATAAAAGGTATTGCAATATTAGTTGCAGTGACTATAATCAGTGGATGGCTACACTTAGATATATTGCATACAATTTTAACATCTATAATGACTTATGGTGCTATTGTTTTAATGATAATTTTCCAACCAGAATTAAGAAAAGGTTTGGAACAATTAGGAACAAATAAATTTACAAAATTATTTGGAATAGATAAAGATTTGATTACTAAAACAAAAGAAGATATATATAAAATAGTAATTGCTGCAGAAGAACTTTCTTCTACCAAGACAGGAGCATTAATAGTCATTGAAAGAGATATAAAGTTACAGGATATAGCTGAAACAGGTGTACCAATTGATTCAGAGGTTTCACCACAATTACTTGTAAATATATTTGTACCAAATACACCTTTACATGATGGTGCAGTAATTATAAGCAATAATAGAGTTTCAGCAGCTGCATGTATTTTACCACTTACAGATGATAAAACAATTTCTAAAAAATTAGGAACAAGACATAGGGCAGCATTAGGAGTATCAAAGGAAACTGATAGTATAGCAATTGTTGTATCTGAAGAAACAGGAAAAATATCAGTTGCAAAAGATGGTACTTTAATAGTTGATGTGGATGAAGAAACTTTAAAAAGATTATTGATAAAAAATGTTATAAAAAATAGACTAGAAGAAAAAAATAAGAAAAATAAAAATGACAAAAAGGAAAAGAATAAAGTAGAGAAAAAAGAAGAAACAGAAGCAAAAAATTAGAAATATGAGGCGCCCATTGGGCGCCTTTATCTAAAGAATAACCTTGAATAAAAAAGGAGAATAATATGCGTAATATTAAAATAATAATTGAATATGATGGAAAAGACTTTAATGGATGGCAGAAACAACCTAAGAAATTAAATATACAAGGTGAAATAGAAAGAGCAATATCAGAAATAACAGGAGAAGAAATTGAACTTATTGCATCAGGAAGAACCGATGCTGGAGTTCATGCAATTGCTCAAAGTGCTAATTTTAAAACTAATAGCAATATTCCAATTGAAAAGATTCCTATAGCTATAAATACAAAATTAAAACAATCTATTAGAATTAAATCTGCTGAAGAAGTAGATGAGAGATTCCATTCTAGATATAATTGTAAACAAAAAACATATAGATATATAATTAATAATGGGAAAACAGCTTCTGCATTATATAGAAATATGGAATATTTTGTACCTGAAAAATTAGATGTAGAAAATATGAAAAAAGCAATAAAATATTTTGAAGGTGAACATGATTTTAAAGGATTTAAGGCTAGTGGAACAAGTAGTAAAAGCAGTGTAAGAGAAATATATAAAACAAGTATTGAAAAAAATGAAGATAGAATTATTATTGAACTTACAGGAAATGGCTTTTTATATAATATGGTAAGAATAATAGTAGGGACATTAGTCGATGTTGGACTTGGAAAAATAAAACCAGAGGAAATACCTGAAATAATAAATTCTGGGGATAGAACAAGAGCAGGAAAAACGTTACCACCACAAGGATTATATCTTGTGAAGGTAGAATATAAATAAAATCACAATAACAGTATAAAATTCATATAATATACCAAAAAACAAATCTTAAGAGGAGGTATATATGAATAATTTACTGTTATTTTTTGCTTTTCCGATAGCTACAATAATATTATCAATAGTTCTTCAAAAAATACTTAGAAACGAATATTTAACTGCAGGAACTTTTTTTGCAATATATTTAGTACTTACTTTTTCAGTGTTTGATATTAATTTTTTAATTTATGCAATAGCGTATACTATTTTAGCATATATTACAGCATTAATTACAAATATAGTTCTTAATAGAATAGAAGAAAATGATACTAATTGTTCTTGTCAAAATAATAGAGTATGTACAAATATAGAAAATCGTTCAAATGAGGATATTATAAATGAAAAAATGAATAGAAATTATAAATATTTTTGTAGAAGGTAAAATGGCTTTATTGAGCCATTTTTATTATGGGTAAATTACAATATTACAAAAATATTACAGATGTTTTAAGTTTATGTGACACTTTGCAAAATTTGTTGTTTTAGATATAAAAATATTGTACAATGAAATAAGTAATAATATTTTGTCAAATTAAGGAGGAATATAAAAATGGCAATGAATCCAATGCAAAGGAAAGCAAACAATTATCTTTTAATAGGAATTTTTGGAACTTTATTAGTAACAGGTGCTATAATAGCGTTCCTATTTATTCAATTGAATAATTTACAACAAGAAAAGAAGAAACAAGAAACAGCGGTTAAGAAAGTATATGTATTAAATACAAATATAAAATCAGGAGAAGAAATTTCTACAGAAAAAGTTGTACAAAAAGAAATATCTTCAACAGTAGTATCTGCAGATACTTCTATTACTTTTTTTGATGAGTCAGAAAAAGCAAGAATAGCAAAAATTGATTTATTAGCTGGTACTATAATTACTGATGAAATGTTTACATCAACTGATCAAGTGACTACAAATGATTTAAGAAACCAAGAATATAATATGGTGGTACTTCCAAGTACAATGGAAAGTGGAGATTATGTTGATATTCGTTTAAGATTATCAAATGGTGTTGATTTTGTAGTTGCTTCAAAGAAACAAGTTGATATACCTCAAATTGAAGGAATAGATTCAGCTACTACAATGAAAGTAAAAATGAATGAAGCAGAAACTCAAGCAATGGCAAATGCTATTGTAGAAGCTTATATTGATGAAGGTTCTATATTATATGCTACAACATATGTTGAACCAGGATTACAAACTTCTACAATACCAACATATGTACCATCAGCAGAAGTACAAGCAGCTATGAATGCAAATCCAAATATAGAACAAAACGCAAAAACTGCTTTAATTACAAGATATAATTCTAATGTAAATATTAGACAAAACTTAATTGAGTCTGATTTATATCAATATCTTCAAGATAAAGTTGATAATATTGAATCAAAAGTACAAGAAGAAATTACAAGAGCAAAAGAAGCTAGAGCTTCATATTTAGAATCTCTTGGAGGATATTAATATTTAAATTATAAATTCATAAATGGAGGAAGACAATGAAAAAGATTGGGTTCATCGGAGCTTATGATAAGATAGATTTTATTATATATATAGCAAAAATTTTGGTAGAATTAGGGAAAAGAGTTGTAGTAGTAGATGCAACTCTTACCCAAAAAGCTAAATATATTGTTCCTGCTATAAAGCCTTCAAGAACATATGTTACTGAATTTGAAGGTATAGATATTGCAGTAGGAATAGATGATTTTAGTAGTTTAAAAAAATATTTAGCTTTACCTAATATGGCAGAACTACCATATGATATCGCATTAATTGATATAGATACAATTGAAGGAGTAGAAAATTTTGAAATTGAAGAATTTGATAAAAATTTCTTTGTTACATCTTTTGATATGTATTCTATAAAAAAAGGCCTAGAATCAATATGCAGTGTAAAAAATCCTGTAAAAGCAACTAAAGTTTTATTTGCGAAAGATATATTAGAAGAAGAAAATGATTATTTAAATTTCTTATCATTAGGTAGTAAAATTGAGTGGGAGGATGAAATAATATATTTCCCATTTGAAGTAGGAGATCAAACAGTAATTTATACTAACCAAAGAGTTTCAAAGATTAAATTTAAAAGATTAAGCAATCAATTTAAAGAAGGTTTAATGTATGTATGTGGAAAAATAGAAGAAGATGAAGGTGGAGAAGCCTTGGTTAGAAAAGCGTTTAAGAAGATAGAAAAAGGAGTATAGAAAAATGGCTATAATTGCATTTTGGAGTGATGAAGGAAAAGAAACAGGACAAACAATGTCTATGGTTGCACTTTCAACATATATGGCTATAGAACATAATTATCGTGTTTTAAATGTAAGTGCAAATTTTAAGGAACAAACACTTGAACATAGTTACTGGGATATGAGTAAAATGGATGCTTTTTTAAAAGGCATTTCTAAGGACATCAAACAAGCAGGAGAATTAAGACAAAGTAGCTTTGAATCTGGAGTAGAAGGATTAGTTAGAGTTATTAATAGTAATAAAACGTCAAATAGCATAGTTTCAAGTTATACAAATGTTGTTTTTAAAGATCACTTGGATGTTTTAGGTGCTCCAAAAACTCAAGAATATGAAGAATATAGAAGTATTTGTGAATTATATCCAGATATAATTCAAGTAGCAAATAGAGATTATGATGTGGTTTTTGTTGATGTTTCAAGAAGAATGCCAGAAGAAAGTTCAAAGAAAATTCTTGAAATGGCAGATGTAATAATAGTAAATATTACTCAAAGAATGGAAATATTAAATAAAATAAATGATCTTAAATCAGAAAATGAATTTTTTAAACAGAAAAAGATAGTATACAATATAGGAAGATATGATAAATTTTCTAAATTTAATACAAAGAATGTATCAAGATATATTGGTGAAAAAAGAGAAGTATTTTGTGTTCCATATAATACTTTGTTCTTTGAAAGTTGTTCAGAAGGAAAAGTTGCAGAACTATTCTTAAGAATTAGAAAAGTAGATCCTGAAGATAGAAATGCTACTTTAATTGAAGAATTAAAAAGATTCACTGAAGGACTAATATATAAATTGAAAGAATTACAAGTTAAAATTTAGTACAAAATATTAAAGGGAAGGAGTCCTAAAAATGCCATTTTTTGTCAACTTAATATTAATTGTAGCAGTTATAGTTGTTGCAGTATTGCTTTTAATGAATAAATTAAAAAAGAAGCAAGATGCTAAAGTTGAAGAACAAGTTCAAGTTGATGATAAAACATATACACTTGAAAAAATGACTGCATTTGTTAAGAAGAGATTAGATGAAATAACAAAAATCAACTTATATGATATTGGTCTTTCAGAAGAGGAATTAAAAAGAAGAAAGAACAAGAAATATGAATTGAAGAAAGCTTTAAAAGGTTGTACATATGGAGATGTTAATGATAAAAAATATGTTAAGGAATTAATATATGATATTTTATCAAAAGAATATGGTGTTACAGAAATCAATATTTCAACAGCCATTTCATTTGATGTTCCATCTTTATTAACAACTCAAGATAAATTTGAAATAATACTATATATGTATAAACAAGAATTTGGATATGATGCTTTATCTGAAATAATTAAAAAATATGAACTTGATAAATTAAAATATGTAGATGGTGAAACAAAACCATCATATGTTATAACTAATGATGAAATAAATGAAATATTTGATAAAGAAGATTTTGTTCTTACATTTAAAGATAAATTAAATGTTGTTGTTCAAAGAATTTATCAACATTATAAAGGATATAGTAGTATAGATGAAGTAAGAGATATGAATATTGATGGTATTTCAGGTGGTGTATCTGGATTACCAGAAAGTTTCTTAAGCCAAGTTGCACAAACAGATGGAGACTATTTAGCTCAAATAGCTGATCATAAAGTTCCAAGAGCTTGTGATAGTATTTGGATAATGTTTAGAGGTAAATCTATACGTTTAGCATTCTTATCTTTTGGTTCAGAAGCAGAACTTAAGAGAGTATGTCAAAATATATATAAATACAACAATCCAGGACAATTATCAGATACAAATGGTTATAAAATTAATGAAATGAAAGATGGTTCTCGTGTCGTTGTTGTTAGACCAAGTATGTCTGAAACTTGGGCATTTTTCGTAAGAAAATTCGATGTTCAAAAGGCTACATTGGAACAATGGTTTAAACAAGAACCTGGTTCAGAAGATGCAATTCAAATATTAAAATATTTAGTAAAAGGTGCAAGAATTATATCAATTACTGGTGAGCAAGGTTGCCGGAAAAACAACAATGCTTATGGGTATGATTGAAAATATTTATGAAACAATGAACCTTCGTATTACAGAAACTGCATTCGAGCTTCACTTAAGAAGGGTTTATCCTACAAGAAACATCCTTTCAATGAGAGAAACAGAAACAATTTCTGGACAAGAGTGTTTGGACGTTCAAAAGAAAACTGATGGTTCTGTTAATATCATTGGTGAGGTTGCAACTGACCCCGTAGCATCTTGGATGATTCAATCTGCACAGGTTGCATCTAAGTTCACATTATTTACTCACCATGCTAAAACATTCCCAGATTTAGTTACAGCACTACGTAACTCAATGTTAAGAGCTGGTGTATTCAAGAGTGAAAAAACAGCAGAAGAGCAAGTTGTACAAGTTTTAAACTTTGATATACATTTAGTTAAAGACTTTAGAGGAAAAAGATATGTAGAAAGAATTACAGAATGTATTCCTGTTGAAAATAAAAATGAATATACATTTGACCATAGAACAGAAAAAACTATGGAAGGTAAATGGGAAAAATTCATGGATAATGCAACATATTATTTCTCTAAATCAACAAACAGAGAAACATTCCATTATAAAAATATATTAGAATATCATGATGGAAATTATGTTTTAACAAACAGAATAACAGATAATAATATAAGACAAATGCTTACAAATATGGATGATGCAGATGCAGAAGATTTCATAAAATTTATTGAAGACAAATGGGGAACAAAGGTATCTAGATTCCCAGAAAATGAAATAGAAAAACCTAAAAAGGTAAAAAAAGTAATTAAAAAATAATTTGTAGAGGGTGGACTCTATTTGTCTACCCTTTACTTCAAAGAAATAAAACTAGTGGAGGTGGAATAAGCAGAATGAATAATCAGATAGTATTATACATATTAATTGGATCTATAGCTTTACTTATAGCAATCGTTATTGCATATGTTTTAATACGTCGAAAAAATGAAGATGTCAAGTATGTAAGGCAACTTCAAGAAGGAACAAAAAGAAAAAGCTTTAATACAGAAGTAATTTATCAAAAATTATATGTATTTTACTTACGTACACCTTTTATAAAAAGATATTTACTAAAATTAAGACGAAGAATAGAAATAATAAATATAGATGATGAATATTTAACAAGATTACAAGCAAGTAAGATATTAACTAGAGCTATCGCAATTGTTATTCCATTATCAATTGCAATAATCTATGTAACACATAATAATACTTTGTTAATGACAATTCTTCTTATATTTGAAGTATTTTTATTAGATACACTTTTAGATGGTAGTGTAGATAAAATTGATAATAATTTGCTTAAACAACAAATAGATTTCTTTACAGAAATAAGACATGCTTATCATGAATTTAATATGGTTGAAGAAGCTATTTATCAAACAGCACAAGATGATGAAAACCCAGAAATGGCAAGACAAGCAGAAAAGATATATGAAGTTTTAATTTCAAATGATCCAGAATCAGAACTTGAAAAATATTATGATATTGCACCAAATGCATATTTAAAAGAATTTGCTGGAGTATCATATTTAACAAAAGAATTTGGTGATAGAAAAGTAGATGGAGCTTCTTTATATTTAAAGAATTTAAATAATATTACGCAAGAAATGCAACTTGAAATATTAAAAAGGGACAAGTTAAACTATGTATTCCAAAGTTTAGCTGTTATAGCTGTTGTTCCTATGCTTGCATTAGAACCAATAAAGAATTGGGCAATAGATCAATTTAGTTTCGTTGCTGATTTCTATCTTGGAAAAAATGGTATGATAGTTCAAATTCTTATACTTATTGCAACTTTTGTATGTTATTTATTAACAAGAAAGTTAAAAGATAATGGTTCAACGAATATGGATACAAAAAATACAGAAAATCCTTGGCAGGCTAAATTATATAAAAATCCATTAATAAAGAAGTTTGTTGATTTATTTATACCAAAAGAAGGTACTAAAGAAGCAAGAAAATTAAAAAATGATATGAAAAACGCAGCATCAAAGGATAAAATAGAGTGGCTATATATAAACAGAATTACTCTTTGTATAGCAGCATTTATACTTTCATTTTTATTCTTTATGCAATTACATAATATAACAATTCAAAATGTTTATACAGATCCAACAACAACATACAATGTTATGGGAAAATTGTCGGATAGGGATTATAAAACTGCTATGCAGCTTACAGAATCGGATAATCAGTATATTGAGTATTACAAAAATAAACAAGACTTAAAGCAAGATGAAATTGAAAAAGCAATGAAAAGAGGAAGAATAAATAAAGACTATGTAAATAGTACTGATGAACAAAGAAAAACAGCTGCTGCAAGAATTATGGATAAAATAAAAGTAGTTAATAGTGAATATTTAAGTTGGGTTGAAGTTTTAGGTGCTATGGCAATTGCTTTAATTGCTTATGCAGAACCAGTATTAATGTTAAAATTCCAAGCAAAAATGAGACAAATAGAAATGGAAGATGAAGTAATGCAATTCCAAACTATTATACTTATGCTTATGAGAATTGAGAGGGTTAATGTTGAGATAATTCTAGAATGGCTTGAAAGATATTCAAATATATTTAGAGATCCTATTAGCAAATGCGTTAATGACTACGAAAGTGGTCCATGGGAAGCCTTAGAAGCAATGAAACAAGATGTAAATTATCCACAATTTATTAGAATTGTAGAAAGTCTTCAAGTTGCTGTTGAAAAAATACCAATTAGAGACGCATTTGATGAACTAGAAACTGAAAGAGAATATTATCAAGCAAAACGTAAAGAATCAAATGAAAGATTAATAGCTAGAAAAGGAAGAATAGGTAAGGCAATAGGATTTACACCTATGATTGCTTTATTTGTTGGATACTTGATTATACCACTTGTATTTATTGGATTAACTAGTATGTCATCATCATTTGACCAAATGTCAGCAATGTAAGGGGGAAGGATTATGGAAAACGCATCAAGAGCAATTGTAATGGCGGGTTCAATGTTAATGGCAATAATAGTTGTATCATTAGTTGTTTTAGTTTTTAATAATTTTAGTAGTTTTAAAGCATCAGAGGAAGGCTTAAGTGAGGCAGAGAAGACAGTTGAATTTAATAAGCAATATGATGTATATGAAAGGAATGTCTATGGGACAGATTTATTCTCATTAGCTAATAAAATAATTAGTTATAATAATCAAGAAGAAATAAAAGAAAGTGGATATGAACAAATGCATTTAAAAATTAAATTAGAACAAGATTTAAATGATACAGAAAAATATTTTAAGAAAAAAAATCAAATTAGCGCAGATGCACATGATGAATATTATAATGAGAGTGAATGGATAGCAAATTATAATTTTTTAGAAGATAAAATAAATAAAATATCAAAAATTCCCTTTGAATCAAAATCAGTAAAGGATGAAAAGGGAAATTATATAACAAAAACAGTAAAAGAAATTGCAAATATGAGAACAATTGATAAGGAAAAATTGGATTTTAAAGATATTACTATATATAAAGGTGTTACATATAAATTAGATGAAATAGTAAACCAATATAATATATATAAATCAGATTTTACAAAAATCAAAGAAACGGCTTTTAAGTATATAGTATTAGATGATAATAATCATTATTCAAAAGCAACAGGTAGAATAATAAATATGGAATATTACGGAAAATTTAAATAATAGGAGGTTGAAATGGAGAATGCATCAAAAGCACTAATAATGGCTGCAGAAGTTTTAATTGGTATAATAATATTATCTATTGGTGCTGCTCTATTTACAATGTTCTCAAATTATAGCAAAGATACAGCTGAAAGAATAAGTGAGACAAAAATAGCTGAATTTAATAATAATTTTATTAAGTTTTATGGAAATGTTAGAACATATGATGAGGAAACAGATACATTATATGATGGACCAATTAGAGTATCAATACATGATATTATTTCTGTTGCTAATTTGGCAAAAGCAAATAATGAAAAAAATGATGTGTCATTTGCTATAGGCGCAAGTAAACAAGACATAGAAAATACGATGTATGTTAGGGTCGAAATTAATGCTAAAACTAGTCCAAAAGCTGGAAAATATATGGAATTATGGACAGAAGAACAAAAAAATGAATTTATAAAAAATAATTCACTTGAATTTACTTCTGATTATGAAGGATTACATAGTAGTCCAAAATATTATAAACTAAAAGATTATAGTATTAGTAATAAAACTAATAGAGTTTATTATGTTGTATTTGAAGAAATATAAATTTTTGTTAAAAAATGTAGTTTTTTCAATTGCATAATAATTATTTTAATGTTATAATAAAAAGGAATAGTTTTAAAAATGAAAAAAAATTATATTACTTTAGTTATTTTGTTTCTTATTGTAGTTGCAATAATTTCATACTTTTTTATTAGTTATATTAAATTAGATAATCAGGCAAAGCAACTAAATAGGGAATTTGAAAGTAAATGTGAATCAGAAATTGTCGGATCAACTTTAATGACTACAATAAATAAAGCAATAGACTATAATGAAAAAAATGAAATAGAAAAGGACAGTAAAGGTTCATTTATAGCAAATGAAACAAATTCTATAAATATAGATATTAAATTTTTAGAATCAGATAAGGTATTTCCAATGGAAGCAATAGCAAGTCTTGGTTCAGAGGAATTTGTTAAAAATTACAATAGTAGAACATTTAAATGTTCAAAAAAAGAATATCATAATCTTACAGGGCAAATAAAATATATGTACTTTGAAGAAGTTGATATTTTAGAAAATAATTAAGTTATTATTTATAGAGGGCAGAAATCGGAAAACATCTGGTGTCTGACTTCAAATAAAAATATATAAAAAACAAAAGTAAAAATTAAAGGAGGAAAAAAGTTATGGAAAATGCATCAAAAGCATTAATAATTGCAGGAGCAATTATTATTTCAATCGTTTTAATATCATTAGGAGTATTCGTACTAAATGGAGCTACAGATTTAGTAAAAAGCAGTTCAGATATGTCATCACAGGAGGTTCAAGCTTTTAATAGTAAATTTATATCATATGAAGGAACAAAAATTAATGGAGCAAATGCAAAATCATTATGTACTGTAATAAGAACACATAATGCACAATATTCAGACGACCCTGCAAAACAAGTAAGCATTACATTTGAGCAAGGTAAAGTTGCAGAAGATGGAAAACCTGCTGAAACTGCTGTAACATTAGACCAAACATCTATTAATGCATTAAGACCTGGTAATACTTACACAATTACATTTGGATATGATACAACATTTAATTCAGGACGTATTATTACATGTAATATTTCAAAAAATCAATAGTTAAATCTAAAGATGCTTTATTATAAGAAAGAGGAAAAATAAATTATGGAAAATGCAAGTGATGCTCTATTAATGGCATTTGGAGTACTAGTCTTTGTGATAGCATTAACTGTTGCAATAACTTCTTTTAGCCAAGCAAGAGAAGTATCAGAATTAGTAATATATAATTCTGATAGTACAAACTTCTACGAATACGAAGAGGTTTCAGTTGGAGCTTCACGAAGCAGAATAGTAGGTATTGAAACTATAATACCTACATTGTATAGATATTCTAAAGAAAATTATACTGTTTTATTTAGAGTAGGCGATGGTTATAACCCAGAAACAGGTAATTTTGATGGTGGAACTAAAGTTATGGAAATATTTGATTCTCCGCAAAAATATAATGGTATAGAACGTAAATGGAGAGGGAAAGGAAATGCCAAAGAACTATATTGGGAAAAGTTACAAACAAAGTATAAAAGATTTGTAACTGATACATATTTTGATACAAAAACACCAGGCCTTGAAACTTTACATAGAATTTTTTCATTTGATTCAGAAGAAGAACAATTGAGAAATGAGCCATGGACAATTACACCTGAAGAAACAAGAAAAAATTTAGATTGTTTTATACGAGGAGAAGTTTATGAGTCACCAAGTGATGGAAATGTTTATATAGATTATAGCAAAAATCGGTAGTTTTATAACAAAATATAGTGGTAAAAGTTTTGTAGAAAACATAGCTGAAATAGAATACAAGACAACTAGTTACGATATAGATACAGAGGAAAAAATTGTGGTAGATACTTCAAAGACAAGTAAAGGTAAAAAAAGAATATATATTTTTACTTTAATAAATTAAAAAAATATTAAGAGGAGGAATTGATAATGGGAGATAGTTTCATTACAATTATTGCTATATTTTTAGCTGCAGTACTAATGTTTGTTTTTCCACTTATGGCTATGGCAGATAGAAGTGACGATGTATCTACTTTAGCTGTTCAAACTGCTACTACAGATTTTGTAGATAAGGTTAGAACTACAGGAAAACTTACTATAGACGATTATGATAGATATGTTTCAACACTTAACTCTACAGGAAATACATATGATGTAGATATTGAATTACAATATCTTGATGAAAATCCAGGAGTTAAAACAACTCAAACAGAAATGACAAAAATTGGTGAAAATTTATATTATAATGAATATACAAATCAAGTAGAAGCTAAACTAAATTCTAAAGGTAGAATTACTCTTAAAGAGGGAGATAGAATTTCAGTTACAGCAAAAAATACAAACCAAACAATTTCACAAATATTAAAAAATTTCTTCTATCAAATAGCAGGAAATAATACATATAATATTGTTGCTCAACATGGTGGAATAGTAACTGTAAATGGTACAAAATAAAAAAAGACAGAGCAATCTGTCTCTTTTTATTAAAAGAAAGGAAAACAAATGAAAATACAATATTTGGCTGTTATATTTATAATAATAATATTACCTATTTCTATGGTAATATCATACTATGTTAACGCTCAGATAAAAACTGTAAGCCAACAAGAATTATATGATGCTAAATTAGTAACTGCAACATATGATTCAATTAGAAGTTTTCAATTAAATACAATTAATAGTAAATATTCATCAGTAAGCGATTCAAAGATAAGGGATATTGAAGCAGGAATAACAAGTTTTTTTAATTCACTTGGAACAGAACTTGGAGCAACAGGTTATTCAAGAGAAGAACTAAGTGATTTTATTCCAGCTATATTATATTCAATGTATGATGGTTATTATATATATGGAAAGTATTATGATGCATCTATTGAAGATTTTAGAATTGGATTAAAACCATATGTATATTATTCTTGCAGATATTTTACAGGATCAAGTACATATAATTTCGTTGTAAACTATACATTAGATAATACCATTACAATTTATGGCTTAGTTAATGGAAAAAAAGTAACTACTTCAGGTGCATTAATAAAAATCGGAGATTATGAACATAATGCGAATAGTTTGAAAACATATACATATATTACTTCTACAGGTAATATAGTTTCAAATACTATAGCATTGGGTGGAAATAAATACAAAAAAGTACAGATAGATCCTGAAATATTATCTGAAAAACTAATTATATTAGATGAAAATAATAATCCATCTACTGAATCAGCAGAAACATATGAATATGTAACATATAAAGACCAAAAAATATATATTGAAAAAGATGAATATGGTAATGTAGCAAGAGATTCAGTACACAAATATTATAAAACAACTAATATTAATAATGCTGGAAAACATAGAAGTGAAGTAGATGCTAGTGAAATTGAAGAATATCCAGGAATAAAGTGCTTCTTTTATAATAAAAACAAGAAACAATATGTTACTGATATAGAAAGAATCGCATATTTGGAAGCTTTGCTTGGACAAGATAGTGAAGGTCATACTCATGTATATAGTAATAGTGCTTGTCAATATTATTATGATGCATATGTTTTTAGTAATTGGGTTAATGATGAAATAGGAGATACTATTAAACAAGAACATGCATATGAAGTAAATGATGAAAATGAATTTAAAAAAATTACTGATTTTAATGTTAAAACAGATGGTCCTATATTTAATTTAGAAAAAGAAGATCCTACCTTATCATCATCAACGTTTAATAGTAATAGAATAGATGTAATCCAAAGGTCGATAAAATCAAATTTATCAGCTGAAATGGCTAATTTCAATGTAAATGGCTATGACTATAGAATGCCACAACTTACAGATACTGACTGGAATAAGATTGTAAATAATATGTGTGTAACTACATTTATGCAAGGAATGCCGATAGGAATGAAATATTATAATAATTATTGTGTAATTCCAAACGATAAAAATAAAGAAGTTGTTACAGAAGACTCTATATATGTCCTTGTAGATGAAGATGATACTATGGATGAAAGAGGAGATATTCAGGCTCACTATGCAGGGTGCACAGATTTAGTAGATAAATCTGATAAAGTTTTTGCGGCATATAGAAATATTGATTTTGAAAGACAAACTGTTATGACTTCAGGAGAACCACGATATTATTATCCACATGATGATCAAAAATCATATAATTGCATGGTTAGTGGGAATGGAACATATGATTTAGAGGAAATTATTGAAGGAAAAATTATGAAATATAGTACTGAAGATGATAAATATATTGAAGATACATCAAAATCTTCTAAGATTAGCAATTTAAGAAAAATATATTTAACAGCGCTTGCACGTGAAAAATATGATTTATATAGAACAAATGGATATTTTGGAGTGCCAGTAGAATAAAATAGAGAATAAAATTTGAAAAAAAAGAAAAAATAATAACAAAAAAATAGGAGTTAACTATGAAGAAAAAACTATTTTTTATATTGTTATTATTTTTTTTGTTAATTATATATATTTACGTGATGAGTATTGAAGTAATACCAAATAGTATTGTTTTAATGCAAGGAGATAACTTAAATTTTGCTACATTATGGGGAATAAATCTACATGGGTTTGATGAACAAAAAGTAATGCAGGCTTCAAGTGAAATTGAGAATAGTAGATCAAATGGAGTAGGAAAAATAGATTTAAGTTTAAATTTATTTGAAAATATACCTTTAAAAGATGTATCTGTAAGTGTTGTTCCAAAAACAAAAGTTATACCATTAGGAAATGCAATTGGTTTGAAATTATATACAGATGGAGTATTAGTTGTTGGAATGTCAGAAATTGATGGAGAGAAGCCTTATGCAAATTCAGATATTAGGGAAGGAGACAGAATAATATCAATAAATGATAAAGAAATTGGAACAACAGATAAGCTAATAGAGACGGTGAATTCAAGTAATGGAAGTGAACTTAAGGTAAAATACATGAGAGATAATTCAGAACTTGAAACAAGTATATTACCAATAAGAACAAGTGAAAATGAATATAAACTTGGACTATGGGTAAGAGATGCAGCAGCAGGGGTGGGAACAGCATCTTTCTATGTTCCTTCATCAGGTAAATTTGCAGCATTGGGACATGGAATATCAGATGCTGATACAGGTGAATTAATAACAATATCTAATGGTGAATTAGTTACAACAAATATTGTGCTAATACAAAAAGGTGAGAAAGGTAAGCCTGGTGAAATAAAGGGAAGTATAGAAGGTGGAAAAAAATTAGGAGAAATAAGTAAAAATACTAAATTTGGAATAGTTGGAAATATAAGTAATACTGGATTAATGGAACTTACTGAAAATGAAATAGATGTAGCAAATAGAAATGAAGTAAAGATAGGAAAGGCAAAAATAATATGTGAATTAGAAATAGGAAAGAAAGAATACTATGATGTAGAAATACAAAGAGTATATACCAATAATAATAAAGATAATAAAAGTATGTTAATAAAGGTAACTGATGAAAGGCTAATTGATAAAACAGGTGGAATAGTACAGGGAATGAGTGGTTCACCAATTATTCAGGATGATAAATTTGTCGGTGCTGTAACTCATGTACTTGTAAATGATCCTCTGCAAGGGTATGGTGTATTTGCAGACATGATGTTAAATCAAATGATGTAAATATAGTACAAAAGTCGAATAATGTCGGAAAGTTCTTATAAAAATTAGGTAACTCATATCGACATAAAATGGGAATTTATATAGAATAAAAAAAGAAAGGATAAATAAAAATGAAATTTAATGAAGATTAAAGAAGAAAAATAGATGGTTTGCTTCAAGAGGCTAAAGAAGAACAAAAATTAAACGGAAATAAAACATATACACATAACGAGTTTTGGAATATAATAAATAAGTATATAGAAGAATTTGAAAATGAAAAAATTCGAGATTAAATATGATACAAAAGCAATTCGAGATATGATGGGTATTATATCATATCTCGAATATAATTTATTTAATTCAAAAACTTCTCAAAAAATATAGAAAATACTATTTTAAATTTTGAAAAATTCCCCTACATGGGAAAAAATCATATTAATAATCAAATTAGATATTTAATCTATAAAAATTTTTATATCTTTTATGAAATCCATGAAAATAAAAATATAATTAATATAATAAGGATAGTACATAAAAATAAAGTTATATTTTAGTTTAATAACATTGGTCCAACATTTGTTATTGTTCCTGCACCAAGTGTAAGAATAATATCATCTTTTTCAGTGTTTTCTTTTAAATATGTTACTATATTATCAAAATCAGGAATGTATAATGCTTTTCTTCCAAGTTCTTTAATTTTATTAACAAGATCTTCTGAAGAAATGTTATATGTGTTTGTTTCTCTTGCTGCGTATATATCTGTAACAATTATATTATCAAAATAAGTTAAAGCATCTGCAAAATCTGCTAATAATTCGCTTGTTCTACTATAAGTATGTGGTTGGAAAACAACCCATGAATGATGATATGTTTTCTTTTTTAAAGCAAGGGCAGTTGCTTTTATCTCAGTAGGGTGGTGGCCATAATCATCATATATTGATACTCCATTAAAACTACCGACAAATTCAAATCTTCTATGAGCACCTGTATATTTTTTTAATGCTGTTTTTAAAACATCTTTTTCTATTCCATAATGGTGACAAAGTGCAATACAAGCAAGTGCATTTGAAACATTGTGAGCGCCTGGGATTGAAAGTTCAAATGATGCATAGAAATAGTTGTTATAATATACATCAAAACGTGGAAATCCATTTTTATCAAATGAAATACTTCTTGCAACAAAATTTGCTTTATCATTTTCCACAGAGTATGTTATAGTTTTTGCTGTAGTATAATTATGTAGTTCTGCACAATATTTATTATCCAAGTTTGTAACAAGTACTCCATTAGCTGGTAATAATTTTACGTATTTTATAAATGCTTGATTAATATTTTCAATATTTTTAAAATAGTCTAAATGATCATTGTCTATATTTAAAATAATTTCGGCTTTTGGGTAAAATTTTAAAAAGCTTTCAACATATTCACATGCTTCTATAATAAAATGTTCACTATTTCCAATTCTGTAATTTCCATCAATTGCTTTAAGTGTAGCTCCAACTTGAATAGAAGGGTCAAGACCTGCTTCCATAAAGCACATAGAAACCATAGAAGTTGTCGTTGTTTTACCATGTGTACCTGAAACACAAATAGTATCATCAAATGCTTTTGTAATTAATCCAAGAAAATCAGCTCTTTCCATTGTAGGAATGCCAAGTTCTTTTGCTTTAACAAGTTCAATATTGTCTTGTTTAATAGCTGCAGTATATACAACTAAGTCTGCTTTCGCAACCATATTTACATCTTGACCTATTATAACATGAATTCCATCTAAATTTAATTTTCTAGTAGTTTTAGATTCTGAACAATCAGATCCTTTTACAGCAAAGCCAGAATGTTTTAGTATTTCGGCAATACCACTCATACTTACTCCGCCAATACCAATCATATAAATGTTTTTATAATTTTTTAAATTGTATATACCATTCAATTTAAGAACACTTCCTTTTTTATTTTCTATCGAGCCAATTATACATTTTTTTTGCGCATTTTTCAATACATTTGTAAAAACTTATAGAGTATTATATTCTTTTTTTTATGTATTTATGAAAAAAAGAATATGTAC
The DNA here is from genome assembly GCA_017934475.1 of Clostridia bacterium. GTDB lineage: Bacteria > Bacillota > Clostridia > TANB77 > CAG-508 > UMGS1663. The sequence goes on along the minus strand of JAGBJN010000008.1, from coordinate 933 downwards.
TAAATAAAAAAATAAAAAATTGTAAAAAATAAAAAGAAAAAAGAAGGAAAAAAAATATTTATGGCGAATAATATTATTGTAGTAGTACAAACTATATGTATTATTATAAAAAACATTAGAAAGAGGTGCACAATATGCAAATAACAGACGTACGTTTAAGAAAAGTAAATTCAGAGAACAGAATGAAAGCTGTTGCTTCTGTAACATTCGATAATGAATTCGCCGTACACGATATCAAAGTTATCGAAAGCCAAAATGGATTATTTATCGCTATGCCAAGTAGAAAAACTCCAAACGGAGAATTCAAGGATATAGCTCATCCAATCAATGCTGAAACAAGGGAGAAAATTCAAAAAGCTATATTAGAAGCTTATGATGCTCCAGAGGCTGAAGTTGCTTCAGAAGAATCAGCAGAATAATATAAAATAAAAGACTTCACTTTATTGTGAAGTTTTTTTGTTGCAAAAAATATTTACAAGTAAGGAGAAATATGGTAAAATTCTTTCATGTTTTTAGTGTAGTAAAATAGTAATTGTAACCTGTAGTAATCATAACGTCTAAGGAGGTAGGGTATGGAAAATTCTAATTACTATTGGAAGTGCCCCGAATGTGGGGAAGAGCAAAAAGTTACGTCTGCGTATTTTATGACAGATTGTGGATGCTATGAAAAATGTGCTAATTGTGGTAGAAGAGTACATTGTGTGCATCCGGTACGGCCTTTAAAAAAGAAGGATGAAGAAGTAACAGCATACGAAAAAAAAGAAGAAAATTAAAAAAGGCAGAGGTTAAAACTGAAGTGAACCCCATTTAGTTCACAAAAATAAAAAAGCAAAATATGATAAAATAACACTTATCGAAAGGTAGGTGTTATTTTTATGGGTAAACATTATTCAGAAGAATTTAAGATGCAAGTATTAAAAGATTATTATTCAG
>JAGBJN010000018.1 GCA_017934475.1 Clostridia bacterium | reverse complement strand
TTCTGCCACACCTGTTACTGTTACTGTTCCATTGTTTATGCTTGCTGTTGCTTTTCCTGTTGCTGATGAGCTTACACTTAATGCTCCTGCTCCTGATGTTACACTTGCTGTAAACGTTGTTGTTCCTCCTACTGTTACTTCTCCACTTGTTTTTGATAATGTTATTGTTGGTTCTACTTTATGTATTATTACTGTTTGTGAACCTGTTGCTGTAGTATATCCACTTTTTGAGATTTGGTAATAAACTGTATGTGTTCCTGCATCCGTAAATGTTGGACTTGTCGTTAAATTATATGTTCCACTTGTTGTTCCATATTTTATTGTTGTTCCACTACATTCTACACTTATTCCATGTGCTGTTCCATCATATGTTCCTGAATATCCACTTGCTTTTACTACCATTACTTTATAAGTTGTACTTGCTGCTGCATACGAACTATTTTCTTCACATCCTATTGTTATTATTGCCGCACCTGTTTTTCCACTATAGCCACCAATCTTAAATGTATTTTGATTTTCCAACACAACAAATATATCTGGATTTGATGAACTATATGTCCACGCTCCTGAACCCGATGGTTTACTTCCTTCTAGTACTACATAATGGTTTGTATCAACTACTCCATTATTATTATATTCATCATTTAATGTTATTGTTGGTGTTGGTTTTACTGCTGTTATAGTAACATTATATGTTACACTTGCTGCCGCATATGAACTACTTTCTTCGCATCCTATTGTAATTGTTGCTGTACCTGTTTTTCCACTATAGCCTCCAATCTTAAATGTATTTTGATTTTCCAACATAACAAATATATCTGGATTTGATGAACTATATGTCCACGCTCCTGAACCCGATGGTTTACTTCCTTCTAGTACTACATAATGGTTTGTATCAACTACTCCATTTGTATTATAAACATCATCTAATGTAATTGTTGGCGTTGGTTTTTGTGTTGCTGTTACTGTTATTGAATATGTTTTACTTGCTGAATTATAGCTTGTATTTGCTGCACTTGTTACTGTTATTGTTGCACTTCCTTCTGCCACACCTGTTACTGTTACTGTTCCATTACTTATGCTAGCTGTTGCTATATTTGTATTTGATGAACTTACACTTAATGCTCCTGCTCCTGATGTTACACTTGCTGTAAATGTTGTTGTTCCGCCTACATTCACACTTCCACTTGTTGGATTTAATGTTATTGTTGGGTTTTGCTTTTCTGGATTTGTTACTGTTACTGAATATGTTTTACTTGCTGAATTATAATTTGTATTTGTAGCACTTGTTACTGTTATTGTTGCTGTTCCTGCTGCTTTTCCTGTTACTGTTACAGTTCCATTACTTATACTTGCTGTTGCTATATTCGTATTTGATGAACTTACACTTAATGCCCCTGCTCCTGATGTTACACTTGCTGTAAATGTTGTTGTACTTCCAGCTGTAACACTTCCACTTGTTGCTGATAAACTAACTGTTGGTGTTGCTTTTGTTACTGTAATATGGAATGGTTTAGATTCGCCTCTGTATGTAGCAGTTGGTTGACTTCCAACCCATATATTACATTCACCTACACCTGTTGCAGTTACTGTAACTGTATTTCCATTTAGTGTAGCTGTTGCAACATTTGTATTAGTTGATTCAATCCCCAATGTTCCAGCTGTTGCAGTTCTACTTATTGTAAAAGTTGTTGTACTTCCATATTCGATTGTCTTCGACTCTGATGACAGTGTTAAATTAACAGGTAATATTTCATTTGCAAGGTTAGTTGCTGTTTCCAATCCTACCTGGCAAAGTGATGCAGCTGTATAATGTATCTTATTAGTAGGTACACCATCTGTCGTAGCGCAATCCATTCTTTCGTAAGCTTTATTAAAAGCCTCAGCCCATGATACCTTTATACCATTCGTATATGAAACTTTTGTAGTACAGTTTTGATTATAATCTTCTAATGTATTTGGAACAAAACTGTTATAACCATAATCTGAACCTAATATTGTATCATTGTATCCACTTATAAGTTCTTGTTGTGCTTGATATATAGTATTTACATCACTCATTGTAGCTCCATTAGGATACTCTACACTACCATAATAAGGTATTTCATATCCTGTTTCAACTAATGCACCTTTTGTAATAGAACATTTAGATTTTAAATTATCTACCACTGCTCTATATGATGTTTTATATCCATCTTTGGTTTGTACATTCATATGTACACCACCAACATCATTTTCACCTTGCATTGAAACAAAGAATTTATTTCCTACTGTCCAATCACTTCTGCTATTCGCATAATCGCAAGCAGCCTTGAACTTTTCTGCCATTATTTTACCTATATTACCATTTGGTCCAAACTCTGCTATACCTTGTCCACCTTTTGCACAATGAACTACCAACACTTTATGTCCTGTTGTTTCATAATATGTTTTACAAAATTGTGGTATCATATTCATAGAAAAACTAATCGTTGTATCATAGTTTGTATCAGTTAATGTTTCTGTAACTTTGCTTATTCCACTACCATTCCATTTTAAGCATTCTCCTGTTACCCATAATCCTGCTGAAACCCAAGGGAATTGTTCGTAAGCTCCACCTGTTGTTGTTTGTTTTATTTCTCTTACCGCATTTCTTGCTGTAGCACTTCCTGGTTGGTAATATAAATATTCATATGCAACTGGTCCTGTAGGACTTGTTGGCATTTCAATATTAACAACTGCACAGTTGCTAATTTTATTAACTATGTTTTCATCTGTATCAGTTTCTTTAGCAAATGTTGCTTCTCTTCCTGAATGTCTTGTTTCTTCTGTTGGAAATTCAGATCCAACCATATTGGATTGTCCAAAAAATAAGACAATATCAACTATATCTTTAGTAGCTGCCTCTGTTTTGTTATTAAATATATTTGAACATAATGATATTATTATTATTGCAAGTAGTAGTAAAACTATTAGAAATCTTGGTTTTATTTTTAATGTTTTTCTTCTTTTCTTTACTGTTCCATTTATATTTTCACTATTTCTTTTTTTCATAATTAACCCCTTTTATTAAATATAATTAAGTTTTATTTAGTTATATTATAAGTCTTATAATATAAAAATACTATAAATGTAATAAAAACTTAATATTTGTAACAAAAATTTAATATTTTTCGACTTTTTTTTACTTATTTTTTATTGTGAATAGTTTGTAAATTTCTTGACAAAAAAAGCCCAAAGATATAAACTTATTACATAAAATATATGAAAGGAGAAAACAAAATGGTAAAAAAGACAAAAGTTAAATTTTTATTAGCATTAATGCTTATCGTTCTTTTAATTTCAACATATTGTTACGCTACAGAACCAGCTGATGCTACAGAGTCAACTGATGGAACATTGACAATTTCTGAAGAAGATTTAAATAATTTATTAGCTTCAGGAGCTGTAACTACCGCAGATCCATCAGCAACTCAAACACCAGATACTTCTGATTGGACATACAAAGATTATTTTGCATGTGATCAAAACGTTGTTGTTGATGGAATTATTGATGGTAACGCTTTTGTTATTGGTCAAGAAGTAACAATAAAAGGTGAAATCGGTGGGGACTTATTCGTAATGGCTCAAAAATTAAACATTGATGGAGGATATGTATATAGCAGTATTTTTGCTATGGCAGAAGAAATCACAATGAATGGTATTTCTTATGATTTATATGCTATGTGCTCTTCATTCAAATTACAAAATAACGGATATGTATACCGTGATTTAAAAGTAGCAGGTAATGATATATCATTAGCAGGAAAAATTAGAAGAAATGCATTTATAGTTGGAAACAGCCTTAACTTTGATGAAACAGTCGGAACTGTAATTTATGGTGATTTAGACTATACTTCAGGAGCTGCTGAATATACAGCACCAGAAGGAGCAGTAGCTGGTGAAATTAAATATCAACAAGAAAAAGTTGAAAATTCAGAAACTGAAGTTGATCCAGGAGCAGTTGCAAAAGTTTCAGTTGGAGCAATAATTGTAAGAAAAATTAAAGAGTTAGTAAGTATATTAGTTACAACATTATTAGTTACTTTATTCTTAATTCTTGTTACACCTAAATTCACTAAAAAATTAAGTGAAATGAAAGTTGGTAAAGCTTTCGCATCATTAGGTGTTGGTATACTTTCTTGGCCTGTATTTTTAATTGCTTCTTCAATTGTAATAGGTATAACTTTACTTATCCTAATCTTTACTTTAGGAGCAATTGATCAACTATTCTATTTATCATTAATACTATCTTCAATATTATTCTTAGTACTTTTACTAGTAAGTATTGTTGGTTCAGCAGTAGCTTGTACATATTTTGGTAAACTATTTGCAAAACTAATTAAGAAAGATGGAAAATTATTTACTATATTATTCTCACTTCTTTCTGCATTAGTTCTTTGGGTAGTATGCTTAATCCCAGTATTAGGTGGTTTAGTAGGATTCTTAGCTTGGACATTTGGTGTAGGTGTAGTTATAGTAAACTTATTACCTAGCAAAAAAGAAAAAGCCGAATAATATATAAAAAAAGAAGTTCTAACGAACTTCTTTTTTTACTATTTTTTATTTTCTAATACTTTCAATTGCTTCTTTGTAATTATTTGAATTTGCAATATAACTTCCAGCAACTATTATATTAGCACCTGCATCACTTAATAATTCTGCATTTTCATTATTTACTCCACCATCAACTTCTATATCTACTTCATATCCATTTTCATAAATATATTTGTTTAGTTCTTGTATTTTTCCAATTGAGTTTTCTATAAATTTTTGTCCTCCCTCTCCAGGCTCTACACTCATTACTAAAACTCTGTGAATATATGGTAAATAATTAAATATTTTATTTATCTCTGTTTTAGGATTAATTACAAGACCAACTTTAGTATTATTATCTTTCAAATATTTAATTATATCTGCTATTTCACTTTCACTTCTGCATGCCTCTACATGAAACATTATACAATCTACATCCATGTCAATATATGCTTTTACAAAGTTTAATACATCTTTTACCATTAAGTGAACTTCTATCTTTGTATTTGCAATTTGTTTTATATATTCTGTGTATTTTCTCATCAATTCTATTGTATCTCTTTTTACAAATTTTCCATCCATAACATCTATATGGAAATAATCTGTTCCTGCTACTTCTATGTCATATATTGTTTGTATACTTTTTTCTTCATCAATTGATAATAGTGATGTTGCAACTTCTACCATTTGCGTTCCTCCTTGTCTTTTAATTCTTCACATATCTTACAATAATTTTCATATCTTTCTATATTTATTTTTCCATTATTTAAAGCATCTTTAATTCCACAATTATTTTCTTTTATATGGCTGCAATCTCCATACTCACATTCAGAAATATAATCTGTAAATTCTATAAAATAATGTGCTAAATCTTTACTTTCTATTTCTTCTATTGAAAATGTTGAAAAACCCGGTGTATCTGCTATATAACCTTCATCTATTTCATATAGAAAACTTGATGTCGTTGTATTTTTCCCTTTTTTATTTTTTACACTTATTTCTCCCTCTTTAGCCTCATCTCTATTTAATAATTTATTAATAAGTGTAGATTTACCAACTCCAGAATTTCCAGAAAAAGCTGTTATATTTCCTTTAAGTATTTTCTTTATTTCTTCTACTCCAATATTTTCCTTTGCTGCTGTTTCTATTACTTTATATCCAATCTTTTCATAAATACTATGTATTTTTTTTAATACTTCTCTATCACCTACGTCAATTTTATTTATGCATATAATCGGTTTTATATTTAAGTACTCACTGTATGCAAGCTGCTTATCTAGTAATAATAAATCTGGTTTTGGATTCTTTAATGAAACAACTAGTATTATTTGTGATAAATTAGCAATTTTAGGTCTTTTACAATATGTTTTTCTGTCTATAATATCGTTTATAATACCTTTATCTTCATTGTCAAGAAGTTCTATTTCCACATTATCTCCTACTACTGGGGATAAATCAGTTTGTTTTATTCTTCCTCTAACACTACATTCAATTACTTTATTTTCTACTTTTACTTGATATAAGTTAGATATATTACTTATTATTAATCCTTCCATTTTACCTCTTTTATATATTTTAAGAGGATTGATATTCAACCCTCTTATTTTATTATTCAAATGTTACTACTGGATTTGATCCATTCATATCTAAATTTTTAGTTTGTTTTAAAATATTATCTACATAAACCTTAATTTCAACGTTTCCTTTTCCTTGAATAGATGTTGAAATTTGTGTTGTGTTTTGTTTATGTGATTTTTCGTATACATTTTCACCATCAACAGTTATTTTAACTTTAACTGAAGGTACATCTTTAGTTTCATTACCTTTAGGATCAGCATATCCTGTTAATGTTTTTAAATTGATATTTACTGTACCATCTTTAATCTGTGCAATTTTATTTACTGTAATCATAACAGTAGTTCCTTCATCAACTACTTGGCTTACTTCAATGCTTTGTTTTAATACAACTCCATCAGATTTTGATTTATCTTCTTCATAAATAACTTCTACTGCAAGTTTTGCGCCAACTAAATCTTTTGTTGCATTTTCTTCTGTCTTTCCAACTACATATGGAACTAAAACTTTTTCAAGTCCATTTCCTATACTTGTTGTAACTTTTATTGTTGTTCCAGCATTTGCTTCTGTTCCTTCTTCTACTTCTTGCCCAATAACTATTCCTGCTTCTACTGTTTCGCTAACTTCTTCAACTTTTTCTGCTTTTAATTTATTTTTTTCTAATTCTTTAACAGCTTCGTCATAAGTCATTCCAACTATTTTTGGAACTTTTACCATCTCTACACCTTTACTTATAACTAACGTAAAGTTTGTATTTTCTTTTATTGTGTAATTCTTTCTATATGCTGGTTCTTGTGAAATTACTTTTCCAGCTTCTACATCTGAGCTATATTCTTCTGATTTAATTTCATAAGTTAATTTTGAACTAACTTCTTTTAACTTATCTTCTACTTCCTGTTTTGTAAGTCCTGTAAGTTCTGGAATTGCAACGTTTCTAATTGTACCCGCATCATTAATTCCTCTTGCTATAAAGAAACCTGCAATTGCTAAAATTAATGCTATTACTCCAATTAATACAAATTTTAACCATGGATACTTTTTAAATATATTATCTTTTTTCTCTGTTTTATCTTTATTTTCTGATTTTGCTTCTTTATTCTTTTCTTGTTTTGGTATATCTACAACCGGTATTTTTTGTGTTGATTGTTCGTCTGCAAATCTTCCCTCAGGATTTTTTAATGCCATATTTAAATCTTTAAGCATTTCTGTTGCAGATTGATATCTCATACTTGGATCTTTTTGCATTGCTTTTACTATTATTTGATTTAATGCAAGTGGTATACTTGGGTTCAATTTCATTGGTTCAATTAGTTTTTCTTGCATATGCTTTAATGCTATAGAAACCGGTGTATCTGCATCAAAAGGAACTTTACCTGTTAGCATTTCATACATTACAACTCCAAGTGAATATAAGTCTGATTTAGCATCTGTTATTCCACCTCTTGCATGTTCAGGTGAGAAATAATGTACTGATCCAATAGTTGTTCCAAATGCTGTAATTGTAGAATTTGATACTGCTTTTGCTATACCAAAATCAGTAACTTTTGCAACTCCATCTTCTGTAATAATTATATTATGTGGTTTTATATCTCTATGAATTATATTATTTTTATGTGCAGCTTCTAATGCTGATGCAATTTGTATTGCAACATTAGTTGCCCATTTCCAAGGAAGTGTTCCATCTTCAATTATTATTTGTTTTAAAGTCTTTCCTTGTACTAATTCCATAACTATATAATAAATGTTTTCATCATGTCCAACATCATATACTGAGACTATATTAGGATGTGTAAATCCTGCAGCTGATTGTGCTTCTGCATTAAATCTTCTAATAAATTCCATATCTGTTGTAAATTCTTCTTTTAAAACTTTAACTGCTACAAATCTATTAAGAACTTTGTCTTTTGCTTTATATACAGTTGCCATTCCACCATTGCCGACTTTTTCAATTACTTCATATCGACTTCCTATATAATTTCCTATTAAATCCATTTTTTTCTCTCCTTATTAATGAATTACAATTGCTGTAATATTATCATAGCCGCCTTTTTCATTTGCTTTTTCTATTAATTTATTTGCTGCTACCTTGTAATCTTCTTTTATAATTTCATATATTTCCTTTTCGTCTAGCATATTGGTTAATCCATCACTACACATAAGTATTGTATCACCTTTTTGCATAGCCTTTGAAGTAACATCTGGTTCTAAAAATGCTTTACATCCTAATGCTTTCATTAACATATTCTTTTTAGGATGGTGACTTGCTTCTTCTTTTGTTATTGTTCCGTCATCAACTAATTTTTCTACATAACTATGATCATGAGTAAGTTTTCTAATCAGTTCATTTCTAATTCTGTATATTCTACTATCTCCTACATGACCTATAAATATTTTGTTATTATATATTAAACATATCTCTAATGTTGTACCCATTCCTGTAAGTTCAGGTTCTTCTTTTGCCTTTTCGTATACAACCATATTAGCATATTCCATCGCACTTTTTATAAGTAATAAAATGCTGTCTTTATCTTTTACTATTGTATCAAAATTACTTTTTATATAATGTAATGCTGTAATTGTTGCAAGTTTACTTGCTACCTCTCCACCATTATATCCTCCCATTCCATCTGCTAAAATATACAAATGCATAGGATCTTCCCAATCCGGGACTGCATAGTAATCTTGATTCATTTCTCTTGCTTTTCCAATATCAGTTTTCGCAAAAGCTTCCATTTGTATTCTCCTGTTCTTTTTTTATTTTGTTCTTCGGTTATTTCTTTAAACTTTGTCTTCTTAATTGGCCACATGCTGCATCTATATCTGATCCAAGTTCTCTTCTAATTGTCGCTACAATTCCATGGTCATTTAAGTAATCTCTAAATTTAATAATGTTTTCATTTGTGCTTTTGGTATATGCTCCATTTTCTATTTTATTAATTGGAATAAGATTTACATGTGCATTCATTCCTCTTAATAACTTTACTAGTTCTTTTGCATCTTCTAAATTGTCATTATTATCTTTTGCTAGAGCATATTCAAAAGATATCCTTCTATTTGTAGCTGCAATATAATCCTTGCAAGCTTTAATTAATTTTTCTATATTAAATGCATTGTTAACTGGCATCATACTGCTTCTCTTTTCATCATTTGTTGCATGAAGTGAAATAGAAAGCGTACATGGTATGTTTTCTTTAGCCAAATCGTATATTTTTGGTACTAAACCACTTGTTGATACACTAATATGCCTTGCTCCTATATTTAATCCTTTAGGATGATTTATTATTCTAATTGCTTTTATAACATTATCATAATTGTCTAAAGGTTCTCCTATTCCCATAAAAACAATATTTGAAATTCTATCTCCAGTATCTTGTTCTACTGCTATCAATTGTTCTACAATTTCACCAGCCGTAAGACTTCTGATAAATGGTATTCCTGTTGATGCACAAAATTTACATCCCATTTTACATCCTATTTGTGAAGATACACATATTGTTTTCCCATGGTGATATTCCATAAGTACTGTTTCAATTGCATTTCCATCTAGTACATCAAATAAATATTTTTTTGTTCCATCAGATGCTTCTAACTTTCTTAATATATTAAAATTGCACATTGTATATTCTTGACTTAATTTTTCTCTTAAGCTTACAGATAAATCTGTCATTTCTTCAAAACTTTTTACTTTTTCAACATATAACCAGTGAAAAATTTGAGTTGCTCGAAATGGCTTTTCCCCTAAGTTTTGAAGTTCTTCTTTTAGTTCATCTAATGTAAAATCCTTGATATTTTTCATATATATTCCTTTTTCTCTAAAAAATCCTTATTTCCGTATATATTTATATATCATACTTATATCATAAAGTATATTTTTTTTCAATAGTTTTTACATTTATTTATATAGAAAGAAAGATGACTAAAAAAAAGCCATCTTTCTTTGTTTTTATTTATTTTATTACAACATTTCCTTCATCATCTAGTGATATTTTTGCTTTTTTACCTTGTTTTACTTTTCCATCCAATATTGCTTCTGCAAGCTTATCTTCAATCATATTTTGTATTGTTCTTTTTAATGGTCTTGCACCATAAGCACTATCCGTTCCTACTTCTATAATTTTATCTTTGACTTCATCTGAAACTTCTATTTTAATGTTTTGATCTTCCATTCTTTTAATTACACCTTTTAGCATAATATCAACAATTTGTTTTAATTCATCTTTTTGAAGCTTATGGAATACTATTATTTCATCTATACGGTTTATAAACTCTGGTCTGAATTCCTTTTTAAGTTCTGCCATTACATCTTTCTTTGTCTCTTCATATTCCTTACCTAATTCTTCATTCTCATCTGTTTTAGAGGTAAATCCTAGTGTTTTCTTATCTGTAATTAATCTTGCTCCAATATTTGATGTCATAATAATTACTGTATTTTTAAAATTAACTGTTCTACCATTGCTGTCTGTTAACCTGCCATCATCTAATATTTGAAGTAACATGTTCATTACATCTGGATGTGCCTTTTCAATTTCATCAAATAAAATAACTGAATATGGATTTCTACGAATCTTTTCTGTTAATTGTCCTCCTTCATCATAGCCAACGTATCCTGGTGGTGAACCAATTAACTTTGATACTGAATGTCCTTCCATGTATTCTGACATATCAATTCTAATCATTGAATCTTCATTTCCAAATAAACTTTCAGCCAATGCCTTAGAAAGTTCCGTTTTTCCTACGCCTGTTGGCCCTAAGAAAAGAAAAGATCCTATTGGACGATTTGGATCTTTAAGTCCAACTCTTCCTCTTCTTATAGCTTTTGCCACCGCTTCTACTGCCTCATTTTGTCCAACTACCCTTTCATGTAAATTTTGTTCTAAATTTCTTAATTTTTCATTTTCACTTTCTGTTATTTTTTGTGCTGGTATTCTTGTCCATCCTGCTATTATTTCTGCAATATCCTCTTCTGTTAAAGTTAAAATTTCTTTACTATTTTTGTTGTCCCATTTTTGTTTTTCTTTATTTAGTTTTTCTTCTTTTTCACGTTGATTATCTCTTAATATTGCTGCTTTTTCAAAATCTTGGCCTTTTACTGCTTCTTCTTTTTCTTTTTTTATTTCTTCAATTTCATCTTCAAGTTTCTTTATATTTTCAGGCTCAGTATATGTTCTCATTCTAATCTTTGAAGCAGCTTCATCAACTAAATCAATTGCTTTATCTGGTAAAAATCTATCATTTATATATCTAATAGACAAATCCACTGCTGCCTTTATAGCCTCTTCTGTTATTTTTACATTATGATGTGCTTCATATTTGTCTCTAATTCCTTCTAGTATTTTTATTGTGTCTTCTCTTGTTGGTTCATTTACAGTTACAGGGCTAAATCTTCTTTCTAAAGCACTATCTTTTTCAATATATTTACGATACTCATTTAATGTTGTTGCACCAATTACTTTTATTTCTCCTCTTGCAAGAAGTGGTTTTAAAATATTTGCTGCATCAACAGCGCCTTCTGCCGAACCTGCGCCAACTATTGTATGAATTTCATCAATAAATAAAATTATATCTCCTGCTTTTTTAACTTCTTCTAAACATTTCTTTATTCTTTCTTCAAAATCTCCTCTATATTTTGCACCTGCTACCATACTTGAAATATCTAATGAAACCACTCTTTTATTTTTTAATATTTCAGGTACATCTTCTGCTATAATTTTTTCTGCTAAGCCTTCAACAACTGCCGTTTTACCAACCCCTGGCTCACCTATTAAACAAGGATTATTTTTCATCCTTCTTGATAATATTTGTATAACTCTATCTATCTCTTCTTTTCTTCCTATTACAGGATCTAGTTTTCCTTCAATTGCTTGTTTTGTTAAATCTGTTCCAAATTGGTTTAAGTTTTGTGTTTGATTAAAACTTCCACCTAATTTAGAGTTATTATTTTGGCTCTTACTCTCCCCAGTAAAATCCTCATTTATAACTCTAATTAATTCATTATACAATTTTTGAACATTTACATTTAAATCAAACAAAATTCTAATTGCAACACTATCTTCTTCTCTCATTATTCCTAAAAGTAAATGCTCTGTTCCTATAAATTCTGAGCCAATTCTTCTTGATTCTTTAAAGGCATTCTCTATTACTCTTTTAGTTCTTGGTGTAAATCCTTCTATTTTATCTGATTCTTCTTCATTTTTTCCAACTAATATTTCTATTTGTTCTTCTATTTGTTTTGACGTTATATTTTGATTTTCTAGTACCTTGCTTGCAACTCCTGAACCTTCTTCAAGTAATCCATATAGTAAATGTTCTGTTCCTATGTAGTTATGTCCAAATTTTATTGCTATATCACTTGCAATAGCAATTGCTTCTTCTGCTTTTTTAGTAAATTTATATATCATATTTTATCACTCTCCTTTTTATTTATTTTCTAAATTTTAGCAATTTAAAGGAATAGTTTTGGAGCTATCCATCTCTATCCCTCTATCTTTTTTATTTCATCTCTTGTTTTAGCAGCATCTTCATATCTTTCTTCTTTTATTTCTCGTTCTAGTCTTTTTTGTAATTCTAGTTTTTTATTTTCCATTTTATCTATTTTTTCTGTTTTATTTGTTTTTTCTATTTTGTTTTCATTTCTTTCTTTATTTATTTTTCTTATCAATCCGTCCATTTCATCTTCATAAGTGTTTGTATCTCTTGTATTTATTGCAATTCTTGGTGAAAAATTCTCAAATTCATCTTCAAATACATCATCAAAAAATGTTCTTTGCATTACTCTTTGAGGTTCAAGCATGTCTTCCATGAAATTAAATAAACTCATAGGCATACTAAAAGAAAAATTATTAATTCCCATTTTATTAGCACAATGCTCACATAAATTCATTTGCTTCTTTACACCATTAATAACTTGTGTGTATTTAACATTTGCTTGGTTATTACCACAGTTTTCACAATACATAAAAATCACTCCTTTTAATCTATTAAATTTACAAGCATATTTTTAAATATTCTTGCACGTAAAATGTCTCTTTCTGGTTGCATTATTTTAAGTACATTGTCGCTTGTTGCAACTTTTAAAAGTTTTGCTTCATTTTTCGTTATCATATTATATGATAAGAAGTTACTAATAAATATATCTACATCTTGCCCAGTTAAGTAATCTTCTATACTATTTATTATATGCATAAAGTAATTACTTTTTGTTATATTTATTTTTCTAATCTTAATATGTCCTCCTCCGCCTCTTTTACTTTCTACATAGTAACCTTGTGAAGGTTTAAACCTTGTTGCTATAACATAATTTATTTGAGAAGGAACACAATTAAATTTTGTTGCTAAATCATTTCTTTGAATTTCTATTGAATCCTTCTCTTCAAATAATTCTTTTATAAAATCTTCTATCATATCTGACATTCTCATGTTTTCTTATCACCTCTATTTTACTTTGACTTTCTTTGACCTTTATAAATATATTATACACCCTTTTTTTTATTTGTCAAGTATCAAAAAAGGAATATATTGAAAAAAATCCCTTTACCTTTCAATATATTCCTTTTTTTATTTGCATAAATTAAAATTAAATTCAATATTTTCACTTGGATTATCCATAATAACAATTCTCAAATATTTTGTTTCTTCATTTGCTATTGTATATTCACCACTTCCCGTGTAAACATCTTCTTCCCATAAGAATTGTTTATTTGAATCATAAGAAAATACTAACATTTTCTTATTTTCATTATTTGATATTTTCATTTTAAATCCAAGTATAGCTGGTATACATGCTGTTGCTTTTGAATTTGTACTAACAGTCTCTGTTCCATTTGCTTCATCTATCCATATATTTGTTAAATCTGGTAAATTATTTATAAATTCTGCTGAAGCTTCTGAACATTCCGCTTCTTTATATATTTCTCCTCCAGTAACTGCATTAATACTTACATTCCATCCCTTTAAATTGCTAACTTGAGTATAACTTGCATCTCTATCTATATTTTTTCTAAATTCAATTCCATTATGGCTTGCATTTGTAATTGTTGAATTATTTAATAAATTATCATATGAAGATGTTATTACCATTTCTGTTTCATTATTATTATTTATTTTAAAATCATTTAAAACATTGTGGGCACATCCTGCTTTTATAAATACACCCCATTGATTTTGTTTACATTCAACATCATTAATATAATTATTATTTGATTCATATTGCATATATAATCCTGCATGTCCATTTTTATTTAATTTACAATTATTTACTTTTGCATATGATGTTGCAGTTAGTAATAATCCATCAAACCCATTTTCATATGAGTTTAAATTTTCTACTTCAACATCATAACAACTATCAAAATGAAGACCACTTGCATCATCTTGAATATATCCATTTCCATAAGTAGTAACATTTTTTACTGTTATGTTGTTTGAAATTCCAACATATATACCTTCAATTATTCCATCACAAACATACATATCTTCTAATGTTATATTACTTGATCTTAATATATATAATGGTACTGTAAAGTTTGTTTCTGCTCTATATTGTTGTTCATAATTCGTATACTCGTCTTTGTTTGCATCTAGTTTAAAATTCTTTAGTGTTACATTTTCCATATCTAAAATATCAAATATATGTATTTCAGCATCATTAACACCATATTTTTTATTACTTGGAGTATCTCCTTTTAATTTTACAACTGAAGATTGTCCATCTCCAAATATTTCTTTAGAATTTTTAACTTCTACTTGTCCTGAAACTAAATATGTTCCACTAGGAATCCATATTTTATCTTCATTACTTTGCATAGCTAAATTAAATGCTACAGTATCATCTGTAACTCCATCACCAATAGCTCCAAAATCTTTTACTGATTTAATTCCACTATGATTGTTATCATTATTGTTATTATTATCTGTTATTTTTCCATCAGTTAAATTGTAAGTATTATTAGTATCCTTATATAATATACTAAATTCACCATCTGATGTTTCTGTAACAATAACTGTATCTTGTCCGTTATAACTTTCTATTTTTCCTTTTAGGTTTTCAGCAGTAAGTTTTACATTTGATGTTGTCAACATTCTGTCCATAAGTACCTCTGAATATGCTAAATTTATAACCTCTTTTTCTTTACTTCTTACAGTATCATCTGCTGCTATTTTTGTTCTCTGTATAAGACCGTTTTCTCCTAAAAGGATTGTAATTGTAACACCTGCAAGAATAATTAATATAATTATTGTAACAACAAGTGCCACTAACGTAATACCTTTATTATTTTTTAAATTTACTTTTTCCATTTTCTTTTCCTTTTTTTATTTAATTTTTACATTATTTTTTGAATATTTTATCATTAATATTTTATATAAGCAATAAAATTATTTTTATTTTTTACCTATTTTTATTTTTGGTAATATTCTCAAGTTCTCTTACCTTTTCCTTTTGCTTTTCAATTGTTATCCAATTAAAACAACTTGGAATAAATTCTCCATACTTTGTTGTATCTTCTATTTGTTCCTTCTTATTATTTTTTTTCACTTTTAATTCCTCCTTTTTTTATTTTTATTATTTTTTACTTTTTTCGATTTTTTATTTATCATTTTTTACCAGTTTATTTTGTTATTTTTTGTGCATTCTAATATTGAAAACATTTTTGTTTTCAAATTCACATTCTAGGAGGTGAAATGAAATGGCAAACAGAGAAGCTTTAAATAAATTCAAATATGAAGTTGCTAACGAAATCGGTGTTAACTTAAAGCAAGGTTATAATGGAGATTTATCTTCAAGAGAAGCTGGTAGAGTTGGTGGTAACATGGTTAAAAAATTAATACAACAAGCTGAAAACCAAATGAAATAGTTTAATCTAATAATTTATAAAAGACAGGATTTTATTTTGTGTCCCTATAATACATAGAGGCAGGATTTAGAATCCTGCCTTTGTTTTCCAGTTTATTTTTTATATTTTTGCACATTCTAATAATGAAAATTACATTTTCAAATTTTAAATATGGAGGTAATATATTATGAGAAATTCAAAAAGACATGCTGTTCCAGAGGCAAAAGAAGCTTTAAATAACTTTAAATACGAAGTTGCATCAGAAGTTGGAGTATCTTTAAAAGATGGAAACAATGGTAATCTAACATCAAGAGATGCTGGAAGAATTGGTGGAAACATGGTTAAAAAACTTATTCAACAAGCTGAAAAGAATTTAAAATAATTAGTATAGTAAACTACACTACAATATAATATACAATCAAAAAAAGAGATGAACTTTTAGTTCATCTCCTATTTTATTATGCTTCTGGTTCAACTAATCCAAAGTTTCTACCATCTTTTAATCTGTATATTACATTTACTTTACCAGTATCAATATTAATAAATGGTAAGAAATTATCTCTTGGTTTATCTTGTAATACTAACTTAGCATCTTCTGGTGCCATTGGTTTAATATCATAATACAATGTTTTTAAGATTTCATCTTCAACTTGGTTATCTTCTTTGCTAAATATTAATGATTCTTTCATCTTTATAGAATCTGACATATTTTGTTTTTCTTTTTTAGTTTTCATTTTACGAATTTGTCCTTCTAATATGTCTATGTCCTTATCTATTGATGCATATAAATCACGATGTGCTGTAACTGCTCTTAGTGTATTTCCTTCTACTACAACATGTAATTCTGCAACTTGTTCTGAACCTTCTGTTTTAATTGTAGCATTTACATCAAAATCTCCATCAAAGTATTTTTCTATCCTTTCCATTTTTCTTTCGATATAGTCATTAATTGCCTCTGTTGCTTTTAAATCTTTTCCAGTAATTTTTATGTTCATAAAAATCGCTCCTTTCATTTTTGTTCATTTGTTTTCATTTTGTACCCCTATTATACAATGTTTATTTTATTTTTTCAAACATTTTTACATTTTTTCCATAAATATTTAAATATTTTTTATAAACCCTTGCAAAAATAGTATTTTTATGGTACAATTCTATATGCTTAGTAACTTAAAAGGAGGTGCAAACATGCCAAACATTAAATCAGCAATCAAACGTGTTAGCGTTATTGAAAAGAAAACACAAAGAAATAACATGATAAAATCAGGTTATAGAACTGCTGTTAAAAAATTTGAACAAGCTGTAGAAGCTGGAAATAAAGAAGAAGCTACAAAATTATTTTCAGAAGCTACAAAGAAAGTAGATCAAGCTTGTACTAAAGGTGTTATTGTAAAAAACACTGCAGCTAGAAAAAAATCTAACATGGCTAAAAAATTAAATGCTATGAAATAATAAATAGAAAATTGTGCACAGTTTTTTATTTAAGAACAACAAAAAAGCAAACTTCAAAAGTTTGCTTTTTTTGTACTTTTTTTATATTTTATTTTTATATTTTATTTTTATTTGTTATTTTATTTTTTATTTTATTTTTTCTTTATTAATATTTTATTATTACTTATTTTTATTTATTTTTTAAAAACAAGTTGCTCCAATTATACCTGCATCATTTCCAAGTTTAGCAAGTACTATTTTTGGTTTTTGAAATTTATATATTTGAGTATTTATTCTTTCTTGTAATCTGTGCATAAGTATATCTTCGAAATATACAAATCCTCCACCTATGCATATTGTATCTGGATGAATTGTATTTATTATATTAGAAATTCCAACTTCTAAATATTCTATATATTCATTTATATAATTTTTTAATTCTTCATTATCATTTTCATTTACTCTTATATAATTTGCTATTTCTTCAGATGTTGTACTTTCTTTTAATCCTAATACTCTAATTATATTTTCTTTAAATACTTTCATTGATGCATATGTTTCGAAACACCCCTGTCTTCCACAGTTGCAAATATTTCCATCTTCTTTTATTATTGTATGTCCAATTTCACTAGGAATTATAACTCCCCTATTTAAAATTGCAGAACCTATTCCTGTCCCTATACATAGAAATACTGCTCTTTCCTCTTCCATTAAACTTCCAAATTTTCTTTCTGCTAATGCTGCTAAATATCCATCATTACTTAATTCAACTTTTACTTTATAAAAATCTTCTAGTTCTCCTGCTAAGTCCCAATCAAATATTTCAAATTTTGTACATTTTTTTACTTTATTATCTTGAACTTCTCCTGGTACTCCTATGCCAATTTTTTCGATTAAAAATATCGGTATATTTATTCTTCTTAAAGCATTATTAATCAGAGATACTATTGTATCTCTGATTAATTGTTCTTTATCTTCATTTGAAAATACTAAATCTTTTTCTTGTTTTGAAAGTATTTTTCCTTCATCTGAAACTATTCCAACTGCAACATGGCTTCCGCCTAAATCTACTCCTATTTTCATAAGCATCTCTCCTATTTTTTATACTCCTGCTGCTGAGAATAAGAATGTTCCCATATATACTTGTAGCATTGGTACTAGTACTACTAATACGAAGAATATTAATACTACACCAACAACTGAATATGTTAATTCTGGTAATACCTTCATAATCTTGTCTAATATATTGTTTATATCCATTTCTATGTACTCTACTAGTTTTTCCATCATCTCTGAAAGTTCAGTTTGCATACCTATTTTTAGCATTTCTGTTTCCATTGGAGATGATAAACCTGATTTTTCGAAAGGTTCTATCCATGATTGTCCAATCAATATATTATTAATTGATGTTTCAACCATTGAAAGGAAAACATAGTTATTAACAACGTTTTTACTTACATCTAAAGCATCTTGAATTCTCATACCATTATTTAAGTTAAGTAACATTGCTTTTATAAATCTTGAAAAATCTAAACTATAAATTAATTTTCCAAATATAGGCATTGTATATTTAAAGTAATGGAAATTATATTTTCCTTTTGGTGTGTTAATATAAAACATTATTCCACCAACAATTGTAGCAATCAGTGCGACCGGCAAATACCAGTGTGCTATTACTCCATTTACAAAATCACTAAACCATAGTGTAATCCATGGTAAAGAGTCTGTACTTCCTACACTATCATATACATTTTGTATTGCAGGTACTGCAACTAAAGTACCAACAATAAGCATAATTGTAAGAGCAATAAATTGTCCTACATTTGGTATTACAACTTTTTTTACTCTTTTTGAAATATCATTACTCTTATCCAAATATTTTACAGCTTGTTCAAGTGAAGTTGTAAGTGAACCTGAAAGTTCTCCTACTTTTATCATATTTATATATATGTATGGGAATATATCTGAATAATATTCCATTGTTGTATACATATATTCTCCACTTTCTACACCTGCTAAAATATCTTCTAGTACACCAACTAAAGTTAAATTTTCTGTACTTTCTATTATTGTATTTAATGCATGTATATTATTAAAATTTGCTTTTTTAAGTAAATAGAAATTCTGTGTAAATATTACTAAATCTCTTGGAGTTATTTTTTCTGTTGCTCTTAACTTTAAATTAAGTCTTTCAAACCAACTAAGAGATCTCTTTTCTCTTGTTCTCATTACATTTGCAGATTTTTTTATTATATCATCTACACCTGAAATATTTCTTTTTTTCTTCTTTTGTGTCTTTTGCCCAATATAGCCAACTTGCACAACTTGAATAGGCATCAATCCATTGCTTTTTAATTTCTTAACAACGTTTTGCTTGCTTGCTTCTTCTATTCTATTTTTTACAATTTGACCTCTATTTGTTACTGCTCTATAGACATATTGTGGCATTTTACTTCCTCCATTTTAGTTTTTAGTTATTACCTCTTTTTATTTTTAATTGCATTATTGTTCTATTTAGTATTTCGTGATTTTTTTCTTCCAATTGAGCTTTTGCTTGATCTAATGTTATTTTTTCATCAACAAATAATTCAGCAAGTGAATTTGTAAGACCTATACTACCCTTTTCTAAGTTACTTTGTATAGCATCTTCTATTTCTGATACACTTATTTTTTCTTTACGAATTATACCAGCAATAATATTATCTACAACCATTACTTCTGGTACTAAAACTAGTTTTCCATTTCTACCTTTAAGTAATCTTTGTGATATAACTAATTTTAAAAGTGAGGCAATTAAGTATTTTATACTTTGTTGATCACTTATATCATAGAAGTTTATCATTCTATCGATTGTTTCTGCACAAGATTTTGTATGAAGTGTACCTATAACTAAATGTCCTGCTTCAGCTGTTTCTATTGCAGCATCCATTGTTTCTCTATCACGAATCTCTCCTACAACTATAATATCACAGTCCTCTCTTAAAGAGTTTTTTACACCATCACTATAACAAAGTGAATCTCTACCTGGCCCTACTTCTTTTTGTACTATCATAGATTTTTTTGATGTATGTCGAAATTCAACTGGGCTTTCAAGTGTAAGTATTTTTTTATTTTGATTTTCATTAATATCATCTATTAATGCATTTAATGTTGTTGTTTTACCAGAGTTTGTTTTACCTGTTACAAGTATTAAGCCTTGTGGTTGAGTTGTCATTCTACGAACAATATCAGGTACTCCTAAGTCTTCATATTTTGGAAGTGTTGCTTTTATTAATCTTAGTGTAAATACAGGTACTTCATCTGAATATGAAACATTTACTCTTAGACGAATATCATCAAGTTCAAATGATGCATCCAATTTTTTTGTTTCTTTAAATACTTCATCTTTATCTAAGTTTCCTCTTACAAAATAATCATATATTTCATTCATATCATCAGGAGTTAAAACATCCATTTCATCTATTGGAGTTAACTCTCTTGCAATTCTTATCATTGGTTTTAATCCACTTACTAAATGGATATCTGATGCATCTTTTTCTTTTGCTGTCTTTATAACTTTATCCATATTTACCATTTTCATTTTCCCCCTTTTTCTTTAGTACATTATTAATTTATTATTTAATTCTTCAAGTGTTGTTTCACCACTTAATACCTTCTTAATTCCATCTAATTCTAATGGTTTATATGATCCCTTCATTGCTTCATTTTGAATCTCTATACTTGATACTCCGTTAGCAATTAATTGTTTTATATCATCTGTAACAACTAATACTTCGAAAACACCAATTCTCTCATAATATCCAGTATGGTTACATTTATCACATCCAATTGCATCAAATGTTGTTTTACCAGAAAAATCTAATTTTTCTCCATATTTTTCTGCTATAGAATTCATTATTTCTTTTTCTTCTTCTGTAAATTCTCTTTCTATTTTACAATTAGGACATAATTTTCTAACAAGTCTTTGAGAAACAGTTGAAGCAAGTGTACTTGCAATATCATAATCTGATACTCCCATTTTTCTTAGTCTTGTAATAACCTCAACACTATTTATTGTGTGTATTGTTGATAAAACGTAGTGACCTGTTTGACCAGCTTGCATAGCTATTTCAGCTGTTTCCTTATCACGAATTTCTCCTACAAGAATTATATCTGGGTCTTGTCTTAATACTGTTCTTAATGAATCAGAAAATGTAATCTTTTGATCAATTTCTATTTGGTTTAGTCCATCTATACGAATTTCTACTGGGTCCTCAATTGTTGTTATATTGATATCTGATTTATTTAACACATCAACAACACTATATAAAGTTGTTGTTTTACCTTCACCAGTAGGTGCTCCAATTATTGTTATACTATTCTTTTTATTGAAACAATCTTTAAATAATTTTTCATCATTTGGAAATCCTAGGTCATATATTCTTTTTATTCCTGCGTTTTTCTTTAATAATCTTAAAACGAATTTTTCTCCATATACATTTTTTTGTGAAGAAACACGGATATTGTAATCAGGGTATAATATAATTCTACCATCTTGTGATTCTTGTTTTTCTTGATGCATATTAGAAATAGCTTTTAGTCTACCAATTATTTGTGTTTGTTTTTCCTTATCTATATTTGCAGCATTTACAAGTTTACCATCAATACGATAACGTATTTTTAATGAATCTACTAATGGCTCAAAGTGAATATCACTTGCTCTTTTTTCCATAGCTGTTTTGATAATACTATCGACTAGTCCTGTTATATCTCTTGATGTATCAATGTCATCTGATGCTACACCTTCTAATGAATCTAATAATTTATCTATATTGGTTTCAAAAGTTATATATTTGTCCATTACCATTCCTCTATTAAGAAGAAGTAGTCTAACAGTATCAATCGCTCTTTTATTGCTTGTATCTGCAAAACAAACTTTTACTTTTCCATTATCTGCTTCAAAAGGTATTGCTTTGTTTGCTTTTGCAATATCTAATGAAATGTAATCTGATACATTTACTCTAATATCTGATTCATCAAGTAAAATTGCTTTTTCTCCCAATATTTCTCCTACAGCTTGTATTAATTCATTTGAATCACATAAATGTAGAATGTTTATTATATCTCCTAATTTTTTACCTGGATGGCTTTTTTGATATTCTAATGCTTTTTCAATATCTGCCTCCGTTATTAATTTTCTTTTTGCAAGTTCAATACCTATTGGTTGATTTGATTTTTGTGCCATTGTGTTTCTCCTTTCTTTTCATTTGTTTATAATTAAATTATACTATAAATTTTTAAGTAATATATATTTTTTAAGTAATTACATAAAATTACCAATATTTAAGTACATAATCATTATCTGCTACAAATGTATCACTACCACTCATTTCTATTTTTACATTTATAATTTCTTTATTTACTCCTGACATATCATCTGTTCTATTTGAAAAAGTGCAACTTGTTATATTATCACATATTTTAACCTTATCTCTATATATAGCATTATTTTGGTAGGCATATGTTGTTCCATCCAAAAAAACTATTTCTCTTGGATTAATACTATATACAGAATTACTTTTTTTAACATCTTCAATAAAAAACATATTAAATTTATTAAATTCACCTGAATATTTTGATTCATCTTCAATTATTTTTGTATTTTTAAAAAACATTGTACTCATTGTTGCAAGCATTGCTACAACTAAAAGCATTAGTATAATATAAATAATTAAAGACATTAATGTTATTCCATTTTCTTTTTTCACAAATGTAACCATCCTTTTTTATAATTCCATTACCTTTAATTTTTCAATCTTATATGTTTCATTTCTATTCAAGAAACTATAATTAACTTGTATTGTTACAATTTTAAGCAGGTCTTCTTTTGTATTATTTTCATTATAATTTCTGACATCTACTCCTATACTAAATTGATCCTCAATATTATATGATGGTATCAATGTTGTATTTAGAAATTCATTGTTAACATTTTCATAAGATAATTTATCAATATCTTCTGCCACTTTTACAGCGTAATGTGTAGCAATTGCATTATACTTTATCATTTCAGTATTTAAACCAATTTGATAAAATAAGCTACCTATTATACCAACAAACAATGATAAAATTATTATCGATACAGAAACTTCTGTTAATGATATACCTTTATTATTTTTCATATTGCTTATTATAATCCCCCTCTACAAGCTAAAAAGTTTACTATTATTATCACTAATATATTACTGTAACATAAATATGATGCGATTGGTAAATTAGTTTTAGTTTTATCATTTTTTAATAGTTTTTTTAATATTTTTACAAAACCAATTGTAAATAATGTTATACCTGCTGTATAGATAAATATAAATTCATATTCAAATATTACCATTATCATACATAATTCTAAAATTGAAAAAATGTAATTATCCTTTTTATTTTTTCTCAAATAAGAACTTTGCAAAAATTCAATAATACCAAATATGAATAAATATATAACATATCTATATATATTAGCATTTTCTACTGTATATAGATAAATCATATATAGGCAAACTACAACTAATTCGTATACTAATAACCCTTTTTGTACTTGTTTTTTTTCTTTATCAATTCCGGCTATTATTATTATTCCTGTAAAATATAATATTCCAAACACTAAATAAACAATTTTACTTATATTTAATGAATTGAAATTAATATTTAAAGACATAGCAAATAACAGAAATACAATTCCTGTTAAAACCTCTAGAATCAAATATCTAGGTCTTATTTTATTTTTACAGTATCTGCATTTTCCTCCAAGAAATATATAACTTAATACAGGAATCATATCAAAAAAAGATAATCTATGATTACAGTTTGGACAATATGATCTTTTATGTGTTATATCTTGATGAAGTGGTATCCTATGAACTGCTAGTGTAAAGAAACTACCAAATAGAGTACCTATGCAAAAGATTAAAATATAAAAAATAATTTGCTCCATATCTTTTCCTTACTTATAAATAAAAGGTTACCTAAATATAATGTTTTCTTTTTAGGTAACCTCATATTTAGTTTTTAGCTAAATAAATTTGTATTAATATCCTTTTTCTTCAAGCCATGAATTTACATTGTCTAATTGTGTTTGTTCTGCTGCTGCAGCTCTTGAATAATTGTCTGCGCCTCTTTTTGATTTATTAATTAATCCATCTTCTCCTAATACCATTGTAATTGATATTCCAGCTAGAATAATTAATACAATAATTGTTATTACAAGTGCTACTAGTGTAATACCTTTTTGTTCTTTTAACATAAAAACTCCTCCTTATAATGTATTTTATATATATAGTTATATTAAAAACTTATATATCTAATTTAATTATTTTAATTTAGCTTTTTTTCCAGTTGCTTGACTATTTGAACTACTATTTCCTGTATTTGCTGTTGTTCCTTCATTTGATGATTGTGATTGACTTTGTCCACCATTCTCATTACTTCCGCTATTTGAGTTATCACTTCCTGTTGAAGATGAGTTTGATGATGAACCTGATGATGAACCTGATGTATTAACTTTTGATGTAGTTGTTCCTTCTCCTGTTGTTGAACCATCTTCTACTAAGTTAGCAAATGGATTTTCTTTGCTTGGGTTGTAAGCTTTACTCTTTTTATATAATGTTAAATCAGAACCATCTATTGTATAAACCTTATTCTTTTGTGTAATTTCAATTTCATTTGATGATCCTGTTGTTGATTTTAATTCTTCTTCTATATTTTCTGGTGTTGTATATGCAGTTTTGCTAGGTACTACTTTTCCAATCGGATTATATTCGTAGAAAATTACTCCTAAAATAACTGTAATAACCACACACAGAAGTAATATTATAATAATTTCTTTCAAAATATTTTTTATCATATTTTAAAACTCCTTTTCTTATCGTGTTGTTCCATTTGTTGTATTAGTATTTTGACCATTATCAACTGTATTTGTTGCTGCACTATTTTGGTTATTGCTATTATTATTTGATTGTGTGCTACTTGGTGTTGTGCCACTTGATGAAGCTGACATATTACCTTCAATTTTTACTCCAGTTACATTAAATGTAGCTTCTAAGATTTCACCATTATGTGGTAATAATTTAAAGTTTTCAATTCTAAAATCTAATTCAGAATCATTTTCAATTGAATAAACAAAATTTGTTATTGCAATATATGAGCCATCAACAATAAAATTTAATGAACTTGCGCTATCTGCTCCAGTTGTTCCTATTTCAAAAGTTAAGTTTACTCCTTCTTCTCTGGCGTGTGTTCCAAGTTTCATCCATAAGAATTCTATTGCATAACTTTTTAAAGTTTTAGCAGCCATTATTTGTTCATTGCTACTTTTATTTACATATTCTAAATATTCACTTTTTGTCTTTTGTTCAGTAGCAAATGCTGTACTTCTTTCTTTTATTTTTGTATCAATTTCTGTGTCTATCTTACGATTTGCATCTTCAATTTTTGTTTTCAAAGTTTTACTGCTTTCTTCTATTTGCCCCATACTTTGAATTTTAAATCCAAATGGTTCAATACCTTTTGTAACTATATTTATTCCTAGTACAATTAGCAAAAGAAGAATTATTCCTAATAATATTTTTCTCATGGTAAATCACCTTCTATCGTTACAGAAATAATTCCATTTTGTTTTACCCCAGGTGTTGATGTTGTAGAATTTAAAATTCCTTCAATTTTTAATGCTCCCATAAAGAAGCTTAGTGAATCATAATCCTTTGATTGACAATTTATTATAATATGTGTATTGTTACTATTTTCTATTGAAGTAAGTGTAACTCCCTTAGGAACTACATTCATAATTCTTGTTAATAATAAAGGAATAGCATTTTTACTTTTTAAATTTTCTTCTTTTTCTTTATTATAATTTTTAAATACTTCTATTTGTCTGTTAAATTCACTTGTTTTTGCTTTAAGTTTAGCTGTTTGTCCTTCTATTGTTGAAATTTGAGCTGAAGTATCTTTTATAACTTCATCTATTTCTGCTGTTTTTATATCAGTTTGTATTTTCAAGAAAGTTGTTATTATTGTATAAATAATTATAAATGCAAAAACACCTGATATTGTTCTTATTAGCCATCTTTCAATTACATCTACTTTTCCCTTTAAACTAAAAGAGAAATTTATAGGTAATTTACTTTTAGTTTTCTTTGAATCTGGATTTTCTTCCTTATTTTTCTTTCCAGTTGTTATTTTAAGAGCATCTGGAATTTTGTCCATCAAGTTTGGCTTTTTAAAGTTTATGTTTTTAACTCCATATCCTAATCCTTGCATTGCAAGGGCTATTGCAGAGTTTACTTCAATATAATCTTTTAAATTAATTTTTACATTTTCACTAATGAAGTATGGTTTTAATATTTCACATGGAATATTTGTAAAATACTCTTCAAAATACAAGTCAACATTATTAATAATACATCCAGTTCCAGTTAAATATATTTTATCTATTTTATTTACTGAATTATCAACATAATCTTTAACCTTTTGAACAATATTATACAGTGTCGGCATTATATCTTCTAAGTAACTATTTCCTTCTTCTTGAAGTAACTCCCTTCCTTCCATTGTATAAATTGTTGTATTTTTACAAATTTCATATGCTTTAGAATAAGAATTTTCTTTCTCATTAATACTAAATAAAATTGGTTCTATTCCTTCTTCTAATTTATCAACACTATATATTCCAGCATCTATTATAGTTGTTAATGTAGTTTTTTCTTCCATATTTACAACTAAAACATTTTCTTTTTCTTTAACTTCTAATAAGTTTGGAATACACATTGGAAGTGGAAATAAACTTGAAACATTATTTCCTTCTGTTTCCTGAATTTTTTTATTTATTTCAGCTTTATTTGATGAAATATATACTGCTTTTACCTTTTCCTTATCTTGAATATCTTGAACTAGGCTGTATCTTGTTTCTAAGGCAGCTCTATTAAACCCTTTTTCTTTGCAATATGATTCAAATTCTGTTTCAATTGCTTTCTTTAAATCATTTTTATTTAACAAATTAAAAAAGTAAAAATATTCATAAGCTTCATCTGACAAATTTATGCTTATAGGTGCTTTATAACTAAAAGTTTCAGAAACAATTTGATTAATTGCTTCACCGATTTTATCGTAAAATTTAACGCCAAAAGCTTCGACTTTTAATAAATCTTTGTCTTTTGTTACTTTTGCATATTTTATTAAATTAGTTTCTACATATAAACCTAAGCAACTTGGCATGTTTTCTCCTTCTTTTGTTTATTTTTCATTATTATATTTTGCAATTTTCGACAAATAAATACTTCTTTTTTATCTCATTTTTTCCATAGAGCATATTTTTTGTATAATAATGTCATTATGAATAAATTTTATCTTTTTAAATACAAAAGTCAATATATTTAACACACTTTTAATACACTTTTAATATAGTTGTAAATTTACTGTAATAATAATGTAATAAAAAAAGAGAATACAAATTGTATTCTCTTTTTTATTAAAAATGAAAAATTAATTTTAAAATCCAAAGTGCAATTACAATTACACCAAGCACTATCCTATAAATTGCAAATACTTTGTAACTGCCTTTTTTTAGGTAATTTAGTAAAAATTTAATTACAAAAAATCCTACTATAAAACTTGCTAAAATCCCAACAAGAAGTGATAAATCAAATGTAAAATGTGTTATTTTTACTAAAGCTGCTGCTGCGATTATTGGTGCTGATAATAAAAATGAAAATCTTGCAGATGATTCTCTATCTATTCCTTGTGCTCTTGCAACTGTCATTGTAATTCCAGATCTTGAAACTCCAGGGAAAGCAGCTGCTAATGCTTGAGATGCAGCTATAAGTACAGATTGTTTAAATGTAATATCACTATATTTTTTATCAGATTTTGATTTTTTATCAACAATATATAACACTATTCCCATTACAATTAGTGCAATAGCAATAATTGGCATTTCGACTGGGAGTGTATTTTCTCCAAGTCCACACATATTTGCAATAAATTCAATTATTTTTTCTGAAATTTTATCTAAAACTAAACTTGCGATTCCTGCAACTATCGTAGATATTACAATACACCAGAAAATTCTTCCTTCAGTTGTTTTTTCTTTTTTTATTGCTTGTTTATATCCTGCTTTAAAAAGATTAATCCAATCTTTAAAAAAGAATACTATAAGTGCAATTAAAGTTCCAACATGTAATGCTAAATCAAATGAATCTCCCATTTCGCCCCAATTAAATATCCATGGAAATATATTTAAATGGGCAGAACTAGAAACTGGTAAAAATTCTGTTAATCCTTGCACTATTCCTAAAATTATTCCTTGTATTATATTCATATTATTCCTCCATATTATTCATTTGTTTTATATTATTTTTTCTATTATTTCATTTATAAATTTGGCAGATGTATATGGCGCAATTTTTCCCGGAAGTCCTAAAGCATGAATTGTTTTTATTTCAAGTTCTTGTGCTTTTTCAAAGTCTACCCCACCTGGATTTGATGCTAAATCTATAATTAAGCATTCTTTTTTAATTAATTTTAATCTGTTTTCATCTAGTATTTTTTCAGGTATTGTATTGATTATAATATCAAATTTTTCAAGACTATCATCTAATTCACTTAACCATAATGATTTATACCCATATGTATTTATCCATGCTATATCTTCATCTTTTCTTGCCTCACAATACACATTTGCTTTAAGACCATAAAATCTTTCTGCAAGTGTTTTTCCAACTCTTCCAAATCCTAAAATTAAGATATTACTATCATAAATTGTTTTGTTAGTTTCTTCTATTGCAATTCTTATCGTTCCTTCAGCTGTTGCAATTGTATTATAAATTACTAATTCTTCCATTTTCATTAAGTCTATAACTTTTACATTATTTTTTTCTGCTTTATTTATAAAATCACTATCTATATTTCCAACAATTAAAGTTTTATTTTTTATTTTCTTAATAAAATCTTCTATTTCGATTTCATAAACACTAAGTGGCATATTTATTTTTACTTTATCTTTTGTAAAAGGTATAGAACTTATAATAATTTCAGTGCTGTTAATTGCTTCTTCTAATGAATTGCATTTTATAATATTATTATTTTGAGTAATGCTTTTTTCATTTTCAAATCCATATACAAATATTTTTCTATTTTTATTCCAAAGCATTTGCGATAAAAAAGCATTTCTTAGGTCTCCACCTATAATTGAAACATCTTGATACAATGAAACACACTCTCCTTTATTCCATTGTATTCATTATATTCGCCTGTTATTCTCTTTGTTTTTGTTCTTTTTCTTTTTCTTGTTCTTCTTTTTGTCTTTTATCCATTATTTTATGCATTATCTTTATATCATTATTATTTAAATCTCCAACAAGTTCATACATTTTTTTCAAATGTTTCATTGTCTTTTCATCTTTTTTATTTATTTTTGCTTTAGCCCTTTTTCTCTTTACTACACCATCTTTATTAGGCTTGTCTATTTTATATAAAATTATTTTAAATATTTCTTCTTTTTTTATTGTTCCATATATTGCTGGATTTTCACTTACAGCAGTGTTCAAATATGTTACTGCTTTATTTTCGTCTCCTCTAAGCATAGCAATACATGCTAAGTAATAGTAAGCATAATCTTCTAATTCTTCATCTTGTAAGCATTCTGTAAATCTTTCTTCTGCCTCATCAAGTTCATTATATAAAAGTGCTATTTGTCCTAAGCTGTATTTAGCTTTATACAATAGTGAATTTAACTGTGCAGCCTTTGTATAGTACTCTCTTGCACTCTGAAAATCATTTATTCTTGTAAAACACATTCCCAAATTATAATATAAATCATAATTTTCGGGATGATATTTTAATGCATTTAAATATAACGATATTGCTTCTTTGAACATTTCTTGATCATAGTATATATCACCAAGTAAAAATGTTGCTTCTTCCCATTCTGGTTTTCTTTTTAATAGTTCATGTAATATTGTAATTGATTCTTCTGGTTTACCAGTTTTATTAAACAAATCTGCAATTTTAAAACTTATATCATCTTCTCCCGGTCTAATACTATTTACTCTTAAATATTCATCAAGCGCTAAATCAAAATTATTTTCTTTTTCATATATTTTTGCAAGTTCTTTATGAGCATAATAGCTTTGTGGATTTTTCTCTACTAAAGCTAACAGTAATTTTTTTGCTTTTTCTGTTTCTCCGATTTTATTATAATACCTTGTAATTATTAAATATGCAGCTTCTGTAAGTGAAATCCCTGTCATTTCAACTACAATTATAATTAGAGGTATAACTACAGATATTACATATGTAAGAATTGTAAGAATTATATTAAGCCTTATTCTTATAATTAAAGAAATAAAACTAATTGCTATTCCTATTGCTTGTAATATTAATAAATATAAATAGTTAGTATCATTTTTCTTTATCATCTTGAAAAATAAAAACAAAAAAATTCCAAGGGATAATGTGAAAAATATAATTCTTTCAACCATAAATTTCTCCTCTATCTAACGAATTTTTTTCTATAATTTTCAATAGATTCTTCTATTATTTTTTCAGCTTCCTCTCTACCCATTATAGTATCAACCATTGTTGTTTTTCCTTCTAGTTGTTTATATACTTCAAAGAAGTGTTTGATTTCAGCTAGTACATGTTCTGGTACTTCTGAAATATCTTTATACATATTTAAAAATGGATCTGTTTTACAAACAGCTATAATTTTTTCATCAGATTGATCGTTATCAACCATTTTTAATACTCCAATAGGATAAACTTCAACTAATGCCATTGAAACGATTTTTTCTTGGCAAAGTACTAAAACATCTAATGGATCTTCATCCCCTGCATATGTTTTTGGTATAAAACCGTAATTTGCTGGGTAATGAGTTGCTGTATATAATACCCTGTCCAATTTTAATAAACCTGTTTGTTTATCTAACTCATATTTATTTCTTCCACCTTTTGAAATTTCTATTACTGCTACAAAATCATCTTTAGTTATTCTTGATGAATCAATATCATGCCAAACATTCATATTTCTTTCCTCCCATAATTATATTCTTCTTATCTATTTTAGGCTATTTTAGCCAAAAAGTCCATACTTATTGTAATTTTTTTCATATTTTTTCAACTTGTGTATTGACAAATCCTATTTTTCGGTATTATAATATATCTTGTCAGTTGCAAAACAACTAATATGCAGATGTGGCGGAACTGGCAGACGCACAGGACTTAAAATCCTGCGGTTGAATAAACCGTGCCGGTTCGATTCCGGCCATCTGCACCAAAAACAGATTAGCATTAGCTAATCTGTTTTTTAATTTCTTTTAAATAATTTTTTAATTACATTAAATATCTTCGTATACCATTTATCTTCTTCATATTTTATCAAAGCTACACTTTCTTTATTTTCTGGTATAGTATCATTTATGTTTGTAGCATTTCTATTTTCGAATAAATTATCAGGATTATATTTTTCTCTTAATTCTTCTTCGGCTTCTTTTAGTTTTTGTGCATCTCTATATTGTAATTTTTCTTTTTCTTCTTTAGTACATAAGAAATCTCTATATATCAAAGATAGAATTATAATTGTTTCCTCGCTTAATTGACATTCTTCTATAGGTTCTCTTATATCAGGAATATAATCAGATTTATTTTCTTTAATTATTTGCTTAAATTTATTTGGTATTTTATCTAATAATGCTAAAGGCATTAAACTAAAAATTTGATCTATTTCAGCAAAAGCATCAGCATATACTTGTTTCATATTTTATCTTCTTCCTTCCATTTCTTCTTGTTCTTCTAATTCTTTTTCTCTATCTATATTTTTCATAATCTGTACAGCTCCTTCTTTTCTTTTAGCACAATTAGGTAAATTAACGGCTTCCCTATCCCAAGATTGAAAACGATTTTGCCACATTGTTTCAACTTGTTGCTCTTCTCGCTCTTGTATTTCTGTTTTAGGTTTAATTTCGTCTCCTATTTCATCTTTTATGCTTTCAGTTTCTTCATGTTCTTTTTCTTGTTCATTTCTTTCTTGTCTGGTTTTTGCAGCTTTATTATGTTCTTCCTCTATTAATTTATCAATTTGCTCTTTTGTCATATTAGAATTTTTTTCTAAATTAGTTCTTATTAAATTATATATAAATTCATCTTCTGTACCTGTTTCTGTTATATATTTATCTATTTTTAATATTTCATTTTTAATTCCTTTTAACCCATTCTGTACGTGGTTTCTATTATTAAAAATTGTTTCATACAAATCATTTATTACTTTACTGTCTTTTTCAATTTCTAATGAGATTTCTCTATCTTTTAACATTTGTTTTATATCTTTTTTTGTACCATCTTTATTAAAAGCAACATCTAATATTGGAAATTCTTCTAGAATTTCAGGATGTCTTTCTATGTATATTGAAGCTCTAGATTCTATTTCAGTTTTTAAACTTTCCGTTCCACTTTTAGTTGTATTGGATAAAGCTTCATAATAATTCTTATCATATTCTTGTAACTTTTCTTGTATTTTTTTATAACTATATTTCTTAGCTATTTCTGGTGCATATTCTTGTAATTCAGTATAAGCTTTTATTAATCCATATTTATCAGCATCATTTTCCTTTAATAATTGTCTATAATTTTTTTCATAAAATTTAGAGTCTTGCTTTCTCGCAATAGTTTCTAATGCACTTAAATATCTTTCTTTATTTTTAGGTAATTCAGTTCCATCTTCTCTTGTTAAATTATGTATTGATTTATTTTGTTGAACATGTCTTATTTCATGAAATACAGTTTGCAAACCATGTAAAAATTGTCCTTTGTCTTCACTTGTTAAATATTTTATAACATTAGGAGAGTAAGATACCTTAAAATAATCATCTCCCTGTGGTACACAAATTCCTGAACTTTTTTCTCCATATAACTTTATATATTCATCTTCTTCTAAAACGTGAACTTCTGCATTTTTATCTAAATTCAATTTTTTTATAGTCTTTCTAGCTAAGAAATTAGCAATATATTTTGCATCATCTTTACTCCATGCTCTTTTCTCTTTATTTTCCATTAAATACTTTGTTGCTTTTTCACATAAAAACATCTCATCTGAATCTGATAAATTCAATTTTTCGGCATGTTCGTCGCACCATTTTATAACTTCTTCAATATTTAGTTCTTCGTTATTTGGATTACTTTTTAAATTTTCTACCAATTCATGTGCTTCCATATTTTTCTCCTATCATTTATCTTATCATTTCATAACATCGCCACTACTTCGCCAAAACTATGCCATTATTCTTTTAATTTGAATTTTTTATTTGGCGACTTTTCACTTGTACCAACTGCTTCAATAGTATTGTTATCTAGTAGTTTTTTTAATATTCTTCTAGCAGTTCTATCTGCAATATCAGTTTCTTCAATTATTTCTTTAGCTCCTATTAAAACATTTTTCTTAATACATTCAATAATTTTTATTTCTTTTTCAGAAAGTAATAATTGCGATTTGTCTTTCATTTCTTTTGAGTTCATTAATTCATCTATTGTATCATCTATAATTTTTAACATAAACTCTATAAATTCTGTGGATTCTCCTACATTGTTACAATTTTGAATAGCTTTATAATATTCATCTTGATTTTTTCTTATCATGCTTTCAATAGGTAAGTAAGTAAATGCTTTTTCCCAATGTGATAAAATTGCAGTTTGCCATAGTCTTGCTGTTCTACCATTACCATCATGAAAAGGATGTATGAAAACAAATTCATAATGGAATATAGAAGATAATATAAGTGGATTTATGATATCTTTAACTTCATTCATCCAACTAAATAAGTTATCCATTAAATTTGGAACCATAGTATGAGGTGGAGCCATAAATATTTGTACATTTCCATCAAAAACACCTTCGCCGTGATTTCTATACCTACCTGCATCTTTTTCAATTAAGAAAGTTAATATTCCATGTGTTTTCTTCAAATCTTCCACTGAATATGGATTAACCTTATCAATTTGCTCATAAGCATCATAAGCATTTTTAACTTCTTGAATATCTTTTTTTTCTCCAATAACAGGTTTTCCATTTATAACATCTTCAACTTGAAATAAAGATAATTGATTATTTTCAATAGCAAGTGAAGAATGTATTGACCTTATTCTTGATTTTCTTCTTAATTCTGGATATCTATTTATGCTTTCAAAATAATTTGCCTCTCCAATTTTTTTCATAATATCTGATACATAATTTAACATTTTATCAGTTATTTTATATGGTGGGTATTTGATTTCCATATTTGACCTCCTATCCTTATAAAAATACAGTTCTATTTAACCAATACTATACTATATTCATGTAAAAAAAACAAGCATACAAAACAGCTTTTGGAATATCATATGTTAATATCTAACAAATGTCTAACAAAATTTATTTTTTTCAAAAATCTCTATATATAGCTTCACTTCAGTTTTAAAATCAGTTTTTAATTGAAACGGCAATATTTTAGCTAGGGAAAAAGAGGTACAAAATAACACATAATAATCTTATATAACACAGGACTTACAAAACTTAAAATCCTGCGGTTGAATAAACCGTGCCGGTTCGATTCCGGCCATCTGCACCAAAAAAAGAGATTTTATAAAATCTCTTTTTTTATTTTTCTATAGTTTGTTTTTTATGCAAAAATTATATATATTTTAAAATTTAATAAATTTTTCTTTAGCTTGTTTTCTTCATTATATTTCAAATACAAGTGCTATATTTTTCACATCCATTTTATTAGCTCCTTACTATCTCTTATTAAATTTTTCCAAATACTCTTTTCCAATTTTTATTGTAGTAGGTCTTCCATGTGGACATGTATATGGATTATTTAGTTTTAATAAATTTTGAAGTAAATTATCTACTTCTTCTTTAGTTAAATCCATTCCTGCTTTTACAGCAGCTTTACAAGCAACAGTTGCAATAAACCTTTCCTCTACATCTTTTATAGATGTTCTTTCATTTGATGTCATTTCATCTAATACATCCATAAATACATTCTTTGTTTTTGCTCTATATTCTAAATCTGGTATACCATTAATTTTAATGCTATTTTCTCCAAAAATTTCTAAGTCAAATCCAGTATTTTTAAATAGTTCCATATTTTCTTTAACAAATTCCATTTCTTTATGTTGTAAATCTATTACATCAGGAATAAGCATCATTTGACTATTTCCATTAATATTATTTTTGTAATTTGCTTTAATCTGTTCATATAAAAGTCTTTCATGTGCAGCATGTTGATCAACAAGATATATTTCATCCTCAACTTCAATAATGATATATGTTTTAAAAATAATTCCTAGAAATTTGTATTCTACTTTTCTTTCTTCTTCTCTTGTAATTATTTCTTCATTATTTTCTGTTTTTTCATCATTAATTAAAAACTTAAATTCATTTTCTATATATTCTTGCTTCTCTGTTTTTTCATTATTCCCTAAAAATTCACTATTTAGCATAGTTGCTTTAATTGCATGATATATTACACTATAAATTTTACTTTCTTCTTTAAATCTAACTTCCATTTTTGTTGGATGAACATTTACATCATAATAATCTGCTGGCATTTCAATATTTAATATGAAGAAACCAAACTTTCCTATTCCTGTTGCTCCTTTAAAAGCTTGATCTGCAGCATTTGTAATTATAGGATTTTTTATATTTCTTCTATTTAAAAAACATATTTGGTCTTTTCTGCTATCCTTTGCAATTAAAGTATTTCCAATTACTCCAGTTACTTTTATATTATCTTCCTCATATTCTACTTTAACTAGATTATCAGTTATTTCTTTACCATATAAACTATATATAACATTTTCAATTTGTCCATTTCCATTAAGTGCCAAATCTGTTTTATAATCATTTACAAGCCTAAATGAAATTGAAGGATTTGCAAGTGCAGCCTTTTCCATCCACTCTTTTATATATCTATATTCGCTTGCATCTTGTTTTAAAAATTTGTATCTTACAGGTGTATTGTAAAATAAATCTTCAACTATAATTGTTGTACCTGTTTGACAACCTATTTCTTCCTCTTTTTCTACTCTATCTTCAGTAATAACAATTATATTTCCAACATCCATTTCTTTTGTTTTTGATATCATAGTTAGTTTAGAAATTGATGCTATAGAAGCAAGTGCCTCTCCCCTGAATCCCATTGAATAGATTTTTTCTAAATCTTCAACTTTCTTTATTTTACTTGTTGCATGCCTTTCAAGTGAAAGAAGCATATCTTCCTTTTCTATTCCACTTCCATTATCAGTTACTTTTATAAATGTTTTTCCACCATTTTTTACTTCAACAACAATATTTGTTGCTCCAGCATCTATAGAGTTTTCAACTAATTCTTTTACAACATTTGCTGGTCTTTCTATTACTTCTCCTGCAGCCATTTTATTTATTGTTAAGTCATCTAATAAAACTATTTTTCCCATATTTTGTTCCTTCTTTTTTTATTTTAAAACATTATATTATTTTATATATTTTTTTTCAATATAATTTTGAAATATAAGTTATTGTATATAAATTTATATTTTATTTGCTAAATTTATTATTAAAAACATTTTTTATTTACATAATTATTGTATTCTTTTTATTTTTGTAGTATAATTGTTTCATTACTTTTTGTTTTTTCTTTCTTGTAGTATAAGGAAGAAATTTAATATAATTAAATATAAGGAGGATAAACATTTTAGTCACATGTTAACATTCTAGCACAATGAAAGGAGTATTCAGTATGAAGGAGAAAAAAATGTTTACGGTAAGAGCTCGGATGATGCTCATTTCCCTGCTACCTGCAATTGTAATAGGCATTTCAATGCTTATTGCTGGTATTCTATTTATGAAATCAGGAATGGAAGAAGAAATCCTAAAAGGATTACTTTCTTCTGCGTATGCATACCGGGATACTGGTATAGCTAACTCTGAAAGAGAACCTGGTGACAGCAAAATCGAGGAGAATCTTAAGTCCCAGACTGGCTATGACTTCACCTGGTTCGAAGGTGATACGCGTAAAAACTCTTCTTTAGGTTCCAAGGTAATTGGTTCCAAAGCAGCAGAAGCTGTAATAAAAGAAGTAATTGGTAAAAAAAACACATTTACTAGTACCAATACTCAAGTAGCTGG
This sequence comes from Clostridia bacterium, assembly GCA_017934475.1. Lineage (GTDB taxonomy): Bacteria > Bacillota > Clostridia > TANB77 > CAG-508 > UMGS1663. The sequence goes on along the minus strand of JAGBJN010000018.1, from coordinate 6,991 downwards.
ACAGGCCTACTTCGTTGCTTACGTTCCCATCATCGAAAATGGAAAGGTTAAAGCAATGGCTTTTACAGGTGTATCACGTGATGCAGTTGAAAAGCAAATTGGCAAATCTGTTACAACAATGGTTATAATCGGAATTATTCTTTTATGTATTACAGTTGTTGTAACACTTATTAGTTCAAAAAGAATGTCTGAAGCAGTACGGGAAATTGAGCAAAGCGTTAAAAAACTTTCTGAAGGTGAATTTATCAAATCTGATTCTTATTTAAAAAGATCGGATGAGATAGGTAATGCACTGCGAAGCACTAATCAGTTAATCGATAAGCTCACAGAAGTTGTAGCAAATATTAGTACAGCCTCACATGTAGTTGAAGAAAAAGCAGTTGAACTTGCTGAAACTTCTGAAAAGATCAATAGTAATGCAGGAGGCGTTTCAGACGCTATTATGCAAGTTGCCAAAGGTGCAACAGAGCAAGCCGAAACCATTCAAGATGCAAGTTTCAACGTTTCTAAACTTTCAGATGCAATTACTGATGTTAGTAGTAATGCTGAGCAACTCGCAAACGCTGCAAATCAAATGAACAATGCTAGTAAAACTTCTGCTGATTCTCTTACAAATCTTTCTAAAAAAATGGATGTCATGGAAAAATCTGTTGGAGCTATTACAGAAAGCATGAATTTGACAAATTCTGCTGTTCTTAATGTTAATGAGAAAGTTGATGGTATTACCTCTATAGCTTCTCAAACTAATTTGCTAGCTCTTAACGCTTCTATTGAGGCAGCGCGCGCTGGAGATGCAGGCAAAGGATTTGCAGTTGTAGCAGAGGAAATAGGAAAACTTGCTACAGACTCTAGCTCGATTGCAAAGGAAATTCAGGTTGAAATGAATAATTTGCTTGCACAATCTGAGAATGCTAAATCAAAAACAGAAGAAATTTCAGTCATCTGTAAAAATGTTGCTGATGTTCTCTGCGAAACCATTGATCAGATTAATGGACTTATTGAAAACGTTGCATCTACAGTTAGCGGTGTTACCCAGATTTCTCATCTTGCAGATGAATGTGCATCTTCCAAAGATGTTATCATTGATGCAATGAGCTCTCTTTCAGCAATATCAGAAGAGAATGCAGCATCAACAGAGGAAACTTCAGCAGCTATGGCAGAATTAGAAGGTACTGTAAATGTTCTTGCTGCTTCGGCTAATGAGCTAAGAAATATCTCTAATCAGTTAGAGACAGAATTACAATTCTTCAAAATTTAGTTATTTAAGGAGTTAAGTCTATAGACTTAACTCCTTTTCTTGATTATTTGTTAATTTCGTAATATAATTACTATATTATGAATGATATGGAAAGATATAGACATTTAAATGAATATTATAAAAAAAAGTTTGGAGAACGCACTCTTAAAATTTGTGTAGATGGTGGATTTACATGTCCAAATAGAGATGGAAAGCTCGGATATGGTGGTTGTATTTATTGTAGTGAAAAAGGTTCTGGCGAACTTATTAATCAAGCAGAAAATATTACAAAACAAGTAGAAAACTATTTTAAGAGTTATAGGGCTCAAAGAGCAAATAAGTTTATTGTATATTTTCAAAATTTCACAAATACTTATGATAGTATTGAAAACTTAAAAAAGAAATATGATTCTGCTTTAATAGATGATAGAATAATTGGTTTAGAAATTGGTACAAGGCCTGACTGTATAAATGAAAAAATTGCAAAACTTCTACATAGTTATAAAGATAAATATTATGTATGTGTTGAACTTGGACTTCAAACAAGTAATGATAGAATCGGAAAGAAAATAAATAGATGTTACACATCAAAAGATTTCACAAAAGCAGTTAAAATTCTTAATAAATACGATATTGATATAGTTGCTCATATAATGGTTGGATTACCTGATGAAACTCATGATGATGTAATGGCTACTGTTGAATTTTTGAATAATCACAATATTCAAGGTGTTAAAATTCACTCAACATATGTTGTTGAAAACACAAAACTTGCTGAAATGTACAGAACTGGTGAATATAAAGCATTAGATTTAGATTATTATATTGAAACATTAATTGATATATTAACTCATTTAAATCCTAATTTTATTATTTATAGAATTTCTGGCGATGCGCCAAAAGATATTCTTGTTGCTCCTTACTGGAATGCACATAAAATGTGGATACTTCATGATTTTGAAAGAAGATTTAGAGCACGTGATTTATGGCAAGGAAAATATTATACAAAAAAAGAACAAGGCATATAACCTTGTTCTTTCTTTTATTAAAAATTATTTTTTATTTACTAAATCTTTTAAAGCTTTTCCTGCTTTGAATACTGGAGCTTTAGAAGCTGGTATTTTGATTTCTTCTTTAGTTTGTGGGTTTCTTCCTTTTCTAGCTGCTCTTTTTCTTACTTCAAAAGAACCAAATCCAACAAGTTGAACTTTGTCTCCTTTTACTAGTGCTGCTGATACTACATCAACGAAAGCGTTTAATGAAGCTTCTGCACCTTTCTTTGTGTCTCCTGTTTTAGCTGCGATAGCTGCGATTAAATCAGATTTGTTCATTTAAATTACCTCCTATAAGATCATATGTAGATATTGAACTTTATCTACTATTTACATTATTCGCCATTCTTTTTCAAAATCCTTCTTTTTTCAATTTTTTTTTTGCTTATTTTTCAATGTTTTTCGATATTCAGTATTTTAAAAACGGCTATTTTAGTGAATTTACCTCATCTTTATAAATTCCTATTTTTTTCAATATTTTATAAATCTTTTGTCCGTATGGAATCATTAATATTTCATCTTGTGTAAATATATTTAACGCTATTACAGCAAGAACGTAAATTATAACTGCCACTAAAATTGCTATTAGTGTAACCATATTTCCAGGATGTATTCTTGATATTAAAAAATATACAGCATATGAGCATATTGCCATCATTCCTGTAGCAAGTACAGGCTTAACGATAAATTTAGAAAAACTTAAATCTAATTTCATATTTGCTCTTAAAACATTGAAGCCTATTAAAAAAGCTATTGCATGGCAAGCTGCTGTTGCAAATGCTGCACCTGCTGCTCCAATTTCAGGAATTGGTACTAATACTAAATTCAAAATACATTTTACTGTTACTCCAATTAAAAGAGCAATTGTAGGTACATATATTCTTCCTAATCCTTGAAGAGCTCCATTTACTGTTTGCTCTAGCACAGTAAATATAATTGCAAGAGAACTTATTTGAAAAATCAACGCTCCCTCATTTGCATTTGGAAAAATTAAATCTAAAATTTGCTGAGCAAATACCATCATTCCGACCATGCAAGGTAATCCTATTAGCATTGTAACAAGTAAAGAGAAAGAAACTCTTTTATTTGCTGTACTCATATCTCCTTTTGTCTTTGCAGAAGCAACTGTTGGTACAAGAGCAGTTGCAAAAGCTATATTAAATGATAAAGGAAGTGATGTAAGAGTATCAACCTTTCCACTTAAAATTCCATATTGTTTTAATGCTTCACCTTGTGATAAGAAATTTTCTAATCCTCTTTTTACTGTCATTGAATCTATATTTCTATTTATCGATGTTAAAATTGCACTAAGCGACATTGGAAAAGAAACCATCAAAATACTTTTTACTGTTCCCCAGACATTTTTAGTAGGATAGTTATTTGAAGATACTATTTCATTTCCTAAATCTTTTCTTCTAGTTTTATAATATAAATACAAATAAAGAAAGCTTCCTACAGTCGCAAGTGTTGTTGCTAAATTAGCACCTGCTGCCATTAAATTTGTATTTATTCCTGAACCAATTGCTACAATCTCTACAACTAAAACTGTAAATATAGTTTTACAAAGTTGCTCTAATGTTTGAGAATTAGCTGTAGCTTTCATGTTTTCTCTTCCGTTAAAATACCCTCTAAATACAGATATTATCGAAACAAAGAAAATTGCTGGTGACAATGCAACCAAAGTAAGCTCTGCTTCTGGTATTGCTAACCAAGCGTTAGAAATATAATGTGCTCCAAAAAATAATATAAGTGTTCCTATTAATCCTATTACTGCAAAAGTTGCAAGTGAGATTTTGAATATTCTATGTGCACCTCTATAATCTCCTTTTGCATTATGTTCTGAAACTAATTTTGCAACTGCATTTGGAACTCCAGTTGAAGATATTGTAAGTAATAAAGCATATATTCCAAATCCAGCACTATAAATTGCGTTTCCCTTATCTCCAAATCCTTCTCTATTGGTTAAATACCATTTATAAACTAAACCTAAAAGTTTTATAATTACTTGTGAAAACATAAGTGCTATTACACCTTGCATAAAGCCTTCACCCGTAATTTTTTTTCCTTTTTTCTTAAAACCAAACATACTCTCTTCCCTAATTTAAAATTTGCTATATAAACATATTTATATTTATATTGTTCTTTAAAATTATATTCATAAACTCATTATTATTCAAGTATTTTTGTTTTTTTTTACAATTTGGTCATATTTTTTTTAATTCCTTACAGAAATTTAAGGATTTCTATTGAATTTTTCGCTATTTTGTGCGATAATATTTACGGATGATTTAATTTGAAAGTGGTGAAAAAAATTGAAGTATTTTGACAAATTTCTAAAATTCTTAGGCACAGATAGAAATACATTCGTTACATATATATTGACTTTATTAACTATCTACTTTGTTGTAGATAGAATTATTGAAGTTTTATTTTTGGTGTTTACAGGTGTTAGCCATTCATATTGGAATCCTTTAATGTATACATTTGCTGTTGCCTGCCCTATATTTGCATTTTTATTTGGATTTGCTTCTAAATTTGCAAGTTCAAATAAAATGAAATCAACATTATTTGAATTATATGTTATAGCACTTTATATTATTTCAGTTTCAATGGTTGCTCAATGGCTTAATCAATTAATTTGGATTGGTTTATTATCATTACCAAATTATAGTGTACTTGCTAGAGATTTTCCTGAAGTATTTAAACCAGCGTTGTCTTCAATAGCAATTTATTTACCTTTAGCTTCAGCACCAGGACTATTTAAATTCTTACATAATGAAGTTAAGGACACTAGATTACTTCAAGAATCTATTTGGGATTATGGTGGAATTAAACTTACTAAAACAACTGCAGGTCATGGAACATATTCTTGTGAAATGTTTATATGTATGAATAAAGAAACTGGAGATAGAGAAATAATTCCAGAAGAAAGTAGATTTAATCAATTTTTAGTTGTTGGTCCCTCAGGAGCAGGAAAAACATCACTTATATTTGAACCAATGGTTGCAAGAGATATAGAAAAGAAAGCCTTTTTCCGTAAAGCTTCTAAGGAAATGGGATTCACTGCATTAAAAACGGGAATCGCTAATTTAAATGGACCATATAATAATGAATATCTAAATGAACATTTTTCACTTGGTATGTTAGTACCAGTTGAAGGAAAAGAAAATTTATTTAATGCTTATTTGAAAAAAATGATATTAAGTGGAAATCAAGATGGTTATACATATAGAGATTTAGGTTTAACATCTATTTCTCCTGATTTTGAATCAACTTCTCATATGATTGAAGTAGCAGAAAACTTTAATATGAAATATAATCTTGTAGATCCAAATAATAGTGATTCAATTGGACTAAATCCATTTGTATATGACAACCCATTAAAAACTGCTTCTGTATTTACAAATGTTATTAAATCAATGTATCAATCAGCTCTTCAAGATATAGAAAAAGTAAGCGTAGAAAATGATGCAAATGATGCTATAGAAAATATATGTACACTATTAAAAGTTACATACCCTATTATATATAAAGATAAAGATTATTTACCTACACTTGAAGATATGCTTAAATTATTTAACAACTTTGATGCTGTTGAGGATTTATGTAACAAACTTCAAACTATACCTGAAATAGCTGAAGATTATGAAGTAATGTTAAAATATTTTAAGAAACATTTTTATAAAGATGCACCAGGTAGAGCTTCTACAGAAAAAGCTTTACAATACGCTTCTTCTATATTAGAAAAATTAATAAGACATAATGGTGTTAAGAAAATAATTTGTAATAGAAATAAAAACTTAAATTATGAGAATGTACTTGCAAATGGTGAAATTGTTTTTGCATGTACAAGAAGAGGAGATTTAGGACCTCAAGTGCATAAAACATTTGGAACATTCTTTATTTTACTTATGCAAAACGCTGTACTTAGAAGACCAGGATCAGAATCATCAAGAATACCTCATTTCTTATATATAGATGAATTCCCTGAATTCATATCTAAAGCTACAGAACCTATATTTACAGTATATCGTAAATATAGAATTGGAACTACAATTTCAGCACAAACACTTGCACAACTTGGTGATGTTAGTGACAAGTATAGAAAGACTATTGTTGCAAATTGTATTAACAAAGTTATCTTTGGAAATAATTCAATAGAAGAAAATGAATGGTGGTCAAAAGAATTTGGTAACATTCGTAGATGGAAATTTAATGATAGTTATGATACTGCAAAAGGTTCATATGATACTAAAAAAGGTAATATTGAATGGGCATGGGTTCCAAAATTTGCACCAGATAAAGTAAGATCACTTCCATTTAAATCTTGTTTGTTTAAGTATAAAAATAATAAAGGTTTGATACAAATAGTTGATGGTAAAGCAGATTTTATGGATGCTAAATATAAAGAAAAACATGCAGATAAAAAGTATGATTTTGAAAAATTCACAAGTGGTATATCTACTGAAGACGTTTCTCCTAAAAAGAAATCTATTAGTTGGAAAACTGAAACAGATTATGAAGAAGATATTAATGGGGATATAAATCCTATTTCTACAGATGATACAGGAACTATTTTATTTAACAATGATGATGCTGTTGTAATAGATTTAAAAAAGAATAAAACAGAATAAAATAAAAGAAAATAAAAGTGGATAATATATATTATCCACTTTTATTTTATATACCTAATAATTTTACT
>JAGBJN010000007.1 GCA_017934475.1 Clostridia bacterium | reverse complement strand
TAATTTGAGTTTTAAGCTCTAAAATAAATTTTGGTTAATTTTGGTAGTACTATTTACTACCGCTTGGTTTCTTCAAAGGTACTTGAAAAAAAATCATCTTTTTTCTCAATTTGTTTATTGTTTACTTTTCAATGTACTTTTATGTCAAAAAATTAAAATAAAGAATGAATTCTTTATTTCGATTTTATGTTTCCTGTCCGAAGACATTTCTTATTTTAGCACAACTATATATTCAATGTCAACACTTTTTTATTATTTTTTTTATTTTTTTTAAAAGTAATTTTTTCCATGAGTTTTTTTGTTGATTTTTAAAGGTTTTCAGTAATTTTAAAAACACAAAAAAAGATGTAATTTTTATAAATTACTATCTTTTTTTTCAATTTGTTTCATATTATAAGTCACAAATTTTTTTGCAAATGTATTCATTCTGTCAACTAAAATATCTCCACACATATTATAATCTGCTTGTTTATAGTTATCATTTAAATAATTTATTGCATTTACAGCATAATTTTTATCTTCAACTCCATTTGCAAATACAAAAGATAAAACATCATAAGCTTGTTTATAACCTTTTCTAATCATCTCTTTTGAAGAATCCTGATCAAATGATAACGATTTTGAGATTGATGTTTGCACATTGAAGTTTATTTCTATTATATTTTTGTTCTCAAAATTCTTATATACATATTTATCTTTATCAAAATGAACTACTATAATATAATCTAAATCATATTTTGCAAGTGGATTTACTGGAATATTATCTATTACTGCACCATCCACATATTTAATATTGTTAATTTCTATTGCCTTATATACAGGTGGAAATGATATAGCTGATTTTAAATAATCTTCAATTAAATCTTCGCTTATATCTTTTAAATTAACGTAATCCAATTTCATTCTTGTAATATCTAAACAAGTAGTATAAAAATCAGTTTTCATCTTTCTATGTTCCTTAACAAGTTCAGAAACTTTATCAAGTATATTGCTTCTTTTTACTGAACTTCTTAAAAAACTTCTTATATTAAATTGTTCTGTATCAAGCCATAAATTTTTAAATTCCTCTAATCTATCCTGTTCATAGGCATATGCTGCTATTGTTCCTACAGATGCTGTTGAAATGCATTCAATATCTTCTCTTTTTACAAATTCCTGAAGTGCTTCTAAAACTCCTATTTGATATGCACCTTTTACCATACCGCCTGATAGAACTAAACCTATCTTCATTTTCTTCATCACCAATCTATTTATTTCTATATTTATATATTCTAACAGATTTCGACAAAAGTGTAAATATTATTTTATATTTTTACAAAATAAAAGATGGTTTACCCATCTTTTACTTAATTATTTCTTTTTTAAAACTTTTTCCTACATTTAATATAGGAAGATTTAACATATCTAATATTGTTTCTCCTATATCAGCAAATGTTTCTCTAACTCCAACATTAACATTTTCTTTTATTGGTTTTCCATATATTAATATAGGAATATACTCCCTTGAATGATCAGTACTTGGTGTTGATGGATCATTTCCATGATCTGCTGTTATTATTAAAACATCTGTATCTTTCATTTCTTTTATTATAATAGGAAGTTTTTCATCAAAATATTCTAAAGCTCTTGCATATCCATCAATATTATTTCTATGTCCATATAGCATATCAAAATCAACTAAATTAGTAAATATAAATCCTTTTGAAGAACTCTTTATTTCATTAATTGTTTTTTCAATTCCATCTGCATTTCCGTTTGTATGTATTGCTTTTGTTATTCCTCTGCCTGTAAACAAATCTTGTATTTTTCCTATCGCTATAACTTCTTTTCCATTTTCTTTTATTGCATCAAGAATTGTTTTTCCAAAAGTATTTGATTCAAAATCTTTTCTATTATATGTTCTTGTAAAGTTATCTGCATTTGTACCTATAAAAGGTCTTGCAATAACTGTTCCTACGTTATATTCAGGCTTATCTAATATTTTTCTAGCAATCTCACATATTTGATACAATCTTTCAACTGATATAACTTCTTCGTGTGCAGCAATTTGAAAAACACTATCTGCAGAAGTATATACTATAGGATATCCTGTTTTTATATGTTCCTCTCCATATTTCTTAAGTATATCTGTTCCAGAGCCAACTTCATTACATAACACTCCGTCTAAATTTGCCTCTTTTTTAAATTCATCTATTAATTCTTTTGGAAAAGCATTAGGATATGTTGTGAAGCCATTAGAAGTAATATGTCCACATATTTCCCAATGCCCAACAGGGCTATTCTTTCCTACTGATTTTTCCATTGCCTTTCCATAACTGCCTATTGCGTCTATTTTATCTTCTAAATCAACCCCATCTATATTATATAATCCAATACTCTTCATATTAGGTATTGTTAATTTAGTATTTTGGTATATACCTTTTAGTGTATTACTTCCTTCATCCTTATATGAAGAAGCATCAGGTGCTTCTCCAACTCCAAAGCCATCTAAAACAATAGTTATAACTCTCTCTACCATTATTCCTCCTCAGTTTCTATGTCATATTCATATACTTGAACATTTTTTATCTTATTTTCAAATTCATTTACTAAAACGTTAACATTAAAGTCTATTCTTGAAATTAATTTAAGCTTTATTTTTTGTAAATTCAATAACACCTCTGTTGATAAATCCATTCCTAGTGGCAATGTTTTATTTTTATTATCATAGAACATTATATTAGTATAAAAAACTAGCGGCATTCTTTCTTTTAAGTTCAGTTTATTCAAAATTATTTCTTCATCATCTTCGCTTATTTTATCTATTTCAACTTCTGGTTTTAAATTCATTATTTCCCATTTATCATCTTCTATTGTATTTTTTCCAATTTTATATACCGGCATATCATAAGGTGATTTTATGCTTTTTCCAAGATTTTCCAGTATTATTTTGTAATTATTTATTATATCTTCATATTCTGATAGTTCAGTGTCTAAATTAATATTTAAAACTCTATATACATCTTTTTGAATCTCTCTATGTTTAGCATTATTAAGCGTTTTTATTTTCGTATTATCTTCAACAACACTTCCAAATATATCAAAATCTTTTTCTTTTATTTGTTCGTAATTATCTTTATATTGTTCTTTTAAGTTATCTAATATCTTTTGAATTTCCTTTTCATCTTTTTTCAAAACTTTTGCTTTGCTCAAATAATTAAATGAATCTACATCTTGATAAATTGCAAATATTGCATCTGTTTCTTTTTCATTATAGTAAATTCTCTGTTTCTCATCCATTCTTTTGCCTAATTCTTCTATGTCATCTTCAAATGAAAATACTCTTTTTATCTTTGTATGTTCAGTTTCTTCTTGTTTTTCTTCTTCACTCTCTGTAAGCATACTAATTGCATCTTTATTTGTAAATTTCCAGAAATCAAATATACTCTTCTTGTGGCTTTCTATTTCATTAATATATAATGTAGCATTTTTTATTTTACTATCTAGATTTTCTCTTTTTATTTCTGAAGCTTTTATATCCATTTTTAAGTTTTTAAATTCTTTTTCCTTTTCTTCAAGAAATTCACCAACATTTAGTAAATCTTCAATAGTATATAATTTTTTCTCTTCTATTTCAAATTTTTCTACTTCTTCATTTTTCTTATCTTCTTTATTTATACTATCTATAATTTCAACTTTATTTTTCTTCTTTTTAAAGAAATAGCTTATTCTACCAAAAAATGTTTTTTTACATTCTAGAAATGTAACTATTTGTTTCTCTTTTAACACATATTCTGCACTTTTCTTTTCTATCGTTTCCTTCAAAAGTTCTAATTTTTCTTTTTCTGTAGCATTTAATCCTAATTGATTTTCTATTCTATCCTGTTTTCTTTTTATTTCATTTTTTATAAATTCTGGTAAATTTTGATATGTTATTTGACTATGATTAAAATAAAACGCTATTTTTCCTTCATTATCTAATGCTGTTTTAAATTCATATTCATGTTCCATATTCGATTGTAGTATAAATAATGCTTTTATCATTTTATAGAATTCTTCTGCTTCTTCTCTATTTGTATATTCTAATTTATATGTTGTTTTTATTTTTTCATAAGTAGGCATACTTCCAAGTATTTGTATACTTTTTGTTCCTTTTTTATCAAAAACTTCATATATAACAGGCCATTCTCCTGTAAAAAACCATAAGTAATTTTCTAAATCTCCAATTTCTGTTTTTCTTAAAATACTATAACTTTGTTCTTTGCCACTAATTGGAATATATATTTTTTCAGCAATTTTCTTTTCCGCTATTATTTTTTTCTTTATAAGATAAAATAAACTTTCAACCTTTTCTTCTTCATTTGGAAACATCATAAAATACTTGTTTTCAGTTTCTGAATAATATATATCCCAAATAAAATTATTTTTATATTTTACCTCATATGGAATTTTATTTTTAAATTCTTTTTGTTCTTCCTCGATTTCAGATAATTCAAATAAATCAAGTTTTTTTACCATTTCAATAAATTTTTCATACAATTCTTCATTTTCAGGATTTAAATATTCTACTAAAGGAATTGCTGTTCTATATTTTTTTTGTGCTTCATCCATCCTTGTTGCATCACATATATAAATATCTATATCTTGTACTGAAATATATTGATATACCTTATAATTTGTTTCATAATCTTTTAAAGGTTTATATTTTACTTTTTTATCTATATTAAATACATCTTGTATATCATCCAAATTCAAGTGAACTTTTTTTAGTTTATCTTCAATTAACTTTTTATCATCTTTTGCTGTTTTTTTCACTTTATTTTGCCTCCGTTTTTTTCTAGAGTATATCACATAATATTCATTTTCACAACAAAAAAAGAAGTTTTTTAAAACTTCTTTTTATAATGTTATTTCTATATCTTGTAACCAAAACTCTTTGAAACTTTTCCATGTTACTTCTTGATGCCAGAAATCATGAACCTCTCCAAATACTTTTTCTTGATATGGAGTCAATTCAAGTTTTATTTCATATGTTAAAAATTTTCTAACTTTTGACCATTTAGTAACTTTTGCTGGTAATTTTTCTTCTAACACTACATCTTTAACTTCCATATTATTTCCTCCTTTGTTAAATGTACATATCATATTATTTGTTTTATACTATATTTAATAAAAATAATCAAGAGTTTTTATTTTTTGTATTCAAAATGTTATATTTTTGTAACAAGTTTGTAATTTACAATTCCATTTGTGCTCCTAAAAAACTTGCTGCAGATTGTGCTACTTTCTTTTCTATATCAGTCATTTTTGTAGTTGTGTCTTTTGATATTAGTATAACACTTCCTATTGCATCTCCATCAGATATTATTGGATAAACCACTTGTGAGTTTTGTATTCTTGTGTTATCCGCTTGAGTAATTGGAACTGATACATCATTATTTTCTTTACTAATATATACTTCTTTATCATCAATTATTCTTTCTAAATCTTTACTAATACTTTGTTCTAGAAATTCCTTTTTTGACCCTCCTGATACTGCAATTACTGTATCTTTATCTGTAATACATGCTATATGTCCTGTTGTTTTTGCAAGTGTTTCTGCATATTCAGTTGCAAATTCAGAAAGTTCTCCTATTGGTGAATACTTCTTCAGTATTACTTGCCCTTCTCTATCTGTAAATATTTCTAAAGGATCTCCTTCTTTTATGCGAAGTGTTTTTCTTATTTCTTTTGGAATAACAATACGTCCTAAATCATCTATTCTTCTTACAACTCCTGTTGCTTTCATATAAATTTCCTCCTTAAATTTTCTTTTTATTTTTATTGTTTCTAAAAAAGGAAAATTTATACGAATTTTCGAATTTTGTTTTAAAAACAAAATTAAAAAGATTATTCTAATTAATCTAGAATAATCTTTTTTGATAGTCTTTTACTAAAAATCCACTTTTTCATACTTCTTTTCTTCCTCTACTTTTTACAAATATGATTTATATTTTTTCTATATAATCATCCGCTTCTTTTCTAGATTTAAAAATAATAATATCTTTGTTTTCTTTATATCTTTCAAGTAATTCATATATTTCAGGCAATTTTTCTTTTGAAAAATTAAGAATTACTTGTTTAAAATTCTCGTCTAATTTTTCTTCTTTCCAAGGTAAATCTTCTCTTTCTTGTCCTATTCTTTCGTATGCTCCAGAAATACATACTTCTGTTGGAAAATCTAATAAAAATACTGTATCACACTCTTTAATTCTCATTTCCAAAGTTTTTTGATAATTACCATCAATAATCCAATTTTCTTTTTCAAATATCTTTTCAAATTCTTTTTTTAGTTCTTCTCTTGATATATGTGTACCATCAGAATTATGATATATCATATCTATATGATATATTGGCAAATTGGTGACATTACTTAATTTTTTAGAAAATACACTTTTACCTGCTCCTGGACTTCCTATAACAATTACTTTTTTCATTTTTATCTCCTATATACAATATATTTTATACATTTTTATTTTTAATATAGTCACTTTTAAATTCATCTTCTAATATATCCATAGATACATCATCATAGTATTTTCCATTTAAGAAATAACTTTCTCTTCTTCTTCCAAATTCTTTAAATCCAACTTTTTTATAACATGCTATTGCTCTTTCATTAAATGATTTTACTTGAAGCATTATATTATGCATATTTAAATAATTAAATCCATAATCTAAAAGTAATTTAAGAGCTTCTGCTCCATAGCCTTTGCTTCTATTTTCTTCTTCTCCAATAAATATTCCTAAAGTTGCATGTCTATCTGTATAATCTATACTATCTATTCCACAGTTTCCTATTAATTCATCATTTTCAAGTTTTACAATTGCAAAATTGAAATTACCCTTTTTCAATGAATCTTCAATCCATTCTCTTTCAGATTCTATGTTAATTAAATTTTTACTATGTCCCACTCCATCTGTTGTTTTAAAATCATTTAACCATTTTACATACATTTCTGCATCTTCTGCATTCATTGGTGATAAATAATTTTTTTCTCCTTCTAATTTTTTAAAATACTTCATTTTTATTTACCTTCTTTCTTTTTTTATTTCTTTTTTTGTAAAAAAACAAAAAAGCCTTGCAAAGAATTCTTTAAGACTCCTTTTGCAAGACTTTTAATTATCTTACTTTTAAGTGTAGGTAATTTTCATTACCCTTTACCGCTCGAATAAAATTCTAGGTAAACTCTTAAATATGTTACTATTATAGCTTAATCTTTTTAATTTGTCAAATAATCATCTCTCTTGGTTAAGAAATTAGGCTTATATAAATCTATTATCTTTTCAAGTTCCTTAGAGAATTCTTCAAGCATTATATTTTTTATTGTAGGTTCTTTACCTTCAATATAATCATCAATAACTTGTTTTAATTTTTTAATATTTTTTACCTCTGGTTCTATTTGCTTTGTATATTTCTTTGCCCTATCAACCATTACTTCTTTTATAGCCACTATATCTTCATTGCTTGCACAAGATATTCTTTGGAATAATTGGAATTCATCATAATATTTAAAAATTGGAACATCCATGCATTCTTTTGCAAATTTATCAAAGAATAATTCCATTTTCATAGGAATACATTTGAATAATTCGTCAGCTTTTTCTGTATACATTTTGTCTTTCAATGTTTCATTTGTTTCGTTAAAATATTTTACAATTTCATCCATATCTGGTCCAACTTCTCTAACTGAAATTGTATCTAGTTCTTCTTCTACATTTGCACAATATTCTGCATTTAATGATGCTATGTTTATTCCATTTATAAATACACTTTTCATTGCTTTTATATCATAACTAATTAATCGTCTTTTTATAAAGTAACTAAAATATGCAAATATTTTAACTATTTCAATTGGTTTTATTCTACCATTTTTTACATCATCTAATACAAATTCAATTACACTATCAAATTGGTCATCTGCAATTTTCCAATATTCTTCTGTAAGAAGTCTTTTATATGCTGGTAATTTATCTGTATCTACTGTATTTATGATAACATCCATATTATCTTTAAATACCTTCATATCAAATATACGTGTACGTATATATATTTCTATAAATTTAAAGAAACGATAGTCTGCTTTAAAATTATAATAATAATTGTTGTCAAATTCTTTTATATAGAATTGTCTATTATCCATAAATACTCTTGATGAAACAAGTATTGCTTTGTATTCTTCATTACTATTAATATTTATAAATTTATCTTTAGTGACTTTTCCTGCTTTAATTTCAAAAGAAACAGCTATTGTGAATATTAACATAGTTTGCATTACTCTATTGTTCGTATTAGGGTATGACTTATTTACCATATCAAATATTTTCTTAAAGTCATTTAATGCATGTTTTAATATTCTTAGGTTTCTTGTTCCACTTTTGTTAAATGTTGAAATAATCAGATTTGTGTTTTCTCTTAAAAATCTTATTAGTTCAGGATATTTTTCATATCTCATCAAAATTCCATTTATAATATAATTGAATTCTGGAGCATATTCAAATGTTTCACCTATTAGTTTTTCTTTTATTCTTTCATAATCATTTGCTTTATCAAAAACATATTCAATAGTATCTTGAATTCTTTCTACCATTGGTTTATCAGTTTTTTTAACTAAGCTTCCTTCTTTATCTAGTAGGTAAGTGGCAATAAACGTTTTCATTTCAAGATTACTGCTTTTTAATTTATTAGATAATTCTTTCTCATTACAAATAATAATCGTTTTTATATGATCATGTTCAACAAAGTTATTAATATATCCAAGTATATCTATAACATCTACATTTGCTCTTTCCAAATCATCAAAACAAAGAACTTTATCATCCGTTGCAAAGAAATCTGCATAATCTAGTTTATCTCCATTTTGTGTAACGCCAAATAGATTTGCCATATCAAGACCTGTTTTGGCATATTCAGGAATTGTTACCTGTCCATTTGAATTCATATATTTTTTTAGATTTTTATCCATTAGTTGAGTGGTTTCGATAAATATCTTTTTACTTATTTCTTCAAGGTTAGATATTCCATATAGAGACATATATATAGTTTTATATCTTTTTCCGTTAAGTTCCATATTTTCTATTTTATTACGAATTTTATGATTCCAGAAATATGTCTTTCCACTTCCCCATTCGCCATTAATCATAATTGCATAGTCTGTGTAGTCTGCTCTAATGTAATCTAATATGCTTTCTACTAAGTCTTCCATACTTTCACCTCTTCTATTTTATTAATCCTTTGCTATTGTTAGCACTATTATCTCTTTTGCCCCATTTTCTTTCAATAATTTAGAAATTTCATTTACTGTATTTCCTGTTGTATATATATCATCAAAAAGAATTATTCTTTTATTAACTATTTTTTCTTTATTTATTATTTCATATACATTTTTTACATTTTCAATTCTTTCTGATTTTTTTAATTTGCTTTGTTTTTTATTATTTATTTTTTTAATTATTACTTTATTTTCTAATTTTATACTATCTAGTTTTGTCGCTAAATACTTAGCAATTAGTTCACTTTGATTAAATCCTCTTTCTTTTTTTCTTTTATGATGTATTGGAACTGGGATTATTATATCATAACTTTTTAAATTTCTACATATTTTTTTATTTTTTATTATAATTTCTGAAAAAAGCTTATATAAATGTGATTTATCTCTAAATTTATAATCTATTATTAGCTTTCTTACCACATCTTCATATTTAAAAATATATATTTGCTTTTTAAAATAAATTTTTCTTTTTAATTTAATACTTTTTTTAAACTTTGCCTTAGAATATATTAGTCTTTCACATTCCTCACATAAATTATTTTTGTTAATCTTTCCACAAATCAAACAACATGGAGGATATATAAAATCCATAAAAAAAATAAGAGCTTTTCTAAGTAACATTATTACTTCCTTTCTTAAGCCCTTATTGTATTATTCTATATTTATTCATTTTTTCCTTTGAATTCCACTATTTTTCCTTTTGTTTTCTTTATCTCTAATTTTTGCTCTATAACAGTTAATCTTCTATCATGTTCACCCAACTTTTTTACAATCCATATATTTTCTTCTGTTACATCTTGTTGTAGTTTTAATATCATATTTTTTGTCTCTTCAAAATTTCTATCTATTTTTTCGTCCATTTCTTGCATTTTTTGCTTCATTTCTTGCATTTCCTGTTTTATTTCTTGCTGCTCTTTTTTCATTTCTTGCTGCTCTTTTTTCATTTCTTGTTGCTCTTTTTTCATTTCTTGTTGCTCTTTTTTCATTTCTTGTTGCTCTTTTTTCATTTCTTGCATTTCTTGTCTCAAACCTTTTTGTTCTTGCTTCATTCCTGTTTGTTCATCTTTTATTCCATTTATTTCTACTTTTATATCTACCAATATATCTAATATATCTTTAAGTGTTATTTCTTCCATTAGTTTTACCTCCTTTCTAAAAAAATATAGTAGTTATATTAAATATAAAAATACTATCAAAATTATACTATAAATAATATAGTATAATTTAACCAATAAGTCAATATTAAATTATAAAATAATTAAATATTTTTTATTTTTTCTTCTAAGCCTGTATTTCTCTTCTTTATATCAATATTATTTATCATGAAATCAATAACACTATTATTTCCTATAACTATTAACATTTTTTTAGCTCTTGTCATTCCAGTATATAGTAAATTTCGAGTAAGCAATACAGGCGCTGACTGAGGAACTACCATTATTACAACATCAAATTCGCTTCCTTGAGCCTTATGAATAGTAATACTATACGAGTGTTCTATTTGATCTAAATCTGAATATTGATATAACGCAACTTTATCATCATCAAATCTTATTTGAATTTGTCTTTCTTCATCATCTATTCTTTCTATTGTACCAAGTTCACCATTAAATACACCAGCACCTATCTCATGTTCTCCATTATCTTTTTCCCAAATAATATCATAGTTATTTTTTACTTGCATTACTCTATCATTTTCTCTAAATACTATTTCACCGAATTGTTTTTCTTTTAAATATTTTTTTTCTGGATTCAAATATTTCTGCAAGGTTTTATTTAACTCTTTAGTTCCAAGCATACCTTTCTTAGTTGGAGTAAGAACTTGTATATTTTTAAAGAAATCATAATCTCCATAACTTTGAAGTCTTCCATTACATAAAGAAACAACTTGATTTAGTATTTTTTCTTGATTTGTTTCATTTATGTAAAAGAAATCATCTTCTATTTCTTCATCTTCTATTTCTTCTTTCTTTAAAAACTTTTCACCTTGATTAACTCTATGAGAATTAAGTATTATTTTACTTTTAGCAGCTTGTCTAAATATTTCTGTTAATGTAATTGTATTAATCTTTTCAGAATTAATTATATCTTTTAAAATGCTTCCAGGCCCAACAGATGGCAATTGATCAACATCACCTACAAGTACTAGCTTTGTTCCTTGGAATAGTGCTTTAACTAAATAGTTCATAAGAAAAATATCAACCATTGACATTTCATCTACTATTACAATATCAGCACTTATTGGTTCTACATTTTTATCTATTGTATCTATTTTATTTTCATCCTCTATTTTCCCTATTTCAAGCATTCTATGTAACGTTTTTGCTTCTTTTCCTGTTGTTTCAGTCATTCTTTTTGCTGCTCTACCTGTTGGAGCACATAGTACTACTTTTTTATTATGAGATTCATAAATATCTATTATTGCTTTTATAATTGTAGTTTTTCCAGTACCTGGTCCACCTGTTATTACGCACACATTATTTTCATTAATCTCTTCAATTGCTTCTTTTTGCATTTTAGATAATTCTATTTCTGAATTTTTTTCAATTCTTTTTAACTCTTTTTTTATATTACTTACTTTATTAAAATTTGGAGAATTTTTCAGAAACACTAATCTTTCAGCTATGTTTTTTTCAGCAGTATAAAATGCAGTTAGATATACCCATCCATCTTCTTCTATTATTTGATTTAGCACTTTAAGTTCTATAATGTTTTCATCTATCTCATCTTCTGTCACTCCAAGTAATTCTTTACAATAAATCATTAAATTTTCTTTTTGCACTCTACAATTACCATTTACTGAAGCACTTATCATGGCATATTTTATTCCACTTTTTATTCTTTCCCTATAATTAATTGCAACACCATTTTCAAGAGCCATTTTATCTAATTTTTTAAAATCTACATTATTTGCTATATCTATAAGAATATAAGGATTTTTTTCAATTTCTTCTATTGCATTTACACCTAATTTTGAATGCACATTTTTTGCATTTTGTACACCTATTCCAAACTTTTCTAAATACCCAACTATTTGCCATAGTTCCATGTTTTCATTAAATGTTTCTGATATACTTAAAGCTTTATCATAATTTATTCCTTTTATTTGTGCAAGTTTTTCTGGTTCGAATTTTAGAACATGTATTGTCTCATCTTTAAATGTATTTATGATCTTCTTTGCAGTTGCTGGTCCAATTCCTTTTATTGTTCCATTTGCTAAAAATCTTTCAAGAGCAGACAAACTTTGAGGCATTAGTTTCTCATAAGTTTCTACTTTAAACTGTTCTCCATAATCTTGGTGTGTTACAACTTTTCCTATAAGTTTTAAAGTATCTCCAACACTAATAAAAGGAAGATATCCTACTATTGTAATTTCTCCTTCCTCTGTCTCAAATTCAGCAACAGTATAGCTATTTAATTCATTTTGATAAATAATATCTGTAACTTCTCCTGTTATTTCCAAAATCTGTCCTCTTTCTAAAAAACTTTTCATTATTCTATCAAAAAAGAAAGATTTATGCAATCTTTCTTTCATTCTATTTTTTTCCAAATATTCCTTTTATTAGATTAAATATTTTATGATACCATTTTTCTTCTTTTACTTCAACTAATGCTTTTTCTTGAGTTTCTACTATTTTATTGCTTGCATTTACTTCATTATTTCTTTTAAACAACTTGTCTGTACTGTATTTTTCTCTTAATTCTTCCTCTGCTTTTTTTAATTCTTCTGCATCTCTTTTTTGTAATTCTTTTCTTTCTTCTTCAGGACATAAGAAATCTCTATATATTAAAGCCATAAGAATTACAGTTTCTTCCTTTAATTTGCATTTCTCAAATGGTTCTTTTATATTTGTTTCAAATGTCGTTGATTTTTCCTTTTCAATTATATCTCTAAATCCCTTTGGTATTTTATTAACCATACTTTGAGGCATTAATTTAAATATTTCACTCATTTCAGCAAATGCTTCTTTATATTTTTCTTCCATCTTTCCTCCTAAAATCTTCTTCCATGTCTTCTCATAAATTCCTCTTCTTCTTCCTCTTGTTCAATTCTTTTTTGTTCTTTTTCATTGTATTGTTGTTTTTGACTCTCTTTATCTTTTACCTCTTTTATACTTTTTAATGTTTCATCTTTCCTTTTAGCTCCATCTGACATTTCTTGAACTCTACTATCCGCATCTTTAAATCTTTCATTCCATACTATTTCATCTTGAGATCTTTCATTTTCCTTTTCTATATCTTTTTCTTGTTTTTGTTTCCCAACTTCATCTCTAATGCTTTCTTTCTCTTCTCTTATTATTTCCCCATATTCATTTATTTGGAATTTTCCTTCAGCCTTTTGGGATTTATTAGCAATATTTTCAATATCTTCCTTATCGCTATTTTTAGTTTCATCCTTTGCTTTTTCCTCCTCTTTTGATTCTATGTTATATCTAGATTTTAAATCTTCTATTTTTTCTTTCATTTGATTTTCTTTTTCTAATATATTTGGATTTCTATATCTTCCATCTATTTTTTCTGACATATCTTTAAATTTATTTTCATAGATTGCTATTGCTTTTGCTACGCTTTTTCCAATTATATTTTTATCTAAATCATCTGTACTTTGAATATCTAATAATTTATCAAAATTTTCCAAAGATTCATCCATAAAATCAGTAAGTTCCGCTTCTTGTTTTGTTCTAGGATCAGCTCCATCTTTCTTAAACTCTCCATTTGGTTCTTCATAACTATTGCTATTTTCATCTAAATTTGCATTTTTTATTGATTTTAAAAAATCTTGTACACTTTCTGATTTATCTATTTCATAATTTTTTTCTAACTCTGCAATTTGCTTTTCTACTTTACTTTCTATAATCTTAATGTCTGCATCCTTTTTAGTTCCACTCATTTTTTCTGTGATTTTTTGATATTCTTTTCTATACTCATCTAATATATCATTTATTTTTTTCTCTATTTGCTTTTTTTGTTCTTCAGTAACATATCCTTCTTTTAAAACTTCATTAAATGATTTATATGTATTATTCATAATTTTTTTTAATTCTTGCTCTAATTTTCTATTTTCATCTTCTACTCCCATTTATAAATCTCCTTTTTATATAATACTCCATATTTAGTATAACATTAAAAATCCCATATTGTGTTTCATTTATATTATTTTTCTGTTACATTTCATTATCAAAAGAAAATAACTATTTTTACACATTTTTTATACTTTCTATTACTTCTTTACAATCCTTCCAATTAGTAACTCTTATTTTTTCATTCTCTTTTGAAATGTTATTAATTATCATTGGAGTTTCATCTGAAGAATCTAAATCTGTTATTATTATATTTTTTATATTTTCTTCATTTCCATATATTATTCTAAATAAAAAATTTCTTATAAATCCTTCAATTTTATCTTCCTGATTTTTAACAGCCACTATTAAGTAGATTCCATTTGATTTTAAATTTGTATATGTATAAATATTTATAACCGATTTTATTATTTCAAATAATCCATATAAAGCAAGAGTCCAAAGTATTGTATTAAATAAAAAATCCCACATATATATGCCTCCTATAACATATAATATGTGAGATTAATTCTTATGTGCTATTATTTTCTTAAACTCCAACCTTGTTTTTCAACTGATGAAATTACTTTTTCTAGTACTGTATTTATTTCTTCATCTGTTAGAGTTCTATCGTTTGTTCCAAATTCTAATGAATATGCAAGACTCTTTTTATTTTCTTCTAATCCTTCACCTTGATATACATCAAATATTTGAGTTCCAAGTAATAATGATCCTGCTGCTTTTTTGATTATATTTGCAATTTCACTTGATTGAACGTCTTTGTCTACTACTATTGCTAAGTCCTTCTTTATACTTGGATATTTTGAAATTTCTTTATATTTCATTTTTCCTGTTTTCTTATCTAATAATTTGTCTAAATTAATTTCCATAGCATATACTGCGTCTTTACAAAATGCTGGATGCGTTCTTCCAATATAACCAACTATATCATTATTAACACTTATTGCTGCACTTTGTCCTGGATGGAATGTTGTAGGTATACTTTCATTTACTACAAAGCTATATCTGTTACCATATCCTAAATAATCTAATAATTCTTCTGCAATTCCTTTTATAACATAGAAATCTACATTTTTCTTATTATTTATTCCTAAATAATATTCTCCAGTCATTAGACAAGCTATTTTTCTTTCTTCTATATATTCTTCATTTACTTTTTTGAAAGTTTTACCTATTTCGAATATATTTACATCTTTGTTATAATGTGCTTTGTTATATTCATAAATTCTATATAACGCTTGCAGAATTGATTGTCTTAATGCATTTCTATCTTCTGTCATAGGTGCTAAAAGCGAAATTATTTCTGCATCATCAGATGTAAAGTTTTTAGCTTCTTTATCATTTACTAATATGTATGATAAAGTTTCATTTAATCCTAAATCAACCATCTTATTTCTTATATTTCTTGCTGTTTTATCATAGCTTCCTGTTTTTATTGGAAGTTCTGGTAGTTTTCCTTCTATGTTATCTACTCCATATATTCTTCCAACTTCTTCTATTAAATCTTCTTCTATTGAAATATCAATTCTTCTTTTAGGAACAAAAACTTTCGCTTTTTCTTCACTTGCTTCATATTTAAAATCAAGTCTTCTAAATACATCACAAACATCTTCTTTTGGAATTATTGTTCCTAAAACTTTATTTATTTTTTCAAATCTTATTTCTATTTCCTTATCTTCTTTTGATGTAGTATCTTCTTTAACAAGTCCACCAACAATTGTTGCACCTGCATATTTTTCAAGCAAATTACAGCTTCTTTCAACTGCCATATAAGTTCTATTTGAATCTAAACCTTTTTCAAATCTTGTACTTGCTTCACTTCTTAAAATTGCATTTGCTGTTCTTCTGATTTTTCCAGGATTAAATATAGCCGCTTCTATTATGATATTCTTTGTATTTTCAGTAATTTCTGTTTCTAATCCTCCCATAACACCTGCTAAACCTATAGCCTTTTCTCCATCTGAAATTACTATATCATCTTCAGATAACGTTCTTTCTATTTCATCAAGTGTTATTAATTTTTCTCCTTGTTTTGCCATTCTTACTTCAAGCATTCCTTTTAAAGTATCAGCATCATAATAATGTAAAGGTTGACCTGTTTCAAGCATTACATAGTTTGAAATATCTACTACATTGTTTATTGGTCTTATTCCTGATGCTATCAGTCTATTTTTTATGAAAGTTGGGCTTTCTTTTATTTCTACATTCTCAACTTTCTTTGCTAAAAATATTGAACAATTATCAGTATTTCTAACTACTTTAAAACTATTATTTATATCTTCACTATTTTCACTATGGCTTAAATCTATGTCTTTTACTTTTTTATCATAAATTGCACCAATTTCATATGCCATACCAAGTATACTTAATAAATCTCCTCTATTTGCTGTAAGTTCGAAATCTATTACATCATCATCCATTTCAATTAATTTTATAGGATCTTCACCTGGCTTAGCATTTTCAGGTAATTCATGAATTCCTTCTTTATCTTCTGGTTTTAGGAATTTGCTCTCCAGTCCAAGTTCTGCAATTGAACATAACATTCCATTAGATTCAACTCCACGAATACTTCCTTTTTTGATTTTGAAATCTCCAGGAAGAACTGCTCCATCTAATGCAACTATAACTTTTAATCCTTTTCTAACATTTGGTGCACCACAAACTATTTGTAATACTTCATCTCCCACATTAACTTTACATACATGTAAGTGATCTGAATCTGGATGCATTTCACACTCTACAACTTCACCTACTACTAATTTAGTAGCATTAATTAAAGCTTGTGCTGAATCATATTCATTTCCAACTGAAGTCATATCTTCTGCTAATTTTTTTACATCTACATCTATATCTACATAGTCTTTAACAAAATTTGTACTTAATTTCATAATTTTTCTCCTTTACTTTTTATTAAAATTTAGTCCATACGATCAAATTGATTTAAAAATCTTACATCATTTTGATATAAAAGTCTAATATCTGTTATTCCATATTTGAACATTGCAAGTCTATCAAGGCCTGTACCAAATGCAAATCCAGTATATACTTTTGGATCATATCCATTCATTTCAAGCACATTTGGATGAACCATACCAGAACCTAAAAGTTCAATCCATCCTGTTTGCTTACATAAATTGCATCCTTTTCCTCCACATTTGAAACATGTTACATCTACTTCATAACTTGGTTCTGTAAATGGGAAATAACTTGGTCTAAATCTTAATTTAGTATTCTCTCCAAGCATTTTTTTCATAAATACTTCTAAAGTACCTTTTAAATCAGCAAGACTAATATCTTTGTCTATAACTAATCCTTCAACTTGTGCAAATTGATGAGAGTGTGTTGCATCTTCATCTCTTCTGTATACTTTACCAGGACATATAACCCTTATAGGAGTTTTTTCCTCATTATTCATCATAACTCTCGCTTGAACAGCTGAAGTTTGAGTTCTAAGTAAATATTCTGGTGTAATATAGAAACTATCTTGCATGTCTCTTGCAGGATGATCTTTTGGAAGATTTAATCTTTCAAAACAATATTCATCTGTTTCAAGCTCTGGTCCATCAACTACATCATATCCCATTGATACGAATAAATCTTCTACTTCTTCTATTATTCTATTTAATGGATGTTTACTTCCTCTTTTTACTTTTTCACTTGGAAGAGTTATATCAATTTTTTCTGTTTTTAATTTTTTATTTAATTCTTCTTGTTTGTATTCTTCTTCTTTTTCACTTATAATTTTTTCAATTTCATCACGAACTACATTAACAAGACTTCCAATTATTGGTCTTTCTTCTGGAGATAATCCTCCCATTCCTCTTAATACTTCTGTAAGTTCACCTTTTTTACCTAAATACTTAACTTTAACATCATTTAGCTCTTTTGCATCTTTTACCTCTTGTAATTCTTGAATAGCATTTTCTTTAATTTGTTCAATTTGTTCTTTCATATTTTCCTCCTCTATCAAAAAAACTCTATTTCATCCTATAATAGGACGAAACAGAGTTAATATTCCGTGGTACCACCTAAATTTATTAACAATAAAAAGTTAACCTCAATTTACCTTTAACGCAGGCATACGCTATTTCCTACTGCTATTTCAAAAATAGTCCTAAAAAGTGAAATTTCTGTAATTTATGTATAAATGGCTTTCAGCCGATGACCATTTTCTCTATAATACATTTTCTAAATCACATACTTTGCTTTTTAATTGGAATTTTTTTAATCATTTTACATGTTACTATATTAACACATATTTCAATAATTTACAAGTATTTTTAAAAAATTGATATTTATATTGTCATTTCTGTATCTGGTATATTATAATCATTTTGTTTTTCTTCCTTTATTTCTGTTACAAGACGTTCAGTCGTAAGTACCATAGATGCAACTGATACGGCATTTTGAAGAGCACTTCTTGAAACCTTTGTAGGATCAACTATTCCTTCTTTTTTCATATCAACAAATACATTTTTTTCTGCGTCATATCCAATTCCATTTTCATCATTTTTTATTTTTTCTATTATTATCGCTGGTTCTATTCCTGCATTTATAGCTATTTGTTTTGTTGGTTCTTCTAATGCTTTTATAACAATTTTGGCCCCTAATTTTTCATCTTGTTCTAATAAATCTACTTCTTTTTCTAATTTAGAGATAATATTTAAATATGCTGTTCCACCACCTGAAACTATTCCTTCTTCAACAGCAGCTTTTGTAGCAGATAAAGCATCTTCTATTCTTAATTTTTTATCTTTCATTTCTATTTCCGTAGATGCACCTACTCCAATTATAGCAACTCCTCCCGATATTTTTGCTAGCCTTTCTTGTAAATCTTCTTTTGTAAATTCACTTTTTTCTTCAGAAATCTGTAATTTCAAAGATGTTATTCTTTTATTTATTTCATCTTTATTTCCAAAACCATCAACTATAATTGTTTTATCTTTTGTTACTTTTATTTTCTTTGCTTTTCCTAATTGTTCAACTGTCGTCTCTTTTAATTCTAATCCTAAGTCTTCTGTTATTACTTCTCCTCCTGTTAATATCGCCATATCTTGAAGCATTGCTTTCCTTTTATCTCCATACCCTGGGGCTTTTACTACGACCACATTAATTACTCCTCTTAATTTATTTAAAATTATTGTAGAAAGTGCCTCTTGCTCTATATCATCACATACTATAAATAATTTTCCTGAACTACTAATCAAACTTTCTAATAATGGTAAAATTTCTTGAATATTACTTATTTTTTTATCTGTAATTAATATATATGGATTATCCATTTCTGCTTCCATTTTTTCAGAATCAGTTACCATATATGGCGAAACATATCCTTTATCAAATTGCATTCCATCTACTATGGTAAGCTCTGTATTAGATGTTTTAGATTCTTCTATAGTTATCACTCCATCTTTTGATACTTTTTCCATTGCATCTGAAATTAACTTTCCTATCTCTTTATCATTTGCAGAAATACTTGCAACTCTTTCAATATCTTCTTTTCCATTTACTGGATTACTTATATTTTTAAGTTCCTTAACAGCAAATTCAACTGCTTTATCCATTCCTCTTTTTATAGCGAGAGGATTTCCTCCTGCTACTACATTTTTTATTCCTTCTTTAATCATACTTTGTGCAAGTACCATTGCTGTTGTTGTTCCGTCTCCTGCAACATCATTTGTTTTTATTGATACTTCTTTAACTATTTTTGCACCTATATTTTCAAATTTGTCTTGAAGTTCTATTTCTTTTGCAATTGTAACTCCATCATTTGTTATAAGTGGCATTCCAAATTCTTTATCTAGTACCACATTTCTTCCTTTTGGTCCAAGTGTTACCTTTACTGTATCTGCTAGTTTATTTATTCCATTTAATAAACTTCTTCTTGCGTCTTCTCCAAATCTAATATCTTTACTCATAAATACCTCCAAATATATGTTTAATAAACAATCGCTAAAATGTCGCTTTGATTTATAATTATATAATCTTCTCCTTCAAATTTAATCTCTGTTCCAGAATATTTATTTACAACTATCTTGTCTCTTTTTTGAACAAGCATTTTTACTTCTTTTCCTTCATCATCAACTCCTTCACCTAGCTCAACCACTTTTGCAAATTGAGGAGAATTATTATTTTCCTTTAAAATAATTCCACTTTTTGTTTTTTCTTCATTTTCAATTAATTTTATAAGAACTCTATTACCTAATGGTTTTAACATATATACCTCCCATAGACATAAAAATAGCAGTCATACTGACTGCTATTATATATATTCATTATATAACTAAAATATTCCAATTATATCTCCGTTTTCATCTAAATTTATATTTTCATATGCAGGATGTTTTGAAAGTCCTGGCATTGTCATAATTTTTCCTGTAAGTACTACTATAAACTCTGCTCCTGCTTTTAATTTTACCTCTTTTATATGAATATTAAATTCTTTTTCACATTCCAAATTTTTATCATCATCTGAAAGTGAATATTGTGTTTTTGCAATACATATTGGTAAGCTTGAATATCCTAATTCTTCAATTTGTTTTATTTGGATTTTTGCTTCATCACTATATTCTACTTCTAAAGCTCCATAAATATTCTTAGATATTTTCTCTATTTTTTCAGTTATGCTATCTTCAACTGAATATGCAAATTTAAAATTATTCTCTTTATCACAAATAGTTACTACTTTTTCTGCTAAATCCTTTGATCCTTTTGATCCTTTTGTATAACATTCTACAAGACTTAGTTCAACATTGTTTTCATTTAATATTTCTTTTAATACACTTATTTCTTTTTCAGTATCTGTATCAAATTTGTTTATAGCAACTATTGCATTTAGTCCAAATACATCTTTTATATTTTCTATATGTTTTAATAAATTTTTACTTCCTTTTACTAATGCATCAATATTCTCGATTTGAACATTTTCC
The DNA here is from genome assembly GCA_017934475.1 of Clostridia bacterium. GTDB lineage: Bacteria > Bacillota > Clostridia > TANB77 > CAG-508 > UMGS1663. Next base: position 59,862 of record JAGBJN010000007.1, on the reverse strand, counting down.
TTTCCAACACCACCATGATATTTTAGCGCTCTTATTGTTGCAACTATTACAACTGCATCTGGATTTTTAGGTAGTTTTCTTGTTTTTATATCTAGGAATTTTTCTGCTCCTAAGTCTGCACCAAATCCTGCTTCTGTAACAACATAATCTGCAAGCTTTAATCCCATTTTTGTAGCAACTATACTATTACATCCATGTGCAATATTTGCAAAAGGTCCACCATGTATTAATACTGGTGATGCTTCTAATGTTTGTACTAGATTAGGTTTTATAGCATCTTTAAGAAGTGCAGTTAATGCTCCTGCCGCTTTTAAATCATTTGCAGTAACAGGCTTTCCAATATTATTAAATCCTATAATTATATTACCAAGTCTTCTTTTTAAGTCTTTTTCATCTTCTGATAAACATAGAATTGCCATTATCTCAGATGCTGCTGTTATATCAAATCCATCAATTCTTTCTACTATTTTCTTTTCGCCAGATAAACCAGTATTAATTTTTCTTAACTGTCTGTCATTTACATCCATACATCTTTTCCAAGTAACGTCCTTAATATTTAATTCATTTCCTTGAAATATATGATTATCGATTATTGCAGAAAGCAAATTATTTGCAGTTGTTATTGCATGTATATCTCCTGTAAAATGTAAATTAATTTCATCACTTGGTTCAATACTTGATTTTCCACCACCTGTCGCTCCGCCTTTTACGCCAAATACAGGACCTAATGATGGTTCTCTAAGTGTAGCAATTGCTTTCTTTCCAATACTATTTAATCCATCACAAAGTCCAATTGATACTGTTGTTTTGCCTTCACCTAAAGGTGTTGGATTAATTGCTGTAACTAATATTAATTTTCCATCATTATTAGCACTTAACTTTTTATATTCATTTAATGAAATTTTAGCTTTATATTTTCCATATTGTTCAACATTTTCTTCATTTATTCCTATTTTATTTGCAATATTTATTATATTTTCCATATCATTCACCTACTTTTCTTTAATAAATATACATTAAAACTAATTATTTATCAACAAAAAAATCGGAATTTCTTCCGATTTTTATTATAATCTTGTTTAATATTATCCAAACATAAATCCAACTACAACACCTACTACTGCACCAACAAAAACTTGTATTGGAGTATGTCCTAATACTTCAACAAGTTTTTCTTGTACTTGTAAATTAGTCATTCCAGGTGTTTCCACTATTTTATTTAATAATTTTGCTTGTTTTCCTGCGGCTCTTCTTACACCTGCCGCATCATACATTACAACGCATGCGAAAACAACAGCAAGCGCAAATAATTTTGAATTTACACCTTCTGTTTTGGCAATCATTGTAGCAAGAGAAGTAACAACAGCTGAATGTGAACTTGGCATTCCTCCTGCTCCTAATATTCTTTTAAAATTAAACTTATGTGTTGAAACTAAGTCCCATAAAACTTTGAATATTTGAATTGCACCCCATACTCCAAATGGAACTATTAAATACTTGTAATCATTAAAAAAATCCATCTATTACCTCTTCTATTCCTCTACTGTAAAATTTTCTTCTTCTAACTTTCCATCTTTTTGTAATAACATAGTTATTTTCTTTTCTGCTTTTTCTATTATATCAGAGCATTTTTTTGATAATGCAATTCCTTCTTCAAATTTTGCTACAGATTCTTCTAAACTTAAATCTCCTTTTTCAAGTTCTGTTGCAATTTTTTCTAATGCTTCCATTGCTTCTTCAAAGTTCATTTCTTCCATTTTATTTTACTTTCCTTTCATTAATACATTTCTGTTTTATCAAAACTATTATTTTTTACATTTACCTTATAAAAGGCCATTGCTTCTGTTGTTGATGAATCCCTTACAGTTACAATGTAAGTTCCATCTTCATTGATCCCTTCTATGGCAATTTTGACATTTACATCATTTGCTCCCCAGTCTTTTTTTACAATACTAATTGCTTTTTCTTCTTCCGTTTGTGGTACTGTTTCAGAATCCTTTGTACTGTTTTCCTCTACTATTGTATTCTCAACTGTATTTTCTTTATTTGTTGTATTTTCTATATTGTTTTCTACTGTATTTTTTTGTACATTTGAAGTTTCATTTACTTTATTTTCTTTACTATCTTTCTTAGTTATTGTACTAGAAGTATTAGTTATATTATTTTCATTTTTTTCTGCTTTATTTAACTCTCTTGTAGCGAAATAAGAAATTCCAACTACAACTACAATAGCAATTAAAATCCATATTACTTTTTTCATTTTTAATTCCTCCAAATTTACAAAATCTCAGCTTGTTTTTCACCGTCAGTTAATTTTATACTTATTTTATCTTTTGAATTTAAATCATTTATACTTTTTACCATTTTTCCATTTTTTTCAACAATTGAGTAACCTCTTGTTAATGTTTTTAATGGACTTAATGTATCTAATTTTGCAATCCATTCAACCATATATGTTTTCTTTTCTTTTACCTTCATATTTGTTGAACTTTCTATTCTTTTTATTTGCTTGTCAAGAAGCATATAATTTTTATTAATTCTATCTAATGGATCTGTAAAGGCTTTTGATGACATACACTTTTCATATCTAAGTCTCATTATTTCAGCTTTTTTCTTTAACCCATTTTGAAGTCTTCTTTCATTATTTTGTATCTTTTGAACTAAATCCAAAATGTTTGGTACTGCAAGTTCTGCTGCTGCAGATGGTGTTGGTGCTCTTAAGTCTGCAACAAAATCTGCAATTGTAAAGTCTGTTTCATGACCTACTGCTGAAATAACTGGAAGTTCTGATGCGTATATTGCTCGAGCAACAATTTCTTCATTAAAAGGCCATAAATCCTCTAATGATCCTCCACCTCTTGCAACTATAATTACATCTGCTAGTTTTTGTTCATTCATTATTTCTATTGCTTTTGCAATTTTCTCACTTGCTCCAGCACCTTGTACCGGAACTGGCAAAAGTTTTATATATACATTTGGATTTCTTCTTGTTGAAACATTAATTATATCTCTTATTACTGCACCTGTATTTGATGTAAGTACCCCTATACATTTTGGCATAACAGGTATTGACTTCTTATGTGATTTATCAAACAAACCTTCTTGCTCTAATTTCAATTTTAATTTTTCAAATTCTTCATGTAAATCTCCCATACCTTCTTGCTTCATTCCTTTTGCATATATTTGGTAAACTCCATCTCTTTCAAATACAGAAACTGTTCCAAATACTATAACCTTCATTCCATCTTTAGGCATGAATCCAAGATTTGCTGTATATCCTTTAAACATTACACATTTAATAAGAGAGTTTTCATCTTTTAATGTAAAATACATATGACCAGTATAATGGTTCTTAAAATTTGAAATTTCTCCCTTAATTAATACATTATTTAAATACTCATCTTTTTGGAATCTATCTTTTATATATAAATTTAATTCTGTAACACTAATAGGATTAGGTGTCATTTTTTACTCCTCATCTGCTAATTTTTCTTTTTTTACAACACTTGCAAGTACACCATTAACAAATGCTCTTGAAGAGTCATCTCCGTATTTTTTTGCAAGCTCAACAGCCTCATTTATAACAATTTTATATGGTAATTCTGAATAAATAAGTTCATATATAGCTACTTTAAGAATCGCAATATCTATTTTAGATATTCTTTCAATAGTCCATTTTTCTTTTAAATTTTCAGAAATCAATTTTTCTATTTTTTCTTTGTTTTCTTTTATTCCATTATAAACATAATTTATGTATTCAATTTCCTCATTATTTTTTATTTCACTTTCCTCTATATATATATCCTTTTGTTCATCATCCATACTTTTTTGTATTTCTGTGCTATATATTAGTCTAAAAGTTAATTCCCTTATTTCAGTTCTTTTCATAATAACCCCTTTTATAGTTTATCAATAAACGATTTTATTCTATCTTTAACTTCATCTTTATTTTGTTGAATATAATTTCCAAAATATATTCCCATACCAATCAAGATAATTCCTATCATTAGTTTATAAAAACCTGTACATAAAATAAGAATGGCAATAATACCTCCTATAATTGCACCTTTATATTTAATTAAAAAGTTCTTTATCTCTTCCATTTTAATTATTTCCTTTCCAAAAACACATGTCTAGTTATCTATTTTTTGTGTTATTTGTGGTTGTAATTCCTTAATGCTTATATTTACTTCTTTTACCTCTAAATCTGAAGTTCTTTTAATTGTACTTTTTATTTTATTTTGTAAATTTGTTGATAATTCTTTTATTACTGCATTATCTTTTACATTTAACGTAACATATACCACTAATTTTCTCTCTTGGTCTACTATAATTTTTGTATTTATATCTTGAGCACTATCAAAACCTTTAACTACTTTTGTAACTAAATCTTCAAGTGATGCTTTAGATATAACTAGTTGACCGTCAGAATTTTCTAATAATATTCCATCTTTAATTCCATTTATTCTATCTTTATCTGAACTAAAGAATATACATTTTAACGCAAGTAGTATACAAACAATGCATATTCCAAGTACTATATTAGTAGTAACTTGATCATTTAGTGCTATTTTAGTAAATTCATAAACTGTTTCTGGAGATAACCATCCAAATATAAGAAGGCAAATTAGTACAGATATTATAAGTATAAGATCTGCGAAAACTATTAATCCTATTCTATCTAAAATTTTCATGAAATATTCCTCCGTTTTTCTATAACAAAGGGTACGAATAGCCGCACCCTTTTGCATACAAATTATTCTTCTGTTTTCTCATCGTTTGTATCTGTATTAACGCCTTGTACATGAACGTTTACTTCTACAACATTTAATCCTGTCATTGATTCAACTGCTTTTTTAACTCTGTTTTGAATTTCAAATGCCACATCTGGAATTCTAACTCCATAATCTACTATAATATTAACATCTATTTTTGTTTCTTTATCTCCAACTTCAACTTTTATACCTTTTGCAAGATTTTTCTTACCACTTAATACTTCAGTAATTCCTCCAGCAAAACCTCCAGCCATTTCTGAAACTCCAGGTACTTCTGATACAGCAATTCCTGATATTACAGCAACTACTTCATCTGCTATTCTTACTTCATTTCCATTCTCTACTGATATAACTTCTTCTTTTACTTCTTCGTTTTCCATAATAAAACCTCCTTAATTTGTTTTATTTATTGTTTTTTAATACTATTAGTATAACAATAAGTTCTATTTTTTACAACACTTTTAATAAAAAATTTTCAAAATTTGATAAAAGAAGACAGCCTTAATTTAGCTGTCTTCTTTTAGTTACAATTTAGTAATTTTGTACGGAATAAATTTTAATCCAGGTATAACTCTTTTGTTCCTAATATACATATGATCTGCAGCTGGAATAACTCCAAATCTTGATGAATTGTCTTCATAAATATCTACTTCTACCCCAATCACCGTATAATGATTTTCTTTTTCTAGCAATATATCAAACGGTTTAACTGTAAAATGCATGGCATATGTATACTTTATTTTTATGGCTTTCTCAAAATCTTCATAAATATCACTGGACTTATCTTCTTTATCGAATAGCCTTATCAATTCTGCTAACGCATTTTTTGCATCTTCGTATGTCTGGAAAAAATACTCCTGAGTGCACTTTATTTTTCTCCCATAATCATCTTTTCCTACCATTATTACAGAATTGTATGTTGACTTATATTCGATATAGCATATTTTCACTCTAAAAATTCTAGAATTTTTTTCATCTATTTGGATTTTTCCGCTTTTCTCAAATACATGTTTATCTGCAACAATATTTAAAAAATACATAATGTCGCCAATTCCTGCAGTTAGTCCAACATCAAAAGTTTCCTCATCAGAGTCATCATATTTTTCTATCTCAGTGCTGTAATTATTCCTACCTATAATTTCTTTTATTTCATTCCGTTCCGTTTTTGCCATAAGCTGTCCTCCTAAATAATTTTATTTAAAATTTATTTTGTCCACTATTACATTTTAACTTAAATTTATAAAATTATATCATCTTATGTAAATTTAGTCAATAATACAAAAAAAAAGAAGATTAATATGTGTTTCAATTTATTCCACTTTAATCCTCTTTCTTTATTTATTCAAATATTTCTCCTGCCATTATTTCATTTCCTCTTAAAAAATCACCTATTGGCATTCTTTTTGCATTTTCACCTTGAATTTCAAGTACACTTATTATTCCTTCATTTGCCTTTATAAATAGACCTTTTTTATCTGATGCAAACATTACACATCCTGGAGTTAATTCATTTATTTTGTAACTATATTCTTCAAGTTCAGGAAACCATGTTATTAAATCATCAACTGTTACAACTTGAACCTTCCAAAACTTTATTTTCTTTTCTCCAAGAAAAGTCACTGCTCCCATAATTGGATTTAACCCTCTTACTAAATTATGAATCTCTTCTGCTGTCTTTTCTTCCCAATCTATTTTTGCCATTTCTTTATTTAGCATTGGAGCCATTGAAAAATCTTCACCTTGTTTAGTTCTTGTAACTGTACCTTCCTCAATTTCCTTTAAAGTTTGAACTAAAAGTTTTCCTCCCATTATTGCAAGTCTATCCCAAAGCTCTCCTGTAGTTTCGTCTGTTCCAATTTCTGTTTTTTCAATATCTATAATATCTCCAGTATCCATTCCAATATCCATAAACATTGTTGTAACTCCAGTCTCTTTATCTCCGTTTAATACTGCCCATTGTATTGGAGCTGCTCCTCTATATTTTGGAAGTATTGAACCATGTACATTTATACATCCATATTTAGGAATATCTAAGATTTCTTTTGGTAATATTTTTCCATAAGCCACAACACATATTACATCAGGATTTAATTCTTTCATTTTGTCTATAAATTCAGTATTATTTTTTACTCTTACAGGTTGGTATACTGGAATATTTCTTTCTAAGGCATATTCTTTTACCTCAGGAGGAATCATTTTCATTCCTCTTCCTTTTGGTTTATCTGGGTTTGTTACAACACCTATAATATTGTAGTTTGCTTCTACTAGAGCCTTTAAAGACTCTAAAGCAAAGTCAGGTGTTCCCATAAATAATATATTCATATAATCACTTCTTTCATTACTTTTCTGGTTCTACATATTGCATTGTTCCTGGTAACATCTTATCTACAAATAGTACACCATTTAAGTGATCTATCTCATGTGATAGTGCTTGTGCTAAAAGACCTTTTCCTTTTACTTTTATTTTCTTTCCATTTTCATCTAATGCTTCAACAGTTACTTCCATCGGTCTTACAACTTGTGCATATTTATTAGGAAAACTTAGACAACCTTCTTCACACTCTTGTTCTCCTTTTTCCTTAACTATTACTGGATTTACTAATTTGTATATTCCTTTATCATCATATAAGTCTATTACTATTACTCTCTTTAAAACTCCTACTTGAACGGCTGCTAAGCCAACACCATTATATTTATGCATTGTATCAACCATATCATTTAAAAGTTCCCTTATTTTATCATCAACAACTTCTACTTCTCTTGATTTTTTTCTTAATATTTCATCTTGTTCATTTCTTATTTCTCTAATTGCCACTTTTATTACTCCTTTCATTATTCTTTTTTATTGTTTTATATTATTTATTACATCATATTATATGGATTAATTTCAATTGAAATTCTAACATTTTTCTTAATCTCATTTTCTTCTAACATATCTTGTAATAATTTATTTATATTATCTTCATATAAGCATTTAATTATTATTCTCCATCTAAATTTATTCTTTATTTTATCAATTGGAGAAGGTACTGGACTATATAATATTATTCCTATATTTTCTTCAATAACTCTTTTCTTTAAATATTGGTAAATTTTCTTGCTTTGATTTATTACATCTTGCTCATATGAAGAGCTAAAACTAAGCATTATTATATCACAAAAAGGAGGATATTTCAATTGTTTTCTTATACCAACCTCACTCTCATAGAATTCTTTATAATTTTGTTCTTTTGCAAGTTCAATTGCAACACTATCTGGATTATATGTTTGAACAATAACTCTTCCTTTCTTTTTTTCTCTTCCTGCTCTTCCTTCTACTTGTGTTAATAGTTGGAATGTTCTTTCATTTGCTCTGAAATCTTCTATATTTAATGAACTATCTGCTGCTATAACTCCAACTAATGACACATTTGAGAAATGATGTCCTTTTACTATCATTTGTGTTCCTATTAAAATATCAATATTTTCATTTTTAAACTTATTTAATATTTCTTCATGAGAATTCTTTTTTGTAACTGTATCTATGTCCATTCTTATTGTACTTGCACTTGGAAATAGTTTGTTTATTTCTTGTTCTAATTTCTGAGTTCCTGTTCCAAAATATCTTATATTTGTACTTGAACATTCTGGGCAAATTGTTACTCTTTTTGTTTCATATCCACAATAGTGACATTTCAATTTATCTTGTTTTAAATGATATGTCATTGTTATATTACAATTCTTACATTTAACTGTATATCCACAATCTCTGCACATTATGAAAGTTGAATAACCTCTTCGATTTAAAAATAGTAGTGTTTGTTCTTTATTTTCAAGATTTTTTTCTATTTCTTCTTTTAGTTTTCTACTTATCATTGAATGATTTCCATGTGCTAATTCATCTCTTAAATCAACAATTTCTACTTCAGGAAGACTTGCATTATTAGCTCTTTTGGTTAATTCTAATAATTCTATTTTCCCTTCTAATGCTTTTTTATATGAAAGCATATCAGGGGTTGCACTTCCTAAAACAAGTGGACAATTATTTTTATTTGCAATATATCTTGCTACTTCTTTAGCATTATATTTTGGTGTCATTTCTGATTGATAAGAACTATCATGTTCTTCATCAATTATAATTAATCCTATTTCTTTTGCAGGAGCAAATATTGCAGAACGTGCTCCTATTATTATTTTAGCATCTCCTCTTACAATTCTATTCCATGTATCAAATCTTTCACCAACACTTAATTTACTATGTAATAGCGCTATTCTTTCTTCTCCAAATCTTGCCATAAAATTATCTACCATTTGAGGTGTAAGTGAAATTTCAGGAACTAACATTATGCTTGATTTATTATTTTTCAAATTTTCTTCTATTAGTTGCATATATATTTCTGTTTTTCCTGAGCCTGTTACTCCAAGTAATAAGTATTCTTTATATTCATTCATTTTTATTTTATTAAATGCTATATCTTGTTCTTCCGTAAGTGTTAATTTTTTTGTTCTTTTTACAGCCCTGTTAGCAAAAGGATTTCTGTCTATTTGCTCTTCTTTTATTTCTAAATAACCATTTCTTTCTAACGTTTTTATTATGCTTTTTGAAATATCCGTAAGTGTTTCAAGTTCTGATACCATTATTCCATTATTGCTAAATAAAAATCTTAACGCTCTAATATGTTTTTCAGATTTTATTTTTTTAGACAAAATTAATTCTTCTATTTCATCTTTTGTTTTTACTAAATATACAAATTTTTCAGTTTTTTCTTTGACTCTATTATCAAAATTTTTACTTGTTGTTCCAGGTGGTAACATTAGTTTTAAACTATCTGATAAATTTGCAAAATATCTTTTAGCAATCCATTTTGCCATCTCAATCTTTTCTTCATTTATAAATTCATTCTCTTCAAATGAAATTATTGGTTTAGTTTTAAACTCAGACTCATCAACAAATCCAACAATAAACCCTTCTTCTACTCTTCTTCCAAAAGGAACTATAACACGATTACCTATTTTTATTTTATCTTGCATTTCTTCTGGTATTTCATAGTCAAATGTTCTATCTAAATCTTTTGCATTAGAGTTTAATATAACTTGTGCAATCATGTTTTTCTCCTTTCTTAAAAACTTTAGATTAGTATATCAAAAATTTTTATTTTGCACAATAAAACCACAACAATATTTTGTTGTGGTTTTATATTTTATATCACTTTTTAATTTTATTTCTCATAATTTCCTTATTTATTTTACATTTTTTCAGGTTCTTCAATTCCTAATATATTTAAAAGTACTGAAACTGCATTATATGTTGCTTTTGTAAGTCCAAGCCATGATTTTTTAAGTTCTACATCTTCTTCTCCTAATACTTTATTAGCATTATAGAAATTATTATATGTATTTATTAATTGATATAAATATTCAGATATTTCACTAAGTGATTTATCATACATTGCTTCATTTATGCTTGATGGCATCTCTAGTAATTTTAGTGCTACATTTCTATCTGTTTCATTTGCAAATTTTGTTACAGAACCTATTTCTTCTCCTGCTTCCTTTGCTTTAGATAATAATGATCTCATTCTTACTGTTGAATATAAGATATATACACCTGTTTTTCCATTGAAATCACTAAATTTTTCTATATCAAATATGTAATCTGTTGATCTATTTGGCAAAAGGTCAGCATATTTTAATGCACCAACTGAAACAAGTTCAGATATTTCATCTCTTTCTTTTCCTGTAATATTTGGATTGAACTTCTTTAATGTTTCTTCTCTTACTGTTTCCATTAACTCTGCAAGACGCATTACTCCACCATCTCTTGTTTTAAATGGTTTTCCATCTTTTCCATTCATTGTTCCAAATCCAATAAATTCAAGTTTAACATTTTCAGGTACTATTCCTGATTTATATGCAGCTCTAAATACTTGTTCAAAATGTAATTCTTGTCTTTTATCTACAACATACCAAATTTCATCTGGATTAAAATCCTTCATTCTTTGCCATATTGTTGCTAAATCTGTTGTTTCATAAGATACAGCACCATTAGATTTTACAAGTAATAATGGAGGAATTTCAGTAGTATCTCCTGGCAAACTAACATCTATTACAAGCGCTCCTTGGCTTTCAGAAGTTAATCCTTTTTCTTTTAAATAATTTATTACTGGCTGTACATATTCATCAGCATCACTCTCACCATACCATAAATCAAATGAAACATTTAATTTATCATATGTTCTTTTTACTTCATCTGAAGATATTTTAACTATTTGTTTCCACAAATCGTAATAACCTTTTTCTTTTTGTTGTAATTTTGTTGTTATAAGTCTTGCTTCCTCTAAGTATTCTTCATCTTCTTTCGCTTTTGCACTTGCATATGGATAAATTTCCTCTAAATCTTTATTTTCTATAGGGCAAGTTTCTGGATAATCTCCTTCATAATTTTCATTAAAATATACCCAATCTGGATAACGTTTCTTTAGTTCAAGAATAACTAACCCTAAAGGTCTTCCCCAATCGCCTAAATGTATATCTCCAATTACTTCAAAATTAACTTCTCTTGCAAGTCTTTTTAATGCTTCTCCAATATTTGCTGATCTTAAGTGTCCAACATGAAGAGCTTTTGCAACATTTGGTCCACCATAATCTATAACAATTTTCTTTTTGTCTTGTTTTTCTATATTAACATTTACATCTTTTCTTATTTCATCTATATATCTACTTAAAACATCATCTGAAAAAGTTATATTTATAAATCCAGGTCCTGCTACATTAACATCTGAATAGTCTGATGATTCTTTCATTTTTTCTACTATTGCGTCTGCAATTATTCTTGGATTCATTTTATTTATTTTAGCAAGTTCCATCACTCCATTAAATTGATATTGTCCAAGATCTGGTCTTGAAGATGGCACTAATGTAACTTTTTCTATCTCATAACCACTTTCTTTTATTATTCCTTTTAATTTTTCTTCTTGACTTTTAATAAAATCCATATTCTCACTTCCCCTAACTATGTTTGATATTATATCATTTTTTTTAGTTAATGTAAACTAAAAGAAACAGAATTTTAAAATTCTGTTTCTTTTAATTTATATTCTTTTTCAATAATAGTTTGTATAACTGCTAAACTTTTTTCTAAGTCATTGTTTTTCATTATGTAATCATATGTACTTATCTTAGATTCTTCATATTCAAATCTACTAAGTCTCATTTCTATTTCTTCATCACTTGGTGCATCTACTCTGTTTCTTAATCTTGCTTCAAGTACATCTTTTGGAACTCGTAAAAATATAGTAACAACCTTTGTATCTTTCCTTAAAATATTAATTAAGTTTTCAACTCCATTAACATCCATATCTTTAACTATTATTTTTCCACTTTGAATTTTTTCATTCATAAGCTTTCTAGATGTACCATAATAATTTTCATGATGTAAATCATATTCATATAATTCACCATTTTCAATCATTTGCTCAAATACTTCTTTTGAAACAAAATTATAAGTTTCGCCTGCTACATCTCCTTCTCTCATTGCTCTTGTAGTATATGATGGAAGAGATATAACATTATCCATTCTTTTAATTAATTCTTTTTTTATTGTATCTTTTCCTGCACCAGAAACACCTGAAAGTAGAACTAACATATTTTTACCCTTCCTTCTGCTAATTCTTCTGCTGCAACTGTTACAGTTGATCTTTCATCAGAATTAACTAATCTTTCTGATCCATTTGAAATTTGTCTTGCTCTTTTTGCTGTTGCAATAACAAGGCAGAATTTATTTTCACCTGTCTTCTCTAATAGTTCAGCTGTTGTAGGTTTTACTATCATTATTATTCCCTCCTTTAATCTTCTATTTCAATATTTTTTTCTAATCTTGATGCTATTGTATCTGGCTGAATTGCAGATAATATAACATGACCTGAATCCATAACCAAAACTGCTCTTGATTTTCTACCACATGTAGAATCTATTAATGTTCCCTTTTCTTTTGCATCCTGCACAATTCTTTTTATAGGTGCAGACTCAGGACTTACAATAGTAATAATTCTGTCTGAGGACACAATATTACCAAAACCTATGCTAATCAGTTTCATAAAAACCTCCTTACTCGATATTTTGAATCTGTTCTCTAATATCTTCTAATTCTGTTTTTATATTTACTACTACATTTGTTATTTCAATACTACCAGATTTTGATCCCATTGTATTTGTTTCTCTATTCATTTCTTGAATTAAAAAATCAATTTTCTTGCCTATTGGTGTCTCTTCTTCAATTAAGTTTCTAAATTGATATATGTGACTGTCTAATCTAGTAAGTTCTTCTTCTACTGAGCATTTGTCTGCATATAATACTACTTCCATTGCTAGTCTTGATTCATCAATAATATCTGTGTTTAAGAGTTTACTAACTCTTTCCTTTAATTTTACTACATATTCGTCAATAAGTCTAGTAGAATATTCAGAAATTTTTTCTTTTTCCTTCTCTATTCGATTTATTCTTTCAGTTAAATCTACTTTTATTTTATTTCCTTCTATTTCTCTCATAGAAACAAAATTATCAATTGCATTTTTTAGACATTCCATTAATTCATTTTCTATTATTTCTTCATCATCATCTGTTTCTTTTATTGTAAGTACATCAGGAAGTTTTGTAATTTCTGTAACAGGGAGGTCAAGACTAAGTCCAGTTTCTTTTGCTATATCTGTAAATTTTTCCATATATTCTTTTACAAGTTCTTTATTTATTATTATTTCTTTTCCAGCTTCACTGTAATTTTCAAATGTAACAAATACATCTATTTTTCCTCTTGAAATATTTGCACTAATTTCTTTTTTTAGTTTTTCTTCCATATAACTTAAACTTCTTGGAAGTTTTATAGATATATCACAATATTTATGATTAACAGATTTTATTTCTATATTATATATTCTATCATTTTTTTCTAATTTGGCTCTTCCAAAGCCTGTCATACTTTTCATTATTTACTCCTATTAATTATATTTCTAATATCACTTATTTTCTTTAAAACCGCTTTTCTCATTTTTATATAAGATATTATAGATTTTCCTACATAATATATTGCAAAAAACATTGATACTGTATTTATTATGTATGGAAATCTTGTATAAAATTCAGTATAAATGTAATTTGTAAGTAATGTAACTATAGATAGAACAAGAAATTCGATTCCCATAACTGTAAATTCTATACTTTCTTTTCTATATGCTTTTTCAAAAATAAAAATAGTTGTAGCTATTAATATTCCACTAAATACTCTTATATCATTTAAAAATGTTTCTTCTTTTAATTTCAAGAATCCTAGATTTAATGAAATAAAATAAAGAACAATAAGTATACCTATAAATATATTTTTAAAAATCTTCTTATTTATTATATCTCTATCCTGTTTAGGAATATCTTTTTGTTTTCTAATTTCGTTTTCTATTTTTTCAAGTTGTTTTCTGCTTATTGTTATTTCTTTCGTTTCACCTTTGATTGTTATTAATTCAGAAGAATCAGTTTTCTTTTCAATTATTGGTTTTTCTATTAATATTTTTTCTTCTTTTTTTTCATATATATTTTCTTCAGTTTTTTCTTCTTGAATATAAGTTATTTTTTTAGGTCTACCTCTTCCTCTTTTTTGCGTTTCTATTCTTTGTTTAACTTCTTCTTCAACTTTAATTTCATTTTTTATATCTACTTTTTGTGTTTCTTCTTTTCTTTTTCTTTGTTTCTTATCGGGCTTTTCTAAAATTGCTTTTATTTCTCCTGCAATATCATCATCTCTATTTCCATCTTTTTCATTTTCGATTTTTTCTTTTTCTTCTACTTCCCTAAGAAGTCTTTCTACCTCTTCAACTAAATCGTTTATGTCAGTGCTACTTTTCATTTTTTCTTTATTATCGTTTGGTTCTTCTGCCATAAAAATATCCTCCTACTTTTCTAATTCATATAAAATATTAGAAGTCATTGCAATAGGTGCAGTTTCAGTTCTTAAAATTCTTTTTCCTAAACTTACACTTTTACATCCAAATGATTTTAATATTTCAACTTCTTCATTTGAAATGCCACCCTCTGGTCCAACCAAAATTCCAATTTTATAATTTTCTCTTTTTTCTATTTCTCTTAATGTTTGTCTTAATGTTTGTTGATTCTCTTCTTCATACGCAACTATAAAAACATCATATTCTTTTATAATGTTTGATATTTCTTTTAGTTTCATTTTGTCTTTTATTTCAGGTATTTTACCTCTTTTACTTTGTTTTGCTGCAACTTCAGCAATCTTTTGCCATCTTTCAATTTTCTTTTTAGAGTCTTTTTCATCTAACTTTACAATACATCTTGACATATCTAGTGGAATTATTGAGCTTATACCAAGTTCAGTTGTTTTTTGAATTATTAATTCCATTTTATCAAATTTAGGCAACCCCTGGTATAAATCTATTTCTACATTTGGTTCTGATGTCTCATCAAGTTCATCTGTTATATTAAGTATAACTTCATCTGCATTTATTTGTTCTATTTGTGCTATATATGTTTTTGAATCTTCTTTGTTTCCTATTAAAACAGTATCATTTTTTTTCTTTCTAAGTACATTTACTATATGATTCATATCAGATCCTGTTATTGAAACCTTTGAATCACAAATTTGATTATTTTCTACAAAAAATTTTTGCATATCTTTCTTCCTTTTATTTTTTCGTTATTATATCATAAATCTAGGTTTATGCAAATATTATTTTATCTTTTTTACCTTCCAAAATTCATCATTTTTCAACTTTTTCTATTAAAATTTTAATAAAACTATTGATTTTATAAATCTTTCGTGATAATATCTTATCAAATTTAGAAAAGGAGGAATTTATAATGAACAAAGCAGAATTAGTTGCAGCAATCGCTACAAAAACAGGTGCTTCTAAAAAAGCAGCAGAAGCTTCATTAAACGCTATAATCGAATCAGTTGAAGCTGAATTAAAGAAAGGTGGAAAAGTTCAATTAGTTGGATTTGGATCTTTCGAAACAAGAAAAAGAGCAGCTAGAAAAGGTAGAAACCCACAAACTGGTGCTGAAATCAAAATAGCAGCTTCTACAATGCCTGTATTCAAAGCAGGAAAAGCTTTAAAAGACAAAGTAAATAAAAAATAATTCATTATAAAAAAGTCAAGTTAAACTTGACTTTTTTTAATCTCTGAAAATAAAACTACCAAAAAATAACAGATTTCCCATTTGGAAACGTCCCTAATGGGTAATTTTTCATTAAAAAAAAAGAAAATACCCCACCTTAGCCGTAGGATGAAGAAAATTTTTATACCTGTTTGCACAGGTGGGTGTCTTGTTGAAAGCTCCTGGGCTTCTTACATAAAATGCAAGCTTGCACGCCACTCCCAAAGGCAGACTCCCCTTAAAAATTTGTTGGTAAAAAAATTTCGATCTATACGCACCACGCAGGGATTTTCTATTTAATTTTTCTCTGTTTTTCTTTTTGGTATCTATATATTAGCATATAATTTTTTGGATTTCAACCCCAAATTTGCTTAAAATTATTCAAATTTTATATTAAGGATATGTTTATCTCTTTTAATCTCATTTTTTCTAATTTTATCTAATTTTTTCTTATTTGATTAACTTATTTTTTCATGTTAAAATTAAATTGAATTTGGTGGTTTGTATCCATTATTTTTTTTATTTTAAAATAATATCTCTCTTTAGCTTACCATTACTTACTGTTCCGAGTTCCTACAAACTCAGTTTCATTTTCAAAATAGATTCTATATAATCCATCCTCTTGGTCAGTTTTTAAGTTTACACCATTCAAAAATAATTTTTGTTCTTTGTTTTTTACAATTATTTCAGGATAATCTTTTAACAATTCTTCCATTGTAATTATATATTTATCTAAGTTTTCAATATTATTTTCTAAATCATTAATTGTTATTGCTTTACTTATCTCAAACTCTCCAACTTTTATTCTTTCAAGTTCTTTCATATATCCTATTGTACCTAATCTTGTAGCAACATCTTCACATAAGCTTCTTATATATGTTCCTTTTGAACATTCTACTATAAATTCAATTTCATTTGTTTCTTTATTTATTTTTTCTAACTTAATATTATATATTTCTATTTTTCTCGGAGCGATTTCCACATTTTTTCCTTCTCTTGCATATTCGTAAAGCTTTTTGCCTTTTACTTTTATTGCAGAATATATAGGTGGAACTTGTTCTTGTTTTCCTATAAATGAATTTAACGTTTCTTCTACTGAATTTAATTCATCAAACTCAACATTTCTTTCTTCTACAACATTTCCTTCTCCATCTGCTGTATCTGTTTTTATTCCTAGTTTTAATGTTACTTTATATTCCTTATCATGATTTATTAAATATTTTGAAAGTTTTGTTCCATCATTTAATAAAAGTGGAAGTACTCCTGTAGCATTTGGATCTAAAGTACCTGTATGTCCCACTTTACTTATATTCAATATTTTCTTTACTTTTGCTACTACATCATGTGATGTATATTCTTTCTCTTTATTAATTATTATTATTCCACTTATATTTTCCATTTTTCTCTCCATGTGTATTATTGTACCAAAATAAAAGAATAATTTCAACTAAACCATTGAAATTATTCTTTTATTAATATCTTCTATTTATATAGTTTTAAAAGTCTAATTGCAAATCCAGAGTTTCCTGATGCCCATCCACCTTCTGGGAAATACATTCTATAAAACTTATATGATGTGTTATTGTCTATATCTATATTAAATACGCCTGAATCATAGTCAACTCCATCATGTACTGTTTCTCCTTCTATATTTACCCAATTTGTTCCATCATTACTTGCTTGCATATAGAATTTGTAAAGATGTCCACTGCTAGTAAAAGCTCCATTTAAATAGTAACTTTTTATACATTGAGGATTTTTAAATTCAATCTTTAACCAATGTTCTCCATAATTTCCACTTTCTGTAAGCCAAATTTTATCTGGATCATCATAAACTGCACCAACAGGACCAGCAACAAAAGTTATATTTGAATTATAATACGAATCAGATGCTTCAATCTTATAATAATCTTCTATTTCATTGCTATAGTACCATTCACTAAATTCTCCAAAGAATTTATCAGCACCATAAGAATCTATTACTGCAGTTGCGATTTGTAAATAATCGTTCTGTTGCAAAGTTGATTGTATATCAACACTTACAGCATACATTGTCTTTTCATAATTTTTTCCATATCCATATGGCACTTTACAATAAAATGTTTTACTTTCTCCATTTGGCATTTGATATGTTCCTTCATAAGGAGATCCTGAATTTGTACAGCCTACTCCATCTGCTGATGTTGAAACTAATATTGGGAAACAATAATTATCATTAATTAAATTGAAAGCTAAACAATTGTCATATCCTTGTTTTATGTATTCTCTACCATCAATAGTCAATAAATTTTTTCTCATTCCTGCTATTGTGTATGGTATATCTTTGAAATCCTTATGTAATGTACCTTCATCATCCCACCAACCTTTTACAGTTGTATAATATGGATGATTATGATCTGTCACATTATTACATGTCCAATAAAATCCATTATTTCCTGGTAAATTTACATTTGCTTTTATTGCTGTTTTAACTTTTGTTACATCCCAACCATTTATAGTTGTAAAATCAGAAACTTTTGTATCTTTAAACATACATCTCATTGATGTAACTTCACTTGAAACAAAATGGCTTAATCCTGATATTGTTTCCAAATTTTTCATTCCTTGGAACATTCTTTCTGAATGTGGATGCATATCTATTGTTGAATCTTCACTATATATATACATTGTTCCTGTTGTTGTATCAAACCACGCCCATATTGGCACATTACTTACTATTAATTCATTTGTTGTTCCATCAACATCCATTCCTAATACAGAATCTGCTGTCATTGCTAATTGTCCATATTTTACTTTTTGTTCTGTAGTTGGAGCCGAATTGCTCCATACTATTGATTTTATATATGTATCTTCTGAATTATATACTGTATAACTACTTACTTCTGCTTCTGTTTTTCCATTTGCAAGTGCAGCTACTTTCTTTAATCTTAAATTTACAGTTTCTCCTAAATCAAGTTTTGCAGTTTTAGGTGTCACATTATTATCCCATTCTGTAGAACTTGTATCTGATCCCATTTCATTTTTTCCTGCAGGATCATTTTGTATTGACATTCCTCCTGTTTTTTCACTATCATCTTCAATTGAAGCAACTCCACCAATTTTTATTTTGTATTCTTTTTCTTTATATATTACAACTATTTCCCCTTTATCTTCATCTATTGTAAATGTATATTGATTTTTTCCCAATGCATTATCTAACTCATTTTCCAATACATTTTCATTTACTTTTGCTTCTGAATTTGCACTAGCACTTATAACAGCCAAATTTATTTTTTCCTTAATTGACTCATCTTGATATGATGCTGCACCAGATTTTGCTTTTTCAATTAGCCCATTTTCTCCTAAAACAACACTTAATCCAATTCCTGCTAATATTATTAATATTATAATAGTTATTACTAGTGCTACTAAAGTAATTCCTCTTTGGTTATTCATTCTCATTTTTTTACCTCTTTTGTACTTTTTCTTTTATTATAATTTAACAGAATTTCTTTTTCAATCTTTTTTTATTTTTTTATATATTTTTTCATACTTACATATTAAAATCAATAATAATCTTACCATCCACAATCTTTACAATCAAAGCGTTATTTTTCAATGAAACAATTTTAAAATTCATAAATGTAAAATAAAAAACGACCTTAAAGTCGCTTTTTATCTATAAATTATTTTTTACTTGATTTAGTATTCTTTCCTTTGCTTGTTCTAAGGATGTATCTATAGTACATCCTGCTGCGTGGAAGTGTCCTCCACCACCAAATATCATACAAACATCAGATACATTTAAATAGTCATTTGAGCGAAGAGAAGCTTTAAATCCTTTTTCAGTTTCTCTTAAGAAAATTGATACTTCAACTCCTTCAATCGCTCTTCCTTCATTTACTATTCCTTCATGATCACCTGGCTCTGCATTTGTTTCTTCTAAATCTTTCATTGTAATATATGTAAATGCAATTTTTCCATCTTCGAAAAATTCCATTCTATCAAGGGTTCTTTTTCTTAATTCAAAATTAGCTCTTGATTTTGTATCCATTACTCTTTTATATATATCTGAAACATTTACTCCTCTTTTTAATAATTCTGCAGCAAATTCGAATGTCTCAGGTGTTACACTTGAGTATTGGAATCCTCCTGTGTCTGTAATTATTCCAGTTAATATGCAAGTTCCCATTTCTTGTGATATGTTTATTTCAAAATTTTCAAACATAGAAATTAAAACTTGTGCACACGCTGGAGAATCTGGATTAACAAAATTGTGATCTCCATACATTGTATTTGTACTATGATGGTCTATTACTACTTTAGCTTTTGCATTTTCAAAATAATGTGCCCAACCATTTAACATCTTTAAAGATGCACAGTCTAATGCAATTGCTAAATCATAATTTTCTCTAGTACCTTCTTTTTTTATTTCATCTGCACATGGTAAAAAACTAAAAACTCTAGGTAATTCAGGTATTATAACTTCAACATCTTTATTTATTTCTTTTAAACCAATATATGCAGCTAAACTACTACCTATTGCATCTCCATCAGGATTTTCATGAGTAAGTATAACAATAGAATTTGCTTTTTTTACTTCTTCTAAAATATTATCTAAGGTAGTCATCATTTTTCTCCTTTCGATTACTTATTTAGGTCTTTTAATATTTTGTCTATTTTTTCACCATATTCCATAGAATCATCTTCTTCAAAAACTAATTCTGGTGTTATTCTTAAATTAACTCTTTTTGCTATCTCACTTCTTATATATCCTGCTGATTTTTTTAGTGCTTCAAGTGTTTTTTCATTACTTTTGCTATTTAACATACTAACATATACTTTTGCATATTTTAGGTCAGGTGTAATCTTTACTTTTGTAACACTAATTAAACCTGTTGCATCAGGATTTTTAAGTTCAAAAGAAATAATTTGACTTATTTCTTTTTTTAATTCTTCATTAATTCTGTTTAATCTATTTTCGTTCTTTGGCATAATGCCCTCCTTCTAACGTTTAACTTCTTCCATAATATAAACTTCAATAATGTCTCCTTCTTTAAGGTCATTGTAGTTTTCAATTTGCATACCACATTCATATCCTTTTGCTACTTCTTTAACATCATCTTTGAAACGTTTTAATGAAACAAGCTTACCTTCATGTATAACAACATTTTCACGAAGTACACGAACTCCTGCATTTCTCTCAATTTTTCCATCAAGTACATATGCACCTGCAATTGTACCAACATTTGATACTTTGAATGTTTGTCTTACTTCAACATTTCCAATAACTTTTTCTTCATATACGGGATCAAGCATACCTTTCATTGCGGCTTTTACATCATCAATTGCTTGGTAAATTACTGAATATTGTTTAATTTCAACTTCATCTTTTTCAGCTGCCGTTTTTGCAGTTGCAACTGGACGAACGTTAAATGCAATTATAATAGCATTTGCAACTTTAGCAAGTGTTACATCAGATTCTGTAACAGCACCTGCTGCACTGTGTATTACTCTTACTTTAACTTCATCATCAGATAATTTTTCAAGTGATTGTTTTAATGCTTCTGCTGAACCTTGAACATCAGCTTTAACAATTATATTTAATTGTTTTAAGTTACCTTGTTCCATTTGACTAAATAAGTTATCTAATGTAACTTTAGTCATTGCATTCATTGTTTTTTCTCTTTGTGTACGTTTTCTTCTCTCTATTAAGTGTTTAGCCATTTTTTCATCTTTAACTTCATAGAATGTTTCTCCAGATTCTGGCACTTCTGTTAATCCCATTACTTCTACTGGTGTAGAAGGTCCTGCTTTCTTAACTTTTTGTCCTTTATCATCTTTCATTGCTCTTATTCTACCAATTGATGATCCAACAACTATAGTATCTCCAAGATTTAATGTTCCTCTTTGTACAAGCATTGATGCTATAGGTCCTTTTGCTTTATCAAGTCTAGCTTCAATAACAGTGCCTTTTGCTTGTTTATTAGGGTTTGCTTTTAATTCCATAACATCTGCTTGTAATAATACCATCTCTAATAAGTCATTTATATTCATACGTTTTTTTGCAGAGATAGGAACAAATATTGTTTGGCCACCCCATTCTTCTGGTACTAATTCATAATTCATTAATTCTTGTTTTACTTTATCTACATTAGCTTCAGGTAAGTCTATTTTATTTACAGCAACTATAATTGGAACATTTGCTGCTTTTGCATGGTTAATAGCTTCAACTGTTTGAGGCATAACACCATCATTAGCTGCAACAACAAGAATAGCTATATCTGTAATTTGAGCGCCTCTTGCTCTCATTGAAGTAAATGCTTCGTGTCCTGGTGTATCTAAGAAAGTTATTTCTCTATCATTTACTTTAACCTTATATGCACCAATTGCTTGAGTAATTCCACCTGCTTCTCCTTCTATTACATTAGTTTCTCTAATTGCATCTAGAAGCGAAGTTTTACCATGGTCAACGTGCCCCATAACAACAACTACTGGTGGTCTATCTTGTAATTCTTCTTCTTTATCTTCAGAATCATCAAATAGAATATCTTCTTCTTTTACTTCAACTTTCTTTTTAGCTGTTACTCCAAACTCTTCTGCTACTAAATATGCTGTATCGAAATCTACTTCATTATTTATTGTAGCCATTATTCCATATCCAAATAATTTTTTAATAACTTCTGCAGCAGTTTTCTTTAATTCAACTGCTAAGTCTTTTACTGTAATTGTTTCTGGAATTGTTATTTCAGTTAATTGGAATATTTTTTGTTTGCTTTCTTCTTTAACTTTCTTCTTGTTTTTCTTTCCCCTTGATGAACTTAAATCGTAGTAATCAAGCATTCCACCTTCTTGGTCGTCAAACATATTTGATAATCTATCAACTTGTTTTAATCCTTTTAATTTTCCACCATCAAAGTCTTCATTAAATCTTGAACCTTTTTTGTTATTTCTTGCTGCTTTTTGATTTTTTTCTTCTTTTCTTTCATTTTTAGCTTTATCTATTGCTTTTGAGCTAAAGTCTCTTTGATTTTCTTTTTCAGGAACATCTATTGCCATTATATCTTTTATGTTTTTATCAATGCCTTTATTATCAAGTGGTCTTCTTTCTCTATTAAAGTTTCCACCATTATTATTGTTTCTATTTTGATTATTAAAACGATTATCTCTGTTTTGGAAGTTTCCTCTATTATTTTGTCCATCTCTATTAAAATTATTTCTATTTTGGAAACCATTTCTGTTATCATTTCTAAAATTATTATTTCTATTATTATCAAAATTACGTGTATTATTTCTTTCTTGTACTGGAGCTGGTGTTTCAACCTTCTTTGGTTCTTCAGTAACTGGTTTTTCAACATCTGTTTTTTCAACTTTTTGAACAGAAACCTCTTGTTTTTTAACTTCTTCTTTTTTAGTTTCTTCTTTTTTACCAATTCCAAATAATTCACTAACAGTCATTGGTTTTGTAGGTTTATTACGATATACAATATTGTAATCTGCATTTTTATTTCTTTCTACAAAACCAACGTGTTTATTTTTTTGTTCTGCTTGTTTTTGTTCCTTTTCTCTTTGTTTATCTGCTTCATCTTCAATAATTACTTCTCTTCTAATTATTACTGGTGCAGCTGGTTTCTTTTCTTCTTTTGCTTTCTCTTGAGTTTTCTTCTCTACTGATTTAGAAGATGTACTTTCTTTTCTTATTCTTTCTACATCTTCATCTTCAAGACTACTCATATGAGTTTTTGCTTCTATTCCCAAAGCCTCTGCTTTTGCAATTAATTCTTTACTGGTTAAGCCTAATTCTTTTGCAAGTTCATGCACTTTAATCTTCCCCAATAATTTCACCCCCATCAATTTTCTTTATTAATTCTTTTGCAAAATTTTCATCTTTAATAGCATATACAGCTTTATTGTCTTGCCCAACTGCATTGCTTAATTCTTCTATTGTTCCATATATTCTAAATGGAATGTTTTCTTTTTCACATTCTATTTTAAAATTTTTCTTAGTTCTTTCTGCTGCATCTTCTGCAACAATAACTAATTTTGCTTTTCTGTTTTTTACAAGTTCTATCGAACTTTCTGTTCCAAAATTAATTTTTCCAGCACGTCTTGCTAGTCCTATTAATCCATATATCTTATTATTCACTACATTTCACCTCTTAATTTTTCGTAAATTTCAGGTGATATAGTTACTTCAAATGTTCTTTCTAATTTTTTTGTTTTTATCATTTTCTCAAGGCACTCTATATTATTACATATATATGCACCTCTTCCGTTTGCTTTACCTGTTTTATCTACAAAAATATTTCCTTCTTTGTCTTTTACTATACGGATTAAGTCATTTTTATTTTTTACCTCATTACAACCTATACATGTTCTCTGTGGTATATTTTTCAAAAACCTCACGTCCTTATTTTATTTTTCTACTTCTTCTTCCTTTTCTTCTACAGGCTCTTCTCCATTTTGCATACCTTGAATCATTTCTCTGAATTGAGATTCACTCTTAATATCTATTTTCCATCCTGTTAATCTTGCTGCAAGTCTTGCATTTTGTCCTGATTTACCAATTGCTAAAGATAATTGATCATCTGGAACAATTACTTGTGCAAAATGTTCTTCGTCTTTAACATCAACCGCCATAACTTGTGCTGGCAATAATGCTGCAGATATGTATATTGCTGGATCTTCGTTCCATTCAATAACATCCATTTTTTCACCATTTAATTCATTGATTATATTTTGAATTCTTATTCCTTTTTGTCCTACACATGAACCAACTGGGTCTATGTTAGGATTTTGTGAATAAACTGCAACTTTACATCTATTTCCTGGATCTCTTGATACACTCTTAATTTCTATTAAACCTTCATATATTTCTGGTATTTCAAGTTCAAATAATTTTCTTACAAAATCATTATGTGCTCTTGAAATCATTACTTGTGTACTTCCTTTTAATCCTTTTTCAACATCTATAACACATGCTCTAATTTTGTCATTTACGTGATATTTTTCTGTAGGTATTTGTTCTTTTACTGTCATTATTCCTTCTAATCTTCCTAAGTCAACTACAACTACTCCACCATCTGCTTTTTGAACTATTCCAGAAACTATTTCGCCTTTTCTTTCATTAAATTCATTGTATAAGTATTCTCTTGATGCTTCTCTAATTTTTTGGATAATAACTTGTTTTGCTGTTCCTGCTGCAATTCTACCAAAGTTCTTTGGTACTAATTCTTTTTCATATACGTCTCCAACTTTGTATTTCTTATCTATTGCTTTAGCTTCTTCTAATGACATTTGTGTTTTATCATTTTCAACTTCTTTTACTATTTCTTTTTGCATATAAATATGGATTTCTCCAGTATCTTTATCCATTGTAATTTTTACATTTTCATCTTCACAATCATAGTTCTTCTTATATGCTGTAACTAGTGCAGTTTCTATAGATTCAAGTAAGTATTCTTTTTGAATTCCACTTTCTTTTTCTAATTCCTCCATAGCAAGTATTAATTCTGTACTATCGATTGCTGGTCCTTGTTTCGTAACTTTTTTCTTCATTTTTCTAAACTCCTCCTTTTATTTATTACCAATTGTAATGTAATTTTATTAATGATATATTTTTTCTTTCGATTGTAATTAGTCTGTCTTCTTCAATAAATATATTTGATTCATCAAAACTATTTAATGTTCCAATATATTCTTTTTTTCCATCTAAAGGTTTAAATAATTTAATTTCTACATCGTTTCCAATATTCTCTTGTAAGTGATTATCTTTTCTAAGAACTCTTTCAACTCCTGGTGAAGATACTTCTAAAAAGTATTGTTCTTTAATATAATCTGCACTATCTAATAAATCATTTATTCCATTAGATACTTTTTCACAATCATTTAAGTCAATTCCATTTTCATTATCTATGAATATTCTTAAAAAATAGTCCTTTCCTTCTTTTGCATATTGTACGTCATAAAGTGAATATCCTAAATCTTCAATAGGCTTTTTAATTAATTCTTCAACTCTATCTTCTATACTTGCCAAATATTCATCCTCCTTTAAACATAGAATAAGAGCGGAATTTGTTTCCGCTCTCCTTAAGTTCATTTTGTATACTTGTAATATTATACACACTTTTTCTTTAAAATACAAGTGTTTTGGCAAAATTTGTTTATTTTTTTACTATAATAATCATTGACAGAATAATAAAAAAATGTTATTATTAAAAAGCATTAAATATGGCCCCTTGGTCAAGCGGTTAAGACGCAGCCCTCTCAAGGCTGAATCATGGGTTCGATTCCCGTAGGGGTCACCAATTCAAAGAACTTTTCAAAAGAAAAGTTCTTTTTTATTTTTATATATAGTAAAGTTTTACTTGACAATAAAATATCAAGATGATAAAATACAAACATAAGTTCAAAAGTAATAATAAATGTAATATATAATATACCAATAAATGTAGTAAGAACTAATCTATTATAAAGGAGTGGTTCTTATGAAAAAAGAATTAGAAACAAATTACACAAATGATTTTGAAAGTATTAAACACACAGATGAAGAAGGAAAAGAATTTTGGTATGCAAGAGAATTACAAAAGATACTTCAATATTCTGAATGGAGAAAATTTGAAGGTGTAATTTCAAAAGCAATGGATGCTTGTGAAAACAGTGGTATAAATGTACTTGATTGTTTTGTCGGCTCCGACAAGCCAATAATTTCTGGTAAAGGTAGAGAACAAATTATAAAAGATTACAAACTAACTCGTTACGCATGTTACTTAATTGCTCAAAATGGTGATTCAAGAAAAAAAGTAATTGCCCTAGCTCAAACATATTTTGCAGTACAAACTAGAAAGCAAGAACTTACAGAAAAAGAATACAGTATGCTTACAGAAGATGAAAAACGATTCTATCAAAGAAATCTTACAAAGAAAGGTAATTATTCACTAAATATTGCAGCAAGAAATGCAGGTGTTAAAAACTTTGATAAGTTTCATAATGAAGGTTATAAGGGATTATATAATGGAGAAACTGCTGATGATATTGCAAAAAGAAAAGGTCTAAGATATAGAGAAGATATTTTAGACAACATGTGTAGCGAAGAATTAGCTGCTAACCTATTCCGTATAACTCAAACTGAATCTAAATTAAAAAGAGATAAAATAAACACAGAAAATAAAGCTTGCATTACTCATCATGAAGTTGGAAAAGCTGTTAGAAATACTATTAAAAAACTTGGAGGAACTATGCCTGAAGAATTACCTACACCAAAGAAAAGCCTGAAACAATTAGAAAAAGAAAATGATGAGAGTACAAAAGTATTAGATAAATATTGTTAACCCTTAACAAAAAGAACTTTTCTTATGAAAAGTTCTTTTTTACATTAAATTTTCTGGATTTAATTTTTTTAATTCTTCTAATATAAATCTTCCATCTTTTCTAATTAGTACATCATCAAAGTATATTTCTCCTCCACCAAATTCTGGAGTTTGTATACAAACTATATCCCAATGAATATTTGATCTATTACCATTATCACTTTCTTCTAGTGCAGTTCCGGGTGTAAAATGAAAACTTCCTGCTACTTTTTCATCAAATAGAGTATCTCCCATTGTGTTTTTTACATATGGATTTAATCCAAATGCAAATTCTCCAATATATCTTGCACCTTCATCAGTATCTAGAATTTCATTTAGTTCATTTGTTTTTTCACCTGCTTCTGCTTTTATTATTTTCCCGTCTTTTAATTCAAAATAAATATTATTAAATGTAATCCCATTATATACTGTTTCAGTATTATATGTTATATATCCATTAGCACTGTATTTGGTTGGGCATGATGCTACTTCTCCATCTGGAATATTAAATGTTCCATAATACTTTTCAGCAGGTATTCCTTCAACACTAAACCTTAAATCAGTTCCAGGTCCTATAATATGTACATTCTTTGTATTGCTTAATAATTCTTTTAAAGGATCCATTGCCTTTTCCATTTTATCATAATCAACTGTGCATACTTTATAGAAATAATCAGTAAATTCCTCTAAACTCATTTTAGCAAGTTTTGCTAGCCACTCATTTGGATATCTTAAAATACACCATTTTGTATTTTTTACTCTTTCTTCAAAATGTACTGGCATTTGATAAAGTTTATTATACATTTCCATCTTTTCTTTAGGTATACCATCTAGTTCTCTTGGATTAGCTGATCTAATTCCTATATATGCATCTGCTTTTTTCATCTTTTCTAAATCAGTTTCAGCATATTCTTTTAACTCTTCTTCACTACAAACTAATAAAAATTCTTTTAGTTTTTTATAATCTGTTATTGTTATTTCTGTGCTTGCTCCAATTTCTTTTGCTTGTTTAATTAATTCATCAGCTAAATCTGAACAATCTGTTCCTAACATTTCTATTAAAATGTTTTCACCTTTTTGCAATTTTACTGAATGTTTTAATAAATTTGAAGCTAGTTTATTTATTCTATTATCCATACTATGTAACACCTCACTATTTTTTACATATTTTTTACTTTAATTTATTTATCATTATTTCAACAGATTCTTTTATTTCTTCTGGACTCATATGATGTTTAACACCATCTAATTCAATTAATTCGATTTCTTTCCTATTACTTATAAATCTATATGTATCTTCAATTAAAGCAGTATCATCTTGTTTTCCTTGTATAATTAATATTTTTCTTTTTTCTTTATATATTTCATATAAATTATGCTTTATTAAATCTTCATAAAATGAATATGGTACTTCTATTTTTCCTTCATGTCCAGCTTTTGCTATACCATTATTTTTATAATTCTCAAAAGAGTCTTTTAATAGACAATTTACTAAAATGTCCTTCATATTAAATGCAGGTGATCTTAAAATAATATTTTGATATTCATTATTATCCCCTATTAATTTATTCATTAAAATATATGCTCCAAAACTTATTGCATAAAATGATATTTTTACGTTATTTCCATATGTTTCTTTTATATATTCTAAAACAGAATTAATGTATGAAACACAAACATTTACTGTTAGTTTATCTTCCTTTTGTTCACTATCAATATGTGCAGGGAAATCAAAGGATATAGATGTATATCCTAATTCTAATAATCGATTTGCAACTACTTGTACTGAATTACTTCCTTTTCCACTACAAAATCCATGACAAAAAACAAAGACATTTTCAATTTTATTTTTATCATCATAGAACATCTTTGCTTTTATATTGCAGTTTTCTGTTTTATTATATATATCAATATATCTTTCCAATTTATTTTTTTATTTCCTTTATTTTATTAAATATTTCTTTTAATCTTTCATCTTGTTTTGTTAAATATAAATAACCAATTAATGCTTCAAATGCTGTTGCATGAGAATAATCTGCTATATTTGCATTTTTAGGAAGATGATGATTTTCAGCATTTCTTCCTCTTCTTACTATATCTTTTTCTTCATCAGTTAAAAAATCTTGTAGTTCTTCTAATATTTCTGCTTGTGCTTGTGCCTTAACATACTTAATAGCCTCTACATGTAGTTTATGTGGATTCATTTTTGAATTATTTACAAGATATGTTCTTATAAATAATTCATATACATTATCACCAACATAAGCCCATACTAGAGGTGGCATTAGTTTTACTTCTGATATATCCTTTTTTCTTTCTATTAATTCTTCCATTAATCTCCAACTTTCTCAATAGTTATTTTTCCAAGTTTTCCGCTTCTAAATTCATCTAGTAAAAGATTTGCAACCTTGTCTTCATCAACTTGTCCACCTGATACAAGAGCACCTCTCTTTTTACCTATTAAATATAATACTTCCATTATATTTTCATTTTCCATTTGATTCTCATTACTTAATATTTCATCAATATCTTCTATTTTTAAAGAATATCTGTTGCAAAGTTCTTCTCTATTATTTTCTAGTAAATATTTTAGTAAATAATATGCTACCTCAATCTTTTCAATTATCTCGTCTTTTATTGTACCAGTTATAGCTAAATTAATCGCAACTTCTTCTGGTTCTAATTTAGGCCATAAAATACCTGGAGTATCCATTAAATCTATCTTTTCATTAACTCTTATCCATTGTTTTTGTTTTGTAAAGCCTGGTTTATTTCCAACACCAGCTGATGTTTTCTTTGTTATTCTATTTATAAAAGAAGATTTACCTACATTAGGAATTCCTGTTACCATTACTCTTAATGCTCTACCTGTTCTACCTTTTTGAGCAAAGTTTGTCTTATTTTCTTCACCAACTTTTTCTATTTCTTTTATTACATTATTTATTCCATCACCTGAAACAGAATTAGTAAGTACAACAGACATCCCTTGTTTTTGAAAATATGAAATCCATTTTTTATTTTCTTTCTCATCTGCTAAATCATATTTATTTAACACTATTATCTTTTTCTTTCCTTTTGTCCATACAGCCAAATCAGGATTTCTACTAGACTTTGGTATTCTTGCATCTAATATTTCTACAACTATATCTATTAACTTCAAATCTTCTATTATTTGTTTTTTAGTTTTTGCCATATGTCCTGGATACCAGTTAAGGTTGATTTTGTGATAACTATTTTCTTGTTCTTTCTCCATCTATATTCACTCCTTTATTTGAAATTTATTGTAACTTCTCCATTTTGAAATATAATGATACTATTTATATTTTTTAATAAAATATCTCTTGTTAAAACATTAATTTTATTTCTTTTAAACTTTTTATTTAGTTCTTCAATTACTAATCCAACTAGTTTATCTTTTCTTATAGAATGGTTTGTACATGAGCCATTTCTTACATACGACGTACAATGATAGTATTCATAATTTTTAACTTTTCTTAATGTGAATGCACTTCCACAATCTGCACACTTCAAAAAACTATAAAATAAATCTTTTTCTTTATTACTTCTAGCACATTTATTATTTTTAATTATTTCTTGAACATTATCAAAATCTTCTTTAGATATAATTGGCTCATGGTGATTTTCAGTTATTATCCATTCATCTTTATTGGTTGAAACCAGTTTATGTGTACGATAATTTTCTACCTTCTTTTTACCTTGAATTAATTCGCCAATGTATACTCTATTTTGAAGTATTACATTAATCATTTTGGCATTCCACTTTTTATCTACTCCAATATTATCATTTTTGACTTTATATGTATATGGTGTTAATACATCACTTTTATTTAACTCATTTGCTATTTCACTTGCAGTTTTTCCTTTCTTCGCACTATCAAATATTTGAATAACATATTTTGACGCAACTTTATCAATTATTAATTTATGTTTATCTTTTGGATCTTTTAAATATCCATATGTAGCAGAAGTTCCAATAAATTCTCCATTTAATCTTTTAGTTAATAATGCACTTCTTACCTTTTTAGATATATCTTTTGCATAAGCATCATTTAATAAGTTTTTAAATGGAACAATAAGGTTGTCCATTGAATCTGGATTTTCAAAACTATCTATATTTTCTATCACAGATATAAATCTAATATTCAAGGCAGGAAAGATATTTTCAAAATACATATCCGCTTCTATATGACTTCTTGCAAATCTTGATAAATCTTTTACAATTATACAATTAATCTTTTTATTTTTCATATCTTGTAATAATCTTCTAAATCCTGGTCTATTAAAATTAGTACCACTATACCCATCATCAATATAGTAATCTACTAATTGTAAATCACTTTTACTTCTAATATATTGTTCTATTAATTCTCTTTGATTAATTATACTATTTGATTCCATATTTTCATTATCTTCTTTTGATAATCTCAAATATGCTGCTACATTATATCCCATTTAAACTCCTTAATCATTATCTATATAAAAATCATCAATATATCCAAGTAAAAAATAACTAGTATAAAACAATTGGCCATATAAGTTATCATTATTAAATTTTACTTTATTTAAATCAAACAAGCTTTTATCTATATTAACAAACCCATTTAAAGGAATTCTATTATTAGTAGAAATTATATTATTACCATATTTTATAATATGATCATTAAATAACTTGTTAAATCTTTCTACATATTTTGATTCTCCTGTTACTACTATTTTAGGTTGAAACAGTTTTAAAACCGTAAGCTTTTCATATTTTTTTGCTTGAATAAAATTCGAAACAAAATTATTTCCAAATACTACTTCATATATTTCTTTAAATAACGAATGTATCATAGTTATTAAAGAAATATTTGCTATACTGCTATCATTTTCTGAACAAATAATTATTCTACACCTAAAACTACCATCTGGCAGTATTTCCATAAAATTTGAAAGTCCTCCAGTTGTTAAAATTGGTTGATCTCCCATTTTCATTATAGGCTCACCTATAGTTATAGATAGTGAATATCCTACTTTTGAAATACTATATTTTTGTTTATATTCTTTTAATTTTTCTGATATCTTCTCAATATCAGCTTTTCTAACTTTTTCTTTTGTTTTTTCAATATTTTTAGAAATTAAAGAAAATCCAAAATCAACATAACCGCACAAATTATTTGGAATTGTACCTGATATTTCTGGAATATATATTTTATTTTCAACATCTTTTATGTTATTCTGATTTCTCAAGTATAAATTATTAAGCGTATTTGCATCTTTCACTCTGTCTGATGAAGATGATACTCTATGATATATATATCCATCATTCGTAATATATGGAGGATTTACCCCCTCTTCTACCTTTATAATATATAATGTATTTGAATTTTTAAGCTTAAATTTTTTTATATCAAATTGTGGAATAGGAGAAATTCCATTACATACTATTGTATTTATTCTTAATTCTGTCCACTTGCTACTACATCCAACAATTTTTTTAGAATCGTTTACGCCTAAAAAAACATACCCTCCAAACGAATTTGCAAATGCAGAAATTTCTTTTGTTAATTGTACATTTCTTATATCTTCTTCCTTAAATTCCATAAAAAATGTTTCATCATCTTCTATAGTATCTAAATATTTTTCTACATCTTTAAGTCTTAATTTATCCCAAATTTTGTTGTTTATATTAATCATATATTCCTTCTTTCTAATTATATTATTTTTATGTTAATACCCTAGTAGTCTACTGGAGCAATTTGCTCCAGATAGACATAGCACCTCGCAGCTTTTTATAGCTTCCAGGGAGTTGCCTTAATTAATTTCGACGTATCAAATTTTTTTGACTAGAAGCATTTTGTAATTTTTTCTTTAATACTCCATCACATAATTCAAAATTTTCATTACGCCATTCAACTTTATTATACATAGATTCTTTAGGAACTTCCATTCCTAACAAAAATCTTTTTTGATTATATACAATTCCATAATTTTGTGCAGCTGTATTGGGTTTTCTGTATATTCCTACCAATTGAGGCGGCCCTCCGCACATAGTATCCTGTATATTATACAATGTATCTATAAAACAATGAAAAACATTTCTACTTGTAGATTTGTTTCTACAATGTTGATATCTTTCATTATAGTTTTTATTAAACTCTTCCTTTCCAGATCCTAAAACATTCAAAATTCCAGATTTAGTTGGAAACACTTTTTCTTCTTTGCTCCATCCATATTTTCTATTCCATGTTAATAAATAATGATGAAAAACTGGATATTTATCAAATATAGTATCTCTTGATATATGTATAATTTGAATTGGATTATCACCATATACATCAGGATATTTTGAAAATGAATACTGAAGTTTTTCATAAACAATCTTATTCTTTTCTGAACATTTCATAGATTCATTGAATAGTACATCTGTATCTATCATATCTACTATTTGAGATAAGACTATTGATGGAAATAAAACATCTCCAGCATATCCAAATATTTCCGGATATTTTTTTGATGCAAATACTTTTTTCCCAAAATCAAAATTTTTTTTATTTCCCCAACTTATTCTACTATCAGAAACAATATAAGCAGATGATGTACCATGTGTATCAATTGCAGCCCAAGAAGCTAAAAGTGTCATTAACCTCTCCTCCTTCTATAGTACTCTCAATATTTCCTCAAATTTTGTATACCCGCTTTCAGTATTTATATGTCCACCATTTTTTATTACATACTGATTATTTGAAATAGCATCTGCAAATGCTTTTTCTGTTTCAAATTTAACATATGGATCATTATCTGAATAATAGCAAATAATATCGTTACAATATTCTTTTATATCTTCAAAATTATCTATAAACATTGGTTCATTAACTGCATCAAATTCTTTGTCTATCCCTAAATAATTATTAAATCCACAAACAAATATAAGCTTTTTAACTTTAATCTTATTTGTAATTAAATACTTGCATACAAATATTGGCGCTATACTATGTGCAATTATAGTAGTATTATGATTTATATTCAATTCATTTAACACTTTGGACCAATTTTCAAAATTCTGGTTTTCTACTCCAATTGGCATTTGTGGTACAACAACATCTTTATTATCTTTTTCTAATTCATTTTTTAGCCATGGAAACCAATTTCCGTCTTTTGATCCAAAACTACCATGTATTATTATATAATTATCCATTTCTTCTCCTTTTTTCGATTACTAATTTATTTTATATAATTTATATTAAATCACGAAGATTAAAATTTTCAAAAAATGTTGATTTTCTAATACTTTTCAGAAGTGTTTAGATAATTCGTACTATCCCAGTTGATCGACATTTTAGAAAACCCTTCTTTATTATTATCTTTGTTAGCCATTTTATCACTTCCTTTATTTAAATATTTCAATATATCCTAGTTCTAAGAAATGTTTTATTTCATCATAACATCCAACTTCTTTACTTGGCATCTTGTAGATATATATTTTATGATTATTATCTTCTTGTATTTTCTTTACCACCAAATTACTTAATTCTGCAAATGATTCATACCCTATATAACCTTCTATTCCATTTTTATCTAAATTTAATAAAATTAAATCATCTGTTTTATTTAAACTATCATAAAATCTTTCATATGCTTGTTTATATTCTTCTTCAATGTTTGCATTTATATTTCTTGGATAATCTATTACATTATAGTTCATATTTTCTAATTCTTTTTTCAATTCTAGTGCTTCTTTGTAAAACTTTGCAGAACCAGCAATTATTATTTTTTTCATATTAACTTCTTACTCACTTTCATTTTTATTTGGTAATGATTTCATAAGCATATCAAAATCACTTTGTAATTCTTTCATTTCTCTTTCTCTATATATTTGAAATTCTTTTTCTGCTTTTGCTATTGCCTCTTCATGTGATATTTTACCATTACCTTCTAATATTTTTCTTCTATTAAGTAATATTTGATTATCTAATTCTTCTACCCAATCTTGCATTTTCATTGTTCTTTGTTCTAACGCTTGTAATTCTGCAAAATCTAAGAATTGTGATACTAGTAAATTTAGTCTTTGTAATTCAATTTCTGATAAATAGTTTTTGGCAATTTTTACATCATCTATTGTAACATAATCTCCTTTAAAATTTGTCATACCAACATAAGTTTTTTCATTATCTACTCTGTCATAAATTAATTCTGCTGCTGTATGTTCATGTACTGCATAGTGTAGTTTGTTTTGAACTGTTGCAAAAAACTTTTTAGTTATATCTGCTCTTGGATCATAATCTATGCTTGTTGCATATATATCTGTTACTTGTTGATAAAAGTTTCTTTCACTTGAACGAATATCTCTAATTCGTTGTAGTAATTCTTTAAAGTATCTATTGCCACCTTGTTTTAATCTTTCATCGTCCATTGTAAAACCTTTTTGTATGTATTCGTGTAATCTTTGAGTAGCCCATATTCTAAATCTAACTGCTATTTCTGATTGAACTCTATATCCTAAGGCAATTATCATATCTAAATTATAGTGGTCAATATTTCTTTTAACGCTTCTTGCACCTTCATTTTGAACTTGTAAGAATTTCTTACAAGTTGAATCTTTAGGTAATTCATTATCTTTATAAATATTAGAAATATGCATTGTAATATTTTCACGAGATGTTTTATATATTTCTGCCAATTGACTTTGTGTAAGCCAAATATCTTCATCAGTGAATGTTACATTTACTTTTGTAATACCATCTTTATCTTCATAAATCAAAACTTCATTTTTATTATCCATAACTGCCTCCTTTTTATATTTTTCTTAAATATGTAATAATCTATTTTTAAGAAAGTGTGTGTTTCCAATACTTTTAGCTAGGTTTTTCTAAAATGCCGATACCCCAGTTAATGTTTGTACTATTCTCCATTTCCATCACTTCCTTATTCTAATCTAAGCTTATCCTTTATACTCTTTTAAAAATTCTTCTAATTGATTTTCATTATCAAAAATTTTTTCAAATATATTATATAAAGTATCTGTTGCTTCATATTCTCCAATAGCATAGCATTTTTTTCCTAGTCCATATGCTATTCCTGATTCTATATGTGCTGCTTTTCCAGCCGGTAATACTAGTAAAAAGTTTTTTGAACTCTTTTCCCCTTCTAAATCTTGATTAAACAAATTCAATACAATATCACTTTTTAAATCTAATGATTCAAATTCTCGTTGCTTTTCTTCTTGTGTTTGATTTTTATTTCCATATCCCCAACTATCTTCATTTTTCAAAAAGCAATAATAAGATATATTATATTTATCAAATAAATCACATATTTTTAATATATTTTCTTTATTTCTATTTCTTCCAGCTATAAAAAATTCATATTTATTTTCCATAATTCTTCTCCTTCTATAAAAAATGTAAAAATCTCAATATTAAAAATCCAGTATTATCAACGCTTTGAGTAAAAGTTTCTATAAATTGGTTTTTCGCAGTTAATGTTTGTACTATTCTCCATCTATATCACTTCCTTACGCTTTATTTTTCATTTAATATATTTAAGCTTTTATCTAAAAAAACATACTTGTCCATATTATATGATAAATTTTTTTCTATCATTTTTTGTGCAATTTTACATTCTTTAGATATTCTTTTTCCATTAAATAGTGGATCTATATATCTTACTTTTGCGCCATGCTTAACATAGTAAACATCTTTTGGTTCTTCGGTTGAAGTATGTACTTTTGTTGCATTTATTAATTCTTCAAACGCTTCACTATAGTTTGATTTTTTTATAATATCTATTACTTCACTTTCCTTTAATTCGTATAAATCTATCTTATTTATTAATCCATCTTCACTTACTTTTCTTAATATATCAGCAATAGCTTGCATATAAAATCTAGTTGCATCATCTCGATAAGCTACTGATAATCTAGAAGTATTTTTCACAAATTGTCTTGCTATCTTTTTTGTTTTGAAACCTAATTCTATAATTCCATTTTCATTTGTTTGAACTTCTATATCATTATATATTTCTCTAATATCTTCGAGTGTATTTGTTTTAAATACTATTAAATCATTTGATAAT
This sequence comes from Clostridia bacterium, assembly GCA_017934475.1. GTDB lineage: Bacteria > Bacillota > Clostridia > TANB77 > CAG-508 > UMGS1663. The sequence continues at coordinate 22,540 of JAGBJN010000007.1, read as the reverse complement.
GAATATTCTAATCTATCAGCAGAAAGCATTGGTGTATCATTATCTGCAATTGGATAAATATGATAGTCACAAACTTCATCTAATTCTATATTATCTCTTTCAAGTAATTTCATTATGTCTTTTGAATCTTTAATTAATGTTTTCGTCAATTCTTCTGTCGATTCTTGGTTCATATAATCACCATTTAAGAAATCTATACAATGCTTAAATGCAGGTGTTGCAATATCATGAAATAATCCTGATAAAGTTTGCTTTTTATCATGTGTAAAATTCCAAATTATTAATGCTACTGCTATTGAATGATCTAATGAGCTATAATCATTATAATTAAATAATTTTGAATAAATCTTACCACATGTAACACTTATATATTGCTGTTTTAACATTCTTTCTGTTTCAATGTATTCATCTAGCCAATCTGGATAGTTTTGGGATAATATACTAAAATAATCTTTAATTAACTTGCTTGTTCTTTCTATATATTTCATTTTTTCCTCTTTCTCTTATTTTTTATAAAAAAGTGTAAAAATCTAAGCATAAAAAAGTAAGTATTTTCAATGCATTGAGTCAGGGTTTTCTTAAATACCGATACCCCAGTTAATGTTAGTTTTATTATCGTTCATCTATATCACTTCATTTTATCTTTTATCTTTCATTATCTTCTATCTTTTTTATTTTATATCCTTTTTCTATTATATCTGTAAATTCTTTTGGTATTTTAAATTTTACTTCTTCTATTAATACTGGATTTATTCCATACATAGCTTCAGCCATTGAACCAACTATACAAGCATTTGTATCTGTATCTCCTCCAAAAGATATTACCCTTTTTATACTTTCTTCAAAACTATTAGATGCAAATAATGCATATAAACAATTATCTATAGTTTCCTTACAAGTAACATTGAATTTTTCAAAAGACTTATATTGTAGCTGAATATTAAGTTTTTTTAGTATTTCATCTTTTGGCCATCCTTGTCTCGCATAATAAATTATAAGTGCTATGATTTTTGAACATTCTATTGCTTCTTCTGAATTATGTGATGGTTTAGTTGCAAGTATTACATTTTCGATTACTTCTTTTTCTGAATCAAACATATATCCAACAGGTGATATTCTCATCATAGCGCCATTCCCTATGCTATTTCCATCTTTTTGCCCATTTACCCATTTTATAAATCCTGGTGAAAAAATACTTCGAAAATATGGTTCAAAATCAGGTCTATAGTTTTCATATTTTTTCGCATATAGTTTCAGATATTTTTCATAATCTCTATCAGTTTCAATAGCATTAGCAATTGCAACTGTAAGTATTGTATCATCACTAAAAAAACCTTTTTCTGGAATTATTTCATCACACTTTATATATTTTACTTCTTTTAATTGTTTAAACTCATATATTGACCCCGCTATATCTCCTATTATTGCTCCCCACATTTTATAGTCTCCTATATTTTTTTAACTATTAATTTTATTTTTTATTAAAAATGTAAAAATCTCAACATAAAAATTCCAGTGTTTTCAAAGGTTTGAGTTAATGTTTATATAAATTGGTTTATCGCACTGAATCATTGTACTTGGCAACTTTTCTTTTTTATCTTCCATATTACTTACTTCCTTTTTTTCTGTTAATGTTATTATCTTTCAAAATCTTTTGATTTTCTTTTTTCATATTCCATGTATATCTCTATTAAATCTGGATCATTTTGATTTTTAGGTAAATTATTTAAATCAAAAAATTTCATCTCTTTTGATTCTTCATCCCATCTCAATTCTCCAGAATATTTTCTTATACAATATAATGCTGTATTATTAATTACAACATCTCCATTTGGATAACTATTTCTTCTACTATTTCCTGAAACTATATCAATTAGTTCCAAATCTTTTTCTTCAACATCCAAATTTGTCTCTTCTTTGACTTCTCTAATTATTGTGTCTTTGAATCTTTCTCCTAGTTCCTGACACCCACCTGGCAATCCCCATAAATCTCTATCTGCTCTACTTTGTAATAATATTTTTCCTTCATTATTAATAATTATTGCAGCAGCTCCATCTTGTAATAAAACAAATTTATGCTGTAACACTCCCATACACATTCTTGTAAATACTGGATATCCTATTATATTACTTAATTCTATTATTTCATCTGGAGTCATATATTCCATTATTTCTTTTAATTTATCATAATTAAGTTTTCTTTTTTCTTCTTTTGATAGTGCTTTTATTTTTTCTAATATTTCCCTACTATTCATTTTCTTTTCCTTTTTTATTTGATAATGATTTCATAAGCATATCAAAATCATTTATCATATATTTCTCCTGTTTTTATAAAGTTTAACTATCATTACTAAGTTTCAAATATTATGTTATTTTTGATACTTTTTAGTTATTATCATTATTTTTGTTATTAATTAGTTCTTTTGCCTCATTTAATAGTTCATTTAGATTATATATCTTTAAAGAATAAAATTTACTATTATTTGCAATTATAACTTTATCTTGTTCTAACTTTCTTAAACTTTTTATATGTCCAACTTTATTGAAATCTTTATCTAGAATATATGTATCTGATATATCTCCTATATAAATTCTATCATTTTTGTCTTTACCAAAATAATGATTTATCTTTCCTACATTGTTTAATAATTTTATTAGTTCTTTTGTTTCAACATTATATATTGCAATATCTTCATTTTTATAATTTACAAATATTAATTTCTTATCTTGATCATAAATAATATTACTAATTAAATTTTTATTTATAATATCATAATCTTCAATTAACTGTTTTTGTTCTGTAACTGAAACATTATCTTTTTTTGGATAATCAAGACTTATATCTTCTAATTTTGCATCTTTATTAGCTTTTTCATCATATATTATTAATCTATTTTCATTATATGGTAATAATATTAATCCATTTTCTGTTTTTTCTACATCTATATATTCATTTAAATTAAGCTCATATTTTCCATCATATTCAATAGTATTTTTATTTTCTACATCCATGTAATCTACAGATCCATCACTTGATACTGTTATATATAAGTCACTAGTTGTAAATGTATATATAGTCAAAATTTCACTACTTGTGTTAAATGTAGTTTCTATTTCTCCATTATCAGCATTTAATATATTTACATTGTCTTGGTTTACTATTGCAATATTATTTGTGCTTTCAGCATATGATCTTGTTATAAACTTTCCCCAAGACTTTTCAATAATCTTTGTCCAATTAATATTTCCATTAATATAGTCATATGATAGTACAACAATACTTACATCTGTATCAACTCTGTTATTTAATAGGATGTATGCATTATTATCTTTAGTTACTACCCCTGAAAAGGCACTTGCTGTTAAATCAATACTATTTATTTCTTTTCCTTCTTTTGCATCAATAACATGTATAGTTATGCTATCTTCTTTATATATATCATAATTTTCTTTTAGTGTTGCAGCAAACACATAATTACAATCTTCTGAAAAATATATATCTTTTAAGAAATTGTCCTCTTCAGATATACTACCTATTTGCTTATTTTCTTTAACATCATAAATATAAACTTTTTCATAATCTGTATATGCTAAATATTCTCCATTTGTACTACATCTTAATGAAATAAAGCCTCTTCCTTCATTATTTATCTCTGTATATAGTTCTCCTGTTTCAGTTTTAACTAAACTTATATTTTTATCTTTATTAATAAAGGCAAATATATCATTACCTACAAATCCAAACATTTTATCATTTGTATACGTATTATTTATATTATATTTTAAAATAATATTTAATGTATTTGTATCAAATAATGTTATTTCCTCTGATTCATCATATACTGCTGCATATTTACCATTTGGACTTGATTTTACAAAATCAACAACTCCTTTGGTATTTATTTGTGATACAGCTTTATATGAAGCACCTATATCATATATTCCTAAACTTTCTGATAAAGCATATTCCGCTTCTGGAGTATAAGGCATTTTAACTCCTTCAAATTCCACAAGTGCTTGGTACGCATTTTTTACTGCTTCATATCTATTATCTTCTTTTATATATTCATTTGCTTTAGAAGCAAGTGTTAATGCTTGATGATGTTTTAATATATCTTGTTGGCTATTTATTTTGATAAGCATTATTAAAGAATATATAGCAAAAATAGAACATGCTATTGCAGTAATAATTGAAATATTTAATATTCTTTTTTGTCTTCTTAATTTGTGTCTTTGTCTTAAGTCATCATAATCTAGTCCATACATTGGTGCTATTAATCTTAGCTTTTCTTCTTTAATTTTTTTAAGAACTTCTTTTTCAGTTTCACCTCTTACATCAGCTGCTAATGGTTCTACTTCTATTCTTTCTACTGCTTTCTCTCCATTTTCTAGAGTTACTTCTTGTTCATCAAAAAGTACTTCTTCTGGGAAAGAGTCTTCTGGCTCACCTTCAATTAGAACACAAAATATGTTTTTTCTTCCTCTTAATTTTTTAAATGTTTCTATCTCCTTTTTACACCATAAAGAGTCTTTTAATCTTGGAGAACAAACAACAATAAGATATTTTGAATCTTCTAGAGCACTTATAATTGGATCTTCTAAATTACTTGATAAAGGTAGTTCTTCTTGGTCTCTAAAAACTCTTCTTATTGTTTTTGATTTTATATTTAATTTTTCTTTAATATTTTTAGGCAATTCATAAGTCTCTAAAATTCTATGTAAATTCTCTGCAACAAATTTATCTAATTTACAATGTCTATAACTTATAAATGCATCATATTTATATACTTTTTTATCTTCCATATTTTTTCTCCTATTTATTTCGGTTTATTAATAATCTTAAATCTTTTTTATAAATACTTATCATAATTTATATTTGTTTTATTTTATAATTTTACAATGTCGCTTTACTTCATTTTCCCCACAATTGATTGCATAATAATCAAAAAATATTTTGTCATATTTTTCTTTATTTATTTCTTTATAATCATTATATAATATTGGTGTGAAATAAACATTATATAATAAATATTCTGATTTAATTTTTTTAAATCCTAATCTTTTATAAAATTCGAATCTTTTAATAGTAATAGGATTATCTTTACTTTCTGTTTCTATTTCAGCAATTAATCCCTTTTTATTTATAATTTTACTTAATAAAACTTTTATAGCTTTAGTTCCATATCCTTGATTTTGGTATTCCCTATAAATAGAAAAATAGTCTATGTAAAAAGGATAATCATCATTTATTTTTTCAAGTAAGAAAAATCCAATAGTCTTGTTTTCGTAGATAATTTTATAGAACTTTTCTATTCCCTTTTTGGATGTTTTGACAATTTTATTCCATTCTCTTTGTTCTTCTTCAGGAAATAATTCTATATATTTATCATAAATATCATTTTCAAATTCTTCTATAGTTATTTCAATAACATCTATCATTATATTTCTTCTTTCTATTTAATATTTTCTAAAAATAGTTACTTATTTGGTTAGCCACATCCATTAATTAATAGTAATATAATACTTTTCTTTATTATATTTTTCTTTTTGTGGTGATTTAATATATAATAATATATCTTTTTCTGATAACCACTCTACATCCCAATCTACATTTTCCATAAATCCGCTTCCATCATATTTAAATATTATTTTACCATCTTTATAAATATCTGGTCGACTTACATAGTCATATCTAATAGTTATTGAATAGCTATTATCAGGTGATTGTATAATCTTGTCTCTATCAGTTTCATATTTAATACTAGAACAGCCTGATAAAACAAATAATGCACAACCTAAAAAAGTTACTATAATTAAAATATATATTTTACTCTTTAACCTTAATATTCTTTTATTTTCCATATATTTTCACTAGGCCTCTTTCAAAACATAATATTTCCTATATTTTAACATAAAAGCAAGTGGTTTTCAACAAATCACTTGCTTTCTATAAATGCATTTTTACTAATAAAAAAATCTTCTCTTTTTTTATTACATTTAAATATACTTCATTATTTCATTTTATCAATATATTTCTTATATAAATATTTTATTAAATTTACACATTCTATATCATATATTAGTTTTGATTCTTCAAAATACAAAAACTCATTTCTTAGTCTAGGCAATAAATCAAGTATGTTGTCTAACTTTTGATTATTGTTAATACAAGCATTCCATCTTCCCATGCCTAGCCAAGCTAATTTATCAGCATCTTTAACTATTAACCCTTCGATAGTTTTAGGTTGCATACTCCATTTATGATACTCAATTGCTTCATAACATTTATTTATTAGATTATTATCATATCCTTGTTTCTTCATTTCTTCTTTTAACATTTCAGCAGATAACTTTTCATGTCCTTCATTTATTTTGGTTCTACCAACATCATGCCAATATGCACTTATTATACATGCATCTATATTAACTTCTTCATTTATACTTTTTATTAATTCTTTTGTATAATGAACAACATCATACATGTGATTTTCATCATGTACAAAATCATTAATGCTGCTCATATTTTTTTTAGCAATATCAATCAAACCTTTATATTTAATCTCTATTTCATCAAAATCTATATTTTTCATTTTATAGAATATGCTCCTTTATTCATTTTTTACTTATAATCTTCAATATCTACAACTTCAATTCCATTATCTATAAGCATTTGTGCTAAAATACCATTTCCATCAATTATTTTTCCATCAAAGTTTCCGCTATATATTTTACCAACTCCACAAGATGGACTTCTTGATTGTAATATAACTTTTTCAATATTTAACTCTTTAACTAATCTTAATACTTCGTTTGCTCCTTTTACAAATTCACTTGTTACATCTATACCTTTATTGTTTATTACATATCTTTTATTATCAATTATTTTTATTTCAGATGGATCTCTTGGTGTTGATAGTCCACCTAATTGTTCTGGACAAATAGGTATTGCTTGTCCATTTTTCACAAGTTCTAATGCTTTTTCGTTATAGTTGTTTTTACCATTATATTTACAATTCATACCAACTAAACATGCACTTATTAATATCATTTTTTCTCCAATCCTAATGATAAATCATTATTTACTTTCTAATCCTTTACAAGTTTCAATTACAATCTCTTGTAATAATTCTTTATTATCTATGTCATCTACTAAATACATTGGTTTAGCACCTTCATAAGGTGTTTGTTCCTTCATATTATATTTTTTATTTGTATCAACTTTTTTTACAAGTAATCTATCATCATAAATACCACCAAATAAAATATTATTATAATATAACAAAAATTCTCCCATCATGGCCTTGCATGATACATTATCTAATAAATCTAATTGTTCTAATATAAAATCTTTATACTCTTTTGAAGTAGCCATTATTTAGTTCTCCTTATAATTTAATTGCTTTCTCAATTCTAATAATTTTTCTTTATCCTCTTTATATTCAAATCTTGGTTTTACAAAATTCTTTGATCCTCTTTTTTCAAAAGAATAACGTGGAATTAATTGAATATGAAAATGATTCATTGGTCCATCACACATTGTACATAAATATACGCTTTCTGCATTATAAACACTTTTTAATACATTCATTATTCTTTTTGCTAGTACAAATATCTCACTACATGTTTCATCATTTATTTCCATCATATCTTTATAATGTATTTTTGTGCTTATAGCAGTATGTCCCTCTGCTCTTGGATTTCCAACTAAAAAGCATTCAAACTTATCATCTTCAAAAATCATTTTATCCGTATTATCTCCATATAAAACATGATGATTTTGTTTATCAAAACAAGTAGGACATATACCTGAATCAACAATGTCGGCTAATTCTACTTTTCCATTTTTTATTAAATTAACTATTTCTTCGTTTTTTAATTCTTTTAAATTATTCATTATTTTTCCCTTTCGTTAATTTAATTATATTTTTTATATCTTCGTCTTTTAAAATTTTATATTCCTTTGAATTATCAATAATTCTTTTGATTTTTTCACCTTTGTTTTTAAAATCTTGTTTCGCCCATTTTAGCATTTCAAATAGCCCTTTTATAGTAGGCTTGTAATTGTATTTTTCTTTACCTGCTTTTTGTTTTATCCATCTTTTAATACATCTTTTATAAATTGTAATTTTTGGTAAATCTATATAATAAGTTATATCTGCCTTTTTTATTCCATCAATAAATTTCTTTCTTCCAACATCTTCAATAATCCATGAATCATTATCTATTATTTTGTTAAACAATTCACTAATCTCTTCGTCCGTCCTTTTTATATTTCCGTTATCATCATCCCATACAACTTTATCTAGCTCATAATTTTTAATATTATATTTTTCAGATAATACTTTAGATAATGTAGTTTTTCCGCTACCAACAGGACCTATAATATATATTTTGTTATAAGAAATTTCTTCATTATTCTTAATCATTTATATTACTCTTCTTTCATTTAAGATGTCCTATATTTTATTTATTTAATTTCTTAAATAATTTTACTACTACTTTAGGTACAACCTCATATCTAACTTTATGCCTATATTCATCTTCTGCTTCAGTTCTTCCACTATATAAAGACTTATTCAATACTGTATTATCAGAAACACAGAATAGTGCTGTTACATTAATATTAATTAATTGGTTACACTTAAACAAATTAGCTGTTTCCATTTCAATTGTTTTGCATCCTAATTCTACAATTTTATCAATAAAATAAAATTGTGCAAATATAGAATCAACACTAAAATTAGGAACATAATGATAACCTATATTTTCTTCTTTAAAAACTTCAATTAAATTATCAGTAATCTCTTTAGATGGATATTCTTTTTTAAAGATTTCATCTTCTAAATTATCATTTAAATATCTAGAAGCTCCATCTCCACAAACAGAATATTTAGGAACAATTAAATCTCCTATCTTTATATTTTCATCTAACGAACCTACTGACCCTAAAAAAATTAAATTTCTACATTTTGTAACTCCTAGTGCTAATATATAATCTGTTATAGCAGGTGCTCCAATTCTATTTAATTCAATATATGAAAAAGATATTTGATTACTATAAAAATTAAATACTTTCTCTCCTACTTGCTCGACTTCAAACCCACATTTAGCAAATATATCATGTTTCCAACAAGGTGCTATTACAACATTTTCCAATATTTTTTCATAACCTTTTCTTTTTATAATATCTTCTTTGGTTGTTCCAAATTTTAAATGTGCCTTTAATAAATCCTTATACTCCATTATTTATCACCTTATATATTTATTTTTTTATATGTGCTGTGATTATTGTGTAACTATATGAATTTATTGTAATTATTATATTATCAATTTCACAATACCAGTTCTTTCCTTGTTTATATATATTACAATTCTTATCTAGCACTTTATTCTTACAATATTCTATTACATCATTTGTCTCTAGTTTTAAGTTTTTATTTATTCTATCTATTCCCATTTTGGTTGTATGAACTTTATCTATGTTTTCTAGAAGTATTTCTTTATTCAATATTTTCACCTACTTTAATAACTTTTCTAAAGCATTTGCATTTAATATTGTATTTGATACAAATTTTCCTTTATAAAAGTTAGCCCAGTTGTTAAATATACATGGTACATTTTTTGCTTTTTCAAGTGAATCTATTTTTATAAAATTTAGTTTTATATTTTTTTCTTTTGCATAATCTGAAAGTTCTTTTACTTCATATTCAACATAAGGGCATTCGTTACTATAGTAAATAGTAAAATCTTCATCATCTATTTTCATATTTCTTGCATTATCGTTAAATTTTGGTGTTTCAGATTCTTCAAATTTCAATGCCATTAATTCATAATCTTCAATATTATCAACTACTTTAAAACCAAAATGTTCAAAAAATTTCTTTTCTCCTAAAAATGGTTTCTTCTTTTTAGAAACTAAAGTGCAAATACCGCTTCTTCCTTTTTCTTTAGAATCGTTTATTGCATATTCTAATAATTCTTTTCCAATTCCTTTTTCTTTGAAACTTCCTGCAACCCACAAGCAGTAGATATATTCATAATTTTCACCACTAATAGGAACCCATGATGTCTCTAATGGTTCATATTCAATAAATATTTTTCCTCTTGCATTTAATTTTCTAAATACATGTCCATCCTTTAATTTATTTTTTATCCATTCTTTTTTAGAATCCACACCCACCTGATGTTTTGGATCACCTATTGCACAACATATATGCTCATCTTCAATATTTTCTAAATTTAAATTAATATATTCGTTCATTTAATCCCTCCAAAAAATAAATTATTTTTAATGTTTTATTTAACTAGAACTCTACAACTCTTGGTGCTTCTGTAAATGAACAGAATGTTGCTTTTGCACTTTCAAAATATAAAACTTCTGTATTATCATCATCTGCTGAATACATACTCTTTAACTCTGGATTTGCATCAAGCATACTTGCCTTTGCTTCTCTTCTATCATCTCTTACAACTTTTCCTTCAAGTCTTATCCATCTTCCATCTATAAAACTACATATTTCAACATTAGGGTTTATCTGCATTTGTTTTGATACATTTTTTGATTTTCCTGTTTGAATATATAATTTCCCTTCAAATATATTTACTACTCCAAAAGATCTTACTCTTGGTTTATCTCCATCTATAGTTGCTATATAAAATGTTCCACATTTCTTTAAAAATTCATAAACTTCTTCCATTTTATTACTTCCTCTCTCTATAAATTTTCTACACACATTCTAACATAAAAGCATGAGACTTTCAACTATCATATGATTATAAAAACGTTCTATTTCTATTACTTTATTCATATACTTATATTATAAAAAAATATAAGAAAGGATTTATTTTTATGTACCTAAAGATGATTATCTTAAGTTCAGAATCAGAATTTCGGGAAAAACTAAACTCCAATCTCAGAAATATTTCTAAAATTATGGTATTTGAAGATGTTTTAGACAGAAAAATCTATTTCTATTGTTATACTCATGATGATATAGTCTATGCTACAAAAGAATCTTCAGAAAAGAATTTTAAAAAATTCAAAAAATACTATAAGTATTTATCAAAGAAATTACACTTCCGTATTTTCCCTAATTCTAAACATCTAATTAGTATGAAATTATAATTAGAAAAAAAAGAATACATAACTAGGATATTCTCAATTAAAATTAATTAAGAGCTGGAATTATATCATCCAGCTCTTTTCTTTTTTAGTACTAAGATTCATAGTTTAATATTGTACTCATATCTTTATCTCCTCTACCAGATAAATTAATTATTATACAATCGTTCTTGTCATATTTTTTTGCTATTTTTATTCCATAAGCTATTGCATGACTACTTTCAAGTGCAGGAATTATTCCTTCTAATTTTGTTAATAATTTAAAAGATTCTACCGCTTCTTTATCTGTTATACTATCATATTTCACTCTTCCTATTTTATTGAAATATGCATGTTCAGGTCCAATTCCTGGATAATCCAATCCTGATGAAATAGAATATGCATCTTGTACTTTTCCATTTTCGTCTTCCATAATATATGTTTTCATACCATGAAGAACTCCAATTTTATTATTATAAATTGCAGATGCATGTTTTCCTGTCTTTGTTCCTTGACCTGCACCTTCAACTCCATATATTTCTACTTCTTTGTCTTTTATAAATTCATTATATAATCCTATACTATTAGATCCACCTCCAACACATGCAACAATGGCTTTTGGAAGTTTCCCTTCTTGTTCTATAATTTGCTGTTTTGCTTCTTTACCAATTACCTTTTGGAAAAACTTAACCATTTCTGGATATGGACTTGGTCCAACTGCAGAACCTATTAAATAATAACAATCCATATTTTCTAATAAATAATTAAATGCTACATCAACCGCTTCTTTTAGTGTTTGTTCACCTTCTGTAACTTCAACTACATCTGCTCCTAGAAGTTTCATTCGTTGTACATTACTATATTGTTTTTTAGCATCAACTGCTCCCATAAATATTGTACATTCTATATTAAATAATGCACATACTGTTGCTGTTGCTACTCCATGTTGCCCTGCACCTGTCTCTGCAATTATATGTGTTTTTCCCATTCTCTTTGCAAGTAAAACTTGGCCAATTGCATTATTAATTTTATGTGCTCCTGTATGATTTAAATCTTCTCTTTTTAAATATATTTTTGCACCATCTGCATATTTAGTTAAATTTTCTGCATAAAACAATGGTGATGGTCTTCCAACATATTGTTTTAAATAATACTCATATTCTTTTAAAAATTCTTCATCTTCTTTTGCTTTGTTAAATTCTCTTTCAATTTCATCTAATTTTCCTTTTAATTCTTGTGGTACATATTGTCCACCAAATTCTCCATAATTCATAATAATTTCCTTCTTTCTTTAATAAATTTTTCTTATAATATACATTTTTGCACCACCAGTGCCAGTCTGATTCCATATGCACCACCTCCTTTTTTGCATACAAAAAAGCATATGTACAAGAGTAAATCACTCCATACATATGCTTAATATACCTTATAAATTTTATAATTATCCTATATTAAAGCACGACAAAATTGTATGGGTGATTTGATTCTTCCCATACTTTCCACCAGTTATTTAATTCAACATTAATTAAATAATTCATGGATTTTGCCTCCTTAATATATTTATATTATATTATTAAAACACCTCTATGTCAACAATTTCAAGCTTTTCTTTTTTAATATTTATCTATTCCTGTTCCATTTTTTAGATATACTTTTATTTGTCTTATTATATGTGGTATATTATAGTTTCCTGCAAATTTATCATTATTAAGTAATTCATCATTTATTGCTACCCATTCTAGTTTATTCTTTTCTTCAACTAATTCTACCTTATTCTTTAATATTCCATAATACACTTGTATGTTATTTTCATATTTGAAATAATTCAAATCCATAAAATGATCTAATTCTATGTCTTCTTTTGATATACCTGTTTCTTCAAATAATTCTCTATAAGCTGCATCATCGTTTGTTTCGCCTTCTTCTACTTTTCCACCTACAAAATTATATAATCCTTTATATGGTTCTTTTGCTCTGATGCAGAAAAGAACTTCATCTAAACCTTCATTAAATACTACAATTAAGTTTAATTTTCTCATTTTTTACCATCTACTTTCATTCATCTATTAATATCATTCCATAGCCTAATCCAGCATCAGTTCTTTTAACAAAGCCAAATTTTTCATAAAACTTTTCTCTATCTTTTGATGCACCTACATATACTCTTAAATCTGGATTTTCTTTTTTTATTTCCTTAACTTTTTCTAATAGTTTATTCATAACTAAAGTTCCTATTTTTTTTCCTTGGTATTCTGGCATAACCATTATATCTTGTATATATAAGAAACAAATTGTATCTCCTATAATTCTACCATATCCTATTATTTGATTATTATCATATACACTTATAGAATAAAAGGTATTATCCAGTGCTTTCTTTGTAATTTTACTATCATATGAACCCCATCCAACTGAATCATATAATAAATTAAACTCTTCTATATTTTTATTATTTTCTTTAAACTCCACAATTTATCTCCTTTTTGTTTAAAACTCAAAGCTATGTGGTAATAATTCACTTATTGTAAGTTCTTCGACATTATCATCTTTATCTACAACACAAATTTTGAAATTTTCATCCACAAATTCACTCATAAATTGTCTACAATATCCACAAGGCATACACTTTTCTGTAGGTTCTTCCCATTTTTTTGCACCAACAACTGTTATTGATTCAAATTCTCTTTCTCCTTCTGAGATTGCTTTTGCAAAAGCTGTTCTTTCTGCACATATTGATTGTATTCCATGATTTTCAATATTACATCCTAAATAAACTTTTCCACTTTTAGTTCTAAGTGCTGCACCTACCTGAAAATTGCTATATGGTGAATGTGAATTAATTCTTGCTTTTTTTGCTAAATTAATATCTTCTTTATTCATATTTTTTCCTCCTAATTTATTTCTTTCTATTATTTCTATTTATCTTAGATATTTCCTTAAATTTATTTTTCTTTTCCTTTAGATATGTATCTGAATCTGTATTATACCTTGATTCTTTTTGTAATTTAAGGTATTGTTCAAATCTTTCTTTTGATAATTCTCCGTTTTCGATTGCTTCTTGAACTTTGCATCCTGGCTCATTAGTATGTGTGCAATCAGAATACTTACACATTCCTATATATTCTTCTATATCTTTAAATGTTTTACTTATTCCTTCTTCTGCATCCCACATTCCAAGTTCTCTCATACCAGGTGTATCAATTATCATTGCACCATTTGGTAACATTATTAGATTTCTAGATGTTGTTGTATGTCTTCCTCTTGAATCTATTTCTCTTATTTCAGATGTTTTCATCACTTCTTCACCATAAAGAGTATTTACAAGTGAAGATTTTCCAACTCCTGAAGATCCTAAAAATACAATAGTGTTTCCTTTAGAAAAATATTTTTTTATTTCTTCTATTCCTTTTCTTGTTATATTACTAACAGCATATACATCTACTCCAAAAGCTATATCTTTTACTTCATTTATATATTCTTCAACATTTTGGACTAAGTCACTTTTAGTTAATACAATTACAGGTATACCTCCTGATTCCCATGCCATACTTAAATATCTTTCTATTCTATTTACATTAAAATTATTATTCAAGGATTGTATTATAAAAACATAATCAAAATTAGCTGCGACTAATTGTTCATGTTGACTATGTAGTTCTCTATTTCTATCACTTGAAGACGCTGTTCTAGAAAAAGAACTTTCTCTTTGCAGAGTTTCATATATCATGCTATCTCCTGTATAATTCCATTCTATTAACACAAAATCTCCTGTTGTTGGATAAATACTATTTGGATTATCATAATATTTTCCTCTTTTTATTTGAGCAAAGCCTTGTCCTTTATTACAGATAATTTCATATCTATCTTTATGTGTTGCAATTATCCTTGCAATAATTGCATCTTTATCAATGTTTTTTGTCATATTATCTTTTAAGCCATATTCTTCAATATTCATTTATTCTCCTTTTATTTTACCAAATAAATGGTATTATTCTATATTTAACTTTTTTCTTATATTGTACATAGCCTTCCAAATTTTTCTCTAATATTTTCTCTTCATTTTTTATTCTTTTTGCTATTATTATTGGATATAAAAGAAATATAATAAAAGATATCACTGAGCCTAATATTAATGGGATTGTAAGGAATAATAAAATTGTTACTGCATACATAGGATGTCTTACAATACCATATAATCCTTTATCTATTACTTTTTGATTTTTTTGTACTTCAATAGTACGAGATAAATATGTATTTTCTCTTAATACTTCTCCATATAAAATATATGCAACTAAAAACAAAACTGAAGAAATTATAACAACAGCATTTGGAATTACTATCCAATTAAATCTAAAGTTTAATCCAGCAATTATAAAGCCAGATAAAAACATTAGTCCACTAAGTAATATTACTAATTTTTGTTCTCCCTCTTTTTCTTTTGCATTTAATCTCCTTTTTAATAATTCAGGATTTTTTACCATTAAAAACAAACCTACTACGAACATAGGAATAAACAATAATCCCATAAACATCCAGCCATTCCAATATCCTATTGTTCCAGCTGGTATAAATAATAATGCTCCTATAATTATTCCGCCTATTAAAAACTTAAAAATTGCTTGTATAAATAATTTTTTATTCATAAATAATCTCACCTATTATTAATATATTGTTTTATCACTTTTTTCTATATATTTATTAAATGTTTCTATTGTTTCTTTTCTGTCCATTTCTTCTAAACTAAGTATATCATTTCCTTTTATATTTTCTTTTAAATCATTTATAAAATTATAAATCATATCATCTCTAAACCCAATATTTGCTGCATCTTCTTTTGTATTTCCGTAATATACTTTTTTTATATTTGACCATACAATTGCTGATAAGCACATCGGACATGGAAAACATGATGTATATAATTCACATCCATCTAAATCATATGATCTTATATTTTTACATGCTTCTCTTATTGCCATTACTTCAGCATGTGCAGTTGGATCATTATTTTCAAGTACATGATTTGATCCTTTTCCAATTACTTTACCATCTTTAACAATACACGCTCCAAATGGTCCACCTACGTTTGTTATTAAATTCTCTTCTGATAAATCTTTTGCTATTTTCATATATTCGTTCATATATCCTTCTCCTTTTATACTGGTTCAATATCTATAAATCTTATCAACTTATTAGTTAATCTAAGCTGATGTTTTATTCTTTTTTCTATTTTTAGATACTCTTTTATTGTAAGCTTTTCATTTACTTCAACTTGCATAAAAATACTGTAATATGTTGACATCTTTATTATCTTTATTCTTTTTATTTTAATTTCTTTAAATTTATTTAATTCATTATTAACTTCTTCTTTTATCTCGTTGTTTTCTTCATCATTTGTAAGAATTCCTCTTATATTTGAGATTACCATTTTTATTGATGTATAAAAAACATATATTGCCATTCCAAAACTACCTATTTTATCTATATTTATAAAACTAGGTAAATAACTTTCAAATAAACTTAATATTAAAACAACTAATACAACAACTGTTGAAATAAAATCAGCTTTTGATTCTTTTGATGCTTCAATCATTAATTCACTTTTATATTTTTTTCCAAAAACTTTTAATAACCTAACAACTATAAACTTCAATACAAGTACAACCAAAAGTATAATGCCAATTGCTGTATTTGGTTCAAATTTTCCTGTAAAGAAGAAAAACTGATAAACTATAAATATTCCAATTAAAAATAGTAAAAAACCTGTAAATAAATTTGCTAAATAATATACTTGTCCATATCCAAATGGATATGTTTTATTTGCACGTCTTTTTCCAATTCTATTTGCTATTATACTTGTTATATCAGTAATAAAATCTATAAATGATTGAATTGAATCTGATATTAATGTTGAAAATGAAAAAATTAATCCAGTAGCTAATTTTATAATTGCTACAACTAAGTTTAAAATCATTGTTATTATTATTATTTTGTTCTCTTTCACTTTATTTGTCCTTTCAGTTATTCTTTATTGATTAATAAATTTATTACATACTTCTTTTATTTTATCTAATTCCAATCCTGTAGCTTGGAATACATTCCATCCAAATCCTCTTGCTGCTTCTACATTATTTGTTCTATCATCAATTAATAATATATCCTTTTTATCAAATGGTAATTTATCTTGAACCGCTTGAAACATTTCTAAATCAGGCTTTTTACATCCCATCTCATATGATAAAAAAGCATAATCATATTTTGATAAATCAACTTGTCTATCTAGTCTTTTACCATCAAAAATACATAAATTAGATAAAATTCCTATATAGCATTTATCTTTTAATGACACTTCATATTCTGCCACATCTTTATAATAATCTATTTTATCAAATATTTCATTATAATTTTTTACAAAATTTTTAAAATCCACATTAAATTCAAATTCTTTTTTTATTTTTGTATAGGTTTCTTCGAACTCTTCTTCTGTAGTAATAGCAGATAATCTGTATTTTGGCAATTTCTTAAAAATACCTTCATCAGTATCTTTATAACCACATTTTTTAAATAAATCTACCCATGCTTTATAACATGTGTATCCTGTCAAATGTGATTCAACAATATTTCCCCAGTCAAATAAAATTAATTTTTTTCTCATAAACATCAGATCCTTTACATTTTATTTTATGCAATTTTAACTAAAACTATATTACTTTTGTATAAGTTTTCTGAGTTACTTGTTTTTTAGCCAATCAATTAACACTTCAAATTCTTCAAAGTCATTTCTAAAGAATTTGCCTTGTTCCATTAATTTTCTTATTTCTTCTTCTGTTTTCCAGCTAACTTCACTAACTTCTTCTTCCTGTAATTCTAATTTACTAATATCATCTATATCCATTTTTATGTAATAATCATCCCAAAACATTCTTTCTTCTTCCGATTTTCCAGAGAAAAATAATTTTATATCTTCTAGATTTAATGAAAGTCCTATTTCTTCTTTAACTTCTGTAAGTATTCCATCTAAACTGCTTTCACCCATTTTAGGGTGTCCTCCTGTAGATGCATATAATCCGTTTTTTCTTTCACTTCTTTTTTGGATTAGAAATTTTCCTTCCGAATTTTGTATAAATATAACAACAACTATTCCATAACTACCTTTAGGTATTTGCTCTCCTTTAACATATGTCTTTCCTGTTACTTTTTTATTTTCATCGTATAAATCTCTTTTTTCCATATATATTCCTCTTTTATTAGTTTATAAAAAGCAAGCAGTAACAAATATCTGCTTGCTTTATTTTATAATGTTTTATAATTATTTTTATCTGCTCTTTCATCTAATTTTCTATCATATTGTTCATTTTTATAAAACCAATCTGTTTCTTTATCTACAGGATTTTTCATTCTTGCTTTATCAAATAATATATCAAATACGGCAACAATTGCAAGCGTAATACCTATTAAAGCAAAAAACATGTCCATATATGTATTAGTTCCAATTGTTTCTCCATTTATAATTTGCATTATTCTTGGTAGTATTCCTAAAAATCCAAAATACCAACCATATGCTACTAATAATCCTAATGCAGCAAATATTTTTCTTTTAAATATAAATGGAACTAATGCCAAAACAACAAATAATAACACTATTTCTGCAGTATTATCATATGGTTTAGACATAAATTCAACACCCATCTGTCCAGTAATCGCAACTATTACTCTAAATACCCAAAAAGCTATAATGAAAAAAGCTATTAGCCAACTACTTAAATTCTTCATTTGAGTCCTCCTTAATACAAAAAGGTTGGCATATAAACCAACCTCCAACCTTATTATTCTTCATCTAAAAAGTTAAATTCATCTTTAAATTTTTCTTTGAACATTTCGAATACAGTATTTAATACTTCTTCATCATCTACACTAACATAAGATTCTTCTTCTTCAGAATCTGTATCTTCTACTTTAAGAATTACTACTTCTCCGCTTTCTTCTTCGTCTTCCTCAACAGGTAATAGTATAACATATTGTTCACCATTTAATTCTATTAAATCTAAAAATTCAAAAGGTACTTCTTCTCCATTTTCATCATTTAATACTACTATATTGTCTAATTCATCATCAAGAACTTCGTTTTCTTCGTCCATTCTTTAATTCTCCTTTCAATTATTTATATTAATATTGCTTAATTTGCAATTATAATATTTTATTTATTATTTGTATTTTTTTATATCATATACTATTTTTCTATTTCAAGCAATAGTTTATTTTACTTTTCTATCTTTTTCATATATGTTTCTAATATATATACTGCTGAAATAGTATCAACAATGCTTCTTTTTTTCTTTTTATCCACATTTAGAAAATTCATAGTTTTATGAGCTTCAACAGTTGTTAATCTTTCATCTATTGTCTCTATTTTTATTTTTGGAAATCTGCATTTAAGTTTATGTATAAACTTTTCTGTTACTTCCACTCTTTCTGCTTTAGTTCCGTTTAAATTTAAAGGCATTCCTACAACAAATGTGTCAATTTCATATTCATTAATAATTTCTTCTAGTCTTTTTAATACAATCTTATCATTCTGATTATGATGAATTGTTTCAAGGCCTTGTACTGTGATATTTAAAGCATCTGTTATAGCTATACCAACTCTTGCGTCTCCATAATCTATACCTAATTTTCTCATATTACTTATTCTCATCTATTCCTATATAATTTTTTACCATTTTTTCTAAAAGCTCATCTCTTTCAACTTTACGAATTAGATTTCTAGCTCCATTATGGCTTGTTATGTATGTAGGATCTCCTGATAAAATATATCCAACAATCTGATTTATAGGATTATATCCCTTTTCAGTTAATGCTTCATATACTTCTTTAAGTAATTCTTTTGTGTCTATATTTTCTTCTTTTGGAAGTTTAAAAAACATTGTCTCATCATTCATATAATATGCTCCTCCTAAATATAATTAATTTGACTTTCTTTACTATCCGCATAATCTAAATATTCTTCCAATTTTTTCGTTGTTCCCTCTATTGCTGTTCCTTTATAATATGTAGTTACTGCAATATTTATTTTAGGTGAAACAGCTTTAGGTTTTTCATCCTCATATAAATCTTCTTCAGCTTGTTTAATTTTTATTTCTTCTACACTTTTCTTTAATTGTATTAAAAATTTATCTATTCCATCAACATCTATTCCTGAAAATGCTATTGCAAATTTTGGTCCCATGTATCTAACAAAAACATATTCTGCTGAAATATTTTGTCTAACAACATTACTAATTTCTGAAATAATATTATTTCCAGTATTTCTACCTAATTTCTCATTTATATCAACAATATTTATTATCTTGAACATACATATAGCTGTTTTATCATATTGTTCTAATCTTCTTTTTCCTTCTCCATATAGATATTCAGCTGTTTTTAATCCAGAATATTTATCTTCTCTAACTATTTTTTCAATTATCTCTTGTTGATCAACTGTTTTTATTACTGAAACTATATTATTTCTAACTACCTCAAGTATTGTAGTATCTATTTGATCAAAATCATGTGGTTTTCCACTTTCTATTATCCAATATCCAATATAAACATTATCTATATATAAAGGGAAAAACATTGCTGATTTTGCCCTCCCAAATTCCATTTTTTGATAAGGAAGTCTTTCGCCTTCCTTATCAACTGTAATATATTTTGGGGTTGCTGTTTCAATGCTATCTTTAAATATTTCTTCATTATGCAAAGTACTTAGTGCAGGCCAGTGCTTTTCGTCTACATTAGTTGACTTTATAGTATATTCTGCTCCATCATAAACTACTATTGTTGAGTATTTTATATCATATTTTTCTATTAGTATTTCATTAATCTTTTTTATTTTTTCATCTGGTGATTTTTCTGCGCTAATTGTATCCATAAATTCTTGTAAAACATTCAAGCTAACTATTTTCTGATTTAGGTTATTGTAAGTATCTATTTTCTTATGAACTGACATGTTATATATCATTAAAAAGATAATAATAGCAACTAGCACAACTATGATAGCTATAATCAACTAAAGCACCTCCTTATTTCTAAAAATTATTTTTCATTCTATCCAATGTAGTATTTGTTTCATTTGAAAAAGTTTCTTTACTTGCATATTTATTATATTTTGGATTATTATATTTTTCTTTATTAACATTATTTCCATTATTTATTAAAGGATAAACCATATTAGCTAGTTTTCTAAGTGCTGCAATAAATTCTTTTTGATATCCATTAACTGTAACATTACAATTTATCAAATCTTCTAAGTATCTTGCATAAACTTGTGCATCAAAAGGAATTGTGCAGTATTTAATAGTTTCCCTATTAAATAGTTCTGTCATAAATGACATAGCAGGATCATTATAGAATGCCATTCCTCCAATAATAACTTTCTCTGTAACTCCTTTTACTCTTGTATATTTATTTATTACGGCTCTTAATTTATTTGGATCTAAAACTTGTTTTGCTTTTAAATCTCTAAGATATGCTGTTAAAGGTTGTATAGTTAGTACATCCATACTTTGCACTAAATATATTTCTTGAGCTTCTTTTAAATAACCATAATTTGATTCAAAATCGCAATCAAGTAAAACTAGTGAGTAGTTTTTAACAAGTGTTTCTAATATTTTTCCATATTCTCCAATTTCATTATTTTCGCCTGGTAAAGAAGTATATACATCTAAATTAGCATTAACATTTATACCATTTGGTATTCCTTTTACTAATTTTTGTGTACATGTATATGCTATTTTTCTAAGTTCTTCTTCATTTTTTGTATAAATGTAGTATGCATTTCTATTCTTAGTTAAATCTAATATTGCAGTTTTTATTCCTTGTTTAGATAACATGTCTGCCAAATTATTAACTATAAATGAAGTTCCGTTTTTTGAAGTTCCAACAAAGGCAACTATTTTCTTATCCTTTGTTAATAGACTTTCTAAATCAACATTTTGTTCACTAAATTTTTCTATATCTGTATCTACTTCATTTTGTTCTATATTAGATACTCCACTATTGTTCCATTCGTTATCTACTTTTGGAAGTTCTTCTTCTTCTTCATCTTCGTCATCTACTTCTGGAAGTTCTTCTTCTTCATCTTCTTCATCATCTACTTCTGGAAGTTCTTCATCTTCTTCTTCCTCATCTTCATCATCTACTTCTGGAAGTTCTTCATCTTCTTCTTCATCTTCATCATCTACTTCTGGAAGTTCTTCATATTCTTCTTCCTCATCTTCGTCATCTACTTCTGGAAGTTCTTCATATTCTTCTTCTTCATCTTCATCATCTACTTCTGGAAGTTCTTCATATTCTTCTTCCTCATCTTCATCATCTACTTCTGGAAGTTCTTCATATTCTTCTTCCTCATCTTCGTCATCTACTTCTGGAAGTTCTTCATATTCTTCTTCCTCATCTTCG
>JAGBJN010000006.1 GCA_017934475.1 Clostridia bacterium | reverse complement strand
TATTATTTTCTGTTATACTATTATTCATAAGTGATTCAAATCTCCTTTATATAATTTTTGGTTTTGCAACTCAATTATATATGATTTGAATCACTTATTCAATTTTTATAACTTTGTTTCACATCAATTGTAATACAACATAAAAAAAATAATGAGAGAATTTTTATATTATTTATTATAACAAACAATGACTATTAAATTTATATAATAGTATTTATACTTTGGAAAAAGATAATTAAAATAAAAAAATAAAAATCATTGATATAAAAAATATATTAATATATAATTAGGATAAGGATAAATACTTATCCTAATTTTTTATAAGAGGTTAATCAGATGATAAAGAAAAATGAAGAATACGAAGTAAAAATTTTAGATTATGGAATGAATGGAGAGGGTGTTGCTAAAATAGATAACTTTACTGTGTTTATTCCTAATGCTATGAAAGATGAAAAAGTAAAAATAGTTATTGTAAAGGTACTTGCATCATATGGATTTGGAAAAGTACTAGAAATAATAGAAAAATCTCCTTATAGAGTAGAAGCGGATTGTGAAACATACAAAAGATGTGGTGGATGTGACATGAGACATATTGATTATGAAGAAACATTAAATATAAAACAAAATATGGTTCAAACTCTATTCAATAAAACATTTGGAGAAAACAAAGTAAAAGTTGAAAAAGTAATAGGGATGGGAAATCCATATAATTATAGAAATAAGGCTCAATATCCTGTTGGAATAAATAAAGAGGGAGAGCCTGTTATTGGTATATTTGCTGAAAGAACACATGAAATAATTCCAATGAAGGAATGCTTAATACAAAATCCTTTATCTGAAAAAATTGCATTTGCTATATACAAATTTATGAAAGAGAATAATGTGTCAGCATATGATGAAGAAACTTTAGAAGGATTAGTAAGACATATAGTTATAAAAGTAGGAGTTAGAACCCATGAAATAATGTGTATTCTTGTGATAAATGGAACTAAAATTCCAAAAGAACAAGAATTAATTGAAATGCTTGTTAAAGCTTACAATGTTAAAACAATTATTAAAAATGTAAATAAAGAAAATACAAATGTAATACTTGGAAAAGAAAATATTGTAATACATGGAGATGGATTTATTTATGATATTTTAGGAGATTACACATTCAAAATTTCTCCAAAATCATTCTATCAAGTAAATCCTGTTCAAG
The DNA here is from genome assembly GCA_017934475.1 of Clostridia bacterium. GTDB lineage: Bacteria > Bacillota > Clostridia > TANB77 > CAG-508 > UMGS1663. The sequence goes on along the minus strand of JAGBJN010000006.1, from coordinate 301,573 downwards.
CAGAGGTACTTTATAATACAGCATTAGAAATGGCAGAGTTAAGTAAGGATGATATACTATTTGATTTATATTGTGGAATTGGTACAATAGGAATATTTGCATCAAGTTTTGTAAAAAAAGTCTATGGTATAGAAATTGTAGAACAAGCAATTGATGATGCAAAAGAAAATGCAAAAATAAATAATATTGAAAATATAGAATTTTATGCAGGTGATGTAGAAAAAGTATTTTCAAACCTTATGGAAAAGAAACAAATATACCCTGATGCGATTATAGTAGATCCTCCAAGAAAAGGTTTGGATGAAAACACAATTTCAAATGTATTAGCAGTAGAACCAAAGAAATTCATATATATTAGTTGTAATCCTGCAACAATGGTTAGAGATTTAAAACTATTAGAAGAAAAATATGAAATAACTAATGTAGTACCAGTAGATATGTTTCCTTATACATCCCACACAGAGTCAATCGCAGTTTTAGAATTAAAATAAAGATAAATAGCAATTTCTAGAGGAGATTTTATAATGAAAACAGCAAGAATAAATATAAATTATATTCCTTCTATAGTTTGGGGAGAAAAGAGTAATAAAGTTTTTATAGCAGTACATGGAAATATGTCAAATAAAGAAGATGAGATTATAAAAATATTAGCAGAAAAAGTTATTTGCAAAGGTTATCAATTATTAAGTTTTGATTTACCAGAACATGGAGAAAGAAAAGATAATACAAGTTATCTATGCAACGTTCAAAACTGTATAAAAGACTTAAATCAAATAATTGAATATGCTAAACAAAACTATGAAGAAATAAATTTATGGGCTTGTAGTATGGGAGCATATTTTAGTTTATTAGCATATAAAGATGAAGATATTAAACAATGTGCATTTTTATCTCCTGTTGTAAATATGAAAGTTATCATTGATAATATGATGTTATGGAGTAATACAACTGAAGAAATGTTAAAAGAAAAGCAAGAAATTAAAACAGATTTTGGACAAACATTATATTGGGATTACTATGAATATGTTAAAAATAATCCAATAACTAATTGGAATATAAAGACTTCTATTTTATATGGAAATAAAGATAATCTTCAAGACAAAAATATTATAAGAGATTTTTGTAATAAATTTAACTGTGAATTATCAATACTAGAAAACGGAGAGCATTATTTTCATACAGAAAAACAACTAAAGTTTTATGAAAATTGGATTAATAAAGCTATTAAATAAATTACAAAATCTAGGAGAGATAATATATGGAGTTTGGAGAAAAAATACAGAAACTAAGAAATCAAAATAAATGGACTCAAGAACAATTAGCAGAAAAATTATATGTATCAAGAACTGCTGTGTCAAAATGGGAAAGTGGGAAAGGTTATCCCAATATTGCTTCATTAAAAGATATAGCAAAATTATTTGGTAAAACTATAGATGAATTATTATCAAATGAAGAGATTATTGATATTGCTAAAAATGAGAATACAACCAATATGAAAAGAACAAATAACTTAATCTATGGACTACTAGATATAATAAGTGTTTTATTTATATTTTTACCATTATATGCAAAAAAAACAGAGGATTTTATATATTCTGTATCTTTAATTGGTACAAACGATATTAGTAATATCATAAAAATTTCATATATAATAATACTGTCATTTTTATCATTAATAGGAATAGCAGAACTGATAATACAATTTGTTGATAATAAAAAAATTCAAAGAATATTAAATGTAATATCACTTATCACAGAAACATTTGCAATATTATTTTTTGCAATTTCAAGACAAACCTATTTAACTGCAATTATATTTATTATTTTAATTATAAAAATAATAATTGTAGTTAAAAATATTTCTAATAAAAATGATATAATATAAATGACTAAAAATAAGCATTGTTACTAAAAGTGTCAAAGAAAATAAGCGATGTGAAAGTAAGTTTCTTGATTAACTAAAAACCTTCATAGTAAACTCTAAATGGGTACACCCAGAAAGGAGGAATTTACTATGAAAAAGGATAAAAGAAATTTTTTAATCAGTATTATTTTAATATTATTAGCAATAGGATTCACAATTTTAGTTAAAGTAGTAGATGTAAAACAAGTTGGAGTAAATAACACAGAAATTGGGTTTGCAACAATTAATCAATTTGTTTTTAATTCTATTGGGGTAAATATGATTTGGTATCATATTACAGATTGGCTAGGACTTGTTCCTATTTTTTTAGTTATAGCTTACGCTTTAATAGGACTTATTCAATTAATAAAAAGAAGAAGTCTATTCAAAGTTGATAAAGAGATTATAATTTTAGGATTTTTTTATATTGTTGTAATTTCTTTATACTTATTTTTTGAAAAAGTTATAGTTAATTATAGACCAATACTGATGGATGGCTTTTTAGAAGCATCTTATCCATCATCACATACTTTAATGACAATCTGCCTTTGTGGTAGTTCTATTTTAATAAATAGAAAAATATTTAATAATAAATTAACAAAAATTATTAATATAATGTCATTTATTATTATAGTTATTACTGTTATAGGAAGACTCATATCAGGGGTTCATTGGTTTACTGATATTATAGGTGGAATAGTTATATCTTCAGCATTACTAATGACATTTAAGTCAACCATAGATTTAATTAAGGGAGATGATTAAAAAATGGAATATAAAAGAACAGAAAAATATAATATAGATTTGGTTAATCAAAAAATTATGGGACCTAATCCATTAAAATTAGAAGAAGAACTTATGAAAGATAATAATATAAAATCAGGTTCAATTGTTATGGATTTAGGAAGTGGACAAGGTATCACATCAATTTTTTTAGTAAAAGAATATGGATTTAAAGTTTATGCAACTGACCTTTGGAGTAATCCAGAAGAAAATAAAAGATTTTTTGCTGAAATGGGAGTAACAGAGGAACAAATAATTCCAGTAAAAATGGACGCAACAGATTTAAAATATGAAAAAGAATTTTTTGATGCAGTTGTTAGCACAGATTCTTATAACTATTTTGGTAGAGATGAGAAATATTTAGATGATAAGCTTTTACCTTTTGTTAAAAAAGGTGGATATATTTATATAGTTGTACCAGGAATGAAAAAAGATTGTCACGAGCATATTCCAAAAGAATTATTATTATCTTGGACAACAGAGCAATTAGATTATATTCATGATATTGAATATTGGAAAAATATTGTTTCAAAATCAAAGAAAAGTGAAATTGTTTCAATATATGAAATGGAAAGCAATGAAGAATGTTGGCAAGATTGGATTAAATGTGATAATGAATATTCTAAAAATGATAAAAAAGCGATAGATGCAGGAGCTTGTAAATATCTAAATTTTATTGCTATTGTTTTAAGAAAAAAAGTATAAGAACAAGAAATTACAATTTACGAGTATGGAGCGTAGATATGTTCCTGGTACCATATACATGGTTAAACCACTATGCAACGCTCCATATACAACCCATTGTGAGGTCGTTTCAGTTATTAAATTAAAATAAGAAGGATGGTAAAAATGAATCATTTAGGTACAATAGAACTTAAAACAGATAGATTAATTTTAAGAGAATTCAAAGAAACAGATGCAGAAGCTATATTTAATAGCTTTATCAATAATGAAGATTTTTTATATTATGCAAATAAGGAACCAAGAAGTTTAGAACAAGAAAAAGAATCTTTAAAAGATATAGAAAAAAAATACGAAAATAAAGAATACTATAATTGGCTTATAACATTAAAAGATGGAATTGTAATTGGCTCAATTAATCTAAATGTAGATAATTATAATGAATCTCTTGAATTTAACTATGCTATTGATAATAAATATCAAAAAAAAGGGTATATGACAGAGGCTTTAAATAGTGTAAAAGAATTTGCTATAAATAGTTTAAGAGTCAACAGATTCTTTGGTGGATGTGAAATAAACAATATTGCATCACAAAGAGTTATGGAAAAAAGTGGACTTAAATATGAAGGTGTATTAAGAAATTATTTAAAATTAATAGATGGATATCATGATATGAAAATATATTCATTTATAAATAAAATAGATAATTAAAAATGTAGTAAGGAAACATATCGATGTCGAAAGATGTCGATATGTTCTTTTATTTTTTTATGGTAAATTATTGAATAAAGAAGTAATTCATGATACAATACAAACAAAAGTTCTCGTAAATTAAAGGAGGTATATTATTATGGATAATAAATTAGATACAATTACGAACCTTTTTGAAGGAAAAGAAATAAGAAGTATTTGGAATGCTGAAAAAGAGGAATATTATTTTAGTGTTGTTGATGTTATAAGTGCTTTGACAGAAAGTAAAATTCCTAGAAACTATTGGAGTGATTTAAAACGTAGATTAATTGCAGAAGGAAGTCAACTGCACGAAAAAATCGTGCAGTTGAAAATGAAAGCAAAAGATGGAAAACATAGAGAAACAGATACTTTAGATACAGAAGGAATATTTAGATTAATTGAATCTGTGCCAAGTCAAAAAGCAGAACCTTTTAAACTATGGCTAGCTTCTTTAGGTAAAGAGAGAATTAATGAAATTTTTGATCCAGAAAATGCTATAAATAGAGCAATAGATTATTACAGAAATAAAGGATATGATGATAGATGGATAGAAGCAAGACTAAAAGGAATATTAGATAGAAAGAAATTAACAGATATTTTGAAAAAAAATGGAATAACAGAAAATTTAGAATATGCTATTTTAACAAATGATATATATAAAACATGGTCTGGAATGAAAGCTTCAGAATATAAAGCACATAAAAATATAAGAAAAGAATCTTTAAGAGATAATATGACAGATGTTGAAGTAGCGTTAACAGATTTAGGTGAAATAGCAACAAGGGAACTCGCAAAGAAACATAAACCTAAAGGATTAAAAGAAAACAGAAAGATAGCTAAATCAGGAGGAGAAGTTGCAAAAATAGCACGTGAAGATTTAGAAGGAAAATTAGGAGAAACGATAATAAGTAGAGAAAACCAATTAAATTACAAATATATTGATAATAATCAATTATTAGAGAGTAAAAAAGATAAGAAATAACTAATTGAAAAAATAAAAGAAATAATATATACTTTAGTAAATATTAGAAAAAAATTAATATTTTTTATAAGATGAGTGCTCTGGAAACATATCAACTGGACATTATACATGGTTAGATAACACTGCAATGGTGTCTACACAACCCGCTCAGAGGTGATTTAAGTTCTTAAATTAAAATAAAGAGAGATGGAGGTTATATGAAGGTATTAAAGGGAGTTTTTATAAAAGATTTGAAAGATTATCTAAATAATTGGATAATCTTTCATTTGTATATACAAGTAAAAAAATTGATGATATAATTAACAAAAAATGATGTGATAGAATAAAAAAATAATATCGCATCATAAATGAAGATATAAATGTAGAAAAAATGAAGCAAAAGAAATTAAACAAAGATATATTTAAATGAGAAAAAATAATTAGATTAAAGGAGCAAAAAATCATGAAAGAGATAATAATGTTAGGAACAGGACATGGATTTACTTATGATTTATATAATACATGTTTTTTAATTAAAAATAATAAGGAATTTTTATTAGTTGATACTGGTGGAGGGGCTGAAATAGTCAGAAGATTAAAACAAGAGGACATAGATTTAAAAGATGTTCATGAAATATTTATTTCTCATTGCCATACAGATCATATTTTAGGTTTAATGTGGATGCTTAAAAAAATGAGTAAATTATTTGGAACAGCTGAATACACTGAAAAACTAAGTATCTATTGTAATAGTGAAGTTGCTGAAGCGATACCTGCTATATATTCTCATCTATTTCCAGCAAAAGCAATTAAATCGATAGATGATGGTATTGAAATACATGTATTAGCAGATGGAGATAAATTTAATGCAGCAGGGTTGGAATTTACAACTATAGATATGAAGGCTGGAAAGAATGCTTTACTAGGGTTTGAAGTAATGTTAAATGATAAAAGAGTTTGTTTTTTAGGAGATGAGGAATGTAATCCAGAAATTTATCCTAAAATTGAAAATGCAGATTATGTGATGCATGAGGCATTTTGTTTAGAGGCTGAAGAGGCTATATTTAAACCTTATGAAAAACATCATTCAACAGTTAAATCAGTATGTGAAAAAATGAATAGTTTAAATATAAAAAATTTAATTTTATACCATACTGAGGAAACTCATGAAAATAAAAAAGAGTTATATACAGAAGAAGCAAAACAATATTTTAAAAATAATGTTATTGTGCCAGATGATTTTGACGTTATAGAAATTTAATTATAAAAAAATAATACTTAAAAGGAGAATGTAAAATGATTAAATATGGAACAGGAGAACCATTTATAAAACCAACAGGAATTAGATTTAAAGAAGGACAAGATAGTAATATTAGACTTCCTAAAGTTGCAATTGGGGTATTTTCTAGATACTTATTTAATGATATTATCGAAAAGTTTAAATGTAGAGAAGTTGGATCAATTAAAAATGCTAATTTTGAAAAAAATGTATATATATTAAATTATAAAGACAAACATTTTACATTCTTTATGGCAGGGGTAGGTGCTCCAATTATAGCAGCTGATATAGAAGAACTTCGAGCACAAGGAGTAGAAAAATTTATTATATTTGGAAATTGTGGAGTTTTAGATTCTAATATAAAAGATTGTTCTATAGTAATACCAAATTTAGCATATAGAGATGAAGGAACAAGTTATCATTATGCTGAAGCAAGTGATACTATAGAATTAAATCCTAAATATCAAGATGAATTTATAGATTTAATTAAAAAATATGATTTTGATTATACTATAGGTGCAACATGGACAACTGATGCTTTTTATAGAGAAACTGTAGATAAGATAGAATATTTTAAAAACTTAAATGTTAAAACAGTTGAGATGGAAGGTGCAACTATAGCAGCGGTATGTAAAAAATTAGGAATAGATTATTTTACATTCTATTATGCTGGAGATAATTTAGATAGTGTAGAATGGGATGAAAGAAGTTTAAGTGGGTTAGTAAATATAGATAAGAAAAAAGAAGTTGCAATTATAGCTTTAGAGTTTGCTATCATATTAAATGAATTAAATTAGAGATATTAAATAAATAGGTTTACAATTTGAAAATTTAGAGTATTCCAAGGATATAAAAATTGACGATAATGATTATGATAATAAAATAGAAGCAATTAAATTAAAATTTAGAGATTAATTAGAGGATAAAAGGAGGAAAAGTATGTCAAAAGCAATTATATTGTGTGGAAAAATATGTAGTGGAAAAAGCTTTTATTCAAAAAGAATTAAAGATGAATATAATGCTGTAATTATTTCTCCTGATGAAGCTACATATGAATTAATAGATAATGAACAAGGAGAGTTTTATAATGTATTTTCTGAAAAACTAAATAAATATTTGACTAAAAAAGTTGGAGAAATAGTTAAAGCTGGTGCAAATGTTATCTTTGAGAGAGGGTTATGGACTCGTGAATCTAGAATAGAAATAAAAGAATATTATCAAAGTATTGGCGTGGACTGTGAACTTCATTATGTATGTGTTGATGATGAAAGTTGGAAAAAAAATATAGAAGAGAGAAATAAAAGAATAGTAGAAGGAAAAGGTGGTTCAGATTTCTTTTTAGATGAAGGATTAATGAATAAATTACAATCTAAATGGGAAGAACCTACAGAAAAAGAAGTTGATGTAATATATAGAGTAGATAGAACAAAATCTTAATAAAATATAGTTTTAAATTAGATGGGAGAAATAAAAATGAAAAATAATATATTAGTAACATCAGGTGGATTTAATTCAATAAATAATTATGTGTCTGATGATAATGTAGAATTGTTTAAAGAAATATCATCAGACAAAAAAGTAATGGTATTAGCTAATGCTGCTCCTGAAGGAACAGGTAATTATGTAGCAAGGGAAAATGTTAAAGAAAATTTTTTGAGTGTTGGAGCAAAACAAGTAGATGTAATTGATTTAGATGAAAGTAGTTTAGATGTAATATTAGATTATGATGTTATATATGCTTTAGGTGGTGATGTTACTCCATTACTAAAATTAAATAATAATCCTAAATTAAAAAAATATATTAGCATTTTTAGAACATGGAGTTTATATAGGAGAAAGTGCAGGTTCTATATTTTTACAAAAAGATACTAAATATTATTATGATATAAAAAAAGGAACAAAACCTAAATATGATGTAGAACTTGATTCATATGCTGGTCTTGGATTAGTTGATATTTATCTTTATCCTCATTTCCAAAAAGCAAATGAGACTATGCAAGCTAAAGTAATAGATTATGAACAAAAAAATGGAATTAAAGTTACAAGACTAAATGATGGAGAAATATTATGTTATAATTATGTTGTAAAAAATAAAGATGAAGAGGAAAGATAAATAGTAAAAGGGAGTAATTATATGAAAATAGCAATAATATCAGATGTACATGGAAACTTAGAAGCATTAAAAGCAACTATTAGTGATATTGAAAAAAGAAATGTAGATAAAATAATATGTTTAGGAGATACAATAGCAAAAGGTGTTCATTCAAAAGAATGCTTTGATATAGTAAGAAAAAAATGTGATATTGTTCTGCAAGGAAATACAGATGAGTATTTTTCAAAAGAACACTTAAATTTTGATGAATTGCCAGAACAAGAACAAAAAAGAATAATATGGAATCAATCTTTAATTTCTAATGAAGACAGAGAATATCTTTTAAGTCTTCCGTTTAGTTATGAGTTTTATTTAAGCGGTAGTTTAGTAAGATTATTTCATGCAACTCCAACTGCAAATAATAAAACTGTTTTAAATGTAGACAGTATTGAAACAAAATATGAAATGTTTTTACCAAGTGAAAAAACTGATAGCCAAGAAATTGCAGATGTTGTTTTGTATGGACATATTCATCATCCTTACTTAGATAAAATATATAATAAAACATTAATAAATGTCGGTAGTGTAGGAAACTCTTTTGATGTTATAAGAAATGAAAATAAAGATAGTAATCCAATAGAAACAACAAGAAGTTACTATATGATTATTGAAGGAGAATATGGATCAAAAGAATATACTTCTGAAATTGCATTTCAATTTATAAGAGTACCATATGATTTAGATAAAGAATTAGAAGATGAAGATTTAAATATAGAAAAAAGTAATTATCATTATGAATTAAAAGAAGGAAGATATAGAGATCTAACTAAAGTAAATGAAAACTTTAAAAGATTGGGAATAGATGTAGATAAAATATAATAGAGATATTATCTTAATCTATAAGGAGATAAGATGAAAGTAATATTTATTGATGATGTATTAAAAAACTATAAAAGAAATGGAAATAGAGAATTATTAAAATATATAAACAATGTTGTTGAAGAAAAAAATAATGATGGAGAATGGGATAAAGGGATAGATAAAGATTCTGAAAATTTAACAACGGTGCTTATGTATGAGTATGCAACTTCTATTGAAAAACTTACAGAAGGAGGAGTATCTGCTAAAGATGTAGTTTTAAAGCTAGAAAATCAAATGGGAAAACTATGCTTTGGAGATTTTAGACAAGGGATAGATGATGTTGTTGAATATGATGGTTTAGCTGTAACATCTGACGAATATAAAAAACAATGTAGAATAAATAGAGAATTTGGTGCTCACGCAATAACTTATAAAGACTCAAACAATGAAGATAAACAAGCAATAGTTTTATTTGATGACAGTCAAAAATTGATAGTTGATGGGAGTGAATATGATTTATCTGGAATAGATATAAAAAATTTATCAGACATAAGAGAAACAGTATTTCATGAATGGACACATATAATGGAAAGATGTATGATAAAAGCATCGAAACTAAATAAAGACGATATCATTTTTAAAAATGGAAATTCTGTATATATAAATGCTGGAATAAGTCCAGAATTACAAAAACAGGAGTATGAAAAATTCGTGGAAAATGTTGATAAAATATTAAAAAGTGACGCATATGTTACATTCCAAGGATTATCAACAATTGAATTAAATTATAAAAAGAATCCTAATAATAGAATCATGCATAATCAAATAAGTGAAGGAGCAACACAATTTATTGCAAGAAAAGTAATGGAGACAATTGGGAAGAAGATAGAAGAACCTTCAAGATATGCTAAACAAACTAAAATAATTGGAGATATATTTGAAGGAAGAGGTCTTGCTGAAACAATTACAACATATTTTACTCAGCCAAACAAACTTATAAAAGAGTTTGAAAATGAGAAAGTAAGAAAAAAAGATATGTTACACTATATAAGTGAATACATTGAATTTGGTAGTATTTTAAGATTGCTAAATCCATGCAAAATAGATAAATACGGAAATGTACAGTCAGGGATTATTTCAAGTTTATTTAGCCAAATTAGAAAATCTAAAAATGGAAATGATGTTGAGTTATTAGATATAGGAAAAACTGAAACCAAAGAAAAAGAAGGAATAGAAAAGGAAAAAGAAGAATTTATAAGAGAGTTAAAAGTAGATGAAACTTTAGTTGAAGAAAGATTAAAAATACAAAAAACAAATGAAGTAAAGAAAGCTAATCGTACTATAGATGATTAATAGGAGGAAAAAATTGAATATAGATGTTATTGCACAAAATGCTATAAAAATAAAAAATGAAAATGGAAAAGTTGTTTATTTTGACCCATTTAGATTAAATGGGAACTCTATAGAAAATGCAGATATAATTTTTATAACACATTCACATTATGATCATTTTTCTGAAGAAGATATAAAAAAGATAAAAAAAGAAAACACCAAAATTGTTATTACAGAAGATTTATATGTACAGACAAGTATGCTTGGATTTGATGAAAAAGATATTTTAACCGTATTACCAAATAATGAATATGATTTTGCTGGGATTAAATTTAAAACTATACCTGCATACAATACAAATAAAGAATTTCATAAAAGAGAATATAATTGGGTTAGTTACATAGTAGGAATAGATAATGAAATAGTATATGTTGCAGGAGACACAGATATAACTGACGAAGCATTAAATGTAAAATGTGATATAGCATTAGTTCCAGTTGGTGGAACATATACTATGAATGCTGAAGAAGCGGCTGAATTAATTAGTAAAATACAACCAACTAAATATGCTATACCTACACATTATAAAACACTAGTTGGATCTGTAGAAGATGCTATAAAATTTAAAAGATTATTAGAAGGAAAAACTCAAGTAAACATATTAATGAATTAGCTTTTATTTTAAAAGTTTAGTTATAATATATTTATTGAATATTTTTAGCTGCTATGATATAAATAAATCAAGATATAATTTGGAGATTAAAATGGAAAGAAATAAAGTAGATTTAAAAATATCTATAGCAATAAACTTAATAATATTTGTTTTAACTGTTACGGCTTCTATTATGATGTTTACTGGATTTAAATTTATGGAAGCAGAACCCTTACTTGAGTCAACAAGAATTGGAATGTTAAGATTTTTTACAGTCGATTCTAATTTACTGGTTGGAGTAGTTGCGTTAATATTTGCAATTAAAGAAATACAATTTTTAAGGGGAAAGACTAAGGAAATATCAAAAAAAATATTAGTATTAAAAATGACTGCAAGTACAGCTGTTGGACTTACATTTGTAACTGTATTTGCTTATCTAGGACCAATTTCTCCTGGAGGAATTCCATCAATGCTTAAAAATTCAAACTTATTTTTACATCTAATTATTCCAGTTTTAAGTATGTTAGTATTTGCACTATATGAAAGAACAAATAAAATAAAATTTAGATATACTTTATTTGGAATATTACCAACAGTTATTTATGCAATAGGATATGTAATAAATATACTAGTACATATAGAGAATGGAAAAGTTTCACCAATATATGATTGGTATTGGTTTGTACAAGGGGGATTATGGCAAATAGTAATAGTATTGCCATTAATGATATTTATCACATATATAATTTGTGTTATGTTATGGAGGATTAATAAAAAAAATGAAAACTGAATATGAAGTAAGAGTTATAGAAATTGATAAAGATGAAATGATAGAAAGATTAGAAAAATTAGGTGCTGTTAGAAAAGGTGAATATTTCCAAAAAAGATATGTTTATGATGTAAAACCTAAAAATAAAAGTAGATGGATTAGACTTAGAACAAATGGTGAAAAAACAACATTAGCATAAAAAGATGTTACTAGTAATACAATCGATGGAACAAAAGAATTAGAATTTGAAGTAAGTAGTATGGAAGATGCTAATGAATTTTTACATCAAATTGGATTTGATTATAGAAATTACCAAGAAAATAAGAGAATACAATATATATTAGATGATGTTGAAATAGATATTGATACATGGCCAATGATTCCAACATATATGGAAATAGAAGCTATATCAGAAGAAAATGTTCTTGAAATGATAGAGAAACTTGGCGTAGACAAGAGTAAGATAACAGCCTTGAATTGTGATGATATATATAAAAATATATATGATATAGATATATACAGTTTTAAAGAATTAATATTTAAGTAAAAGGTGGGAAAGTAAAATGGATAATAATGAATTACAAAAAGAAATTGAAAAAATTAAAGCAAGAAACAAAAGAGTTGAATTAGATAAGGCATGGGAGACGAGTTGGGTAAGAAGAATATGTATATGTATTTTAACTTATATTGTTGTTGTAATATATTCAATAATGATAAAAAATGTTGAAAATATTTTCTTAAGTTCACTTGTTCCAGTTATAGGTTTTACACTTTCAACATTGTCATTAAGAATTGTAAGAAAAATATGGGAGAAAAATAGAAAGTAGGAAAATTATGAATAAAAAAATATGTTTATTTATTTTCACAGTAGCTGTCTTCTTTTTTATACTATGTATTTCTAATACTTCATTTGCAGGAGAATTAGAATTAAAAAATTTAGAGTTTGATGTTAATTTAAATTCTGATGGAACAGCTAATATTGTTGAAATATGGGATATAGATATAAGAAAAACAAATACACTTTTCAAAACTTTTGAAATAGATAAATCAAGGTATTCTGAAATAAAAGATGTATCTGTAACCGAAATTACAGATGGAACAAGAAAAAGTTTTAGAAAGATAAATCAGGAAAAATATCATGTTGATAAAGATTGCTTTTATGGTTTAGTAACAAAGAAAAACGAGTTTGAAATTGCTTGGGGAGTACATGAAGATAACTCTCATGCAAGAAGACAATTTAAGATAAGCTATACAATTGTTGATGCTATAAAAAATTATAATGATTGTTCTGAGTTTTATTGGCAACTAGTAGGTAAAGATTTTGAAATTGAAGCTGATAATGTAAAAGGAACAATAACTTTACCAATGCCAGTGGAAGATTTAGAGGATTTAAGAGTATGGGCTCATGGACCATTAAATGGTAATATTAGAAAAAATTCAAACAATACAGTTATTTTTGATGTTTCATCATTAGACGAAAATACAATGGTTGAAGTAAGAGTTGTCACTCCAACATATATTTATGAAAATAATCAAAATAGATACAATACAAATAAATTACCAACTATTTTTGCTGAAGAAGAGAAATGGGTCAAAGAAGCAAATATGAAAAGAGTTTTATCTATAGTGGTTATAATAGTTCTAGTTATTGTAGGAATTATTTTATTTAATATATTCTTAGGAGTAATGATAAAATATTTAGTAGATGGAAGCAAATTAAAGAAAAGATTCCCAAAAAAAGGATCAAGTCTAAAATATTTTAGAGATTTACCTGATCAAAATGCAACACCTGCAAGAGCAGCGTATATGTATTATTTTAAATATGGAAATTCTACAATGGAAGTTGCTTTACCAGCAGTATTCTCAGCAACAATTTTAGACTTTGCATTAAAAGGAATAATAGAATTTGAACCAATAGATAAGAATGATTTTTATTTAATAATAAAAAATCCTATTGAAGTGGATTTATCAGAAGATGAAAGAATTGTATTAGATTTAATAATAAAAGCATCAAAAGGAATATATAAAGTTTCAACAAAAGAGTTAAAAGCATATTCAAAGAAAAATTACGAATCTGTTTATAAAAAACTTAGTTTATTACCTAAAATTGCAGAAAAATATGAGAGAGATAAAAAGATATTCAATGAAGAGAATGAAAAGTTATATAAGAAATGGAACAATAAGGCCACTGTATATTATACAATTTTTGTTTTAATTATATTCTTTGCATTAATTTTCTGGCCAACAGTAATTGCTATTGTACCAATTCTTTTGTGTGGAATAGTTTGTACATCTAATGCCAATAAGATTCCTGTTTTAAAAGATGAAGGTCAAGAAGAAGTTGTTAGATGGAAGGCTTTAAGAAATTATATGAAAGATTTTTCTTTGCTAAAAGAAAAAGAAGTACCAGATCTTGTTATATGGGAAAAATATTTAGTATATGCAACTACATTTGGAATATCTGATAAGGTAGTAGAACAATTAAAGGTAGTTTATAAAGAATTATCAGATCCTAATTACTTTACAACATATCATCATTTTGCATATATGCATTATATGAGTAATGCTAATTTTGGAAATAATTTTATTTCAAGTTTTAATAGATCAATGACTTCGGTTTACACTGCAGCCTCAAGTTCATATTCATCAGCACATGGAGGCGGTGGAGGATTCTCTGGCGGAGGTGGAGGCCGGAGGCGGCGGAGGCCGGAGGCGGCGGACGCTAAAAAAATATAGGAGAAACAAAGAAAAAAGAACTAATGAAAATTAGTTCTTTTTATGTGTTTTTTGATATTTCACCTGTTGCTAGTTCATCACATCTATTATTAAATTCATTATCTGCATGACCTTTTACTTTTATAAATTCTATTTCATGAATTTTTGTAAAGTCATAAAGTTGTTGCCATAATTCTTTATTTTTAACAGGTTTTCCATCTGCAGTTTTCCAACCCTTTTTTAGCCAATTATATATCCAGCCCTGCAAGAAACCGTTTACAACATATGCACTATCACTGTATAATTTTATTTTGCATGGATGTTTTACAAGTTCTAAAGCTTTGATTACAGCGGTTAGTTCCATAATATTGTTTGTAGTTTCTTTTTCAAAACCTGATATTTCCTTTTTATGTTCTTTATACATTAAGATTGCTCCATATCCACCTGGCCCTGGATTTCCTGAACATGCTCCATCAGTATAAATTGTAATTTCTTCCATAATATTTATCCTTTCAATTGAAAAAAACTTGATTTTATGTTATTATATCAATGAAATATAAATTAGACAAGAGTTTTTTATAAAGAAGGGAGGAAGTCTAAGGTGTCAAAAGTGCTTGGAATAATTGCAGAGTATAATCCATTTCACAATGGCCATTTATATCAAATAGAAGAGGCTAAAAAGCAAACAGGTGCAGAATATGTAGTTGCAGTTATTAGCGGATCTTTTACACAAAGGGGAAATACATCTATTGTAAACAAATGGGCAAAAACTAAAATGGCACTTGAAAATGGCGTAGATATTGTTATTGAACTTCCAACTTTATATAGTGTATCTAGTGCAGAAAATTTTGCTGAAGGAGCAATTAAAATTCTAGATAGTTTGAAAATTGTGGATACTTTATGTTTTGGAACTGAGACTGAAGATTTTGCTGCACTTAATAATATTGCAAATGTTCTATATAATGAGCCAAGGGAATATATGGCTTTACTTAGTCATGAATTAAGTAAAGGTGTTTCATATCCTAAGGCTAGAGATAATGCATTAATGATCTATTTAAATGACATAAAAAGATATTCTAATTTGTTATCAGGATCAAACAATATTTTAGCAATAGAATATTTAAAAGCTTTAAAAAAATTAAAAAGTAATATTAAACCTTTTGCAATAAAGAGAGAAAAAGTTTATTACAATGATGAAAAAATAGTTGATGAATTTGCTAGTAGTACTGCAATTAGAAAAATGATTGCAAATGAACAATACAGTGATATTAGGAAAGTTATACCTAAATCTTCATATAGAATTCTTAAAGATGAAATAGATAATGGAATGAGTGTAATTGATTTAGTAAAATTTGAAAAAGAAATTTTATATGCTCTTAGAAGAATGTCAATTCAAGAAATAGCTCAAATTCCAGATGTTTCTGAAGGATTAGAATATTTGTTAAAAAATGCTGCTAATTCATGCAATAATTTATTAGAACTTGCTAATATAGTAAAAAGTAAAAGATATACTCAAACTAGAATACAAAGAATCCTTGTATATATTTTATTGGGAATAACCAAAAAAGATATGGAAATGTCTAAAAAAGTTACACCATTTGTTAGAGTATTAGGGTTTAATGAGGAAGGAAGAGCAATGCTTTCAGATATATGCAAAATAAATCCTAAAATTCAAATGATTACATCTGTGAAAAAGTTTATGGAATTAAATACAAATAAAAATTTAAAGGAAATGATAATAAAAGATATATTTGCCACAAATATTTATACATTGGCTTATGAAGAAAATTCATGTGCGAATCTTGATTTTACTATGGGATTAGTTATAAAATAGAAGATTTTTATCTTCTATTTTTTTAATTCTATTGAAATAAAATTTCTTTTAAAATATAATGTTAAAGTAAAAAGAAAAATAGAAAAAGAGGTAGAAAAATGAAAGAAATATTTGCTGATTTACATGTACATATTGGTAGAAGCGAAAATGGAAAACCTATTAAAATAACAGCAGCAAGAAGCTTAAATTTTGCTAATATTGCTAAAGAATGTGCTGAAAGAAAAGGTATTCAGGTAGTAGGAATAATAGATTGTGCTTCACCATATGTAATAGAAGATATTGAAAATTTCCTAAAAACGGGAGAAGCATATGAAATAAAGGATGGAGGAATTATATACAAAGATAAGGTATGCATTCTTTTGGGCAGTGAAGTTGAAACATCTGAAGTAGGAAGAAATGGAGGAAAAGGAGCAGCTCATAATATATGCTTTTTTCCATATTTAAAAGATATAAAAGGTTTTTCAAATGAACTTAGTCATCATTTAAAAAATATAACACTTAGTACACAAAGAAGTGATTTGTCTGGATATGATTTAATAGATATGGTAGAAAGGTACAATGGTATTTTAATACCTGCACATGCTTTTACACCACATAAAAGTTACTATGGGAACTGTGTGGATAGATTAGAAGATGTATTTAAAGAAAAATTTGATAAAATATTTGCAGTAGAATTAGGATTAAGTTCAGATACATTTTTAGCAGATCAAATATCTGAACTTGAAACAAGAACTTTTGTTACAAATTCAGATGCACACTCACTTCCAAAGATAGCAAGAGAATATAATAAAATGGCAGTTGAAGATATTTCATTTAAAGAAATTGTAAAAGCATTAAAAGGAGAAGATGGCAGAAAGGTAATTGCAAACTATGGATTAGATCCAAAACTTGGTAAATACCATAGAACATATTGTGATGCTTGTGAGTCTGTAATTGAGACAAAAGAACCAGTATTCAAATGTCCTAAATGTGGTAGTGATAAAGTAACATTTGGCGTGTTTGACAGAATTGAGTTAATTAAAGATAAAAAAGAAACAAAGAGTCCAAAAAATAGACCTCCATATATTTATCAAGTACCTTTAGGATTTATTCCTGGTGTAGGAGATAAATACATTACTAAATTACTAGATGTTTTTGAAACAGAAATGAATATACTTCATAAAGTTTCAAAAGACGATATAGAAGGTGTTGTTGGAGAGAAAATTGCTGAAAAGATAATAAATGCTAGAGAGGGAAATGTAAAAATTGCTTCAGGTGGTGGCGGAGTATATGGAAAAGTAAAATAGTTGTAAAAAACAGGTGTTAGAAGAAATGAAATACACCTGTTTTTATTATATAAAAATAAGTTCTAAAAATTGTTTTATTGAATAGACATTATGTATAAAAACAAAGGAGAATTGTATAATGAGAAAACATAAGTCTATAAGTAATAAGGTTTTAGATAGAGTTAAAAAACATATAATTGAAAATTTAAAATTATATATAATAGTTGCAATTTTTTTCGTTATTGGAATAATTGCTGGAGTGATTTGTTATAATTCTTTAGATGAAGGTAGTAAGGAAAACTGCTGTAATTATATTGATTCATTTGTACAAAACATAAGAGAAGGTTATGAAGTGGATAATAATGAATTGTTAAGAAATACGATAATAAATAATATTTTTTTTACTATTGCTCTATGGTTTATTGGTTGCACTATAATTGGACTTCCAATAGTATATGGTATGATTAGTTTTAAAGGGTTTTCGCTAGGATATACAATTTGTTGTTTGATTGGAACTTTAGGAACTTATAAAGGTATAATATTTTGCTTTTTAAGTTTATTTATACAGAACATTTTAGCAATACCTGCGTATTTAGGAATGGGAGTAAGTGGAAATAAATTATATAACTCAATTATGATGGATAAAAGAAAAGAAAATATCAAAATAGAAATATTAAAACATACTTTATTTTGTATATTAATGTTAGCTTTTTTGATTTTTGCTAGTATATTGGAATCATATGTATCTGCATCTCTTTTACAAATATATACTAAGTCGGTTTAAATGGAAGAATGACAGATTAAGTTGAATAATATTTTTTTTTGTGATTTTTTGAAAAATGTCTTTACAATTCACTTGGAATTTGATATAACATATACAGTTTACGTAAGTAACTTTGAAATTAAAAGATAGGGGAGCTAATGAATATGGAAAAACAACTTAATTCGTTTTTAGAATTTCTTCAAAACAATAAAAAAGCATCAGAGAACACATTACAATCATACAGAAGAGATATTGTTTATTTTAATAAATATTTAGATTCAAATAACATAAATTATACAAAAGTAAATGAAGAAGAAGTTAAAGAATATTTAGATTATTTACAATCAGTTGGAAAGAAGGCTTCTACAATATCAAGAAATCTAGCTTCAATTCGTGCTTTTTACCAATTTATGGTAAAAAATAAAAAAATAAAATTAGATCCTACAGCAAGTGTTCAAGCACCAAAAATAGAAAAGAAAGCACCAAGTATTCTTACTTCAAAAGAAATAGAATTACTATTAGAACAGCCAAAAGATGTTGATTTAAAGGGAACTAGAGATAAAGCAATGTTAGAATTTGCTTATGCTACAGGAATGAGAGTTACAGAAATTATTTCTCTAGATGTTGAAGATGTTAAAATAAACGAAGGATATGTTGTTTGTCATTCAGGAAGCAAACAAAGAAATATACCACTAGGAACATTATCACTTAAAGCATTAAAAGAATATATCGAAGAAGCAAGACCAATACTTATTAAAGATGATAATACAAAAGCTTTATTCGTAAATGTAAATGGAAGCAGACTTACAAGACAAGGCTTCTGGAAAATAGTTAAATATTATAAAGAACAAGCTCATATTACAAAAGATATAACACCACACGTTTTAAGACATTCATTTGCAACACACTTATTACAAAATGGAGCTGATTTAAAAGCTATTCAAACTATGCTTGGACATTCAGATATATCATCTACACAAGTATATATGCAATTTCAAGATAATGGTTTAAAAAATATTTATAAAAAGGCTCATCCAAGAGCATAATTAATCAAAATATAAAAAAGATTAAAGTTAATTAATAACTTTAATCTTTTTTTGGATTAACATTTATTGTTTGATTATTTGTAAAAATTACCATACCTGGCTTTGCCCCTGAAGGTTTTTTTACATTTTTTATATAACAATAATCAACTGGAACATTTGATGAAAGTTTAGCTTTACTGTAATAGGCAGCAATTTGAGCGCATGCAACAATTGTATTGTCATTTACTTTTGAACCGTTACATTTTAGTAAACAATGGCTTCCTCTAATATCTTTAGTATGGAACCAAATATCTTCATTTTTTCCAAGTTTTGTTGTAATATAATCATTTTGTTTATTATTTTTTCCAACATATAAGGTAAAGCCATCTACATTGTATGTAATAGGTTCATATTCATCATTAATATTTCTTTTACTAATTTTATTTTTTTTGACATTAGCGTTTTTAGAAGTATTTTTAAATAATACATTTTCAGAAATTTCTGCATCTATTTCTTCTAATTCTGAAATAGTAGTAGCATTTTCAAGTTCATAAATAATACTTTCTAAATAATAAAGTTCTTTAGTTGCTTCTTTTTTTTGCTCACTTACAATAGATAATGTGTTTTTCAATTTGTTGTATTTTTTAAAGAATTTTTTTGCATTATATGATGGTGAAATGGTTTTATCTAGTGGAATAGTAATAGGTTTATTATTATCATAGTAATTTTCTAAAGTAATTGATTGGACATTTTTACTATTATCTATCCTATATAAATTAGAAGTGATAAGTTCTCCATATATTCTAAATGTATCCATTTCTTCACATTCTTTAAGTTTTGAATTTATGTTATTAACTTTTTTAGTAATCTTTTTTAATGCAGATAAAACAAGTTTTGATAAATTACTTCTATAATTAACCAGAACTTCATTATCTTCTTTTTGTTTATAAAAATCATCTAAAAAGAAATTGGCTTGTAATTGTTCATCTGTTTTAGCAAGGCTTATAACAAAATCCTTTTTATCAAAATTAATCATCGAAATATTATTTGAATCTATATTATCCAGTATTTCTTTAATGTAATCATATATTTTATTTAAATCATTATTTGAATAGTTTGAATCTGAAATTCCAAGTTTATTTAAAGTATTATGTATAAATGCTTTACTAATACCATTATATTTATCTGGAATAGAAGTAGTTAAGAAACCTTCAAATCTGAAATCTTCTTTTGATGTTTTATAAAAATCTTCTTTTTCTACAGGTGGCATTGTGTATTCATGAGCGGGAAGAATATCTCTTGAAGATCCTGAAAAACTATCTAAATGTCTTAAACTATCTATAATAATTTTTTTATCATTAAGAAGAATAATGTTACTATGTTTTCCCATAAGTTCAATAACAAGAGTTTTTGAAACTAAATCATTAAGCTCATTATATCCTTCTAAATCTATATAAATTATTCTTTCAAGCGAATAATTATAAATTTTTTTTATTTTCATTCCTACTAAGTATTTTCTAAGAAGCATGCAGAAATTAGGAGCATTAAATGGATTTGGTTTAGATGTTGTTGTTAGATTTATTCTGTAATTATTTGATGCAATTGATATATCTAAAGCATAATTTTTTCCATTAGAATAAATACCTAATATAATTTCATTTTTATTAGGCTCAAATACTTTATTAATTTTACCTCCAATAAGTACACTTTCAAGTTCTGAAATAACTTTTTTAGTTACTATTCCATCAAATGCCATACTAACCTCCTTTTTTACATTTAAAATTTTAACATGAAATTAATAATTAATCAATAAAAAACTTTAAAATCTATTGACATATCAACGTTTACTAGAATATAATACATTCAAAGAAACATCAGGAGGATATAAACAAATATGGGACAAACCAAAGCGTTTTATTCATTAAATGAAAATTACGATAAAATGAGTGACGAAGATTTAATAGATATAATTAAATCAGGTGATAAAAATGCGCTTGACTATCTAATTGAAAAATACAAAGACCTTGTTAATATGAAGGTTGGAAAATATTTTATGGTAGGTAGTGAGAGAGAAGATATAGTTCAAGAGGGATTAATTGGTTTATATAAAGCTGTAAAGTGTTATAGTCCAGATAAACAAAACTCATTTAAGACATTTGCAAATATGTGTATAGAAAGACAATTAATTACAGCAATAAAATCTTCAAATAGACAAAAACATATGCCACTTAATACATATTTATCATTAAACACAAAAGCATATGAAGATGATGAAGAATCAAATATGTTAGATATTTTTGATTCACACCAGGTTGAAGATCCTTTAGAAACAATTACAAAACAAGAATATTATAAAACAGTAGAAAAGGCAATTGATGAATCACTTAGTGATTTTGAAAAACAAGTGCTTAATAGATATATGAAAGGTGAAAGCTATAATCAAATAGCTGAAAAACTTGATACACCTGTTAAATCTGTAGATAATGCAATTCAAAGAATAAGAAAAAAGGCAACAAAAAATATGGATGTAGAATTATAATATGAGTGCTGTAAAAAGCACTCTATATATTTGCTATCATAGCTCAGTAGGTAGAGTGCGTCCTTGGTAAGGACGAGGTCCCGGGTTCGATCCCCGGTGTTAGCTCCAAAAAATAGAAACTTTAATTAAATTGAGTTTCTATTTTATTTTATTGCTTTTTAGCTTTAATAATGTTATAATACGTCTTGTAAAAAACATGAAAGAAGGAATATAAATGAAAATAGGAATAGTAGGTTTACCAAATGTAGGAAAATCAACATTATTTAATAGTATAACAAATGCAGGGGCAGAATGTGCAAACTATCCATTTTGTACAATTGAACCTAATGTAGGAGTTGTACCTGTACCAGATGAAAGATTAGATAAATTAACTGAAATATATAATCCTGAAAAAACAACACATGCAATAATTGAATTTGTTGATATTGCTGGACTTGTAAAAGGTGCGAGCAAAGGAGAAGGTTTAGGAAATAAATTCTTATCACATATTAGAGAAGTAGATGCAATAGCGCATGT
Source organism: Clostridia bacterium (assembly GCA_017934475.1). Lineage (GTDB taxonomy): Bacteria > Bacillota > Clostridia > TANB77 > CAG-508 > UMGS1663. The sequence goes on along the minus strand of JAGBJN010000006.1, from coordinate 278,871 downwards.
TGTAAGATGTTTTGAAGATTCAAATATTGTCCATGTAGATGGAAATATAGATCCATTAAGAGATATAGAAACAATCAATCTTGAACTTATATTTTCAGATTTAGAAATATTAGAAAGAAGATTAGATTCTGCAAGAAAAAGATTAAAAGCAGATAAAAAAGCACAAGCAGAAATAGATGTACTAGAAAAAATTAAAGCTGTATTAGAACAAGGTAAATGCGCAAGAACAGTAGAACTTACTGATGAAGAAAAAGAAGAAATAAAAGATTTATATCTTTTAACTTCAAAACCAGTTCTTTATATTGCAAATGTATCTGAAGATGAAATAGTTGATGCTGAAAATAATGCAAATGTAAAGAAAGTAAAGGAATTTGCTAAAACAGAAGGAGCAAAAGTTATTCCACTTTGTGTAAAAATAGAGGAAGAATTATCTGGATTAGATGCAAATGACAAAAAAGAGATGCTTGAAGCATTAGGACTTGCAGAATCAGGATTAGATAAAGTTGTTAAAACAAGTTATGATTTATTGGGATTAATGAGTTTCTTAACAGCAGGAGAACCAGAAGTAAGAGCGTGGACAATAAAAAAAGGAACAAAAGCACCACAAGCTGCTGGAAAGATACATTCAGATATAGAAAGAGGATTTATAAGAGCAGAGGTAGTATCTTATGATGATTTAATAAGAGAGGGTTCTATGCTTGCATGTAGAGAAAAAGGACTTGTTCGTTCAGAAGGTAAAGAATATGTAATGCAAGATGGAGATATAGTTCTATTTAGATTTAATGTATAATATTGAAAAAAATTGAATATGATGATATAATGGTTACATAAAATTGTTGCAGGGATTATACCATCAAAAGGAGGTAGCAATATGAAATATATCCCAATATTAACTCACAATAGTGAAAATGAAACTGCCTTCGAGATACGGATTATATCTATAGAAGAAAAGAAGGAAGTAGGCATTGGAGCAGTTGTACTTTGCAAAAATGAAAAAAAGATTAAAATGGTACAATGTGAATATTATGTGCCAGAAAAGTACGAAGTTTCTGAAAAAGAAATTGAAAAAGAGTGCAAAAAGATAATAAAATCAATGAGAAAATTTGAAAAAGATGGTTGAATTATTCAACCATCTTTTATGTTTGTGTTTTTTTCTAATGTTTGATTTTTAAATTTAATTTTTTCATGCGAATTTTCAAGGATTTTTCTAAGTTTTATTCTCATATAATATCCGATTAAAAAGGCTAAAGCTGTTGGAACCCAACCAAGGATGAATTCTAAGCCTGTATTTGGAAAAATTATTCCAAAAGATCCGAAATTAAATAATCCACCTAATGTAATTGCAAATATTTTTGCAAAAGCAAACCGGTCATCATCTTTGATTAAAGTAGCAGATCCAATAAGTACTGCAATTAATGTAACTAGAAAAAACAAATAATAATTCATAATGAATACCTCCTAAAAGTTGAAAGTTTTATATGTTTTTATATAAGCAGATAGATTCAGTTATATCTATCTGGCAAAAAAAAGAAAGTCTTTTAAGACAACGGATGTATTATAACATTATTAAAATAAAAAAGCAAATATTTAAATAAAAATATTTTGCTTTTTATCATTTATTAATTATATAACATTATTTTCACAAGCTCTTACAAGTCTATTCATAATACTAAGTCCTAGGTTCTTCTTTTCTAATCCTTCTATAATTGCAAAGCTGCAATTTAGAGTATCTACTTTTCTTAGACATGTGAATATATTACTTGAAATTTCTTGAAGATTATTTTTACTACCTAAGCATATAAATTTATCTTTTGAAATATGTATTAAATCAGCATCTTCAGAAAATCCTAAAACACAACAATTACTATTATCTGAAATCAATTTATTAATTTTATTAACTTGTTGATTATTTTGTTCAACAAGGATACATTTTGTTTTAGGTGCATAATGTCTATATTTCATACCAGGGCTTTCAACTTTTTCATTTTCAGTAACTTTAGTAAATAATTTATCACTTAATTTAACATTACCTATAACTTTTTTTATATCATCTTCAGTAATAAAGCCAGGTCTTAGTATTACTGGTACATTATCAATAACTTTAACAACAGTTGACTCAATTCCAATATTACATTTTCCACCATCTACTATTAAATCCACTTTATTATTAAATTCTTCTTTAATATCATCTACACATGTTCCACTTGGTTTACCCGATATATTAGCACTTGGAGCTGCGAGTGGAATATTACTTTGATCAATTATTTTATGAATAATAGGATGAATAGGCATTCTAATACCAACAGTTTCACTATTACAAGTTACTGTATCACATATGCATGGTTTCTTTTTTAATATAAGAGTAAAAGGCCCAGGCATAAAAGAATCAATAAGTTTTTCTTCTATTTCAGTTGGCTTTTCTACTATATCATAAATCATTTTTTTACTTGAAACATGAACAATTAATGGATTATCTTGAGCTCTTCCTTTAGCAATAAAAATATTTTTACATGCATCATTTGAAAATGCACTTGCAGCAAGTCCATAAACTGTTTCAGTTGGAAGTATAACTAATCCATTATCTTTTAAAGTATCTATTACACTATTTAATTCATCTTCTTTTATTTCATTTTTCCAATCATATATTTTAGTCATATTTATTACCTCTTTTTCAATGAATTATTATAACAAAAAATATTGTATTTGTAAATCTACTAATGTATAATTGAGAAAATTGAAAGGAGAAAAATATGAGTACAATAATTTACTTAGTAAAACATGCAGAAGAATTAGAAGAAAATGGAATTAAAAATACAGATGATTCATCACAAATATCAAATGAAAAATTTGTGCTTTCTGTAAAAGGTGAAAAACAAGCAGAGGAAGTTAGTAAAAATCCTGAACTTCAAAATATTGATGTATTATGGAGTAGTACATATTCAAGAGCAAAATGCACTGCAAAATATATAGCGTATGAAAATAATATAGCTGTAAATATTGATTTAAGATTAAATGAAAGAAAACTTGGAAGTATAGAAGATTTAGCAAATTGGATGAAAGATAAAACATGTAATGTTGTACAGGCATATTTAACAGATAGAACATATAAGGGAAGAGAAGGAGAAAGTTGCGAAGAGGCATATAAAAGAGTAAAGGAATTTCTTGATTTTATTCTTAATGAATATGAAGGAAAAAGAATAGCTTTAGTAAGTCATGGAGCATTAATTAGCTTCTTACTTACAAATTGGTGTGAATTAAATGAAGAGATAAAACTTGTTTGGAATAATAATATTATTGAAATTAAAGAACCAAGTATAACAAAACTTACTTTTGAAGGGACAGAAATAGCAAATATTGAAAGTGTAATATAAAAAGGGGGAAAATAAAAATGGAGAATAAGAATACAAAATGGAAGGTAATTTCTGCTATATTAGCAGTAACATTAATTATAGTATCATGTCTTTATTGTAGTAATTTAATGGGAAATAATAGTAAGAAAGTAGAGTTATCATTATGGAATGATAACAGCAAACTTAAAACAGAATTAACTAATTATATGAATACAATTACAGATAAAAATTCTAAAGATTTTATACCGATTGAAAATCGTATAGCAGTTTTTGATATGGATGGAACTTTATGTTGTGAAACTGACCCTGGATATTTTGATCATAAACTTTTATATTATCGTGTAGTGGAAGATCCAGATTATAAAGATATAGCAAGTGAAGAAGAAAAAGAAACAGCACAAATAATAAAAACATATTTTGAAACAGGAGAATATCCAAAGGGATTAGATGTAAAACATGGGAAAGCAGTTGCAACAGCTTTTAAGGGGATGACATTAGAGGAGTTTGATAATTATGTAAAAAAATACAGAGATGAACAAATGCAAGGATACAATAATATGACAAATAAAGAAGCATTTTATAAGCCAATGCTTGAAGTTGTTGATTTCTTGCAAGCAAATGATTTCAAAATATATATTGTTAGTGGAACAGATAGATTAATAACACGTGGGCTTGCAGAAGGTGTAATAAATATTCCATTAAGCCAAATGATAGGATCAGACGAATCTTTAGTTGCTACAAATCAAGGAGAGAAAGATGGTCTTGATTATACATTTACAAAAGATGATAAATTAATTACTGGTGGAGAATTTTTAATTAAAAACTTAAAAATGAACAAAGTAAGTGTAATTGAACAAGAAATAGGACAAAAGCCTGTGCTATGTTTTGGAAATAGTTCTGGAGATGAGGCTATGGCTAATTTCACAATTAATAATAACAAATACAAAAGCGCAGCATATATGCTTTGTTGTGATGATACAACAAGAGAAAATGGTAATATAGAAAAGGCAAACAAAATGTATGAAAGTTGCGAGAAAAACGGATATACAGCAATATCCATGAAAAATGACTGGAAAACAATTTATGGTATAGAGGTTACTAAAAAATAAATAAAAAGTAGGCACTTATCAAAAAATGATAGATGCCTATTTTATTTACGATAGTTAATCTTCACATATTTCTTTATTAGCATTTGTAGTATAGAATTTCTTTTCAGCAAGTTTATCCTGAATACCACGTAGTGCTTCACCAAATCTTTGGAAGTGAACAATCTCTCTTTGACGTAAAAAACGAAGCGGATCTATTACATCTGGATCATCTTTGCAAAGATCTATCAATTTTTCATAAGTTGCTCTTGCTTTTTGTTCTGCTGCTAAATCTTCTTGAAGGTTTGCAATAGGGTCACCTTTTGCAGCAATATAAGCTGCTGTCCATGGAACGCCTGAGGCCGAAACAGGGAATACATCTACTCCATGATCAGTATAATATGCTCCAAGTCCTGCTTTTTTAATTTCATCAATAGTTACACCTTTAGTTAATTGATGAACAATAGTACCTACCATTTCTAAATGGGCAAGTTCTTCTGTGCCTATATCATTAAGAACTGCCTTAGCGTTTTGGTCTGGCATGCCAAATCTTTGAGATAAATATCGAAGTGAAGCAGCAAGCTCACCATCAGGACCACCATATTGAGATATTATAAACTTAGCTAAAGCTGGATTTGGACATTTTATATTAATCGGGTATTGTAATACTTTATTATAAGTCCACATTAGTTATTCCCCCTTTCCCAAGGCCAAGGTTCTTCAATCCATCTCCATTTATTACATGGAAAATATATTGATAGTGGGCCAAACATTTTTTGATATTTTTCTTTTAAATCGTGTAGTTTGCTAGAATATTCTTTATGAAGTTTAAGTGCTTTTTTATCATCGTTATGAGTATCTAAATACTCAGCAAGTTCTACTACAGCAAAGTCTAAACAACGTATTTTTTGGAGCATTTCTGCTTTAGTTTCCTTTTTCTCTTCACAAGTATCATCTTCTATATCTTGAATAGGAGAGAATTTATAAGAGCATGTTGCAACTTTTGGTGGGCATTTTTTTTCACAACATTCGTCACAGTTTCTTAATTCTTCTTCATTATCTAACATTTATTACACCCCTCTCCAACAGTATTCATTGCTTCAATAAAAGCATTTTCTTCCATAGATTGACATGGGTAGTAAGGGTTAACTAATTCTGGAAATATAGTTCCCATTTTTAGACCAACACAAGGTTTAAATGTTTTATCCATATATTGAATTGGAACATAACTTTGACCTAGTACTGGATTTTCTGGAAATACATTTTTACTTGTTTCCTCATATCCACATTCGCAATCATTTTTATCATTATCAACATTTTCGCTTAAAACATCATCTGCGTATAAATTATTTGTCATACCACATTTAGTGCATGCAGATTCTACAATACTATTGTTGTAATTTTTTTGACAGCAACATCTTCTGTATCTTGATATATACATAGTTTTTCCTCCTTTTTATCTTATAGTATATAATATGTAAACAAATATAAAATGTTACTATTTAGTATAAAATGTCAAAAAGTAAAAAAAGAAAATACGGCAAATACTTGAAAATATTGAAATTAAGTTGTATAATGAGTAATGTAATGGAGGAGATTATTATATGGGCAATTTTAGAGAAGATATTAAAGTTGAAAATCAAAACTCTAATGATATAGCAAAACAAACAGAAATAGCTTTTAATAAACAAAAGCTACTTTTAAGTGACCCTGAATATAAATCAAGAGTTAATAATAGTCTGATAGATTTAGTAAAACTATTCTATGAAAGATACCCTAATACAACTTTAGATACTCCTATTGCAAGAGGAAAATCTTTAAGAAGTTTGAAAAATAAAATTAGCAAAGAAGAAATAGAAAGATTAAGTTTATTATATGCAATTAGAAATTTAACTCAAGAAGAAAAAGATGCATTTGTCAAATTAATGAAAGAAAAAGCAGGAGAAAAAGCATTTGATGAAGATATAGATAGAGTAATGAATGAAGAAGTAACAGATACAAAATTAATAGATAGTATAATGAAAAAAGATGGACTAAATGGGTATGTAAGGATGGCATTACTTAGAATTACTAGAGTAAAAATATCTCGTGAAATGGAAGATTTGGATAAAAGAGAAACTCTAATAGAAGATTTAGATGAAAAATATGGACAAAAAGCAGCTGAGAAAACAGGAAGACTTGCTAATAATTTAATGCATTGGGAAAATGTTAGAAAGGCAATGACAAGTGAAATTGAAAGAAAAAAAATAAATGACCCTAAAGCATATTTAAAAGCAAAAGATTTAAGAGGATGTAGATTAGTTATATCATATGTACCAGATGATTTAGAAACTGATAATGAAGAATTACAAAAATTATTAGAAAAAAGAAAAAATGCATCTAAAGAAGAGAAAACAAAATATAATGATGAATGTTGCAAAGCACTAGAAAAAGATTTTTGTAATTTTCTTGTAGAAAATCCAGAAATACTTGAAGATATGAACCTTAAACTTGTATATAGAAAAGAAAAAAATAAACAAAATGGATATTTTGCAGATCATTTAAAATTTAGTTATTTAGATAATGAAGATTATACTTTTGAGACACAAGTTAGATCAATGCATGTTGATGATATTTCAAGATATGATGGACCAGCAGGACATATAAAACGTGATGATAAAGATAGAGTATTTCCTGATACAAGTAATAAAGAAAAATTTATAGAACAACTAAAAGAGATAGTTCCACAATATTATTATATGACAAGAAATAATGATGAATATGCAATGAGAGAATGTTCATTAAGAGAAAACATGTATACATACTTTTTCGGATATATAGATGAAGATTCAGAAGAATATAAAAAAGGAATCGAATATTTATTAGAATTAGAAAATGAAAAAAATACTGATGCAAGATAGCATCAGTATTTTAAATTTAACTTAATTTTACAATTGCATGAAGATTTTTCTCATCTTCACTTTTAATAGTAACAATATGTTCATTATTAACATTTGAATACAAGCATTTTAATTTATCACCAAGAAAAGCTCCTTTTTTATACATTATTTCAACGTCATCAAATGAGTGATTTTCATAAATATCTTTAGGTAATGCTTCATAGGCTAAATCTATGTAATTTAAGTTATGCATATGTCCATTAATATCTAAATCTCTTCTTAGTACAGTATAATCAAATTCATTTGAATAACTTTCTGGCTCTTGAATTTTTTTGAATTCAAAATCTGGTATTGCTTTTTTTTCTTCAGCTTCATAATTAATAAGTAAATCGTCATTTAATCTCATTAAACCTTTTTCTAAATGAATTAAAGTCCATTTAGAACTTCCAACAACACATAAATCACCGTTACTGTCATATATTTCAAAATCACGAAAAGTACAAGTTCTTTCTACACCTCTAGACCAAGTTTTTACTTTTAAAGGAATACCATTATATTTTACTCTTTTTATAACTTTTAGCTTCCAATGTAAAAGAACCCAACTTAATCTTGAAGCTTCAATTTGCTTTAAACCAAAACCTGCTAAATTAGAATGATAGCCACCTATGTCTTCAAAAAAACTAAGTATTGCTTTATTTGTTAAATTTGTATTTTTATCAATATCTCTAACTGTCATATGAAATTCATGTTCTATAAATGCCATAATAATTCCTCCTTAAACTTTATGTATTATAGCATAAAAAATGTAAATGTGTATAAATTTTTAAGATTTTGTGATAAAATATGAAAAATTATTAAATAAGAAATAAAAAATGAAAGAGATGTAAACAAAATGTTAGATATATTAGAAAAATGTAGAGTATGTCCAAGGGAATGTAAGATAAATAGGAAAAAAATATTAGGAGATTGCAGGGCAAGTGATAAAATAGAGATATCACTTGTATCAATTCATAAATTTGAAGAACCTTGTATAAGTGGCAAAAACGGATCTGGTACAATTTTTTTTACACACTGTAATATGCATTGTATTTATTGTCAAAATTATGAGATAAGTCAAGGTAAGAAAAAAGGTAGAGAAATAACAATAGAAGAATTAGCAGAAATAATGATATCACAGCAGGAAAATGGTGCTCATAATATAAATTTAGTTACTCCAACTATGTATGCATATCATATAAAAGAAGCAATAAAAATTGCAAAAGAAAATGGACTAAATATTCCTATTATTTATAATTCAAATGGATATGAGAGCATAGAAACATTAAAAGAATTAGAAGGATATATAGATGTTTATTTACCAGATTTAAAATATTATTTGGATGAAATAGCAATAAAATATTCTAAAGCACCAAATTATTTTGAAATAGCAACAAAAGCAATTTTAGAAATGGTTAGACAAGTAGGCAGTCCTACATTTGATGAAAGTGGTATGATAATAAAAGGTGTAATGATAAGACATTTAGTACTTCCAAATCATATAAATAATTCAAAGCATATATTAAAATGGATTAAGGAAAATATACCAGAAGATGTATATATAAATGTTATGGCACAATATTTTCCAACATATAAAGCAAAAGAAGATAAACTAATAAATAGGAAACTAACTAAAAAAGAATATAAACAAATAGAAGAATATTTTTATTTGCTGGAATTTAAAAATGGCTATATGCAGGAACTTGGAGAACATGAGGAAGAATATGTGCCTAAATGGGAAATTTAAGAAAAAAAGAGAACTCAAAAGTTTTAAACTTAAGAGTTCTCTTTTTGATTAGGCCTTTACAATGCCTTTTAAAGAACCTAAATCCTTGTAATCCTCAAGCTGGAAATCCTTAAGATCTACTGAATTGTCAAAATCATAGAAGTTCTTTACATCCGTGTTAATCCAAAGCTTAGGAGCAGGAAGGGCATCTTTTTCTCTTTTTATCATTTCATCAATCTGATCTAAATGTTCCTCATAAATGTGTGTATCTACCATGTTATAGTGCATGGTACCAGGCTTTAACATACATGCATGTGCAAACATATAGGTGAGTGCAGCATACTGAGTAATATTAAAAGGAACACCTATGAACACGTCACATGAACGCTGCTCAACAAAAGAATGAAGCTTTCCATTTAAAACAAGAAATTGCACTTTGTAAACACAGGGCGGAAGAACAGCTTTTCCAAAGAACGGAGGCTGCCACATCGAGATTATTATACGCCTATCAGTAGGAAATTTCATTATCTTATAAAGTGCAGCATCAACCTGATCAGGACAGCAAGGTTCACCTCCATTAGCTACAATGTATGCGTATGATGTTCCAATTGTTCCGGCCCATTCTGTACCAAAGAATTTTACCTGCCCGTTATCAGGATTGTGGTAGTAACCATCAGGACCGATTTCAAATTTGTCCCAGATTTTGATGTTACGATCCCTAAGCCATTGGACTTTGATGGACTTAGCCTGGTAAATCCAGAGCATTTCAAGTATAGCTTTTTTCCAATAAACCTTTTTGGTGGTAAGAATAGGAAACTCCTCCTCTAAGTCGAAGACCCAATGATTTCCAGGTATCCGGTAAGTTATACCATTCCGGCTTTCTGTTCTTACGCCACTTTCTCTTATTTTTTTACAGGTGTCAAGGTACATGTGGTCAAATTTAGACATAATGCTACTCCTTTCATTAATTAATAAAAAGACAACGAGTTACATATTACTTGTTGCAAAGTATAGCACGGATATTTACATAAGTCAATAAAATTAATTAATTTTTATATTTACAAAAAAAATACGTTATGATATATTTTAAAAAATAATAAAAGGAGGTAATGATATGACTGAGGCAGATAAAAATTTTATAGATACATGTAAAAAAATATTAGAAGAAGGATATTCTTCAGAAGGAACTGGAGTAAGAACAAGATGGGAAGATGGAACAGAAGCAAATTATATTTCTATTTTTGGAGTTTCTAATGTATATGATGTTGGAAAAGAATTTCCGATGATTACTTTAAGAAATAATACAAATCAAGTAAAAAAGGCTATTGATGAAATACTTTGGATTTGGCAGAAGAAATCAAATGATGTTAGAGATTTAAATTCTCACATTTGGGATCAATGGGCCGGAGAAGATCACACTATTGGTAAAGCTTATGGGTACCAAATGGCTAAAAAACATCCTTTTAAAATAAATGGTGAAATAAAAGAAATGGACCAAGTAGATTATGCTAGATATTTAATAAAAAATAATCCTGCTAGTCGTCGTATCATGACAAATATATTTGATTTTGATGATTTAAAAGATATGAATTTAGAACCATGTGCTTATGGAACACAATGGCTTGTAAGAGATGGAAAGTTACATCTTATTTTAAATCAAAGATCACAAGATATGCTTGCTGCAAATGGATGGAACACAATGCAATATGCTGCACTTTTATACATGTTTGCTAAAGAAGCAGGTTTAGAACCTGGTACATTAACACATAATATTGGAGACTGTCATATATATGATAGACATATTCCATTGGTAAAACAATTACTTGAGGCAGAAGCAATGGATGTTCATCCAAAACTTATTATAAATAATCCATCAAATAACTTCTATGATTTCAAGGTAGAAGATTTTGAAATTCAGGGTTATGATTACAATCACGATATTAACTTAGGAAAGATTCCGATTGCTGAATAAAATGTAAAAATAAAAAATAATAAAAAAGAATAAATATAGGAGAGAAAATATGCTAAGTATTATAGTAGCAATTGCAAATGATAATGTAATAGGAAAAGATAATAAATTAATTTGGCATTTACCAGAAGATTTAAAAAGATTTAAAAGTTTAACAACAGGACATACAATTATTATGGGAAGAAAAACATTTGAATCTTTAGGTAGAGTATTACCAAATAGAAAACATGTTATATTATGCAATGATATGGAAATGAAAGTAGATAACGAAAATGTTGAAATATTAGAAGATATTTCGATGTTAAAAAAATATATGGATTCTGAGGAAGAAAATTTTGTAATAGGTGGAGCAACAGTATACAGGTTACTTATGCCATATGCCAATAAATTATATATAACAAAAATAAATGAGTCATTTGAAGGAGATGTGTATTTTCCTCAAATAGATGATAAAGAATGGCAAGAAGTTAAAAGAGAAAAAGGATTAAAAAACGAAGATAATCCATTTGATTATGATTATATAGATTATGTAAGAAAATAAATAAGTTAAAGGTGAGCAAAAAAACTCACTTTTTCTTATGTCAAAAAATGTCGAAAACTTTTTCGGCTAAATATCTTGAAATTATTGACATAAAATAAAAAACAATATAAAATAATATAAATATAAAATAAAGAAGAGGTGAAAAAAATGGAATTCACAGAGGAACAAAGAAAAAGAATAGATGCATTACTTGCAGAATCAGATGAAGAACAAAAGAGAAATGGAAATAAAACATATACACATGAAGAAGCTTGGAAGCCAGTAATTGATTTGCTTGAAGAAATGAAAAAAAGGGAAAAAGAAAATGTACGAAATTAAATATACAGTGCATGCAAATCAAGAAATCGAACGAATAAGATTCTATTTAGAATATATTTTATTCAATTACAAAGCTTCCAAAAATTTTTACAATGGTATTACAAAAAATATTTTAATTCTTAAAGATTTTCCTTATATAGGAACAATCTATTTAGACAATCAAAATAGATATTTAATCTACAAAAACTTTTATATCTTTTATGAAAATCAAAGAAAATAATAAGATTATTTATATTAAAAGAATAGTACATAAGAACAAAGTTATATTATAACTTTTATTAAGCATGCTCAAATTATTAGAATATATATTTTTATAATTTTTTATAATAAGTAATATATCCAAGTATATTTTTTATATAAATTTAAAAATGTCAAGTAAAAGTACTTGACATTTCTTTTTTTATAATATATAATATATGAGCATGACAAAAGAAAGAGGTGTTGTTATGGAGAAAAACGTTGAAATAAGTATTCTATGTGAAATATATGGAAAACTTCTAACTGAAAAACAATTAGAGATTTTAACTGATTACTATAATAATGATTTATCTCTTTCAGAAATAGCAGAAAACAACCACATTACAAAGCAAGCGGTTAGTGACATTATAAAGAAAGGGGAGAATAAACTTTTCGATTTAGAAGAAAAGCTTTTGATTATGGAAAAGATGATGAAACAAGAGAAGCTATTACAAGAAGTATTTAACGAACTAAGTAAAATAGAAGAAGCTTCATCTGACAAACAAGTTGAGAAAATTTTAAATCACGTTAGAAAAGAATTAAGTTGTTTAGTATAAAAGTATTTCAAAGGAGGAAATAAAGGTATGGCATTCGAAGGTTTATCTTCAAAGTTACAAGATATAACAAGAAAATTAAGAGGAAAAGCAAGAATAACAGAATCTGATTTAAAAGAAATGTTAAGAGAAGTTAAACTTGCACTTCTAGAAGCAGATGTTAACTATAAAATTGTAAAAGAATTTATAGCAACTGTTGAACAAAAAGCTCTAGGTCAAGATGTATTAAAATCACTTACACCTGGACAACAAGTTATAAAAATTGTAAAAGATGAACTAGTAGAATTACTTGGTGGTCAAGAAGCTGGAATAAACTTTACACCAAATCCTCCAACAATAATAATGCTTGTAGGTTTGCAAGGTTCTGGTAAAACAACAACAGCAGGCAAACTTGCTAATATACTAAGAAAACAAGGAAAAAAACCTTTACTTGTAGCATGTGATGTCTATAGACCAGCAGCTATAAAACAACTTCAAGTTGTGGGAAGTCAGCTTAATATACCAGTATATGCTAATGAGACAACAAAAGATGTTGTACATATTGCAAAACAAGCAGTAAGTGTAGCATATTCAAAATTAAATGATGTAATTATACTTGATACTGCAGGACGTCTTCATATAGATGAAGAATTAATGCAGGAACTAAAAAATGTTAAATCAAATGTTAAACCACATGAAATTCTATTAGTAGTAGATTCTATGACAGGTCAAGATGCAGTTAATGTTGCCGAAAGTTTTAACGAAGCACTTGGAATAGATGGAGTAATACTTACAAAACTTGATGGTGATACACGTGGTGGTGCGGCATTATCTGTAAAAAAAGTAACAGGCAGACCAATAAAATTTGCTGCAACAGGTGAAAAATTAAGTGATATTGAAGTATTTCATCCAGACAGAATGGCATCTAGAATCCTTGGAATGGGAGATGTACTTTCAATAATAGAAAAGGCAGAAGAGTCATTTGATTTGCAAGAAGCTGAAAAATTAGAAAAACAATTAAAGAAAAAAGATTTTGACTTAGATGATTATTTATCACAATTAAGACAAGTTAAAAAAATGGGTTCATTCTCATCATTACTAAAAATGGTACCTGGTATGGCAGATATAAAAGATTTAAAAGTTGATGATAAAGAATTTGTTAAAATAGAAGCAATTATATGTTCTATGACGGCAAAAGAAAGAAAAAATCCACATTTATTAAATGCATCAAGAAGAGTTCGTATAGCAAAAGGTAGTGGAACGACAGTACAACAAATAAATCAATTTATGAAATCTTTTGAAATGACACAAAAAATGATGAAAAAAATGCAAACTGAAAAGGGTATGAAAAACATGATGAAGAACTTTAAAAATTTAAATCCAAAGGATTTGAAAAATATGATGTAGTTATTAATTTTTATGCAGTGAAGCAAATTTAAGCAAACTGTAAAAAAATAAATATATAAACAAAATTTTAGAAAGAGGTGAATGTTTTATGGTAAAAATAAGATTACAAAGACAAGGTGCAAAGGGTGCTCCATTTTATCACATAGTTGTTGCTGATTCAAGAAGCCCAAGAGATGGAAAAATAATTGAACAAATTGGTACATATAACCCAATGACAAAACCATCTACAATAGTTATTGATAAAGAAAAATTAGATAAATGGACAAAAAACGGAGCAAAACCTACAGAATCAGTTAAAGCTTTAATCGAAAAAGCTTAAGGAGGAATTTTGTATGAAAGAAATTCTTGAAACTTTAATAAAAAGCCTTGTTGAAAATAAAGAAGATGTTAAGATAACTGAAAAAGAAGAAGGGAATACAACTGTTTTTGAGGTTAGCGTTAATTCTTCAGATATGGGTAAAGTAATTGGAAGACAAGGAAAAGTTGCTAAATCAATTAGAACTGTAATGAAATCTATAGCAGGAAAAGAACACAAAAAAATTGTTGTTGAATTTATAGATTAGAGGAATAAAAGTAATGCAAAAATATTTTGAAGTAGGACAAATTGTTAATACATTTGGCGTAAAAGGTTTTGTTAAAGTAAAGCCTTTCACAGATGATGTTGAAAGATTTGAAGAATTAAAAACTGTATATATATGTACAAAAAATGAAATGAAATTAGTAGAAATTGAAGAAGTTAAATATCACAAAGAAATGGTTTTATTAAAACTAAAAGGAATTGATGATATGACAGAAGCAGAAAAATACAAAGGTTTATATTTAAAAATAGATCGTAAAGATGCTAAAAAACTTCCAAAAGATACATATTTCATCGCAGATATAATAGGTTTAGAGGTATATACTGATGAGGGAGAGCTTCTAGGAAAGGTTGATGATATATTTCCTACAGGTTCAAATGATGTATATGTTGTAAAAGATGAACTACGGAAAACAAATTTTATTACCAAGTATTCCTGAAGTTTTAAAAGAAATTGATTTGGAAAATGAAAAAGTAATAGTTCATTTAATAGAAGGTTTAAGATAAGAAAGGAATATAAGATGCGATTTGATGTGCTAACACTTTTTCCTGAAATGTATGCTCCTTTAAAAGAAAGTATAATTAAAAGAGCACAGGAAAATGGGAAAATTGAAATTAATATCGTAAATATTAGAGATTTTTCGAAAGATAAACACCAAAAAGTTGATGATACTCCATATGGTGGTGGAGCAGGAATGGTTATAAGACCTGATGTTGTATATGATGCATATAAATCATTGAAAAATGATAATTCAAAAGTCATATTTCTTTCACCACAAGGGAAAACTTTAAACCAAGAAAAAGTAATTGAACTATCAAAGGAAGAAAATTTAATTCTGTTGTGTGGACATTATGAGGGAATTGATCAAAGAGTACTAGATGAAATAGTTGATGAAGAAATTTCAATTGGCGATTATATATTAACAGGTGGAGAACTTCCAAGTATGGTTTTAATAGATGCAATATCAAGAAATGTAGAAGGAGTTTTAAACAACGAATCTATAGAAGATGAATCATTTAATAATAATTTACTTGAATATCCACAATATACAAGACCAGAAATTTTTCTAGACAAAAAAGTGCCAGAAGTTTTGATTTCAGGCCACCATGAAAATATCCGCAAATGGAGAGAAGAGAAAAAAATAGAAATTACTAAGAAGAAAAGGCCAGATTTATTAAATTAAAAATATTAGATTAGAAAGCGACATTCTAAAAAGAATGCGACACTTAAATTAAGAAAGGAGATATCGTTATGGATATTATAAAATCAATTGAACATGAACAATTAAAAAATAAAATACCTGATTTACATGTTGGTGACACAATAAAAGTACACCAAAGAATTAAAGAAGGTAACAGAGAAAGAATTCAAGTATTTGAAGGAATAGTTATTAAAAAACAAGGTGGAGGAGTTAATGCAACATTTACTGTAAGAAGAGTAGCTTATGGTGTTGGTGTTGAAAAAACATTCTTAATCCATTCACCAATGGTAGAAAAAATTGAGGTAGTTAGAGTTGGCAAAGCAAGAAGAGCTAAACTTTATTACCTAAGAGATAGAGTTGGTAAATCAGCTAAAACTAAGGAAAACTTAGGAGCAAGAATTGAAAATAAAGAAATTACTTTAAAAGAAGAATTAGCTGAAGAACCAGCTACTGAAGAAGTAGTAGAAACAAATGAAGAAGTAGTAGAAAATGTTGAAGAAACACCAGTTGCAACAGAAGAAGCTGTTCAAACAACAATTGACGAAATTGCTCCAGAAGCTACTGTAGAGGAAAAAGCTGAAGAAGCTGCTACAGAAGAACCAACAGCTGAAAAAACTGAGGAATAATATGACCAAAACTTTCTATGAAATTCATAGAAAGTTTTTTGTTACATAATTGTAATATAACTGTAACAAAAATAATGTTGACTTATGTTTTTTTTAGGGTTAAAATAAATTCAAATTTAAGGTGATTTATATTTTTAGAATATTTTATATTTAAAATATAAATACTAATAATAATTTCAAAAGAAAAAGGAGAAAAATTATGAAAAAAACTACTCTTAGAAAAAGTATTTTAATTACATTAGCTTTAATTATTGTTATGGGAGTGCTATCAAGTAATGTATTTGCAGCTGTTCCAGTAATAGTTTCTGGTCAAGATGGAAACAATACATCAACATTCACTGTAACATTTAATACAAATGGTGGAAGTATAGTTGCATCTCAAAGTGTAACAAGTGGAAATAAAGCTACAAGACCAGCAACAAATCCAACTAGAGAGGGATTTACATTTGATGACTGGTATGCTGATAGCTCATTTACTACTAAATTTAATTTTGATGAAGCAATAACAGCAAATACAACTGTATATGCAAAATGGACATCTTCTGCTTCAGTTACACCAACTCCTACTCCTACTCCAACTCCAGCTGCTACTCCAACTACAAACCAAGATTCTTCATTACCTCAAACTGGAGATGCAAGTGATTATGCAATATTTGCTTTAATTGGTTTATGTGCTGTAGTTTCAGTTGTAGCATTTGTAAAAGCTAAAAAATACAATTTAAAATAATTTATTTAAATAATATAAAAAAGAAAATAGATTTTTATCTATTTTCTTTTGCTTTTATAACATGTCTTTTATTATCTAAAGTATTGCATGTTATAAGAGTTATTTCTTTTATACCATTTGTAGTTTGATTTAAACATGATAAATCATTAGGTTCAACTTCGCTTTTGCTATATATAATATATTCTAATTTATTACCATTAATATCATAAATATTTATAGTATCTTCTAACTCCATTAAATACAGCTTGCCAAAAATTCTATTATCTGAATAATTATGCCCTGCAATACACATGTTACCTATTTCATTAGGTAATGGACCATAAAAATGGCAGACACTAATTTCAAGTAGTTCGTCAGAAATATTAGATAAAATAGGGTATATTAGATTTATTTTAGGTATTTCAATTAGTCCAATAACAAATGTATTTCTTTTTTCAAAATTGTTATTTTGATTTGAAGTAAATTTTGCATCATAGTTTTTATATAAAGTAGCAATTTTGTATGAATTTGTTAATTCTTGAGAATATTTATTTTTTTTAACTGATTTGAATTTTAGAAATAAGAAAAAAGAAATTAATAAAAATGATAAAAAAATGAAAACAAAAAAAATTATTTTCATTTTAAGTTGTATTCTTTTTTGATAATTACTAATAAATAAAATTTGATTCATAATAGCTCCTAATAATAGTATAAATAAAAAAAGAAAAAATATAAGGAAAAATATTTATTGTAATATTTTTTCTTATTATTGATAAAAAGTGTTAATTATGTTAAACTATTACCTAAGAGAAATATTTATGAAATTAGAATTAGAAATGAAGCAATTCTATTTTTTAATTTAAAAGGGGAGGCAAAATGAAAGAAGCAATAACATATGAACTATTACATGAATGCAAGCAAACAGGTGCTAGAAGAGGAGTTATTCATACACCTCATGGAGATATACAAACACCAATATTTATGCCGGTTGGAACACAAGCAACTGTTAAATCACTAACACCAGAAGATTTAGAAGACGAAGTTAAAGCACAAATTATATTATCTAATACATATCACTTATATTTAAGACCTGGACATGATTTAGTTAAAGAAGCAGGTGGACTTCATAATTTTATGAGATGGAATAAACCGATATTAACAGATTGCGGTGGCTTTCAGGTGTTTAGTTTAAGTGATTTAAGAACTATTACTGAAGAAGGAGTTGAGTTTAAGTCTCATTTAGATGGAAGTAAGCATATGTTTACTCCTGAAAAAGTAATGGAGATAGAGGAAGCTCTAGGTGCAGATATTATAATGGCTTTTGATGAATGTTGTGCTTACCCTTCTACTTATGAATACACAAAACAATCAATGGAAAGAACAACAAGATGGGCTAAAAGATGTAAAGATGTTCATAAAAATACTGATGAACAAGGATTGTTTGGAATAATACAAGGTGGTTTTTATGAAGACTTAAGAAAACAGAGTGCAGAAGATTTAATAAAACTCGATTTTCCTGGATATGCAATAGGTGGAATAAGTGTTGGGGAGCCAAAAGATGAATTTTTAAAAATATTAAAATATACTACTCCTTTAATGCCAAAAGAAAAGCCTAGATATTTAATGGGAGTAGGTACACCTGACTATCTAATAGAAGCAGCAATTGCAGGAATTGATATGTGTGATTGCGTATTACCGACAAGATTAGCAAGACATGGCAAAGCAATGACTTGGAATGGTGATCTTACAATTAGAAATGCTACATATGAAAGAGATTTTACAACATTAGATCCAGAATGTGATTGTTATACTTGTAAAAATTACACAAGAGCATATATAAGACATTTAGTAAAAACAAATGAAATATTAGGTATAAGACTTTTATCTATTCATAATTTAAGATTCTTGACTAAATTAATGGAAAGAGTTAGAATAGAAATAGAAAATGATAATTTAGGAACTTTTGCAGAAGAGTTCTATAAAAAGTATTATAAACAAAACTAAAGAGAAGGAGAATTATATGAATTTTGTAGAATCAAGCAGAAAAATTGATGATGGTAAAACAAAAAAAATGTCAATTATTATTATAGTTGCGATAGTTGTGTTATTAATTACAAGTATTATTTTATTTCTTTTAATTAATCAATTAAAAGAGGAACAATTTAAGTTTAGTATAGACGGTAAATCAGTTGCTGTGACAAATGATTTATTTATATTTGAAGAAGATGAAGTATATGTTTCTATAAAGGACATATCAACATTAATAGGTTATACATATTTTAATGGTGGATATAAACAATACTCTGAGGATACTAATAGTTGTTATCTTCAATGCGAGAATGAAATATGTACATTTGAAAATCAATCAAACAAAATATATAAAACGCCTAAAGATACATTAGATTATCAATATTTATTAATTGATAAACCAGTTAAGTTATATAATGATAAATTATATATTTCATCTAAAGGTTTAAGGAATGCATGTAATGTTGAATTTAGTTATAGCAAAGAACAAAATGAAATTGTTATATATACTTTACCTTATTTAACAACATTTTATACAACTGGAAAATATGTTAAATCAGGTATTAAGGGTAATTTTAATAATCAAAAAGCTATTTTATATAATATGTTAGTAATGCAAAATGCTGATAATACTGATGTTGATAATGAAGGAAAACAAAAAAATAAAGAAAATATTAGATACGGTGTTAGTGATTTAAATGGTAAAGAAATAATTGGAACTAAATATACAGATATTGAATTTATTGAAAATACTAAAGAGTTTATAGTAAAAACTGAAGAAGGAAAAGTTGGAATTATTTCAGATAATGGTGAAACGAAAGTTAAGCCACAGTATGATGCTTTAAAACAAATAGATAAAGATTTAAATTTATACTTAGCAACAAATAATAATAAAAAAGGTATAATAGAAAAAAATGGAAAAATATTAATTTATCTTGAATATGATGAAATTGGAATTGATGCATCTGAATTTGAAAATAATAATATAAAAAATCCATATATTTTATATAATAATGCCATACCTGTTAAACAAAATAATAAGTGGGGCTTGTATAATATTAAAGGGGAATGGATATTACCACTTAATTATGATGGAATTGGATGTGTAGCTAATGAAAATACTGTAAATAGTACTGCAATCATTCCTAGTGTTGATGGAATTGTTGTTGCAAGAAAATATATGGTTGAAGATGAAACTAGTAACAGTAATCCAAAAAAGATGAAAGAAATAACTCTTTATGGAATTGTTAGTTCAAAGGGAAATGTTGATGTAGATACTGGACTTGAAAGTGTATATTTTATAATTAATAATGGTAGAGAAGAGTATACTATGGTTACATATCAAGGTGATAAATATGATGTCGTTGATTTTTATAATAAAAATATATATACAAAGCAAAATAGAGCAGCTGAAGCATCAAATACTAATACTATTGTAAATAATAGTATAGATGATAATACGATAACTGCAAATACAACAAATACAACAAATACCACGAGTACAAATAATATTACCAATACATATACTGCAAATAATTAAAGATGATATTTTATCATCTTTTTTTGTTCTATTTTTTTGTTTTTAGAATACTATAATAAAAAAATGGGGAGATAAAAAATGGAAAGAGTATTTAAAGATAAAGTAAGTAAAAATTTGATACGAATAGGTAAGGGGATAGGAATATCAATACTGATTACTTTATTATTATTGTTTATTTTTTCAATTCTTTTGACCTTTACCAATATTCCTGAAAATACTATTCAACCAGTAATAATTATTATAAGTGTAATAAGTATTTTAATCGGTAGTAGTATTAGTACAATAAAGATAAATAAAAATGGTATATTTAATGGATCGCTTGTAGGGATATTTTATATTATTATAATTTATCTTTTATCCAGTATTACATATGGTGATTTTGGTTTTAGTTTAGAAAGCGTAATAATGATTATTTTATCAATTATAGCTGGAATGGTAGGAGGAATAATTGGAGTTAACTTGTGAATGATAAATAATTATACTGAAATAATATTTCTTAAAATTAATTTAAATGTTTATTAATAAAAAATTCAACCAATTTAAAAAAAATGGTTGAATTTTTTAATATTTTAATATAGAATATAAAAATGTTAGGAACGTATGAAAAATATTTTTAGGAGGAAGTTATGAAACAAAATAAAAATTTAAAAACAGTTCTTATGGTATTAATTATTGCATTAATATCAATAGTATCTTTTGGAGGAATTTACGTAGAGAATAAAGGGGTAATGGAAAACATAGTACCTGAATATTTATTGGCAAGAGATTTAAAAGGCTATAGAAGAGTAGAACTATTAGTTAATGAAAGTTCTGACAATGATGTTGTAGCTGAAAATGGAAATGTAACAACTGATCAAAATATAGTTAATGAAGAAACTACAAATAAAAACGAAAATCTTAATGTTGATAATTATAAGTTAGTTAAAAGTATAATTGAAAAAAGATTATCAGGAATGAACGCTAATGATTATGTAGTTAGACTTAATGAAGAAAATGGAAACATTATACTTGAACTTACAGAAAACAGTGATGTTGATAGAGTTGTTGGAAATGTATATCAACAAGGAAAGTTTGAAATTGTTGATAATGATACAAATGAAGTTTTAATGACAAATAGTGACATAAAAGAAGTTAAAAGTGGATATGGAACTACTTCTTCAGGAACAAATGCAATTTTAATTAATATTGAATTTAATAAAGAAGGAACAGAAAAGTTTAAGGAAATAACAGAAAAATATAAAGAGTCAGAAGTTGAAACAACAGATGAAAATGGAAACACAGCCAAAGAGAAAGTAACAAAAGAAGTTGCATTAAAAATAGATGGAACGTCTGTACTTACAACACATTTTGATACACAAATAACAAATGGCATTATGCAACTAACAATGGCTATAGCTTCTAATGCAACAACTGAAGAAGTACAAAATCAATTATTAGAGGCAAATAATTTATCTAGTTTATTAAATTCAGGAAATTTACCTATAGAATATAAAGTAAATCAAAATAAATTTATTAAGTCACATATAGAATCAAATATAATAAACATTACTATTATATTTATGGTTGTAATAGCTATCGTTGGAATGATTTATTTTGTAATTAAATATAAATCAAAAGGTTTATTAGCTGGTATAAGTTTAATAGGATTTATAGCTACATTTTTATTTGTAATCAGATATGCAAATGTTGCAATATCTATTGGTGGACTAGGAGTAATGTTATTTAGTGTAATGATTAATTTTGCTATTATATATAACATGCTTAAAAAGGAAAATGTTATGGATGCAATAAAAGAAAGCGCAATAGCTCTTGTAGCTGGACTTATAATTTCTGTCGTATTTACTTTATCAAATTTAACTATTGGTGCGATTTTATTCTGGACAATAATTATTACATTAATATATAATTTAGTAATAACAAAAACGATTATTAAATAAAGGAGAATAAACTTATGAATAAAAAAATAATAGGAATTATAGCTTTTGCTATTATAATAATTGGGATAGTAGTTACAGTAGTGCTAGGTATTGATTCTGATTTAGTATATAAAGCACACAAAGAGTTAGATGTAAGTATAGGAAAGGAATTTGACAATAAAGAAATCGAAAGTATTGTAAAAGAAGTTGTTGAAGGAAAAGAGGTAATAGTTAGCAAAGTTGAATTATACGAAGATATGGCTAATATAAAAATAGAAGATATAACAGATGAACAAATTGAACAAATAAACTCAAAAATAAATGAAAAATTTTCAACAGATAATAAGGTTGATGATATAATTATTACAGAAGTACCAAAAGCAAATACAATAGATTTCTTAAAACCATATATAGTACCAACAATAATTGCTTTAGTAATAATTGAAATTTATTTAGTAATATATTTAATTATTTATAAAAAAACAAATAAAGAAAATGTGGAAGTTAATATACCTAAGAGTATGTTAGAATTATTTGCTTCAGTTGTTGTGATACTATTAATATTTCTTTCAGTAGCTATTTTTACTAAATTTCCTATAAATGGATTTGTGATTCCTGGTGCTTTATTGTTATTTGTAATTACAACAATAGCTTATTTTATAAAAAAATAAACCAAAAAAGACATTCTTCATATAATATAGAAGGATGTTTTTTTGTATACAAAAGCATCATGGAGGATGATATGATGAATTTATATATGAAGCTAGTTAAATTAATAAAAAAACAAAGAGGTACAGATGAATTTTGTATAGATTATGAAACAGCTAAAAATATGTTAAATAAAGAAAAGGATAGTATATTAATTGATGTTAGAAGTCCACAAGAATATAGGGAAAAACACTTATATGGTAGTGTAAATATACCATTATTTGATTTTGAAAGAGGAAATTATAAAATAGAAAATAAAAATAAATTAATTATTTTATATTGTGAATATGGAAAAAGAAGTAAAAAGGTGTTTAATATGTTAAAAAAAGCTGGATATACAAAAGTTTATCAAATAGATGGAGGATTAGATAATATATAAAGTTAACCTGCAATTATAAGTTATCTTTAATTGCAGGTTGTTTCTTTTGTAATAATTTATATGTTTTACATATATCACATTCTGTACAGATGAAAAGTCTGTCATTGAAAATTAATTGAAGAGTTTCTATAAATTCATCTTTATCACCAATTAAATGAAGAATTATTTTTTTAGGTAATAATGTTAAAAGTGAATTTAAAGCATAATCATTGGAAGAAAAGGAAATATCAGAAAGATATTTTGCATTAAATATTTCATCATCCAAATTTATTGTATTTTTATCTTCGTCTAATATAATAGATTCCCCGTTCATATAAATTAGGTGCAGTATTGAACAATTAGGTATTTGGGAATTTATATATATTTGTAAAAGACTAATAAACTCGTTATATTCTTTTTCTATTACATATTGTTTTACATTATAATCGACAAGTTCGTCAATTGTATTGTTATAGTTTTGTAGTCTAAAATTGATAAATCCATCTAAAATCATAGATTTATTATTATTAATATAATCTAAAACAGACACCCATATTTCATTTTTTCTGTATTTATAATTTTGTTCATTATTATTGGTTAAACAATTATAACAATTATTTTCAATTATTTTTTTTTCAATATCATCAAAATAAAAATAATTATAGTTGATATTTCTTTTAATTAAAATAGGTTCGTAGTAGTATAAAATGCAGTTTGTTATTATATCAGATAAGATGGATAAAAATGATGATATATTTTTCCCTGTGTAATGGATAATAATATTTTGATAATTTTTAAATGTTCTATTAATAAAGAAAACATTATTTAAATCTATTTTTTGAAAATCTTTTAGTAGATAAGAAATTATTTTTTCATTATTTGTTTTTATACAAAAAGATTTCATAAAAAAATCCCCTTTCTTTCATATATGTATTATTATCTACTAAATTAATTTGTATATACATATATTATTCAAAAGAGGAATATTTGGTAACTTGTGTTACATATAAATGTGATAATCTATTTCGGGGAAGATACAATCTTTTTCTTCTATATTTTTTAAAAATAATTCATCTATACAATCATTTTTTAATTCATTATATAATTTTGTAAATCTCCCTATATGATCTTTAATTCTTTTTTTTGCATAATCTACCATAGTTCCATTTGTTATAATAAAAAGCCAGTCACTACTTTGAGCAAGTAATAATTCTCTTGCACATTGATTTAATGCTCTAATTTTAATTTTATTAGTTTCTTTATCAAATAAATGACTAAGTTCTACCATTTGGTTGCCAGCTTTGTGTAAATGTCTATGTACATAATCATTTGAATTATTAAGCCATACCTCACTATAACCATTTGCACCCCAACTAGAACGACAAGGAGTAGAAATTTGTATTTCTGGGTATTTATCTATATATTCTCCTGGAGTAATTAATTGAATGTAATTTTGATCATAATGTATTTTTTTAAATAAAATATATAACCAATAAGGACCTTCATACCACCAATGACCATATAATTCTGCATCATAAGGACAAAGTATAATAGGTGGTTTATCCATATAATTAGATACTTGTTTAATTTGTTCTTTTCTACAATTTAAAAAGTGTGAAGCCTGAGATTCCGCAGAATCTTTTGCCCATTGTATATTATAAATGTCTTTTTCTTCGGATTTACCAGTTATTCTATGATATTTTATTCCTGTATGAACTCGAGCTCCGTTACTAGCAATATAAGGTTTAATATAATCATATGGAGCATCATATCCGATATCTCTATAGAATTCTCTATAATTGAAATCACCAGGATAACCATTTATTGAACTCCAAACTTGTCTTGAAGATTCCATATCTCTACCAAATGCAACAATTCCCTCTGGAGAAACAATAGGAGAGTAAGTTCCATATAGAGGAATAGGGTTAGCATATAGAATTCCGTGTGATTCTGTTATTATATATTCTATACCAAATTCTTTTAAATATTTATCTGCTTCTGGTACATATCCACATTCAGGAAGCCAAATGCCGCGAGGTTTTCTTCCAAAAAATTTCTCATATGTTTGAACTCCAACAGCAATTTGTGCTTTAATTGTTTGTTCTGTTACATATAAAATAGGGAAATAACCATGTGTTGCACCACAAGTAATAATTTCAAGAACGCCCATATCTTGAAATTTTTTAAATCCATTTATTAAATTACAATTATATTCGTCTTTAAAAACATGTAAGTCATTTGAATAACGATCAAAATAATATTTAGATAACTCATTTATTTGATTATTGTCTTTTGTACGTTTAATTTCTTTTTTTGCAAGTTCTATATGTTGTTTTAAATATTTAATATATCTTTGTTGTAAAAGTGAATTACTAAGCATATTTAGTAGAGGAGGAGTCATACTCATTGTGATTCTAAAATTTACATTCTCATCTACTAGTTTTTGAAAACTTAAAAGAAGAGGAATATAGGTTTCAGAAATTGCTTCGTATAACCATTGTTCCTCTAAATAATCTTCACTTTCTGGATGATGTATAAAAGGTAAGTGGGCATGTAATACGAAACTTACATAGCCTTGTGGGTTATTCATAATTTACTCCTTTGTATGCTAATATTTATAATAATAGCGGACTTAATAGGTCCGCTATTAAAAGATTTTATATTTTTTGTGTAATATCATTTAACTTGATGGCATATTTTTTAAGTTTAGTTTATCAAAATTAATATTTTCATCTTTATAAATATTTCTATAAAATTCTTTTGCATTATATATTTTTCCTAATTTTGTTAAGAAAGATAAAGAAATATCTTTAGATAAAGTCACATTTGTTTTTACATTTTTAAAATAAACTATTTTATCAAGTGTATCAAATAAAATATGATCATTTGGAGTATCCATTTCATTTGATGATGAAATATAAAGATAGTTATCTATTTGTGCATATTTGTTTATAGGCCTTCTTCCAAGTTCAACTCTATAGTCACAATTACTATCATTTATGTGTATATACCAACTATTTGCATAATCATTAATATCTATTTCAAAACTATAATTCAAAGTATCGTTATGAACTATTAAAACAGGTTTTGTATCATTAAAGAAAAACTCTCCATATTTTTCTATATAATTCTTTTTGTCTTCATCTGAAATGTCCCAGTAAACAAAAAGAATATTAGGTGTTTGTGCTAAAACTTTAACAATTGTTTCGTTATATCTATAAGGTAAGTCATAATATTCAACAATATCTAATTTTTTATCATTTTTTTTTCGAGTAGTAGATTTTGTTTTAGTAGAAGTAGTCTTTTTACTAGTTGTTTTTTTTGCTGCTGTTGTATTTTTTTTCTTAGTAGTAGAAACTTTTTTTACAGTATCTTTTTTTTCTTTACTAGTCGAAGTGGTTTTCTTTTTTGATTCTTTTTTTTCAATTAAATCTTTTTCATCTTTTGCTTTTCTTGGCATGGATTTACCTCCTTAAGTAAAAACCAATTTATCTACACATAATACTATATCAAAAATGAAATAAATTCAATAGTAATTTACAAATTAATTAAAATAATATTTTTTGTAAAAATATAAAGAATTTTATAAAAAATTGTTTACTTTTGTAAAAAACTTGTATAGAATATTGTTGAAAATACAAAAGAAAATAAAAAGGAAAGGAGCCTTAATATAAATGAAAATATTAATGCTTACATGGGAATATCCACCAAGAATAGTAGGTGGAATAGCAAGGGTAGTACATGACCTATCTAAAAGATTAATAAAGGATGGACATGAGGTTACAGTTGTAACATACAGAGACGGAGATACACCATATTTTGAAGATGACAAAGGGGTAAAAGTATATAGAGTTGATAATTATAATATTAGACCAAATAATTTTATTGATTGGATTATGCAACTTAACTTCAATATGGTAGCTAAAGCTTCTGAAATTATTGCAAAAGAAGGTAAATTTGATGTTATTCATGCACATGATTGGTTAGTTGCAAATGCAGCTAAAACTTTAAAACATAGCTATGATATTCCTATGGTTGCTACAATACATGCAACAGAAGCAGGAAGAAATAGTGGAATACATGATGAAACACAAAGATATATAAATGATACAGAGTGGCTTCTTACATATGAGGCAACAGAAGTTATAGTTAATAGTAATTTCATGAAGGGGCATATACAAGGATTATTTGGCCTACCTTTTGACAAGATAAATGTAATACCAAATGGAATAAATTTGACTAATTTTAACGGAATAGACAGAGATTATGATTTTAGAAGACAATATGCAGCTGATAATGAAAAAATAATTTTATATGTGGGTAGATTAGTTTATGAAAAAGGAATTCAACATCTAATTTCAGCAATGCCTAAAATACTTAATGGTTATAATGATGCTAAACTTGTAATTGCTGGAAAAGGTGGAATGATAGATGAACTTAAAGCACAAGCTGATGCAATGGGAATAGGTAACAAAGTTTATTTTACTGGCTATTTAGATTCAAAACAAGTACAAAAAATGTATAAATGTGCAGATATAGCTGTTTTCCCAAGTACATATGAACCATTTGGAATAGTAGCACTAGAGGCAATGCTTGCAGGAGTGCCAACAGTTGTTTCAGATGTTGGTGGATTAAATGAAATAGTTGAACATGGTGTTACAGGAATGAAGAGTTATGCAGGAAATCCAAACTCTATTGCAGATTCAATATTAAATTTATTATATGATCATCAACTTGCAAATAATGTTTCTAAAAATGCAAAAGCAAAAGTTAAAGAATTATATAATTGGAATAAGATAGCACAAGATTCTCATTTTGTTTACCAAAAGGCAATTTGCCAAACAATGGCGGAACGTCAAGCAAACCAAATTATGCAAGAAAATGCAGAAAAAGCTAAAAAGGCTAAGAATAGTGAGGCAGAGATTACAAATTTATTAGCTTTTAAGAAAAAACATGCATATGCTTAATATAGAAAGGAAGCAATAAAAAATGAATGTTTATGATACAGCAAATAAATTAGCTGGGGAGATTAGAAGTTCAGAAGAATTTACAAAATATAAAGAAGCAAAAAATAGAATAAATGAAAATCCAGAATTAAAACAAAAAATAGATGATTTTGAAAAATTAAGATATGATATACAAGTACTTGCAATGCAAGGAAAAGAGGTAGAAGATGAAAAAAATAAAAAACTACAAGAAATGTATACTATATTAATTGAACAAAAAGAAATAAAAGAATATTTTGATTTAGAAGTTAAATTCAATGTAATGCTTGCTGATGTAAATAAAATAATAGCAGAGTCTGTTAAAGATGTATTATAATGTCGAAAAATGTCGTAATTATTTACGGCATTTTATTTTGTTAAAAGGAGTAAAAATGGATAATATAATAATTTTAATTGTTGGAATAATATCAATTTTACTTATTTATTTTGCATTAAATATCAATATAAAGAGAATAAAACAAGTAAAAGAAAATGAAAGAATCAAAAAGTTTGTCGATAAATTTCCAGAGGATGAAGAGATTTGTAAAAGTATATTACAAATACTAAAAAATGAAAAAGTAAAAATTGAAATAAATCAAAATAATAAAGATTGTGTATATATTGCAATATCTGATAAAATAATTCTTGGAAATATTAAAGATGTATACACAAGAATTCAGACAATAGCGCATGAATGTATTCATTCTGTACAAGATAGAAAGTTATTATTATTTAATTTTTTTTATACTAATATATATAATTTTTACTTTATAATTTCTGTTATTTTAACTATATTTGGGATATTTAAAAATACTACATTACAAATTGTGATTTTATTATTTTTAGGTATTATATTTTATGTTGTAAGATCATATTTGGAAACAGATGCTATGATTAGGGCTGAATATTTAGCTGAAGAATATATGATTAAATATATAGAGGAAAATAAAATATGTACAAATGATGAAGTACAACAAATAAGTAATGAGTATGAAAACATTAATAAAATTGGAATACCAACATATAATTTATTATTAGTTTTAAAAACAAGTTTAAGAGTTGTATTGTATACTTTTCTGGTAATAGTTCTAGGTTTTATAATCTAGGACACTTGCATAAAAAAGTATAAAATGATATAATTATGTATGTTATGATTTAATTATATGTGTTCTTAAATTTAATTAAAGGAGGACGAACATGATGGAACGGACTAAAAAGGAAGCAATAAGGCAGAGTACTATAATGTGCGGAGTTTTAGTTGCACTGTTAGTTGTAGGTGTGGTTATTGTTCCTAGTGAAACAAATTTTATATGCTTTATTCCAGCAATAGTATTCATTATTATTACTTGGATTGTGAGCTATTTGGAAGTAATTAAAACTTCTAAAAAAGAAGAAAAGGGTAGTGAGTAAGACTCACTATCCTTTTTGCATTTTAATATTCTTTTGTTATTTTTGCGTATTTTTTTAATTTTTCATGAGCTAAATAGTTTATTGAACCAGCAGGGAAGTTTCCGTTTGGAGATTTAGTTCCTGCAGGTACTCCTGTTAAGATTTCTATACCTTCGTCTATAGTAGATACTGCATAAATATGGAATTTCTTATCTTTAACTGCATCGATTACTTCATCACACAAACTTAGATTTTGGACATTTTGTACTGGAATAATAACACCATGTTTACCATCTAAGCCTCTCATTTTACATACTTGGAAGTATCCTTCTATTTTTTCGTTTACACCACCAATAGGTTGTATTTCACCTTTTTGATTTACAGAACCTGTAACAGCGATTGATTGATTAATTGGTATTCCAGATAGGCTTGACAAAATAGCATATAATTCTGTACTAGAAGCGCTATCACCATCGACTCCATTATATAATTGTTCAAAACAAATACTTGCTGTAAGAGAAAGAGGGATGTCTTGTGCAAATGTTTCTCCTAAATATCCGCTTAGGATTAAAACTCCTTTAGAATGAGATGAACCAGAAAGTTCAACTTCTCTTTCTATATTTATAACTCCTTTTTTACCAGTAAATGTATTTGCTGTTATTTTAACTGGTTTTCCAAATGTATAATCACCAATAGTCATAACAGTTAATCCGTTGATTTGTCCAACTTTTAATCCTTTTGTATCGATAAGAAGGGTATTTTCTTCAATCATTTCCATGTATTTACTATCATATTTTTTCACACGTTCAACACGTTCTTTTAAAGCTATATCAATATAATCAGCTGTAACTAATTTCTTTTTATCCATAGTAGCCCATGTTGCAGCTTCACCAACTATTTGAGATATTTCAGTAAAACGTGTAGAAAATTTTTCTCTATCATTTGCTAGTTTAGAAGCATATTCAACAACTCTTGCAACAGCATATTTATCTAAATGTGGAAGTTCTTCTTGATCACAGAACTGATGAATAAATATTGCTAGTTTATTAAGATTTTCGTCTGTTATAGGTGCTTCCTCTTCGAATTCTACTTTTATTTTAAATAATTTTCTAAAATCACTGTCCATTGCAAGAAGTGATTGATAGATAGAAGAGTTTCCAACTAAAATTACTTTTAAATCTAGAGGGATAGGTTCTGGCTTTAATGAAATCATAACCATTGCAGAGCGTTGATCTGCTGAATTTTCTATAGCAAGTTGTTTTATTCTAAGAGCTTTCTTTAAATTTTCGTAGCATATACCATTTGCAAGAAGGTCTTTAGCTTGGAAAATTATATAACCACCATTAGCATGATGTAATAAACCTGGCTTTAGCATTGTGTAGTCGGTTTTTAGTGAACCAAAATAATTTTCATACTCAAGTTTTCCAAAAATGTTATGGTATGAATAGTTAGCGTCCATAACTACAGGAGCACCTTCTAAATTGCTATTGTCTATAAATAGATTAACTCTATAATTTAGCCATGGTTTTTGAACATCTGGTTTTGGGCCAGGACCTTGAGGAGTATGAGAATCTTCTTCATATGTTGTAAATATAGTTATATTTTTCAATATATCCTGTTTAATGTCTGATAAAAATTTATTTACTTTTTTATTTCTTTTGTAATTACTCTTTACATAGTTAACATGAGAATTTACAGTAAGTAGAGCAATATTTGCTTGCCATTCTTCAAGTTTCTTATCAGAAGCACGTTCCATAGCTTTTATTTTTGCAATGGCATTCATAATTTGTTCTTGTACTATAGCAGATTTTTCTTCAAATTGTTTCTTTACTTCTTCATCTAATTTATCAAATTCTTCTTCTTCTATTGTTTTACCATCAATAACTGGCATCATATAAATACCATTTTGAGCAGATTTGACTTGAAAGCCATGCTTATTTGCATCTTCGTTAAGTTTTTCTAGAAGAGCAGTACGTTTTTCCTCAAAATCTTGTTTAATAAGTTTTTTCTCTTTTTCAAAATCATCATTGTTAAAAGTTGATTTTATATCACTTCTAATATCTTTTATAAAGTTATCCATTGTTTCTTTGAATTCTTTACCTTGGCCAGCAGGGAAAGAAACAGCAATAGGTTCATTTGGATTTTCAAAATTATAGATATAACACCAATCACAAGGGACTTTCTTTTTCTTTGCAACTTCATCTAGATAGTTTTTAGCATACATTGTTTTACCAACACCGCCAGGACCTTCAAGGTACATATTATATCCTTTTATATCTACATTTACGCCGAATTGTAAAGCTCTAATGCCTCTTGCTTGACCAATTTCTGTACCAATTGTTTCAAGCTCTGAAGTATCCTCAAAGTTAAATATATCTGGGTTACATCTTGTTTTTAAATCTTGATATGATAGTTCATTATTTTTTTTCATTTGTTTCTCCTTTTTTATATAAATTTATATGTCATCAAAATGGCAGTATCACCATTTTGATAATATTTTTTTCTTTTGCCAACTTCTTTGAAACCAAAATTTTCATAAAGCGATATGGCAGGTAAATTGTTTTCGTTTACCTCTAAAGTGATAGAAGTACAATTATTAGTTTTAGATAATTTTATCAATTCTTCTAAAAGTAGTCTTGCAAAACCTTGACCACGTTTATTTTTTTTAGTAACAATATCCATTAAATTTGCTTCATCTAAAATTATTTTGATACCACCAAAAGATATAATTTCATTATTATAACGAAGAACTAAATATTTAGAATTATTATTTGCAAGTTCTTCCTTAAATATTTCATATTTCCAAAAATCATCGAAATCTATTGAAAGATTTTCTTTGATTTCATCTAAA
The DNA here is from genome assembly GCA_017934475.1 of Clostridia bacterium. Classification (GTDB taxonomy): domain Bacteria; phylum Bacillota; class Clostridia; order TANB77; family CAG-508; genus UMGS1663. The sequence continues at coordinate 245,904 of JAGBJN010000006.1, read as the reverse complement.
TCTGAAATACTCATTTGAGAAATAGAGGTTTTTGATAAATCAATCATTTATTTTTCACCATCCAATGCACGTTCTGCTTGTGATTTACGTAAATATAAAGGAATTAAATCATTTGAGTAACCGTATTCACCGTTTTTATAATGGTTATATGCTGCAATTCCTTGACTTACTGCAGATTGAGTATTTAATTTATCTTCTACAAATGTTAATTTAGAAAATTTAGAAGATAACAGATATTGATATTTTTCAGATCCATCTCCTACAAATAAAATCGGAGAAGAGTGGTACATTTTTAAAGTATCAATAACTTCATTTATATTCTTACAAGATGGTTCAATAACAGAAGTTACTTCATTATTTTCAATTTGAAATAAATCAAAATAAACATTATCGTTTTTTGCATCAATAATAGAGCAAATTAAATTTAAACCTTTTTTATAGTTTGTATTTAATGCATTATATGCTAAGCTTTCAAGAGAATTAATACCAATAGTTGGTTTTAATGTTACATCACAAAAAGCTTTAATTGTTGAAACACCAATACGAACACCTGTAAAAGAACCAGGACCGATTGAACATGCATATAAATCAAAATCAGCAAGTTCAAGTTTTAATGATTTAAGAATGTCATCAATTAAAGGCATTAACTTTTGTGAATGTGTCTTTTCATCTAAAATGTGTTTTTCTACGATTAAATCTGTATCTTCTAAAACAGCAACTGAACAATTTTTAGAAGAAGTGTCAATACTTAAAATTTTCAAAATAATTACCTCTTTTTGTATATAATATTCAAATATATTCTATATTAATTACCTTTATTTGTAAATGTTTTTAATAAAAATAAACATTACAATTAAGTAACAAAAATGTTAACAATATATGACAAAATGTTGCAATTTTACATAATGTGTGATAAAATTTTTTATCAAGTAAGAGTAATATAAAAAGATTAAATAATTATTTAATAAGGAGGATATTGTTATGCCTAAAACAATAGAAAAGAAAGAGATAATTGCTGTTCCTGAAGGAATATGCAAACGGATTGAAACAAAAATAAGTGAAGATGGCAAAAGTGTTGAACTTACAATGTTTTATGAAGTAAAGACACAGGATGAATTAATAGCTGAGGCAGAAGCTAAAGCTAAAAAGGAAGCAGAGGAAAAGGCAAGAAAGGAAAAAGAAGAAGGAGAAAGGAAAGAAGCTGAAGAAAAGTTAAAGAAAGAGGAAGAAGAAAAAGCAAATGAACAAAAAGAAGAATCAGAGGATAATGCAATTGAAGAAGCTAATCAAATTGAACCGACAATAGATGATTATATGGCTGCTTTGAAGAAAACAGAGGAGGCATTAAAGGCTTTAAAAAATGAAGAAAGTAAATTCAAAGAAAGAATGCAAAGAGAAGCAATTCCACCGCAAGATTTACCTGATTTTTGGCAAAGATATAGTGACGCTTGTCACGAAGAATATCTGTTATCAGAAAAAGTGGTTTATTGTGGTAAAAAAGCATTGCTTTGGTCTCAATGGGGATTCAAAAATATCCGAAAAAAATGGACATTAAAAGAAGATTGGTTTCAGGATGTAACTTCAAAAGATCTTCTTACAAGAACAATAACGTGGGAAGGTACGTTAGAAGAGTACTGTCAAAATTACAATTTATACATTCACTCATCAATGTATACTTGTGATTTACAGCGTTTTTGCGGGTCAGCTTTTCAAAATACTCCAAAAGGAGTTTCTGCATGGGATCATGTAGAAGTTAAAATTTTAGTATAAGAAAAAAAGGACATAGTATTCTATGTCCTTTTACATTATTTTATAAAATTTCTATTACAAGTTTTCTATAATCTAAATTAGATTCATCTTTACTAAAAGTTATTTTTGTATAGTGAGGAGGAAGAACATCTTCAATTCTTTCGCCCCATTCAATAATACATATACCATTTTCAAGATAATCATCAAAACCAATTGCATATAATTCATCTATATCTTCAATACGATATACATCAAAATGATAAATATTTATATCATCTTTTTTATATTCATTTACAATAGTAAAAGTAGGGCTAGATATTTCATTTTCTAGTCCAAAATATTCTAATACTCCTTGAGTAAATTTAGTTTTACCAGATCCTAGTTCTCCAGTTAAAACAATAATATCACCATTTTTTAAATTTTTAGCAAAGTTTTTAGCAAAAGTAATTGTATCTTGTTCTGATTTTGATATAAATTCTTCCATATATTTCTCCTTTAAATTCATGTATCTATTTTACAGCATAAAATAAGAAATGTAAACAAAAAGAAAAAATAAAGTAGAGTTTTGACAAATTTAATCATATTATATATTAATAATGCTTTTTGCATTATTAGGAGGTGAATTAGCATGTTTGAAGATAAGAAAGAATGTAAAAGAAGAGGATGCTGTATAGATATCACTATATTTGTTTTATCAATATTATTAGCATTTACTATAGGAATAATAATTGGGGCTGTTACAGGAATATTTGATGCATTAGGTGTAGGTGCATTTGTTGTTTTAGCAGTATTATTAGGATTACTAATAATTGTGAGAATTATAACTTTAATATGTTGCAAAGATAAAAAAGATAAATGTTGTTGTTAAAGAGTACGGAGATTTTTTTCTCCGTATTTTTTTCGACAAATTATTTAACAAATTCAAATACTTTACATAAAAATATTGCAAAATAAAAAACACTAATATATAATGAGAAAAATAAAAAATAGAAAAAGCAAATAAATTTAAAATTTGAACGGAGGAAAAAACATGGCAATATTAATGGATGGAAAGGCATTAGCAAAAGAAATCAGAGAAGATATAAAAGTAGAAGTTGAGGAATTAAAGAAAAATGGAATTTATCCAAGACTTGCAGTTATAATGGTGGGAGAAGATCCAGCATCTGCAGTATATGTAAGAAATAAAAGTAAAGCATGTAATGAGGCAGGAATAGAATTTGAAGAGTTTTTGCTTCCTGAAGAAACAACAATGGAGGAACTTTTAAATTTAATAAATGAATTGAATGGAAGAAAAGATATACATGGAATATTACTTCAAAGTCCAATACCAAAACATCTAGATATAGAAAAAGCATTTGAGACTATAGATTACAGAAAAGATGTTGATGGATTTACTGCGGTAAATGTAGGAAATCTTACTTTAAATAAACCAACATTTATTTCATGTACACCACATGGAGTTATTAAGATACTTGAAAAATATAATATAAATATGGAAGGTGCAAATGCAGTTATTTTAGGTAGAAGTAATATAGTTGGAAAACCACTTATCCAATGTCTATTAAATAAAAATGCAACTGTAACTGTTTGTCACTCAAGAACAAAGAATATTGAAGAAATAACTAAAAATGCAGATATACTAATTAGTGCTATTGGTAAACCTAAATTTGTTACAGAAAATATGGTTAAAGATGGTGCAGTTGTAATAGATGTAGGAATAAATAGAACAGAAAACGGAATCGTGGGGGATGTTGATTTCGAAAATGTAAAAGATAAGGCATCATATATTACTCCAGTACCAGGAGGGGTAGGACCAATGACTATTGCAATGTTATTACATAATGTTGTAAAGGCAGCAAAAAAATTAAAATAAAAAATAATAATAAAAAGGGCTTAGTTTATTAAACTAAGCCCTTTTTATATGAAAATATTTAAATAGAATAGTTGACTTATGATAACAAAAATGTTATCATAAGAATATACTATAGTAAGGAGACTATATGTATAAAATTGAAATTTATGAAGATAAAAATGGAAAAAGTGAAATAAAAGAATATATTAAATATCTTCAACAGAGAGAAGATAAAGATAGTAGAATAAAGTTTAGTAAAATAGTAGCTTATATTAGAAAATTGTCTGAGAATGGATTATTATTAAATGAAGAATATATAAAACATTTAACAGGGGAAATATGGGAATTAAGACCGTTAAGAGATAGAATATTATTTGCTTATTTAGACAAAAATAAATTTGTATTATTAAGTATTTTTATGAAGAAAACACAGAAAACACCTAAAAGAGAAATTATAAAAGCAAAAAAATATTGAAAGATTATAAGGAAAGGAGTGTTTGAAATGGAAAAAAAATTTGCAACTTGGGATGAGTTTGAAAAAGAGTTAGATATAACCTCTGAACAAGAAGAACAAATTAGATTAGAAATGGAAATAATCGATGCAACAATTAAAGCAAGAGAAAAACAAAAATTGACACAAAGAGAATTAAGTAAAAGGAGTGGAATAAAACAATCTGCAATTGCAAGATTAGAAAAATCAAAAAATTCACCGAGAGTAGATACACTTATGAGATTATTATATTCAATGGGGTATACATTAAAAGTTGTTCCACTTAATAAAATTAATAAAAATAATTAAAAAGGGCTTAGTTTATTAAACTAGGTTCTTTTTGTTCTGTTAGGAGGAAAAAATGGAAGATATAAAATACTGGATATGGCTTTCAAGAATCGAAAACTTAGGAAGTGTAAAAATTCAAAGATTATTGGAAAAGTTTAATAACCCTTATGGAATATGGAAAGCTAATAAAGATGAATTAATACAAGTAAACGGAATTAGTGAAGAAACAGCAAATAGAATATTGAATTTTAAATATAGAAAAAATTTAGATAAATATGAAGAATATATGAGAAAGAATGATATTGAATTAATACATATATACAGTGAATATTATCCTGAAAAGTTAAAAGAATTATATGATAAGCCTATTGTTTTATATATAAAAGGAAACAAAGAACTTTTAAATACATTTTCTCTTGCAATAATTGGATGTAGAGATTATTCAGAATATGGACTAAAAGTTGCAAATAATATTTCTTATGGAATAGCTAAAAAAGGAATAGTTACAATAAGTGGACTTGCAAGAGGAATTGACAGTATAGCTCATATTGGTACATTAAAAGCAGGAGGTAAAACTATTGCAGTTATTGGAAGTTCAATTGATAATATATACCCGAAAGAAAATATTGAACTTGCAAATGAAATAGTAAAATCAGGAGGATTAATTATCTCTGAATATATTATGGGATCAAAAATAATGAAAATGAACTTTCCAGCAAGGAATAGAATAATTAGTGGCTTAAGCAATGGAGTTGTTGTAATAGAAGCAAAAAGAAAAAGCGGCACAATGATTACAGTAGATTTTGCACTAGAACAAGGAAAAGAAGTTTTTGCTGTTCCAGGAAATATAACAAATACTAATTCTGAAGGAACAAATGAACTTATAAAACAAGGAGCTAAGTGTATTACAAGTGTAGAGGATATATTAGAAGAATATTTATAAAAATATTGCACAAAAAAATCAAGTTTGATATAATTCAAAAAAAGAGAGCAAACAAGAGATAAAATGGAGAAAAAATGGACGAAGAAAAACTGTTAAAAAAGAAGAAAAATAATATTAAAATATATAAAATATATAGAATCTTTTCATTCGATTTATTGTTTTACTTTACAACAATATACTTATTTCTAATATCACAAAAAGGTATGAGTCCTGCAGATGTTTTACAGTTTGATGCATTCTATATTTTATTTAAATTTATAGTGCAAATACCATGTACCTTATTAATTCAAAAATTTGGCAAAAGAAATAGTTTAGCTTTTGCAAATTTAGTTGGGGTAATACACATAATATTGATTATAATTGCTCCAAACTATGGAGTACTTATATTATCTCAGTTATTGTGTGCAATAACATTTGTAGTAAGATCAACGTGTGAAACAGATATGTTATATGATTCATTAGAACATAATGAGGAAAGAGGGCACAAATTTGCAAAAATAGATGGAAGAGCAAATGCAATTTATTATTATGCAGAAGCAATTTCAGCTTTAATATCAGGCTTTTTATATGTATTAAATCCCTTTATACCTATGATTTTATGCACTGTCACATTATTTGTAGCATTTATTCTTTCATTAAAATTTGAAGAAATTCATACAGAAAAAAAGAAGATGCATATAAAAGAAGAAATAAAAACACTAAGACTTGGTGGAAAAGCAGTTATGCGTTCAAGAAGATTGATGTGTTTAGTTTTATTTAATGCACTTTCAATAGGAATGATAAAAATTGTACAAAACATTAGAAATACAGAATTGCTTGAAGTCGGATTACCAGAACAATACTTTGGAATTGTCTTTGCAATATTTGCTTTAGCAACAGGAATTTCAGCTAGATGTCAAGGAAGAATTCATAAAAGATTTAAAAATAAAACACTATCTATTTTATCATTACCAACAGCAACTGCAATATTACTTTCAGGAATTGTAATTTTATTTGATATACCTGTAGTAGTAAGTGTTATAATAGTTGCAGTTTTATTAATGGTGAATAGTATGTCTAAAGGTCCATTTATGATTTTGATAAAACGATATTTAAATAATTTTACAAATAGTGAAAAGAGAGTTAGGATAGCTACCGTAAATAATATGTTTGAAAACGCTATTGCATCTGCATTAATATTTGGTGCTTCATTAATTTTAGGAGAAATAAATATAGCATATACAGCAATATTTATAGGAGGATGTTTTATTATAACATATACACTTTTATTAGACTATATGAAAACAAAAGTTGGCTTAAAACCTGAAGAATACAGTGATAGAGAAATTTTAAAAAATGACTAAAATTATTTGACAAAAATGATAAGTTAATAGATAATAAAGAAAAGTTTTACAAACGAAAAATTTTGAAAGTTACGAAGGAGGAATATAAAGATGTATGTCTTTAACAAAATTACTGTAAATCCACAGTTACCAAAAAGAATAGAAAAATTAAGTGAAATATCAAACAATCTATGGTGGTCATGGAATGTTGATTTTTTGCGTTTATTCAAAAAAATAGATATAGATTTATGGGAAAGATGTGAAAAAAATCCTGTTAAATTTTTACGTTTAGTATCACAAGAAAGATTAGAACAAGTTACAAAAGATTCTGATTTTCTAAGAGAATATGATAGACTTGTACAAGATTTTGAAAACTATATGAATAGCAAAAATACATGGTTTTCAAAACAATTTCCAAATAATAAAGATGATTTAATTGCGTATTTTTCAGCAGAATATGGATTGGATCAAATTCTATCTATATACTCAGGTGGGCTTGGAATATTATCTGGTGATCACTTAAAATCTGCTAGTGATTTAGGTATTCCTCTTGTTGCAGTTGGCTTATTATACAAAAATGGATATTTTCATCAAAAGATAAACGGATATGGAGAACAAGAGACTGAATATAAAAATTTAGATATTAGTTCTCTTCCAATAAAACCAGTTAAGGATAAAGATGGAAAAGATTTATTAATATTTATAAAATTTCCAAAAAGAAGAATATATGTAAAAGTATGGCAAATACAAGTTGGTAGAGTAAATCTATATTTAATGGATTCAGATATACCTGAAAACCATGAAGAATATAGAGGTGTTACTACTACTCTATATGGTGGAGACCAAGAAATGAGAATTCAACAAGAAATTGTGCTTGGAATGGCAGGAGTATGCTTACTTAGAAGACTTGGATTAAAACCAACAGTATATCACATGAATGAAGGTCATTCATCATTCCTATTATTGGAACTTATAAAAAATGTAGTAAAAGAAAAACAAATTTCATTTGAGATGGCAAGAGATATTGTGTCTTCTCAAACAGTATTTACAACACATACACCAGTACCAGCTGGAAATGATATATTCCCATTAGATTTAGTTGAAAAGTATTTTAAAGGATATTGGGATAGATTTGGAATTACAAGAGAACAATTTTTAGAATTAGGTATGGCTCCAAATGCTAACTTAAATTCTGCATTTAATATGGGAATACTTGCACTTAAAATTGCTGGAAAGAAAAATGGAGTTAGTAAACTTCATGGAGCGGTTTCAAGAGAATTGTTTAATGATGTTTGGCCAGAAATTGCAGCAGATGAGTCACCAATTACTCATGTTACAAATGGAATTCATACTTGTTCATGGCTAGCACCAAATCTAAAAGAACTATATAATGAATATTTAATGCCATATTGGCAAGATAATATATATAAAGATTCTACATGGGAAAAAATACATGATATTCCTGATGAAAAACTTTGGGAAGCACACATGGTTAGAAAACAAAAATTAATGGAAGTAGTTAAAAATAATGTTTCTACAAGATTAAAGAGAAGCGGATATCATTATGATGAAATAAATCAAATTACTTCAAAATTAAATCCAAATGCTCTTACAATTGGATTTGCAAGAAGATTTGCAACATACAAAAGAGCTACATTATTATTTAGAGACTTAGAAAGAATTACTCAAATTGTAAATAACTATGATAAACCAGTACAAATATTAATAGCTGGTAAAGCACATCCAAAAGATAAAGAAGGACAAGATCTAATAAAATACATACATGAAATTTCAATGAAACCACAATTTAAAGGTAAAATTATTTTACTTGAAAACTATAATATGGAACTTTCTCGCTACTTAATAAGTGGTGTTGATGTATGGCTTAATACACCAAGAAGACCAATGGAAGCATCTGGTACAAGTGGACAAAAAGCATCTGTAAATGGTGTTGTAAACTTTAGTATTCTAGATGGATGGTGGGCAGAAGGTTATAATCAAAGAAATGGTTGGGCAATTGGAACAAATGCAGAATATGAAAACTATGATGAACAAGATAATTTTGATAGTGAAAGTATTTATCAAACATTAGAAAATAAAATTGTACCACTATATTATGATAAAAATGAAAATGGAATATCAAGAAGTTGGATGGAATATATGAAGAATTCTATAAGTTCAACAGGAGGAAAATACAGTACTTCAAGAATGCTTGTAGATTATACAACTAATCTTTATATGCCACTTGCAGATTTATATCATAAATATTATGAAAGTTTAGAAGAAGTTGCAAAATACAATAGTTTTAAACAAAATCTATATTTAAATTGGGATAAAATAAAAATAACGGAAGAACAAAATCTAGATAATATTACAATGGATGCAGGAAATAATATAGAAGTAAGTTGCACTGTAGAGCTTCCAAATATAGATGTAGAAAATATTGAGGCACAAGTTTATTACGGACAAATAAAAGATAATGGAATTGTAGAAAAAATTGCAGTAATACCAATGATTTTAATTGAAAGTAATGATGAAGAAAGAACATATACATACAAAGCAAAAATTGAACTAAAAACAGGTGGAGAATATGGATACACATTCCGCGTTATGCCAAAACATGAAATGCTACTAGATTCAGAAAACTTAAATTTAGTAAAATGGATAGTAAAATAATAAAAAGGAAAGGATAAATAGAAAGACTATTTATCCTTTTTAAATGTCAATATTTGTCGAAAAGTTCTGATGGAAAAACATTTAAATTTATTGACATAAAATGGAAATTAGAATATAATATAAAAAATTAAAGGAGGTTATAAGATGGATTTTACAGAAGAACAAAGAAAAAGAATTGATGAATTATTAGCCGAAGGTGAAGAAAATAATAAAAAAAATGGAAATAAAACTTATACACATGAAGAAGTATGGAAACCAATATTTGATTTAATAGAAGATATAAAAAAGAAAGAAAAAGAATATGTTCGAGATTAACTATGAATTTCAAGCAAAACTTGATATAGAAAAAATAGAATTCTATATCAAATATTTTTTATTAAATTCAAAGGTTGCAGATCAAATTGCAAATGGTATTTCAAATCAAATTTTAAATCTTAAAAACTTTCCATATATAGGTAAATGTTATTTAGACAATCAAAATAGATATTTAATTTATAAAAATTTTTACATCTTTTATGAAATTCAAGAAAATAATAAAATAATAAATATAAAAAGAATATTACATAAAAATAATGTAGTTTTTTAACCATGCAAATATTGAAAAAATTTTTTTCTAATGTTATTATAATAATGAAATAAAAAAAGAGGAGAAATAGATTATGAGAAAAACAAAAATAGTATGTACAATAGGACCAGCAACAGAAGACTTAGAAGTAATAAAGAATCTAATAAAAGCAGGAATGAATGTAGCGAGAATAAATTTTTCACATGGAAGCTATGAAGATCAAAAAGTTAAAATTGCAAATGTAAAAAAAGCAAGGGAAGAATTGAATATGCCGGTTGCTTTATTACTTGATACTCAAGGACCTGAAATAAGAACAGGAAAGCTAAAAAACAACAGAGTTGAATTAAAAGCAAGAGCAACAATAACACTTACACCAAAAGATATTGAAGGAGATGAAACAATTGTAAGTGTTACATATAAGGATTTATATAAAGATGTAAAAGAAGGCTCTCAAATATTGATTGATGATGGAAAAATTCAATTAAAAGTTATAGAAATAAAAGGAAAAGATGTTGTGTGTAAGGTTACAACAGGAGGAAGACTTGGAAGCAGAAAAAGCATAAATGTACCTGGAACACATATTAATTTACCAGCATTAAAAGAAAAAGATATAGAAGATTTAAAAGCAGGGTGCAAAGCTGATTTTGATTACATTGCGGCATCATTTGTAAGAAATGCAAAAGATGTAAAAGCAATTAGAAAAGTACTTGATGAAAATGGTGGGGAAAAAATAAAAATTATTTCTAAAATAGAAAATCAAGAAGGAATAGATAATATTGATGAAATATTAGAATTAAGTGATGGTGTTATGGTTGCACGTGGAGATTTAGGTGTAGAAATACCATATTACGAAGTTCCTATAATGCAAAAGAAATTTATACAAAAATGTAATGATTCAGGAAAACTTGTAATAACTGCAACACAGATGCTTGAATCTATGACAGATAGTCCAACACCAACAAGAGCAGAAGTAAGTGATGTTGCAAATGCTATATTTGATGTTACAGGTGCAATAATGCTATCTGGGGAAACAGCAGCAGGAAGATATCCTGTTAAATGTGTAGAAACAATGAATGAAATTGCAATAGCGGTTGAAGATTACATTAAATATTGGAAAAGATTTATGAAAAGAAGACATGACTTATCAGGAATGAATTATGAATTTAATTTATGCCATAATGTTGCATCAACAGCAATGGATATGAAGGCAAATGCAATATTTGCGTATACTGAAACAGGAAATACTCCAAGAATGATAGCAAGTTGTTTGCCAGCATGTCCAATATATGCATTAACTCATAATGAAAAAACATATAGACAATTAGCATTAGAATGGAATACAACACCAATATTAATCAAAGACAAGAAAAAACCAAATGATATTATTTCAGAAGGAATTGATGTTGCAAAAGCAAAAGGATATGTTAAAAAAGGTGATGTTGTTGTTATTGCAGGAGGAGCATCAATAGTTGATACAATGAAAGATGATAAAGATGCAATGAATAGAACAATAGGTGGAGTGTTGAAAATATAGTATAAAAAAGGCACAGATTTTGTGTCTTTTTTTGTATAAAAAGTCATTTGACAGAATGGTAAAAAGTATGGTAAATAAATAATAGTTATGTTAGAATAAGTTTGAAAAGAGGAGATAAAATGGAGAAAAGAGATAAAATAAAAAAAGAAAAACATAGTGCTAGGAAAACTGAAAGATATTCAGTTAAAAGAGTAGTACTTATAGTGATAGAAATTGTTTTGATAGGTGTAATGCTATTTTCGGGATATAATATATTTGTATGGTGGAAAGAAAATAATCAAAGCAAAGAAATATTAGATAAGATATCATCAAAAGTAACTATAGTTGATAATGTTGACAATGTTGACAATATAGAAGAAAATAAAAGACCAAAATATAATATAGATTTTGCTGGGTTAAAAGAAGAAAACGAAGATACAGTTGCATGGATTAAAGTAGAAAATATGAATATAGAATATCCTGTTGTGCAAACAACAAATAATGACTATTATCTTACAAGAAGTTTTGATAGAACATATAATAGTGCTGGTTGGGTATTTATGGATTACAGAAATAAAGCAGATGGAACTGATAGAAATATTGTATTATATGGACATAATAGAAAAGATGGAAGTATGTTTGGAGATTTAAAGGATATATTTAAAGAAGAATGGTATAGTAATGATGATAACTTATATATTACATATATAACAGAAGACGAATATTGTACATATGAAATTTTTTCAGCATATAGAATTGAAGTAGAAGACTATTATATTACCACTGGTTTTAAATCTGATGAAGAATTTGATACTTTTGTTAACAGATTAAAGAAAAGAAGTTTTAGAGATTTTGGAGTAGAAGTTTCAGGTGAAGATCAAATCCTTACTCTATCAACATGTTCAAACGCTGATTACAGAGTAGCGGTTCATGCTAAAAAAATTCAAGTAGAGGAATAGCTTTTTTACCAAAATTGTCAATGGACAAATGATTTAAACATATTGCATAAAAAAATAAGTTACGATAAGATATAATTATATTATAATAAGTGATAAATATTTTAAGTATTTACAAAAGAAATAAGGGAGGAATTTTTAATGAAGAAGACAAACAAAAAGATGATTGCAATAGTACTAGTATTAGCGTTAGCGGTTGGATTCTGTTCAACATTGATATGTAATGTATCATATGCAGCAAATCAAATAATAGGCTTTTCTGGTAATGCAACAGCTGAGGGAACAGACACGGTAAAATATGTTCTTAATGGAAAGAATGTATTAATAAAATTAAAGAATGGAGAGAATTTTGTAGACTTAAGAGTAAACGCAGGAAATCCAGTTGCAGAATTTGAATATGATGATACACAAAGAAATAATTATGCTTTTAGCGTACAAAGTGAAGATACAGTTACACTTGAAATAGCAGGACAAAATTATTTACCAGATGAAAATGGATTAATTAGTTTTTCAACTATAACTGCAGATGGAATACAAGTTGGTGGGGTAGCAGCATATGTTCCAGCAACAGTTCAAGTTCAATTTGATAGTGCAACAATTAGTGGTAATGTTATTACTTTTGCAGTAGATGATACTACTAATGTAACAGCAACAGTTGCACCTGTTCAAGCAGGAAAAGCAACATGGGATGGTACTAATCTAGAAATAGTAGAATCAGAATTAAATAATGTAAAATTTACATTAGGTGATACATTTGATTCAAGTACAATGAATGTAGTTGTAAGAGGATCAAATAATTATAGTACTAATCTTATTGTAAATGGAGATAATGAAGTTACTTTAGGTGGGTTAAATCTTCCTGATGGTGGAGTTCATTTATCAATTGAATTAAAAGAGTCTGGCTCTAATCCATCTGATCAACCAAGTGATGGAGAATTTGATGTAAATGAGATTGATGTAACTAGAGTTGATTTTAGACTTAATGGAGAAGACATTACAGTAACATCAGAAAATACAGAAATTACTGTTGATGCAAACATGAATTTTGAAGGTGTTGATGAATTTTATATAACAAAAGTAGTTATACATGACAATGAAAATAATACAGATAGAACATATGATTATGCAGCAGGTGAATATAGTATAGGATTAAAAGATGCGGAAAATAGAAGTATACTTGAAGTTAATTTAGGAAAGCAAACAACTAATTTAGCATTTTTAAGAATAGAAGCACATACAGAGGATCTTAAAGCTTCTGATATTGCAGCTATGGGAAAAACAAGTGATGATTTTTATCATTTCTACTTACCACAAATAAAACTTATTAAACCAGGTTTTAAAGGTTTAGTTGAAGTAAGCACACCTCATATGCCAGATGTATACGATTTCGTATCATTTAATGGTTTTGAATTAGGCGATACATCAGAAAGCAATTATGCAAATGTAACAGTTTATTATGGAGATGATACAATTAATTTAACAAGCTTAGGAAGCAATATTACTAATATAGAATTAGTTAATGGAAAAGGTGTTTTACCATCTGCAGTTGAAATTGATGTAGCAAATAAAAAAGTAAAAATTAAATCAAACTACTATAATGAAATTCCATTAAAAATTACAGCTCAATTAGAAGGTGAGCAAACAGTAGTTGGATATGTAAAAATAACAAGAGTTGGTATTTATATTAATGACTTAAATAAAGGAGCTACAGTATTTTTCCATGGAGCTTTTAATGCAAAAGTAAATGAAAACGGTGGAAATTTAAAAGTAGATACAGACAAACAAAGATTAGTTGCAGTATTCTATCACAGCAATACAACTACAGTAAATGATTATGATTTAGTATTAAATATTGTAAATAAAGATGGAACAAGAGAAACAAAATTAGCTAAAGCAGTTGGAGATGTTCCAGACGAAAACAATAGCCCTTTAGTTGGATCAGATTATATTATATGGGAAGGTGATTCAATTGAAGATCGTCCTTCAAAAATATATGTTACAGCAGTAAAGAAAGGTGCTACTTCAAATAGCAACACATTTGGTGGTGCAACGTTTGGTGCTGGTGCTGGTATTACTTGGACAAAAGATTAATAGGAGGATGAAAATATGAAAAATATAAAATTAATTTTAACTATAATATTTATAGTAATAATAACACTTATTCTTTCATCTTCAGTTTACGCAGGAACAGTAACTAGTATTGAAGCTACAAAAGAATCAGGTAAAATTACAGTATCAGGAACTGCAGATTCTAGCGTTTACGCAGTAGCTATAGTAGTATATTCAGGAGATACTCTAGAATATATGGAAACTGCAAATGTAAATTCTGATGGAACATATAGTGTGGAACTAGGTAAAACATTTGCTGATGGAGCATATACAGTAAAAGTTGCAGACTATGCAGGTGGAGAATATGTTTCAAAAGATGTAGGATATGAGTATATTGAAGAAATAAATCTTACATTAGAAGCACCTGTTGTTGGAACAGAAATAAAAATGGTTGAAGAAACTGATGAATATGGAGTATATACAACTCAACAAAATAAACCAGTAGTCAAAGCAGAAGATGGAGCTAAATATACAGTATGGATGCCTACATGGCTTTTAGGTACATCAGAGTCAACAGATATTCCAGAAGGAAAAAATTGGTATGATGCATTTGAAGGAACAGTTGAAGCAGATAAGTATTACTATGCAGTAGTATCTGTTTCTACAGATTCTGGATATAAATTTAAAGATGGATTAACAATAAAAGTAAATGGAGAAAAACCTGAAGAATTATTTGGAATATATAATAATGAATCAACAGATTTTATAGTAAAAATAAAATCTGCGGAAAAAACAGAAGAAACACCTATAACCACAGATGGTGAAGAAGAGGAAATTACAGAAACAACACCAAAAACAGGTGATAATATAGCGATTTTCTTTACAATATTTGCAGTAGCAGGAGTTGGAATAATAAGCGTTATAGTACTAAATAGAAAAGGTGCAAAATCAAAAAAAGTAAGTAAGCATTAATAAATAAAAAACTTCACATAATAAAATGTGGAGTTTTTTATTTGGAATAAAGTATCAAAAAATAATTTTATAATATGCTAAAATTACCGAAAATGACATAAGACAAAAACGGTAATATCAAGACATATATGTCTTGATATTGTATAATAACAATATCAATTTTTAAGAAAAGAGGTATGTTTATGAAAAGTACAAAGAAAATCTTGTTTAGCGTAATACTTGTTATTGCTTTGATAATGGCAATATTACCAAATAGTGTAAGAGCTGAAAATGAAAAAATTAAGGAAGTTAATGTTACAGTTAAAGGGCCTGAAGTTGGTACTACAATTGAACATGGAACAGAGAAAGTTTCATATGAAATACCTGATGTTGGACCTTACGAATTTACTGCAGATATTTTAATTCCAAAGCCAAATGCAACAGTTTCAAGTGATTCTAATTATAAAGTTGCAAATTCATATTGGATAAAATATCTTCCATCTATGGGAGATGAATATGAATATGATCCAAAGAACACAACATTTGAGATTAGCGCAAGTGGAAAATACTATATAGAGGTAGGAATTGAACCAAAAGATGGTTATGAATTTGCAGATGATGTTGTTTTAAAAGTTAATGGAAAGACTTCAGGATTTGAATTAAATGAATATAATTATGAACAACAATGTATGTTTTATATGGAAGTAACTCCAGTAGCTGCATTACCAGAAGATGATGAAGAGGAACCAGCTAAAGAGGAAGAAAAGAAGAACGAAGAACAAACTAAAGAAGAAGAGAAAACAACTGAGGAAGAAACAAATAAAGAGGATGAGAAAGAAGAAACTAAAAAAGAATCAACAGTTGTTGCAGAAGATACAGCAAACGAAGAAGAGGTAGCAGCAGCTGAAGAAGTTGGTGCATTAGTAGATGATGTTCTTGCTGGAAAAGAAGTAGAAGGAATAGATGCTGAAACTGCAACAAAAGTTGTAGCAGCAAAAGCAGCAGGAAAAGAAGTTAAAGTTGATTTTTCATCAAAAGAAGTTAAAAAAGAAGAAGTAGCAGAAGATGTTGAAAAAGCAGAACAAAAATTAGCAGCAAATGAGAAAATTGCTGGAATATTTGATGTAAGTATTAACTTAAAAGCGGGAAATGATCAACTTGGAAAGGTTACAAAATTAAATAAAAAAGTTGCATTCAAATTACCAATTCCTGAAGAATTAAGAACAGTTCCTGCAGGATACGAAAGAATATTTAGTATGTTAAGAATACATGATGGATTAACAAGCAGAATGGATGTTGATTCTGATGGAGAAAACGTAAGTGGTGAATCAGATGAATATTCTACATATGTATTAACATATACAGATAAAAAGATTACATCAAATCCTGAAACAGGAGATATGATAGCATTATCTGTAGCAATTTTCGCAATAACAACAGCAGGAGCAGTTGTAGTATTTAGAAAATTAAAATAATAAGATAAAAAAATCACATCAGTATGATGTGATTTTTTTATTATCTAGTCATCTAAAAAATCTTCTATTGCTGAAAGTAATTTAGAATTATGTATTACAAAGTGTATCTCAGGAGAAGAAAGTTTATTAATCATAACCCATTTTCCTTTTGATAAAGTAAAATCAATATTTTTAAATATATCCTTTGTAATATGTTCTGTATTTTCGTTTTCTTTAGATTTAAGGAATTCCTTAAATTCATCTTTGTTTTCTTCTTTATAAATAGACATTAGAGGTTTTGCTTTTGAAATTAAATATTTACCTTTTTCATTATAGTAATCAATTTCTTCTTTTTTATTTGTGAAGTAATATCTACTTTTTTCTAAATTGTCCTGAAAACATTCACCAGAAAGTATACAGGCACCTGAACTCATATATGAACCTGTAAATATATTTGAAGGTGGATTTTTAAAGTAGTAAGGAGATATAGAACCTGTCATATAAACAGGAATCCAATTTTCAATTCCCATAAGCATTTCTGATATAGGTCTATCTATATTATGTATTATATTTAAATGTAATCCTTTTTTTAATATTAGTGTAATAACTTTAATCCAATTCTTTTTAAATGTTTCATCATTTCCTGCGTCAGCCATTGGTAGGTCACTATAGAAATAGATAGGTTCTTTTGATTTTGAAAGTAGAGTATTTTTTAGAAATTCAGCTTCAGCTTCTTTTCTCCCTTCAGGACCATAATATATTTTGGTTGTTTTAAGGATAATAGGACTTGTTGGAACTTTGACTTTGCTGAAATCCATACCAATATAATCATTCAAATTAAAAGTATCAAGAGAAGATAAGAATCTATTAACTAAGTCTTTATGATCTTCTTGTGTTGATGTAATCCATTTTACTAGATGTGATTTATATGATTCTTCCTCATTTAATTTACTAGTAGAGCATCCAAATAGAGTTGAAACATTTTTCTTACCTTCTTCATCACTAAAATTGTCTACAAGGTAATTACCAATTTCATCAATAAACTTATCTACATCTGATGGTTTTCTTGTTTTATTTTTTATTTTAGAAATAAATGATGTATCATAACCAATTGCTTTAGCTATTTCAGATGTACTTATTTTTAATTCACTTAAAAGAGTATTAAAATTTACTACAAAATCATCATAATTTATATCTGTATATGTTATACTTTTTGTCAAATGTTCAGAGACTTCTTCAATTTTTAATCCTAATTTTTTTTCTTCAGATATTTTCATAATTCCGTCTACTATTTTTGTAAAATATTCACTATCTACTCTTGGTGTTCTTTTATTATTTAAATATCTGCTAATTAAAGTAGGAGAGAGAGTAGAAGCCTCTGAAAAATCTTTTGGAGTACATTCTAAAATTTTCATGTATTTATTAAATTCTTCACAAAATTTCATAATAACACCTCACTTATATTTTTTTATAATTATATTAAAAATATACTATTTATTACCAATTTTGTCAAGAATAAAATCGGTAAATATCGAAAAATAAAAAATGTAAAAATATTATAAAAAATCTAAAATGTCTTTAAAAAATTAAAATAATGTTATAGAATAAAGAAAATTATTGATAAAGGAAGTTTTTATGAAAAAAGAATGGAATTATAACAATGAGATTGATGATAAGTTAGTTCAAAAAATTGCTGAAAAATATAGTATTAATACATTGCTTTCTAAAATATTAGTTAGTAGAAATGTAATAGAAGATGAAAAAATAGAAACATTTTTAAATCCAAAAAGGAATAATTTTAATGATCCTTATTTATTACCAGATATGGAAAAAGCGGTTGACAGGATAATTAATGCTTTAGAAAAAAATGAAAAAATAACAATATATGGTGATTATGATGTGGATGGAATAACAGCAACTACTGTTTTAGAAAGTTTTTTAAGGGAAAGAAATGCAAATGTAACACATTATATCCCTAATAGATTAGAAGAAGGATATGGACTAAATAATAATGCTATTGATAAAATTAAAGAGAGTGGAACAGATTTAATGATTACTGTTGATTGCGGAATAACAGGAATAAGCGAGGTTGAATATGGAAAGTCACTTGGACTTGACATTGTTGTTACAGATCATCACGAACCAGGAGATGAAATACCAGATACAATTGCAGTAGTTGACGCAAAAAGAAAAGATAACAAATATCCATTTAGAGAACTTGCCGGAGTTGGAATAGCTTTTAAAGTAATCCAAGCAATTAGCATAAAATTAAACCTTGATGAAAAAGAATACTTAAAATATTTGGATATTGTCGCTATTGGAACAATTGCCGATGTAGTTCCATTAGTAGAGGAAAATAGAACGATAACTAAATTAGGCTTAAAATTATTAGAAGTTACCAAAAACATTGGACTAAAAGAATTGGTAAATATTACAGGATATAAGAGGATTGATTCTAACATGGTTGCTTTTGGTATAGCACCAAGAATAAATGCTTGTGGTAGAATGGGAAAAGAACAAGAAGCTTTAAATTTATTTTTAACACAAGATAGCAAAGAAGCACAAGAAATTGCTGAAAGACTTAATTCATATAATGCCAAAAGACAGGAACTTGAAAAAAGTATATTTGAACAAGCAAAACAAATGGCTGAGTCAGATTTAGATAAAAATGTACTTGTTTTAGCAAGAGAAGGTTGGCACCATGGAGTAATTGGTATTGTTTCATCTAAAATTACAGAATTATATTTTAAACCAAGTATTTTAATTGGGTTTGAAGGAGAAGAAGGAAAAGGTTCTGGAAGAAGTGTACCAGGATTTGATTTACATGATGCAATTGTAAGTTGTGGGAATGATTTGGAAAAATTTGGTGGCCATGAAATGGCAATAGGTTTGAGTTTAAAAAAAGAAAAATTTGAAAAATTTAAAGAAGATTTTGAAAAATATGCTTGCAATACAAATTTATGTGATATAATACCAATTATTAATATAGATGAAGAGGCAAAATTAAGTGAACTTAATATTGCTGTTATAAAAGAATTAAGCTTATTAGAACCTTATGGCGAAGCAAATAGAATGCCTATATTTATTTTTAAAAATCTTAAAATAAATTCAATTAGGTCCTTGTCAGAAGGAAAACACATTAAATTAACTTTGCAAGATAACCATTATTATATTGATGCAATAGGATTTAATTTAGGATATTTAGCAAATGAATATAAAATTGGAGATAAAGTAGATGTGGTTGGATCGTTAGAAATAAATGAATATAATGGTAACCAAAATATGCAAATAAATTTAAAGGATATAAGAAAGGCATAAAAAAGGGCCTATCATGTAGACCCGTTAATTGTTAGTACAACTACCCCAACAGACATAATAAAAATAAAAATTGAAACAGCAAGTATATATAAAATGTCTGGAGGAATCATTGATAGAGGATGTTTTTTAGTAATAATAATTTCCTCATTGATAATTCTTTCAATTGCTAACCGGAATAAATATCCGGAAAATCCAGCAGCTACTATAGCACCGATTATAATTATATACATATTTTATCTCCTTTCGCTGGATAACAAAACAATAAGTTACAGAAAGAATTATAACAAAAATAGTTATAAAAGTCAATAATACAAAGGAAGTGAAGCAAAATGCAAGAAGCAAAAATTGAATATACAATAGATGATATAATAACAAAGGCAAAGAAAAATAACAGGAGAACAGATACAAAACTTATAACAAAAGCCTATGAGTTTGCAAAAACACATCATGGTGATCAAGTAAGAATGTCTGGGGAACCTTATATAATACACCCAGTTCAAGTAGCATATATTCTAGCTGATTTAGGTCTAGATGATAGTACAATATGTGCTGCTCTTCTTCATGATGTAGTTGAGGATACAGAGGTAACAAATGAAGATTTAATTAAAGAATTTGGCAAAGAAATAGCAACAATGGTAGATGGAGTTACTAAACTTAGTAAATTAAACTATGAATCTGTTGAAGAAGCACAAATAGAAAATTACAGAAAAATGTTTTTAGCAATGGGTAAAGATATTCGTGTTATTATGATAAAACTTGCAGATAGACTTCATAATATGAGAACCTTAAAATTCTTAACAAGAGATAGACAACTTGCAAATGCTAAAGAAACAATGGATTTATATGCACCACTTGCAAATAGGCTTCGGAATTTATTCATTAAAATGGGAACTTGAAGATTTAGCATTTAAATACTTATATCCAGAAGATTTTAGAGAAATTGTTGAAGGAATAGATAAAAAAAGAGAAGAAAGATTACAATTTATTGAGAAAATACAACAACAAATAATTGATGAGTTAAAGAAACAAAAAATAGTTGCAGAAGTTAATGGTAGAGCAAAGCATTTGTATAGTATATATAGAAAAATGCAGAGAGATAATTTAAGTTTAGATCAAATATATGATTTATTTGCATTAAGAATAATAGTTAATTCAGTAAAAGATTGTTACGCGGCACTTGGTGTTGTTCATGAATTATATAATCCAATGCCAGGCAGATTTAAGGATTATATTGCTGTTCCAAAACCAAACATGTATCAATCATTACATACAACTTTGATAGGTGAAAAAGGAACACCATTTGAAGTCCAAATTCGTACTTGGGACATGCATAGAATTGCAGAGTTTGGTATTGCTGCTCATTGGGCTTATAAAGAAGCAAGTTTCTTAAGTGGAAAGAAAGCTAATGTTGAAGTTACTGAAGATAAATTATCTTGGCTTAGAGAAACACTTGAATGGCAAAAAGATGTTGAAGACCCACAAGAGTTTTTAAATACATTAAAAACAGAATTGTTTGAAGATGAAATATATGTATTTACACCAAAAGGTGATATAAAAGTACTACCAAGAGGCTGTACTCCAATTGATTATGCATATAGTATCCATGCTGAAATTGGTCATCATATGACAGGATGTAAAATAAATAGTAAAATGATGCCTATTATTACAAAACTAAAAAATGGTGATATAGTAGAGATTATTACTTCAGATAAAGCTAAAGGACCAAGTAGAGATTGGCTTAAATTTATTGAAAGTTCTACAGCTAAAAATAAAATAAATGCATGGTTTAAGAAAAATGAAAGAGAAGAAAATATTACTAAAGGTAAGGAATTAATTGAAAGAGAATTAAAGAGAATAGGAATAGAACATGCTGAAATAATGAAACCTGAATTTATACAGGGAGCATTAGATAGATATAAATTTAGTTCTGTGGATGATATGTATGCAAGTCTTGGTTTTGGGGCAATTACATCTGGAAAAATTATAACAAGGATTTTAGAAGAATATAGAAAAGTTCACAAAGATGAAAATGTTGAAAAGAAATTAGAAGAATTAAATAAACCAAAGAATTCTGTAAAACCTTCTAAATCAGGTATTATTGTAAAAGGAATAGATAATTGCTTAGTAAAACTTTCAAAATGTTGCAACCCTGTTCCAGGAGATGACATTGTAGGTTATATAACAAAGGGAAGAGGAGTATCAGTACATAGAACAGATTGCAAAAATGTTAAAGATTTATTTTCTGGTGACGAAGAAAGTAGAATGATTGATGTATACTGGTATACAGAAAAAGAAGCGGCATATAGTGTAGACATTGAGATATATGCAAATGATAGAGATGGACTACTTGCAGACCAAATAGCCCAAGTAAATAATACAAAAACAAAACTTATGGCTGTAAATTGTAGAGCAACAAAGGAAAGAATAGCAATTACTGAAATGACAGTTGAAGTAGAAAATTTGGAAGAACTAAATAATGTTTTGAAAGCACTTAGAAGAGTAGACAGTGTTTATGAGGTAAAACGTAGAAAATAGAAGGAGAAAGTAATAAAAATGATACTAAAGAGATTATCAGTTGAAACAAATTTAGAACAACCAACAAATTGTTATATAGTAGAAGATGAAGAAACAAAAGAAACTATGGTAGTAGATCCAGGTGGAGAACCAGAGAAAATTATAAGAATGCTTGATGCTATGGAAATAGATTCATTAAAATATATATATCTTACTCATTGCCATGGAGATCATTTTGGTGGATTATTGGATTTGAAAGCTAAAAAAGGTGGTAAAGTTATAATTCACAGAGATGATGCAGAAGGACTGTACAACAAAGAAATAAGTTTAACTTATTATATTGGAATGGAAGATATTCAGCTTGAAGCTGATTCAAGAGTTGATGAAGGTGATAGGATTCATTTGGGAAATCTTGAGTTTAGGGTAATACATACACCAGGACATACAAAAGGTGGAACTTCTTTATATTGTGAAGAAGAAGGATTTGTATTTTCAGGAGATACATTATTTAAGGGAACTTGGGGAAGAACAGACTTGCCTACAAGTAGTTTAGTTGATATTATGGATTCAATTACAAAAAAATTGCTTGTTTTACCTGACGAAACAATAGTTTATCCTGGACATGGGAAAATTACAAGAATTAGAGAAGAAAAACCAATATATTTGAATTTAAGACCAAGATTAGAATATTAAATAAAAATGAAAATGTAAAAATACCAATTCGTTTGAATTGGTATTTTTTGTCATATTTATAATTGAACAAGCATATAATTTATATAAGATTTTTTATACGAAAGGATAAATATATATGGTAAATATGACAGTTGTTGTAGATAAAAAAGAAGTATTTAATTATGGAATAAAAGTATTTATTTTAATTATTATATTGTTTTTAGTAAGCAAAACAATACATATAGGAAAAACAAAAGAAAACTTATTTGATATTTCAAAGATAATTGATAAAGATAAATTATTATTTTGTATTGAAGACAATTTACATATATCCAAACTTGTTAATAATAAGAAAACTAATGATAATGAAAAAATAGATCCTTTAAAAACGATAATTGAATCTCAATTAGCTGTTATAGGAAAAGTGAAAATTGATGAGAAAAAGGTAGAAGAAAAAAAGAACTCTGAAATTACAAAAGTTCAAGAAAATGAAAAAGAAGAAGTAAAACATGCTGAAGTAGGAGTTGAGACACAGGTTTTAGAAAATAATGTTCCTGAGAACTTTACAAATTCATTTGAAAATGTTCAAATAAAAAATGGGACTGATTATGAATTAACAGATGAAATGCTTACTCCTAATGTCGAGATTAATAATAGAAATGTAATTATATTTCATACACATACTTGTGAAAGTTATACACCTTCCGAAACGTATAATTATGAAGAAACAGGAACATTTAGAACAACCGATTTAAATTATTCTGTTGCAAGAGTAGGAGATGAATTAGATAAACAACTTACAAGTTATGGATTTAATGTAATACATGATACAACATATCACGATTATCCAGCTTACAATGGTTCTTATGGTAGATCACAAGAAACGGTAGAAGAAATTTTAAAAGAAAACTCTAATATTGATATTATTATTGATTTACATAGAGATGCAATAGGTGATTATTCATATGCTCCAACAGTAAAAATTGGAGATGATTATGCGTCACAATTAATGTTTGTAATTGGAACTGATGGGGGCGGGCTTGAACATCCTAATTGGGAACAGAATCTAAAATTTGCTATAAAAGTTCAAGAGAAATCAAATGAATTATATCCTCGGATTATTTAAACCTATAATATTAAGAAATAGTAGATATAATCAACAATTAGGAAAAGCGGCCTGTATTATAGAAGTTGGTGCAACCGGTAATACACTTGATGAATCAATTACAAGTATGAAATATTTAGCTAAAGTTTTAAATAGTATAATTAAATAAAAAATACTTGAAACGGTATTGTGGCTGTGCTATAATAAGCAATGTAGCCGTTGTTGAAATATAGTCATATAAGGAGGATACAAATGGTAATACCTGCATCAAATCAGATTCCTAAGGAGACTGAAATATCTATGGATTTTGTGTATTTGTTGCGGTTCTATGAGACTGAAGAATCTATGATAGCAGATATTTTGCTAACTGATGAAGAAACAGTAAGAAGAACGCAAACGCAAAAAAATGATCAGATAAGCAATGACATGCTTCATCGTTTATGGAGATTTGCAGTGAAGATTTTGCAAAAGTTTGAAAACAAAAGAAATGATGCAAAGAAAGAAGGAAAAGAAGTGTTTTTTGATGAAAAAGAAATACTTCTTGAAAAATGTGCAACACGTCTGGAGAAGGCAACAGATAAAGAAATTCGTAGGAGAAGTATGATGTAAAACTAAAAAAGATGTAGATAATAGATTTATTTTCTACATCTTTTTTTAGTTTTTTGTATTTTATATAGTATTATATTTTTTTTATATTAAATATAGTAAATATAAATAATATATGTTATAATATTAAGGATTATATGCAAAAGGAGAAATAAAATATGAGTTTTTTTGATAAATTAAAAGCAGGATTAAGTAAAAGTAAAACATCTTTTGATGAAAAAATCAATTCCGTTTTTAGCGGATTCAGAAAAGTAGATGAAGAATTATTAGAAGAATTAGAAGAAGTATTAATTATGTCTGATGTTGGGACAGAAACGTCTTTGAAGATTATATCTAATTTAAGAAGTAGAATAAAAAAAGAAAATATAAAAGATGAACAAGAAGTAAAAGAAGCTCTTAAAGATGAAATGGCTAAAATACTTGAAAAAGAAGATTCAAGTTTAAAACTTGAAACAAAGCCATCTGTAATTTTGGTTGTTGGAGTTAATGGAGTTGGAAAAACAACATCAATTGGAAAAATAGCAAATAGAATAAAGAAAGATGGAAAGAAAGTTGTTCTTGCAGCAGCCGATACATTTCGTGCAGCAGCTGTTGAACAATTGGATATTTGGGCCAAAAGAGCAGATGTAGATATTATAAAAAAGCCAGAAGGAGCAGATCCAGCATCTGTTGTATTTGATGCTATAAAATATGTAAAAGAAACAAATGCAGATGTATTAATTTGTGATACAGCTGGAAGATTGCATAACAAAAAGTATCTAATGGACGAGCTTGAGAAAATAAAGAAAGTTATAGATAAAGAATTACCAGATGCGTCAAAAGAAGTTTTGCTTGTACTTGATGCAACAACAGGACAAAATGCTATAGAACAAGTAAAGGCATTTAAAGAAACTGCTGACATAACCGGACTTGTACTTACAAAACTTGATGGTACAGCTAAAGGTGGAGTTGTAATAGGAATAGTTGAAGAAAATAACTTACCAATTAAATTTATAGGAATTGGTGAACAAATTGATGATATGGAAGTATTTAATGCACATGAATTTACAGCAGCATTCTTCGAATAATAAGGAGGCAAAATTTGAAGGAAAAATTGTTGAAAATAAAAAAAGAAGTAAATATAGAAAATAAAATTCGTATGTATTTAGTTATTGCAGTTTCTATTGTTACTTTAATAATTGGAATAATAATGTTTAGAGGAACTTATTTAGAAACACTTGAAATAGGTGAAGAATATATAGGAGTATTTTGGCAAAATGTAAAAAATATGGGAATTACACTAGTCATAAATTTTGCTATAATATTTACTTCGATTTATATAACTAATAGAAAAATTAAAACAGCGTTAAAAGAATTTTTTAACACAGAAAATAGAAAAATGCCTAAACTGCTAAATAAATCAATTTCTTTTATTGGGGCAGTTATAATAAGTGCACTTACATCAAATTTTATTATGGAAAAAGCTATATTATGTTTAAAAAATGCACAATTTGAAATACAAGATCCTATATTTGGATTAGATATTGGATATTTTGTATTTATTAAACCATTCATTGAGATGGGATTATGGTATTTTATCATTTTAATTGCTGCACTTCTTATTTATATGGCAATATACTATATTGCTACATTCAATATGTTTTTTGATGGAGTAGATAAGAAAATAGTTAGAAACAGTAAAGTTGTAAAACAAATGTTGATTTTAGTAAAGATACTTTCTATACTTATTGGATTAATGATTTTCTTTACTACTCAAAATATTGGGACAGATAAATTTTTGACTATTGGAAGTGATGCTTCAACATATTCGTTGTATGGTGCTGGTTTTACTGATGTAACAGTTAAAAAATGGGGATATAGAATTCTTGCTATTGTGTTCGTTATTTCAATATATAAAACAATAAAAGGCTTTGAGCAAGAAGATAGAAAGAAAATAATAATATCTTTAACATTTGTACCTATTTACCTTGTTTTATTATTTATTGTGATGACTTTATTCCAAACAATATTTGTAACATATAATGAACTTGATAGAGAAAAAGAATATATACAAAGAAACATAAATTATACCAAAAATGCTTATGGAATCAATGTAGAAGAAATAAATTTAGATACTCCAACACAGGAAATAACTACTCAGGATTTAGAAAACTATGAAAATGTAATAAATAATATTGGAATAGTAAATGGTGAATTGGTATTAAAGGATATACAAACAAGCCAAACCGGAAAAGGATATTATTCATATATAAACACACAAATTGGAAAATATAATGACAATCTAGTTTATATTTCTCCAAGAGAAATAAATAATAGTGGAACATATAATAATAAGACATATGAATTCACGCATGGATTTGGAACAATAGTTACCTCAGCAAGTACAACAAAAGATACAGGAAATTTAAATCATGTTCAAAAAGGATTTGATTTAACAAATGAAATTGTTAATATTAAAGAACCTAGAATTTACTTTGGAATGCAAACAAATAATACAGTTGTAACAAATACAAAGGACAAAAAAGAGTTAGACTATGTAAATCAAGATTCGTATATTGAAAATAATTATGGGGGGAAAGCAGGATTAAAACTAAATTTTATAGATAGATTGATTTTAGCAATAAAAGAAGGAGATTTGAAACTTGCATTTTCATCAGATATAACAAGTGAGAGCAAAATCCTAACAAATAGAAATATTAAACAAAGAGCAAAAACTTTAATGCCATATTTAGTTTATGATGATAATCCATATGTAGTCGTAAATAATGAAGGAAGAATAATATGGGTGCTTGACGCATATACAATTTCGAATGATTATCCATATTCACAGAAATCAACAATCAGAGAAAACTCTACATCAAAAATAGAATTGAATTATATAAGAAATTCTGTTAAGGTACTTGTAGATAGTTATGATGGAACGATTAAGTTCTATATTACAGATAGAACAGACCCAATAGTAATGGCATATAGAAATATATATCCTGATTTATTTGTAAGCTTAGATGAAGAAATACCAAGCGATATAAGTGAACATTTTATATATCCAGAATTTTTATATAATGTACAAGCAGATGTTATTACAAGATATCATAATGTCGCACCAGATGTATTATATAGAAATGACGACACATGGCAAATTGCAACATATAATACTGGAAAAGTTTTAACAAGGACAGGAACACAAATAAAGCCTTATTATACAATGGTTAAAACTATAGAAGAAACTGAAAGATTAGGATTAGTTTTACCATACACACTAAATGGAAGACAAAATTTAATTTCTTATTTAGTAGGAAGTTACGACAATGGGAAAGCTAAATTAAAAATTTACAAATATGAAGCAGATGCAAATATTTTAGGAACAATTCAATTAGATACACAATTAGAACAAGATGGAACAATAATGAAAGAATTAAATAGTTTAAATGTAAATGGAATCAAAATTACAAAAAATATTATAATTGTTCCACTTGAAAATAATTTACTATATGTTGAGCCTATATATACAACATATACAAATGAAGCGGATTCACTACCAATATTAAGAAAAGTAATAGTTGCAAATAAAAATAAAGTTGCAATTGGTAATAATCTTGCTGAGGCATTAAGCAATCTGGTATCTCAATATGCTGTTAACATAGAAATTGAAAATACAGACACAATAGATGATTTAATAGATACGATAATCAAAGCAAACCATAATTTAAATAATTCAAATCAAAGCAATAATTGGGAAATGATGGGAAAAGATGTAAGCAAATTACAAGAGTTGATTACTAAACTTGAACAATTAGTTGAAGAGAATAAAATAAAAAATGAAGTTGAAAGTCAAAATCAAGAAATAGAAAATACTGTAAATGAATAAAAAGATAAAAAACACACAACCTAATAATTAAAAGGTTGTGTGTTTTATGTTTGGAAGAAAAAGAAAAGAGAATTTATTATTAAAAAAAATTGATAATTTAAATCAAAAACTATTAGATAGTAATATTGAAGATATGGCTACATTACTTGGAAATAGAAAAAAACTTTTTTTTACAAATCTAGTAGCAGGAATTTCAAGAGGAGTAGGAATAGGAATTGGAGTTACAATAATAACAGCAATATTAGTATTGACACTTCAGAAAATTGTTACTTTGAATATCCCTGTTATAGGAGAGTATATATCAGATATTGTAGAGATAGTAGAAAAACAATATAAATAATGTCATATTTTTCTTGCTTTTTTCATAATACAATAATATAATAAAAATGTATTTTAGGAAGCGGAGGAGAATATGAATTTAGCAAATAAATTAACAGTTTTTAGAATAATATTAGTTATAGTAATGATAATAATCAATTTTTTTAATTTTCCAGGTGAATTAATAGGGATACCAACAAAATCATGGATTTTATTAATAATATTTACAATCGCTTCAATTACAGATAAATTAGATGGACATATTGCAAGAAGTAGAAATCAAATTACAACATTTGGAAAATTCTTGGATCCAATTGCAGACAAAATATTAGTAATTACAACTTTAGTAATTTTAGTTGAAAATCAAAAAATACCTGCTTGGATTCCAATAATAATTATACTTAGAGAATTTGTTGTTTCTGGATATAGACTTATTGCCGTAGAGCAAGGAGGAGAAGTTATTGCAGCAAATATTTGGGGAAAACTAAAAACTGTTACTCAAATGATTGCAACTATTTTTGCTTTAGTAGATACCAATAAATTTGCAGATGTTTTTACAAAACAAATGGATATAATACCTTTTTTAATTAACCTTGGAACTACAGTACTTATGGTAGCTTGTGTTATTGCAACTATTTTTTCAGGGATTACATATTTAAAGGGAAGCAAAAAAATACTTAAAGATATGTGATAAAAATAGGACAAAAAAACATTGTTTTTTGTCCTATTTTTTATGTTTCTAAAATGGCTAAAATGCTTGACAAATTGCGTAATTAAAGATAAAATTATGCTAGTTAATTTTGTGAAAATAAAGAGGAAAAAATGGAACAAGATTTAGTTGATATTTTACTTGCTACATATAATAGCGATATTGAATATTTAAAACTTCAAATAGATAGCATATTATGCCAAACATATAAAAATATTCATCTAATAATTAGTGATGACGCATCAACACAGCAAAATGTTAAAGATGTTTTAAAAGAATATGAACAAAAAGATAGTAGAATCGAAGTTTTTCTAAATGAAAAAAATGTTGGCTATATAAATAATTTTGAATTTTTACTAAAAAAATCAAATGCAAAATATATTGCTTTTGCTGATCATGATGATATATGGTATGAAAACAAAATTGAAGAATGTATAAAAGCCCTTAAAGAAGAAAATGTAGATTTAGTATATTCTGACTGCCATCAAATAGACGAAAAAGGAAAAATTTTAAATGAGAGTTATCTAAAATATAAAAATATGCCGATTATAAATGGGAAAAATAACATATTAGCATTTTCAAGACATATTGCAATTGGTTGTTCTACAGTATTTACATCACAGATAAAAGATCAAATGCTTCCTTTTTCTCAGAATGTTATGGCACATGATTGGCTTAATGTTTATCTTGCATCAAAACAAAATGGAATAGCATGTATAGAGAAACCATTATTTGGATATAGAATACATTCATCAAATGAGTTTGGCGGTAGAAGTTTGAATCAGAATTTAAATAAATGGAAAAGTGAAAACGAAAATTCAAATAAATATAATGTTTTTAAAAAATATAGAAAAGAAAGAGTTATAAATAAAGCTTATTTATCTGGAAGCAAAATGTGTTTAGAATATAGGGACAAGCTAAACTTACATAAAGATGAAAGAGAAAATAAAGTAATTAATTATTATAATAAATTATTAAAATCAAATGTTATTAATTTTAAATTTATAACATATAATAAATATTTGTCATTTAAAGGAATCGGGAAAAGAAAGATAAAAGAGATTATGATTTTTCATTTCCCAATCATTTCGTATATAGTATATAGATTTAAATAGAGGAGAAAAAATGGAATTTATAAAATCTTTAATTAAAAATTGGAAAATGGTTCTAAAACTTGGTAAAAGTGATTTTAAGAATAGGTTTGCATCTACAGGTTTAGGAAGCATATGGGGCTTTTTACAGCCATTTGTATTTATGGCAACATATGTAATTGTATTTCAATATATTTTAAAAACAGGAAGTTCAGGAGAATATCCATATGTAGTATGGTTTTTACCTGGAATGGCAATTTGGATGTGGCTTAATGATAGTATAATGAGTGCAAGTGGTTCAATTAGAGCATATAGCTATTTGGTTAAAAAAGTTGTGTTTCCAGTAGATGTAATACCAACAATATCAATAGTATCATCTAGTTTTGTATCATTATTCTTAATTGTAGTTGCAACTGTTGTATGTATTATATATGGATATATGCCTAATGTTTTATATTTGATTTATATAGTATTTTCAACATATTGCTTTATAATAGCATTCACTAGATTTACTTCTGCTATAACAACGATGGTACCAGATTTTTCTAATCTACTTGGAATTGCAATGCAATTATTTTTCTGGTTTACACCTATTATATGGAACTTAAATATGGTTTCTAAGTATCCAATATTAGAAACTATAATGAAATGTACACCTTTTACATATTTGGTAACAGGATTTAGACAAGTATTTATAGGAGAAGAAATAATAACAGCTGAACATGGATTATATACTGCTATATTTTGGGGAGTAACACTAATTATATTTATCTGGGGAAATGCTATCTTTAAACGAAATAAAAAAGATTTTGCAGATGTACTTTAATAAATGGTAAAGGTAAAAAAGAAAGGAAATCGATGGAAGAGAATATTATAGAAATTAAGAACTTAACTAAAAACTATAAAATGTATAATAGTAAACAAGCTAGACTTATAGAAACAATTATACCGATAATAAAAAAACATTCTGATTTTAAAGCATTAGACGATTTAAATTTAACTGTAAAACGAGGAGAAATACTAGGTATATTAGGTAAAAATGGAGCTGGAAAATCAACTTTACTTAAAATTATAACGGGTGTTGCAACACAAAGTTCAGGAGAAATTAAAATAAATGGAAAAATAAGTTCTTTGCTTGAACTTGGAACAGCTTTTAATCCAGAACTAACTGGAGAAGAAAATATTTATCAACATGGACAAGTTATGGGCCTTTCTAAAAAAGAAATTGAAGCGAAGAAACAAGAAATAATTGATTTTGCAGATATTGGAGAACATCTTTCACAACCTGTAAAAACATATTCTTCAGGAATGTTTGCTAGACTAGCTTTTGCTTGTGCAATAAATGTAGACCCAGATATTTTAATTGTAGATGAAGTATTATCGGTTGGAGATATGGCGTTTCAATTAAAATGCTTTAAAAAATTTGAAGAATTTAAAGAAAGAGGAAAAACGATATTATTTGTTACACATAATGTTTCTGATGTATTAAAGAATTGTACAAGAACTATAATACTTCAAAAAGGAAATAAAACATTTGACGGAGATGTTAAAGAAGGAGTAGAACTTTATAAAAAAATAATTACAGGAAATGATGAAAAACAGAATACTATTAATAAAACAGATTTTTCAATAATAGATGGTGATGATAACTCATGG
The DNA here is from genome assembly GCA_017934475.1 of Clostridia bacterium. Lineage (GTDB taxonomy): Bacteria > Bacillota > Clostridia > TANB77 > CAG-508 > UMGS1663. The sequence continues at coordinate 213,239 of JAGBJN010000006.1, read as the reverse complement.
AAAAGTCACTTTAATCAAAATCCGAATATAATTCAATATGGAAATAAAGATGCAGAAGTTATTGATTACGGTATATTTGATGAAAAAGGCAATTTTTTAAATTGCATTGATAATGAAAAAATAGTTACTTTAAAGTCTAAAATAAAGTTTAATAAAGATATAGATAATCCAATTTTTACAATGACTATTAAAAATTTTAATGGTATAGAGATTACTGGAACTAATTCAATGATTGAAAAAATATATCCTGGAAAATTTGTAAAAGGAGAAATAGCAATAGCAGAATTTACACAATTACTTCCTATAAAACCAGGCGCTTATACATTGTCGTTTAGTTGTACTCATATTAATTCAAAAGGTGAGTTAGAGGTACTTGATAGAAAATATGAAGCTTTACTTATAGAAATAATATCTAGTAAAGAAAATGTTGGAATTATTAAATTAAATTCAAAAATTAATATTAAAAGAGAAGGATAAATTAAAATGAAAAAAACAAAAAGTAATTTATTATTAATGACTCTAATTATACTAACAATAATATCAGTAATTTTGATTATTTATTTAGGACTAACAGAAGAAAAATACAATTATTTGACTCAGTTTGGTAATCAAAGTTCAACTCAAATGATGGGATATGTTTTAAAGACTAGAAATGGAAAAATAATAGCAATAGATGGTGGAAGACCTGAAGATACAAATAATTTCAAAGACTATATTTATGAAAATGGTGGAAAAGTCGATTATTGGTTTTTAACTCACAATCATAATGATCATGCAAGTGTTTTTGTTAATATTGTAAAAAATACAAATATAGAAATAGGAAAAGTTTATGTTTCTCTAAATGATAAAGAATGGTATATGGAAAATGAATGGGGAAGACAAGACTTTTCGATAGAATTAATAGATACTTTGAATAGTGATAAGGTAAAAGATAAAGTTGTTTCGCCAAAACTTAATGATACTTTCGAAATAGATGATATTAAAGTTGAAATACTAGGAATTAGAAATCCTGAAATAACTGAAAATCCTGGAAATGAACAAAGTATGGTTATTAAGTTTGATACAGGTAAAACTTCATTGCTTATTTTAGGAGATACAGGAGAAAAATCAAGTAAAAAACTACTAGCAAATCAGAAAGATAAATTAAAATGTGATATTGTTCAAATGGCTCATCATGGACAAGCTGGAGCTACTAAAGAATTATATCAGGCTGTAAAACCAAGTATATGTTTATGGCCAACACCTGAATGGCTTTGGAATAACGATTCAGGAGAAGGATATAATACTGGAAGTTGGAAAACTTTAGAAACGAGAGCCTGGATGGAAGAATTAGGAGTTAAAGAAAATTATATTGAAAAAGATGGAAATATAACAATTAAATTAAAATAGAGGGAGGAGTATGTTAAGTACATACAAAAATTAAAATGGCTAATAAATTATCAATAATTATACCGGTTTATAATGAAAAAGATTTAATTATAGATGTATTAAAAAAAGTTAATAGTATAGATTTAAATGGCATAGAAAAAGAAATTATAGTAATTGATGATTGTTCTACAGATGGAACAAGAGATATTCTAAAAGAAGTTGGAAATCAATATGCAAACAAGGTACTTTACCATGAAGTAAATCAAGGAAAAGGAGCTGCTTTAAAAACTGGATTTTCTGAAATTACAGGAAATATTGCTATAGTTCAAGATGCAGATTTTGAATATGATCCTGAAGAAATACCAAGTGTTATAAAACCTATTGCAGAAGGCAAAGCTGATGTTGTATATGGTTCAAGATTCCTAAATAAAGAATATAAAGGATATAAGCAAAATCAACTTGCTAATAAAGTATTAACAGGATTATCTAATATGATGACTGGACTTAAAGTAACAGATATGGAAACATGTTATAAAGCTTTTCCTGCTGAGTTTATAAAAAATATAGATATTAAAGAAAAAAGATTTGGCTTTGAACCTGAAATAACAGCTAAAGTTGCAAGAGCAAAAATGAAACTTGTTGAGGTACCTATTTCATATTATCCTAGAACAAAAGAGGAAGGAAAGAAAATTAATATGAAAGATGGAATACGTGCTTTGTATTGTATAGCAAGATATAGATTTAAAAAATAGAAAGGAAAATCTTATGATATTAACATTGCCGTTGTCTTGTTTTTTAATATTTACATTTATAAAAAATAATCAAAATTCATTTACAAAATTTTTGATATCAATTTGTTTGACTTTTGTTTATTTATATGCAACTACGGAAATATTATCATTATTTAATGCTATTTCAGAATTAAGTATTAAATGTATTTGGGGAATTTTATTAGTTTTACTTATTATATTAAATATTATAAAAGTTTTAAAAAACAAGGAAAAGATAAATAAAAAAATAAATTTAAAGGAAATACTAAAAAATATAAAATATACTCATATATTTATTATATTTTTTGTTATTGTTTTAGTTTATATTGGGATAAGGACTACACCATACAATTGGGATTCTATGACATATCATCTTCCAAGAATAATGCACTGGATTCAAAATGGTAGTATAAATCACTATGCTACAAATATTGTAAGGCAATTAACAAGCCCTGTTTTCGCAGAGGTTGCAAACTTGAATGTTTATTTATTGTCAGATAGTAGTGATATTTTTGCAAACTTATTACAGACAATATCATTTATATTAAATTCGTTTATAGTTTATTTTATTGCTAAAAAAATAGGATGTGATAGAAAATTTTCAATATTAGCAATGATTCTTGCAATTTCAATGCCAATTGGAGTTGCTGAAGCATTTTCTACGCAAGTAGATAATTTTGCAGCATTATGGTGTTTGATATTTACTTATTTTATCCTAGATTTTTTGAATAAAGATGAAAAAATAATAATTGATAAAGATAATGTATTAAAAATAATTTGCCTTGGTATATGCTTAGGTTTCGGATATTTAACAAAACCTACAATATTATTTTCTGATGCGTTATTTACATTATACTTATTCTTTATGTGTATAAGAAGAAAAGATAAAATAAAAGATATAATTATTTCAATTTTTATAGTAGCTATAACTACTTTGATAATTGTTATTCCAACAACGCTTAGAAATTTAAAAACGTTTAATGCTTTTTCTGATCCAATTGCTGGACAAAAACAAATAGTACAAGTTGATAGAAAGAGTTATTTTGTTGTTAATTTTTTGAAAAATCTTTTATGGAATTATCAAAATTTAATAATTGATAAAAATAATGAAGTAATAAGAGGTGGTCTAGAAAAAGTCGGAGAAGTGTTAAATGTAGATATAAATGATGAATCTATATCTGAATCAGGAATTGATTATCATATTAGTAGTGGAGCAATTTATCATCATGATTATGCTGTAAATCCATTAATAATGTGGTCAATTACAATAGCTATTTTAGTTTATATAATTGGATTAAAAAATAATAAAGAAAAAAAATCGATTATGTATTGCGTTTTATCAGTTGTTTCATTTATTATTTTTATTTTAATAATGAGATTTCAAGTATGGGGAACAAGATATGAAATCAGCTTCTTGGCATTATTGTGCCCTGCGATAGCTCTATTACTAAATTTAGGATTAAAAGAAAATTATCAAAAATATTTAATTGGAGCAATTTGTAGTATCGCATTAATTAGTGTTACAAATCAGTTTTGTTATCATATTAAATATACAAAAAAATTAGAAGATAAAAATGAAGAGTATTTTATAAGTAATAAAGTACAATATGATACTTATAGAGAGATAAGTAATGTTATTAACAATTATGAACATAATAATTTAGGTCTAGAGATATCAGAAGATACTTATGAGTATCCATTATTTAAGATGATAAATAATGTGGATAGAATAGAACATGTTAATGTTCAAAATGCATCTAAAATATATTATAATGATAGTTTTGATCCCGAGTTTGTTATAAGCAATATTTCAGCAGAGGATGTAAAAATATATAATAAAAGTAATTATGAAAAAATAAAAAGCATAAATGGTTATAATATATTTAAAAAAATAAATCAATAGTTTGGAAATAATAAAAAATATAAATCAAATATAAAAAAGGTGATAATATGGAGCAAATAGATATTTTACTTGCTACCTATAATGGGGAAAAATACTTAAAAGAGCAAATAGATAGTATTCTTCGGACAAACATATTCTGACTTTAGACTTATAATTTCAGATGATTGTTCGAAGGATAGAACTATAGAGATATTAAAAGAATATGAGAAAAAAGATAAAAGAATAAAAGTGTTTTATCAAGAAAAAAATTTAGGATATATTAAAAATTTTGAATTTTTATTAAGTCAAGTTCAAAATGAAATATATGCTTTATCTGATCAAGATGATATATGGATGCCAGATAAAATAGAAACTGCAGTAAATATATTAAGAAAAGATAATGCAGATTTATATTTTAGTGATTTATATTTGATTAATGAAGAAGGAAAAAATATTTCTAATTCATTTTGGAAAGAAAAAGGATTTTATAAAAAAATAAAGAAAGATAAAAAGAAAAAAGGACTTTTACTAAATAATTATGTGACAGGATGTACGATTGTTTCTAAAAAGAAGTTTATACAAGATATTATACCTATTCCAAGTGGTATAATGCATGATTATTGGATAGCTATAGTAATTAGCTTAAAAGGCAAAATAGTGTGTGATGAAAACCCACATATTAAATATAGACAACATGGAGATAATCAGGTAGGTTATAAAATGAAAAGCAAAGAGTTAAGTTCACTTGATGAGATTAGAAATATGTTTATTGATGTGAAACTTAAACATTTTGGGGTACTTACTAAAACAAAAGATATTTTTAATGAAAAATATAAAAAACAAAATGAAAAGGCATTAAAGTATTATACAAAATTAAATAAAACTAAATATATAAATTTTAGATATTGGTTTTTATATTTTGAATTATACAAATATGAAAATTTTAAATATCGTATAGCAAATTTTATTATATTAAATATACCAATTTTGGGAAGAATTATATATAGAGTGAAAAAGGGGAATTAAAATTGAATATAAAGAATGCGGTAAATGCAACAAAGTTTTATTTTGAAAAATATGGATTTATAAAAACAGTAAAAAAAGTATTTAGAGCTTTATATAATAGAATATTTAAAAAAGAATCATTTTTTAGTCAAAATGAGAGATATAGGCTTTGGATTAAAAATAATGAACCTACTGCTGAAGAACTAGAAGAAGAATGCAATTATAAGTTTGATATTAATCCTAAAATAAGTATAGTAGTTCCTATGTACAATACGCCAATGAATTATTTTAAAGAATTAGTTGATTGTATGTTAGAACAAACATATACGAATTGGGAACTTTGTCTTGCAGATGGTAGCCCTGAGGAGAACAAAGAATTTAAAAGTATTATCGAAAATGATGAAAGAATTAAGTATAAATTTTTAAATGAAAATAGAGGAATAGCTGGAAATTCAAATGCTGCCTTAGATATGGCAAGTGGAGATTATGTAGCACTTCTTGATCATGATGATTTATTACCTATATTTTGTTTATTTGAAATAGTAAAAACAGTAAATAAATATCCTGAAGCGGAATTTATATATACAGACGAAGATAAAATAGCAGAGAAAAAAGAAAAGAGAATTGATCCTCATTTTAAACCTGATTTTGCAATAGATACTTTAAGATCGAATAATTATATAACACATTTGTCTATATTTAAAAAAGAGTTAATGGATAAATTAGGTGGATTTAAAGAAGGATATGACGGGGCTCAAGATTTTGATATCATTTTAAGAGCAACAGAAAATACAGATAAAATTGTACATATACCTAAAATACTTTATCATTGGAGAATAAATCCAAATTCTACTGCTATGCTTTCAGATTCAAAACCATATGCATATGAAGCAGGGATAAGAGTTATAGAAGACCATTTAAAAAGACAAGGATTAAAGGCAAAAGTTACACATGGTGGAGATATAAAAGGAGTATATGAAGTTGAATATGAAGTAGAAGGCAATCCTAGTGTATCAATAATTATACCAAGTAAGGATAATATTAATCTTTTAAAGACTTGTGTTAATTCTATTTTAGAACTTACTACATACAAAAATTATGAAATACTAATTGTAGAAAACAATTCTACAGATGAAAAAACATTTGAATATTATAAGGAACTTGAAAAAAACGAAAAAATAAGAGTAGTTACTTATCCAGAAAAAGGATTTAATTATTCAAAGATTATTAATTTTGGGGTTAAAAATTCTAATAGTGACTTTGTTATTCAATTAAATAATGATACAAAGTTACTCACACCAAATTGGCTTGAAAAATTTATAGGATTTGCACAAAGAAAAGATGTAGGAGCTGTTGGAGCAAGACTATATTATGATGACAAATCTATTCAACATGCAGGAATTGAAGTTGGAGTTCAAGGGATAGCAGCAAATATGTATGTAGAAACACCAAAAAATCAACATGCATATTTTGGAAGAGAATGTACAACAAGAAATGTATCTGCTGTTACAGGAGCATGTTTATTTTCAAGGAGAAGCATTTATGAAGAAGTTGGATATATGGATGAAGAAAACTTTGCTGTTGCATTTAATGATGTAGACTTTTGCTTAAAAATAAGACAAAAAGGTTATTTAATAGTATATGATCCATATATAGAATTTATACATTATGAATCAAAAACAAGAGGATATGAGTTATCTAAAGAAAAAGAAGAAAGATTTAATAAAGAAGCAAGTAATCTCAAGGAAAAATGGAAAGATGTTCTTGAAAAATCTGATATGTACTCAAGTATAAATTTTGCAAAAGAATCACCAAACTCAAAAATAAGAACAGATAAAATTATGTATTAATTGATATTGTAAAATATAGGAGTTAATATGGATAAATTAGATAGTTTAAAAATAAATATTTTAACATGGTACCCATTTAAAGATAATTCAAAAATATTATACCTAACAACAAGTGATAATGAAGATATTTGGTCAGAATATTTATCAAATATTTCACAACAAATTACTATTGTAAAATATAATAATGAAGATTCTGTAAAAGTTAATAATGTAGATAATAAAACATTTATAGAAGGAAAGTTTGATAAAGTTAAAATTGATGATCAATATGACTATGTTATTTTATTGGGTACTTTAGAATATGCAAATGAAATATTTGATGGTAAAAATGCGGCTGTTAAGTTATTAGAGTTTTCTAAATCGAAACTTAATGATAATGGAAAAATATTATTAGCATTTGATAATAGGCTTGGAGTGAATTATTTAGTAGGTAGAAAGAGTAAACATTGTGAAAAAATATTTGATTCTACTAAAAATATATTTAATAATGGTAGATTATATTCTTTAAGTGAAATAACAAATATACTAAATGAATGTAATTTTAAATATAAAAGATTCTATTATCCTTTACCAAATTATAGATATACAAATGTTATATTTACTGATAAAAGATTACCAGAAAGAAATGATAGTAAAATAAATTATAATGTACTTTACGAAGAAGGAAGTCTGGTATTACAAGATGAATGTAATTTATTAAAACAATTTGTTATAGAAGGGGATTTTACTAAATATACTAATTCATATTTTATAGAATTATCAGAGATTGAAGAAGATAATCATATTAATTATGTTAGTTTTAATAATATGAGAAAAGATGAATATTCACTTGTTCTAAAAATATATGATGACAAAGTTGAGAAAACGGTAAAAGAACAAGTCTCAACAAATCATTTAAGAAACATAAAAGAATATACTAGAAAAATGATAGATTATGGTTTTAAGGTTGCAGAGAAAATTGATGATAATGATATAATAACTTCTGAATTAATAAAATATCCTTTGTTAGATACTTATATAGTATCTTTGATTAGAAAAAAGAATATTGAAGAGACATATAATGTTATAGATAATTGGTATAATACTATAAAACAAAATTTAAAACCAAATGAAGAAGGAATTATAAAAGATGGATTTATAGATTTGGTTTTTGAAAATACTTTTTATAATGAAGAAGAAAAGCAATTTATCATATTTGATCAAGAATGGTATAGAGAAGATATACCAGTTGATTATATATTATATAGAGCTATAGAAAACTTATATGCACACAATAAGAGTTTAAATAATTATTTACCAAAAGAAGAAATGAAAAAAAGATATAATATTATTGAAAGTGAAGATTACATTAAGTTGGAACAATCTCTGCAGGAAGAAGTAATTGATCAAGAAAGAAGAAAGATGTATGGAAAACAATACGATTATATGATTTCTGCAGAAGAAGTAAAAAATATAATTAGAGATACAAAAGCTATATATGAAGATAATGTCAGAATGTATAAATTAGTTGATGAAGTCAATAAAAAAATAGAAGAATTAAGGGAAGATAATAAAAGATTAATAAAAGGGGATAAAAAGATAGACAAAGATTTGAAAGAAAAATATAAAACAAATATCTTTGATTCTATAAAATCAAAATTAAAGAGATAAAGGAGAGCAAAATATGGATTTAGACATAGTAATAGTAACATATAACTCAAAAAAATGGCTTGAAGAATGTATAACTAGTATAGAAGGCCAAAAAGAAATCGATTTAAATAAAATTAATCTTTATTTTATCGACAACAAATCTAAAGATGACACTATTTCGGAATTAAAAAAATATAGGGAAAAAACTAAATTAGGTTCTTTTAATATTATAGAAAATGAAAATAATTTAGGATTTGGACAAGCAAATAATTTAGGATTTGAAAAAGGAAAATCTGAATATGTATTTTTCTTAAACCATGATACAAAATTAGATACAGATTCTTTAAAAAATATGAAAGAAGCAATAACAAATTCAAGTGATCAATTTGTTATGTGGGAATTTAGGCAAAAACCATATGAACATCCTAAATATTATGATCCATTAACAGGAGAAACTTCATGGGCTTCAGGAGCATGTTTTATAATTAAAAGAGAAATTTTTAAGAAAATAAATGGATTTGATAAAAAGATTTTTATGTATGCTGAAGATGTAGATTTAAGTTGGAAGGTAAGATTAGAGGGTTATAAAATAAAATATGTTCCAAAAGCAACATTAACACACTATTGCTATAAAGAAGCGGGAGAAATTAAGCCAGTACAATATTACAATAGTATTATAAATAATTTAAATTTAAGATATAAATACGGGAAATTATCTGATGTACTTATTTGGACAAAATATTTTGGAGGAATACTACTTAGAAAAGAAGTTTTCAAAGGTTCAAAATCAGGATTAATAAAAGCATATTTTAAAAATATATTTAATTTTTTCCATTTTAGATTTTGGAGGTTTGGAAATGGAAGAAGAAAGAAATTAAAGAAGTTTACACCTAAATTTTATAGATATGATTATGAAATAATTAGAAATGGTGCTTTTTTAACAGTAGATGAAATAGAAGAAAAACCGCTTGTATCAATATTAGTTAGAACATGTGGAAGACCAAATGTATTAAGAGAAAATCTTTTATCTTTGAGAAATCAAACATATAAAAATATTGAAGTTGTAATTGTTGAAGATGGAAAAAACATTTCTGAAAAAATGATTAAAGATGAATTCCCAGATTTAAATATTAAATATGAAGCAACAGGAGAAAAGAAAGGCAGATGTTATGTTGGAAACAGAGCTATGGAAATAGCTTCAGGCAAGTATCTAAATTTCTTAGATGATGATGATTTGTTTTTCGCAGATCATGTTGAAACATTAGTAAGAGAATTAAATAAAAATAAAGAATATAAACTTGCATATACAATATCTTATGAAACAAAAATTAGCGTTATTTCTAAGGAACCTGAATATAAATATGAGGTTAAAGGTATTGAAATTGCACATGATAGACCATATAGTAGAGTTAGGTTATTAACGATGAATATGTTCCCTATACAAGCTGTTATGTTTGAAAAGGAAATTTTTGAAAAATATGGTGGAATGGATGTTGAACTTGATAATCTTGAAGATTGGGAAATGTGGGCAAGATTTGGTATGGAAAATAAGTACTTATATATACCAAAAGTAACATCAATATATAGAGTACCAGCAAAAGTTGATGATTATAAAGAGAGACAAGAAGAAATTGATAGTTATTATAAAAAAGCTAGAGAAAAAATATTATCAAGAGAAGTAGTAATAAAAGCGGCTGATCTTGATGAGGAAGTTAAGTACATGTAATTAAGGAGATATTATGGAAATAATTTATATAATAGTATCAGCAATATTATTAGTATCAACTATTCTAATAAAAAAGTCTGATGAGAAACAAAATCTATTATTCTGGATAGTGACATCAATAGTTATTAATTTATGTTTTAATGTATTTTGTAGTTTTGCAGTTACATTAGTACATTTAAAATCTACATTAGTTGTATTATCAATTGTTAATACTGTTTTATCAATAGTTTTATTATATAGAATAATAAAAAAGAAAGAAATACAAAAATATTATATTAAAGTTAAAGATATAATTGTTTTTGCTATATTACTAATATTGGTTTTATTTATTGGTTATAAACACTATGGTTTACCTATACAAATTAAATATGAAACAACAGATCCTGCAGTTCATTTTGATTTTGCAAAAACATATTATAATACACAATCAACTCCAGCAGGAGAATTAAAGACAATTATGCCAGGAGCATATACAAATACAGGTATTCTATTTACTTTATTTGCAAATTATGTTGGTGAAATAAATTTATATAAGGTTTATATAGTTATAGATGTAGTTATGCTATTCTTAATTGCAGCAGCTTTTTATATTGGGTTAACTCATAAAACAGATAGTATATTAAAAACAATAGTTGCATTTATCGGAACTCTTATATTTGTGTTTGGATATCCACTAAATAGTATGATATTTGGATATCAATATTTATCACTTGGAATTTTAATAATGGTAAGTATAACTTCAATGGTGTATTATATTAAGCACAGAGAACTTAGAGATATATATCTGATTATATATATGTTTTTACTAACATTTGGAATATTTTTCACATATTATTTCTTTGTTCCAATAATGTATTCAGCTATTGGCTTATATATGTTATTTGATTTTATAAAAAATAGAAAAGATGGAAAAAATATATTTTCAATATTTACAATTAGAAATGTTGTTACAGTTTTAGTTGTACTTATAATTCCAACAATTATAGGTATATGCTATTTTATCCTTCCAGGATTATCTTCAGAGGCTGGAACAGATGCGAGTCATATTTCATCAGAAGGATATTGTTATAGAAACTTATATTCTAACTTTATAGTATTTATACCTTTTGTTTTATTTTATTGTATAGACAAATTAAAGAGTAAAAGAAACAATTTTACAACAATTTGTATGATAATAACTACGATATTTACAGCTGGAATATTATATATGGCTTTAACAGGAAAAGCATCATCATATTATTATTATAAAACATATTTTTTAATTAGTATTTTAATTATGCAAATAGTAGTTAAATCTATATATAAGCTAATGGATAACAAACAAGGAATATATGGATATTCATTCTTATTTGTTTATGTAGCAATTATTCTTGCATGTGTATTTAATTTAGATGGTAGAATAGCAAATAGAAATTTCCTTGTAAATCCAGTTAGCCATATGGCTGATTTAGTTGATATATATGCATTTAATATAGGAAAATTACAAGAAGATGCAAATATTTATAATACAGAACAATTAAAAGCAATAAAATACCTAAAAGATAATGGAATAAATAAAGAAGAATTAAAAATATATGGAAATCACTTACAAATGTTATGGGCAAATGATTTAGCAAAAATAACAGAAACAGAAGATGTAAGAGAATTACAAATACCTGTAGAATTGGACGTAGAAGGATGGCTAAAAGATGAAAATAAAAAATATTATCTATGTTTAAATGCAGATGAAGAGATTGACTTATCTTCAGATAGGTATGTTGTAGATTATAAAGATAAAGATGTTATAATTTTAAAAAAATAGTAAAGTAGGAGAGATATTAATGAAAGTACTATTAATAATACCAGCATATAACGAAGAAGAAAATATATTAAAAACATGTAACAAAATAAAAGAATTCAGTGATGAACTTGATTTTGTTGTTATTAATGATGGTTCTAAAGATAATACATTAAAAATACTTGAAGAAAACAATTTAAATCATATTAATCTTATAAATAATCTTGGAATTGGTGGAGCAGTTCAAACAGGATATAAGTATGCATATCAAAACAATTATGATATTGCCATTCAATTTGATGGAGATGGACAGCATGATGTAAACTATGTACCAAATATTTGTGAGCCAATTTTAAATGGACAAGCTAATATTGTTATAGGAACAAGATATTTAGATAAAAAGGCTAGTAAGTTTCAATCTACTTTTATGAGAAGGTTTGGGAGCAAAGTAATATCTTTATTTATAAAAATTTGTACTGGTAAAAAAATAACTGATCCTACATCAGGTTTTAGAGCAGTAGATAAAAAAATAATTGAAGAATTTGCAAGGGATTATCCTACAGAATATCCAGAACCAGAGTCAACAGCTTGTATGCTTCATAAAAAATACAAAGTTTCTGAAGTTCCTGTAAGTATGAATGAGAGACAGGGAGGTAAGTCATCAATTAGATTTTTGAAAACTGCTGACTATATGTTTAAAGTATGCCTTACAATTTTAATAGATAGCACAAGAAAACATTAAAAGGAGAAGTGAATATGTCAATTTCATTAAATGTAGTATTAATTATAATAACTTTAATTTATTTATTTTTGGTAATTAGATCTATTAGAAAGAAGAATCTTCAAATGTCATTTTCTATATTTTGGCTTATAACTGGGATTATGCTTATATTAGCTCTTTTGATACCAAATCTTGTTGAAAATATATCAAGCTTATTAGGATTTGAAGTACCTGCTAATATGGTCTTTTGTATAACAATTTTTGTTTCTTTTTACTTAATATTTAATTTAACAGTTTCTTTATCAAAAGAAAACAAAAAAAATAAGGAACTTATACAAGAAATCTCCATATTAAAAAAGAGAGTAGAAGATGTAGAAAAAAAATTGGAGGATAACAAATGAGAATCGGAATAGATGTTACTTGGCTTAAACCTAAAAAATCAGGTGGAGTAGAGTTTTATTTTAAAAATCTAATGGATGGAATGCTTGCACATAATGATAATAATGAATATGTATTATTTCTTGCAAAAGATAATGAAGAAGATTTAAAAAAATATTTTAATGATGATAGAATAAGTTTTGTTGTTTGTAATACTTATGCTTTTAATGTTAAGCAACATTTAATATGGCAAAATTTATGGCAATATAAGGTACTTAATAAAAATAATATTGATTTTTGTTTTTTCCCAGTATATGAAATGCCTTTGTATAAGTGTAAAAAAATAAAATGTGTTACAATGATACATGATATTCAGGCCTTTCATTATCCAGAATATTTTTCGAAACTAGAAAACATATGGTTTAAGATGGGATGGAAAAAAGTATTAAAGAATGCAGATAGAGTTGTAACAATTACAAATTATACAAAAGAAGATATAGAAAACAATTTTAAACATAAAAACAACCTTGAAGCTATTTATGTGCCGGTTAAAGCAGATGAAAATGAAATAGAAGATTTCAATAGTATCAAAGAGAAATATAATATAGAGGAAAACAAATACTATTATACAGTTTGCTCTATGCATAAACATAAGAATTTAATAACTTTAATAAAGGTAATGAAAGAGATAAAAGATAGAAATCTTAATATCCCAGATAAATTTGTTATATCAGGAGTAGGTGGGCCAAATAAAGAAAATCTTTTAAAAGAAATAAAGGAGCTTGGAATTGAAGATAACATTATTATTACTCCTTTTGTTTCAGATGCTGAAAAAAATACTTTAATGAAAAATAGTAATATTTTTTTATTTCCTAGTATATTTGAGGGATTTGGAATACCACCAGTTGAAGCAATGGAGATTGGTACAAGGGTTATAACAACTAAATGTACCTCACTTCCAGAAGTAACTCAAGGAATGTGTAATTATGTTGATGATCCGTATAAAATAGAAGACTGGATAAACGAAATAATAAAAGTACAAGGTCAAGAAAAGAAAAAATATAATTTTGAAGAATATGATAAAGTTAAAATTGCAAGAAGATATTTAGATTTATTTTATGAAATAATGAAATAAGGTAGGGAAAAAATGTTAGATGTAATTTTTGTTATTTTACACTATAATACTATAGATGAAACTATAAATTGCGTAAAATCAATTAAAGAACTAAAAGATAATAAAAAAATTAAGATAATTATTGTTGATAATAAATCTCCTAATAATACAGGAATAGAATTGGAAGAAATGTATAAAGACGATGAATTAGTGGATGTGCTTTTGAATGATAATAATAGCGGTTTTTCTAGAGGCAATAACTATGGATATACATATATGAAAGAAAAATATGACACAAAGTTTGCTATTTTTTGTAATAATGACATTATTTTTAATGATAGAGAGATAATAGAAAAAATAAAGAATATATATAAAAAAGAGAAATTTTATGTTTTAGGACCAGATGTATATAACCCAAGATGCGATATACATCAAAGTCCAATTCCAATTGTTAACTCAAAATTATGGAGAGTTAATATAACAATTTTTCTAAATAAATTAGCTTTAACTTTCTTTGGATTTTATTGGTTTTTAGTTACACATTTAAGTAGAAATAACAAAAATAAAACAAATGAGGAAAATAAAATACAAGAAGTTAAATTAGAAAGAAAAAATAATGTACCGATGATGGGAGCCTGTTTAATATTTTCAAATGATTTTGTTAAAGAAAGAGAAAAAGTATTTGAGCCAGAAACTTTTATGTATTATGAGGAATACATGCTTCATAATTGGTGTGTTAAAAATAATAAAAATACTATTTTTGAACCTGATATTACAGTATATCATAATGATGGAATGGCAACTAATTCGATAAAAGATACAGAAAAAAATAAATGTAGATTTAGAATGGAAAAAATATTAGAGTCTGCAAAAATATATCGCAAAAGATTAAAAGGAAAAATATAAAAGGAAGAAAAAATGATAGATCAAAGTAAGAAAAATTTTATATGGAATTTTATAGGAATTACATTTAATACGTTAAATTCGTTTCTTTTTTCAATAATAGCAAATAGAATAAATGGGATGGAGATAGCAGGTATGTTTGCATATGGATATGCTATTGCTTGTTTATTATGGATTGTTTCCATTTTTTTCAATAGAGTATTCCAAGTGTCAAATTTAGAGATAAAAGACAAAACTTTTATAAAAAGCAGATATATTACTTGTTTTATTATGTTTATATTAAGTATTGCAATTGCTTTTGTTTCATCAAATAATATTACTAAAATTATTATTATTATATTATTATGCTTATTTAGAAATATTGAGGCTGTAAGTGATATATATTATGGAATATTTCAAAAAAACGATAAACTAGATTATGTGGGAAAATCAATGTTTATAAAAGCAATACTTGGAATTATTATATTAACTATTGTTGATTATTTAACTAAAGATATAATTGCATCTATAGTTGGACTTTTGATAGTAAATGTTATAGGTACATTTGTAGACATATATATGTGTCAAAAATATATTAGAGAGAATAAAGATAAAAGTAAGAGTGAAGATATTATTAAAATATTTAAGTTGGCTTTACCAATATTTCTTTTTTCTTTTTTATCTATTGGATTAGTTAATATGCAAAAATATTTTATAGGTTTTTTAGAAACAGAAGAAATACAAGATATATTTAATATTATAATTATGCCAGCTACTATAATGAGTCTATGTGGGCAATATTTAGCTATACCATTTATGAAAACGTTAAATGATAGTTTTATAAAAAAAGAATATGATAAGTTTGATAAAGTTAATATAAAGATTATGCTAATTTTATTTGCAGTAGGAGTTATAGCAACAATATGTATATATTTTATTGGAATTAGTGTTTTAGAAATTATTTACAAAGTTCCACTTAAAGAATACAGTATTGGTATATGTGCAATTGTTATTATTTCAATATTTTATGCTTTAACTGCAATTTTGTCTACAAGTTTAACTATAATGAAAAAGAATAGCCAACAATTAATAATATATGCTATTGTTACAACAATCGCAGCAATATCATCATTCATTTTAATAAAGAAATTTAGTATAAATGGAGCTGTAATATCATATTGTAGTTCACTTGCTGTTCAATTTATAATGTATTTAGGATATTATAAATATAGTTTAAAAAAGATAAAGGGGAATTAAAATGAAAATATCAATAATAACAGTAACATATAATTCTGAAAAAACACTAAAAGATACAATTGAATCTATTTTAAGTCAAACATATAAAGACTATGAACATATAATAGTGGATGGTTTATCAAAAGATAATACAATACAGATTGTAAAAAATTATGAAAGTAAATACAATGGAAAATTAAAGTATATCAGCGAAAAAGATACAGGACTTTACGATGCAATGAATAAAGGTATAAAAATGGCAACTGGAGATATTATTGGAATACTTAATTCTGATGATATATATGCAAGCGAAAATACATTAAAAATAATTGCTGACAAGTTTAAAGAAACTAATTGTGATGGAACATATGCTGACCTTATATTTATGGATGAGGAAACAATGAGTAAGCCACAAAGAATATGGAAATCGGCAAAGGGAAAAATAAAAAACGGATGGCATCCAGCACATCCAACACTATATTTAAAAAGGGAAGTATATGACAAAATTGGTTCATTTGATTTACAATTTAGAATAGTTGCTGATTATGATTTTATGCTTAGAATGATGAAAGATGAAAATATAAAATTAGAATATATTAATGAGGTTCTAATTCACATGAGAGCAGGAGGGACAAGTACAGCAGGAATTAAAGGATATGTAAAAAATTTAAAAGAATCTCATAAAGCACTTGTGAAAAATCAAATAAAACATCCTTATTTTGTGGATTTTAAAAGAATTGTTAAAACTTTATTTCAAATGATATTAGGATTATATAAAAAATTTGAAGAAATAATTATGTATTTAATAATGGGATTTTTGGCTACACTTGTTAGTGTTGGAGTAAAGTGGGGAATGTTATATACATTTCTTGATGCAGAAAATGGTTTTCATGTACAAATTGCAGTTGTTAGTTCATGGATAATTGCGTGTACATTTGCATACTTTACAAATAGAATTTGGGTATTTAAAAGTAAGTCAAAAAAAATATTCAAAGAATTTTGTACTTTTATGGGGGCAAGAGTATTTACACTATTAGCAGAAATGCTAATAATGTATATTTTTATCACTTTATTAGGAATGAATTCAGATTTTTGGGTATTTGTATGGACAATAGTTGCACAAGTAGTTGTTGTTATACTTAATTATATATTTAGTAAATTATTTATTTTTAAAAAGAAATAAAAAAGCTTGTTAATATTTAACAAGCTTTTTTTATTAATTATTTGTTTTTTATAGTATTATATTTGTATTTCCAATCATTTAGAGTTATTTCAAAATCTTGTTTAGATTTGTTAACTATTGATTGCAAAACAAGCCCTATAACAAAAGAAAGTGCTGCAGTTATAAATAAGAATATTGATACGATAAATGTTGGAATCTTAGGAACTAATCCTGTATTGATAAATTCTATAATAACTGGAATCAAAAAGGCACTACCTAATATTATTTGTAAAAATGAAAGAGTATTAAAGAACTTAGTTGGTTTGTAATTTTTTAAGAATGTGATAATTGTTTTTATAACTTTTACGCCATCCGAATAAGTTTTTAACTTGGAAATGCTGCCATTTGGCCTGTCTCGATAATCTACAATTATATTTTCTAAATTCATGTTTTTATCTAAAGAATGCATTGTCATTTCTGTTTCAAGTTCAAAGCCTTTAGATAATATTGGAAAAGTTTTTACGAAAATATAGCTAAAAGCTCTGTAACCAGTCATTACATCTCTAATATTACTTTTGTATATTTTATTGATAAGTTTTCGAACCAATACATTTCCAAAGTTATGAAATGGTCTTTTATTTTCAGTAAAATAAGTTGAAGATAGTCTATCACCAATTGCCATATCCACAGATCTGTTAAGAACTGCGTCACATAAAGCTCTAGCATTTTCAACAGGATAGGTATCATCACCATCAACCATAAGGTAGCATTCTGCGTCAATATCTCTAAACATTGTTCTTATAACATTTCCTTTTCCTTGTTTTCTTTCATATCTTACTATCGCACCTGCGTTGCGTGCAATTTTATCTGTACCATCAGTAGAATTGTTATCATACACATAGATAGTAGCTTCAGGAAGTTCTTTTTTAAAATCTTTTATAACTTTTTCAATAGTCATGCTTTCATTATAACAGGGTATTAATACAGCTATTTTGTCCATCTAAATTTCTCCTTTTATTATTTCATTATTTTAAAGACTATTTTATCATCTACATTGTTTATTGTATATAGTGTCTCTGGAATTACAATGTTATCATTAAATAGAAAAGAATATTTTTCTATAAAATTTTCATCAACATTTTTTAAATATAGGTAATCATAATTAAAAATATAATTTTTTATACTATTTATATATTTCTCTGATTCTATATTTGAAGAAGTATCAAATTTATAGTGATATATATTGGTTGTAATAGGATTAGCATAATACTTAATTAAATATTGTCTAGCAAGGTCATCATCATCTCCTAATATAAAAACGTTTGCTTTTTCAGGTAAAGATGATGTAAGCATTTCGGCATCATATTCGTATTCTGTAATAATTTTACTTCTAAAACTTGGAACAAGGTAATCTAGTTTTTCGGGTGATTGAAGTGTAAATAGTAGAATGATTAGAGAAAATAGAACAATCCAAAATTTTTTATCTTTAAGTTTACTTATTAAAAGGATTATAAGTAAAGCAAGCATAAATATAATATAAGTATCCATATATCTATCAAATGATGCTAGAATTGGACCTTCACCTGGACCAAAAGAGAATACATACATATTAAGCAAAACGAAGGTATAGCCAATAAAACCAATGATTACAGAACTTATAATAGTAAATTTTTGTCCTTTTGTAAAATCATTTTTAAATATTAGTAAAAGAACGATAAATAGACAAATAATAATAATACTTGCTTGTACAAAAGATAGTTCTATGTTTGATGATGTAATACTTTGTGTTATTATTGCTTGTATAAAATTATTTCCGCTAGTAGTCTGATATTCTTCACCTGTTTTACCTTGTAATATACTTGGTAATTCCAAAACTTCTATGTCAGATAAACTAAACTGTTGATCAGTATTTAAGTTTGAGACAAATATATTCCAACATTTCCATTCAACTAAAGGTACTATAACTATTAGAATAATTGCCAATATAATTGGAATTATTAGTTGAACTTTCTTAATACTTTTTCTATTTGTGAAAATATGAATTACTAAATCACAAATGAAAACAAAAAGTATTATTAGATAAAAAGGTATGCCCATTTGTTTTAAAAGAACTAAGAATGTTAAAGTCATACCAAGGTTAAATAATGAAAAATATGAAAATTTTTCTTTTTCAGATAATATCATATAAATAGCATATGCAGATATTAAAGCCATTAAATAATCAATATAAATAGTGTTTATTACACAATGTTGATCAAAAAGTAATACTGATAAGAATATTATTGCTATCATACATAAAGTGTAAATCATGCTTCTAAGATTACTTTTAATGTTTTTATTTGTAAGGTTATATATAACAGGTATAAACAATGAAAATTCAAAGATATGCATACTTTTTATAAGGTTTGGTTCATAATAATTTCCACATAATTTTGTCCAAAATAATTCAAAAATTTGAAATATAGGTGGGTAGTCTTTGTGAACAAGCAAAGTTGATTCTACAGATGAATAAAAGCTGTCTGTACGGAACATCTCTTTTACCATAACTCCCCAATGAGAAAACTCGTCCCATGCTGAGAAAAATCTCCTTAAATCAAATATATAAAAAAATACGTATATTACTAAAAAGGAAATAAGCCCTTTATCAAAATATTTTGTTTTGAAATCATCAAATAAGTTTCTTTTCTTTATAAATAAAAAAAGTAAAATAGGTATACTCATAAAGGCAAATAGTAGTAAAGAATAAAAACCTATATTAAATGTATTAAATATAGATTGACTTGCAAACATTATAAGAGCACATAAAATAAAAGAAAGTGGAATACATTTACCGAATTCTTTTTTTGTAAGTAAAACTAGGGTTCCATTAAAAAATAAGAAAAATATTAATGGAATTAGAAAGTATAATATATGTATCATATAAAACCTCCAATTTTTTTAAACATTATATTACAATTATTAGTAGTTTTCAATATTTTATTTATTTTGAATACTGGTATAAAAATTCTTTTTTTTATTGAAAAATAAGAGACTAAATGATATGATTAGAAAAAAATAAGGAGAATTCAAAGTTGAACATATTAATAGGTTACGTAATTATATACTTTTCAATTATATTTGGAAGTGTTTTTATATCTTCTATATTTAATAAAAAAATTGAATTGTGTATTGGGATAGATATTATTGTAAAAATGATTTTATTGTATTTATTTGGACTAGTAGGTTTTCTAGAGATTGGAACAATAGCTGTTACTTTGATTTCAGTAATACTAGGAATATTTGCAATAATATTTTATAAGAAAAAGATTAATATAAAAGAAAATGTTTTGACATATGGAATGTTTTTTTTCACCATAGTTTATTTTGGGTTTATGATTTTTACAGTAAACAAAGTATCTGAAGTTTGGGATGAATACTCTTATTGGAGTATTGCTTCAAAGAAAATGTTTTATACAAATAATCTTGTAAATGATGGACTTGTAATTATATATCCACCGTTTCCTACAATTTTGCAGTACTATTTCAATAAGATGGTTGGTGAATATAACCAGGGAAGAGAAATATTTGCTAATATTATTTTAGGACTTTCTCTTTTACTTCCTTTGTTTAGTAAAGTCAAAAGAAATAATTATTTTTCTAGAATATGTTTATCTTTAATTATAATATGTATTCCAGCAATATTTAAAGAAATACTATTATATCAAGTTATTTATACAGATGCAGTTCTTGGATTACTGATTGGTTACGTTTTCTTTGTGTTATATAATGAAAAAGATGATATTTTTAAATTAATATCATTATTAATAGGATTTATAGGAATAACATTTACTAAACCGACAGGTTTTTATTTAGCTTTAATTTTAGTTATTGTAATTACTATTTATTATGTATTGATAAATTTATACAAAAAGAATAAAAATGACTTTATAAATATAATAAAGGATAAAAAGAATTTGATATTTTCTTTAATATCAATTATTATTGTTGTAGTTGCATTTTATTCAACATATTATATTTATTCTAATGGATATGTTGGAGATAAAGATATTATTGGTGTTAAATTTGAAGAACTAAGTGCCGAAAATTTTAATACAGTAGGAGAAGCATTAGGAACTATCAAGACAACGATTATAGGAAGCAATGATGATAGTTTTTACGATGATACTTCAAATAGAAAATTAATAGAATGTTTAATTCAAATAGATGCTATTAAGTATCCAATTAAAATATCGATTTTTGCGTTTGCAATTTTATATGGAATAGTAAATGTTATCATTTTTACATTTAAAATAAAGAAAAGTGATAATAAATATATATTTATAGATATATCAATTGCAATTGGATTTATAATATATATACTATTTTTACAAGTTGCGTATATTACTAAATTTTGGGCTGCAGATTCAATAAATCATGCTTCGCTTGAAAGATATGCAAATACATATTTACTTGCAATGTTTATATTATTATTGTCAAAAATTTTAGAATTAATAGAAAATGGAAAAGAAAAGTATAAATGCAAATATTTGATTCTTACTTTGACAATACTTTCTATGACACAATTAAATGTTATTGTAGACTCTACAATTGCCTCTGGAAATTACAATGCAACATTAAATAGTTATTTTATAGATATTAGAGAAGAAACAGATTATTTAAAAAATACATTAAGCAAAGAAGATAGAATTTATATAGTTAATCAAGAGAGTGACAAGTATCCTTCTACATTGGAACTAAAATATTATCTATATCCAGAAATAGAGGTTAGAGCGTCAGATAAAATAAGTAAAGATTTTGCAAAGACATTTAGAGAATATAATTTGTATGAAATATGGAAAGATATGTTGTATAAACAATACGACTATGTTTATGTATATAAAACAGATGAGTATTTTAACTTTTTTGCAAAAGATGCGTTTGTTGAAGAAAAAATAAATGAAAAATCATTATACAAGATAGAAAAAAATCAAGAAGAAAAAGAGATAAAATTAACAAATATTTATAGAGAGAAAAAAGGAGATAACAATGAAAAAGATTAGCATAATAATTCCTACATATAACGAAGAGGAATCGATTCCTTTTTTATATGAAAGATTAGAAAAAATAATTAATCAAATAAAAAATTACGAATTTGAAATGTTATTTATAAATGATGGAAGTAAGGATAAATCGTTAAAATTAATAAAAGAATTGAGAAAAAAAGATAGTAGAATATGCTATGTTGATTTCTCAAGAAATTTTGGAAAAGAAATAGCGATGCTTGCTGGACTAGATTATGCAAAAGGTGATGCAGTTATATTTATGGATGCAGATTTACAAGATCCACCAGAATTAATACCTGAACTTATTAAGTATTGGGAACAAGGATATGATGATGTATATGCTAGAAGAAAATCAAGAAAAGGTGAAACTTGGCTAAAGAAGTTTACATCAAAAATGTATTATAGAATATTACAAAGTTTAACAAAAGTTGAAATACAAAAAGATACAGGAGATTTTAGATTATTAGATAGAAGATGCGTAAATGCACTAAAAAAACTTAGAGAGAATGGAAGAAATTCTAAATCCATGTTTAGTTGGATTGGATATAATAAAAAAGAAGTACTATATGATAGAAATCCAAGAATAGCTGGAAAAACGAAATGGAATTATAAAAAATTAATTGATTTAGCAATTGACGGAATAACTTCATTTACAACATCACCATTGAGAGTATCTAGTTATTTATCTATTCCAACATTTATTATTTTATTTGTTTATGCAATATATGTAATAGTAAAGATGATAGTTACTGGTGTTTTTGTTGAAGCATTTCAAGCTATTATATTACTTATACTTTTCTTCTCAGGAATACAAATATTACTATTTGGAATTATTGGAGAGTATTTAGGTAGAATTTTTAATGAAACAAAAAATAGGCCTCTATATTTTGTTAATGAATATAATGATGAAAAAGAAATGAATGACTAATATAAAAGGGAGAAAAAAATGGATGAAGAAAGAATAATAAATCCTGAACTTGAAGGCAAAAATGAAGAACAAATAGAGAATTCGCTAAGACCACAAAATTTAAATGAATATATAGGTCAAGAAAAGGTAAAACATAATATGAAAATATATATTGAAGCTGCAAAAAAAAGAAAAGAGCCGCTTGATCATGTTTTACTATATGGACCTCCTGGACTTGGAAAAACAACACTTGCCAATATTATAGCAAATGAAATGAATTCGAATATTAAAGTAACATCTGGACCAGCTATTGAAAAAGCTGGAGATTTAGCTGCTATACTTACAAATTTATCAGAATTTGATGTTTTATTTATAGATGAAATACATAGATTAAACAAAAGTGTAGAAGAGATTCTTTATCCAGCACTAGAAGACTATACATTAGATATTGTAATAGGAAAAGGTCCAACGGCTAAATCAATAAGGATTGATTTACCTAAATTTACGTTAATAGGAGCGACAACAAAAGCAGGTTCTCTTACTACTCCATTAAGAGATAGATTTGGGATTGTAGATCGCTTAGAACTATATTCTGCTGAAGAACTTGCTACAATAGTAAAAAGATCTGCAAAAATACTTGATGTAAATATAGATGAAGATTCAAGCTTTGAAATTGCAAGAAGATCAAGAGGAACACCTAGAATTGCAAATAGATTACTAAAAAGAGTAAGAGATTATGCTTCAGTTTTAGGTGATGGAGATATTAACTTAAAGATTACAAAAATTGCTTTAAATAGGCTTGAAATAGATGAATTAGGACTTGATAATATTGATAGAAAAATACTTGATGTAATGATAGGAAACTATCATGGAAGACCTGTAGGACTTGAAACACTTGCAACAACAATTGGAGAAGAAATTGATACAGTAGAAGACGTATATGAACCTTATCTTATTCAAATTGGTTTTATATCAAGAACTCCAAGAGGAAGAATACCACTGCCTGAAGCATATAAACATATGGGTTATACAATCGAAGATTAATAATAAAAATGGAAAGGGTGCAAATGATGATAATATCAATCTTATATGTAATATCAGCTATATTTGTATTTATTACTTTCTTTTTAAAAAAGAAAAAGGATGAAAAAATTTCATTTATTAAATTCAGCATAATTAGCATAATATCATTTATGTCGTATAATACTTTAATATGTTTTTTATTTAGACTTATTAATATTCCAATTACGTTACAGATATTAATGATTTTTAATTTTGTTTTTGGAATAATATTTTTAGTTTTAATTATAAAGGATAAAGGTATACAGAAATATAGCATAAATAAAAAAGATGTTATCGCAATTTGCGTGATTTTATTAATTGCAACAATCATGTCTATTATGAATTTTGGAACAGAATTACATATAAAATACATAATGACTGATTCAGCACTTCATTTTTCAGCAGCAAGAGAATTCTATGAAACTGGCACATTAGTTGATAATATAAAAAATGATATGGTGACAGGATCTTTTATGGCAGGAGCATATACTAATACTGGAATATGTTTTAAAGTTTTTGCACCTTTTATCGGTGAAATTAATTTATACAAATTATTTATTTTATTTGATATATTTATTTTTTTATTTGTAGGACTTGCAATATATAGTGCTGTTGAAAAAATAATAGATTCAAAATCTAAATATATTTTATCACTGTTTATGATTGTATTTTTTATGCTTGGGTATCCTTTAAATTCTATGATATATGGATTTGTGTATTTACAATTAGGAATATTAATAATTATAACTATTGTTAATGTTTTACAATGTTTTAATGAAAATATAAATAAAAAATATTTATATGGAATTTTGTTTTTACTTAATTTTGGATTGTTTTTTACATATTGTATATTTACGCCTATTGTTTATATAGTTGAATTTATATATATTATCAAAAAGGAATATTCTGAAAATAAAAAAATAATTACTATAAAGAATTTTATGATTTGTGCAGTAATATTTGTTATACCAATTGTTTTTGGTGTATATTATTTTGTATTACCACATCTTCAAGCAACTCGGAGGTGGGGAAGAAACATTTATAAATTTGGAAGGATACATATATAGAAATTGTTTTGCTAATTTTATATTTTTAGTTCCTATTTCATTATGCTGTATAAAGAAGAAAAATGATGATACAAATATTTGGTTTATATTTATTGCTTTATTAGTATTATTTATGATTACCTTTTTTATAGCAATTGTAAAATTAGAGTTTTCAACATATTATTACTATAAATTTAATTTTATATTATGGTTTTTACTATGGTATGGAGCAATATATGCAATAAATATTTCTAAAGAAAAAATGTTATGGGGGTTAAGCATATATATAGTAGTTTATATGCTGTTTGCATGTGTTGTTACAGCTAATAAAAAAGTTGAAATAACTAAAGAAGTATTTGATGCAGATGAAAATTTAACCAATACTTTTGACATTTATGGAATTAATAAAACGGTAATTAAAGATGTAAGTATTGATTACTTACCTG
Organism: Clostridia bacterium; assembly: GCA_017934475.1. GTDB lineage: Bacteria > Bacillota > Clostridia > TANB77 > CAG-508 > UMGS1663. Next base: position 187,236 of record JAGBJN010000006.1, on the reverse strand, counting down.
AAGAATTAAATTTATTGGAATATATAAATAATAATATTGATTTAAAGCAAAATAATATTTTACTAATTGCAAATCCTAGACAGGAATTTTGGTTTAATGGAATATTTAATTATTCAAATAGAAAAAACTTGGAATCTGTAATACCAATTACTGAAATAGAAAGATGGAACAATAAAGATTATAAATATATTTTAATTCTATATAGAAGCATCTATTATGATAGATATAAAAGTGATATAATTAAAGGTGATTTATTGTATGAAAATTCATATGGGGCTATATATGTAAATGATTAGAAAGAAGGAATATAAATGAAATTACTTATGCATGCATGCTGTGCACCTTGTAGCGTATATTGCGTTGATACATTAAGAAGTATGAGGATTGAACCAACAATGTTTTGGTATAATCCTAATATACATCCATATAAAGAATATGAAGCAAGAAGAGATTGTTTAAAAGAATATTCTGAAAGAATGGGTTTAAAAGCTATATTTGATGATGAATATGGCTTAGATGAGTTTTGTAAAAATGTAATAAATAATTTGGATACAAGATGCATAAATTATTGTTATCCAGTTCGCTTAAGAAAAACATTTGAGTATGCAAAAGAAAATGGATATGATACTGTTACATCAACTCTTCTTTATAGTATATACCAAAAACATGACTTTATAAAAAATGAAATGGAAAAATTAAGCAAAGAGTTTGGAATTGATTTTCTTTATATAGATTTTAGAAAAGGATTTTGGGAAGGACATGAAAAGGCAAAAGAACTAGGACTATATATGCAAAAATATTGTGGATGTGTTTTTTCAGAAGAAGATAGATATGTTAAGAAAAAGAAAGACGACTTGAGTTTGCCAAAAGGTTTTGAATGGAAAAGATAATATCAAATTTAATAAAATTTTATATAAAAAGAAATTCTTTACATAATTCAAAAATCATAGTATAATAATACTATGATTTTTTTGAAACTATAAACATGCATATTAACTTTTTAAGGAGGAATTACAGAATGAATATGGATGATTTAGAAATGCTTTCAAGTATTATTTGGAAGCGGATGCAACAAAGACTTAATAGGAGAGTAGATGAGTTAGAACAAGAACGTTACAGATTTTTTATTTGGCTCATGATGAACATGGAGGAGGCAATAGAGCGTGAATATCCACCCACAGGAAGAATTGTAAAGTACTTTAGGGTAGAAAAAAATGGGCAAAGAGCAGTTGAGGTATTTACTAACTTTACACTAAACAACACTTTCACATCAAGGCCAACAATTGAAGTAGATGAATTTATCAAAATGGCAGCAGAGGTAGTAAACTTTATTGAAACGCTTGATGGATATGAGATTCTAAATAGATTCCCAAAAGAATCAAGAACAGAAATAACAGATTTCCAAATTATAGTGGATTACACTAGTAGAAAAGAAAAATGAAAAAAATCACATAAAGCAAATGCTTTATGTGATTTTTTAATAAACTATATTGATATTAAAAATAAAGTGTGATATAAATAAATCATAAAAAAATAGGAGGTATGTAAAATGAAAATAGTTTATGCATCAAGAACAGGTAATGTTCAATCATTAATAGAAAAATTAGGAGTTACAGATACAATAAAAATAGGAGATGGAGTAGATTCAGTATCAGAAGATTACATTATATTTACATATACTGATGGATATGGAGAAGTTCCATATGAAGTAGATGAATTTTTAAAAGCTAATTCTGCAAACTTAAAAGGAGTTGTAGTTAGTGGTAGCACAAGCTTTGGAGAAGCTTTTTGCGGAGCAGGAGATGTTATAGCATCTGAATATAATGTACCATGTTTATATAAAGTAGAAGAATCTGGAACAGATGAAGATGTTGAAAAAATAAAAGAATTAATTAAATAATAAAATTAATAAAAAATAAAAAATCCGGTTTTCCGGATTTTTTATTTTATCTAATTCAATTAGTTTTTATTCAATTAATTTTTATTTAATTAAAATTAACTAGATATCTTGTCTAAAAGATTTTTTGCCTAAATAACAAGCAACATCACCTAATTGATTTTCAATATTTAATAATCTATTGTATTTTGCTATTCTATCTGTTCTACATGGAGCACCTGTTTTAATTTGGCCAGCATTTGTAGCAACTGCAACATCAGCAAGAGTAGTATCTTCTGTTTCACCACTTCTATGAGAAACAACTGCTGTATATCCGTTTTTCTTAGCTAGCTCAATTGCATCTAATGTTTCTGTAAGAGTACCAATTTGGTTTAATTTAATTAATATACTATTTGCAGTATTATTATCTAAACCTTTTTGTAATCTTTTAATATTTGTAACAAATAGATCATCACCAACAAGTTGTACTTTGTTTCCAAGTCTATCAGTTAATTTCTTCCAATTTTCCCAATCTTCTTCAGCAAGTCCATCTTCAATAGAGATTAAAGGATATTTTTCTGTTAAAGAAACAATCCAATCGATCATTTCATCAGCTGTTTTTAATTCTTTAGTTTTCCAGAAATAATATTTTCCTTCTTCACCGATTTTTTTAGCTTCATCATACATTTCAGTAGAAGCAATATCAGTTGCTAAACAAATATCTTCACCTGGTTTGTATCCTGCTTTTGTAATAGCTTCAACTAATAATTGAAGAGCTTCTTCGTCGTTTGATAGGTTAGGAGCAAATCCACCTTCATCACCAACAGCTGTGGCTAATCCTTTTTCTTTTAATATTGCTTTTAAAGTGTGATATGTTTCAGTACACCATCTTAATGCTTCTGTAAAGCTTGGAGCTCCAACTGGCATAATCATGAATTCTTGTGAACTAACTGTATTATCAGCATGTTTACCACCATTTAATACATTCATCATTGGAACTGGTAATGTTTTAGCATTTGAACCACCAATGTAGTTATATAATTCAATTCCTAAAGAATTTGCAGCTGCTTTTGCAACAGCAAGTGAAACACCAAGTGTAGCGTTTGCACCTAATTTTGCTTTATTATCTGTACCATCAAGTTCGATAAGAGCTTTATCAATAGCAACTTGATCATATACATTCATACCTTCTAATTTATCATTTATAAGAGTATTTACATTTTCTACTGCTTTTAAAACACCTTTTCCTAGGTATCTTGATTTATCTCCATCTCTTAATTCAACGGCTTCAAAACTTCCTGTTGAAGCTCCTGATGGAACCATTGCTACTCCTGAAAAACCTCCTTCTGTAATTACTTCTACTTGAACAGTAGGGTTTCCTCTTGAGTCTAATACTTCTAAAGCCTTAACACTTTCAATTTCTAAAATTTCTTTCATAATGTTACCTCCTAAAAATATATAGTATAAATAAATTTATACCGAAATGAATTGTATCACAATAAAATAATATTTTCAATAGAAAAACTAATATATAAAAATTTCTAAAAATACTTTCATTTTTTTAGAATATATAATATAATGTATCTAACATTTTTATGCCAAGGAGGAGTAAAAGATGGTAGAAAGAAATAGCAAGAAGAGAAGAAACGATAAAAGTAAAAAAGAAAGTGGTTCTAAACAATACAAAGTTAAACCAAGTAAAAGAAGTAAAAAAGATAGAAATATCAATGATGTAAATGATGTAAATAATGTTAATAATTCTAAAAATGGTAAAAAGCCAAAGAAGAAAAGAAAAATTTTTAGAAAGATTTTATTAGTATTATTTATTTTGGTAGTTATAGCTGGAATAACAGGAATATCTATTATTGCAGGAATTTTTTCAAGTGATAAATATAAAGTAACTAGAGAGGAACTTGAAATTAAAAACTTTAATACAACAGTTCTTGATTCAGAGGAAAATGTAATTGCTACTTTAAATAGTGATGAAAATAGAAAATGGCGTACTATGGACGAGATGCCTGATTATTTACCTAAAATGTTTGTTGCACTTGAAGACGAAAGATTTTATGAACACGAGGGTGTAGATATAAAAAGAACTGCAGGTGCAACTTTACAATATGTATTAAAAAGAGGATCTTCAAACTATGGTGGAAGTACAATAACTCAACAATTAATAAAGAATACTTTTGAAGATAAAGATGATTCAGGATTTGCAGGTATTGAAAGAAAAATAAGAGAAATGGCTCGTGCTTTTAATACAGAAAAAGTTCTTTCTAAAGATGAAATACTTGAAAGTTATTTGAATAAAATATTTATGGGTGGAACATATTATGGTGTTCAAACTGCTTCAGAACATTACTTTAGTAAAGATGTAAAAGATTTATCTTTAGCAGAAGCAGCTTATCTTGTTGCAATAAATGATTCTCCAAATGCTTATAAACCTTTTTCAGAAGATGAAAAAGATATTACAAAAATAAAAACTAGATTAAAAGTTGTTTTAAATAAGTTTAAAGAGGTTGCTCCAACATTAAATTATGAATTATCTGAAGAAGCGTTTAATGCGGCAATAGAAGAAGTTGAAAATGGAGTTGCATTTAATGAAGGTGATGTTATAACAAATAAAGCGTCATATTCATATCATACTGCAGCTGCAATAGACGAAGCAGTAAAAGATTTAGCAGATGCACTTAGCTTAACAGAACAAGAGGCAAGGAAAAGAATTGAAAATAATGGATATACAATTTATACTACACAAGATACAGCTATTCAAAATATAATGGAAGAAGAATTCTTAGATGATAGATATATTGTTGAGGGTAGAGAAACATATGTGGACGAAAATGGAGAGACAGTATTGTTAAATGAAGGCCACACTCAAGCAGCAATGGTTATAATAGATTATACAAATGGTCAAGTAGTTGGATGTATGGGTGGTCTTGGAGACGATTCAAATGCAGTTGGTATAAATAGAGCAACAAATGCGCATAAGCAACCAGGTTCTTCAATAAAACCAATTGGTGTTGTTGCACCAGCATTAGAAGCAGAGATTATTACTGCTGCGACAGTTTATGATGATTCAGCAACAGTATTCCCACCAAGATATAATCCTCATAACTCAGATGGATATCATGGATTACTTACAGTTAGACATGCAGTAGAACATTCATCAAATATTATTCACGTTAAAGAAATGTGTGAATTAGGGCCAGAAAATTCAGCAGAATTTTTAAGAAAAATGAATTTCAATCAAATTTCTGATGATGATATTGGACTTCCTTTAGCACTTGGAGCAACATCAGTTACACCACTTCAAATGGCTGCTGCATATGCAATGATAGATAATTTAGGTGTTTATATTGAACCTACATTCTATACAAAAATAGTAGATAGAGATGGAAATGTTATTTTAGAATCTAAACAAGAAGAAAAAAGAATGATGAGTGAAGCAAATGCTTATGTATTAAAAGAAGTATTAACAGCACCGGTAACTGGTCAAGGAGGTACAGCTACAACATGTTGGATTTCTGGAATGGAAGTTGGAGCTAAAACTGGTTCTACAAACGGATATAAAGATAGATGGCTTTGTGGAATTACTCCTTATTATGCTGCATCATGTTGGTTTGGATTTGATAAACAAGAAAGACCACAAGGAATTAGCGGAAATGCTTCTGCTACAATTTGGGGTAGAGTAATGAGAAATGTACATGGAGATCTACCAAATGCTAGATTTGAAAGACCAGATGGAGTAGTTACTGCAAGAATATGTAAAGATTCTGGATGTATAGCAACTGATGAGTGCGAAAATACAGAAGTAGAATACTTTGCAGCTGGAAATGTTCCAAAACAATGTGAAGGACATGTAAAATTAAGAATTTGTTTAGACACAAACTGTATTGCAAATGAATATTGTACTAACGTAGAAGAACAAACATTTTTAGACAAACCTGAAAAGGAAAAATTAGGATTGTGGAAAACAAATGATGATGGTAAATATGATGTACCAGAAGAAACATGTACTGTACATAAAGCACCAGAAAAAGTTAAAATGATTGATGTTGTTGGAAAATCATTAACAGATGCAAAGAAAGATATTGAAAAATTAGGATTAAAAGTTGAAACTAAAAATGGTGAAGATAAATCAAAGGCTGATGGAGTAGTATTACAACAAAGCGTTAAGAAAGACGAGCAAATTGAAAAAGGAAAAACAGTTACATTAACTGTTAATAAATTAAATGGAACACATAAAAATGAAAATGAAATTGCAGATAATACAATAAATAATCCTACAGATACAAACACAACAAGTGGAACAAATACGACATCAGACTAGAAAGGATGTATTATGAGTTTATATTTATATAATACTTTAACAAGAAAAAAAGAAGAATTTAAACCTTTAGAAGGTAATGAGGTTAGAATATATTCATGTGGGCCAACTGTATACAGTTTTGCCCACATAGGAAATTTTAGAGCATATGTATTTATGGATACTTTAAGAAGAGTATTAAAGAAAAATGGATATACTATAAAACATGTTATGAATATTACAGATGTTGGACACCTTGAATCAGACGCTGATGAAGGTGAAGATAAGATGATAAAAGCTGCCAAAAAAGAAAATAAAGATCCATATGAAATAGCAGCTTATTATACAGATATATTTTTTAAAGATATGGTTAAACTAAATATTGAAAGACCTGAGATAATTGCTAAAGCAACAGAACATATTAAGGAAATGTTAGAATTTGTTAAAAAACTTATTGAAAATGGATATGCTTATGAAACATCAAAAGCAATATATTTTGATATTTCAAAATTAGATAAATATCCAGTTCTTTCAAATAGAAATCTTGAAGAACAAATAGCTGGTGCTAGAGTTGAGGTTGATCCTGAAAAAAGAAATCCATATGACTTTGCTGTATGGATTAAAGCACCAGAGAATCATATTATGAAATGGGATAGTCCTTGGGGATTATCTTATCCAGGATGGCATTTAGAGTGCTCTGCAATGAGTAGAAAATATCTTGGCGAGTATTTTGATATTCATACAGGTGGAGTGGACCATATACCTACTCATCATGAAAATGAAATTGCACAAAGCAAAGGTTATTCAGGACACATTCCTGCAAAAACATGGATGCATGTTGAATTTTTACAAGTTGATGGTGGAAAAATGGGAAAATCACTTGGTAATGTATATACACTAGATGAAATAAAAGAAAAAGGAATAGAACCTTTAGCTTATAGGTTATTTAATTTTAGTGCACATTATCGTACAAAATTGAATTTTACATTTGAGATAGCTTTATCAACTCAAAAGGCATTAAATAGACTTCGTGAAGGGTATTTAACACATGTTAATGGAAATGAAAATGTTGAAGAAGAAATAATAAAAGAATACAAGAATAGATTTATGGAAGCAATCAATGATGACTTAAATATGCCACTTGCAGTAGGGGTAATGTGGGAAGTTGTAAGAAATAGTAAGAAATCAAAACAATTTGCAGAACTATTATTAGATTTTGATGAGGTTCTTGGACTTGATTTAGTAAACTCAGAAAAATATATAGAAGATCAAACTAATATTGAATTGCCAGATGAAATATTAGAATTAGTAGAAAATAGAAAAAAAGCTAGAGAGGAAAAGAACTGGTCAGAATCAGATAGAATTCGTGATATACTTAAAGAAAAAGGATATCAGGTTAAGGATTCTAAAGATGGTATGACAATAGAAAAGATATAAGGAGTGCTAATGATGAAAGAGAAAAAGAAAGATTCATTCTTTCATAAATTCATTGATAGTATAAAAAATATAGAAAAATATCCTGAACTTGCAATTAAAAGTTATGGAGAAGTTTTATTATATATAATAAAACTTCTTCTAATATTTGTTCTAGTAATTTCAATTGCATATACTTTTAAAATTTCATCAGAATTAAAGAAAATAACAAATTTTGTTTTTGATGAGATTCCAGATTTTACATTAGAAGAAGGATTACTTTCTGTAAAAGATAATGAAATAATTATAAAAGAAAATATATCAGAAAATGTTGGTTTAGTTATTTTAGATACTAACAGTAACATAGATAGTGATTTGCTTGAAAAATACAAAAAAGATTTACTAAATAAAGAAAATGGTATTGTTTTATTAAAAGATAAATTTCTAATAAAAACGATGGTAACAGACGGAGTACTTGAGTACAAATATTTAGAATTCGATGAATCAGTTGGTGCAAATAAATTTACTAAACAAGAGTTAGTTAATTATTTTTCTGGTAAAAACTTAGTATTAATCTATTTTGCAATTTTTATAACAACTTATATATATATGTTTATTTTCTATAGTATAAGTATTTTGTTGGATATTATTTTACTTGTGATCTTGGGATATATTTCGACATTATTTATGAGGATGAGAATTAGATTTAATGCATTGTTCAAAATGGCAATTCATAGTTTAACTTTACCTATTATATTAAATATAATAGTTGTATTAATTCAATTATTTACACCATTTAGAGTTAAATATTTTGAAATAATGTATATAGTAATTGCATATATCTATATGATTGCTGCTATTTCTATAATAAGAATTGATATTATAAAAAATAAACAAGAGTTATTAAATATTATGGAAGAACAAAAAAGAGTTAAAGAAGAATTAGATAGGCAAGAAGACGAAGAAAAAAGAAAAAAAGAAGAGTCAAAAGAAGATAAAAAAGAGGAAAAAGACGAAGATAAAAAAGAAGAAAAGAATGAAGATAAAGACACTCCACAAGGAGAAGGAACATAAAATTTAAATACTTGAAAGGATGGTAGAATAAAGTGAGCAATAAATCACATCAAAGAAATGATGACAAGGACAATAAATTTAACAAAATAGCTATTGCAGTTACAGTAGTATTGGTTGTAGTACTTATTATAGGTGGATATTTTATATTCTTCCATAATAAAGACAATAAAATTAATGAGGAAGAAAAGGATGTTGCTTATACAAGTTTAATAAAACAAATCTCTGATGGTGAAATAGAAAAAATTGAAATGACTGTTGGTAGTACTACAGTAAAGGTAAAAGAAAAAAATAATGAAGAAGAAAAAGAAGTTATTATTCCAAGTACGCAAGCATTTGTTGAACTAATTCAAGAAAAAGTTGCTGAAGGAAACAATATAGAATTAATACAAAATCCTGAAAATATTATACTTAGAATAGGAGAAACATTATTAGGTTTAGTGCCAACTCTTATGCTTGTTGCGTTATTTGTACTTGTTTTCAAAATGCAAGGACTAGGGGACAAAGGAAAAGTTTATGATGCAACAACAGCAAAAGAAAAAGTAAAATTTGACGATGTTGCAGGATTAGATGAAGAAAAACAAGAAATGATTGAAATAGTACAGTTCTTAAAAGAACCTGAAAAATTTGTTGAGATGGGTGCTAAAGTTCCTAAGGGAGTTCTTTTATATGGTAAGCCAGGAACAGGAAAAACTCTTATAGCAAAAGCTATTGCAGGTGAGGCAAATGTACCATTTATTTCAATGAGTGGTTCTGAATTTATAGAAATGTTTGCAGGACTTGGAGCGTCAAGAGTTAGAAAGCTTTTTGAAAAAGCAAGAAAAGTTGCACCATGCATAGTATTTATAGATGAAATTGATGCAATTGGTTCAAGAAGAACAAATGCAAGTGGAGCAGAATCTGAAAATAATCAAACACTAAATCAATTATTAGTTGAAATGGATGGATTTGAAAAAGATGAAGGAATAATTATACTTGCAGCAACAAACAGACCAGAGATGCTTGACAAAGCACTTTTAAGACCAGGAAGATTTGATAGACAAATAACAATAAATGTCCCTGATAAAAAGGGAAGAGAAGCTATCCTAAAAATACACAGTAAAGGTAAAAAAGTTGCAGAAGATGTAAGATTAGATAATTTGGCAGAAGATACAGCAGGTCTTACAGGTGCAGAACTTGCTAATATTTTAAATGAGGCTGCTATAATTGCAACAATAGAAAAACATGAGGCAATTACAAATGAAGATTTAGATGAAGCATTTAAGAAAGTTACAGTTGGTCTTCAAAAAACAAGTAGAATTTATTCAGAGAAAGATAAAAGAATTACAGCTTTTCATGAAGCAGGACATGCTGTTGTAAGTAAATATTTACCTACACAGGATCCTGTAAAAGAAATATCAATTATTCCAAGAGGTATGGCTGGTGGATATACAATGAATAGAACGACAGAAGATAAAAATTATATCTCTAAAACAGAAATGGAAGAAAGACTTGTTGTTTTAATGGCAGGTAGAGCTGCAGAAAAAATTGTTATAAATGATATTTCAACAGGCGCAAGCAATGATTTTGAAGTTGCAACTAAAATTGCAAAAGATATGGTTACAGTTTATGGTATGAGTGATGTTGTAGGAACTATTTCAATAAATGTAGAAAGAGATCCATATGAATTACAATTGCTTGGTGACAAATATGCAGATGTAATAGGTGCAGAGGTTAAAATATTATTAGACGCAGCATATGCAAGAGCTCAAAAAATAATTTTAGATCATATGGATAAACTAAATGCAGTTGCAGAAACATTACTTGAAAAAGAAACTATTGGTGAAAAGGAATTTGATGAAATCTTTAAATAAAAATAGTTATGGGGGTATTTAAATATGAGTGTTTTATCAATTACAGATTCGAATTTTGAAGATGAGGTACTAAAATCAGGTAAACCTGTTATTGTGGATTTTTATGCTGAATGGTGTGGACCATGTAAAATGATGTCTCCAGTAATAGATAGTATTGCTGAAGAATTAGGAGATACAGTTAAAGTTGGAAAAGTAAATTCTGATGAAAATTCTGAACTTGTAGAGAAATTTGAAATAATGAGTATTCCAACAATTATGATATTTAAAAATGGAGAAATTTCAAAAAAATTCATAGGATTTACTGATAAAGAAGAAATAATAAATGCAGTAAAATAATAATAATGGCGGCTTAAGGTCGCTTTTATTATTAGGATTTGAGGAAAATATGGAAGAAAAACTAACAAAATTATATGATGAGTGCAAAAATGAATTAAAGTCTATTGGAATAGATATAGATAGTTATGAAAAAATAGGGACTGTATATATTAGAATTGGAAAAAGAAATTGTAAAAGATATGGGTGTTGTAAACAGGAAATCCCTGATGAAAAAACAAAATATATAGTAAAAATTGGTAGGAGAAAATATATTAAATATGCTATTTTTAAAAAACATACTATAGAGATAAGTAAATGGGTTATGGATTTAAATGATGAAATAATAAAAAATACAATAATGCATGAGATAATTCATTGTTTTCCTTATTGTAATGATCATGGATCTGAGTTTAAGAAATATGCAAAATATATAAATGAAAAGTTAGGATATAATATATCAAGAGTTGGAAATAAAAATGAAGATTTAAAGAAAAGTGACTTACAAGAAGAATATGATAAATTTAATTATAAAGTAGAATGCAGTAAATGTGGATATATTTTTTATAGAAAAAGAATGAATAAAAATTTTACAAGAAAATATAGATGTGGTAAATGTAAAGGGAAATTCAATGTGATTAAAGGAGAGTATTTTAATAAGATATAAATATAAATTACAAACGTAAAAAAAGAAGTGATTTTTCACTTCTTTTTTTATTATTCAGCTATAACATTTCCATCTTTATCTGTGAATTTTTTTATAAGAATCATAACAAAGTCGATTAAAGTCCAAACTCCAAATCCACCAAAAGTAAATAACATTAATAAACCTGTTCCAATTTTACCTACATAGAATCTGTGAACTCCAAATTCTCCTAAGAAGAAACATAATAATAATGTTACTATCCAATTTTTTTCGCTATTCATAATAAAAATCTCCTTTCATTTAATATAAAAATATAATATAAAAAATGTCGTTTTTTGTCAAGCAAAATAATGAATAAACTTGACAAAAATAATATAAAATAATATAATGTTAACCGAAGTTAACAAAAGGAGTAAATTATGATTTCAAATTCTTTAGAAGAGTATTTAAAAACGATATATGTTTTAAAAATTCAAAATGGTAATATAAGAGTTACTGATATTGCAGAAAAGATGTATTGCAGTAAAGCTAGTGTAAATAAAGCAATAAATCATTTAAAAGAAAATAAATTAATAAATTATGAAACGTATGGAACTATTGAAATTACAGAAGAAGGTGAAGACTATGCTAAAAAAATATTAGAAGCATATGATATAGTTTATGTGTTTTTAAAAGATGTTTTGAATATTGAAGCAGAGGAGGCAAATATTGAAGCAGAGAAAATTAAGCAAAACCTAAGTGATACAACTTTAAATACTCTTGCTAAGTATACTCATAGGGTTTTAGGCCTAAGTAATTTAGAATGTGACTATGACATAAATAAAGAAAGATGTAGGACATGTGTAAGGAGGAAAAATAATGGATAATCTACTAGAAATAAAAGATTTGCATGTAAATGCAGACGAAAAAGAAATATTAAAAGGGTTAAATTTGAATATAAAAAAAGGTGAAATTCACGTAATTATGGGACCAAATGGTGCAGGAAAATCAACTCTTGCAAATATTATTATGAATAACCCTCAATATACTGTAAAAAAAGGTGAAATTGATTTTGAAGGAGAAAATATTAATGATCTTCCAACTAATGAAAGAGCGCAAAAGGGATTGTTTATGTCTTTTCAAACACCTGAAGAAGTTGAGGGTATTTCTGTTACGAATTTTCTAAAAACAGCAAAAAAGTCAATAACTGGTGAAAATGTTAAATTTTTTGAATTTAAAAAGCAATTAGAAGAAAATATGAATAAATTAAAAATTGATAATAGTTATGCTTTGAGAGATTTAAATGTTGGTTTTTCAGGGGGAGAAAAAAAGAAAAATGAAATTTTACAACTTTTAACATTAAATCCTAAATTGGCAATACTTGATGAAACCGATTCTGGACTTGATGTTGATGCTATAAAAATAGTCTCTAAGGGTATTAAATTATTTAAAAATGAGCAAAATGCAGTATTAATAATTACTCATTCAAGTAAAATACTTAAAGATTTAGATGTTGATTTTGTTCATGTTTTGGTAGACGGAAGAATAGTTAAATCTGGAAATATGGATTTAGTTAGAGAGATAGAAAGTAATGGATATGAAAGCTATAAATAAAAAAGCCTAATAAATATTATTAGGCAATATGATAGGCTAAGTTTTTAACCTTTAAATATATTATTAAACATAATAAGTATAAGGATAAGGCCACCTATCAAGAATAATAAGACAAATATTGCTCCCACAGCTTATACCCTCCGTTACAGATTATTAGAAATAAAAGAACTTTTTGTATATAAAGTATACATTGAAATGTTCAAAAATTCAAGAGAAAGGGATTTAAAATTGAAAACTGATATAAGTAAATATGAAGATAAAAGAATAAAGAATATTTATGATATAAAAAATGAGGATAATTCAGAGAAAATTGAAATTGGGTTAAATGAAGAAATTATAAGAAATATTTCTAAAGAAAAAAATGAACCTGATTGGATGCTTGATATTAGACTAAAAGCTTTAGATTTTTTCAATAAATTAGATATGCCTACTTGGGGACCTGATTTATCTGAATTAGATATAAATAAAATTGCAACATATGTAAAACCAAAATCAAAAATAAACAAAACATGGGATGATGTACCAGAAGATATAAAAAGTACTTTTGATGCTCTTGGTATCCCAGAAGCAGAAAAAGAAAGTTTAGCAGGAGTTGGCGCTCAATATGATTCAGAAATTGTTTATCATAATGTAAAAAAAGAATTAGAAGAAAAAGGAGTTATTTATACTGATTTTGATACTGCGGTTAAAGAATATCCTGAACTTATAAAACAATATTTTATGAAAATTGTACCAATCAATGATCACAAATTTATATCTTTACATTATGCTGTTTGGTCTGGAGGTTCATTTGTATATGTGCCAAAAGGAGTAAATGTTGAAATACCAATTCAATCTTACTTTAGACTAAATGCAAGGGGCGCAGGACAATTTGAACATACTTTAATTATAGTTGATGAGGGTGCATCTCTTCACTTTATAGAAGGATGTAGTGCACCAAAATATAATGAAATAAATCTTCATGCAGGATGTGTAGAGTTATATGTAAAGAAAAATGCATATTTAAGATATTCTACAATAGAGAATTGGTCAAAAAATATGCTTAACTTAAACACGAAGAAATGTATTGTAGAAGAAAATGGAAAAATAGAATGGGTAACTGGATCTTTTGGCTCAAAAATTTCTATGCTATATCCATTGAGCGTACTTAATGGAAAAGGCGCAAGTTGTGAGTTTACAGGAATATCATTTGCAGGAAATGGACAAAATTTAGATACAGGAGTTAAAGTTGTTCATAATGCTGAAAGAACAACAACAGTTGTTAATTCTAAATCAATATCAAAAGATGGTGGAATTTGCACTTTTAGAAGTAATGTACATGCAACAAAGCTGGCAAAAAAATCTAAAATATCAATGTCATGTGAATCACTTATGCTTGATAGCTTATCACGTTCAGATACAATACCTGTTGATAATATTGAAACTGACGATATTATTTTTGCACATGAAGCCAAAATTGGAAAAATATCTGATGACGCAATTTTTTACTTAATGTCTAGAGGATTAACAGAACAAGAAGCAAAAGCACTAATAGTAAGAGGATTTGCAAATCCAATATCAAAAGAGCTTCCTATAGAGTATGCAGTGGAAATGAATAATCTAATTGAACTAGAATTAGAAGGAACAATTGGGTAGAACATGAAAAAGCCATTGCTTGAATTATCAAACAATGGCTTTGAATTACTTACCGTCCAGCTCACAATTTATTATCAGTTGAAAAAGTAAAAATAAAAAAATAAATCCAATTGTAATAAAAAGTGCTGGTGAATGGATAAATTGATTAAATTTTGTTACAATTACTAGTTTCAAAAAATATACAATTTCCATTTCGAATCCTCCATATGCTGTTGCAAATATTAGCTACATTATTCATTATAACATAATAAAAGAAAATAATCAATTAGAAAGGAAAATAAGATGATAAAAAATTTGACTTTGAATAAAACACCAATTAGAACATCAAATAATTATGGAATAAATGATATAAAATTAGATTTTGATTTTAATGAACTTGAATATAATAACAATATAGAGGTTGAAACAAACGAGAATGAAAAAATAGACATAAATATAGATGAAGAGTGTAATAATTCATTTGATTCAAAAATTGGATTGTCGTTTGAGAAATATTATAAATTAAAAATTATAGTAAAGGAAAACCAAGTATTAGAAACACCTATATATATTAAAAATATATTAAAAAATAATAGTATGTTTGTAGGTGAGGTTGAAATAGTATTTGAAAAAAATTCAAATGCAAAATTCATTTTTCAAAATATGTGTTATGGAGAAAATTCGAAAACATTTAATTATATAAAACAAATAAATCATCTTAAGGAAAATTCAAAGGCAAGCATAACATATTGTAACTTAATAAATGATTTAAGTGAAAATTTTATTGCTATCGAAAATGATATAGAAAAAAAGGTTGATTTTGAATATAATTTAATTGATTTAGGTGGAAAAACAAAAATATCAAATTATTATACAAATTTATTTGGGGAAGAAAGTAAAAATTGTTTTAACAATATTTATATTGGAAAAGAAAAAGATATAATAGATATGAATTATCATGTAGAAATAAAAGGAAAAAAATCAGTATGCAATATAAATGCACAAGGTGCTATAACAGGAGAAGCAAGAAAGAACTTTAAAGGTACAATTGATTTTATAGAAGGTGCATCAAATGCTATAGGCGAAGAAAATGAAAATTGTGTAATTTTATCTGATAAAGCTAATTCAAAATCATTACCAATGCTTTTATGTCATGAAGAAAATGTGCAAGGAGCACATGGAGTTTCATCAGGAAAGATTGATGAAGATAAATTATTTTATCTAATGTCAAAGGGGTTATCTAAAAAAGATGCAGAAAAGCTTATTATTAAGGCAAACTTTAATAATATTATAAAAAATATAAAAGATGATGAATTACAAAATAAAGTTATAGAAATAATAGAAAAAATGATTTAGGAGATTAAATGAATAGAGTATTTACAGGAAATTATACGGATTGTAAGTTAGGAAATTTAATATCAATTTCTGGAGATAGAGGTAGAAGCGTAGGATTTGTTGGAAAGGCTTTGCCAAAACTTGCACCCAAAAAAGTATTTTGGGATATATGGCATAGTAATATTGGTAAAATGCCAGAAGAAGAAAATACTAAATACTATATAAGAGAATATTATAATCAAGTATTATCAAAAGTAGATATTGAAGAACTATTAAAAGATGAAAAGGATCCAGTTTTATTATGCTTTGAAAGAAAGCAGGATTTTTGCCATAGACATGTTTTAGCTGAATTTATAAATATAAGATATGGAATAAAGGTACCTGATATTATAGTAGATGAAAAATTAAATATAATAGAAAATCCAAAGCCAAAAAATATAAGAAAATTTTTAGAGGAAATATTAAGGGAAGAATATAAAAATATACAAGATAAAGCTTTGAAAGCAAGAATGAAAGAGTTAGGAATAATAAAAGAAGAAATTGAAAGATAGGAGTAACTATGAATATAGAAGAAATTAGAAAAGATTTTCCAATATTTGAAAACAAAAATATAGCATATTTAGATAGTGGAGCAACAACTCAAAAACCGAATGCTGTAATAGATACTGTAAATGAATATTACAAAAATGAAAATGCAAACATACATAGAGGTGCATATTCTTTAAGTATGGAAACAACTATGAAATATGAAGAAACAAGAGCTAAAATTGCAAAATTTATAAATGCGAAATTTCCAGAAGAAATAGTTTTTAATAAAAATGCTACTGAAGGTTTAAATTTAGTTGCATACTCTTATGGACTTGATAATTTAAAACAAGATGATGAAGTTGTTATATCTATTATGGAACATCATTCTAATTTAGTTCCTTGGCAATATGTTACTAAAAAAACTAACTCAAAATTAAAATATATTTATATGAATGAAAATTATGAATTATCAAAAGAAGAAATAGAAAGAAAGATAACAGAGAAGACGAAGATTGTTGCAATTACACATGTTTCAAATGTATTAGGAACAATAAATGATATAAAAAGTATTGTTAAATATGCACATAAAAAAGGTGCAGTTGTTGTAGTAGATGCATCACAAAGTATACCTCATATGAAAATTGATGTACAAGATTTGAATGCAGATTTTTTAGTATTTTCAGGACATAAAATGCTTGCTCCTTTAGGAATAGGTATTCTTTATGGGAAAAGAGAATTACTAAATAAAATGAACCCTTTTCTAATGGGCGGAGATATGATAGAATATGTATATGAGGATAAAACAACATATGCACCACTTCCAAATAAATTTGAAGCTGGGACACAAAATGTTGAAGGTGTAATTGGACTAGGAGCTGCAATAGATTATATTGAAAAGATTGGTTATGACAATATAAAGAAAATTGAAGATGAAGTTGTAGAATATGCTTTAGATAAACTTACTAAATTAAATTATTTGGAAATGTATGTTACTCCAAATAAAGAAAACCATTCTTCAGTAATTTCATTTAATATAAAAGGAGTACATCCCCATGATTTAGCAAGCATATTAGATACTTTTGGTGTTTGTGTAAGATCAGGAAATCATTGTGCGCAACCGCTTTTAAGGTCAATGGGACTAGATTCAACATGTAGAGCGAGTTTCTATTTTTACAATACAAAAGCAGATGTTGACAAATTAATTCAAGGATTGGACAAGGCATATAGCATGTTTAAAAAATACATTAAATAACATATCTTTTAAGAAAGGAAAATAAGAATAATGGATGATTTAAATGAAGTTTATAATGAACTTATAATGGAACATAGTATGAATTCACCATATAAGAAAAAACTTGATAAATCTGATTTTTGTGAACTTGGTCATAATCCTAATTGTGGAGATGAAATTAGTATTGAAGTACAATTAGATGGGAATATAATAAAAGATATGGCTTTTTCTGGGCATGGGTGTGCAATATCACAAGCATCAACCTCTGTTATGATTGAAACATTAAGAGGTAAAACAATAGAAGAAGCAAGAGAAATTATACAAACGTTTATAGATATGATAAAAAGAGAAATTGTAGATGAAAAAGAGTTAGAAAGATTAGAAGATGCAATAGCTTTCAAAAATATATCAAATATGCCAGCAAGAGTAAAATGTGCATTGCTTGCATGGCATACAATGGAGGAAATATTAAATAAAAATGGAAAATAAAAAGGTTTTAATCGGAATGAGTGGAGGAGTAGATAGTTCTGTATCTGCACTTCTTTTAAAAGAACAAGGATATGAAGTAATTGGTGCAACTATGGAACTTTGCGCTGGTGGCACTTGTTGTAATATAAATACATATTTGGATGCTAAAAATGTTTGTAAAAGCATAGGAATAGAGCATTTTATATTTAATTATAAAGATGAATTTAAAAAGCATGTAATAGATGATTTTATTAATTGTTATGCAAATTGTTTAACACCTAATCCATGTATTGAGTGCAATAAATATTTAAAATTTGGATTTATGTGGGACAAAGCAAAAGAACTTGGATGTAACTATATAGCAACAGGTCATTATGCAAGAACAGAATATAGTGAAAAATATGGAAGATGGGTTCTTAAAAAATCAAGTGCAGGTAAAAAAGATCAAAGCTATGTATTATGGAATTTACCAAAAGATTTAGTAGAACATGTTTTATTCCCACTTGCAGATTTTGAGAATAAAGAACAAATTAGAGAAATTGCAAGAGAGCATAATTTAAAAGTTGCAAGTAAACCAGATAGCCAAGATATCTGTTTTATTCCTGATGGAAATTATAAAAAATATTTAGAAAATAATTCAGATATTGAACCAAAAGAAGGAAATATAGTTACTTCTAAAGGAGAAATAGTAGGAAAACATACAGGTTTATATAATTATACTATAGGTCAAAGAAAAGGCTTAGGAGTATCATATAAAGTTCCTCTTTTTGTAATTGGGTTTAATGTATTAAAAAATGAAGTAATTGTAGGAGAAGAAAAAGAACTTTATACAAAAGAAGCTATAGTTAAAGATATAAATTTATTACTTTTTGATAAAATAGAAAATGAAATAGATGTTGAAGTAAAAACAAGGTATTCAGCAAATGCTGCAAAAGCAAAAATAATACAATTAGATGATGATACTATAAAAATTATTTTTGATGAGCCACAAAGAGCTGTTACTCCAGGACAATCAGCAGTGTTTTATATAGATGATATAGTAGTAGGTGGAGGAAAGATAGTAAAACAATAAAATGAAAAAAATAGGTATTGCAAGTTTATGTAAATGATGCTATAATATTTTTGTTACTCGTAAGTGGCGAACGCCAGTATAATCATAAAAGAGGTGAAAAATGAAAAAAGTACCTTTTGAAGATTGGCAGCATGCAACATCCCGGTATTTACCTCCTGGGCCTGTTTTACATTTTCATAATGAAAATGTGGAATTTACGTTTTTTGAACAGGGGGAAAGAGAAAAAGAGACATATGTCATCGGAAAAGTTTTGGATATTGCTTTCGATGATGAAGAAAAAAGCAGAACCGATTTTGAAATCATGATGGAAATCGACAGGACTCTTTATTGCGAATATGGAGTAGAAGTCGAATTCTATGATTACATTCTTGATGATATTCTGGTAATGGCTTTTACAGAATGCCTGGGCATGACCAAAAATGAATATCTCAAAAAAATGTACAGAGAGGCAAAAGAAGAAGCTTTAATGGATTCTGTTGTTGATTAATTACTGGGATAAAAAAGCATTTGTTAATTCAAATGCTTTTTTTGTTATTATTAAAAATTAAAAAAAACTCCCGCATGCATATTTTAGCAAGCGGGAATTTTTTTTATTTTTTATTCAGATGTTTAAGCGGTTTTATTAACCGTCTGAAGAACTCTTCACGGAGTTCTTCCTCAGTCCAGGTGGTCTGAGGATATTGGGTTTTATACCCAACTGCTAGTTCTTTTGAAAGCTCTTTTGCAAATTTTTTAAAGTCAAAATTTTTTTCCATATTGCGCTTCCTCCTATTAGGTGATTGCCTATATTGTTATATTTAAATTATATTACATAATACGAGAAAAATCAAATTTAATAATTCCATTTTAGCTTCAAAAATTCTCTAAAAAATTCCCAAAAACCCTTTACATTTCCATAAAAAATATATATAATATATGCGTTGTTGGAGAAATACCAACAGAAAAGAAAGGTTTTAACATTAAATATATAAGTTAAAGCGTTTAAGGAGGTTTTTTTATGAGTCAAAAGTATGTATACCTTTTTAGTGAAGGAAATGCAAACATGCGTGAACTTTTAGGAGGAAAAGGAGCAAACCTTGCAGAAATGACAAATATTGGTTTACCAGTACCTCAAGGATTCACAATTACAACAGAAGCTTGTACTCAATATTATGAAGATGGTAGAGAAATCAACGAAGAAATTCAAAGCCAAATTAATGAGTACATAGGAAAAATGGAAGAAATTACAGGAAAGAAATTTGGAGATAAAGAAAATCCACTTCTTGTTTCTGTACGTTCAGGTGCTAGAGCATCTATGCCAGGTATGATGGACACAATATTAAACTTAGGTTTAAATGAAGAGGTTGTTGAAGTATTAGCTGAAAAATCAAACAATCCAAGATGGGCATGGGATTGCTATAGAAGATTTATTCAAATGTATTCTGACGTTGTTATGGAAGTTGGAAAAAAATATTTCGAAGAATTAATAGATGAAATGAAAGCTAAAAAAGGAGTTAAGCAAGATGTTGAACTTGACGCTAACGACTTAAAAGAATTAGCTAACCAATTCAAAGCTGAATATAAATCAAAAATAGGTGTTGATTTCCCAACAGATCCAAAGGAACAATTAATGGGAGCTGTAAAAGCTGTATTTAGATCATGGGATAATCCAAGAGCAAATGTATATAGAAGAGATAACGATATTCCTTATTCATGGGGAACAGCTGTTAACGTACAATCTATGGCATTTGGTAACATGGGAGATGACTGTGGTACAGGTGTTGCTTTCACAAGAGATCCTGCTACAGGTGAAAAAGGATTATTTGGTGAATTCCTAACAAATGCACAAGGTGAAGATGTTGTTGCTGGTGTTAGAACACCTATGAAAATTGCTGAAATGGAACAAAAATTCCCAGAAGCATTTGCACAATTCAAAGAAGTTTGCAAAACTCTAGAAAATCATTATAGAGATATGCAAGATATGGAATTTACTGTTGAACATGGTAAATTATATATGTTACAAACAAGAAATGGTAAAAGAACAGCTCAAGCTGCTTTAAAAATTGCTTGCGATTTAGTAGATGAAGGAATGAGAACAGAAGAAGAAGCAGTTCTTATGATAGATCCTAGAAACTTAGATACATTACTTCACCCACAATTTGATCAAAAAGCATTAAAAGAAGCACAAATTGCTGGTAAAGGACTTGGAGCATCACCAGGTGCTGCTTGTGGACAAATCGTATTTACAGCAGAAGATGCTGAAAAATGGCATGCTGCTGGAAAGAAAGTTGTTTTAGTAAGACTTGAAACTTCACCAGAAGATATTACTGGTATGAAAGCTTCTCAAGGTATCTTAACAGTACGTGGTGGTATGACATCTCACGCTGCCGTTGTTGCTCGTGGTATGGGTACATGTTGCGTATCTGGATGTGGAGATATCCAAATGGATGAAGCTAATAAATGCTTTACACTTGCTGGAAAAACATATCATGAAGGAGATGTAATCTCTATTGATGGTTCTACAGGTAATATATATGATGGTGCTATTCCAACTGTTGATGCAACAATCGCAGGAGAATTTGGAAGAGTTATGGATTGGGCAGATAAATATAGAACATTAGGTGTTAGAACAAACGCTGATAACCCAAGAGATACAGCTAAAGCTGTTGAATTAGGTGCTGAAGGTATTGGACTTTGCCGTACAGAGCATATGTTCTTTGAAGAAGAAAGAATTCCTGCAATCAGAAGAATGATTCTTTCAGAAACAGTTGAACAAAGAGAGGAAGCTCTTAACGCTTTAATACCATTCCAAAAAGGTGACTTCAAAGCAATGTACAAAGAATTAAAAGGTTTACCAATGACTGTACGTTACTTAGATCCACCTCTACATGAATTCTTACCAAAAGAAGAAGCAGACATAATTGCTCTAGCAAATGATATGAATGTATCAGTTGATCACCTAAAAGCAAAATGTGCTGAACTTCATGAATTTAACCCAATGATGGGACACAGAGGATGTAGATTATGTGTTACATATCCAGAAATAGCTAAAATGCAAACAAGAGCATTAATGGAAGCTGCTATTGAAGTTAAAGCTGAAGAAGGATATGACATAGTTCCTGAAATAATGATTCCATTAGTTGGAGAAGTTAAAGAATTAAAATTTGTTAAAGATGTTGTTGTTGAAACAGCTGAACAAGTTAAGAAAGAAAAAGGTTCAGATATGGAATACCATATCGGTACTATGATAGAAATACCAAGAGCTGCTATTACAGCAGATGAAATCGCTAAAGAAGCTGAATTCTTCTCATTTGGAACAAATGACTTAACTCAAATGACATTTGGATTCTCAAGAGATGATGCAGGTAAATTCTTAGGTGCATATTATGAAAGAAAAATATATGAACAAGATCCATTTGCTAAATTAGACCAAAAAGGTGTTGGTAAATTAGTTAAAATGGCAGTTGATTTAGGTAAATCTACAAGACCAAATATTAAACTTGGTATATGTGGTGAACATGGTGGAGATCCATCATCAGTTGAATTCTGCCACAATGCAGGATTAACATATGTTTCTTGCTCACCATTCAGAGTTCCAATCGCTAGACTTGCTGCTGCACAAGCTGCAATCAAAGCAAAGAAATAAAATAAAAATAAAACCCGCTTAAAAGTGGGTTTTATTTTTATTTGGCTTGAAATCTTGTTTTTTCAAAAATAGAAATTGTAGAATAGTACATTTCCTCCAAATTTTTGAATTGACGTTCTTTTCTTTCTAGTTTTTCTTCAAGCTCTTTAATTTTTTCTTCCAGTTCTGCAATTATCTGCGAATCTGTCATAGTACTAACCTCCGTGGATTATAAGTAAAACGTACCTAATAATTATATAAAAAAGTAAAAAAATGTCAAATAGTTTTTTGTAATAATTTTGTAATATAAAAGTAATAAAATAGATATACACATTTACAATTTTAATGCTATAATTAAAGAGCATTGAAAAAAATAAGAGGGTAAATAAATGGACGAAAATATTGAAATCAAAGAGGATGTTGAAGTTGTTGAAGAAATTGAAAATTTAGAAAAAAATGCGAAAGAAGCAACTGAAGAAATAGTAGAAGAAAACGTTCAAAACAAAAAAGATGAATTTGATGGTATTCTTGAAAAAATCAAGAAAATGTCAGAAGCAGTTGAATTACATAGCAATGTAAAAAAGGCTGTATCAGAGAATGAGGTAGATGATAATTATTTAAAATATATCGAAAACTCATTGGAAGATAAGCTTTTTAATGATGCTAAATTTGATAGAATCAAATCTAAAGTTTTAATAGAAGTTGTTTGCCCTGAACTTGTAAATATAGAAAATTTTGAAATAGGCAAATTAGAAATTACTGATATTAGTTCACACTACGAAGAAATTGAAAATTACATAGATAAAATATGTTTATATGATGGCAAATTTATTTGTATGTTTGGTGTAAACGAAAGAAATGCTGAAGATGTTCTAAAATATGAAGCAAGAAAATTTATAAGAGCAGATATGTTAGAAGCAATTATGAAAAAAGTATCAAATGATAAAATTTCTAAAATGGAACAGTATGATGAATACTATGTTATAACAACAGATGAAGGAATAAAAGTATATTCTGAAAGAAAAGCAACAGCATTGTTAAAAATGGAAGAAACCATTTTTGATAAAATAAAAACAAAATTAAGTTCTTTATTCAATAATACTGTATTTGCTAAAAATAAATATTTACCTAAAATAGATTTGATATTTGATACAAATCAAAACAGATTAAAGAACTTTAAAACAGGAAGTAAAGTAGATGCTAAAAAGAGAATGAAAGTTTTATTAAATAGTGAGAGAGAATTAACAAGAAGCACTGAAAATGCATAGTGCTTCTTTTATTTTAAATATTATTATATAATACTTTACTAATATGAAAATATATTATATAATATTTAGCGTAACTATAGGTTAAATAGCAAAAGCGGAGGTGCAAAAAATGAAGCACATCAAAAGCTTGACTACGCGGAACTTTGCGCAGTCATTGAAGAAAGGTGGATGTGGCGAATGCCAGACATCTTGCCAGAGTGCATGCAAGACTAGCTGCACAGTCGGTAACCAGACCTGTGAACAGGTCAAAACAAAAAAATAATATATTGCAGGCACAGGGAAAGAGAAGGGGAAAAATCCTTCTCTTTTTCTTATTATATTTCTATTTTAGGATTATATTTTTCAAGCCACATATTAACTTGAACAAGATATGCCATAAGCTGAGGTCCAGTCATCAGTTGACCAAACCAAGGCCTTGAAAATGCCTTTCCATCTGTATCTAGAATTTCTAATATATAATCTCTATTTAACAAATTATTAATAGGAGAATTTTTATCTTCCATTGTTTTAGAAAGCATTTCTTTTACTTTGTTTGTATAAGTAGGGTTCCATGTTTTAGGATATGGACTTTTCTTTCTATATACAATTTCTTCAGGTAAAACATCTTTCATAATATATCTAAGTAATCCTTTTTCTCTACCATTTAAAGCTTTCATGTCCCAAGGAATGTTCCATACATATTGTGCAAGTCTATAATCACAAAATGGAACTCTAATTTCGAAACCATTATACATTGCCATTCTATCTGATCTATCAAGAAGTGTTTGCATAAACCAATTTAATGTTAAATATGATATTTTTCTCATTCTTGCAGTATCAGGACTATCTGTATCTAATATCTGAACATTAGATAAACTTTCATTATATCTAAAATCAATATATTCTTTTAAATTTACTTTTTCTCCAATAGAAGGATTTAATAAATTTTGTCTTTCAGTTATAGCAATTGACCAAGGAAATGTATTACTATTTAATGCATCTTCTCTAAAGAACCAAGGATAGCCAGCAAAAATTTCATCTGCACATTCACCTGTTAAAGAAACCGTTGCTTCTTTTTTTACATGCTTGCAAAAAAGAAGTAGTGAAGAGTCAACATCTGCCATTCCAGGAAAATCTCTTGCTATCATAGCGTCTTCTAAATAGTCTGCAAGTTCTGGAGTATCAAGCACAATTGTTTTATGATTTGTTCCGAAGTTTTTCTCTCATTATGTCTATATAATATTTATCAGAATTAGGCTGAAAATCTGTTTTTTGGAAGTTTTTATCATTATCTATATAATCAACAGAATAAGTATTCAAAGGGCCTAAATTTTTATCCTTACAATAATTAGAAGCATATAGACTTATTATGCTTGAATCTAAACCACCAGATAGAAAGGTACATAAAGGAACATCTGATACAAGTTGTCTTTGTATAGAATCCTCTAGCAAATACTTTACATTTTTACAAGTTTCATCAAAACTATCTATATGAGGTTTACTTTCTAATTTCCAATATCTTTTTATCTTTAATCCGTTATTATTTAAAATACCAAAGTGAGCAGGTTTAAGTTCATAAATATCTTTAAAAATACCATTTCCGGGCAGTATGAGCAGGCCCGAAGTCCAAATAATTCGGAGATACCTTCTTTATTTATAATAGGGGTAAAATCAGGATATTCAAAAAAACACTTAACTTCTGACGCAAATAAAAAAGTATTATTTTTAAAATAGTAATAATATGGTTTTATACCAAAATGATCTCTTGCAAAATATAATTCTTGTTTTTTTTCATTCCATATAGCAAAAGAAAAAATACCATTTAATTTATTTACTACATCGTATCCATAATGTATGTACGATTTCAAAAGTACCTCAGTATCTGAATGTGTTTCAAAAATAAAACCCGCTTCTTCCAAATCTTTTGTTAATTCTTCTGTATTATATAATTGACCATTATATACAATAGTATAAGTATTGTCTTTATGTTTAATACTCATTGGTTGTTTTCCACCTTCTGGGTCAATAACAATTAATCTTTTGTGATCTAGTAATGCATGTTCACTGAAAAAAAATCCTTCTTCATCAGGACCTCTTTTGTTAATTTTATTAGACATTTTATTTATAATTGTTTTACATTTTTCCGTATTTATATTGTTTTGTAGGTTAACCATTCCAACAATTCCACACATAAAAATACCTCCTAACTAAGTATAGTATATGCAAAAACAACTTTAAAATTGCATAAATAAAAAGAAAAAAGAGTAAGTATTTTACTTACTCTTTTTAGGACTAAACTAATTAGCTTTGTAACTGTAGTGCTCGCCCTTGTAACTAAAGCCCAACCACATCATCTTGTGATTTATAACAGTTTGCGATGTTATTTCTACACCATTACCTTCTTGGGCTGGAATGACATTTATCATGTCACCTTCTTCATCACATTGGACCTTGATTTCAGGATGATTTTCAAGAAAATCCTCAAAAGTATCCTGGATTCTTACCCCTTTTAACCGCAGTTTTTTTCTCATTGTAAGTCCTCCTTGAATTTATTTTTGTAAAATAAAAACTTTAAATATTATATAACATTTTATAAGAAAAATCAATAACTTTTTAACTAACTATTGACAAAGAGAAAAAAAGTTAGTATAATTTTATAGTATTGAAAACAGAGAAATATGTAAATTTATATACATAAAGATAAATTTGCGAGGGGGGAATTAAAATGGCACAACCAAAAAGAAGATGGTCAAAAGCTAGAACAGGATTAAAAAGATCAACATGGAAATTAGAAAACCAAAATTTAGTAAAATGTCCACATTGCCATGAAATGATTATGCAACATAGAGTATGCCCAAATTGTGGTTACTACAATGGAAAAGAAATAATTTCTAAAAAAGAAGATTAATTATAAGAAGCAGTATATTTTTATATACTGTTTTTTTATTTTTGTATTCAAAATAAAAAAATAATGTTATAATCAAGAAGAATAAAAATTATGGAGAAAAATATGTTAAAGAAAATACAATCAAGACCTAATTTAATACCAATTATTTTATTATTAATTTGCTCTATATTTGTTTGTATTCCTCTTTTTTCATCTGAAATAGATATATCTTATGATGATGGCGTTCAGCATATAGCAAGATTAATTGGAACAGAGGCAAGTATAAAAGAAGGACAAACATCTATAATGTCAGATTTCTGTAATGGATTTGGTTATTCATGGAATCTTTTTTATAGCCCAGTCACAGCATTTTTACCATTACTATTTAGAGTATTTGGATGTTCATATGTAAATTGTATAAAATTATTTATGTTTTTTGTAACATTTATTTCAGGAATAGCAATGTACTTCTTTACAAAAGATGTAACTAAAAATAGGAAAATTGCTGTAATTTCTGGAATCATTTATATATTTGTACCTTATCGTTTTACAGATATGTATTTAAGAAATGCACTTGCTGAACTAACATCTTTTGCCTTTATTCCAATGATATTTCAGGGATTATATGGAATAATGAAACAGAAGCAAAATAGAGAAGTAATATTTATTATAGGAACAAGCTTGCTCATATTAACACATACAGTTGTTACACTATATATGGCAATAATATGCTTTATTTATTTACTAACACAATTCAAACAATTAAAAATAAAAAATGTAAGACGAAAATTAATATATTCAATAATTGTTATATTATTAATAACCAGCTTCTTTTTATTACCTTTATTACAAGTTAAAAATAGTGCACAATACGAAGTATTTAAACCAGGTAGAATGGAAAGAACAGATGTGTTAATAGCGTTTAAATTAGATATTATTGAATTATTTATGACACCTAATGGTTCAATAATGATATTTCAAATTGGATTATTAAATTTAATTGCTTTAATTTTTACTCCTTTAGTAATAAAGAAAATAAGGGTCAAATACAAAAATACTGATTTTTACAAATTATATATTTTCTCAATATTTATGTTTTTGATTCTATCATTTATGACATTAAAAGTATTTCCTTTTGAAAAGTTACCTGGTATATTAAAAATGATTCAGTTTACATTTAGGCTTTTAGAATTTACATCATTTTTTATATCATTTATAGTTGCTGTAAATATAGGTAAACTCTTTAAAGATTTAAGATATAGAACTATTATATTAATTATGATATTTACAATGATTTTCAGTGCATTCTTTATACCAAGTATAAAATTTACTGGTGAGATTGATGAGACAAAATTAATTCCAGCAGTACCTGTTACAGAAAAAACAGGAAGAGTTCATGCAGGATGTGCAAGCTTCGAATATTTGCCATCTAAAGCATTTGAAAATAGAAAATATATAGAAACAAGAAACAATGAAATTATCGTTTTAAATGGTGAAGCAGAAATAAATAACTATACTAAAAATAAATCTAGACTAGAATTTGATATTAAGGCCAAAGATGTTGAACTTGAGCTTCCATATATTTATTATCCAGGTTATACTGTGAAAATAGAAAATGAAGAAGTTAAAACATATGAAACAGAGAAAGGTTTTGTAGGAGTTAAAATAAATGATATTGATAATAAAACTGCTAAAGTAGAATATACAGGAACTATATTGATGAAATTATCAAAGATAATATCGTTATTTGGGATAGTTCTATTGGTAGTACCAATTATAATAAGAAAAGTTAAAAATAATAAACAATAAATGGTTATTTAACATAAAAATATTGCATTAATGCCAAGGCTATGGTATTATTAATAAATGAATGAATAGAGGTGAAAAAAATGGCAAAACCAACAGTTGCAATAGTTGGAAGACCAAATGTGGGGAAATCTACATTTTTTAATTATATAGTAGGAAAAAGAATATCAATAGTACAAGATGAGCCAGGAGTTACAAGAGATAGAGTATATGCTGATGCTACTTGGCGTGGAAGAACATTTTCTTTAATTGATACAGGAGGTATTGAACCTGAATCAGAAGATGTAATTATTTCTCAAATGAGAGAACAAGCAAATATAGCAATAAATGTGGCAGATGTTATTATATTTTTAACAGATATAAAACAAGGAGTAACTGCAGATGATAAAGATATTGCCTTAATGCTAAAAAAATCACAAAAAAAGGTTATTCTTGTTTGTAATAAAGCAGATAATTATGGAAAAACATCTGATGATATATATGAATTTTATAATTTAGGACTTGGAGATCCATATCCAGTTTCTTCTGTTAATGCAATAGGAATTGGTGATGTATTAGATGCAATATATGAAAATTTCCCTGAAAAAGATGAATCAGAAGATGAAGATACAATTAAAGTTGCTTTAATTGGGAAACCAAATGTTGGAAAGTCTTCTTTAGTAAACAAAATATTAGGTGAAAATAGAGTTATTGTAAGTGATATAGCAGGAACAACAAGAGATGCAATAGATTCTGATTTTGAAAATGAATTTGGGAAATATGTATTTATAGATACAGCTGGAATTAGAAGAAAATCTAAAGTTGATGAACAAATTGAAAAATATAGTGTAATGAGAAGTCTTCTTGCAGTTGAAAGAGCAGATGTATGTATTCTAATGATAGATGCAAATGAAGGAATAACAGAGCAAGATGGTAAAATTGCAGGTGAAGCACATGAAGCAGGAAAAGGTATTATTATTGCGGTAAATAAATGGGATGAATATGAGAAAGACAATAATTCTACGGAAAAATATAAAAAAGACATATATAATAAATTACCATATTTATCTTATGCACCAATAATGTTTATTTCTGCTAAAACAGGTCAAAGAGTAAATAAATTATTTGAGATGATAAATATTGTTGCAAATCAAAATGCAATGAGAGTTTCAACAGCAGTATTAAATCAAGTATTAAATGAAGCAGTTGCAATTGTACAACCACCATCAGATAAAGGTAAAAGACTTAAAGTATATTATATGACACAAGCTTCAACAAAACCACCAACATTTATAGTTTTTGTAAATGATAAAAAATTATTTCATTTCTCATATGAGAGATATTTAGTAAATCAAATCAGAAAAGAGTTTACTTTAACAGGAACACCTGTTAGAATGATAGTAAGAGAAAGAAATGAAAAAGAATAACAAAGGAGGAAATTAAGTATGGTTGCATATATTATAGTAGGTTTAATAGCTTACCTTTTAGGAAGTATAAGTTTTTCAGTTATAATTAGTAAGAAAATGGCTGGATTTGATGTTAGAGAAAAAGGAAGCGGAAATGCTGGGAGTACAAATGTACTAAGAAGTGTAGGAAAAAAAGCAGCAGCACTTACTTTACTTGGAGATGTATTAAAAGGTGTAGTTGCAATACTTATAGCATTTATACTAGGATTAATAATAGGAGAAGAAAATATAAGTAGAGCATTACTAGTTCAAATAGCAGGATTTTTCGTTATATTAGGACATACTTTTCCAGTATTCTTCAAATTCAAAGGTGGAAAAGGAATTGCTACTGCACTTGGAATTTTAATTATAACAAACTGGCAAATAGGTTTAATTTGCCTAGTATTTGCACTTATAATAATGGCAGCGACAAAAATGGTATCTTTAGGTTCAATAATGGCAGCAGTATTATTTCCAATACTAGTAATATTTGTACCACATAATGCATATATTGCAGATGGAAATTATATTATATATAGTTTAATACTTGCAGCACTTGTAATATTTAATCACAGAGAAAATGTTAAGAGATTATTAGAAGGAAAAGAAAATAAATTAAGTTTCAAAAAATAAGAAAAATTAAGAAATAAAGAAATAAAAAAATTCAATAAAATATACTGGAGCACTTGGTGCTCCATAATAATTTAAAGGAGAATTAAATAATGAAAAATATAGCAGTAATAGGAAGCGGAAGTTGGGGAGTTGCATTAAGCATACACCTTGCTAAACTTGGAAATAATATAAAAATATGGTCTTATATGCAAGAAGAAGCGGATATAATAAATAATGATAAAAAGTGTAAATTCTTACCTGGAATAGATTTACCAGAAGGAATATATTGCAGTACATCATATGAAGAAGTTGTAACAGGTAGTGATATTATTCTACATGTTACTCCATCAAAGGTTGTTAGAGAAACAATAAAAGGATATAAAGAATTTGTTACAAATCAAACAATAGTTATGTGTTCAAAAGGTTTTGAAAAAGAAACATTGTATAACTTAGATGATGTAGTAAAAGAAGAATTACCAAATTCTAAGCTAGTAGTTTTATCAGGACCAAGCCATGCAGAAGAAGTTTCAACAGGAATTCCAACTGCTATGGTTATAGCATGTGAAGATATAAATCTTGCAAATGAAATAAGAGATATATTTATGAATGAAAATTTAAGGATATATACCTCTGATGATGTAAAAGGTGTTGAACTTCGGAGGAGCTTTGAAAAACATTATAGCATTTTGTGCAGGTGTTTCAGCAAGCTTAGGATTAGGAGATAACTCATTTGCAGCACTTATTACAAGAGGATTACATGAAATTTCAAAATTAGGTGAAATAATGGGAGGTAGAAGGGAAACTTTCTATGGACTTACAGGACTTGGAGATTTAATTGTTACTTGCTTAAGTGAACATAGTAGAAATAGAAGAGCTGGTAAATTACTAGGCCAAGGAATGAAATTAGATGATATAAGAAAAGAAATAGGTATGGTAATTGAAGGTGTTGATAATATAGATGTAGCTTATGAACTTTCACATAAATATAATGTAGATATGCCTATTGTAGACGCTGTATATAAAGTTTTATATGAAGGTTTAGATCCAAAACAAGCAGTTGTTATGCTTATGACAAGAGACAAAAAATCAGAATAGGAGAAAATAATGAAATTAGTAATACAAAGAGTTAAATATGCAAGTGTAGAAGTTGATAAAAAAGTAGTAGGAAAAATAGATAAAGGTTTTCTTGTTTTACTTGGAGTAGGACCAGAAGATACAACAGAAAATGCAGATTATTTAGTAAAAAAGCTAATTAATTTAAGAGTATTTACAGACGAAAATGATAAAATGAATTTATCTATAAAAGATATAGATGGTGAATTACTTATAATATCTCAGTTTACTCTTTATGCAGATTGTTCTCAAGGCAATAGACCAAGTT
Organism: Clostridia bacterium; assembly: GCA_017934475.1. Classification (GTDB taxonomy): domain Bacteria; phylum Bacillota; class Clostridia; order TANB77; family CAG-508; genus UMGS1663. The sequence continues at coordinate 154,957 of JAGBJN010000006.1, read as the reverse complement.
TTACAGGGGCAGCAAAGCCTGATAAAGCGAATGAACTTTATGAATATTTTATAGAAAAGTGTAAAGAAAATAATATCAAAAAAGTAGAACATGGAATATTTGGTGCTGACATGAAAGTTGAACTTTTAAATGATGGACCAGTAACAATTCTATTAGAAAAATAAATTAATGAGGGTACCTTTCATAAAGGTACCTTATTATTTCGTCTGCATTATGATTTGTTACATTAATAAGTACATCTTCATCTAAGCTAACCCACATATTTATTTTGTAATCTTCTTTATTTTCTATAAATACACCAATTATATCTGCCATATCAACAGGATTACCATATTTTGCTTCCCATTCAAGTATAGAATTATCATATTCAGATATATTATTTTTTTTTGATTTATTAAATAATTTACTAAGAAATTTATAAATTTCACCATTTTCGTTACTATAAAGTTTTACAATTGATTCCATAATTATCATCCTTTATTTGTTTTATATTAAAATAATAATTATTATTTATTATTGTTACTAAAATTATTATTATACTAGGAATAATTTTCAAATTTGTAGTTACAATAAATTTGAGGTGATTTTATGAATAAGAAATTCTTTTCTATTGTTGCTATAACTGTTTTAATTATAATGACAATTACAGGAATAATTTATTTCGTAAATGCAAAGAAAAATGAAGGTAGTTTAAAAGAAAAAGTTGAAAATGAACTTGATATTATTGGAAAAGAATTAATTAATATGGCTAATAGTCTTAATAACATTTCTTTTAACAATTATTCTTTACAAGTGAGAAAAGAAAATACATCTAAAGAAGAAAATAAAGATAAAGAAAAAAGTTCTGATGAAAAAGAATCTGAAAAAGAAGAAGTAAAAACTAGTTTTTCTTCAGAAGAAACAGGAATATTAAATACTGATTTTAATAATATTGATTGGGATTATTTAAAAAATCATAGTGAAAAATTATACAATATTTGGACAACTAGCATTATTGATTTAAACTCTTTAAATGTAAATAGTGAAGATATTTTAAATTTTAGTAATGTTTTAGATTTAACTACATTAAGTTCCAAAAATGAAGACAAAAATGCATTATTAAATAATATTGCAAGTCTATACTCATACATTCCTAATTTTTTAACTCAAATTGAAAGTGATAATAAAAAAGTCCAAATAGTGAATACTATAAATAGTGTTTTAAATAGTTATGTATTTATAAATCAGAACAATTGGAATGATGCAAAATCAAATACTGAAAGTGCTATAAATTCATATATGCAAATTATTAATAATGTAGATGAAAATAGTAAATATAGTAAAAATAAAATTACAAGAATATATGTGTTATTAAATGAATTAAATAATAGTGTAACATTAAATGATAAAGAAATTTATTTTATTAAATATAGAAATGTTATAGAAGAACTTATAAATCTTTAATTAATTGACTTTTTATAAAAATTAATGTAAAATGGTATATGTAAGCAAGTTGAATAGTCGCGTATAGCAAAGTCGAAAGACAGCGTACGAGGAAAGTCCGGGCTCCACAGAGCAAAGATGCAAGATAACGTCTTGTGAGGGTAACCTTAAGGAAAGTGGAACAGAAATATACCGCCTCTTTATAGAGGTAAGGGTGAAATGGCAGGGTAAGAGCCTACCGCACTTTTGGTGACAAAGGTGGCAATCTAAACCCCATCTGGAGCAACACCGGGACTAGGAGGCTAAGACTGCTCGTCATCTCCTTAATCTGGTGGCTTTGAGTCTTATAGTGATATAAGAAGTAGATAAATGACTATTCATGACAGAACCCGGCTTATAGATTTACTTACATTTATATATGAAAACACTCTGGAAATACCAGAGTGTTTTCTTTAACTTTATTTTTTAAAATTTAATTATATTTGATTTTTTTAATTTTATTTACAATTTCTAATATATCTGTTGGAAAATCCGCTTCTAAATTTATATTCTCTTTTGTTATAGGATGTATAAATGAAAGTTTATTACAATGTAGTGCTTGCCTGTTTATTAAATCCATTTTTCCTCCATATAAATCATCTCCTAGAAGAGGATGACCAATATAACACATATGTACACGGATTTGATGAGTTCTACCAGTTTTTAAATTACATTTTATAACAGAAAAATTATTATCATAATCTTCTTTTATAACTTCATATTCTGTAACAGAAGGGGAACCATTATTATCTATACATCTTTCAATAATACTGTTTTCTTTACGAGCAATGGGAGCGTTAATAATGCCTTGCTTATTATCAAATATTCCATGTACAATAGCAATATACTCTTTCTTGAAAGTATTATTTTCCATTTGTCTTATTAGTTCCTCTTGTATGTATTCGCATTTTGCAAATATAACTAGACCAGAAGTGTCTTTATCTATTCTTGTAATTGGTCTAATTTTCTTTTTTAATCCAATACTATCAAAATAGTATTTTATACCATTTGATAAACTATCTTCATAATGAAGAATAGATGGATGAACAGGAATCCCAGATGGTTTATTTACAATAAGCATCCATTCATCTTCATAAACTATTTTTAAATCCATCTTTCTTGGAACAATATTTGAGTTATCTTCTTCATAATCAAAAGAAACTTTAATTACATCTTTAACTTTTAGAGGAGTATAGATAAAGTCTTTTTCATTTAAAAAGATTTGTTTTTCCTTTTTTAAAGTAGTAAGAAGTCTGTGTGATATATGAAATTCAGATAATAAAATATTTTTTATACTTTTATTTAAATCTGTTTCTGTAACAATATATTTTAATTCCATAATAACCTCATTTCATTTAAATAATAATATCATAAATTTATTTAATTTACCATAGCATAAATAAACTATGTATGATAGAATACATCTGAGGTGAAAAAAATGAAAGTTGAATTTTATTTTAAATCTTCAACTGGCAAGGATTTATATGCTAAAAAATGGTATGATGAAAGTATAAATGAATATAAGGGAGTAGTAGAATTAGTTCATGGTATGGAAGAATCAATTGCAAGATATGAGAGTTTTGCAAACTTTCTTGCTTCAAAAGGATTTATTGTATATGGTCACGATCATTTAGGACATGGCAAAAGTGTAAAAAATGATAAAGAACTTGGAGATTTTGATTGTAAAGATGGATGGCTTAGAATGTCAGATGACATTCACTTAATGCAAGAAATAATAAAAGAAAAACATCCTAATCTTCCAAGATTTATATTAGGACATAGTATGGGTTCAATGCTTGTAAGAACATATGTTACATTATATGATGATAAATTAAATGGAATATTAATTTTAGGTACAAGTGGGCAAAAAACAGGTATTATTTCAGCATTACTTGTAGCAAATATTATTAAATTATTTAAAGGTAAAAAACATAAAAGCCCATTTTTATCACATTTAATGGGGATTTCATTAAACAAAAATTTTAAACCAATAAAAACAGGTGCGGAATGGCTAACAAGAGATGAGAAAATCCTTGAAGAACATAGAAAGAACCTTAATCCTAACAGAAAATTTACTGTAGAAAGTTATATTCAATTACTTAAAGGTATTAAATATATAAATAAAATGAATAATATAAAGAAAACTATAAATATTCCAATCCTTCTTGCATCAGGAACAATGGATCCAGTAGGTGAAAATTCAAAAGGAATAATTCGAGTATATAATAAAATGAAAAAAGCAAACCTTAATGTGGAAATGAAATTATATGAAGGAGCAAGACACGAAATTTTAAATGAAATAAATAGGGATGAAGTATATAAATTTATATTAAATTGGATTGAAAAAAATATATAAAATCTATTGTACTTTTAACAAATTCCTTATATAATATTTATTAAATTTAAAGGAGGAAGGAAAATGTCTTTTATTGAAGGAATAAAGGAAAAAGCAAGACAGAATATAAAAACAATTGTCTTGCCAGAAAGTAATGATGTAAGAGTTCTTACTGCAGCAGCAAAAGTTAAAGAAGAAGGATTTGCTGATGTTATTCTAGTTGGAAACAAAGATAGTATAAATGAATTAGCAAATGAAAATAATATTGATATTGCTAATATAAAAATAGTAGATCCAAATACTTCTGAAAAATTTAGCAAATATGCAGAAGATTTTTATGAATTAAGAAAAGCAAAAGGAATGACATTAGAACAAGCAAAAGAAATAATGAAAGATAATGTTTATTTTGGAATGATGATGGTTAAAGAAGAAGATGCTGATGGTTTAGTATCAGGAGCAGCACATTCAACTTCAGATACTTTGAGACCAGCACTTCAAATATTAAAAACAGCACCAGGAACAAAGCTTGTTTCTGCATTTTTCTTAATGGTAGTTCCAAATTGTGAATATGGAGAAAAAGGAACATTTATATTTTCAGATGCTGGATTAAATGAATACCCAGATGCAGAAGCTTTATCAGAAATAGCCATTTCATCAAGTAAAAGCTTTAAGCAATTAGTTGGAGCAGAACCAAGAGTTGCTATGCTTTCATATTCAACATATGGAAGTGCACATTCACCACTTACAGAAAAAGTAGTAGAAGCAACTAAATTACTAAAAGAAAAAGAACCAAATCTAATTGCAGATGGTGAATTACAATTTGATGCAGCAATAATACCTGAAATAGCAGCATCAAAGGCACCAGGAAGCCCAGTTGCTGGAAAAGCCAATACATTAATATTCCCTGATTTAGACGCAGGAAACATTGGTTATAAACTAGTACAAAGATTAGCAAAAGCAGAGGCATATGGACCACTTTGCCAAGGCATTGCAAAACCAGTTAATGATTTATCTAGAGGATGTTCATCAGAAGACATAGTTGGTGTTGTTGCTATAACTTGTGTACAAGCTCAAGAATAATTAAATGAAATTATTTCATTTGTTTATTATAAATAATAAAAATTAAAAGGAGAGAAAAAATGAAAATTTTAGTATTAAACAGTGGAAGTTCTTCATTAAAATATCAATTAATAGATATGGAAAATGAAGAAGTATTAGCAAAAGGAAATTACGAAAGAATAGGAATGGAAGGCTCATTTGTTACACATAAAGTTGGAGGAGAAAAATATAAATTTGAAAGAGATGCTAAGAATCATGAGGAAGCTATTTCTTTTGTATTAACTCAATTTACAGATCCAGAACATGGAGTAATATCATCACTTGATGAAATAACAGCTATAGGACATAGAGCTGTTCATGGTGGAGAAAAAATAAACAAATCAGTTATAGTAGATGATGAAGTTATAAATGCAATAAGAGATTGTATTCCACTTGCACCACTTCATAACCCAGCTGCTTTAACAGGAATTGAAGCTTGTATGAAAGTTATGCCTGGAAAGAAAAATGTTGCAGTATTTGATACAGCATTTCATCAAACAATTCCAGAAGAAAGATATATTTATCCAATACCATATGAATATTATGAAAAATATGGAATAAGAAAATATGGATTCCATGGAACAAGTCATAGATATGTTTCAGGAAGAATTGCTGAATTATTAGGAAAACCAGTAGAAGACCTAAAAATAATCAACTGTCATATAGGGCAAGGTGCAAGCCTTTGTGCTATAAAAGATGGTAAATCAGTTGATACTTCAATGGGATTCACACCACTTGCAGGTATAGCAATGGGAACAAGATCTGGAGATTTAGATCCATCAATAGTAACATTCTTAATGAAAAAAGAAGGATTATCAGCCGATGAAGTTGAAACAATATTAAATAAAAAATCAGGATTACTTGGAATGAGCAAATTTTCAGCAGACAACCGTGATTTATTAGAATCTATAGCTAATAATGATGAGAATGCAGAAAGATCAAAAATTGCAATGGAATCATATTGCTACATTATTGCACAATATATTGCAAAATATGCAGTTGCATTAAATGGAGTAGATGTAATAACATTTGCTGGTGGAGTAGGAGAAAGAGGACCAGATGAAAGAGAAATGATTTGTTCATACTTAGAATGGATGGGTGTTAAATTAGATAAAGAAGCTAATAAAGTTAAGGCAGAAGAAAGAGAAATATCTACACCTGATTCTAAAGTAAAAGTATGGATAGTACCAACAGAAGAAGAACTTATGATTGCAAGAGATACAGCAAACCTTGTAAAATAATAAAAAGAAATAGGAGAATTAAAAAATGAAAAAAAATATATTAAAAATTTTTGTAATAATTAGTTTAGTAATGTTAATAAGTACATTTGCAATAAGTGCTAAAGCAGTATCAACTTCACTAGATCCAGATTATCAAGTAAAAACAACTGTTAAAAACTTTTTAACATATCTTGAATCAGGAAGTTATAGTGCTCTAACTTATATTGATTCTCATAACTCAGAATTATATAGTACAGCTCAAGATAGACTTTATACTTATGATGATATCAAATATGAAATAAAGAAAGTAAATCATAAAGGTGACACTTACGAAGTTGAAGCTAAGATATCAGCAGAAGGAACAAACTGGAGTATAAGTGGTTTAACAGCAAAATTTGATGTACAATATGTAAATGGTTCATACAGAATAACAGATACTGATTTCTTTAAAATTACATCTCCAGAACATATAGCAGGAATGGCAGTAGGAATTGTTGCTATAGTATTTATAGTTATTGGAGCTATTTTTGTAGGTATAGTAATTGTTATAATTATTGTTGTAGTTATAGTTGTTAAAAAGAATAAAAAGAAATAAAAGTAAAGGAATTATATTATGAAAGTATTAGTTATAAATTGTGGTAGTTCATCACTTAAATATCAATTAATAAATATGGAAAATGAAGAAGTACTTGCAAAGGGAAATTATGAAAGAATAGGACAAGGAAATTCTTTTCTTACACATAAAGTTAATGGTGAAAAATATGTATTAGAAAATCCTGTAGATAATCATGAACAAGCATTAGAGTTTATGATAGAGCAATTATTAAGTGATAAGTATGGTGTAATATCATCACTTGATGAAATAAGTGCAGTTGGACATAGAGTACCTCATGGAACAGATTTATTTGATAAATCAGTTTTAATTACAGATGAAATAAAAGATTTAATTGCAAGTTGTACAGACTTAGCACCAATACACACACCACCAATATTAAACGGAATTAAAGCTTGTGAAAAAGTAATACCAGGAAAACCTATGGTAGCAGTATTTGATACAGCTTTCCATCAAACAATTTCTAAAGAAAAATATATTTATCCAGTACCATATGAATATTTTGAAAAATATAATATGAGAAAATTTGGTTTTCATGGAACAAGCCATAGATTTGTATCACAAAGACTTGCAGAATTGATGAATAAGGATGTTAAAGATTTAAAAATTGTTGTATGTCATTTAGGACAAGGAGCAAGTTTATGTGGAGTTAAAGATGGAAAATCAGTAGATACTTCAATGGGATTTACTCCAGTATCAGGAATAATGATGTGTGCAAGATCAGGAGATTTAGATCCATCAGTAGTTACATTTTTAATGAAAAAAGAAGGATTTACACCAGACGAAATGGAAAATGTTTTAAATAAAAAATCAGGTGTACTTGGTATTTCAGGTGTTAGTCCAGATTTTAGAGATATAGAAAAAGAAGCTGATGAAGGAAATCAAAGAGCAAAACTAGCAAGAGAAGCATATTGCTATAATGTTGCACAATATATAGCAAAATACGCAGTTGCATTAAACGGAGTAGATGCTATAGCGTTTACTGCAGGAATTGGAGAAAACCAAATAAATATTAGAAAGAGAATTTGTGAACATTTAGAATGGATGGGAGTTAAGTTAGATTTAGAAGCGAATCAATCAAGAGGTGAAGATAAAGAAATATCAACTCCAGATTCTAAAGTAAAGGTATGGGTAGTACCTACTAACGAAGAATTAGTTATTGCTAGAGATACTAAACAAATTGTTGAAAATTTATAAAATAATAAATGAGTGAAAACTAGAATATTTTATTCTAGTTTTTTATTTTATATAACATTATTAACATAATTTCATAAAATATATTATAACGTCATAAAGGAGGATGGATATTTTTATGAAATTAAAGGATAAAAAAGTTGGATTTGTTTTTACAGGTTCTTTTTGTACTTTTGAAAAAACAAAAGAACAATTAAAAAAGATAGTAGAAGAGGGAGCAGATGTTTTACCTATAATGTCTGATCATGCCTTTGAATTGGATACTAAATTTGGAGAAGCCTGTAATCATATAAAAGAGATAGAAGAAATAACTGGAAAGAAAATAATTCATACTATACAAGAAGCGGAACCAATAGGGCCAAAACATCTAACAGATATAATGATAGTTGCTCCATGTTCTCGGAAATACAATTGCAAAACTTGCTCATTCAATAATAGATAATGCTGCGACAATGGCTGTTAAATCACATTTAAGAAATGGTAATCCAGTAGTTATAGCAATTTCTACAAATGATGGTTTATCTGGAAGTGCAGAAAATATAGGAAAACTACTTAATAGAAATAATTATTTTTTTGTACCATTTAGACAGGATAATCCAATTACTAAACCACGTTCGCTTGTTTTTGATTGTAATTCCATAATTAATACACTTGAATATGCTTTAGAAAGGGAACAAATAGAACCAATCATATTATAAAAAAATACCGAACAATTTTTCTGAAAAAAACTATTGACAAAGAATAAATGTTTGGTTATACTATTAATTGTAATAAGAAAATGTGTTCGCAATTAATAGGAGGTAATAATTATGAGAATAGTTGATAAAAAGAAATTTAATAGAATGTTAATATTAGTAATAGGAATACTTGTATTTGCATCATTTGCATTTGGAACAACTTCTGTTTCAGGAGGAAAAGTAGAGGAAAAAATAATTTATATTTCTTCAGGTGATACATTATGGAGCATAGCATCTGAAGAAAAAGAAAATAATTTGTATTATAAAAATAAAGATGTGAGAGATATAATTGGAGAAATAAAAAGTTTAAATGGATTAGGGAATAATACTACTTTATCAGTTGGACAAAAAATTATATTAAAATCATTATAATCAAATGAAAAAATAAATGAAGCAATAAAGTATATTGCTTCATTTTGTTTTATTTATTTGCAAGTGGATTTCTTTCTACAGCATCTCTTACTTGATTATTTGCAACATGAGTATATATTTCTGTGGTTGAAATACTTGCATGTCCTAATAATTCTTGAAGAGCTCTTATATCAACTTCACCGTATTGATACATTAAAGTAGCAGCAGTATGTCTTAATTTATGAGCGGAATATTTTGTAGTATCAAGACCTGCTTGTTTTAATTCTTTTTCTACTATATGTTGAACAGTTCTTCTAGAAATTCTTTCTTTTCTTTCACTTAAGAATAAAGCATCTTTTGATTTATAATCAATTCCTTCTTTTGGTCTTACCTCCAGATAAGAGTTAAGAGCATTTACACATGCTTTGTTAAGATATATAGTTCTTTCTTTATTACCTTTTCCTATAACTGTCATTTTACAATCATCAAAATGAATATCTTTTATATTAATACCTATTAATTCAGATAAACGTAAACCACAATTTAAAAATAAGGTAATAATTGCAAAATCTCTTTCTTTATTTCTGTTCTCATCATTAATTGTAACATCAAGTAATTTTTCACTATCTTCAAGAGTAAGGTATTTAGGCATTCTTTTTTCTTTTTTTGGTGTTTCTAAGTTTTGAGCAGGATTAACATCTAATATTTTTTCTTTTGTAGATAGATATTTAAAAAATATTCTAATAGTAGAAATTTTTCTTGCTCTTGTAGCTGCCTTGCTTTTATTATTTATTGCCAAATATGATACAAATGCATGAATATCTTCAAGAGTAATTCTTTTTAATGTATTAATATCAAAATCATTTATTACAATATTCTCTAATTCTTGTTCTTCTACCATGCCAAAATGAATTTTCATATATTTCAAAAACATAGCTAGATCATAGTTATACTCTTTTACAGAATTAGGTGATTTATTTAAAATCGTTATAGAATAGTCTAAAAATGAATTTAGAAATTCTGGATTATCTTCACGAGCTATCATATAATTCACACTCCAATTTATTTTTATAAAAGTATTATATAACAATTATATATAAAAATAAATAAAAATTATTTATTTTATGTTTCATTTTTCGACATCATTTGATATAATTTTTTTAGATGAAAGGAGAATATATTATGGAAAAATTTTCTTCTAAATTAATAAAAATAATTATAATAGTATCTTTAGGACTTATTACTGCAATTGTTATAAGTTTTGCAATATTTGCTATAATTTTAAATAGTAATAAAAATGGTGAAAATCATAATATTGAAAATGAAATACAGAAAACAAATAAAAATACGAGTCAAGACTCAAGTATAATTCAAGAAGCGGAAGAAAATGAAAGCAATGATTCAGAAGAAGGGTTTGAATTAAACGAGAATGAAAATTTAGACGAAAATAATAACCAAGAGATAAATAATGTAAATGAAGAAGAAAAAAGTTCTAATTCTGATCTAAATTCTTCACCAATTCAAAATAAAAATATAGAAGAAACAAATCCAAAAAATGAAAAAGATGTTGAAGAAGAAGTTGTAGAAGAAGATAATGTTCAAGAATCTGTTCCTGATGAAGATGAAGGCTTTAATGCATCAACAAGTGAATTATTAAGTGAAGCAAATCAATTAAAAATCCAGAATAGTTCGTTAATTCAAAATATTTTACAATATACAAATGAATTTAGAGAAGAAGCAAATGATGAGAAAATAAATGATGTATCTGATAGAAGTACTTTAGTATTAGATTCATCACTTACAACAGCAGCATGTGTTAGAGCTATAGAAATAGCTCGTGGTGATGAATTTTCTCATACAAGGCCAAATGGGACAAGTTGTTTTACAGTTTTATCAGATATGGGAATTAGTAGTACAGCAAGAGCTGAAAATATAGCTGAGTGTTATAGTGCTGAATCTGCAGCTAGTGGATGGAAAAATTCAGCGGGACATTACAAAAATATGATAAACCCTAGCTTCAAAAAAATTGGAATTGGTGTAATAAAATATAATGGTACATATACTTGGGTTCAGTTATTTACAAATTAAATTTTAGTATTGAAATATATATTTAGTTATGATAACATAAAGAAAAACGAAAGGGGTATTAAATATGGCAATAGATCACGCAAATAGTTTTGTATGTAATTTTTTTGAGGATGATATTTTCCTTAAAGAAGTACTTAATAGAAGAGGATTTGAAAGATATGACGAAAAAAATGTAGATGCTGAAAATGCAAAAATAGTTGAAATAGCAAATGAAATGGGTTTTCATTTTGATATAAATGAATATGCTGAAGCTAATAAAAACTACATGAATGAATTAGGTGGATGGGAAGCATCTAAAAGAGTATTTCACATGATTAAAGTTGCGGCAAATTTAGCAAGAGAAAATTCAGATGAATAATTTAATTATTCATCTTTTTTTAAAGGAGATAAGATGGAACACATAAATTTTGAGGGATTAGGATTAAGTTTTGATTTAAATAGAGTTGCAATAGACTTTGGTTTTGCAAGAATTTATTGGTATGCAATATTTATAATAACAGGTGTTGTAATTTCGCTAATTCTTTGTAAAAAAGATGATGGAAAATATAATATAAATTTTGATACTATTCTAAAATTAGCACTTATTGTTTTACCTATATCAATAATATGTGCAAGAGTATATTTTGTATTATTTAAGTTAGATTATTATATTCAAAATCCGAATCAATTATTAAGTATAAATAATGGAGGGCTTGCAATATATGGAGGAATAATAGGTGCAGCAATAACTATTGTCGTTTTTTGTAAAATCAAGAAAATTAAGATTTTAGATATGTTTGATTATCTTATTCCTTTTTTAGCCTTAGGACAATCAATAGGTAGATGGGGAAACTTCTTTAATGGAGAAGCACATGGCGTAGAAACTACTAGTTTTTTCAGAATGGGTATATTTGAAAATGGAGAATATATTCAAGTTCATCCAACATTCTTATATGAATCAATTTGTACTTTTATAATTTTTATGGTATTATATTTATATAGAAACAAAAGAAAATTCTCAGGAGAGCTAACATGCTTGTATTTTATAATGTATGGTATTGCTAGAACTGTTATAGAAGGATTAAGAACTGATAGTCTAATGTTAGGTCCGTTAAGAATCTCACAAATCCTATCAATAGCATTAGTTATCATTTCTACTATTATATTAATTTATAAGAGGGTGAAAAAATGAAAAAAAGATATTATTTATACATATTAGTTATGCTTTTAATAGACCAATTAACTAAATTCTTAGTAATAGATAAAACTATAACTATTATTCCGGATTTTCTTAGTATAATATATACTCAAAATTATGGAGGCGCACTAGGTATAGGGAGATTAAGTCCTATAATTTTTTTAAGTATTATTCTTATTATTGGAATTATTTATTTTATGAATAAATGTAAAGGTAAAATTAGAAATAATATTCCATTTATTATGATATTAACAGGAAGTATCGGTAATTTATTTGATAGACTATTTAGGGGTTATGTAATAGACTTTATAAAATTTAATATATTTGATTTTCCTTGTTTTAATTTTGCAGATATATTTATAGTAATTGGTATTATACTTTTAGTTATATTTTTGGTACTAGGAAAAAAAGAAAAAGAATTATAGAATTAAAACGTAAAAATAGAAAACCTTAGAAATAAGTTTTTCTATAAAAAATGTCAGCTCGTAGAAATACGAGTTGGCATTTTTATTATTTTCTATACAAAAAGAAAAAAGTGCAATAGTTCATTGCACTTTTTTTATTAACATATCATCTATTCAGTATTATTTGTTCTAGCGTCTCTTGTTGCAAGATTTTTGTAATAAAGCTTCTTATTAATTATCATTTTTTTCTCTGCTTCACTAATCAAGTGATCCATAGAAAGAAGACGAATTCTAGAAACTTTACAACCAACAGCTACATGGTACCCTTGTTGCTCGATTATATCAACCATTTCCTGTACAACTTTTTCAATTTCATTGAGTCCTTCATCAGGAACAAAAGCTATAAACTCATCTCCACCAACACGGTAGGAAAGTTTATCTGAAAAAGTATTTTTGACCTCAGAAGCAACAAATTTTAGCATCTTATCACCAGCATCATGACCTTTTTCATTATTAATTTCATGAAGGCCATTAACATCAATATAGACGCATCCAAGTGACACCTTACATAAATCTGGAGCTGAATCTTTCTCAAATTCAAATGCATTTCTATTTCGAAGCTGAGTAAGTTGATCAATTCTACTGATTTCGTGAAGTTTTTGTTCAAAAATGTAACCACGTACTTTCATTTGATTAATAACAATTCCACTCGCACATCCTAAAATAGCAAATACAATTGAATCGATTACATCTACAGAAAGGATTGCTCCTGTTTTAGTAAGATAACACAAAATTATGAAAAAAATCATATAGCCACTTGTAACAGAAATAACGTGCATGGGCCGATCAATAAAAAGAATCGGCATGAAAACCAATAAAACCATAAATGTTACCGTCTTTCCTTCAGGATCAGTAATAGTTCCAATTAATATACCATATAGATAGTATATCGAATATGAAAGAGAAACAAGACTTGTAACAATTGAAGGGTGCCTTTTAGCAACAGTTAAAGAGCACAGAAGTATCAATACAGACATTATTAAACCAGCAATATAGACATATCTGTTTTGCTTTACTCCTTCAGAATTAAAAGATGAAAAGAACATAGCTGCAATTAATATTGTTGCAAATGCAGACAAAGTAGTTGTCATAGCTAAATTCATTTTCTGAATTTTTGGCTTTATCCGTTCATAGCTATTTCTATCAGCGCCAGCATACCATAAAATATTTTTCAACTTTCTAAGCATATATATACCTCCTTAAGTTAAAATATTTGATATGTTAACTTGTCCTATATATGAAATTCTCCTCCTTGAGAACATGTTAGGATTATAGCATATATAATATAAATAATAAAGAGTTTTATATATTTTTTTTATTAAAAACAATGAAAATATAATATTGAAATCAAAGAAAAAATATAGTATAATATTGGCTACAACACTATAAATTTAATATCTCCTTGTGAAGTAAACAGAGATATAAGTAAACATCAAATAATTTTAAGGAGGATAAACGTATGAAGGAATCATTAAAACGGATTTTAGAAAAAGACAAGGTGGTATATGTAATTGACTACTGGGGTTATACTAAAGGATCAAAAGCAATTGTAACAAGTGCAACTATTTTGGATGTGGACTATAAGCACAAAATTCTTGTTGCTCTATTATATGGTGACACATACAATAGATACAAATTTGAAGATTATGGTAGATTAATCTTTAATACTGAAACAGAAGCTAATACATTTGCTAGCAAAATTCCTGATCCTGGTAGTATAATCTTTCAAATAATAGGCACAAAAGTATACAGCAAATCAGTAAGAAATATCCGTGGAAAGAATGATGAAGGATGTCACGACTTAGTTATCGAGTTCGATAGAGGTAGTTGTATATCAACCAAGGAATTGGGACATACAATATTTTCTAAAAGGGAAGAAGCAAGAAAACAGTTAGCAAATATGAATGATGAAACAGTTATGTTGGTTAAAGAATCATGTACATGCTGCAATGATGTATATAAAATATTGGAGATATCTGGCAATACAAATCATACAGGTATTATCCTTTACAAAACAAAAATAGTAAATACTAATCGAGATAGTTCAGGATGGTGTTACTATTTAACTGCAGAGGATGATAAATATCCAATAGTGATTACAGAAAATGCAGCAAATGCAATATTAAAAGATCATGAAAAGGCTTTAAATTTGGTATACAACAGATGGTTTGATCGATACAAATAAAATGCTAATACTAAAAAACAAATAGATGGTAAATTTAAAAATAATCATCTATTTGTTTTTTTTAACTTTTATGATAAAATAACTATGAAATAAATAGTCAAGAATAAAAACATGGAGGTTTACTATGGAAACAACTACTATATACCTAATTAGACATTCCACAAAATTTAGCCCGAAATGCATTGATACCTATAACTCAAATGACAGTAATCAATTAAAAACAGAAAAGAAAATGTTAAGTGTTGAAGGCGAAGAAAGAGCAAAAATACTTAGTAATGAGAAAGAATTCGAAAATATTGATGTTGTATATAGTAGTGACTATGTAAGGTCAATGCAAACAGCAAAATACTTTCTTAAAAAAAATAATTTAATGCTTAATGTTGATAGAAGATTCAATGAAATAAATAAAGGCACAGTAGATAAAGAAAAGTATCCTGATTTTTTTGTAAAACAATATTGGGATAAAGAATTGAAGATGCCAGACGGAGAATCACAATTAGATGTATGTAAAAGAATGACAGAAGCTTTTTGGGAAGTTGTAAATAATAATAAAGGAAAGCAAATTGTAATTGTTTCTCACGGGACAGCAATATCATTCTTATTAATGAATTGGTGTAAATTATTAGATATGCAAGAAAACTACTTAAGAAAATTAGAATTTAATAATAAAGTAATTATAAATCGAATATTTAAATTTCCTGAAGTATTTAAAGTGACAATAGGAAAAAATAATGATATACTTGATATTGAAAATTTAGAATTTAAAGATTTAAAATAAAAAGGAGAAATAATATATGAAAACTAAATTAATTATTATAATTAGTATTTTTATAGTTATATTGTTATGTATATGCATAGGTTTTTGTATAATTTATAATATAAATAATACCAATGCTATTTCAAACAACCAATCATTTGAGCATATAAAGTTGTTGGAAATAAAATCACACAACTGGGGAGAAGTAAATAGTTCATCAGACTATTTTTTAGGAAAATATTATGAAGTATATAGAGATGGAAATGTATATACATATGATTCATATAATAAAAGTGGTAAAAAAGATGAAAGAACATTTAATATCTCAATTGAAAACATTATAAAAATAGAAAATCTTATAAAATCAACGATTAATAGTCCAGCAGACAAGTCCGCCTCAGACGGAACAGGATGGACTTTCAAATATTTTGATATTAACGAAAATATTTTAGGAGAATATACAGGATATATTTATTCAAATAAAGAATTTAATGAAATACTTCAAATTTTAAAATAATAAAAAAATAAAAATTTAATTGTAATATTTTAAATATTATGTTATAAATCAAAAAAATAGATTATGAAACGAGGAAATAAAATGTACCAACAGGAAATACCAATATTTCTCGCAGTAGATGATGCTTATATACCTTTTTTAGCAGTTACAATTCAGTCAATATTCGAAAATAAAAATGATAAAGATTTATATATTATAAAAATCTTATATACTAGCATTACAAAAGAAAATATAAATGAAATTTTAAAATATTCAAAAGATAATGTTAATATAGAATTTGTAAATGTCAAGAAACCTTTAGAAAAATTAAAGGATAAGTTATTTGTTAGAGATTATTATTCAGATGCTACATATTATAGAATATTGATCCCTAATATATATCAAGAATATAATAAAATATTATACTTAGATGCA
Organism: Clostridia bacterium; assembly: GCA_017934475.1. Lineage (GTDB taxonomy): Bacteria > Bacillota > Clostridia > TANB77 > CAG-508 > UMGS1663. Next base: position 138,346 of record JAGBJN010000006.1, on the reverse strand, counting down.
GATATAGTTGTTCTTGATGATATTGCAAAATTATATAATGTTAATCTTGAAAACAATTTAATTGGTGGAGTACCAGAACCTTGGTTTAAAGAATATGAGGAATTCCAAACATACGCAGAAAAAGTAATAGAAGTTTCAAGTTATAAAAAGTACATTAATGTTGGTGTACTATTAATGAACTTAAAAGAATTAAGAAATTTGGATTTTGAAAATGTATTCTTGAACTTATTAGATAGCGTAAGATATACTTTATTACAAGATGAAGACTATATAAATAGAATATGTAGAGAAAGAATAAAGTATGTAGATGAAAAATGGAACGTATGCGGTTACTTATACAATAAACCTAATCCCAAAATAGTTCATTATACAATATTTAAACCATGGTTAAAGAAAGATATGCTAAATAGCGAATATTTCTGGAATTATGCAAAGAAAACAGTATTCTATGACTATATATCAAGTCTAATGAATGAAGATACCCAAAACAAAGGAGACATCAGCTTAGTAGAATTTAGAAAATTAGCTAAAAAAGAAATAAATGATATAAATAACCAAATATGTAATTAATAATAAAATAAATAAAAAAAACTATTGAAAAATTATATAGCTTATTATACTATTATCTCATAGTAAATTTGGAGGTTGATATAAATGAAAAATAAAGTTATATTAATAGGCTTACTTATTATTATACTTAGTATAGGATTATTTATCTTAACAGGATGTACAAAAAAATATGTGCTAGCAGATATTAAGAACTATGTAGAAAATAATATAGGTATAAAAAACTATACAATGAAAGAAAGATATACAGAAATAAAAGGTGAAGATGGTTATGAAGATTATTACTGGCATATAAGATATAATCAAATTGATTTTGATGTTATTGATAACTATTACTATGGAATGGAATCTGTATCAAATAGATTAGAAAATAATTTTGATGAAAAAGTTTTAGATTATTATTATGGTAAATATGCTAATGCTAGTAAAATAACATATAAAAAAGATTATGTATATGAGAAAAATACATTAATATGTGAAGTTGCAAATGATCAAGGAGTAATTGATGAAATAAAACTTAAACAATGTTATGATGAATTAGTAAACTTCATTAAAACAATTGACTTTAAAACATATCCAATAAAAAATATTTCAGTTGAAATTACAAATTCATCAAAACATGTAAAATGGAAATCAATATATAATAATAAAAGAATATGTACATTTGATGAATTTAAGAAAGACGAATAAAATCGTCTTTTTTTATCTAGAAAGGATTATGAGATAAGAGTAAATAACATTAACAATCTTTATGGAAATATTTTTTGGTTACTTAGGGGCATATTCAACCAAAAAAAGGAATATATTTATTTTTTATGTTTTAGGAACGATATTCTCTATATTAATGTTTTGGAGTGTTGGCAGTTATGCAGCAATTTTACCTGTTTTAACAACAGGCATTAGATATTTTATATTCATATTTAAAGATAAATATAAAACTGAATTACCACTTATTTTTTGCTTAATTATGCATTTTATAGTTTTATTTATTTCAGCTAAAACGCCAATAGACATTGTTCCCTCAGCACTTGTAATAATAGGTTGTCTTATTTATTGGTATTTAGATAAAGAAAAGTTAAAAATGGCCATTTTTCTAATTAACATACCTTGGATTTTATATTATTTTTATTGTGGTCTATATTTAACAACAATTAATGCAATAATTCAAACAATACTTGTAGGAATTGCTTATCTAAATTTAAGAAGAATATCAAAAATGGATAAATTGTCATTAAGTTTAAATAATAAATTTTTCAGAATAAAACCAAATGAATTACTTCACTTAATTCAAAAATATGATAAATCTAAACTTATATATGGATTTGAAATTGCAACTGAGAACAAAAATGATGAAGAATACGTAAAAGAATTCACTAAACTTATATGCAAAAAAGGATACAAAATTAATTTACATTCATTACCTTTTAAAGATCAAACTGATATTGAAAATTATTTAAGTTTTGCAGTAGAATTATCTAAAATTACAAATGATAAAATCAATATAGTTTATCATCCAGTAGAATCTTCAAACTATAAGGATAGTATAGATAAAACAAAAGATACTATAAAACTAGTATTTAAGTGCATAGAAGATAATAACTATTCGAAATATATAGATATAAGCATTGAAAATTTAAATAAGTTAGGTAATATAGTTAGGCTAAAAAAAGAAGATTTAATTGAAATTTTAAATATGGAACCAAAACTTAAATTCACATATGATATAGGGCATGAAACTATAGATAATATAGTAACAAACGAGTTACCTCAAATATTAGAAGAAAGATTAAACAATATTCATATACATTCACATAAAGAAAATAGAGATCATTACCCTATAGAAAAACTAGGAAACGAAAAAGTCTTATCAAATTTATTAATAAAATATGGTAAAAAACAAAATGTTGTAATGGAATATGCTCTTGATTATATTGAAGGAGAAAATTTTGAAAAGAAGTTAGAAAATTATATAAATTATGCAAAAATAATTAAATACTAGTTTCAATAATTTAGATCAAAATAATATAAAATAATATGCTTGAAAAATAATATTTTATAATTTATAATATAAACAAAAAAACAAAGGAGAGATTTTTATGAAAAACGGAGGAAAAATTATAATTGTCATTTTAATTTTAATAGTTGTAGGATTAATTGGATTTATTCTTTGGGATAAATTTGTAAATAACAAAAAAGATAACAAAAGTAATCCTATACCAACCGTATCTGAAATAGAATTAAATACTAAACAATATATAAAACAATTGGAAGAAGTTAAAATAAAAGGTACAAATGATTCAGTTAAAATTACAAAACAAGTAAAATGGCAAGTTCCTGAACATGAAGAAGGTGTAACAGTAAGTTTTGCTATAGCTGTACCATATGTCATAAAAGTTGATGGTCAAGAATACGAAGGAATATATCAGTTAGGAAGTTCATCAAGTAAATCAGTAGATAATAATCAAAAATATAATTTCGAAATAACTAATTTAACTAAAGATGGAGATATTGAAATTTTAATTACTAATAAATAATTTTTCTTTACATTGATTTAAATTTGGAGTTATGATATAATAAAAATGTAGTAATTCAATTCGCTCATTCGCGTTTTACTACCAGTAAACTAAAAAAGTTTAGAGGAATAATGAAGAGCCTTTAGAATCTCCTCATGAATGGCAATAAAATATACACAAAATTTTTTGTGGTTATTTTTGTTGTGTATTCATGAAAGGAGGTTCTTTTTTATTAAATCACAGTTAGTATAATAAATATAAAAGTAAAAAGAAGAAAGAAGAAAGAAGGTAATAAATATGAAAACAAATGAACACGATTATTACAGCCAATTAGCAAATTGGTCTTTTGAGGATATAAACTACGAAGTTGAAAACTTCACAAATTGGATTTATGAAGATGAAATCATAAAACATGTAACTAAAAATTCAAAAATACTTGATTTAGGTACAGCTGCTGGAGAAAAAGTTTTAAAAAGATTTCCTGAGTGTGCAGAAATATTAGGAACTGATTTTTCTGAAGAAATGATAAATGCTGCAAATAAGAATTTAGAAAAAAGTGGTAAGAAAAACATAATGTTTAAAGTTATGAATAATTTAAAAATGGACACTCCTGATAATTATTTTGATATAGTAACTGCACGTCATACAGTAACCGTTCCAAAGCAAATATACAACACTTTAAAACCAGGAGGTTACTTAATAATAAGAGGTGTTGATAAACTAGATTGTTGGAGTTTAAAAAGAATGTTTAATAGAGGACAGGCTTTACATGATAATAAACCAATAAGTTTAGTAGACTATGAAGCAGTATTAGATGCTGGATTCAAAGATGTAGAATTAATTCCTTTACATGTAATAGAATATTACAAAACAAAAGAAGATTTATATGCTTTACTTTTAAAAACACCAATTTTAGATGATTTATCTGAATTAAAAAATAATGAAGAATATGAAAGAGTTCCTATTGAAAAAGATATTTTTGAACAATATGTAGCAGAAAATATAACTGAAAAAGGAATTAAATTAATAAGAAGATATTATGGAATAATCGCTCAAAAGTAAATCACAACAAAAGAGAGGATATTTTATCTTCTCTTTTAATTTACAGACTATTTTTTTGAGATATCTCTTTTTGCACAAAACTTTGATAATAGTACCCCTTCAAAATTTAAGGTTACTTAAAAAAGTAAATCCCATTTGATAAAAAAATTGAAAGTATAAGAAAATGTTCTATTTTTAGGAACTTCAAAATTTAAAAAACTTAATACGTTGCAATATTGCTTAACTTATGATATAATTCAATTGATAAAGTATATTCTTTATCACATAAAATCTTTCCTGTAATATGGAAAGATTGTTAGGAGGTGTGTATAATATGCGCATCTTAATTTTCAAAAAAGCAAAATAGTGGAAGTTTTGCGCTTAGGTAGCCTGTAGCACCAAAAGTATCAATATTGGATACACCTAAGTAAAAAAGGCTGAATGTGCTGTGGTTTCCACCTGACCACCTTAATATTTGTTATGACCAATAATTACTATAAGTAGTGGCGAGCGAAAATAGTATAGGCATGGCTAATTTAAGGTGGTCAGCACTTTTTTATATTATCAGAATTTTAAATTAGATAACCTGAAAGTAGGAGAGAGGGGCGACTTTAAAAGATTAGAGATTTAATAATTAAATAAAAAAATTTAAAACTTATTCCAGAAGATTCTACAAAAATATTTTAAAAAATTTTTATAAAGCAAAATTATAAAAATAAAAATTATAATTTGAAATTTTTAATTTATAAAATTCAGATTTTAAATTTGTGCAATGTTAAATTTTAAATGTTCGATTTATAATTTTAAAACCGAACATTTGTCTAAAAAAATAAATTTTTACATATTATAATAGATAATTTTATAAATTTATCAGATCAGATTTAATTATTAAACTACTAATATTATTTTATAAATCAAAAGCTTCAAAATCAATTTTAAGACATTTTTATATTAAACCTAACAAGTTACATGTTTAAGATTTGATTTAATATAATATTTATTTGATGTAATTTTATATACAAATCATCAAAATATTGATATTTTGCATGTTTTTGAAATTTGCTGAAAAACGGCTAAAAAAACGACGCACGAGAATCGATTTTAAGGCGTTTTTATAAAAAGGACATATAGTTTGTTATCTGTAAAAATCGTAAAAATGCTGAAAATAAAGGATTTGGAGATTTTTGAATTTTTTTTATAAAATAAATTTAAAAATTATAATAAAAAAATATTTTGGAAATGAAATTATATAAGAAAAAAATAAAATCCTGGAATAAGCTTAAATAATTGAAGCTCCAGGATCAAATATAAGACATTTTAATAAATAAGTAATATAAGTTGTTATTAAAGATATAAGTGTAAAAGTGTTAAAAAGCTTGAAATACAGCAAGATAGGAACTTTTTACATATATAGTTTTTCTCCTATCTCTTTTTGCACAAAACTTTGATAATAGTAACCCCCCTCGAAGAGATTTCATTCATATAAAATTTATATTCGTTAATAATATTCGACATTGATCTTTAATTTCCTTAATCAAAATTGAAACAAAAATATAGTTATTGAAATAATATCTAACATGTTAAGTTGAATGAAACAGTTCAGCTTATTTTTTATACCTTCTGAAAAAACAGGAGGTAAAAAATGCAAGATACAAAAGTAATTGCAATAGCAAATCAAAAAGGCGGAGTTGGTAAAACAACAACAACGCTTTCTCTTCGGAGTTGCTCTAGCAAAAGAAGGAAAGAAAGTTTTATTAGTAGATGCAGATCCTCAAGGAAACTTAACAACCTCTTTAGGTTATTATAGACAAGAGGATATGCCTATTAGACTTACAGAAATTATGAATGCTGAAATGATGGAGGAAGAAATAAATATTAAAGATGGCATATTACACCATGAAGAAGATATCGATTTAATTCCTTCTGATTTAAGTTTATCTGGAGTAGAGCTTTCTTTAGGAAATACTATGAGCAGAGAATTTATATTAAAAAATTGCTTAAACAAGGTAAAAGATAACTATGACTATGTTCTTATCGACTGCATGCCTTCATTAGGACTTATTCCTATAAATTGTTTAGCTTGTAGTGATGAGATTATAGTTCCAGTTCAAAGTCAATATCTTGCAGCTAAAGGAATGACTTATTTATTTGATACTGTTTCTAAAGTTAGAAGAACAATAAATCCTAGCTTAAAAATTAAAGGGATAGTATTAACTTTAGTTGATAGAAGAACTAATCTAGCAAAAGAAGTTAGACAAGAACTTGATGAGAACTATGGTAAATCTATTAAAATATACGATACTGAAATACCTTTAGCAATTAAAACAGCTGAAGCAACAATTCAAGGTAAAAGTATTTTTGAATATGATAAAAACGGAACTGTTGCAAAAGCTTATGAAAATCTAGCAAAGGAGGTTTTGCAAGATGAAAGATCAAAAACAAAAAATGAACCTTGCTTCGCTAGATAGTATATTTACAACACAAGAAGAAAGAGATAATGCTAATAAAGAAACTGTTATAAATATTCCTATTGAATCAATTAGTGATTTTCCAAATCATCCTTTTAAAGTTATTGATAACGAAGAAATGAGTAACTTAATTGAAAGTGTTAGCCAAAAAGGAGTAATACTTCCAACAATAGTAAGACAAAAGAAAGATGGAAACTATGAGATGATTTCAGGACATAGAAGAAAACATGCAGCTTCAAAAGCAGGATTAAAAGAAATTCCTTGTATTATTAAAAATCTAACAGATGATGAAGCTACTATTTTAATGGTGGATTCTAATATTCAAAGGGAGGAACTACTTCCTTCAGAAAAAGCATTTGCTTATAAGATGAAATTAGAAGCAATGAAACATCAAGGAAAACAATTAGAAGATACTTCTCGACCAGTGGGCGAGAAGTTAGATAAAAAAGTTTCTGTTGATATTTTAGGAGAAGAAGTTGGCGAAAGTGGTAGAAATATACAAAGATTTATACGCTTGACCTACTTAATACCTGCACTATTAGATTTAGTTGATGACAAAAGAATAGCTTTAAGACCTGCTGTTGAATTGTCTTACATAAGCGAAGATAATCAAGAGTTTTTGTACGACATTTTTAAATATGATGAAGCTACTCCCACATTAAGTCAAGCTCAATTATTGCGTAAACTTGATGAAAAAGGAGAATTAACTGAAGATAAACTTGAAGATATTATGCGAGAAGAAAAGCCAAATCAGAAAGAACAATTTAAAACCTCGTACGACAATATTAGACATTATTTTCCTAAAAACTATTCAAATGAGCAAATTAACAACAAAATTATGGAATTGTTAGAGAAATATCAAAAAGAGTGGAAACAGAAAATAAGAGATTCAAGATAATTTTTTATTTTCTTTCCCTTACAATCCCTATTATTACTAACTATATTACTAACTAAAGAGTAAATGTATAAATTATTATAATTATATATATTTACACATTTGATGAATCTTTAAAATCACGCTATCCTGAAAGTAATAGGAGGGATGTACCATGAAAAAGTATATATATTTCTCAATTATAATTTTAATAATAATATTTTTAAGCTTGACTATAATCATAAAAGCAGTTAATGGGAATAATAATTCTAATTTTGTATTAGCAGAAGAAAAACAGAAGATTATCGAGAATGATCAAGAAAATGTTATTGATGAACCTGAAAATAAAATAATTGAAGATAATACAGAAATAGAAGAAGTTCAGACTAATACTGAAATAACAGGAATAGATGATCAGACTCAAATTCAAGAAACACACGAAGAAAAACAAGTTATTAGTTCAACACCAGAAAAGAAAAAGATAACTCAAGTAGTTCAAACAACAAAAGTTGAAACTACACCTCAAGAAATTAAGCAAGAAGTTAAAGAAGAACCTAAAGTAGTAGATGTTCCAAAACAAGAAACGCCAAAACAAGAAGAGCCTAAACATGTAGAAACTCCAAAATGTTCTGGAAATAATCATGGAGTAGGAACTGGGAACTCTGGAAAATGGTTTAATTCTGAATCTGAAGCTATAAATTATTATAAATCAATAATAAAAACATGGGGCGATAAGTGGGAAAAATTCGAGATTGATGATGAAACATATAACAAGAATTGTCCTTATGGTTATGAAGACTGGAGTTGTCCTTATTGCGGAAAGTGGACTATAAACTTTTATTATAATTAAAAAAATAAAATAAAAATTATTTAGAGCAAGTATTAAATTACTTGTTCTTTTTTTATGTTTAAAAATGGAGGTAGAAAATGAAAATTTTAAAATTTAAAAAGATTATATCAGTTTTAATGCTGATTTTAATGTTATTTAGTGTTGCTCAACCTGTATTTGCTGCTTCTGGATCTGGAAAATGGGTTGGCGGACAATTTGCTTCTTACATCAAAACAACAGATAATGCAAATAGTCAATATGGCGTATTGTTAAGAAGACTAATAAACTATACAACTGGAGAACAAAGAACAGTATTTTGTGCAGAGCATGGAATAGACTTTGATACAGGAGTTGTTTATAGTGGAGAATATTATACACCACAAAATTCAACAATTAGAAAAGCTTGTAAAATTGCATATTTAGGATGGTATAAGCAACATGGAGATTATGTAATAAATGGAGGAACATCTGATGCTAATAAAAAGCAATATGTTCTTACTCAACAATTTATCTGGGAAACTTTAAGACAAAGTTCTGCAACATTTATTGATAGTAACATACAAGCTGAATATGTTAATTTTAAAAATAATATAGAAAATCAAATTTCACAAATTCAAGCAAGACCAAGTTTTAATGGAACAACAATTACTATAACAGCAGGAGAATCTAAAACAATAACAGATACTAACGGAGTTCTTGCTAGTTATAAATCTTTAGATAAAACTGAAAACGGAATAAGATACCAACATTCAGCAGGAAGCAATGATATGAAAATTACTGTTAATGAAGATGTTGAAACAGAAAATATTAGAATTTCTGACAATACATTTCAAGAATGGGGAATGATTAAAGATGGAACTGAAGATAATGATACAACAGTTTATTTTGAATTTCCTTCTGGTACACAAGATCAATTATATGCAATGCAATACAATGATCCTGTAACTTTAAATTTAGCACTTAAAATTGAAACTTTTGGAAAGTTAGAATTACAAAAATTAAATACAAAAGGAAATTTAGTTAATGGAGCTACTTACAATGTTTCAAGTTCTAATGGATACAATAAAGATGTAGAAGTTAAGAATGGAAAAATAACACTAGATAAATTAAAAAAAGGAATTTATACTGTTAAAGAAATACAAGCTCCTTATGGTTACTTATTAGATACAAATAGCTATAATGTAGAAGTTAGAGTTAGTCAAACAGCAACTCAAGCTATAACAAATGAAGAACCAACAGGAAACTTTACTTTAATTAAAAAGAATGCTGATAAGTCAGCAGTTTTACAAAATTCAACATGGAGAGTATGGAATGATAATTACGATCAAACATTTACAACAGATTCAAATGGAAAATTTGAAGTTACTGGATTAAAATTAGGGAAATATAATTATCAAGAAATTAATGCTCCAGAAGGATACTTATTAGATGAAAATGTATATAAATTTGAATTAGTATATAAAGATCAATATACTAAAATTATTTATGCAAACGCAGAAAGAACAAATGATGAGCCAACTGCAACAATTACAATCATAAAGAAAGATTCTGAAACAGGTTCAACACCTCAAGGAGATGCTGAATTAAAAGGAGCAGTTTATGAAGTGTTTGCAGCTGAAGATATATATAATAAAGCTAAAACAAAAAAATACTATTCAAAAGGCGATTTAGTTGCTACTCGTACAATGAATGAAAAAGGAGAAACTGAAGATATTACAGAACTTCCTTTAGGTAAGTACATTCTTAAAGAAAAAACAGCTTCAAAAGGTTACTTAATTGATAAGAAAGAATATGAAGCTAATCTAGTATATAAAGATCAATATACTAAAGTTATTACTAATAAAACAACAAGTAATGAAGATGCAAAGAAAATGCAATTACATGTTTTTAAAAGTGGAATCAAAGTACAATCTGGATTAGTACAAGGTTTAGAAGGTGCTGAATTTACTATAAAATTAAATTCAGCAGTAGAGAAAGCATATTCTAAAGGATATACTTACGCTGAAGTATGGGGCGGTATTGATGAAGAAGGTAATACTGTTGATGTTGATGCTAACAGAGTTTCACAAGCTCAAGTTATAGCTCCGACTTATGAAATAATAACAACGGATAGTAATGGAAATGCTTATACTCAAAATAAACTTCCTTTTGGAAAATACATTGTAAAAGAAACTAAAACTCCTACTGATTTTAGAACAGCAGTTGACTTTAGTTTTTCTATTACAAAAGATGAATCTGAAGTTAAAGAAATACCTCAAAAAGCTATTCATTTAGTTGTAAATGATGAGCAATTTGAAAGCTATATAAAACTTGTAAAGAAAGATTTAAAATCAAATAAGATTGTTACTTTAAATAGTGCAACTTTTGAAATTAAAGCTGCAAGCGATATTATAGATCGTGGTAATGGCAAAACTTTATATAGAAAAGGCGATAGAATTACACAAAAAATAGGAAGTACAACTTATTCTTCATTTACAACAAATGCAGATAACGAAGTAATTCCAGATTATAGTTATAATTCAGACAACGATGGAAAAGGTATTACTATAACACCTTTATCACTTCCAGTCGGAAAATATGAAATAACTGAAATTAAAATTCCAACAGGATTCTTACAATTAGAAGCTCCAGTAAAATTTGAAATCAAAAACTTAAAAGATTTTGATACAGACAAAGATGGAGATTTTATTAAAGAAGTTGTAATTAAAAATGAGCAACCAACAGGAACTTTAAAATTAAATAAAACAGTTGCTTTAAGAGAAAATGTAGATACATCTCTTATAGATATTAGCGACTTAAGCGGTATTCAATTTAAACTTACAGCAAAAGAAGATATAATTGATATGGCTGATGGTTCTAAATATTATACTGAAGGACAAGAAGTTGGAACTTATAACCTTACAAAAGAAGGAAAATTAACAATAGATAATCTTCCTATGGGAACTTATGAATTGCAGGAAATTAAAACATTAGATGGATTAGTTTTAAACAATAAAAAATACGAAGTTAAATTTGTTAAAGCAGATGATGTTACAAAAGTCTATACTGAAAATAGAGATATTTCAAATGATACAACTATATTTGAATTTAGCAAAACAGATATTACTGGAGAAGCTGAATTAGAAGGTGCTAAATTAACAGTATTAGATGGAGATAGAGTAATTGATACATGGACTTCTTCAGATAAAGCACATAAAATTGAAGGTTTAGTAGTAGGAAAAGAATATACTTTAAGAGAAGAAATTACTCCAGACGGATTTGTAAAAGCAACAGACATTGAATTTAAAGTTGAAAATACTAAAGAAATTCAAAAAGTAACAATGATAGATAAAATAGTTGAATTAACAAAAACAGATATAGGAGGAGAAGAAGTCGAAGGAGCTAAAATACAAGTTTTAGACGGAGAAGAAATCGTTGATGAATGGACTTCTGGTAAAGAAGCTCATAAAATCAATGGATTAGAGGAAGGCAAAACTTATATACTTCATGAAGAAGTTGCTCCAGAAGGATATGTAAAAGCTACTGATGTTGAATTTACTGTTTCTTATGATAAAGAAACTGAACATTTAGTCTTAATTAACAAAGTAGTTGAAATGACTAAAGTAGATGTTGGCGGCGAAGAGGTCGAAGGAGCTAAAATACAAGTTTTGAACGGAGAAGAAGTCATTGACGAATGGACTTCTGGCAAAGAAGCTCACAAAATCAATGGACTAGAAGAAGGCAAAACTTATACACTTCATGAAGAAGTCGCTCCAGACGGATATGTAAAAGCTACTGATGTTGAATTTACTGTTACTACTGACAAGGAAACTCAACATGAGAAATTGGTAAATAAAATTGTTAGAGTTTCTAAAACTGACCTAACAAATGGAGAAGAATTAGAAGGCGCTGAACTAGAAATTACTGATGAGGAAGGCAATATTATTGAAAATTGGACTTCAACTAAAGAATCTCATATTGTAAATGGATTAGAAGAAGGTAAAACTTATATACTAACAGAAAAAACAGCTCCTTATGGATATGAGATGACTGAAAGTATTACTTTCACAGTTACAACTGATAAAGAAACACAAATAATAGAAATGAAAGATATGCCTATACTTAAGAATGTTAAAATTGTTAAAGTAGATGCAGAATCAAAAGAAGTAATTAAAGATAAATTTATTTTTGCAATATATGAAGATCAAGAATGTACTAAACTAATTAAAGAAGTTAAATCGGATAAAGAAGAAGGAATAGCAATTTTTGAAGATTTAAGATTTGGAACATATTTCGTAAAAGAAACAAAAGCTCCAAAAGGTTATGAATTATCTGATAGAGTTGTTAAAGTTGAAATCAACGATAAAGGCGTGTTCATTGACAATGAACTAACTGAAGAATCAGATAGTACAGTAACATTTAATTTTGAAAATAAGAAAATTGAAGTTCCTCAAACTGGAGATAATTCACATGTTAAATTAGCTTTAGGAATATTGTTATTAGCTACTTTAGGATTAGCATATTTAGGAATTAAAATATATAAATCTCATAAAGATAACAAAAATAAATAAGTAATAGCGACTTGAAATATAGTCGCTTTACTATTTTATAGAAGGGAGTCTAAAATGCTAGATAAAGATTTAAAAATTAAAGCTAATTTATTTCAAAAATTAAGAAATAACAATATTATAAATGCAAAGCAAATTATAAATATTACTTATGAACAAGGTAAAAGACTTAAATTAACAAGGGAAGAAGATAAGATGCTTACTGAATTATGCTATCACTTAACAGAAAAAAGAAATAATGAATTAGAATTTATAATAAAAATGAAGGAGGAAGAGCGAGATGGAGAAAGATCTATACAATAGATTATTAGAGTTTGAATTAGATAATGATATATTTGATACTTCTGAATATGATCGTACAGTTGAACATGTTAAAGAAGAATTAAAAACTCCTGAAGATATTAAACAGTACATTAACTATTATAATTTAGTATTAGTTGCTGAAGAAGGTTCTGATGACGAATTATGTCAAAAATTAGAAGGCTTTATAGATGAGTTGAGTAACTTGTTATCTGAAAAAGAAAAGCAGCTAAAAAACAAAAATAAAGAAAAACAGGAAAGATAATTTGCACATTTGATTTGTTCCGCTTCTTTTATTATATTATTTGGTGGAAGGAGTGGTAGAATATGAATAAGATTGATTATCCTATTCTTGATAAAATGTTCGAGGAAAACTCAAAGAAGATTGAACAACATATTTACGAAAAGAACAAAAGACTTCGGCGTATTGTCGGAAAGATCGTTGACGAGCTTGTATGAATTATATCAAATCTTAAAGAAACACAATACAAGTAAAGAATTCAATGATGACTTTGAAAGTAAAGTACAAGCACTCATAAAAAATTATGCAGCAGAACAAGATTATGTATGTTTTCTGTTTTATAAATATGGAATAGTACATGGTTATGAGAATAGAGAAAAGTTAAAGCAGGAATTATAAAAGTTCCTGCTTTTTATAAACAATATTGAAGTTGATAGAAAATATCAGCTTCTTTTTTTGTTGGAAAGGAGTTTGTATGAACAATAAAAATACAGAAGAAATTCCTTATTTACAAATGCAAAAAATTTATGATTTAGACTATTTAGATTTAGTAAGAAGGGAAGAATTACAAAATATTATAAACAAATATACAAGAATAAAAGAACAATTAGAATACGCATAGAAAGGAGATAATCTTGGATAAAAATATTAAAGTTATTTATAACAAATTAGAAAATATAAAGTTGAATCAAGGCTATGTTGATTTAAGTAGTTCAAGTATTCAGAGCAAAAATGATTTAGTCGATGTTTGTAATATCTTTAGAGATCCACGCTACGAAACATTTAGAATTTTCTATATGAAAGATAATAGAATTGTCGGTCAGGAAGCAATTACAAGCAAACTTCCAGATGGAGTATATGTATTCAATGAAAAGACTGGAGATCCAATTAGAACTTATGAAAAAATGACTAATAGAATGGAAAGATTAGGAGCTGATGGATATTATTTAGCACATAATCATCCTTCTGGAATAGCAAAAGCTTCTAAAGAAGATATGGAAGTAACAAAGAATTTTGCTGCAAATGTTGAGGGCTTTTTAGGTCATATTATTATAGGAAGTGCTAATAGATATTCATTTATTGAAGAAGACTCTGAAGGTAGAATTCTAATGCCAAAAGAACAAATTTTAGATGATTCTTTGTTAAATAACATTGATGAAAAACTCATAGATAATTCATTTTATAATATGAAAATATCAAGTCGTGATGAACTAATTGCTTTATTTATGAAAATACAAAATGATAAAGAATATTCAACAGCAATACTAACAGACACACAAAATAATATTAGAATGGTAGTTGATATTCCAAATAAAATGTTAAATCAAAGCATAGAAAATCTGAATGGATTCTTTAAAAATTTAGGAAGAAATTTAGGAGCAAATAAAGTATTTATTGGTACGCACGATCAAAAAACTTATTTTAAAATTATAGAACACCAAAGATATGGAACTTTTAAAGATATGGTATTTATTGATAATTACAATAGAATAATTACTCAAAAAATGAAGGACAGCCCTAATTTATTTGATAAAGAAAAAAGAGAAAAATCTCGAAGAAATAGGGATGCAAGGTAAAAGTAAAGGAAGTGATTTTTATGCTAAATAGTGAATGGGAAGTTGGAGCAGAAGTACAAGGAAAAGGCATTTATATAAGATTAAAAGGCGAAATAGATCGTAAATATAGTCATAGTTTTTTATCTATTGAAGATGCTGAAAAACTTGCAAAACATATTAAACTTGCAACTTGTAGATTAAGAGAAGCAAGTATTGGAACTTGTTGTTTTTGTAATGAAATAATAACAAATAACGATAAATATTATGAATTAAATAATAAAAAAATGATTCATAAATATTGTATTGGAAATTATTTAGAAAACAATGTTATTACTGAAAAACTTATTCCAAAAGTTGCGAATGGTTTCGACACTAGACAAATTTATTATGAAAATAAAATTTAAGAAAGGAGCATTTTATGGAAGATAAATTACAAGAAAAATTAGAACAAGAGCTTAAAGATTTTAAGCAAGAAGTAAAAGAAATGGGCGTTGATATTGCGGTTGATAAAGCTTATGAATTAACTGTAAAACAAGAAATAATTGATGGTTTATTATATGATACCAACTTATCAAAGAAAGAAATAAACGCAATTTTATCTTGCAAAAAACCGCTTCAAAAAATGTATGAAGATTGGCTTACTCAAGATGGAAATTTAAGAGCTGATCTTAACTTTTCTATTGATAAGTCTGTAAATTCATTAACAAGCGCTTACATTAAAAAAGTAAAAAATACAATAGAAAACACCAGATAATTTAAGAGAAAGGAGCAAGGAAAATGAGTGAATATGTTACAAAAGAAATGCTTGAAGAGGCAAGAAAAATGGATTTATTAACATATTTAAAGAACTATGAACCTTACGAATTAGTTAAGGTTTCTGGAGATACTTATACAACAAAAAAGCACGATAGCGTTAGGATAAATAACGGATTATGGCATAGATTTTCTACTAATATTGGTGGTAAAAGTGCAATAGATTATTTAATAAAAGTTGAAGGTTATACACTACCTCAAGCAGTCAAAAGAGTATTAAATAAATCTGAAATAAGTCCTCCACGATATATAAAACAAGAATCAAAATCAAAAGAAAAACATATTATTCTTCCTAAAAAAGCAAGTACAAATGAGCAAGTTGTTGACTACTTAATGAATAGAGGAATTGATGAAAGTATAATAAATTATTGTATAATTAACAATTTAATCTATCAAGAAGAAACAACAAACAATGTCGTTTTTTTAGGCTATGATGATAATAAAAATATTAAATATGCAGGTTTAAGATCAACAAATTCTGAACGATTTATGAAAGAAGCTAAAGGAAGTAGTAAAGAGTTTTCTTTTAGAATAGTAAATAATAAAATCAATACAATACACCTTTTTGAAAGCAGTATAGATTTATTATCATATGCTACTTTATTAAAAGAAAAAGGCTATAATTGGAAAGAAAATAATATGATAGCTTTGTCTGGAGTATATCAAACTCAAAAGGAAATATCTGAAAGTAAGCTACCTATAACAATAGAAAATTTCTTAAAAAAGAATAATAACATTGAAGAAATTATTCTACATTTTGATAATGATAATGCAGGAAGAAATGCAACAAAAGCGTTTCTTTTTTTGTTGGGAGAAAAGTATAAAGTTCGAGATATTCCTGCTCCTATTGGCAAAGATTATAACGACTATTTATGCTATACATTAGGTTTAAAAAACAAAGAGGAAATTGAAAAATATAAGCAATTTCTAATAGCTGAAAGTGAAAGATAAATACGCAATTTTTGTATTTGTTTTTTAGTTTTAAGCAAGCACTGAATTTGGTCGGTCGGAAATCGCCCTATCAAATTCTAAATTATGGGGACACCCCAAACCCCTAGAATCGATTTTAAGGAGGTAAGATTATGAAGAAGAAATATGTACCACATGGAAGAATAAGACAGCATAAAATTGAAGTACGACTCAATGACGAGGAATATTTCAAGTTAGAAGATACAATTTCTAAAATGGAAACAAATAAATCTGAATATTTGAGAAAACTTATAGTAGGAACTCAAATTAAAGAAAAACCACCAGATGAATTTTACAAATATATGAAGGAATTTTCTTTAATGGGATCTAATCTTAATCAAATAGCAGAAAGAATAAATACAATTATAAAAATTGAAGATTGGGAAGAAGAAGATACAGATCCTAAAGAGTTTATTAGACAGTTAAAAAGGTTAAGAGCAAATTTATTAAACTTAAAGAAAAGATTAGAATCTGAATATTTATAGGAGGTAATAAGATATGGCTGTTACAAAGATTTGGAAAGTAACAAACAATTTAGGAAAAGTAATTAACTATTCTGAAAATGGTAAAAAGACAAAAAGAACTTCTTTAGATGATACATTAGACTATGCAATGAATAAAGATAAAACTGAAAAACAATTTTTTGTTACAGGAATAAATTGTAATGCAAAAATTGCTTCAGATGAAATGAATCTTGTAAAGTTGCAATTCAATAAGACTGATGGCATACTAGGATTTCATGCATACCAGTCTTTTGAAGAAACTAAAGAAGAAAAGAATTTAACTCCAGAAATAGCTCATGAAATTGGAGTAAAACTTGCAGAGCAATTATGGGGAGATAGATTTCAAGTTGTTGTAACAACACATCTTAACACAGGACACCTACATAATCATTTCGTTCTCAATTCAGTTTCTTTTAAAGATGGTAAAAGATTTTATGATAATAGAAGTAGTTACGGTTTTATGCGACATGAATCTGATGAACTTTGTAAGGAATATGGATTAAAAACTAGAGAAGAAAAATCTACTAAAAAAGGAATTAACTATGACAATTTTTATAAAAATTATGAACGAATTTATAATACAGAAGCTTCCAGAGCAAAAAGAGATTTAGACTTCGCAATTAGACAAGCTTTTTCATATAAAGAGTTTATTAAAATTATGAATAAGATGGATTATGAAGTTACTGAAAGATATGACAAATTAAGTATAAGACATAAAAACTATAAAAGAAATATAAGAATTGAAAGAAGATTCGGAGAGGATTATACAATAGAGAATATTAAGAAAAGAATCTTATCAGAACAAGATATTAGAATTCCATTTATAGAAGAATATAATAAACCTTTTAAACATGAATTTACTGTTTCAAAAAGAAAATTCAAAGTTAAAGGATTTATGGCTATATATTTTCATTATATGTATTTATTAAGACTAAACAATAGAAATCCATATATAAAGCTTACTCCAGAAATGAAAGCAGATATTGCAAAGATGGATAAATATTCTGAAGAGGCAAAGCTACTTTCAAATAATAAAATAGAAACCGCTTCTGATTTAGAAAAATATTATTTAAAAAAGAATGAAGAATTAAAATTAGCATTAGGAGAACGAGGCGTTTTATGGGATAGAAGAGCTTCAAAGAAAAATGAAGATATTAGACAAGAAATATGTAATCAAATTTCAGCAAAAACTGAAATAATAAATAGATTAAGAAAAGAGGTGTTGTTATGCGAAGATATTAAAACAAGAATACCAAAGATAAAAGAAAATCTTGAACAACTAAAGAAAGAAGAACAAGCTCAAAAAGAAGAGCAAGAATTAAAGAAAAATAAAAGAAAGGAGAAACGCTTATGAATACTGGAGGAGATGCTGCAAATGAAATGGTTCAATATTATTTTGAAGCTATTAAATGCGCAGCTACAATTACAGGTAAAGGCGCAGAACATGCTTTAGGTATTCTTCTTAATGAAATGAAGAATCATAAACAAACTAAAGGAAAAGCAAGATTAAATTCTATGCTTAAATCTGGTAAACCTTTAAAAATATTTACATTACAACAAAAAGATTTAATTAAATTTACAAGAGCTGCAAAAAGCTATGGAGTTCTATATTGTGCATTAGTAGATAGAAAGAATAAAAAATATGACAATGTAGTTGATATTTTAGTTAGACAAGAAGATGCTAGTAAAATAGATCGTATAGTTGAAAGATTTAAACTAACAACTTCAAATCCTGCTGAAATTGAAACTGAAATTCAAAAAGAAATAGCAGAAAAAGAAGAAAACAATATAGGAATTCAAACAAAATCAAAAGAAGAACTTGAGCAAGATATAAGCTTTAAAAAGCCTCTTCAAAAAGAGGAGATTGATACCTCAAATTTCAGTATGGCGAAAACGGAAACAAGTCGTCCGTCAGAGCCTTACTCAAAAATATCAAAGGAAGTAAACAGAAGCGAAAATCGTAAATCTGTTAGAGAAACACTTCATGAGATAAAAGAAGAAAAGAAAGACTTGAAATCTAAAGATAAAACAGTTACTAAAACTAAAAATAAATCAAAAAAAGATAAAGTAAAGTAGGAGGTAGCGATGAAAAGAGTTTTAATTGTAACAGAAGATCAATATCACTTGATTATAAATGCCCTTAACGACTTAAGAACAAAATGTATAGAAAAAAATATTGATACAACAGATATTAACGAATTATTACTATATATAATCGATAAGGGCAAAATGCAAAAGAGTAGCGTTGAACACACAAGATAAAAAGTATAATTATTTATTATACTTTATTGGAGTTATCCCAGTTGTATGGTTAGCTTTACTAATTGCGCCTATTACTGAAGGTGGATTAGTTAGTATTTTTAATAACTTTGGGAATGTATTTAACAATCCTTTTAATATTTTATGGTCAGAGAATAGTATAAAAACTATTCTAATTTTTTTACTCATTTATATTTTTGTAATCTTATTTTACGAATCTTCCAAAAAAAATTATAGAAGAAAAGAAGAACATGGATCAGCAAGATGGGGAACTGCAAATATGCTTAATAAAAAATATAAACAATTTCCAGAAAACATGAATAAGACTTTGACAGAAAATGTCGAATTAGGTCTTAATGGTCGTAAACATAAAAGAAATGTCAATGTTCTAGTTGTTGGTGGATCTGGAGCAGGTAAAACTTTTTCATATTGTAAGCCAAATGTAATGCAAGCAAATTCGTCTTATGTAATATTAGACCCAAAAGGCGAGATATTGCGTGATACAGGTTATTTATTAAAACTTAAAGGCTATGATGTTAAAGTTTTAGACTTAATAAATATGGAGAAATCTCATTGTTATAATCCTTTTGTTTATTTAAAGAGTGATAACGATGTTCAAAGATTAGTAACAAATTTATTCAAGTCAACTACTCCAAAAGGTTCACAAACAAACGATCCATTCTGGGATACAGCAGCTAGTATGTTATTATTAGCTCTTATTTTTTATTTAGTATATAAAGCTCCTCCAGAAGAACAAAACTTTAGTATGGTTATGGAAATGCTACGAGAAGGAGAAGTAAGCGGAGAAGATGATACTGAAGAAAGCCCTTTAGACACCTTATTTAATAGGTTAGAAGATGAAGAGCCAAATCATATAGCTTTAAAATATTATAGAAGCTATCATAGTGGATCTGCTAAAACATTAAAGTCAATACAAGTAACTCTACAATCTCGTTTAGAGAAGTTTAATTTAGAGAGTCTTGCAGGAATTACTTGTACAGATGAGATGGAACTTTCTACTTTGGGAGAAAAGAAAACTGCTCTATTTGCAATAATTCCAGACAACGATACTTCGTTTAATTTTTTAGTTAGCATTTTATATACTCAATTATTTCAACAATTATTTTATACCGCAGATTATAAGTATGGCGGTAGTCTTCCTATTCATGTTCACTTTGTAATGGATGAATTCGCAAATGTTTCTCTTCCTGATGATTTCGACAAAATATTATCAGTTATGAGATCTAGAAATGTTTCTGTTTCAATTATTCTACAAAATTTAGCGCAACTTAAAGCCTTATTTGAAAAACAATGGGAATCAATAGTAGGTAACTGCGACACATTTTTGTATTTAGGAGGAAACGAACAATCTACACATAAGTATTGTAGTGAATTGCTCGGTAAAGAAACAATAGATATGGATACTTATAGCAGAAGCTATGGTAATCATGGAAATTATACGACTAATATTCAAAATACAGGAAGAGAACTTATGACTCCAGATGAAGTAAGGATGCTTGATAACAAGTATGCCTTACTTTTTATTCGTGGAGAAAGACCAGTAAAGGATTTTAAATACAACATGCTAAAACACCCTAATATTGTACTAACAGCAAATGGAAAAGCAAAACCTTATGAGCATGGAATAACTGAAAACGCTATTGCTAGCGTTACATTTAATTATAGTGATATTGAAAATGTTAATAAATCAAAACAAGTACATGAGATAAAGTCAGATTACGAACTTGTATCTGAAGAAGAATTAGAAAAATTTGTAAAGGAGATTATTGAAGATGAAGAAAGAAAATATAAAAAATAAATTTAAAGTAAAAAATCTAGGTTGGAAAATAGCATTTATAGTATTTTATGTGGTATTGCTATTTGTTTTACAAGCAAGTAATGTATTTGCAGCTGATGATCCTATTGCGGTTGTAAATAATTTGTCGAATTTTGTATTCGGTTTAATTAGAGCTGTTGGAATGATTATTCTAGGATTTGGAATAGTTCAAGTAGGTATGAGCTTAAAATCTCACGATCCAACACAAAGAGCTAATGGAATAATGACACTTGCAGGAGGAATCGTTATTACATTTGCAAAAGAAATATTATCACTAATAACAGGAGGGTAGAAGAAGGGCGAGTATATAAACTCGCCTTTAAAGTATTATGGAAAAATTCAATATTATTTATGCTGATCCGCCTTGGAAATATAGAAGCAGAAATGTTCATAGTAAATTCGGAGGCGGTGCAGCTGCACATTATAACTTAATGACTATGGAAGAAATAAAGAATCTTCCTATAAAAGAACTGGCTGCTGAAAATTGTGCTTTATTTCTATGGGTTACATTTCCTTTATTAGATGAACAAATAAAAATGTTTAAAGAATGGGGCTTTACTTATAAGACTTTAGGATTTAGTTGGATAAAAACAAATAAGAATGATAAGAAGCCTTGTTTCGGTGTAGGTTATTACACTAAATCTAATTGTGAAGTTTGCTTATTAGGAATAAAAGGACAAATGAAGCCAGTTAGTAATAAAGTTTCAAGCGTTATTATTTCAGAGCGAAGAGAACACAGCAGAAAGCCAGACGAAATTAGAGATAAGATTGTTGAGCTTTTTGGAGATATTCCACGAATTGAATTATTTGCAAGACAAAAATTTGATGGATGGAAAGCTTGGGGTAATGAAATAAATAGCGACATTGATATGGAAGCATATAAGAATGGAGGTGCTTAAGCTTGGATTGGATTCAAGGAAATTTGCAAAATTCACTTGATACATGGAACAGTAAAATGCAAGAAATATGGAGTTTAGTTTCACAATCTCCTCAACAATTTAAAGGTGGCGGAATATGGAACGCTATTGTAGGAATAAATGGAGCTATGCAAGCCATAGGACTTGCTTTGTTAGTTCTCTTCTTTGTAGTAGGAGTAATGAGAACTATGGGAAATTTTGCAGAAATAAAAAGACCAGAGCAAGCATTAAAACTATTTATAAGATTTGTTATTGCTAAAGGCATAGTAACTTATGGAATGGAACTAATGCTTGCAATATTTAAAATAGTACAAGGAGTTGTTTCTACTATTATGAGTTCCGCAGGTATAGGCGGAGCAAGTACGATGACTCTACCACAAGAAATAATTGATGCAATAGGAAAAGTAGGATTTTTCGACAAAATTCCACTTGGAGCTGTAACAATTATAGGAGGACTTTTCATAACAGTATTGTCATTCATAATGATTTTAACTGTTTATGGAAGGTTTTTTAAATTATATTTATATACTGCAATAGCTCCTATACCACTTTCAAGCTTTGCAGGACAACCTACTGAACAAATTGGAAGAAGCTTTTTAAAAAGTTATATGGGAGTTTGTTTAGAAGGAGCAATTATAGTATTAGCTTGTGTTATATTCTCACTCTTTGCAACGAGTCAGCCTGCTGTAAATTCAGGAGATTCTGCAACAACTATGGTTTGGAAATACATAGGAGAAATTATTTTCAATATGTTAGTTCTGGTAGGAACTATTAGAATGTCAGATCGAGTTGTTAAAGAAATGATGGGAATATAAGAAAGGAGTAGTATATGAGTTCTGATTTTATACATACAGAAGAAAACGGAATTAAATATTTGGTACACCCTAAAGGAAGTATATTTGAAGGCATTAAGATGAGAGAAAATACAGATGATGCATTTGAAAATGCTATAAAACGAGGAATGAAAAATCCAGATGATTGGATGTATATGTATTCTGAAAAGAATAAGGATTATTTCAAAAATTATTATACAAGAGAATATATATCATATCCGCAATTTGATTTAAAAGATAAAATTAAAAATTTAAAGAAAAATAGAGATGCTAGATAGCAAGAAAGGAGCAATTTATGGGAAATAGAGCAGTTATTACAACTGAAGAGAAACAAATAGGAATCTATGTTCATTGGAATGGAGGAAGAGAAAGTATAGAAACATTTTTAGCTTATTGCGACATGAAGAATTATAGACCACCAGAAACAGATTGTTATGGATGGGCTAGAATGTGTCAAGTAATAGGCAATTTCTTTGGAGGATCAACTTCAATAGGAATAGACAGATACAATCAATTAGACAGAGATAACTATGACAATGGAGTCTATATAATCAATAAATGGAAAATTGTAGGAAGAGAATTTCAGCATTATAAAGATGAGGAAATTGAGTCTGTTGCTGATTTAGAGGATAATCTAAATTACTTAAATGAAAAACAACCTAAAGAAGAACAATTATCAAAAGAAGAAATACATTCTTATTGTCTAAAATGGGCAATTTCAAGAGGCTTAACAAAAGGTATTGAGTTCGATACAAAAGCTGTATTGGAAATAACAAAAGAAATATTGAAGGATCATCATGAACATAGAATAAAGGAAGTTGATTGTATATTTGAAAATAAAGCTGAAATTACTGATTCTTATGCAGTAGCAACTGATTATGATGAAGTAGTTTTAGTTAATCCTTTTACTAAAGAGATTACACCTTCAGCAGAATGGCAATTTAATGCAGATGAAGATATATTCGGCAAATTAGAAGAAAACAATTTAGCTTATGTAAGTATGAAAGCACATCATGGTATTTGGAGTTATATAGAAGATGTAACACCAGACGAAATACAAAACAAAAAAGGTATGCAGCAATATTTAAAATACTGTAAAGAAAATAACATAACTAAAGATAAGATTGAAGAGGAAACGCATTTAGAAAATCTTTCAGATGTTATGAAATACTATAAGCCTTTAGATAAGGAGGCAAGGTAGATGGAAGTAAAAATAAATAAAGACATAAGGGATTTTACAGAAAATATATTTTTTGGACTGTCAATGCGACAGTTCATTTTTTCTGTATCGGCTTGTGTAGTTGCAGTAATTCTATACTTTTTACTTAAGCCTTTTTTCGGTTTAGAAACTCTCTCATGGGTTTGTATATTAGGTGCAGCTCCATTCGCAGTATTGGGATTTGTTAAATATAACGGAATGACTGCTGAAAAATTTGTAGCTGCATGGGTTAAGAGCAATTTTATTATTCCTAAAAGATTAACTTTTAAAGCTCAAAACATTTACTATGAAATGTTCAAGCCAATTATTGATTTAAAGCAAGGACTAATAAAACCTCAAAACAAGAAAAAAGAGCGTAAAAACTTAAAGCCAAAAAAAGATAAAAACAAGAAAAAAAGGAGTGATAAATCAGATGAAAACACTTAATAAAATATTTAAACTAGACAAAGAGAAATTTGTTGTTCCTAGAAGTTCTCAAGATATTATTCCTATAAAAGCATTATGGGAAGATGGAATATTCCTAGTAGGTAATAACAAATATTCAAAGTCTTATAAATTTATAGATATAAATTACGCAGTAGCAAGTAGAGAGGATAAAGAATCAATGTTTTTAGATTATTCTGAATTATTAAATAGTTTAGACTCTGGAGCAACTGCTAAAATAACAATTAACAACAGAAGAATCAATAAAGTTGATTTTGAAAAAACTATATTACTTGATATGGCAAATGATGATTTAGATAAATACAGAAAAGAATATAATCAAATGCTAGTAGCACAAGCAAAAAATGCAAATGAAATTATTCAAGAAAAAATTATTACTATATCAGTATATAAAAGAAGTATAGAAGAAGCTCGTAATTATTTCTCAAGAGCAGGAGCAGACTTAATAAATCATTTTAATAATTTAGGATCTAGATGTATAGAGCTAGATACAACAGAAAGATTAAGAATATTACATGACTTTTATAGAACAGGAGAAGAAACATCTTTTAATTTTGAATTAAGTAAAACTATGAGAAAAGGACATAATTTCAAAGATTTTATTTGTCCTGATACAGTAGAACTTGAGAATGACCATTTTAAAATGGGAGATAGATACGCAAGAGTATTATTTTTAAAAGAATATCCTAGTTTTATAAAAGATAGTATTGTAACAGAACTAACTGAATTAAATAGAAATATGATGCTTTCAATAGATATAATTCCTATTCCTATGGATGAAGCAGTAAAGGAAGCGGAAAATAGAAGATTAGGAATAGAAACTAATATAACTAATTGGCAGAGAAAACAAAATGCGAACAACAATTTTAGTGCTATTATTCCTTATGATATGGAACAGCAAAGAAACGAAAGTAAAGAGTTTTTGGACGATTTAACTACTAGAGATCAAAGAATGTTTCTATCAGTATTAACTATGGTTATTACAGCAAATTCTAAAAAAGAGCTAGATAACGATACAGAAACAGTAATGCAAACAGCAAGGAAACATTTATGCCAGTTAGGTATATTAAGATTTCAACAATTAGATGGACTTAATACAGTTCTTCCTTTAGGAGTAAGAAAGATAGATGCTTTAAGAACTCTTACTACTGAAAGTCTTGCAGTATTTATGCCTTTTAAAGTTCAAGAAATAAGGCACGAGAATGGAATATTCTATGGTCAAAATGTAATAAGCAAGAACATGATTATTGCAGACAGAAAACAACTTCTAAATGGAAACTCGTTTATTTTAGGAGTATCTGGAAGTGGTAAATCATTTACAGGTAAAGAAGAAATTGCAGGAATCAAATTAAAAGATCCTAAAGCTGATATTATAATTATAGATCCAGAAAGAGAGTATTCAAAACTTGTAAAATCATTTGGAGGAGAAGTAATTAAAATTTCAGCAACTTCTAAAAATCATATAAACGCAATGGATATGAATTCTGAATATGGAGATGGAGCAAATCCAGTAATCCTAAAATCGGAATTCATTTTGTCGTTATGCGAACAGTTAATCGGTAGTTCAAATTTAGGAGCAAAACAAAAATCTATAATAGATCGTTGTACTGCTAATGTATATAGAATATATCAACAAGGAAACTATCAGGGAATACCACCAACATTACAAGACTTTAGAGAAGAGTTATTAAAGCAAGATGAACCAGAAGCTAAAGAAATAGCTCTTGCAATAGAATTATTCACTAACGGAAGTTTAAATACTTTTGCAATGAATACTAATGTTGATACTTCAAATAGCTTAATATGTTATGATATTTTAGATCTAGGAAAACAATTACAGCCAATAGGAATGTTAGTTGTACTAGATTCAATATTAAATAGAATAACTTCTAACAGAGCTAAAGGAAGAAATACTTATATATTCATAGATGAAATATACTTACTATTCCAATATGAATATTCAGCTAATTTTTTATTTACTCTATGGAAGCGTGTTAGAAAATACGGAGCATATTGTACTGGTATAACTCAAAATGTCGAGGATTTATTACAGAGTCATACAGCTAGAACCATGCTAGCAAATAGTGAATTTATTGTAATGTTAAATCAAGCTAGTACGGATAGAATTGAACTAGCAAAATTACTTAATATTTCTGATTTACAAATGAGCTATATAACAAATGTAGGAGCAGGAGAAGGACTTATAAAAGTTGGAAGTAGTTTAGTTCCTTTTGTAAATAGATTTCCAAAGAATACTGAATTATATAAATTGATGACCACAAAACCTGGAGAGGAATTTGATGAAAGTCAATAAGTATATGAAAGTATTCTTTTTTATTCTGCTAGTGGCTATTATAGTCGCTAGCAGTTATTATATATTAAGTAATTTATTACAAGAGAAAAAACAAGAAGATGATTTTGAAGACATAAAAGAAATAGTTATAGATACTTCAGAAGAAAATCAAGAAGAGGCTGAAGATAAAATAGACTTATATAATTTATATTTAATGAATAATGATGTAGTAGGGTGGATTAAGTTAAAAGACTCAAATATAGATTATCCTATAATGCAAAATGGAGAATACTATTTAAGACGAAATATTTATAAAGAATATTCTAGTTATGGAACACCTTTTTTAGCTGAATATTGTAATATAAACACAAGCGATAATTTAATTATATATGGTCATCATATTAAAAGTGGTATGATGTTCGCTGATTTAGATAAATATAAAAATTATAATTATTATTTGAATCACAAAATAATTAAATTATATAAATTACAAGGTACTGAAACAATAGAAGAAGAATATAAAGTTGTATTTTGTTTTAAAACAACAGTAAACAAAGGTGGATTCAAATACTATAACTTTTATAATGCTACTTCAGAAGCGGATTATAATTCTTTTGTCGAACAATGCCAAAAATTATCTTTTTACAATACTGAAGAATCAGCAAGTTATGGAGATAGACTTATAACTCTTTCTACTTGTGAATATTCGTTAAATAATGGAAGAATGGTAGTAGTAGCAAAGAAAATATAGTTGGTCATAAAATGTCTGCGTAGCTTGTAAAAATTGAACTTTTTTGATATAATACGAGCATAAATAGGTTTATATAGGAAGTGGAAAAATGTCTTTACCAATTAATTTAAAGCCTCATGAAAAAGAAATTATAGAAGAACTAAAATTACAGGGAGCAGATGAAAAAACTATAAAAAGTATAGTCTATGATTTTAGAGGCAAAAAGAGAGAGTTAGAATTTTTAAAGTTTCTTCAAGAAAATAGAGATAAAGAAATAACATATAAAGATCTTATTGCTAAAAAGATTGAAATTAAAGAAAAGTATGACGAATGGTGGGGATATATTTTAGTTCGTGATAACAATTATTTTCCTGATTGTTATGAAGTATATGATCCAGAAAAATATATTGAAGAACAAAAGAATATAAATTCTTAACCAATAAAAGAATAAGTATATGAAAGGATTGATTGCTTTGGTTGCTAAATCAAGTTATGATAAATTAGAAAGACTATATGGAGATGTTTCTAGTTGGGCAATATGGAAAGAGCCAGATGAAAGACCTAAATCAAATACAAGTGATATGAGTGTATTTGACGATGAAAATTTACTAGACAAATTAAATGATAAATATGTATTTGTTGGGTTAAACGCTTCAAGTACACATGGAAAAAGACGAGATGGCAAATATGGTTCATGGCTTAATTTTCATAGTGATTATGCTTATCAACAGGATTATAAATTGAGGTATGCTTTATTAGGTACGAAGTATTGGGGAGGATATATTACAGATATTATAAAAAAATATCCTGAAGTTGATTCTGCTAAAGTAAAGAATTATTTAAAAAATAATCCTGATATTGTAGAATCGAATATAAATGATTTTAGAAATGAATTAAGAATTTTATCTCATGATAAACCAGTTCTGATTGCTATGGGTGGATTTGCTTATGAGATATTAGATAACTACTTAAGCAAAGAATATAAAATAGTAAAAATCATGCACTATTCTTCGCAGATAGGTCAAGAAGAATATAGAAAACAAATTTTAAATATATTAGATAAAATTTAATATCAAACAAATTTGAAGTCGAGTAATCGGCTTCTTTTTTGTTGGAAAGGAGAATATAATGGCTGATATTAAAACTAAAGTAAGAGGAACAGTTAAAACATTAGATAGAGCTAGAATAGGAACAGAAAGAATAAAAGACAACATTGTTAATATTAAAGACAAGTCTGAAAATGCTTATAAAGATGATTCTTATTCTAGTAATGAATATGCAACAAATAAAGTTAAAAATACAGAAAAGCAAATTGCTAAAAGAGGAACTGAAGAATTTAATAGACAAGGGATTAAATCTGTTAAAGATACAAAAGAAAATTTTAGAAAAGCAAAGAATCAAGTTGAAGCATATAAAACACGAGCTAAAGAAAAAGCAGCAGCTAAAAAATTAAAAGGTACAATAAAATCAAAAGATAATTTAAAAAGAGTTAAAGGAAGTATTAAGACATCAAAAGAAGGTGTTAAATTAACTGGAAAATCTATAAAAACTACTGAAAAAGTTGCAAAGAATTCTGCTAAAGTTGCTAAAGAAACAGCAAAAAATACAAGAAGAGCAGTACAAATGGCAAAAAAGGCAGCTCAAGCAACAGCAAAAGCAACAAAAGCAGCGATTAAAGCAATGATACAAATAATTAAGGCAATGGTAAAAGCAACTTCTGCTCTAATTAAATTACTAATTGCAGGTGGATGGGTTTCAGTAATTATAATATTAGTAGTATGTTTATTTGGAGGAATTTTAGCTATATTTAACTCTGGTGGAGATGCAGATACAAAAGAATTATGGAATAGCGATATAGTTGCAGTAGCGCAAACTCAAATAGGAGTAACTGGAGGAGATCCATATTGGAGTTGGTACGGATTTGATTCAAGAGTTGAATGGTGCGCTTGTTTTGTTTCGTGGTGCGCTGATCAAGTAGGGTATATAGAAGAAGGTAAAACTCCTAAATTTTCAGGATGTGTTAATGGAGTAGAATGGTATAAAGAAAAAGGATTATGGTTCGATAATACTGAAGACTTTTTCCCAGTACCAGGCGACATTATATTCTTTGATTGGAAAGATAAAGAAACAGGAACGCAAGATGGTCTTTCAGATCATGTTGGAATTATAAAAGTGTATGATGTAGAAAGCCATACAATACATACAATAGAGGGAAATTCAGGAGATGAGTGTAAAGAAAGAACTTACGATAAAGATGATGTTCAAATTTTAGGTTTTGGATCTAATAGAGTACAAGCACTTCAAGAAATGAATCCTAGAGCAGTTCAACAGCCAAAAGGTAATGACTATGAAAAAACAATGGAAGCATGGAAAGGTCATCACTAAAATTGACAAAATATGATAAAATATTTAATATAAAGAGGGAGCTAAAGAAAATGAAAATTAAATTATTTGATGTTGTAAAATTAAATAATGGCAATAATGCTACTATTTTAGGAATAAATAAAAATACTTATAGAGCAGAAATTTTAACTGAAGAAGGTAAAACTTTAGAATTTAAAGAAATTACTAATTCAGAAATAAAAGAAGTGATATATACAAAACAAAATAAGTCTAACTTGAGCTTATAGCTTGAGTTAGACTCTTTTTTTATTTTTGTTACAAATTATGACAAATTTCGACAAATAAATTGTAGTATAATCAGTTATAAAAATTACTTGACCTTGTCTATAAATTCTTTTATAGCTGCATTTACTAATCTTGTTACAGAAATACCTGACTTCTTTGAAATTTTAAAAAGCCAGTCGATATTATCTTCACGAAGCATTATACTTCTGTAAGTAACAGATTCATTTTCAGGTTTTCCGTAAAAATTAGGGTTGTTTTTTGTCGAATAATCTTCAATAGCAACATTTATTAAATCGCTAACAGTAGCGTCAAATTTATTCTGTGTAAAATGGATAAGTTTTCTATAAAGAGAATCATCTATATTTACAGATTTTTTTGTAGTTCTATTGTTGATATTATATAACCTATCTATCGCACTCATAGTTAAACCTCCTTACACTCGTATTATGAGTAAATTATATAAGTATTATTCGACTTTTAATACTAGATACATTTACTCGAAATATGAGCATAAATGGGTTGATAATATTAAACAGATGTGCTATAATGAATAAAGTTTTAAAAAGGTGGTAGAAATAAATGGAAAAACAAACGATTTTAATTGCAAATACTCATAAAGAACAAGCAGGATGGCTAAAAGATGATTTAATAAAAAAGAATATAGACATAGAAGTTTTAGATGTTGAAACTAATAATAGCGAAGAAATGAGAGAAGCAATAGAAAAATATAATCCTTCTATTGTTTTAACGAATGAGCTTAAACAAGACAAACCTGCTTCTGATATAATAAAGGAAATACAAGACGATGTAACAAGATTTCAGCCTATCTTTATAATACATTCTGGATATCCTACTTATGATATTGAAAGAGTTTGTAGTCAAAAAGGAATACATGTATATTCTTATTTCATTTTAGATAAAGAAGTTGATCTAGCAAATGAAATTGGAAATATTGCTAAAGGGGAAGAAACAAAATTAACAAAACATTTATATTATAGTTTTAGCGAACAAAATATAAATGTAACAGTAGATATAATGAATAAAAATGCTATGCAATATATATATGATCCATATTATAAAGAGGTTAATAATGAATTGGCACAATTATTTAGTGATTTAGATAAAATTCCTAAAAGATTTAGAGAAAAATTTAGAAGATATGCAGAATTACAACTAAAGAATCACATGTTAGAATGTTCTTACATGTATCAATTTTTAAATGGCAAAATGAATAAATAGTTAAATAACCTTATTGATCATTCTTGATTGATAAGGTTTTGTTATTTTTATTTGTCTGAAACGCTTATAAGAACAAGAATTCGTAGGTAAAAAACTATCGACATTTTTTTCATTTTTTGATATAATTTATTCTGAATTATTGTAAGACGGAATGGAGTGAATTTAATGAGTTTACAGCAAATTGATTTATACCTAGAAAATAAGCTAAAACAGAATGAAAATTACATAATTTTTACTTTCTATGAATTAAGAGTAAAGCTTAATTTATCTTCAGAAGAAACATTAAATTTTCTTCATTTAGTAAGTATAAAATTAGAAAATAATAACTACAAAATTTATAGAACAGGTCAAAAATATAACTACGAAGGACAAAAATATGAAGTAGAACAAAATCAATTATTGATAGCAATAAAACAAAGGGGTGTAAAAAATGCAAGAAAATAAGTATTTTAGTCAATTCGTAGATAGACTAGATGTAAATCAAAAAGCACTAGATACATTAAAAGAAAATGAAATAAATACTTTAGGACAGTTAAGTAGTTATAAAAAATCTCAACTAAAAGATATGGGATTATTACAAAACGAAATAAATAAGATTGAAGTTGAATTAGAGTTATTAGGATTAACTCTTAAAGGCTCATTATAAACAAAAGTGGAGGGATAAGAATGGCAAAGAAAGAATCAAGTACAATGTTAGGATGTGAAGACAAGCTATGGCTTGCAGCAGATAAATTAAGAGGAAGTATGGATTCTTCAGAGTACAAACATGTTGCTTTAGGTTTGATATTCTTAAAATATGTTTCTGATGCATTTGAAGTAAGACAACAACAAATAGCTCAAGACGAATATGCAGATTCAGAAGATAAGGATGAATATCTTTCTGAAAATGTTTTCTGGATTCCTAAAGAAGCAAGATGGGAAGAAATAGTAAAATATACAAATAGTCCAGAAATAGGACAAGTAATTGATAAGGCTATGGATTTAATTGAAAAAGAAAATCCTAGATTAAAAAATGTATTAAATAAAAACTATTCAAGACCAGAAATAGATAAAACAAGATTAGGAGAACTTGTTACACTGTTTACTAATTTAGAGATTGGAACAGATAGAGCTAAAGAAGTAGATATGTTAGGAAGAGTATATGAATATTTTTTAAGTAAATTTGCTTCAGCTGAAGGAAAGAATGGAGGAGAATTCTATACACCTTCTTGCATAGTTAGAACTTTAGTTTCAATGATAGAACCATATAAAGGAATCGTTTATGATCCTTGTTGTGGATCTGGAGGAATGTTCGTACAATCATATAAATTTGTAAAAGAACATCAAGGAAATTCAAGAGAAGTTTCTGTATATGGTCAAGAGTTAAATCCTACAACATGGAAACTAGCTAAAATGAACCTAGCTATTAGACAAATAGAAGGAAATTTAGGAGATAGAAATGCTGACACATTTCATAATGACCTACATAAATCACTTAAAGCTAATTTTATATTAGCAAATCCACCTTTTAACATTTCAGATTGGGGCGGAGATAAATTAAGAGATGATGTTAGATGGAAATATGGAATTCCTCCAGTAGGAAACGCAAATTATGCATGGCTTCAACACATGATACATCATTTAAACCCAGAAAACGGAGTTGCAGGAACAGTATTAGCTAATGGAGCATTGGCAAGTGATTCAAGCGGAGAAGGCGAAATAAGAAAGAATATGATAGAAGGTAGAGTAGTTGAATGTATAGTTGCTATGCCTAGTCAATTATTCTACGCTACTGGAATTCCTTGTTCTCTTTGGATTATGAGGAGAAACAGAGATGAAAAGACAAGAAACAAAGTATTATTTATAGATGCTAGAAATTTAGGTTCAATGATTGACAGAAAAGTAAGAGAATTAACTGAAGAAGATATTTCAAAAATAGCTACAACATATCATAATTGGAGAAACGAATCAAATTATGAAGATGAATTAGGATTCTGCAAATCAGCAACTATTGAAGAAGTAAAAGAAAACGATTATGCTCTAACTCCAGGTAGATATGTTGGAACTCCAGAGGATGAAGGAGATGGAATTCCTTTTGAAGAAAAAATGCAAAAACTTACAGCAGAATTATCAGAACAATTAAAAGAAGAAGAAGCTCTTAATATAGAGTTAAAGAAAGTGTTAGGAGCGATAGGATATGAAATTTAATAAAATTAAATTAAAAGATATTTCAAAAGGGCAAGGTAATTACGGAATTGGAGCAGCAGCAGTTGATTTTAATAAGGATTTATATAAATATTTAAGAATAACAGATATTTCTGAAGATGGCACAATAAACGAAAATGAATTGAAATCTGTAAATGATCCAAATTCTAAAGAATATCTTCTTGAAGAAAATGATATTTGTTTTGCAAGAACTGGAAACAGTACAGGAAAAACATACTTTTATGATGGAACTATAAAAGATTTAGTGTATGCAGGATTCTTAATAAAATTCAGTTTAGATGAATCAAAAGTAAACCCTAAATATATCAAATATTATACGATGACAAATAAATATAAAAATTGGGTAAAAGAAATTCAAACAGGAAGTACAAGAGGAAATATAAATGCAAAAATGTATGGAGATTTAGAGATTGATTTGCCAAATAGAGAATACCAAGACAAAATCGTAATGCTACTAGAGAGCATTACAAAAAAAATAGCTCAAAATAAGCATACAAATAATAATTTGTATAAAATACTCGACAATATATTTAAAGAAAAATATCTAAATAATGAAAGATACGACCTATGGGAAGAAGTAACTTTAGATGATATAACTTCAAAATTTGCAACAGGGCTTAACCCAAGAAAAAACTTTGTTTTAGGTCATGGCTCTAATTATTATGTAACCATAAAAAATATGCAAAATAATGATGTTATTCTAAATGATAAATGCGATAAAGTAGATGACGAAGCAATACTAAAAATAAATAAAAGATCAGATCTAAAAGTAGGAGATTTACTTTTTTCAGGAATAGGAACAATAGGAAGAGTTTATTTAATAAAAGATATTCCAGATAATTGGAATATCAGCGAATCTATATTTACTATTAGACCAAATGAAAAATGTTCATCGGAATTCTTATATTTATTACTTTTGAATAAAAATATGCAAAATTATGCAGTAAATAAGGCAAGTGGTAGCGTTCAAAAAGGTATAAGAATGGCTGATTTAAAACAATTCAAATTGAAGCTTCCAACTAAAAATGAAATGCAAAGTTTTACTGATATTATTAAACCAATAATAGATAGAATATATAATAAAACAAAGCAAATTGAGAATTTAGAACAAATCAGAGATACTATACTACCAAAACTTATGAATGGAGAAATAGACCTAGATAAAATTGAAATTTAGTCATACAAATTGTTATTTGTTATAGCGAAGTATAATATTGCTGAAAGGAGCAATATTATATGGAAAAAGAACAAGTAATTTTAACAATCACAAATGAAATGTCCAATAATTTGACTAATTATCAGCTAGAATTATTGAAAAATGTACTAATAATTCAGTTTAAAAATATTGAAATAACAGTATTAACTGATGAAATAAAGAAAAAAGAAGAACAAAACACTAATGAAAAATACATAAATTCCTTTTTATCAGCTAAAGAAGTCGAAGGTTGCTCTGTAAGAACAATAAAATATTATAGGGAAAATATTGAAAATCTAATATTAAAACTTGATAAACCTATAAAAATAATTACAACTGAAGACATTAGGAAATATTTATCAGATTATAAAGATTTAAACAAATGTAGCAGCGTAACAATAGACAATTTAAGAAGAATATTTTCAAGCTTCTTCTCATGGTTAGAAGATGAAGATTATATTATAAAAAGTCCAGTTAGAAGAATTCATAGAGTTAAAACAGCAACTTTAGTGAAAGAAACATTTTCTGATGAAAACATAGAAACTATGCGAGATGAATGTAAGTTTATTCGTGATCTAGCAATGATTGAGCTGTTATATTCAACTGGAATAAGAGTAGGAGAACTTGTAAACTTAAATATAGAAGATATAAACTTTGAAGATAGATCTTGTATAGTACAAGGAAAAGGAAATAAACAAAGAGAGGTATATTTTGATGCTAGAACCAAAATACATTCGAAGCAATATCTCGAATCAAGAAAAGATAATAATAATGCCTTATTTGTTTCAAAGAATAAACCTCATCAAAGACTTTCAATATCTGGAGTCGAGAGAATAGTTAGAAATTTAGGATTTGAAACAAATATAAATAAAGTACATCCTCATAAATTTAGGAGAACTTTAGCTACAATGGCAATAGATAAAGGAATGCCAATAGAACAAGTTCAGAAGTTATTAGGACATGTAAAAATAGAAACAACAATGCATTACGCTATGGTTAATCAAAATAATGTGAAAAATTCACACAGAAAATATATAGGATAGGTGGAATTATATGAACTTATATGAAAGAGAATTAGGAGAATTTGTTGAAAGTATAACAGATACAACTAAAATAAATAAATCTGAAGTTATACTTATTAACACTTCTGATATAGAAAATGGAAAAGTTTTAAACCATGAGTATGTAAGTAATAAGAATTTGAAAGGGCAATTCAAAAAAAGATTTAAAAAGAATGATATTTTATATAGCGAAATAAGACCAAAAAATAAAAGATTTGCATATATAAATTTTGATTCCGATGACTATATCGCTAGTACAAAACTTATGGTATTAAGAAATAAAGGAAATATAGATAATGACTATTTATATCAAATATTAAAAAGTGATAATGTAATAAACTACCTTCAACATGTAGCAGAAACAAGATCTGGAACATTTCCTCAAATAACTTTTAACGAACTTTCAAAAACAAAAATAATGATTCCAGACTTGAAAAATCAAAGAAAGATTGCATATATCTTAAATATATTAGATAGAAAAATAGATTTAAATATTCATACAAATAATAATTTGCAAGTAGCTTAATTTACAAATAAACGCACATAAATAATAATTTGTACGAAATAGCAAATAGCTTATTACAAAATGATTTTGAGAATAATGCAGAAATAGAATTACTTAATAACATAATAAAATTTACAAAAGGGAAAAAACCATTAAATATTAGTAATAAAGAAGAAAAAGATTATATCAAATATTTAACAATAGCCTGTTTGAATAATCAAGAAATTACATACGCTAATCCAACAAAAACAATAATTTCAGAGAAAGATATTTTAATGGTAATGGATGGGGCTAGCAGTGGAGAAGTATATTTTTCAGATTATGGTATTGTTGGCTCAACATTAGCTAAAATAGATATAATCAACGAAAGCTATACCAAAGAATATATATTTTTTATACTAAAAAAATATTCAGAACTTATAAAAAATAAAAATACAGGTTCGGCTATACCTCATACAGATAAAGCTTTTGTTAATACACTGGGATTACCAATTATTAGTATTGAGCAGCAATTAAAATATAAAAATATTTTAAAAAAGATACAACATAATAATTCTGAAAATATAAATTTAATTAAGCTCAGAGATACTTTACTACCAAAACTTATGAATGGAGAAATAGACCTAGATAAAATTGAAATTTAGTCATACAAATTGTTATTTGTTAGCACAAAGGAACAAAACAAGATAGGGGGAATTAAAAATGTTCAGAGAGGATAATGTAGAACAAGCCATAATTGAACAATTAAAGGAATTAGGTTATGAATATCAGTATGCACCTGATGTTGAAAGAGATTATAAAGAAGCAATACTAAAAGATGTATTTTATGAATCCTTATATAAAATAAATGAAGGAATAACTGAAGATATTGCAGATGAAGTATATAGAAAAATAAGAAACTTTCATGCAGTAGATCTTGTAGAAGCAAACTACGAATTTTATCACATGTTTTATGCAGGAGTTGAAGTTCCTATTGAAGGAGATAAAACTTTTGTTGCAAAGTTAATTGATAGAGATAATATAGAAAATAACCTATTCCAAGTCTTAAATCAATACACCGTTATTGAATATAAAGAAAAAAGACCTGATGTTGTTGTATTTATAAACGGAATCCCTCTAATTGTATTTGAACTTAAAAATGCAATAAATGAAGATACAACTATTGAAAACGCATATAATCAAATAAAAAATTATCAAGAAGACATTAAGAGCTTATTTTATTACAATGTTTTTAGCGTAATAAGTGATGGAATAAATGCAAGAATAGGAACTATTACAGCAGACTTTAATAGATTTATGACATGGAAATCTAAAGATGGGGAGAAGCCAGAAGATAATATAAATCAAATAGATGTATTATTAAATGGTGTTTTCAGAAAAGATAGACTAATTGACATTATTACAAACTTTATATTATTTCAAAATAAAGAAAAAGGAAGAATAAAGATACTAGCAGGATACCATCAATATTTTGCAGTAGATAAATCAATAAAAAGCACATTAAAAGCTTTAGATGAACATACTGGAAAAGCAGGTGTTGTATGGCATACTCAAGGTTCTGGAAAAAGTTTCGCAATGGTATTTTATACTGGAAAAATTTCTAAAATACAAGACTTAAACAATCCTACTATTGTTGTACTAACAGACAGAAACGATTTAGATAACCAATTATATGAAACATTTGCGAATACAAATAGAGAAATACTTCCTCAAAAAACTCAACATGCTGCAAGTAGAAAGAAATTAAAAGAGCTATTAAGCGTAAATGCAGGTGGAATTATATTTACAACTATACAAAAATTTGAAGAAGGCGATGATATAATTTCTGATCGTGAAAATATTATATTTATCGTTGATGAAGCACATAGAAGTCAATATAGTACAGAGAAGAAATTTAATAGAAAAACTGGAGAATTCCAAACAGGCTATGCTAAAAAGATGAGAGATAGTCTTCCTAAAGCTACTTTCATAGCTTTTACTGGAACTCCAATAGAATATGCAGATAAAAACACAAGAATACTTTTCGGAGATTACATAGATGTATATGATATGACTCAAGCTGTATTAGATAATGCTACTGTTCCTATTTATTATGAAAATAGAGTTGCAAAATTAAAACTTGACGAAAATGTTCTTAAAGAAATTGATGACGAGTATAACTACATAATTGAAAATGACGAAGCTGATGTTGAAACTGTAACTAAATCTAAAGAAGAACTTGCAAAACTTGAAACAGTTATTGGCGCACAAGATCGTTTAGAAATGTTATCTAAAGATATTATTGAACATTACGAGCAAAGAGAAGATATACTAAATGGAAAAGCTATGATTGTTTGTATGACTAGAAAAATAGCAATAGATTTATATAAAGAAATTATAGAAAAAAGACCAGAATGGAATGATAAAATTAAAGTTGTTTTAACAGATAATAATGATGATCCTACTGATTGGCATGAAATAGTTGGAAATAAAAAGTATAGAGATGACCTTGCAACTGAATTTAAAGATGAAAAAAGTAAGCTAAAAATTGTTATTGTTGTTGATATGTGGCTTACTGGATTTGATGTTCCAGACCTTGCTACAATGTACATAGACAAGCCTATGAGAGGTCATAACTTAATGCAAGCAATAGCTCGTGTTAATAGAGTTTACAAAGACAAAGAAGCAGGACTTATTGTTGATTATATAGGTATAGGAGCAGACTTAAGAAACGCTTTAAATGAATATACAAATAGAGATAGAGATAAAGTTCCAGATATTACAGCAGCGTATGTAATAGTTAGAGAGAAACTAGAAGTAATGAGAGATTTCTTCTATGGATTTGATTATCAAGGTTTCTTCAGTAGTTCAAATCAATTAAGATTAAGAACTTTAGCTGATGGAATTAACTATGTACTTTCTAAAGACGAAGATGAAAAGAAAGATTTTATCGCTGAAGCAACAGCTTTATCTCAAGCTGAAACACTTGCAAGAAGTATATTAGATGAACAAACAAAATTAGAAGTTGAATTCTTTAAAGGCGTAAAAGTTGGCGTTAATAAAATAACAGGAAAAGGACATTTAACTACAACAGAAGTAAATCAAAGAATCTTAAATGTATTAGAACAAGCTATTCAAGAGGATGGAATAATTGATATATTTAAAGCAGCAGATAGAAGTAATCCAGAAATTTCTATACTTTCAGAAGAATATCTTGAAAGTATAAAGAAATCGAAAAATAAAAATATTGCAGCTGAATTATTAAAAAGACTTATCGATGGAAATATTAGAGTTTTCAAAAGAACTAATTTAGTAAAAGCAGAATTATTCTCACAAAAAATGGCTGAAATAATGAAAAAATATAATAATCGTTTAATAACAAGTGCAGAAGTTATTGAAGAATTATTAAATCTTTCAAAAGAAGTTGTAGATGCTAAAAATGAAGGAAAAGAAAAAGGATTAACAGACGATGAATATGCTTTCTATGATGCTCTTGTTAAAGATCCAAATGTATTAAAAGAAATGCAAGACGAAGTTTTAATACAATTAGCTCATGAACTTACTGAAACAGTTAGAAAGAATAGGACTGTTGATTGGGATAAGAAAGAATCAGCTAGAGCTTTCATGAGAAGAGAAATAAAGAGATTATTAAGAAAATATCATTATCCACCAACAAAAGCAGATGAAGCAGTTCAAACAGTTGTATTACAAGCTGAATTGATGGGAGAAAATATAGAAGTAAGTAAAAAAAGAGATGATGATACTCAAACAGAGCATACATACATAAAAACTAATGGATTTAGAAATGAAGAAGAATTATATAATTTAGCAAATAATAATAATGAATTATTACAAGTTGCTGAAGAAGATGAAGATTATAATCCTAATGATAATAACTAAAGTAAAAAGAAGGTACTATAATGAGTGATATTAAAGAAATAATAAATCAAGGTTTAAAATTTTATAATAAATTAAGAGAAGATGAAAATGGAAGATATAGATCATGGGAATATTGCTATAAAATATTTTATGATGCCCATAATTCAAGCTTTGTAGATGACGAATTTATAGACTATTTATGTTTGCATTTATCTTTTTATCTAGCGAGTTGGGGAATGTATAGAGGCTCTTCGTTCTTATTACAGAGAGATTATAAAGTACATAAACCAGTAATAAAAATATTACTTGAAGATAAATATAACTCATTATGGGGAATAGAAATAAATCAATATAAGAATATAGAAAACCAAGAAAAATTAAAAGATTTAGTAAGTAGAATTAAAGAAGTATATAATAAAATTAGATTAAGCGTAAAAGAATCTATTCCTAAAAATGAATTATCTGATACTTTAGTTACAAAGGTTTTAATGGGAACTTTAGGTTGTGTTCCTGCTTATGATAGATATTTTGTTTCAGGAGTACGAAATGAGAAAGCTGCTTCTGGTAATTTTAATATAAAATCTATACTAGAATTGGTCGATTTTTATAATGAATACTATAAAGAGTTTGAAGATGCAAGAAGTCAAATGACTGTAAACGGAATGGAATATCCTCAAATGAAAATATTAGACAGCTGTTTCTGGCAAGTAGGATTTGATTTAGATGAAAATAAAGGATTAAAAATATCACATTAAATTTAGAGGTGGGATTTATGAATATATTTAAAGATTCTTACAAAATTGTAAGGGAAAATAGCGATGAAATATATAAAGGATTTGGATTCAGACATTTGTCTGATGCTACACAATACTATGTACATCCAAATAATCAATCTTATAGAGGAACAACAACACTTTGTCAGCCAATAGGAGAGGGGATAACTTTATTCTCTCTAGTATTAAGAAGCTTAATTTCAAACGAAGATGGAATCTCTGGAGATATTTTAGTAAATAGTGATAAATCAAAACTGTATTTCAAAGTTAAATTTCCAGAAGATTGGAAAGATAACGGAATAATTGACAATAGAGTAGATCAAGCTGTTGTATTATTAGAGAATAATGAAATAAACCTAACCTTCTATGACGAAAATCAAAGTATATTGCCAACAGAAAGTAAAGAATATCCCGAAGACGGCGAACTAATAGATATGATTTATTGGTATTTTGTTTCGTTTGCTGCATTACTTGCAAGAGATACAAGTAACGATGATGAATTTAATAGAGTTGTCTTTAATTACATAGAAAATCCAACTGCTGATACTTTTGTAAATATTCATGAAGACTTCTATCAAGAGCATAAGATGGAAGAATACAATTTTACAACTGATGAAGATCTTCTTAATTATGACTTAAGAGAATTCGTTTCTTATAAAGATGTTTACGGAGTTATAAGACAAAACAAAGAGCAATTACAAGAAACATTAGATATAGTAGTTACAAAATTTGAAGATAATGTATTTACAGAAGAACAAAAACAACTAATACCAAATTTAGGAGAAGAATTTGAACTTCCAGAACAATTAAAGCCAATATGTAATGCAGTAGTAAATGGAGATTCAAAAACTGTTTTACTT
This sequence comes from Clostridia bacterium, assembly GCA_017934475.1. GTDB lineage: Bacteria > Bacillota > Clostridia > TANB77 > CAG-508 > UMGS1663. The sequence continues at coordinate 96,269 of JAGBJN010000006.1, read as the reverse complement.
CATGGTCCTGCTGGGACTGGTAAAACAATTTCTTGTAAGCTAATTTGTAGAGATATTGGACTTCCTATTATGGATACAGTAAATTGTAGCGAAAATTTAGATGAATTTATTTTAGGTAAATTTATTCCAGAAGGAGATCAGATAGTCTTTAAAGAAAGCTTTGTAACAAAAGCAATAAGAGATGGGGGAGCAGTAGTATTTGAAGAAATAAACTTTGCTAAACCTGCATATTTAGCTTTCTTGAATTCATTATTAGATGACAATGGATTTGTTAGATTAGATAACGGAGAAATAGTTAGAAGAAATCCTAATTTTAGATTCTTTGCAACTATGAATTTAGGATACTTTGGAACAAAAGAGTTGAATCAAGCATTATATAACAGATTTAATACTATTGTTGAAATTGCTTCACTATCAGATGCAGCAATTAAGAAAATGCTAATAACAAGAGTTCCAGAATGCAAAGAATATGTTACAAAAATTTTAGGAGTATATCATAAATTAAAAAATAAAATAGAGGCTGAAGAATTAGATATAGTTATTTCTCCTAGAAATCTTGAAAATTGGGCTAGACAAGCTAAATATGAAGGTTATTTAAAAGCTGCTGAAAAAACAATTATACCTATTGCAAAATGTGATAGAACACTTGAAAATGTAATTAGAGGATTTTTATTATTATATAAATGGAATTAGTTTAAAAGGAGGTATGGTTCTTCTATGCAAAAGCAAGATAGAGAAATTTTAAAGATATTTCAAACTGAAGATAATAGAAAAATTGAAGAAGACTTTGCCTCAATGCTTTCAGAAAATCCAAATTTAAGGTTGTTTTTTATAAATGAAAATCAAGCTTATACTGATGGAAAAAATATAGTTGTAGATCCTGCAAACGATGAATTATTTTGCGATTATATCGCATTAAAAAACACAGAAGAATTTTTAGGTCTTCCTCAAACTTTTTCTGTTGATCGATTTATAGCTTTAAAAATGATTACTAGAGCGCAAAACATACATGAAGCATTACATATAATCTATACTAACTTTCCTCCAGATTTATTAAAAGATCCTAGAGGGAATAATAAATTTAATCAAATGATATTAAGCAGTATATCAAATGTAATAGAAGATTGCTTTATTGAAGCCGCAGGAGCTAGTGAATTTGATAATATGAATCTTTTCTTAACCTTTGGAAGAGTTTCAAGGTTATTTTCAACTACACCTGCTAAAGGAACAATACAAAGAAAATTTGAAGAATTTACAAAACCAGAAGAAGAACAAGAAACAAAACCTTCTGAAGAAGAACTTAAAATACAAAGAAAAATAAGTTTAATAATGGAACTAATTGATTATTTTACTACAATGCTTTTATATCCTATGGTAAAACTTGAAGAACCTTCAGAAGATATAAAAGAATATGTAGATAAGACAAAAGAACTATGGCTTGAAGGAAGTATTTGCGGAGATCCAGACCAAAGATACGAATATACAAGTAAAATTTTTGACATTATAGAACCTTTAATCCCTAAAATAAATGATAAAGACATTGAGAAATACGAATATGTAAAGAAATTCATTTCTGTTTTAGTAGGAGATGAAAAAACTCACTCTGGAAAGGATATGTCTATAAATCAATTTGAATCTAAAGGAAGAAAAGCAGTAATAACAAGAAGATTATTTACTGATTTAGAAGGAAATAAAATTGATGATGATTATTCAGAACAGTATATTTATGAATTAGAAAAATTTGAAGAAGATAAACGACAAAGTATAAGACAAGCTTCAAAAACTACTCAACATTGGGAATATACAGGCGGAGATTTAAAGGCTAGTGCAATGCACAAAGATATAAAAATAAAAGTTACATATCCTAAACCAAATATAAATATGAAAAAAGCTTATGATAATATCTACAATAGATATAAGCTTAATATAAATTCCTATAATGCTAAATTTAGTCAACTTCTAAAAGGAAATGTTGACTCAAAAGAAGATAAGTTTAGCTTTGGAAGTGGAATAGAATCTAAAAGATTAGGCGACTTGAAAAAGCGCTATTGGTATAGAAAAGTTCAAGGAATAGATGTACCAGATATAGCAATTCTATTTTTAATAGACGGATCAGGATCTATGGCAGGAGCTAAAAACGAAAATGCAATTAAATCTTCAGTAATACTTCACGAGGTATTATCTAAAAACGGTATTGAACATGCTATTGTTGAACATAGAGCTATATTTGATGAGCCATTAGTAAAACATAAAATTTTAGTAGATTTTAATTATTCTAAAAATGACAAGTACAATATTTTATTGTTAGATGCAGATGAAGGAACAAGAGAAGGTCTATCTTTAATGTGGGCAAAAAAATACTTAATAGAGCATTCTCACGCAGAATACAAAGTAATTATTTGCATTTCAGATGGTTATCCATGTCATACAGCAAACGACAATGATGATTATAGTCCTCCTGTTTCTACAAAAGACACTCATAATACAGCAAGAAAAATTGAAAAAGAGGGAATAAGTATTATAGGTGTTGCATTGGAAGAAGAAAAAGGGGATACAGAATGCTATGAAGCATTAAAAGAAGTTTATGATCGAGTTATAGATGTTGATGATATGAAGCATTTAACAACGCAGTTATTAAACTTGATTTCAAAATTATTTATATAAAAAGTAGGGATTTTAATGAAAGATATAGCTATTGAAAGAGCAAGGAAACATCACAAATGCCCTTATTGTAATAATGAAGTTTCAACTGTTAAATTAGGAGAACTCTTTGGAAATAAGGCTAAAGAATTCGTTGATATAGTAAAGCATGAAAATCTTAAAATAGATTCTTTTGGAATCATATTTGGAGATGATAGAGATAGTTGTTATATATGTCATAATTGCAATAAAGAGTTTGATGAAAATATGGAACTAATAGAATATATAAATGACTGTCTTATAATGCAAAGTGGCTGCATTTTAAAGAAAGACTGCAAAAACTATACAGCATTAAAAAATAAATATAAAGGATATAAATTAAAGAGTGCTGAAGTTTGTAAAAAATGTAGATATTACTAATAAAGCAATAAAACTAATTTGTTAACAAGATAAGTAATATTGTTAACTTGTTAATGCATATATGTTGGAGGTAAGTATGTCTGAAAAAGATAAAATGTTAGCAGGAGAATTATATGATGCTAACTATGATAAAGAGTTAATAAATGATAGATATAAAGCAAAAGATATTTGCTATGAATACAATAATTTAAAACCATCTGATATAGAGGGTAAGGATAAGATTATTAAAAGTTTATTTGCTAAAACAGGGAAACAAATTATAGTAGAACAAAACTTTTGGTGTGATTATGGATATAATATTTCAGTTGGAGAAAACTTTTATATGAATCATAATTGTATCATATTAGATGGTGCAAAAGTGGAGTTTGGCGACAATGTTTTTATTGCACCTAATTGTAGTTTTTATACAGCAGGACATCCTTTAGATTACGAAACAAGAAATAAAGGATTAGAATATGCTAAACCTATAAAAGTTGGCAATAATGTCTGGATTGGTGGAAATGTTACAGTATTACCTGGTGTTACTATTGGAGATAATGTAACAATAGGAGCAGGGAGTGTTGTTACAAAAGATATTCCATCAAATGTAGTAGCAGTTGGAAATCCTTGTAAAGTTATAAAAGAGTTATAAGTTGTTCATAAACTCTTGATGTTACATACAAACAGAATTAGGAGATAGTTTAATTGCTATCTCCTTTTAAAATATAAAATTCATTAAACATATTAGCTAATTCTGTTGAGTTTTCTTTGCAATTATTTTTAATCCAATAATAGTAAAGATTATATAATCCACCAGAAATAAAAGCATAATGATATTCTTCTTTTCTATTATTTGCTTTGGCTAGAAAGATTCTATCAAATTCATCTTTTAAATAATGAATCATATTTGATTTGTATAATAAAATCCCTATATCCTTTTTGTTTTCAAGATGAGTAAATAGTTTAATTATATATCCTTTAAAATCATTAGGAACATATAAAATCTTACTTGTTCTTATAAAATTATCAGTAATATCATCAAGATAATATTTAATAATTTCATCTTTAGTTTTGAAATGACGATAAATAGTAATATGAGAAAGACCTGCTTTATCAGTAATATCTTTATTTGTAATAGAAGCAAAATCTTTCTTTTTCATTAAATAAATTAAACTTTCAGCTATTTCCTGTTTTGATTGTTCTATTCTTGTATCCACTTTTGTTATAAAACCTTTCTTTTTCTAACACTTCTTAAAAAAGTATTGTCATAATTTGCAAAATTTTGTATAATACTTTTGTTAGAAATATAACATTATTTTTAAAATTAGTCAAGGAGGTATAAACTATGTTTGACAAAAAAAGAATTATTATTCTCATTGTTATTGCAGTTTTAGGGATTATTTTAGGTCGTTTAGCAGTAAGAGCCGTATTGAATTTTATGCTAGGAGGCACTATGTTTGGAGGTAATATACTATGAGTGAAAAGAAAAGAGGAAAAGGTATGTTTGTATTTATTTGCATATTAGTATTTATTATTTCATTTGCCATTGGTGTAGTAACAAAAATGACTATTAAACCAGCATGGAGTAAAAAATATAGTATTGAATGGAGTGATGAAATAGGAACTCTTGTAAGCGATATTTCTTATGGAGAAAAGGATTCAAATAAGTTCGATCTATATTTTCCAAAAGATAATTCAAAAGCTAATTATGGTTTAGTTGTATATCTTCATGCAGGAGGATTTACAATGGGAGATAAATCTGATGACAAAAGCACTCTTGCTTGGTTATGTTCAAAAGGATATGTGGCTTGTGGAATTAATTATACTTTAAGAGATGAAACAAATAATGCAAGTGTTTATACTCAAAGTATGGAAATAAAACAAGCTATGCCCGTTGTAATTGAAGAAGCTAAAAAATTAGGATATAACATCAATGAAATGACAATTAGTGGTGGTTCAGCAGGAGGATGTTTAGCGATGTTATATGCTTATAGAGATAGCGAAGAATCTCCAGTACCATTAAAAATGTTGTTTGAGATGGTCGGACCTTCTAGTTTCTATGTAGAAGATTGGGGAATTTATGGATTAGATAGAGATACAGACCAAGCTCGTGAAGCAGCAGTATCATTATTTGGTGCAATGTCAGGAGCAGAGCTAACAAAAGACATGATTAAAGATGGCTCATATCAAGAATATATGCAACCAATTTCAGCATATAGCTTTGTAAATGAAAATTCTGTGCCTAGTGTTCTTCTTTATGGAGAAAAAGATAAGATGCAACCATATAATGGAGTAAGACATTTAGAAAAAGCATTAAAAGATAACGGAGTTGATTATAAATTATTTGTTGCACCTCATTCTGGACATGGTGTTCAAAATGATGATGCAGTAATGGAGGAATTTATGGAAACAGTTGATGAATACTTAGAAAAATATATGCCTGTTCAATAGTAAGGGATAACATGAAATTTTGTAATAAACAATACTAAAGATTTTACTTGACTATTTATAAAATGATAAAGAAGCAAGTCAACTGATTTGCTTCTTTTATAATGAAATTAACATATCAACTTGTGCAGAAGATTTTGGTATTAAGAACAAGAATAATATAAAAATAGTAAAATTTGCAGTTTTGAATGTAGGAGACTTAAATCTTCAAAATTGCAGATTAAATAAAAAGATAAATAGTAATTTATAGGGCAAGTAAACAATACTTGCTCATTTTTTATAAAAAATATAAAATTATTGTAGCTTTTTTAGAAGTTAAAAGATGTTAATAGTAGAAAGGAGTTTTTTATATGAGCTTGCAAGCAAATGAAGAAATGAATTACCAAAAGACTGTAGAAAAATACAGCAATATGGTATATAGACTAGCATATTTTTATACAAATTCAAAATATGATGCAGATGATATATATCAAGATGTATTTTTGAAATATTTACAAAATAAAAAACAATATGAAAATGAAGAACACAAAAAAGCTTGGTTAATCAAAGTTACTATTAACAGTTGTAAAAAAGTGTGGCTTTCTTCTTGGAAAAGAAAAATCGTTTCTCTGAATGATAATGAAATAAAATTTGAAATGGAAGAAGATATTGGATTATATAATGAGATAAAGAAACTTCCCAAAAAATATAGAGCAGTCATACATTTATTTTATTATGAGCAATATTCAATAAAAGATATTAGTAAAGTTTTAGATCAGAAAGAGTCAACAATAAGAACTTGGTTAACTAGAGCTAGAAAATTATTGAAAAATCAAATTAAGGAGGAAGATTTTAATGTTTAGGCAAAGATATGAAAGATTAAATAATTATGTAAGTCCAAGTCCAGAATTAGTAAATAAAGTTAAAAATCTATCTAACACAAAGAATAATAAATACAATATAGTTTTATTAAAACCTGCTATTGTTATGATGACACTTATTATAACTTATTGTAGTATGCCTGTTTTAGCTGCAAATGTACCAATTATTTATGATTTGATGTATCAAGTATCTCCATCAGTTGCTCAATATTTTATGCCAGTTCAAAAAAAATGTGAAAGCAATGGAATTGAAATGGAAGTTGTTTCTGCATACATTAAAGATAATACAGCACAGATATATGTTACTTTGAAAGATTTGAAAGAAAATAGAGTAGATGAAACTACTGACTTGAATGATAGTTACAATATAAATAGAGCTTTTGATTGTTCGATAGGACATTGTGAAAATATAGGATATGATGAGAATACTGGAAAAGCCACCTTTTTAATAACAATAACAAGTAATGAGAATAAGAATATTACTGGAGAAAAATTAACATTTATGATGAGTAATTTTATAAGCCATAAGGAAAAATGGGATGAAATTAAATTACCAATATCAACAGAACAAACAGAAAGTAATATAAAAACACAGAAAATATGGCTAAGTGGATTTTCAACAACTAATGACAAATATGAAAATATGTATATTATAAATGGGAAAAATGAGGAATTTGTTATCGTACCAAATAAAGATATTGATTTTGGAGTAACCGATATGAGTGTTACAGGAATTGCATATTTTGACAATAGACTTCATATACAAGTATCAGCAAAGAATAATTTAAAAATAGATAATCACGGGGAGATATATTTAAAGAATAAAGAAACGAACGAAAAGATAGCATCCGATTATAATTTAAGCTTTATATTAGGTAAAAAAGGTGATAAATATGAATATTCATCAGAATATTATACTAATAATGAAAATAGGAGAGATTTTACAGAATATGTATTTGATATTTCACAAGAAGAATTAAAAGATTATAATATTTATGGAGATTTTGTCGCTGGTGGACTTAATACAGAAGGAAATTGGAAAATTACTTTTCCTTTAGAAGCACAATAAAATAGAACAATAAATTACAATTTATCAAGATATTAACAAGGTTTTGGAATTGTAAACAAATTTTATTATAAATTTTTAATAGCGGGTTTGGATACCTGCTATTTTATGTTTTATAATATATTCATTCTAATTTATAAGGAGGAATGAATAATGAGTGAGAACATTATTAAAACGATATGTTCAGAAATGAATCGATATTTGAACAATTATCAAATGTCTAAATTAAACGAAACACTTTACAAAAGATTAGATTCTAATGATAATGAAATATCTAATAATGAGTATTTGGAAAAATTTATTAGCTCTAAAAAATTAGACATATAAATATAATGTTTTTTATTGTAAAAAAATACATTTTATGATATAAATATAATGAATTGTATAATAATTGTAAAAGGGGAGTTTATATGAAAAAGATTATAGTTAGTATTTTGATTGTTTTAATACTAATTGCAGGATTATTTGTTTTAACAGGCTGTGGAAACAATACAAATTCAAATGATAGTTCAGAAAATGTAACTTCAAATATGGAAAATGAAATTACAACTATAATATCATGTTATAATGAAGGTTATTTATTTAAATCAAAGAAATATGTTGAACACGTTTTTTACTTAAATAAAGATAATAAATTAATAAAGTATGAGCATATTGAAAAGTATTTTGAATTTACTGATGATGATAATTATAAGATGATTAGTGAAGGTGCATATGATGAAGCAGAATTAAATAATAGAACTTATAAATATTTAACAGAAACTGTAGAAGTTAACAGTGATTCTAAAGAAGTTGCAATAAAAGATTTATACGATATATCTAAAATAGAATCAAAGAATAATTTACCAAATGCTGAGTTAAAGGACAATTTGAGTGATGATTATATTTTTGATTTAGAAAATTATAAGAAAGTTATGGAGAAAAAGCAATATACTTTTATAGAAAAATAATATAATTTAAGATTTGGAGGAAATAAAATGAAAAGAAAAATATTTTTAGTAGTTTTAATAGTTTTGATGTTAATAGCAGGATTATTTATTCTAACAGGTTGTGCATCTGATAACGAAGATTTATCAAAAGTTCAAAATGATAAAAAATCATTTGTTGAATTAAAATATGAAGAACCAAAAGGGTATGAAAATACTTTAAACTTAAAAGATTCAAGTGACACTAAAATATTAAATTATACATATAAGGATCTTGATGGTAGCATTAGTTTAAATTATCTTAAAGGAAAAGGATATTCTGAAATAGAAGATTTATATTATTCTGAACATAGAGATGAAGAAATTAACGGAACAACATGGAGAGTAATGAATGATGATAGTACAGGCGTAAAAAGTCGTTTTTACTACACTATACATAATGATGCTTTATATTATATTGAATTAAATGGAATAGATAAATTTCAAGAAGAATTTGAAAGATTTATCAGAAATATAGAATTTTAGCATAGAGGAATATTTATATGAATAAAAAAATTATATTAGTTAGTTTAATAATTTTAATGTTGATAGCAGGATTGTTTGTTTTAACTGGATGTGGTAATAATGAAAATAAAGAGAATAATACAAATGATGTAAAAAATGAAGAAGAAATTAGTGATAATTCTCAAGAAAATAATAATTTTATATTAAAAAACCATAAAGGCTATTATAATGAAACGAAAGATAAATATATTGTTGAAGGTACAATTGTTAACAAGACTGATAAAACATTAGAAGATAAATATGTTATGATTAGGCTATATTCTGAAGATGAAAAATTGATAAGTGTTGCAGAGTGTTTAGTAGAAAAAATAGAACCACATGCCGAAATAAAAATAATTGCTAATACACCAACACTTTCAGAAAATGCTAGAGAAATTGTAAAATATGTATTAAGTTCTTTGTAATGTTAATTAGTATTATAATTTATTGTGATGTTAACAATATTTTGGTATTGTAAACAAGTAGATATTCATAATATTTTGAGATGTCAAACAAATAAAAGTGATGGAATTACAAAAAAATTCTATTGCTTTTTTTATTTTTTCGAAGTATAATAAGTACGAAAAGTATAACAAGTTGGATTGTGAGGTGTAATTTATGGAAAAAGATAAATATGTTGGAATAAGTAAAGTTGGAGAAAAAGGACAAATTGTAATACCAAAAGAGGCAAGAGATATGTTTAATATAAAGTCTGGGGATTCTATAATTGTTTTATGCGATAAAGAAAGAGGAATTGCACTTGTAAAAGCTGATATAATTGAAGACTTAACAGACAAAATATTACCAAAAGGAGATAAATAAAATGAATGAAAGAAAACATTATTTAGATAATATAAGATGGATTACACTATGTTTTGTTATTTTATATCATGTGTTTTATATATTTAATTCAAGTGGTGTAATCTCAAATATTGGAGTAACTGGAATAAAAGAATTAGATAGTATATGTGTATTTATTTATCCTTGGATTATGTGCTTATTGTTTGTGGTATCAGGAGTTGCTACAAAATATTCATTAAAGAATAAAACAAACAAGGAATTTATCAGAGATAGAGCAAAAAGGATATTAGTACCAAGTGTTATAGGAATTTTTGCATATGGTTGGATAAGTGGATGGACAACAAATTATTATGGAGATATATTTGCAGGGAATGGAGAGATGATTCCAGCTCCTGTTAAATATATAATTTATTCTTTAATAGGTACTGGACCACTTTGGTATGCTCATGTATTGTTTGTAGCTTCACTATTAATTGTTTTAATTACAAAAATAGACAAGAAACAAAAAATTGATAAACTATTTAATAAAATAAATTTACCAATTTTATTCTTATTATTTTTAATAGTTTGGGGATCTTCATTTATATTAAATACACCAGTTGTTACTGTATATAGATGGGGAATATATTTATTAATGTTTGTATTAGGATATTATGTATTTTCAAATGACAAGATTATTGAAAGTATAGAAAAAATATCAATACCACTAGGAATAATAACATTTATTTTTGGAATTGCATTTACAATAATGAACTATGGAGCTAATTTTGGTTCAAATGAATTTTTAACTAATATATTTACTAATATTTATATATGGCTTGTAATTTTATCGGCTTTTGGTTTTGGTAAGAAATTTTTGAATTTTGATAATAAATTTACAAAGTATATGAATAAAAATAATTTTTGTTTTTATGTATTACATTATACTATACAAATTATTATAGCTTTTGTTTTAGTAGAATATATCAAGTTACCTTACTTTATACTAAATTATATAATATTAATAATTGGAACAATTATTGTTTTACCTATAATTACTGAAATATTAAAAAGAATACCTATAATAAACAAGTTATTATTAGGAATAAAAAATAAATAAGAGGATGTAGAGAATATTTTGATATTCAGAACAAGTAAAAGATTCTAACTTGTTAACAACATTTTGGTGATGTTAACAATTTTGTAATATTGCATACAAGTTTGTTTTATAAATAATGATTAAGGTATTAGAAAAAGATAATTAAATGAAGTGAACCAAAACTATTAAACAAAAGTTTAATAGTTTTGGTTTGTTTTCATGCTATCAACGAAAAAATATTACTGTAATACTTTATTATTCAAGAACAATCTTTTATTTTTTTTTAACATAGGGTATAATGAAAAAAATAAATTTATAAATAATATTAATGGAGGTATTTATATGAATGAAAATAAGAATCAAGTAATAGATGAAAATCTATATAATAAGTTGGAAGTTCATAAATGCATATGTTGCTATGATGCACCATGTTCAAAATTATATAAAAATATTAACCCTGAAAGAATTATAAGAGCCATAAAGTTTGATAATATAAAGGGTGCTCGTAGTTTAATTAGAAATGAAGAAAAATGCTTTGAAAAAGATTCTACTTGCAATCAAAAATGCCCATTAAATGTTAATATTGATAAAATTATAAAAGATCTTATAAATGAAACAGATAAAATAGAAAATATAGAAGATATTGATGTAAGTACAGAGATATGTGGAGTAAAACTTGAAAATCCTTTTATGTTATCATCTTCTATAGTTGGAAGTACATATGAAATGTGCAAAAGAGCACTTGAGTTTGGATGGGCTGGCGTTGTAACAAAGACAATTTGTATGATGCCAATTTATGAATCTTCTCCTAGATTTTCAGCTGTGAAAGATTGGGATGGAACTTTTTTAGGATTCAAGAACATTGAACAATTATCAGAACATTCAGTAGAAGAAAATATGAATATGATTAAAATGTTAAAAGAAGAATTTCCAACTAAAGTTATAATTGCATCTATTATGGGAAGAGATGAAAAAGAATGGGAGTATTTAACTAAAGAAGTTACAAAAGCAGGTGCTGATTTAATAGAACTTAATTTTTCTTGCCCAAATATGAAACATAAAGGTACAGGTTCCGATGTTGGACAAAACCCAGATTTAGTGGAACATTATACTAGAATAGTTAGAGAAAATACCAATATACCAATTTTAGCCAAAATGACACCTAATATCACAGATATGCGTGAACCTGCAATTGCAGCAAAAAAAGGCGGAGCAAATGGAATAGCCGCTATTAATACAATTAAGAGCATAACTAATATAGATACAGATTCATTTGTTCCAGAACCACAAGTAAATGGTAAATCAGCATTAGGAGGATATTCTGGTCAAGCAGTAAAACCAATAGCTCTAAGATTTATTGCGGAAATGGTAAATTGTAATGAACTTGATGGTATATGCTATAGTGGAATGGGAGGAATTTATACTTGGAAAGATGCTGTCGAATTTATGCTACTTGGTTGTACTAATGTGCAAGTAACAACTGCAATAATGGAATATGGCTATAGAATAATTGAAGACTTATTATTAGGATTAAAAATCTTTATGAGAGAAAAAAACTTTAAGAAAGTTAGTGATTTTGTTGGAAAATCTAAAGCTAATGTAATTAATAATGATGAATTAGAAAAAGATACAGTTGAATTTCCAAAATTTAATTATGAAAAATGCATAGGATGCGGTAGATGCTTTATTTCATGTAGGGATGGTGGACATAACGCAATTAAATTTAATGAGGATAGGAAGCCAACAATAGATGGTTCAAAATGTGTTGGATGTCAGTTGTGCAGATTAGTTTGTCCACAATCTGCAATTGGAATATTACCAAATAGAATAAAGATTAATAAAGGACAGTAAAAAATCATATATAAAGTATTTATAAAAAATTGAGGGAAAATTTGGTTTTGTGACATTATACAGAAACGAGAGAAATTTGGCTTATATGAATGGAGGTATTTTTAATTGGAAAAAAAGGAACTTTCAACAGGAAAGAAGTTTATTGCAATATTATTTTTAAGTTGTTCATTAATCTTTTCGGGAATCTTTTTGGCATTCTCACTTAAGTATTTATCTTGGACTATATTTAAAAATAATGAATTTATGTTTGAATTTGTAATTTCAATGTCTATTACATTAGTAATTGGAATAATTGGTTTTATATGTTTAAGGGTTTTACTTAAATATTATAATGATAATAAAAAAGAAAAAAATTTTAAATGGTATCTGGATAAGACATTAATTTATTTTATACCGATATTGATGACTTCTGCAACTGTATTAATTTCATTTGCATTTGAAGAAGATGAAACATATTGTATGATTTTTGGTATAATAACTTATCTTTTTATTGGAATTATAACTACACCAAATATTATTAAATATGCATTAAATGATATGAAGGATTGGGAAAAGATTTTCTATAAGAGGGGAAATCTTGGAAGTGTTGATAATTCAAAAGATTTTTATAGAATGAAGTCTGTTGCTAATCTTGAAAGAAAAATATATTTTGCAGTTATTAAAGAACAACTTTTAAATATACAGTTTGTTGCAGTATGTATTATACTTTTTCTTGGTATTACTTTTTTTAATATGTCAGGAGGTAATGAAGGTGTAGAGCCAGGAAATATTGTTACAGCAATTGCACATGTAAAAGCAGAAAGAGCTGATGGACCAGCATTCTTTATTTCAGTTTTTCTTATCACCTTTTGGATACCAATATTTGCATATTACATAACAAATGCTATATATAAACTTAGAATCGTTCATAAACGTCAGTATATAGCTTATCATGCAATTGTAAATAGTGTAAATGATAATGTAATAAAGATAAGAGATAAAAAAAGAAATTACAAATACGAATATTGTACTTGTGTAGGAATTAGACAAAGTAAAGTAAATAATACAAAGGCAACCTTAATATTTATACCTGATGATGTATTATTGATTCCAGATAAAGAGCAATAATAAAAATCTTATTTAGAAATTTTTGAAGTTGATTAAAAAAAATCAGCTTCTTTTTTTATATTGACAATACTACCGAACGGTAGTATAATGACGAAAATAAAGGAGAGATTATATGAGTAGAAAAGAAGAAATCATATGTGCAACACTAGAATTAGCGTCAGAATATGGATTGAAAAGTTTATCAATGAATCAAATCGCTGAAAAAGTTGGAATAAAAAAGCCTTCTTTATATAATCATTTTAAATCAAAAGAAGTTTTAATAAAAGAAATGTATCAATTTCTTAGAGATAAATCAAAAGAAAACATATCATTTAATAATATTGATTATATAGAAAGTAAAAGTGCTAAAGAACTATTATTTCAATCAGTTATGAATTATAAAAAAATGGTTACTGATGAAAGAATGGTTAAATTTTACAAAGTTATTTATTCTGAAAGATCAATAAATTTAGAAGCTACACAAATTCTTGTTGATGAGACTAATAAAATGATTGAAGCTACCAAAGGATTATTTAATGTCTTACAAAAAAATAAAAAAATGTATTTTGAAAATATTGATATTGCAGCTACTTCATTTGCAATGACAATTCATTCTTTAATTGATTATGAATTTGATTGTATAAATATAAATAAAAAATTTGATAAAAAAATGATACAAAATTATATAGAATGGTTTTGTAATCAATATAGTAAGGAGTAATAAAAATGAAAAAGAAAAATCTAATTAACTGGTTATGTTTAAGTGGAATTTTAAGTATAATATTTTATTTATTGCATGATATAGTAGGAGGAATGAATTATCCAAGTTATAACTGGATGGGTCAAGCAGTTAGTGATTTAACAGCGACAGATGCTCCATCGTTTGTTATTGCGAGTGGTTTTGTAACGGTATATAAAATACTTAGTTGTTTATGCTCTGCTATTATATGTATATTAGTAAAAAATGAAAAGAAAAAGACATTAAGAATTGGAGTGTATTTGTTTTCAATAATGAATCTTATATCTGCAATTGGATATGCTTTATTTCCATTATCAAGTAGTGGATTTGATGGCAGTATTCAATCTATAATACATGTTTATGTTTTAACTGCAATAGTTGTATTAGTATCAATTATATCTTTAATATTAATTGCAATTGGATCTTTAAAAGGAGAAAATAAACATAAATTATTAGGAATACTTGCAATAATATCTTTAATTTTAATGTTTATAGGTGCAGTAGGAAGTCAAAATGTTTCAAAAGAAATATTTGGTATATTTGAAAGGTTTAGTACATATAGTGCTGTAATATTTACAGGAATTTTAGGAATATATGGATTTAAGGTTTTTGAAAATTAAATGGGAGTTGAGATTATGAATAATATAACAATTAGAGAGATAGAAAAAGAAGAATATAAATATTTAGAAGACTTTTTATATGAAGCAATTTATATTCCGGTAGGAGTAGAGAAACCATCAAAAGATATTATTAAAAACAAGGACTTACAAGTTTATATAGAAGATTTTGGAAATAAAAATGATGATAATTGTCTTGTAGCAGAATATAATAATAAAATTGTAGGAGCTTGTTGGACAAGAATAATGAATGACTATGGACATATTGATAATTCTACACCTTCTTTTGCAATATCTTTATATGAAGATTATAGAGGAAAAGGTATAGGAACAAATCTGATGCTAAAAATGTTGGAATTATTAAAGAAAAAAGGTTATAAGCAAGCTTCTCTTGCAGTTCAAAAAGAAAATTATGCTGTTAAGATGTATAAAAGAGTTGGGTTTGAAATAATTAATGAAAATGAAGAAGAATACATAATGGTATGTAATTTAGTAAAATAAGATGTGTAAATATTGAATTTTATATATAGACATATTTTTATGTTATAATAGCTATCGAGGTGAAGAATATGTTTAATATTAAATACAAAGGAAATTATATTTCAGATGAACAACTTATAAAGAGGGAAATACCTAAGAATGCTGAAGAATTTGGAAAAATTAAAAGTATAAAAAATGAATTAGGAAAAGGTTTTCTAATGATACTACCACTATTTATATTAATGATAGTATTAATATATTTTAAAGTTAAGGATTTAGATTATCATTTATCAATGAATATAGAAGTTATAGTTTCTTTTTTTATTGTTATAATATCGGTTTATTTATTAACATTTGTTCATGAAGTTATTCATGCACTTTTTTATCCACTTAAAAGTCAAAAAGAAATATGGAAATCTAAAAAAGACGGAGCATATTTTGTATATTGTGAGGATGCTATTAGCAAAAAAAGATATATAATCATGGTTTTAGCACCAATGTTCATATTAGGAATTATTCCGTTTATAATATGGCTTTTATTACCTAATATAATTCCAATGCCATATAATATTGCAGTAGTGATGATTTTCTTATTAATGACAATTGTCGCTATGGGAGATGTATCAAACATTTACTATGTTTTAAAAGAAGTACCTAAAAAACATAAATTATTTAATTATGGTTTATTAAGATCTTTTTATATAAAAGAAGATTAATTGCAATACTTTAAGATGCAATAAAAGTCAAAACGATTCAAAATTTTAATATAGAATTATTTATTTTTATTGAATTATTTTTTATTGTATGATATAAAATATTACATAGTTTAAAAATAAAAAAAGGGGGGATACATATGAAAAGAATATTAAATCTTGTATTAGTTGTAATGCTTTTAGTAACAGGGTTATTTGTTTTAACAGGATGTGGAAATGAACAAGTAGAAACAAATCAAAATTCAGCAAAAGAAAGCTCAATAAGAGAGTTAAAGTTTGATACAAGCAAATATACTAAAGAGGTTCAAACATATAATTTAAAATCATTAAATGATAAAGCACAAGCTACATTTTCATTTGTTAAAGATTCTGATTTTGAAAAAATATTAACTGGTAGAACATATCAATATTTATTTAGAACAAAAGATGGTGTATCTATTCGTTTAGATTTTTCTAATGGAAAACTTTATGCAAGTAACAGATCTTCAGGAAAATTAGAGAAGGAAGATTTTTCTGATGATAAATATTTTGACTTCTCTAAATATAAGGTAAATGGATATGAAGGATGGCAAGTATTTAGTCACCTTAGTGACAACACTGTATTTTATAGAACACAACTATTCTTAGAGGAACTAGAAGATGATGTTTACACTTATGTTCAAATAGAAATAGAACAAGGAAATAATTTAGCAGCTAAGGATTTTGATGTAGTTAAATATGTTAACTCAGATGATTTCCAATATCTATTAAATTCAATAAAATTAGTTAAATAAAACTTGAGAAAATCATGTTTTAATGAAAGGAGAAAATTATGAAAAAAATATTAAGTGTAGCACTAATAGCTATATTATTAGGTGCAGGATTATTTATTTTAACAGGATGTGACAATAATAAAGGAAATGGTGAAACAGCAGTTACTGAAAAGAAAGAAGTAAATGCAATTGATAACAACGATAATTACTATATCTCAGTTAAAGGTAAAAAATACAAAGCAGGAGATAAAATTTCAACTTTAAAAGAAATTGGATTAAAACAATCAGATAAAGTTTTAGAAGAAAAAGTTAAAACACATACTTATATGATTGGTGCTGGTGCAATACAAAATGATGCAGGAAAAAGAGTTTTAAATTTAACACCATATAATGCAACAACAGAAACAATTACAGTAGCAGATGCTGTTATTGGTGGATGTGAAGTAGGAGAATATGAATATTCTAAAATTCCTCAAGAAGTATTAGATTTAAATGTAGAAGTAGCTGGAGGAATAAAGTTAGGTTCTACATTAGAAGATGTTGAAAAAGTATTTGGAAAAACTGAGGATACATATTTTGCTGAAGGCCTAGGATATACAAAATATACATATAAATCAAGCAAAGTATATAGATCATATGATTTTACAATTGATAAAGATGGTAAGGTTGCTAAAATCTATTGGCAAAATTTAGTTTTTAATGACTAATAAATAAAAAAAGGAAAATAAGAGAGAATAAGAGAGTAATTATATAATTACTCTCTATTTGTTTTAAATATACCTAAAAATCAATAGATTTTAATATATACCCTATTATTTACAAAATACCTGTAAGGGTATATAATTATTTTGGAGGTATGAAATGAAGGAAAATAATTGTTGTGCTAAAAAGACTAAAAGAGGAGAAGATGAAAAGAAACTAATAATTAATAGATTAAATAGAATTAATGGACAAATTACAGGAATAAAGAAAATGATAGATAATGACACTTATTGTAATGATGTTTTAATACAACTAAAGGCAGCCCAAAATTCTATTCAAAGTTTATCAAATCATATATTAGAAAATCATTTATATAATTGTGTAACAAGAGATCTAGAAAATGGAGATTTTGATACTATTGATGAATTAATTAGTTTGTTTAAAAGATTTAATAAATAATAAATCGAATAAATATAAGAAAGGAGTGATATAATATGGAAAAATATGCAAGATGCGAAAAATGTGGTGCTATGGTTAAGATTTTAATTGAATGCAAATGCGATAATTGTGGCATAAAATGCTGTAATGAGACAATGAAAGAAATTTCAGAAGAAGAAGCAAAAAAATATATGGAGAACAAATAAAAATATATAAATAAAGTAAATGCATTTACTAAAAAGTGAATGCATTTATTTTTTTAAAAATAATAATATTTTAAGAACTGGGGAAATATCATAAAAAATATTTTAATTTTAAAAATGTTATTATATAATAACCATATAAAAAATATTTTACAAAAAAGAGGTAATTTAAATGGATAAGAAAATAATAGCTCTGCTTATTGCAGTTTTAGTAGTAGTTTTAAGTGTGGGAGGATATTTTATTATAAATTCTATAAGCTCAAATAAAGAAGAAAGTAATAAAGAAGAAAATACTTCAAGTTCTTCAAAAATAGAAGAAAATAATAATATACAAAATCAAAATACAGTAAAAAAAGAGGATACATTAGATAAAAAAGTTGCTGTTGTTTATTTTTCAGCAACTGGTACAACAAGAAATGTAGCAGAATTTATAAAAGATGAAATGAAAGCAGATATATTTGAGATTATTCCTAAGGAAAAATATACTGACGAAGATTTAACGTATAATAACAGCAATAGTAGAGCAACTAAAGAACAAAATGATAAAAATGCAAGACCTGAAATAGGAAATAATATAGATGTATCAAATTATAATGTTATATTTTTAGGATATCCAATATGGTGGGGAGATACTCCAAGAATAATACAAACCTTTATGGAAAGCCATGAACTAAAAGGAAAAACAGTTATACCTTTTTGCACATCTGGTAGTTCATCAATAACAGAAAGTGAAAATACATTAAAAAAATATGAAGGAATTAATTGGATTTCAGGAAAAAGATTAACAAATTCAAAAGATGATGTATTAAGTTGGGTTAAAACACTAAATATCTAAAAAGAGGAAGAATGAAACAGTAATGTTAATTGATAAATGGAAAAATGAGGAAGCATTAGTTTTACATCATAAATCTAAAATGATGAAACAAATAGCAGATTTTAGAAATAAGTATGAATTAAAAATGAGAGTTGAAAAATTTATAGAATATGAAGAAAAATAAATAAAAAGGAGGAATATGAAATGGTCAGACAAACAGCTGGACATGATCAATTAGGTGATTTTGCTGAAAAATTTGCAGAACTAAATGATGATGTATTATTTGGAGAGGTATGGTCAAGAGAAGACAAATTATCTTTAAGAGATAGAAGTTTAGTTACTATATGTGTTTTTATGGGAAAAGGACTAGTTGATAATTCTTTAAAATATCATATAATAAATGCTAAAAAGAATGGAATAACATTGTCTGAAATGGTAGAAATAGTAACACATGCTGCTTTTTATGCAGGATGGCCAAATGCATGGGCAGTATTTAATATTATAAAAGAAGTTTATGCGGATGAAATACAAAATAAAGACATAGACAGAGGCACTACACATGGTGGCGGATTTGGAATGGGAGAACCAAATGTAAACTATGCACAATATTTTATTGGAAATTCATATTTAAAAATGCTAGATAAAACAGACTCAGAAGTTAGTTTTGCAAATGTAACTTTTGAACCTAGATGTAGAAATAATTGGCATATACATCATGCAAGTAAAGGCGGAGGACAAGTGTTAATATGTGTTGAAGGAGAAGGATGGTATCAAGAAGAGGGGAAAGAAGCAAGAAGTTTAAAAGTAGGAGATATTGTTGTAATACCTTCTAATGTAAAACATTGGCATGGCGCTAAGAAAGATTTTTGGTTTAGTCATATTGCTGTTGAAATACCAGGAGAAAATACTTCAAACGAATGGTGTGAGCCAGTATCTGATGAAGAATATGACAAATTATAAATTATAAAATTCCATAGTGGAGATGATAATATGAAAAAAATATTCATATATTTTAGTTTAACTAATAATGGTGATAAAGTTGCAGATTTTTTTAAAGAAAAAGATTATGATATAAGAAAAGTAATTAGCAAATGTAAATACCCTAAAAGTAAATTTTTATTAATGATGATTGGAGGTTATAAATCAACGTTTAATAAGAAAGATAAATTATTAGACTTTGATACTGACATTACTAATTATGACAAAATTGTAATAGGATCTCCAATATGGAATGATAGATTAAGTGCACCTATTAATAAAGTAATTAGTTTATTGGACTTTAAGGATAAAGATTTATCATTTGTTTTATATAGTGCAAGTGGTAATGCTGGAAAAGCAAAAGAGAAAATTAGGAACTTATATGGAATAGATGCAATTGTATTAAAAGAACCTAAGAAAAATATCGAAGAATTAACAAAAATAAAAGATATGTAATTTATATGGACACAATAACAAGAGGAGTTAAAAATGATACAACTATTAAAATATGGAAATACTAATACTTATTATATAAAAGGTAGAAATGGAAGCATATTAGTTGATACAGATTGGGCGGGTACGTTACAAGCATTTTATAAAAAAATAAAAGAACTAAATATAACTCAAATAGATTATCTTTTAATTACTCATTATCATCCTGATCATATGGGAATAGCACAAGATATAATTAAGAACATGAATACAAAACTACTAGTAATAGATGTTCAAAAAGATTATATACATAGTTCAGATAAAATATTTGTAAAAGATAATAAAGTACATTTTAATCCAATAAATACGGAACCTTTAATAATTTCATGTGAAGAGAGTAGAAAATTTCTAAACGAATTAGGAATAGATGGAGAAATAATTTACACTCCTGGCCATAGTGATGATAGTATTTCATTAATACTAGATGAAGGTATTGTATTAGTTGGAGATTTGTATGACTTAAATTCAGCATCAGAATTTAATGATGAAAAAATAAATAATAGTTGGAAAAATATATTAAGTCATAATATATCTAAAATATGCTATGGCCATCATGAACAAATACTTGATAAAAAATAAAATGAGGATTTTTTATGGAGAAAACAATAAATTTAGAAAATAAGACTATAACTATATTTTATAATGAGAATAATAAGAAAGAAAAAATTCCTGTGATTATCTTAAATACATTTGATGAAGATGGAGAAGATATTTGGAATAAAGTAAAGACTATAACAGATAAAGAATATGTTTTAGTTACTATATCTAATATTAATTGGAATAAAGAAATGTCACCTTGGTATATGGATAAATTATTTAAGAGTGAAGATAATTATGAAGGAAAAGCGGATGAATATATTGAATTATTATCTAAAAGAATTATTCCAAAAGTAGAAAAAATATTAAAACAAGATTTAGAAAAAGATATAGATAATTATATAATAGCTGGTTACTCATTAGCAGGTTTATTTGCAATTTATAGTTTATATAAAACTAATATATTTACAAGTGTAATTTCTTGCTCTGGTTCTTTGTGGTATCCTAATTTTATCGAATATGTAGAAAATAATGAACTAAAAACAAAACCAGATAAAATATATTTTTCATTAGGAAATAGAGAATGTAAAACAAAAAATGAGCTTATGTCAAAAGTTGAAGAAAAAACAAAATATTTAGAACAATATTATAATAATAAAAATATAAAAACTATTTATGAAGAAAATGAGGGAAATCATTTTCAAGATGTTACAAATAGAATTGCAAAAGGTATTAAATGGATATTAAATTAAGTTTAGATTTTTTTTAAATAGATAATTAAAGAATAATAAAAAAATATTTAATTTTTTAAGTTTGATTTAAGAAAAGTAAAATATTATATAAAACAAAGGAGGAAGAGTTATGAAAAAAATAACTAAAATAACAATTGCAATACTAATGATTGCATTATTAACATTTAATATAGGAATGGTATATGCAACACCACCAGCAAAACCAGATGGAGAACAGTCACAAGGGCAGATGGGAACACCACCAGATGGTTTTGGTCAAGGAGGGAATGCACCAGGTGGAAGTAGTGCTTCAAGTGTAACATATACAGGAGCAACTACAATATCATCTGACACAAATAATAGTGGAAGTACATATACAAGTAATACAGGTTCAGAAAATGCTTTACTTGTTACAGGTGGAAACTCTACTATTTCTAATATAAATGTAACAAAGTCGGGAGATTCAAGTGGAGATGAAGCAGACTTTTATGGAACGAATGCAGCAGTACTTGTAAAAGAAGGTACACTAAATATTAATGGAGGAACAGTTACAACAAATGGTTCACATGCAAATGGTGTATTTGCCTATAATTCTGGAATAATAAATATTTCAGATGCTACAATAAAAACTTCAAGTAATAATTCAGGTGCTATAATGGTAACAGGTGGTGGAACTTTAACAGCAAATAACATTATAGCGGAAACAGACGGCAATTCATCTGCTCCAATTAGGAGTGATAGAGGTGGAGGAACTCTTACTGTAAATGGAGGAACTTATACTTCGCATGGAACAGGTTCACCAGTAATTTACTCAACAGCAGATATAACAGTAAATGATGCTACTTTAACATCTACATCTTCAGAAGGAGTTGTAGTAGAAGGAAAGAATTCTGTTACCTTAAATAATGTAACAATGGAAGCTACAAATACAAAATTAAACGGAAATTCTGAAACATACAAATCAATATTTATATATCAATCAATGTCTGGAGATGCTGAAGTAGGGACATCATCATTTACTGCAAAGAATTCCAAGATAATAAATAATAAAGGTGAAATAATATTTGTTACAAATACAAATACTACTATAGATTTAGAAAATAATGAAATAATTAATAATGATTCTGAAGGTGGATTCTTAAGAGTAGCAGCAGCTAAGTGGGGAACATCAGGTTCAAATGGAGGAAATGTTACATTAAATGCTACTAATCAAAAAATAGATGGAGATATATATGTTGATAATATTTCAACACTAGTAATGATGCTTTCAAATGGAAGTAGTTATTCAGGAACAATAAATGGAGAAAATACAGCAAAAACAGTTTCTATAACATTGGATAGTAACTCTACATTAACATTAACAGGAGATAGTTATATAACATCATTAAATAACTCAGTATCAGATAATAGCAATATAAATTTAAATGGACATATTTTATATGTAAATGGTACAGCAATAACTTCTACAAACTATAAAGGTGCTGTTACATCAAATACTAATGGAAATAATGTAATAACAGACACGAATGACACTACAGCAATAAGTGAAGGTGTAAATACAGATAATAATTCAATGTTATTCAAAATTTCAGCAATAGTAGGAATATTTCTTTTCACAGCTATAGTTTTAACAGTTGTAATTGTAGTAAATAATAAAAAGAAAAACTAATAATTCAAAAGCAAGTGATTTATTTACAATTACTTGCTTTTGTGCTATTATGATACAAAAATATGTTATATTATAATAATACAAGAATTAAAAAATTTAGAATTACAAATGAATATGAAATGTTTTAAAGTAAGGGGTCGATCAGATTGATTATAAATACGGGAATGAGAACAGACATACCGGGATTTTATTCAGAATGGTTAATGAATAGAATTCATGATGGTTATGTTTATGTTAGAAATCCATACAATAGATTACAAGTAAGTAAATATAGTTTATCTCCTGATATTGTAGATTGTTTGGCTTTTTGCAGTAAAAATCCGTATCCTATGCTTAAA
Source organism: Clostridia bacterium (assembly GCA_017934475.1). GTDB lineage: Bacteria > Bacillota > Clostridia > TANB77 > CAG-508 > UMGS1663. The sequence continues at coordinate 72,368 of JAGBJN010000006.1, read as the reverse complement.
TATATAGATGAACTTAAAGAAAAATATAATATGTTTTGGTTTGTAACTATAACACCTTACGGAAAAGACTTGGAACCAAATGTACCATCTTATGAAAAAGTGATTGAAGATTTTAAAACTTTATCAAATAAAATTGGGAAAAATGCAGTTGCATTACGATATGACCCAATTCTTATAAATGAAGAATATACAGTAAAAAAACACATAGAAATGTTTGATAAATTTGCTAAATGTTTAAAAGGCTATACAGAAGATGTTACTATTAGTTTCTTAGATTTATACGAAAAAGTTAAAAGAAATGCACCTGATATAAAAGTGCCAACAAATGAACAGCAAATAAAAATTGCAAAAGAATTTGTAAGAATCGGAAAAGAAAATAATATGATAATACATGGGTGCTGTGAGAATCCAAAATTAAAAGAATTTGGAGTTGACATTACAGGTTGTATGAGCCAAAAAATTGTAGAAAAAGCAATTGGATTTAAATTAAATGCACCAGGAGGACAGTCTAAAAGAATTGTAACTGATAAAGTAAAAAATATTTGTAACTGTTTAATGGGAAATGATATTGGTGATTATAATAGCTGTATGCATCTTTGTAAATACTGTTATGCTAATTTTAACAAAGAATTAGTGAAAGAAAATTATAAACTACATAATCCTAATTCTCCATTTTTAATTGGTGAAAGTCTTTTGGAAGACAAAGTAACACAAGCAAAACAAAAAAGTTGGAAAATAGATAATGAGATAGAACAGGTTACTTTATTTTAAAATATGTTTAATAATAAAGATATAGGTGAAAAATATGAGAGAAGAAATAGAAGAATATATAAATAATAATTATGATATATTAGAAGAGCATCCTTGGAAAGAATATCCTAATTTTACAACATTCAAACATCAAAACAATAAAAAATGGTTTGCACTAATTATGGATGTTCCATACGAAAAACTTAATATAGATAAGGAAGGAAAAGTAGAGGTAATAAATTTAAAAAATATTCCAGAATTAATTGGAGGCTTAAGAAAAGTTGAAGGCATATTACCTGCTTATCACATGAACAAAGAACATTGGATTTCGGTTTTATTAGATGGAACTGTTCCAAAAGAAAAGGTATGTGAATTAATTGATATTAGCTATGATTTAACAAAATAAAATAATTGTATTGAAAATGAAAAGTATTTATTATTTTTTGAAAAAGGAGGAAATATATATATGTCAATTTATGATTGTAAGGTTTTAAATAGAAAAGGTAAGGAAATATCAATATCTGATTATAAAGGAAAAGTATTAATCATTGTTAATACTGCAACTGGATGTGGATTTACACCACAATACGAGGGACTTGAAAAACTATATAAAGAATATCATGATAAAGGACTAGAAATACTAGATTTTCCATGTAATCAATTTGGAAATCAAGCACCAGGAAGTGATGATGAAATACATGAATTTTGCGCTTTAAAATATAATACTTCTTTTGATCAATTTGCAAAAATAGATGTAAATGGAGAAAATGAAAGCCCTATATATACTTATATAAAAAGTGAAGTAAAAGAAGATATCATTGAAGGAATGAAAAATAAGATGTCTATGAAAGCAGTTGAAAAAATAAGTACAACTTGTAAAAAAGACGGAGATATTAAATGGAATTTTACAAAGTTCTTAGTAGATAGAGAAGGAAAAGTTGTAGCAAGATATTCGCCAACATTTAAACCAGAAGATATGGAAGAAAAAATTAAAGAATTATTATAAATTAATTAAGATATAAGAGACTATCATAAAGTATTTTGATAGTCTTTCTTTTTTCTTAAATTTATTATATAATTTATAACAAGGCAAGAATTAATTTTAAAAATGGAGGTAACACAACTTGAAAAAAACTATAAAGTTTTTAATAATAATATTATTATTTATTTTAGTAATATCTTTTATAGGCTATTTATTGCTATTAAATGGAGCTGATATAATAGGATTTGGAAAAAATAAAGTGGTTGATTATGATAGAAAAGCTAATATCTGGGGAAATACAGTTGCAGGAAATAGCTCGAAAAGTAAATTAGATGAAATGAATATTGATTATAATCAAACAAATTTATTACTATCAGCATATGATTTTTCAAGAGGAATGGTAAATAAAGAATATGAAGATGCTGAACAAGTAATGGATACTTATACATATTTATATGAAATAAAAAATGGGTATGAAAAAGAAACTTATGAGGACGAACCATATATTATTCCATATTTAGTAGACAATAGCGACTTAGCTGTAATTGTAATTTGTGGTGGAGGATTTGGATATAAATCAATGGATGGAGCGACAAATGAAGGAAAAGAAATTGCTGATACATTAAACCGAAATGGGTTTAATGCATTTGTACTTCATTATAGATCAAACCCTTATGAATATCCTATTCCATATTTAGATTTACAAAGAGCAATAAGATATATCAGATTTCACTCAGAAGATTATCATATAAATAAAGATAAAATTAGTTTAATAGGATTTAGTGCAGGGGGAAATGAAATAGGAACTTTTATCAATAAGATTCAAGGAAAAGACTTTTTTCCAGAAAATTATATAAAAGATGAGATAGACTTAATTGACGATAAAGTTAATTCTGCTGCTATGATTTATCCGCTTCTAAGTTTTAGATCAAATATTCCTATGTTATTTTGTTTATTTAATGATGATGATATAAGAGATGAGAAAAAGAGAAATGAGATATTGGAGATGACTGATTTGTATAGAAATATTTCATCTCAAGATGTTAAGCAGTTTATTGCATATGGAACAAACGATAATATAGTTGGTATGGATGAAGCAAAGAAATATATTGAATATGTCAAAAATGAAGGAACAGATGTAACAGTTGTTGAAGCACAAAACCAAGATCATTGTTTTAGTCAAGAACATTATATGAATGAATATATTGAATGGCTTAAAAACAATATATAATAAACTGATAAAATAAAAAATACGAAGTAGGGCAAAATACTTCGTATTCTTTATTTATAATACTAGTGTTACAATTGCATGACTATCCAAATTGTCATGGAATGAATAATTTTTGTAGCAAAAATCATATTCAATATTATAATCATTTTTATTTAAAAGAACTAGTACAATTGATTTATCATTGTTTTCAAAAGCAGTTATATCTATATTATCGTAATCTGAAGTAATTTCTATTCTTTTTGCACCTGGTTTTATATATTTACTAAATTGCCCGATATAAAAGTATGAAGGTGTTTTTATATATCCATTTTTATTTTTATCAATCATTATTGGACTATTGCAATAATTTCTTTTATGATTTGGACCACCTTTGTAATCTAAAACTAAATTCCAATCAACAAACGCATTCACACCGGAATTTAGGTCTCCAATTATTTCACTAGCATATAATTCTGCATTAAATAATTCATCTTTAGGTTTAAATTTAGAATAACCAGTGCATCCTTCTGTATGAATTAATAGTTTATCTGGAAATAATTCATTTACTTTTTTTAAATTCTCAAAGTAGCTTCCTGTATACCAATGAAATCCTATTCCTGCTGCAAAGTCATTTGCATTATACTTGATAAGACAATCTTTTGCTCGATCAACTATTTTATCTTTATTATGATCCCATATTAGAAATTTTGTGTTTAAATTATTTTTCTTAAAAGTAGGGAATAGATAATTAACTAATAAATCTGATTCATCTTCTGCAGTATATCTACATGATTCCCAAAATTGAGAAACATCAGGTTCATTTTGTAAAGTCATAAAATCAATATTTATTCCTTGTTTATTATATTCCTTTACATATTGAACAAGATAATCTGCCCATGTTTGTTTAAATTCTGCTTTTAATTTACCACCTCTTACTAGTCTATTATTATCTTTCATAAAAGCAGGAGGAGACCATGGAGAAGAAATAAATTTTATTGAATTATTTCTATTTAAAGCAGATTTAATAAATGGAATGATATATTTCATATCTCTTTGTATGGAAAAGTCTGATAAATCATTTTCGTAAGAATAAGAATAACTATCTAATGAGAAGTCACAACTTCCAATCGGCAATCTTCCAAAAGAATAATTTAATCCCTCTTTTGAAAAATAATCATCAACTATATTATTATATATTTCATTATTTACAGTGCTTATAGCATAGCCTGCACTTTCTGTAAATGCACCTCCAAAACCAAGAAATTCTTGATATTTAATATCCTCATTTATTTTTATTTTATTATTATTTTCTTTTGTTTGGGATAGTTCTATATCATTTGTTATATCAAAATAAAGGTTTCTTTTTATATTTGTTTCTATTTTTTTTATTTTCATAATACAAACCTCCAAATATTTTAATAATTGTTTTATTTATTATATATTAATAAGAATAAAAAATAAACAAAATTAATAATTTATAAATTTACAAATAAAAAAAATATGTGTATAATGATTTTGAAATTAAAGTATGAGGTTTAGAAATAATGGATAAAAAATTAAGAAGAAAACTTGATAATTCTGCTAAAATATTTCCACTTCAAGAAAGTAATAAATATAGTACTGTATTTAGATATTCTGCTATATTAAAAGAAGATATAGATGAAGCCGTACTTGAAAAAGCAGTACATAAAGCTCTCTTAAGATACAAAGCATTTAAAGTAAAAATGAAAAAAGGTTTTTTCTGGAATTATCTAGAAGAAAACGAAAATAAACCAATAGTAAAAAAAGAAATATATTATCCTTGTAAAAGAATTGATCCAAAACATAATAATGGATATCTTTTTACAGTTACATATTTTGAAAAAAAGATAAACATAGAAATATTTCATTCTTTAACAGATGGTAACGGAGGATTAATTTTTTTTAGAGAAATTATATATAATTATTTGGAAATGCAGCATAGAGAATTAGTAGATAAAGAAGAAAGAAGATCAAGAAGAATTGAACTAGATACTGAAGATAGTTATATTGCTAATTATGATAGAAAATCTAAAAGAAATGGTGGAGATAAAAGAGCGTATCTAATAAAAGGAAAAGAATTTAGATCTAAACAGATTAATGTAAGTCATCTATTAATAAATAATAATGATTTAAAAAGAGAATATACAAAATATGATTTATCTACTACACAATATTTAACAAGTGTGCTTATATGGTCAATATATAATGCTAATGTTTTAAAATATAAACCAAACAATAAAAAACCTATAAAGGTATGTATTCCAGTTAACTTGAAAAAATATTATAAATCAAAAACAATGTCTAACTTTTTCTCATATATAAGTGTAGATACTGAAATGAAAACATGTGCATCATTTGAAGAAATAACTAAATTTGTAAGAAATGAATTTGATAAAAAACTTACAAAAGAAGAAATTATAAAGACAATGTCAGGAAACGTTAAAATAGGAAACAATTTATTTATTAGTGCAACGCCACTATTTTTAAAAAAGTTAGCAATTAGAAGCATATATAGAGAAATTCAGAAATATACAACAATAACATATTCTAATATAGGCAAGGTTGGTATTATAGGAAAATATCAAGGACTCATAGATTATTTTTTATTTTTAATTGCACCTGAACATATAGAAAAAATCAAGTGTTCAAGTTGTACATATTTAGATACAGTTGTCTTTACATTTACATCAGCATTAAATGACAACGATATTGAAAAGTACTTTTATGATTTTCTAAAATCACAAAATATAAAAGTAGAAATCAGGACTAATCAAATTACAGACTCAATAAAAAATAGGGATGATATTATTTATCCATAAAATAAAGGAGGAAAAAATGTACAAAATTCTAAAAAAAAGATTCTTGAATGAAAATACTTATGAAATGGTAATTGATGCTCCAAGAGTGTCAAAAAACTGCATGCCAGGACAATTTATTATTTTGAAATTAGATGATAAAGGAGAAAGAATACCTCTTACAATAGCTGATTTTGATAGAGAAAAAGGGACTATAACAATTGTTGTTCAAAAAGTAGGAGCTTCAACTACAAAATTATCTTATTTAAATGAAGGAGATTATGTAGAAGATTTTGCAGGGCCAATAGGGCTTGCATCAGAACTAACAAATGAGAGCATAGAAGATTTAAAGAAAAAGAAAATTCTATTTGTAGGTGGAGGAGTTGGTATAGCACCTATTTATCCTCAAGCAAAATGGCTTCATGAAAATGGAGTAGATTGTGACGTTATAGTTGGGGCTAGGTCAAAAGACATTCTTATATATGAAGATGAAATAAGAAAAGTATGTAAAAATTTATATATAGCAACAGATGATGGAAGCTATGGTAAAAAAGGACTAGTAACAGACGTAATTCAAGATTTATATAATGAAGGGAAAAAATATGATGTTTGTATTTCAATAGGTCCTCTTGTAATGATGAAATTTGTTTGTAGATTAACTAAAACATTAAATTTAAAAACAATAGTTAGTATGAATCCGATAATGGTTGATGGTACAGGAATGTGTGGATGTTGCAGAGTTAATGTTGGAGATGAAGTAAAATTCGCATGTGTTGATGGACCTGAATTTGATGGTCATTTAATTGATTTTGATAATGTAATTGCTCGTTCAAAAATATATCAAACAGAAGAAGGAAGAGCTATGCTTAAATTACAAGAAGGTGATACACATCATGGTGGATGTGGAAATTGTGGAGGTGATAAATAATGGAAAAAGTTAAAGTACCAGAACAAAGCCCTGAAGAAAGAGCAAAAAACTTTAAAGAAGTTTGCTTAGGATATAGTGAAGAAGATGCTAAAAAAGAAGCATGTAGATGTTTAAATTGTAAAGTACCAAATTGTAGAAAAGGTTGTCCTGTATCTATAAATATTCCTGGATTTATCGCTGAAATAAAAGAAGGAAATTATGAAAAAGCATATCAAATTATTTCTGAAGATTCAAATTTGCCTGCTGTTTGTGGAAGAGTTTGTCCTCAAGAAACACAATGTGAGGGAAAATGTATAAAAGGAATGATGGGTGATGCAATTTCTATTGGTAAACTAGAAAGATTTGTTGCAGATTATGCAAGAGAACATAATTTAAATGTTGATACTGAAATTAAAAAGAATGGAATAAAAATTGCAGTAGTTGGATCAGGACCTGCTGGCCTTACTTGTGCAGGTGATCTTGCTAAAATGGGATATGATGTAACTATTTTTGAAGCACTTCATAAAGCAGGAGGAGTTTTAACTTATGGTATACCAGAGTTCCGTCTTCCAAAAGATACAGTAGTAAATAATGAAGTAGAAAAAATAAAAAAATTAGGTGTTAAATTTGAATATAATGTAATAGTTGGAAAAACAATTACTATTGATCAACTTATAAAAGATGAAGGCTTTAGGGCTATATTTATTGGATCTGGTGCTGGAAACCCTAAATTTATGGGCATACCAGGAGAAAACTTAAACAATGTATTTTCAGCAAATGAATTTTTAACAAGAGTTAATCTTATGAAAGCATCTTCAGATGAATATGATACTCCTGTTTCTATTGGTAAGAAAGTAGCAGTAGTTGGTGGAGGAAATGTTGCTATGGATGCAGCAAGAACTTCATTAAGACTTGGAGCAGAAACTACTATTATTTATAGAAGAAGTTTAGAAGAACTTCCTGCAAGAAAAGAAGAAGTTCATCATGCTGAGGAAGAGGGAGTAAAGTTTGAATTATTAACAAATCCAATAAAAATAAACTCAGATGAAAATGGAAATGTAACAAGCATTACTTGTGTAAAAATGGAACTTGGTGAGCCTGATGAATCAGGAAGAAGAAGTCCAATAGAAGTAAAAGGTTCAGAATTTGATTTAGATGTAGATATGGTTATAATGTCACTTGGAACATCTCAAATTGATGTTATTGCTAAAAATACGCCTGGACTTGAAACTAATAAATGGAAATGTATAATTGTTGATGACGTAACAGGTCAAACTTCAAGAAAAGAAATATTTGCGGGTGGAGATGTTACAAGCGGAGCTTCTACTGTTATTTTAGCAATGGAGGCAGGTAAAAAAGCAGCTAAAGGTATTGATGAATATATAAAGACTTCTAATAATTAAAAAATAATAAAAGACTAATAATTGAAATTATTGGTCTTTTATTATATAATTTAGAAAATTCAGTATTAATTCAATTTTAATTCAATAAAACTTTGTATAATATTATTTAAGGAGATTAAAAAATGAATATTTTAATTATAGAAGATGAATATAGTTTGGCTGATGCAGTAGCAGAGACTTTAAAAAGCGAAAAATTTAACGTTTGTATAAAAAGTAATGGAGAAGATGGGGAAGATGAGGCATTAACAGAAAATTACGATTTAATCTTGTTAGACGTTATGCTTCCTCAAAAAAATGGTTTTGAAATATTAAAATATTTAAGACAAGAAAAAATAAAAACACCTATTATAATGCTTACTGCTAAATCAGAAATTGATGATAAATTAAATGGTTTAGAAAATGGTGCAGATGATTATATAACAAAACCTTTTGCTATGAAAGAACTTGTTGCTAGAATAAAAGCTGTATTAAAAAGAACAAATAATATTGATGATACAAGTTTTTTAGAATTTGGAGATATAACCTTAGATTTAAAAAATGCGAATCTAAAATGTAATGAAAATGAAATTCAAATAAGTGGTAAAGAATTAGAAATTTTAGAACAATTATTATTAAATAAAAATCAAATTTTATCAAGAGAAAGTTTACTAGAAAGAATTTGGGGTTATGAAAGTGATGCAGAATACAATAATGTTGAAGTATATATCACTTTTATCAGAAGAAAACTAAAACTTATTGAATCTAAAGTTAATATAAAAGCAGTAAGGGGTATAGGATACAAATTGGAGGAAAAAGATGATAAATAAATTAAGAAAAAGAATATTTTGGATAATTCAAATATCGCTTTCTATAATTATTTTAGGAATTATTGTGTTATATACTACATCAAGTTACAGAAATACAATAGCTTCTTCAATAATGTTCATGGAAAGAATTGAAGTAAAAGATGAAAGAAGAAATGATAAGCCAGTTGATTTTAATGGAACAAAAAATTTTATGAATCCTTTACTTGCAGATATTGAAGGAGTATATAAATTACAAATAAAAGATAATGTAATTGTTAGAGAATCTGATGATATAACCGATGAAGTCAGAAATTATGCTATTGAACTAAGCAATAAAAATACTGAAGAAGGATATATAGGAAATTATATTTATAAGGTAAAGAAATTTAATAATAATGAAAAAGAAATAACTTTAATGGAGAATGAGGAAACTATAAAAACTCTAAAGACAACGATCATAACTTCTATTATAATTGGAATATTTGGTATTATTGCTATATATATTATAGCTAAAAAAATATCTAAAATAATAGTTAAACCGGTAGAAGAATCTTTTGAAAAGCAAAAACAATTTGTTTCAGATGCTTCACATGAATTAAAAACACCACTTGCCGTTATTGAAGCAAATGCTGATGTTTTACAAGATAAAGTTGGAGAAAATAAATGGATTACTTATATACAAAATGAAGTTCAAAGTATGAATAAACTAGTAAATGATTTATTAGTTTTAGCAAAAATGGAAAATACTAATAATATGAATATACAAAAATTTGACTTATCAAAAGAAGTAGACATGTCTGTTTCTGTTTTTGAGAGTATGATTTATGAAAAACATTTAAATTTAGAAACAAATATTAAAGAGAATGTATTGTTTAATGGAGACAAAGAAGATATAAAACATATTATTTCTATATTATTAGATAATGCAATTAAACATACAGAAGAAAATAACAAAATAATAGTTAATGTTGAAAAAGAAAAAAGTGAAGTAAAGATTGAAATTAAAAATCAAGGAGAGCCAATACCTAAAGAAGAACAAGAAAAAATATTTGAAAGATTTTATAGGGTGGATAAGGCAAGAAATAGAAATGAAAAAAGATATGGATTAGGACTTTCTATTGCAAAAGGGATAGTAGAAAAATACAATGGAACTATAACTGCAAGTTCTAAAGATGGATACACAAGTTTTGTAGTTAAATTAAACAATAAATAATTATTTATAAAAGATTGAATAAAAAATATTTATTCAATCTTTTTTTAAGATTTTAAGATTATATTAATTATATAAAATTTAAATAAATAAAAATATGGAGGTAAAAGAATGAAAGAAAAAATCTTAATGCTAGTTATAGGAATTTTAATTGGAGCAATTATTGCGTCAGCAGGTTTTCTAATCTACATAATGAATGGAGGAAATGTAGCAAATAAAGGAGAAAGAAATTTTGATTCAGGAAAATTTAAAGGAAGAGAATCTATGCAAGCTCCAGGTTTTTCAGACAATGAAAATATGATGGATTTTAGTAATTTTGATCCAAACAATATGCCAAATGATATATCAAATATTCCTAATATTCCTAATATGCCTAATCAATAAAGAAAAAAAGACTATTTGAAATTCTGAAAAATAGTCTTTATTTTTTTTATTGATTAATATATAATCACATTAAATAAGGAAGTGAAATAATGATTATACCAAAATTTGAAATATGGAATAAAGAAAATTATGATAGTTTTGTTGAATTTCTAAAAAGTCAGCAAGATACAAAATATAAAGAATTTAATAGTTCACTTGTTTTAAATTCAAAATATGAAATGATAGGAATTAGACTTCCAATAATGAGAAATATTGCGAGAGAAATTTCTAAAAATAATATTGAAGAATTTTTACAGTATGCACAAGATAAGTATTATGAAGAAGTAATGATTCAAGGATTAGTTATTTCACATGTTAAAGACGAAAAAATATTTTACAAATACTTTAAAAAATATATAAAGAAAATAGATAATTGGGCATTATGTGATAGTTTTTGTAGTTCAATTAAATTAGTAAAAAAATATGAAGAAAAATATTTTAAAGAAGCAATTAAACTTTCTTTAAGTAAAGAGGAATTTATAGCAAGAATTGGACTTGTTATGATTTTAAATCACTTTATAGATAAAGAAAAATTAGATGATATATATTGTGCTTTAAATAATATTGTAAGCGACAAGTTTTATATAAATATGGCTGAGGCTTGGCTTATATGTGAACTATATACTAAATTTCCAAAAGAAACTATTAATTTTATAAAAAATAATAATTTGAATAAATTTACACAAAATAAAGCAATAAGTAAAATAAATGATTCATACAGAGTAAGTAAAGAAGAAAAAGAAGAATTAAAAAAATATAGAAAATAAAGAAAGGATGATATAAATATGGAAAAAGCTAAAGTTTATTTTTGTAAAGAAATAACACCTGAAAATGTTATAAGAGTATATGAGATGCTAGGAAAAGAACTAAAAGGTAAAGTTGCTGTTAAAGTTCATTCAGGAGAAGAAGGTAATCAAAATTACTTAAGACCAGAATTCATGAGACCAATGATTGAACATGTAAATGGAACTGTTGTTGAATGTAATACTGCATATGCAGGTGAGAGAAATACATCAGAAAAACATTTAAAAACAATCGAAAAACATGGTTGGAATAAATACTTTGATGTTGATTTAATGGATGAAGAAGGACCAGATATTAGTATTCCTGTAAAAAACGGAGTACATTTACATGAAGATTTCCTTGGAAAAAACATTCAAAATTATGATTCAATGCTTGTTTTATCTCATTTTAAAGGCCATCCTATGGGAGGATATGGTGGAGCATTAAAACAATTATCTATTGGTTGTGCTTCATCAGAAGGAAAAGCTTGGATACATTCTGCTGGAACCAATAAAAATCAATATACTTTATGGGACAATTTACCTGATCAAAATGATTTTTTAGAAAGTATGGCAGAGGCTGCATCTGCAGTTGTTGATTATTTTAAAGGAAATATGGCATTTGTTAATATTATGGCAAACATGAGTGTAGATTGTGATTGCTGTGCAGTTGCAGAAGATCCATGTATGAAAGATATCGGTATACTTGCTTCATTAGATCCTGTTGCAATTGATCAAGCATGTATTGATTTAGTAAATAAATCAGAAGATCCAGGAAAAGAACATTTCCTTGAAAGAGTTAATTCACGTAATGGAGTTCATACAATAGAAGTAGCAGAAAAACTTGGTGTTGGAACAAGAGAATATGAATTAATAATTATATAAAAAATAAAGTAGGATTTCCTACTTTATTTTTTTGTTGGTAATAATATATTAATAATTTCTTTTACAACTATATCAGTCATAACATCATAATCAAGATTGGTATGTTTATGATAAACTACTTCATGACAAATATTATCTATTAAACCAATAATAACATGAACTCTTTCATTTAAATCATCAGAATCAAAATTATTTTTTTGTAAAAGTTTTACTATAACATTTGTCATTTTTACTTCTTCGTCATGGAAAAAATCAGCAACATCTTTATCAGAATGTGTCATTGATGTAAGTTCTTCATGTGCAGATTGTGATAATTTATGATTTTCAACAAATTGAGAAATAGTTTTTCTTATAACTTCATCCAAATTATCTTTGTTTATTTCTGTGTAATTTATGAAATCTATACTAGGGTAGAAGATACCATCTGAATATCTTTTTAGGCCTTCTAATAAAATATCGTGTTTATCATTGAAATAACTATATACAATACCTGTTGAAACACCAGCTGCTTTTGCAATTTCAGCAGTATTTGTGTTATAGTAACCTTTTTCACAAATTAAATCAAAACCGTATTTAATAATTTTTTCTTTTTTCTCAATAGACCTTTTTTGAATAGGTTCTCTAATTATATTTTCTGACATAATAGTCCTCCAAATGGTTAAATTTAATATTTATTATAGCATAAATATTAAATTAGTCAAGAAATATGAAAAATATTTCATATTCTATTGACTTTTTTTAAACATATAATTATAATGGTTAAGAAATATGAAATATATTTCATATAAAGAAGGAGGACTTATGGAAAAAATAGTAGAATTAAAAAATGTTAGTAAAGTCTATAAAATAGGAGATAATGAATTTAAAGCATTAGATAATATAGACTTATCATTAAATAAAGGAGAGATGATTGTTATTCTTGGACCATCTGGTGCAGGAAAATCAACTCTATTAAATTTAATAGGAGGTATGGATATACCTACAAGTGGAAATGTAATTATTGATGGTGAAAACATTTCTAAATACAACGAAAATAAACTTTCAGACTACAGAGCAGAAAATGTAGGGTTTATTTTTCAATTTTATAATATTTTACCTAGTCTTACAGTAAAAGAAAATGTAGACATTGTAAAAGATATTGTTAAAAATCCTATAAGTACAGAAGAAGCATTAAAAGGTGTTGGACTTTTAGCACATTCTAAAAAGTTTCCAAACCAATTATCTGGTGGAGAACAACAAAGAGTTAGTATTGCAAGAGCAATAGCAAAAAATCCTAAATTGTTATTATGTGATGAACCAACAGGAGCACTTGATAGTAAAACAGGTGTTGAAGTATTAAAACTATTAAGAAAACAATGTGATGGTAATAATGGAGCAAATACTGTTATCATAGTTACTCATAATGCTTTAATTGCAGATATTGCAGATACAGTAATAAATGTAAAGAATGGAAAAATAGAAAGTGTTATCACTAATGAAAATCCAAAGAAAATAGAGGAGGTAAGTTGGTAATGCTTAATAAAAAAATATTACGAGACATATGGAAGAACAAATCTCAATTTATTACTGTGTTTATTATGGTGTTTTTGGCAGTATTTGCATTTGCAGGTGTACATGCTTATATGGATGGAATGAAAGCAAGTAGTGAAATTTATTATAAAGAACAAAACTTACAAGATATATGGCTAACGTCAAAGGACTTCAATAAAGATAAATTAGAAGAAATAAAGAAAACTGATAATGTAAAAAATGCTGAAAGACTACTTACAATAAATGCAAATGTGATTGATCCTGAGAGATTTACTAATCCTGATACAAATAAAAAGCTATCAGATTTAGTTATTGAATGTAATTTTATAGAAACAAATGAAATAAATAAAATGTATCTTATTGATGGAGAAGAATATTCAAAAGAAAAAAACGGTTTATGGCTTGATTATTATTTAGCTAATAAATTACAAATAAAAGTTGGAGATGAATTAGAACTTTCTATTGAAGGAAATACTTTTAAAGAAAATGTAGTTGGTTTAGTAGAAGTGCCTGATCATGTTTATTTTATTAAAGATGATACTGCAATATTTCCAACACATACAGATTTCGGATTTGCTTATTTATCTATAAATGAATTCCCTAAAGAATACATTTACAATAAAGTATTAGAAACTGAAGAAGTTCAAGATGCAATTGATAATTTAAAAGAATTAAAAGATACTTTATCTAAATTTGGAATAACTGATTATTCAAAGATTCCAGATATGATAACAAATTCAATTGAAGGAATAGATGATATAGATTTGTCAAGAGCATTAGAATTAGTTGATGATTATTCTGAAAGCAAAGAAGAATTTATAAAAGCATTAGACAATGAATTTAGTATAGAAGACTCTTATGTATTTCCTTATGTAATTGTTGATGTAGACGATGTATCAAAAATTGATGAAACTAAAAACAAAATAAAGGAAAATATAGAAGACATTATTACTGTTACATTAAGAGATGATAATCTTTCATATGACGGTTTTAAAAGAGAAGCAGAAGAAGGAGATACATATTCTGGAGTATTTTCTGGATTATTTGTCTTTATTGCAATTCTTTCTGTCGTAACAACAATGAATAGATTTGTAAAGAAGGAAAGAACACAAATAGGAACATTAAAGGCACTTGGTATTAAAAGAGGTAAAATTACAAGAATGTATGTAAGCTATGGATTCTTTATATCTTTTATAGCAAGTATTCTTGGAATAGTATTAGGAGATTTAGTAATTGGAAACTTCTTTTTAGAAGAAGAAATGGCATATTATGAAATACCTTATTATAACATAGTTACAATTCCTTTAGTGTATTATGTAACAATTGCAATTATTGTAGTTATCACCCTTGTAACATATTTATCTTGTAGAAAAATATTAAAAGAGCCTGCAGCTCAAGCTTTAAGAATAGAAAGACCAAAAGTAAAGGTTAGAGAAAATAGTATAACAACAAAAAGATTATTTAATAAGCTTTCTTTATCTACAAAATGGAATATTAGAGATATAGGTCGTTCTAAAGGAAGAACATTAATGGCTGTAGTTGGTATTGCAGGATGTACAATGCTTGTCGTTACAGCATTTGGAATGTTAGATTCTATGAAATCTTATGTTTCTTGGGATTTTGATACAATTAACAATTTCGAATATAAATTAAGCTTATCCTCTGATTATACTGATAAACAATTTGATGATATTGTATCAAAATATGGAGATTCAACAAGTATGTCAACAGCTATAGAATTTAAAAATAATGATGAAATAATTATTAAAGCATTAACAATAAATGATTCAAAAGAATTATTACAGGTCACAGATCATAATAGAAATCCATTTAAAATGAATGATGATGGCTTATATATAACAGAAAAAATGGCTTCAATATATAATTTAAAAGTTGGAGATACTATAGAATGGCATATAGTTGGATCTGATAATTGGTATAATACAAAAATTGTTGGATTAAATAGAGATCCTCAAGCACAACAATTTAGTTGTACAAAGAACTTCTTTGATACTTTAGATGAAGAATATAAGGCTGATAGTGTTTATACAAATGTTGATTTAAGTGGAATAAAAGAAATCCCTGGAGTAAATACTATTCAAACAATAAAAAATCTAGAAGATGGAATGAATAGCATGCTTAATATGATGTATTCATTAATAGCTCTTCTTATAGGAGTATCTATTGTACTTGCAATTGTTATAATTTACAACCTTGGAATATTATCATTCTCAGAAAAAGAATATCAATTTGCTACATTAAAAGTACTTGGATTTAAATATAAAAATATAAAAAAAATATTTATAAAACAAAATATTTGGATTGGAATTATTGCAATTATTATAGCTTTGCCACTAGGAAACTTTATGACAGATTATATATTTAAAAATGCTATAGGCGATAGTTATGACTTTGAAGCAATGATTAAGCCAATAACATTTATTTTCTCAGCTATTGGAACATTTATTGTAGTTTATATTGTCAATCAGTTTTTATCAAAGAAAATAAGAAAAATAGATATGGTATCAAGTTTGAAAGGAAATGAGTAATATGGAAATATTTTTAGGACTGGCGATTCCTTTTATAGGAACAATGCTTGGATCTGCAATGGTTTTTCTTATGAAAAACAAAATAAATAAAAAAATAGAAAAATTATTACTTGGCTTTGCATCAGGAGTTATGATTGCCGCTTCTATTTGGTCTCTATTAATGCCTTCAATAGAAATGGCTAAGAATCAAGGAATGATTGAATGGATACCAGCAACTGTTGGATTTTTACTTGGAATATTCTTTTTGCTTATTTTAGATAGTATTATACCTCATTTACATTTACATGCAGATAAACCAGAAGGTATAAAGTCAAAATTAGAAAAAACAACAATGATGGTACTAGCAGTTACTCTTCATAATATACCAGAAGGAATGGCAGTAGGAGTCGTGTTTGCAGGTGCTATAGCACAAAATACGGGTATAACAATAGCAGGAGCAATAGCTCTTGCTGTTGGAATCGCAATACAAAACTTTCCTGAAGGAGCAATAATATCAATGCCATTAAAAAGTGAAGGAGTTTCAAAAACTAAAGCTTTTTTATATGGAACATTATCAGGGATTGTTGAACCAATTGGAGCAATTATAACTATTGCTTTAACTAATCATGTTGTTCCAATTTTGCCTTATTTCTTATCATTTGCAGCAGGTGCAATGATATATGTTGTTGTTGAAGAACTTATTCCTGAAGCACAGGAAGGAGAACATTCAAATATTGGAACAATTGGTGTAGCAATAGGATTTGTAATAATGATGATTTTAGATATTGCTTTAGGATAAAATAAAGGAGGATAAATTATGATTAAATTAGTTTTAGTAAGACATGGACAAAGCATGTGGAATCTTGAAAATAAGTTTACAGGATGGACTGATGTAGAACTTTCAGAACAAGGAATTAAAGAAGCAAAAGAAGCGGGTAAGGTTTTAAAAGAAAAGAATTTTGAGTTTGATGTAGCATATACTTCAGTGCTAAAAAGAGCAAATGATACATTAAAATATATACTTGAAGAATTAGATGAAACAAATATTCCAATAAAAAAAGAGTTGGAGATTAAATGAAAGACATTATGGTGCTTTACAAGGACTAAATAAAAATGAAACAAAAGAAAAATATGGTGAAGAACAAGTTTTATTATGGAGAAGAAGTACAGATGTTAAGCCACCTGAATTATCAATAGATGATGAAAGATATCCTGGAAACGATCCTAAGTATAAAGACTTAACTAAAGATGAACTTCCAACTACTGAAAACCTTATAGATACTATTAATAGAGTTATGGTATATTGGAACTCTGATATAAAGAAAGATTTAGAGGATGGAAAAAGAGTAATTATAGCTGCACATGGAAATAGTTTAAGAGGTTTAATAAAGTATTTAGATGATATGACAGATGAAGAAATAATTAAACTAGAATTACAAACTGGAAATCCAATATGTTATGAATTAGATGATAATTTAAAACCAATAAGACATTATTACTTAAAGTAATTTTGCAAAAATATCTAAAATATGTTATAATATATGTATATTAGTTAAAAGGCAAAGTAAATGAAAATTTACCCTCGCAAAGCCAAAGGTCTAAAAGTTCTTATTGAAGAACTCATGATAGCTTGGTTGCACGAAAGGGGGTAATTTTTTTATGAAAATAAAAAATTTTATAAAAGTTGTTGGAATAATTTTATTAGTTTTTATTATATTAATGCTTATACATTCAATTAGAAATTATATGATAGTAAGAGAATTACAAAATAAAATATCAAAATATGAAAATTCTACAAATTATCATATAAAATCAGAAACTACAGAACCAAATGGAATAATAATGACAGTAAATTCATATAGAAAGGATGATAAACAAGCTACATTTATTGAAAGAAAAAATAATGAAGAAATTGCAAAAATCTCGCAATTTAGTTTAATGGATAAAAAAGGATTTAATGCTTATATAGAAAGAGGAGAAACAAAGATAGCACAGCTTGAAACAGAAGGGGTATATTTATTATTACCAATATATAATGGTGTAGAAAATGATACATCATGGCATACTTTTTTAGCAAGTATGTTTGCATATATAAGAAGCGAAAAAGTTAATGATAAAGATTGTTATGTTGTAAGTAATTTTAAATCAGCAATAAGTTTAATACCTCAAGGTGGGGTAGAATACTATATTGATAAAGATACAGGATTAATGGTAAAAAGTATAACAAATGAACAAATTGCAGTAAGAGAATATGAATTTGATAATGTAGATGATAATATATTTGAAGAACCAGATATTTCAGAATATGAAATTAAAGTTAATTAAAAACTCCTTTAATATGCTAACTTAGAATGGTTTATGACCATTCGCAAAAAAGAAATGGACATTTATGTTGTCCCAAAAGAGGCGAAAAGCCTCTTTTTTATTGCAATTTAATTACAATTATATTAAGTTTTTGTACAATTGTTGTTATAAAATAAACATAATGATAAGATAAAAATGAAAAAATAGGATAACTTTTGATTAGAAGGTGAAAAAATGAATGATGAAGTTTTTGGAATACTTAATTATGATCATGGATATGAAAAAGAAGAAGAAATAATTTTTTTTGATAAATCATATAAAATAATTATTTCAGTACAATCATATGATAAAACAATAACTGAAGAACAAAGAAAATCTTATAAAATGTTTAAAGAAAATTATAATGAAATAATAAAGAAACTACCACCAATATTGTTGGAATATTATTTAAAAATTTATGATGAATTTATAGAGCTTTATTTTAAAGTGCCAGAAAAAATAGATAAAAAACATATAAATGAAGAATTAATTGTAAGACTAATTAAGCCTCGTACATTGTTTATAGATAAAAAAGGAAAATTTGGTCTGTTATGTGATTGTATATGGGACGAAGAACATGGTATAGCTATACTATTTACTGATAACTCATTATCAATTGTTGAACAAGATGAATTAATTTAATAAAAGGAGAAAATACATGATATATCCTAAGTTTATAAAAGAAAATAATTGTATAGGGATTCCTGCACCTTCTGCAGGAGCAAAAGACGAAAAAAAAATCAATAAATATAAAAACGCACAAAAGAGACTAGAAAGTTTAGACTATAATCTTGAACTTTCAAAAAATCTTTATAATGATATTAAGGGAAGAAGTGCATCTGCAGAAGAAAGAGGAAAAGAAATTAATGAAATGTTTTCAGATGATAATATAGATTTAATTTTATGTGCTGCAGGAGGGGATTTTCTAGTAGAAATGCTTCCATATGTGGATTTTGAAACATTGAAACAAAATCCAAAATATGTAGTTGGTTTTTCTGATCCAACAGGACTTTTATATACAATTACATCAAAATATGATATTGCAACAATATATGGACAAAACTTTTCACATTTAGGAATAGAGCCTCTAACAAAAACTCAAAAAGATTTTTTAGAGATTATAAAAGGAAACATAGTTGAACAAGAAAGTTTTGAACTATATGAAGGAGAATATGAAGAAAGTATAACAGGACTTGAACCACCACATTTAACTAAGCCTGTATATTGGAAGACTTTAGATGGAAAAGAAGCAAAAATTGATGGAAGGATTATAGGTGGATGTTTTGATATCATTTCTGAACTTGCAGGTACTAAATATGATGGCATAAACGAATTCAATGAAAAATATAAAGATGACGGTATAATATGGTATTTTGATAATTGTGAAATAACTATGGAAGAAACAATAAGAGTACTATGGAAATTTAATGAACTTGGTTATTTTAAATATTGCAAAGGAATTATATTTGGAAGATTTGGAGTAGATACAACTTATTACAATTATGATACAGAAACATGCCTTAAAGATAGTGTGATAAGTGAATTAAATATTCCAATAATATATGATGCAGATTTTTCGCATAAAGCTCCATGCTTAAATGTTATAAATGGAGCAATTGCAAAAATTAAAGTTAAAGATGGAAAAGGAAAAATAAATTTTGATTTAAGATAAAAAAATATAGGAGGTTTAAATCTTTTGAATAAGGATGAAATTGATGATTTTTTTAAAAAAATAAGTGAAACCATAAATCATTTTGGCTTTAGAGATGATATAATGAAAATTCTACATGCAGCAATGAAAAAAATAGAGCAGGGAGATTTTGATTATTTTTGTTCCAAGTTAAAAGATGATGAAAATTATTTTATAGCTGTTAAAATGTTAAAGTACACATCTAAACCTGAAAAATTAGAAGAAATTATAGATAATTATGAAGAATATAATATTGAAGTTAATGAATTACCTGAATTAGTAAAAGCAACAAAAGATAATAATTATATTATAAAAATTATTGAAGATGATGAAAAAAGAAAATTTTTTGATATTAATCGTGATTTAGTTTTGATAATAGATGATGAAGAATACTTACAAAAACTTTTGTTAGATATGGACAAAGTAAAAAGACTAGGAATAAATGAACATTTTATTATAAGAGAAAAATATGGAGATTATAATAATTTTTTAAAGCATTTAGAAAAACATAATGAAATTGAAGATAAAGGTAGAAAAATAGAGTTACCAGAAAAAATGACTATCGGAATTGAAATTGAATCAGAAGGTAAAGCTGCTTATAAGATACTTGGAGCAGGTAAAAATTTTGTCCCTAATTGGGAATGCAAATATGATGATAGCCTAAATTGGGGAGTTGAAGTAGTTTCTCCTATTCTTACTGGTGATACAACAAAATCAACAGAGGAAATAAAACATGTATGTAATAGATTAAATAATCTTGAGCAAAAAATATCTGATAGATGTGGTGGCCATGTACATATTGGAGCTGATTATTTAACTAAACCAGAAAGTATGGAAAGCCTTATAGAATTATGGGGTAGTTGTGAGAAAATACTTTATATTATTAGCAATAAAGAAGGAGAACTTCCAAGAAATGGTGTTTCAGAATATGCTGCGCCAATTTCTGGTAATATAGAAGAGATATTACAAGAAGATTCTATAAATTTAGAGACAAAAGAGGATTTACAAAAATTTGCCCAGAAAACACAAGGTATTGATGGATCAGGAATAAATAGATATAAGGGAATTAACTTTTCAAACATAGATAAAAAAGATAAAAATACAATAGAATTTAGATTAGCAAATGGTACACTAGATCAAAATACATGGATTGAAAACATTAATCTTTTTGGTGGAATGGTAAAAGCTGCTGAGGAAATAGGCATTATTAAAAATAAAATTAACGAAGGCAAGGAAATAACAGCAGATGAACAGGAAAAACTAAAACATTTTGAAAAAATAAAAGATTCAGAATTAACAGAAGAACAGAAACTTGAAAGGTTACTTGCTTTAACAATTAAAGAACAAGATAGAGATATTTATAGAGGTAGATATAATACTAACAATAAATTATTAGAACAAAAGCCAGATCTAGAAACTGAAATTACTAAAAAAATATCAAAATCTAGCATAGTCTTTAAAAAGAATCAAATAGCAAAATCTATTTTTGCGGGAGATAATGCTTTAACCGCAAGTGATAATAAAGAAAATGATAGAATACTTTTAGAATATTTAGAAAAAGAACAAGAAAAAGAGAATAAAGACACTACAATGGAATTTTAAAATGAAAGAGAGGTTTACTTATGATAAAAGTTGAAAATTATCCTAATGCATTTAAAGAAGTGTATGTAATTTTAAATCATATGAGTGAAGAAGAAGTTAATTTGATTCCTCAAAATTTTATGGATATGATAAAAAATAACATGGATGATGAATATGAATTTGAACTATATGATGATATGCCTTTTGAAGATCAGGTAATATTACAAGAAACAAAAGCTATTTTAGCATATATATTTATGAATTTTTGGGGTACAGAAGAACAAAAAACTAAAATTAAAGCTAAGTTTGAACAAGATTTAATTGAAGCAGAAGAAGCAAAAGGAAAATATAATCCTGATGAGTTATTTGCAAATAAGAAGAAAATGACTAAAATTGAAGAAAATGTTGATAGTCTTAATACAGAAGAAAATGTTCAACTTGTTAAATATGAAAAGAAAAATATTTTTGAAAGGATTATAGATTCAATTAAAAAAATATTTAAAAATAAAAAATAAAATGAAAGGTAAAATAATATGTTAAAAGATTTAATTATAATTGAAAATGGAGTAGAAGTTCAATGTGATGATTTAGAATCTGTTGTAAAGATATTAATTGATGAAAATTTTTATAATTTATCAGATGAAGAGAAAAAAGAAAAAATAAGATTTAAAGCTTTAGCAAATAGTTTAGGTATGAAAATAGAAATTATTGATGATGTTTCAACACTTGATATAGACAGTTTAGAAAACAAATTTATAATACAAGATGAAATAACTTACATTCTATCACTTCTTACAACAAATAAAATACTACTTTTAGAAAATAGAAAGGCAAATTTTTTCGGAAAGAACATAGACAAAAGTAAAATAGAAAATAATTATATTATTTTGAATTCTTTTGCAAAAGAATTATTAAAAAACTACATTAATGAAAATAGATAAAAGGTGAAAATATGAATAAAAGTGAAATAGATAAACTTTTAGATTACATAGTATATAGAAATTATTCTGAAATTTTAAAAATGCTAGGTTTTGATGCAGGAAAAGAAGAAATTGAAGAATATTTTAATGAGAATAGTGATACTATAATTAGAAAAATTATGAATCTAATTGAAAATGGAGATTTAGATTATTTTCTTTCAAAAATGAACGATGATTTGTATAAAAATGTGATTATGGCAACATTATTGTATTCTTCGCGTAAAGACTTAGTACAAATTGTTTTAAATGATGATAATAATTTTAAATCAATGAACAAAAAAGATATAATAGATGTGTTTAAATTCTCAAAAGATGTTGAAGCTATCAAACCACTTGTATATGGTACAAGAAAAATAGGATGTATTGATTTCAATAAGTATGATATACGTGATTTAGTTTTAGCTACAGATGATTCTGATTTTATTAAATCGTTTCTTAAAGATATAGCAGACCAAAAACTAAATATAAAGCTTTATTCACTTGAATTTATGGAATTGTTTGAAAAGACAGATAAAGATTTTATAATTTCAATTATAAAAGATGAAAAATATAGAAAAGTATTTGATATAAGCAATTCCGATATTGACCAATATATTATAGCAACAAAAGATAAAGACTACATTAAGTCTATGATTGAAAGTCCAGAATCACAAAAAGAAGTCAATTTTGATCCATATCCGGGAAGTCTTGTTAATTTACTAATAGAAACGAAAGACACAGAGTATATTAAATCTATAATAGAAAATGTTGAACTAAGAAAGAAAATAGGGTTAAAATTTAATAATCATTTGTTTATTAAGTTAATGGAATCATTGGATGATCCTGTATATATAAAATCATTTATTAATGGTAAACTTGATATAATTGATTCTAAATTTGATAATATGAAAACAATTGATGAAATTGTATCAAAAGATGAACCTAATAATTCTTCATCAATGATATCTAATCTGTACAGTGGACTTATAAAAGCAACTGGTGATAAAGAATATATTAAATCTTTTATTTATAATGATGAAAAAAGAAAAGAATATGGAATTGAAAAAAAGTATTTTGTTTCCTTAATATATGCTGTTAATGAACCTGAATTTTATAAAAAAATTGTAACTGATGATAAAAAACTAGATGAATTACAATTAATTCACTATGTTTTATTAAATTTTATAGAAGCAACAAAAGATTCTGAATTTTTTTAAAAAATTGTTGAGGATAAAAATTTACAAGAAAAATATGGTTTATCTTCAGAGGATATATCATATATAGTAAAAGACATAAATGATCCTGATTTTATTAATTCCTACTTGAAAAGTATAGAAATCAATAAAGAGTTTGAAGATAAAGACAGCAAACTGGATTTACCTACTAATATGACTATTGGTATGGAAATTGAATCTGAAGGCGACAATAGTAATCTTATATTGAATTGTAAAGATAAATTTGCTCCAGGCTGGAAATGTAAAAAAGATGGAAGTTTAAATAGAGGAGTTGAAATTGTATCTCCGATACTTACTGGAGACAACAATGAAACTGCTGCAAAAATAAAATATGTTTGTAGAAGATTAGGAAGATTACGGACAGGAAGTTTCAAAAAATTGTGGCGGACATATACATATAGGAGCTAATTATTTATCTAATGGTAAGAGTATAGAAAATTTACTAGAATTATGGGGAGATAATGAAAAAATTTTATATATTATAAGTAATAAAGAAAATGAAGTACCAAGAGAAGGGATAATTAAGTATGCATCTCCAATTTCTAGTAATATTGAAGAATTATTAAAAAACAATTCTGTTGAATTAAATACTGAAGAAGATTTAAAAGAATTTGCCATGAAATCTCAGAATATGGATAGGTATTATGGAATTAATTTCATGAACTTAAATAATTCTAAAAATACAATAGAATTTAGACTACCAAATGGAACTATAGATGAAAATACTTGGATAGAAAATATTAATTTATTTGGTGGAATTATAAAATCAGCAGAGGACATTATGCAAATACAATGCAAGCCTGAAAATGAAAGAATAGATGAAGAAAATAAAAAAATAGCACTATTTGAAAGACTTAAAGATAAAGAATTATCTGATGAAGAAAGACTTGAAACATTATTATCACTTGTAATTAGAGAGGAAAACAGAGATATTTATAGAAATAGATATAAAACTAATAGTGAATTAATAAGACAAAATTCTGAACTTCTTGATGGTATTACTAAAAATATTGCAAAATCACCAGTAAATATAAAGAAAATAAGTAAAACAGTATTTGTAGGAGAAGGTAGTGTTACAGGACAAGATTACCAAAAGATTAAGTCTGATATAGAAAAATATAAACAAAAAGAAAATCAAGAAGTAATTGAATAGTTATATATAAAGAACAGGGTTAGTTTTTCTAACTCTGTTTTATGTTTACAAAAATGTAAAAATATGGTATAATATGTATGTTGTTTACTTTAAAAAAATTATATATATAAATTTATTTTAAAATAAAAAATAAGAGGTTTTTATGAACAAAATTATAAATGAATCGATTAAATGGTTTAATGAGAATAAAAATGTATTGTGGAAAGCATATGAAGCAGATAAATCTGACTTTAAATATGAATATACAAAACTAATAAAAATAATTGAAAGTTATAAAGAAAAAGAAATAAAAAAAGAAAATTTTGGACTTATTTGCTATACAGATGGTAATCCATATATTACTGTTCATTTATGTATGCAGGCAATATTAAGTGAATCACTAATACTAATTTGTAATCAAAATGAAATGAATAATCTTAATAGAACAATTATTAGAATCTTTAAAGAAATTTCGAATTATGCACCAAGAATTGAAAATAGAATTACAGCAGAAAAATTATATTTATTTACCGAAAATGGAAGAGAAAAAATAATAGTTTTTAATGATAAAAGTAGATATGAAACAATCAAGTCATTCGGATTACCAGTAAGTTTTAAAAAAGTGTAAAAAGGAGTTTATTATGAGCGATAAAGTTGTTAAAATTAATAATACTGAAATTGAACATGATTATTTTGAATATTTGAAACCAATTTCTAAGGATGATGGTTTAGTAGATTTTCCAAGCAAAGAAGATATTGAAAGAAATAAAGTAAAATTTAGAGATTTTTTTAGTAAATATAAATTTTTAGATGAATTTCTAGTTAATTCTGAATTGGGAAATGTTATAGTTAAAACATCTATTTATCCATCTCGTATAAATGAATATATAAAAAGAGTCAATAGTATTTCTTTTTCGTTAAATAAAAAAATGAAACAACATTCTATTTTTGAATATTTTGTAAAAGATAATTTTGATATAATGGATTATGACAGATTTGCATTAGGAATATTGGATATAGCTATTCTAGAAGAAACAGGAAAATATTCAGATTTACTAAGGACAAAAGAAATAATAAAAGATATTTCATCATATTTTAAAAGTCAAGGCAAAGAAAATTATATAAATTTTTCTATAGATACTTTAAATAGTTCAGAAGACAAAGCTTGTCTTAAAATATATAATTATAAAAGATTAATTGGATTACCATTTGATAAGGGTATGCCAATTAATTTGGACAATGATGAGATTAACAAAATTGTTTCTTTATGTTATCCAACAGATATGGCTGCAATAATGAAGTATTTTGAATGTGGTGTTCATATATATGATTTAATGGTTGATAATTTAGATAAAATGGACAACTTTCAAATGCAAGTAATAAATGAACTTATGACAAGTACATTAACTAATAAAAGTATGTTTCCATATATAGATAATAGTAGATTTTATAAACTTGCTTTATATAGACTTTTAAATTTTATGGAGAACAATAATTATTTTGTAGACAAAAACTATAGTGAAGAAGATAATTTTAAAAGTTTTATTGGGATAATTGATAAATTGTATAATGAAGTAGAAAAGATGAAAGATGTTGATAAAGAAGAATTACCAATTATATCTTATAATGGTTCTAAAGAAGCTAGTGTTTACTTTTGTACAGCTAATGATTTAATTATAAAATATAATAAAGTTCTACCAAACTTTTTAAGTACACTGATGGGACAAGATGAAAATTATGTTTATTACCTTTTAAGGTCAGATGATTTAACAATTACTGAAGAATGTTTCATAAGTCTTATAGATAAAGTTAAAAATAAGGAAGATTTAATTTATATAGGTTATGCTAAATTAGGAGTTTTAAGTAAAGAAAGATTACTAGATTTGATTGCCTTATTAGATATAAAAGAAATAGGAGAACTTACTAATAAACTAGTAATAAATAATGATCCTAATTTACAGTATTTTATTGACAATAAGTTAATTACCGGCTTAGATTATAGAATTTTATATGACAATGGTACAATTTCTGTAAAAGATATAAGAAAAATATTAGAAAAGACTGACGAGAGTTTTAAAAATAAGGGACTTAATTTTTCAGGTGTTAAACTTGCAGAATTATATAAAACAATTTATGGAGCAGATATAGTTAAAATATTAATTAATAAAGAAAAAATATCTGAAGAAGAACTTAAAAGAGTTATTAGAGAAAATCCAGCTTTAGCTATAACAGTAAAAAATAAAAAAGAGTTAAGTAGTTTAATAAAAGAATTTAGATTTCAAAAAGATATGTTTAAAGAATTTGCAACTGATGATGATTTAAGCCAATTTGTAGAAGTTTTAGGAGAAGATTTAGGGCTTTCTTCATATATAGCTTTAGATTTATTTAATAAGGGAATTATTACTGAAGAACAAGCTAAAAGTATGGATGGAATATATTTTAAAAAATTTATTGAGAGTAAAAAAGAAGGGAAATATTTAAAGACTTTATCATCAAAAGATGTAATATCAAACAAAAACAAACTATTAAATCTAATTAGTCATAAAAGAATTTCTCCTTCAGATATAATAATATATTATTCAAAAGGAATTATACCTGAAGATTTATATAGAGAACTTGATAAATCAGATTTCAAGGGAAAAGTAGATAGTAAATATTTAACTAGTTTAGCAGAAAAGTTGAAGATTTCGGGTAGATATACTGACTATGGAGAAATAGAAAGATATATAGCAGAATGTAATAAATATGCAGATACAGATGATTTCTTTAAGGGATATGATGAAAAAATTATAAACTCAAAGAAAATAGACAATCTACAATTAGTTGAACTTGGAAGAAGAGGCTTACTTTCAAAAACTGCTCTTTCAAAAATTCTTGAAAGAGGAGACATTGGAGTAATAGTTAAACTAATCAAAGGTGAAAATACAATTGATTTAGATACTACAAGAACGCTATTTTTAGATTTATGTGAAAGTGAAAACACACATACTAAAAGAGATTTACTAGAAGCGGTTTTAAGGCAGGGCAAATTCTCAAATGATGAAATATTTAGCATTTTACTTTCTACATATAGAGGTATGGATGATGAAAGTGAAAAACAAAAAGAGCTAAATAATGAAAATTTACAATACTTCTTTAACAAAGGTCTTATAGAAATAGATGTAAATGAAGAGTCTATTAAGAAAAAAGTAAATAGAAGTGAAAGAAAAAATAATTCTATTGAAAAAGGATTTTCAAGCGATATTGATTCTCAAAGAAGATTTCCATTGTTTGAAAGATTTGATTGCTTGTTTACATTAGATAAAAATTCTATATTTAATAAAAAAGGCCCAGCACTTGTTTTTGAAATGAAAAGATATGGAAAGACAGTAATAGAAACACTTGGAACTATAAAAGATGAAGTATTACAAAATGATTTAACTAATCATAGAACTTTTATAATGGATACAGATTTATATGAAAAATATAAAAATGAATTTACATCAACACTTAATGGAGAAGAAATAATTCAATTTAAGAGATTAATTGAATGGTTTGATGATAATAAAGATGTATTAAATATGTCAGAATGTAAACATACAAAAAATTGGAAAGAAAATATTAAAAAGAAAATTGGAGTAAATACAGATAAAACAGATAATAAAGACATTAATTTAATTATTGAAAATTATAGTAATATTTTAAATTAAAAAATAAAGGAGTTATTCATGAGTTATAGAACTATTCAAATTAACAGGAAAGATCAAGAAAAAACTTATTCAAAGTATTTGAAAGAAATTTCAGCAGATGATGGTTTTGAGTCAAGCGCAAATGAAGAAAGCATAAAAAAGAATGAGGAATTATTTAGTTATTTTTTTAAAAAATATCCTTTTCTTGATAGTTTTCTTGCAAAGCCTCAAATTGGGCCAGATTTTTTAAGTGCAATAATATATCCTGATAGTTATGATGAATTTAGTAATAGAATTAAATCTGAATATTTTAATAAAGCTAATAAAAATACCATATATGAAACAGTAATAAAAAGAGATTATGATTTAATGGATTTTGATAGGTTTGCACTTAATGTTTTAAATATTATAAATACACCTTTTGCAGGTAAAGAATTAAAAGAATACAATACAAATGAGCTTGTAAATGAAATTATTACATATTTAAAAAATAAAGGAAAAGAAAACTATATTAATTTTTCAATACAACAAAGCGAAAAGTGTGAACTAAAAGAAATTCACGTTTATAATTTTAATGAATTAATAGGTAAGAAGAGTAATAAAGAAAAATCATTTGATATAAAATCATATGATTTAGATTATGTATTATCATATCTTTACCCAATATTTGATATGCCTGCAATAGCAAAATATTCAGTTTGTGGTGAAAAAATTAAACAAATAATTCTTTTAAACACTAAAAAATTGTTATATGCTGAAAATATACAAAAGGATGAGGTTGAAGAAAATATAGAAAAATTATTTATTGAAATGTTAAAAAATAAAGAAATTCAACCTTACATTGATAAATATAGATTATACAAAATTGCTCTATACAGATTTACTCAAGCTATAAAATATGGAGAAATTGTTTTAGATGATGAAAAATCAATAAATAAATTTTTAACTATTATGCCGAAAGTCCAAAAGGAAATTGAAAAAATTAAAGACAGCGATAAAGAAGAATTACCTATTGTAGATAAGACAGATGAAGCATATAATATTATTTTTGCAACTGCAAAAGATATTCTTGAAGATTATAATGAAACTTATACAAATTTTTTGAATAAATGTATTAGCGAAGATGAAAATTTCGCTTATTATATCCTAAAAAATTCTAATCCACAACTAATCAATGTAGATTTTGAATATATGATGAAAAAAGTAAAAAGTAAAGGAAACTTTTTATATCTTGGTTATGCAAAAAAAGGTATTATAAGTAAGGAAAAAATGTTGGAATTACTTGATGGACTTGATTTTGAACAACAAAACTTAATTGCTAATAAATTAATAATGAATAATGATAAAAACTTAAATTTCTTTATTGAAAATGAGTTTATAACAGGTATAGATTTAAGAAAATTGTACGAAGAAGGAACTATTTCTACAAAAAGAATAAAAGAAGTTTTTGCAATCACAGATAAACCTGAAATTAAAGAAGGACTTGATTTTTCAAGTACAAAATTAGTTGAATTATATAAGAAGTTATATGGTAAAGATATTTTAAGTATTCTAAAACAAGAAAAAGTAAGAAGAAATGAACCATATTCTGAAGAAGATATTCAAAAAATAATAGAAGAAAATAATTTATTAAATTTGGAAAATAAATCTGTAGACGAAATCAAAAAATTAAAAGAAGAATTTAGATTTCAAAAAGATATGTTTAAAGAATTTGCGACAGAGGATGACATTTTTGAATTTTTAGTAGCTTTAGGTAATGATTTAGAAAAAAATCCATATATTACGTTAGATTTACTTAATAAAAGAATTATAACTGAAGAACAAGCAGAAATAATGAGTAATGGTGATTTTATAAATAGATTTATTAAAAATAAAAATGACAGAAGATATATAAACACTCTAACTTCAAAAGAAGTCGTAGCACATAAAAATAAATTATTAAATTTAATTAGTCATAAAAGAATATCTCCTGATGAAATAATAAAACTATATGCAAAAGGAATAATTCCAGAAGATTTATATAGAGAACTTGATAAATCTGGTTTTAAAGGAAAAGTTGATAGTAAGTATTTGGCAGATTTTGCTGAAAAATTAAAAATATCTGGTAAATACACAGATTATGGTGAATTGGAAAGATATATTACTGAATGTAAGAAATATGCGGAGACAGATGATTTCTTTAAACTTTATGATGATAAAATAATAAATTCTAAAAAGATTGATAATAAACAATTAATAGAATTGGGAAAAAGAGGATTACTTTCTAAAACTGCTCTTGTAGAAATTTTAAAAAGAGGAGATGCCGTTGTTATTGCTAATCTAATTAAAGGTGAAAATGCAATTGATGTAGAAACAGCACGAGAATTATTTTTAGATTTATGCAATAGCGATAATACACATGAAAAAAGAGATTTATTTGAAAAAGTAATAAAAGTTGGCAAGCTATCTAGTGAGGAAGTTTTAGCTATACTTATGGAAACATATAGTATAATTGAAACAGTAAGTGATAAACAAAAACAACTTAATAACGAAAATTTACAGTACTTCTTTGATAAAGTTATGGTAGAAATAATAGAAAGAGAAGTTCGTGGTAATCAGACAGGAATTGGAAATGGAAACAAAAAAGATTCTAATGTTGTAAGTAGTATAATTGAAGAAAATACTCAAAGGAGATTTCCTCTAACAGAAAGATATGGTTGTATATTATCATTAGATAAAAACTCAACTGTAAATGTAAAAGGCCCAGCGTTAGTATTTAATGTAAAAAAATACGATAAAACAGTTATTGAAACTCTTGGAACAATGAAAGATGAAGTATTACAAAATGATTTAACTAACCATAGAACATATATTATGGACAAAAATACATATGAACAATATAAGTGTGAATTTACAGTATTAGAAGATGAAAAAGAAATAATACAATTTGGTAAACTGTATAAATGGTATAAAGAAAATAAAGATTTATTACATTTAAATGAATGTATACATAAAGAACATTGGGAAGAAAATATAAGAAAAAAAATTACTAAAAATACAAATTCAACAGATGAGAATGTAATTGAAGGGCAACTTAATAATCCAAATGATAAAACACATTAAAATAAAGCACTTGAAAGTGCTTTATTTTTTATAATTTTTCTTTTTTAATAAATAATAAAAAAACTATTGAAAAAGGTTTATGTTATGATATAATGGCTACAATAGTAAACAAAGGAGGAAATTATTAATGTCACAGAGATTCGTATTAAATGAGACATCTATATTTGGAAGAGGATGTAGAGAAGAATTACCAGGAGAAATAAAAGCAAGAGGATTCAAAAAAATATTTCTTGTTACAGATAAAGGTCTAGTTGAATGTGGACTTATAAATAAAGTAACAGAAATATTAGATAATGCAAAAATAAATTATACAATGTATTCAGAAGTAAAACCAAATCCTACTATAAAAAATGTTTTAGATGGATATGAAATTTGCAAGGAAATGAAAGCTGATTCAATTGTTGTTGTCGGTGGAGGCTCAGCTATCGATACTGCAAAAGGTATTTCAATACTTATGAAAAACCCAGACAGAACCGATGTTGTATCTTTAAATGGTTTATCAAATACAAAGAAAAAAGGATTACCAATTATTGCACTTCCAACAACACATGGAACAGCTGCAGAAGTAACAATAAATTATGTAATAACAGATGAAGAAAGACAAATAAAAATGGTATGTGTTGATCCTCATGATATACCAGTTTTATCTATAGTAGATTCAGAGCTTATGGAATCATTACCAAAAATGACAGCTGCAGCAACTGGTTTGGATGCTTTGACACATGCAGTAGAAGGATATATAACAAAAGCTCATAATACTATGTCAGATATGTTCCATATGAGAGCAATAGAATTAATATTTGAAAACTTAGGTAGAGCAGTTAATGAAAAAGATCCTGTTGCAATAGAGAATATGGCACTTGCACAATATATGGCAGGAATGGGATTTTCAAATGTAGGACTTGGAATAGTTCATTCAATGGCTCATCAATTAGGAGCTGTATATGATACACCACACGGAATAGCTAATGCTATATTATTACCTACAGTTATGAGATTTAATGGAGTTGTATGTGCTGATAGATTTAGAGAAATACTTTGCCACATAGGTAGAGAAGACGCAAGATATTTGAATGATCAAGATGTAATAAATACCTTTGTATGGAAAATATCAGAATTATCTAAAGAATGCGGAGTTACAATGACAGTAAAAGATACTGGATGTAAAGAAGAAGATTTGGAAATGCTTGCAGAAAAAGCAATGGAAGATCCATGTAGACCAGGAAACCCAAGAGAAACAACAAAAGAAGATTTTATAAATTTATATAGAGCTGCAATGTAATAGAATATAAGTGCTTATAATATTCATTATAAGCACTTTATGTTATATAAAAGGAGTTGAAAAAATGATAGATTTTGATGAAAATGCAAGAAAACTTTCAAATTTAGAAAACAAAGTAAGTAAGATAGGTGAGTCTCTTTGAAATTTCTAAACTAGAATTAAAATTAAAGGAATTAGAAAAAGTAACAGGAAATCCTGATTTTTGGAATAATAATGATAACTCAAAAAATATTCTAAAAGAGATCACAGATATTAAATCAAAACTAGAAAACTACAACAAAATAAAAAATGATATAGATAACTTAATAGAAATGAATGAACTTGTAAAACAAGAAAATGAAGAATCACTTGAAGATGAATTAATGACTTCAATAAAAAAAGTAGAAAAACAAGTTGAAACATTAGAGATTAATACTCTTTTATCAGGAAAATATGATAAAAATAATGCAATTTTAACACTTCATCCGGGTGCTGGTGGAACAGAAAGTTGTGACTGGGCTTCAATGCTTTATAGAATGTATACTAGATGGGCATTAGATAATGGTTATGAAGTTAAAGAACTTGATTTTCTTGAAGGGGAAGAAGCAGGGATAAAAAGTGTTACTTTTTTAGTAAGTGGTTTATATGCATATGGATATTTAAAAGGTGAGATGGGCGTACATAGATTAGTTAGAATCTCACCATTTGACAGTGGAGGAAGAAGGCATACTTCATTTGCATCTTTGGAAGTCCTACCTGAAATTACAGAAGATATTGAAATAAATATAAATCCTGATGATTTAAGGGTTGATACATATAGAGCATCTGGAGCAGGAGGTCAACACGTAAATAAAACTTCATCTGCAGTTAGAATAACGCATATTCCAACTAATATTGTTGTTTCTTGTCAAGCAGAGCGTTCTCAAATTCAAAATAGAGAAACAGCAATGAAAATGCTTAAATCAAAGTTACTTACTCTTAAAGAAAAGGAACAAAAAGAAACAATTGATGATTTAAAAGGAAATCAAATGGATATTGCATGGGGAAGTCAAATTCGTTCTTATGTATTCTGCCCATACACTCTTGTAAAAGACCACAGAACAGGTTATGAAGTAGGAAATGTTGCTGGTGTTATGGATGGTGACCTTAATGAATTTATGAATGAATATTTAAAAAAAATGTCAAAAAAAGATGAAGAATAATTACACTATATTTAATTTTAGAGAATATAATAAAATATAGATATAAATAAATCTAAAATTAAATATAAAGAGGTGCCAAAATATGGACACAATTGTAGTTTTAAAATTTGGTGGAAGTAGCGTAGCAGATAATAATAAGCTTCGTCTTGTTGCAAATAAAATAATAGATTTTTATAAAAAAAATAATAAAGTAATAGTTGTTGTTTCTGCACAAGGAAAAACAACAGATAATCTTATTTCTGAAGCTAAAGAACTATCACAAAAACCAGATAGTAGAGAAATGGATATGTTACTTAGTACTCGGAGAACAAATAACAATATCAAAACTATCAATTTTACTTAAGGAAATGGGATATAAATCAATTTCTTTAACTGGTTGGCAAGCAGGAATATATACTGATAACTTAAATCAAAATGCAAAAATACAAAATATAGATACATCAAGAATAAAGAAAGAATTAAATGAAAATAAAATTGTAATTATTGCTGGATTTCAAGGAATAGATGATAATTTAGATATTACAACACTCGGAAGAGGAGGATCTGATACAACTGCTGTAGCAATTGCAGCTGCAGTAAGTGCAAAAGAATGTTATATATATTCTGATGTTGAAGGCATATATTCTGCTGACCCTAAAAGAGTAGATACTGCTAAAAAATTAGATAATATTTCATATGAAGAAATGCTTGAAATATCTAATGAAGGTGCTAAAGTACTTCACAATAGATGTGTTGAACTTGCAAGAAAATATAAAGTACCAATTATAGCAAAATCAACTTTTAATAATAATGATGGAACAATTATAGAACAAAATATGGAAGAAACTAAAGTTAAAAGTATTGTAAAGAATGACGATATCTCCAGAATAACTATTGTTGGCTATGGTATTGTTAATAATAATTCAATACTAAAAAAAGTAGTAGATATAATAGAAGAAGAACATTTAAAGATATTAAATTTAGATGTAAATGCTTCAAAAATCTCAATAGTTTTTGCATCTAAAATCCAAAATGATATATTAAATAGATTTCATAAAGAATTAATTATATAATTGTAAAGAAGTACTTAAAGTGCTTCTTTTTTGGTTCTAAAAAAGACAAGACCTGAATATATATTGAATATATACAAATAAAGGAGGATGCATATATGGCATTAGAAGAAAGAAAATTTTCCAATTCTACAAATGTTATTCAAAATTTAATATTAGAAAATAGAGAAAAACTTAGTATATCAGGAGTTTTAGATGTGCTTAGTTTTGATGACCAAGTAGTAATTGTAGAAACTGAATTGGGATTATTAACAATAAAAGGCGAAAACCTTAGAATAAGCAAATTAAGTTTAGATACATCTGAAGTAATAGTAGAAGGAGAAATATATAATTTAGCATATAGTGAAAATGAAATAAATCAAAAAGGAAATAGTATTTTTAGTAAAATTTTCAAATAAATATAAAAAGAAGGTGATAGTTTGAATAATGATGTTATTGAACAATTATATTCTTTAATTATTTATTTAATAAGTGGAATTGGAATAGGATTATTATTTGATATATTTAGAGTGCTTAGAAAAACATTTAAAACATCAAATTTTGTTACATATATAGAAGATTTACTATTCTGGATTATAACTGGAATATTTTTAATATTTATAGTTTTTGTATTTAGCAATGGACAATTACGATTATATAATTTTATAGGAATGTTAATTGGAATAATTATATATATACTTATTTTCAGTAAAATTTTTATAAAAATAAATGTTAATATAATTAAATTTATAAAAAAAATAATATATAAAATGGTTATTGTTCCATTAATTTATATATGGAAATTTCTACTAAAATTATTGAAGCCTATAACTTTTTTCGTCATTAATTTAAAAAAACATACAAAAAAACAAAAAAATATTAAAATAAAAGAAGGATTTTAAAGGTAAATGTAGAAAATATAAATAGGGACTTAATGGTTTTGTATTCTAAAGATATAAATTTTGAAAGAGAGTAACTGATGAAAATAGTTAAAAAAATATATAAAAAGGTATTATTTGTTGGTTTACTTATATATGCTGTGTTTGTTTTTATTTCACAACAAAATACACTTAATACCTATAATAAAGAAGTAAGTAAATATAAAAAAGATATAGAAGAAGCTAAAGAAACAAAGGAATCTTTAATTGCAATGAAGGATAATATTAATTCTCCAGAATATATTGAAGAAATTGCTCGTGAAAAACTTGGAATGTATCTTCCAAATGAAAGAGTATTTATAGACATTGGTAAATAATGTAAAAAAAGAGGAAGAAAAATCCTCTTTTTTCTTTACTTTAAAAATAAAATATAGTATAATTTTTTCAAGTTTAATCAATCATTTGAATTCTTATAAAATTCCAATAAATAATAAAATTAAATAAAAAGGGGGGCTATAATATGAATTTAGAAGAAGCAACACTAGTAGAATTACGCCAAATTGCAAAGGAAAAAGGCGTGAAAAATGTTTCTAAATTAAAGAAAGAAGAATTAATTGAATTGTTAAAAAAAGATAATAAAGAAAATATTGAAGAAAAAAATGATGCACCAAAGAAATTTTATCCACTTGTAAATGAACATATAGAAGATAATGTTGATGAACAAACATTAGAAGCTGGAGAAGGATATCAGCTTACAAGTGAAAGTGATAGAATTGTACAAGGTATTTTAGAGATATTACCAGATGGATATGGCTTTCTAAGAGGCCCAAATTATTTATCGACTCCTAGAGATATCTATGTTTCTCCTGTACAAATAAGAAGATTTAAGTTGGATAATGGAGATAAAATAAAAGGTATAGCAAGATTGCCAAAAGAGGGAGAAAAATTTCCAGCACTTATATTTGTTGGCGAAGTGAACGGAGAAGCTCCTGAAAAGGCATATAGAAGGGTTAAATTTGACGATTTAACTCCAATATATCCTGAGGAAAGGCTTAAGCTTGAGACTATCCCTACAGAATACGCAATGAGATTAATAGATATAATTTCTCCAATTGGAAAAGGGCAAAGGGGACAAATAGTTGCACAACCTAAAGTTGGAAAAACAACATTATTAAAGAAAATAGCAAATAGTATTACAACAAATAACCCTGAAGTAGAGCTTATAGTTCTTCTTATAGATGAAAGACCAGAAGAAGTAACTGATATGAAAAGATCAATTAAAGGAGAAGTTATATATTCTACTTTTGATGAATTACCTGAAAACCATGTTAAAGTTGCAGAAATGGTACTTGAAAGAGCAAAAAGATTAGTAGAACAAAAGAAAGATGTTGTTATTTTATTAGATAGTATTACTAGACTTGCAAGAGCATATAACTTAACTGTACCTGCATCAGGAAGAACATTATCTGGAGGTTTAGATCCAGCATCATTACATAAACCAAAGAAATTCTTTGGAGCAGCAAGAAATATTGAAAACGGAGGAAGTTTAACAATCCTTGCAACTTCACTTATTGAAACAGGAAGCAGAATGGATGATATTATATTCGAAGAGTTCAAAGGAACAGGAAATATGGA
This sequence comes from Clostridia bacterium, assembly GCA_017934475.1. Taxonomy (GTDB): domain Bacteria; phylum Bacillota; class Clostridia; order TANB77; family CAG-508; genus UMGS1663. Next base: position 34,443 of record JAGBJN010000006.1, on the reverse strand, counting down.
AGTTCACTTAGACAGATCTTTATCTGAAAAGAGAATTTTCCCTGCAATAGATATAAACAAATCTGGAACTAGAAAAGAAGAAAAACTATTAACACCAAAAGAACTTGAAACTGTTTTTGCATTAAGAAAAGCTATGTCTAGTATGCCTGTAGCAGATGTAACAGAACAACTACTAAATGAGATGGTAAAAACAAAAACAAATAAAGAATTTATAGACAAAATAGATTTATTTTTACATAGATTTAAAGATTAAGGAGAAAAAAGATGATGAAGAACAAAAATTAGGTGAAAAAGAAGTTAAAAAGTCAGTTAATGAAATTATTAAATTTTATGAAATTATGACAGATTACAAGATAGGGGTATAGAAATATACTCTTATTTATCATAATATAACATTGCACAAAATAAAAGTTTCCGCACCAAACGGTGTTGATATATCAATGATTACAGAGGTTTTTAAGTAAAATATTTGTAATTATCAGTTTTTTTATATAATGAAAATAAATTTAAATATAATAACAGGAGAAAGAAGAGTACATAGCAAATGATAATGAAACCAGGAGGAAAAAGATGAAAATATATATTTCACATTCAAGCAAATATGATTATACAAGCAAAATTTATAATCCTATCAAAAATTCTAATTTAATACAATCTAATACAATTTTTTTACCACATGAAGACAAAGATAAAATAGTAAACACAAAAGATATTATTTCCAATTATGATTTAGTAATTGCAGAAGTATCATTACCAGCTACGGGGCAAGGTATAGAATTAGGTTGGGCAGATTATGCTAAAACACCTATATTGTGTATATATGAAAAAGGAAGAAAAATAAGTTCATCATTAAAATTTATTACAAATAATTTTATTGAATATGAAGATATTAATGATATGGTAAACAAGATAAACAATTTTATTAAAGTAATGAAATAAATACATAAAAATAGACACAATGTTCAAAATATTTAAACTTAATTAAAATTTGCAGTTTTGGAGGTAGGTGACGAAAAATCTTCTTTTGCTCTTTATGACATTGCACAAAATCAAAGAGTTGTGTAGTAAATAATGTAATATTTTTAATAAATAAGTTCTCATTAGAGGGCTTATTTTTTTATGCCTTTATTATTTTAATAAGCAAATTTAATATGGAAGGAGGGCTCGAAATTATGGAACAAGAATTAATTTTTATTGGTTATCGTTTTTTCACTGGTAAGAAGGACACATCTAAAACTTATTATGTTTTAACTTTTTTGGGAGAGCCTAGATTTAGTCAAGATAAAAATCAGTGTTGGCGTTCTAATATTGATATATTTGTTACTCCTGAACAATATAACAAATATATTAAGGAACACGATATAAATGCTACTTACAACGTGCCATTTAAAGTTGAAGGTACAAATGTTAAATATTTTATTTAATTTGTTACTTATTTAATCTGCTAGTTCCTTTTGTTTCTCCTTTCTTTATTTAATAAAACAAAATAGTTAGCGATTAAATTTGTATATATATGGTCAAGTACCATTTTTAATATTCCGTGAAAGGAGGTAATTTCCTATGGAGAATTCAGTTTCAGAAGCAATTCAAACTGTTGGAACTACTTTAACAACTAACTTAAATCCTGGCGTTATTGCTAGTGTTATAGGTGTTGTTTTAGGTTCTTGCGTTGCATTATACCTTACTTGGTTTGGTATAAGAAAACTAATAGGTGCTATCACAAGAGCACTAAAAGGAAGATTATCTGTTTAATAGAGGGGGAGCAGAAATGCTCCCTTCTTCCTTTTTATTAGGAGGTTTTTATGAGTGTAGAAAAAGATTTACTTGATGGGAGTATAAATCCTATTAATGCTTTAAAAGTTGCAAAATTTAAAATTGATTTTATTAAAGAACACCCTGATTTTTTTAACCCTGATGGACTTTTAATTTTTTGTGGTTCACAAGGTAGTGGTAAAACTCTTTCTGTTGTTCAATATGCTAGTAAATGTTTATTAAGATATGATATGTGTATTTTCTGTACTAATGTTGAAATTAAAGAGTTTCCTACTAATTGTTATTATAAATTTAGTAAATATAAAAATGCTAATGGTATTGAGATTTGTCAAACTAATTATTATTTAATTAATGGAGATGATTTGGTTCGTTCTGTTAAAACTTGGTTTGAAAATGGAGAACAACAATGTGAAATAGAAGATTCAGGCGCTTTAGGTTTTAATGGACATATTGTTGTCGAATACAATGGTATTGATTGTATTAAAGAATTACAAAATGGTATATATGGTGTTTTATATCTTATTGATGAGATACATTTAGAATTTAATTCTTTAGAGTCAAAAAATATTCCTATCGAAATTATGATAGAGGTAAGTCAGCAGAGAAAACAGAGAAAACATATTATTGGTACATCTCAAGTTTATATGCGTTTAGCTAAACCTTTAAGGGAGCAAATTTCAAATGTTGTTATATGTAAGAATTTTTTCAAATGTATTCAGTTTAATAGATTAATTGATGGTGAATCTTCACATGAGGAAGATGGAAAACTTGTTTATGATACTACACAAATTAAAATATGGTTTCATAGCCCTAAATTATATAAAAGTTATGATACTTATAAGAAAATGAAACGATATAGAGATGAGTGGAAGGGTGTTTCAAGACAAAATGTATTTGATAATCAAACCAATATAAATGTTATAAATTCAAAGTAAGGAGGGAGATAATAATGGATTTAGATTATACAAGTATTTTTAGTGTATTGACGGATTTAATTAAATGTGCAATACCTATTGCCGTATTTTTATATCTAGTTGATGTTATGTTTTTTGTTTTCTTTTCTCTTGCTTTTCCTAAAAGATTTAAGAGAGGAGAGTAATATTTATGTGGAAAAAAATATTAATTGTTTTATTTGTTTTAATTGTTTTAGTTAGTATTAGTAGAAATATTTTTGGCGCTGAATTTTCTTATAACAATAATAATTTTATTATTGATAAAGATATTCCTGCTTTTCCTACTAATTATAGTGAAGAAACTTATGGTTTTAATGGTTCTTATCAAAAATACTTTTTAGTTTATGATTTTAGTGATAATGTTTTTACTAATACTCAAAATAATATATTATATTTATATTGTTTACCTGATAATGATGTTTTAAATTCATTTGATGTTTATTTTACTTATTCAAGTTGTCAATTAAAAAGAAAACAACTTTCTAATGGTAAATATGTTTCAAATGTTAATTTTGTTGATGTTTTAGATAATAAATTATTTTTTGATAAATATTCTCTAGATTTAAATATAGAAAATAGTTCTTGGGAATTAGTAACAGAAATGGAAGAAAGTATTTATTTTGGTTATGATAGTTCTACTAATAAATTTGTAAATTTATGTTTATATAATGATACGGGTGTTACTATTGATTCAAGTTTTTATGCTGATACTGGAGAATTAGAAGAAAATTTATTTATTACTGATTTTATTACTACTAATGGTTATACTTATGTTGCTCCTGTTGTAGTTTCTGATAATAGTATAAGTGGGAATACTATTGAAGACATATCTACAACTACTAATAATATTTATGATATTGCCGTTATGATTAATAAGGTTATTACTGCTTGTTGTATTTTTATTATTGCTTTTAGTTTATATAAGTATTTAAGAAAAATTGTAAGAAAGTAGGTGTTTAAATGTTTAAATATATTAAAAATCATTTTTTAGGTTTTTCAGGTTTTTTAATTTTAACTTTTATATTTATTTTTTTAACAATTATTTGTATTGGTTCTGACGTTTTTGCTTTAACTCCTGAAGAATCACAATATTATATGAATAATAGATTACCTGAAGAAAATTGTATTGAAATTTATAATAATGCTTTAGATTTTCTTGATGGTCTTACTTTAAATAATATGCCTTCACAACCTACTATTTATCATTATTTAATTTTTAGGAATCAGCCTTCTTTTTTTGATGTTATTTTATTTCATAATGATGAAGATTTTTATAGTAATATTTTTAATGATTTGAATAATATTAGATTTTATAATTATGTTTGGTTGAGATGTAATTTAGATGGTGATAATTTCGAATATATTAGTAGTTCTTTAGGTACAGGTAATAATGCTACTAATTTTAATGAATTTTCACAATGTTATTCTGAGGTTAGTTCTGGTAATAATACTTTTAAAGATTATTATATTGATTTTGATATAGTGAATCGTAATAATAATTTTTTTATTGAATCTAAACCTTTAAATTTAAATTTTATTCCTCCAGTTGAAAATATTGAAAATTTAGATAATTTAAATATGCAAAGATTTTTGTATTGTGAATTTTATTTACAAGAAACTTTACATTATGACTATTATGATTATTTGATTTATCATGGAGTTAGAGAATTTGGAAATGAAAATCACGATTTTATTGTTTTTTTTATTAATGAAAATCATAATACATATGTTGATTTTTTAAATTCAACTATTCAATACCAATATATTTGGTCTAATTATTATATTACTTTTGTTTATAATAATACTTATGATGGTCAATTTGTTTTTGATGAGTATTCAATTCACGATACTGATGAGGTTTCAACTTTATGGGGTTCTCTTCGTACTCAAAGTGGTGGTATTTATTATTATTCTAGCTTTAGTTTGATGAATAAATATAATGACGCTTATTATTTTGAAGAAAATCCTATAACTACTAATTATTTTTATAGTTATAAAGATTATTTTGGAGAATCTGATTATTATTATGGAGAAATATGGAGTAGACCTATATCTAAAGATTATTTTAATTCTATTGGAGCTAGAATTAAAATTAATGATAATTGGGTTGATATGCCTAAAGAAAATCCTTTTGATACTGGAGATAATTATTTTATTTTTTATTATAGTGAAATTAATATGAATGATAGTTATCAATGTCAATTATATGATTTATCAACTGGTAATTCTTTAAGTAATGAATATGTTGATGTTAATAGTTTATTATTTAATGTTATTCTTTCTCGTTATACTGATGATGAAGAGCCTTTATTGGCTTATACAGGTGATTTTCCTGATGATGATTCTAATGCTTATGATAGTTATTCTTGGAAAGTATATTATAGAAGTACGAAAGATTTTCAGATTCATCAATTTATTGATATGGAGAATATGATTTATGATGAATGGGAAGAGGAGAGATGGACTGAGTTACCTAAAGAAGATTTTAATGACCCTGATTATATATTAAGACATAGTAGATATTGGACTCGAATTATAGAAAATGGAACTTATTATTTTAAATTTGTTAGAGATAATTTAATTTCACCTGATGAGGAGTATTTTGTTAAGGTTGATATAACTAATATTGTTGATGGAACTACTTTATTTTATGATAATCTTCCTAAACCAATTATAACTTTAGATTTTGATGAAGAATCTCAAAGTTATGTTTTAAGAACACAAAATATACTTTGGGAAAAAGCAATGGAATTATATTGTTTAGTTACTGATGATTTAAATAATTTTGACTTTGATAGTTGGAATAAATTTGAAATTGATTGGGAAGAAGACCCTTTAATGCATACAAGTTATGCATATTTTACTTATAAAATTCCTGTTATTAATGCAGTTGATAAAGATTATCATATAGTTTTTAAGAATTTTTTAAATGATACTTTTAGTGAAGATATTTTTTATCAATTTAGAGTTGATTATGCATCTGATTATGTGCAAAATCATTTAGGTCAGTCTAATAATTTAAGTTTTATTTTTAATGATTTTCAATTATTTTTGCGTGAGAGATTTGGTATTTTATTTTACCCTGTTGATTTTATTGTTAAATTTTTACAAAGAATTCATAGTTTAAATTATTTAGACCCTATAATCAGAATTCCTGAATTAAAAGAACCATTTTTTAATTATACTATTTTTGAAGGTACTGAATTTAATTTTAATACTTTATTAGAAAATCCTACTTTTTCTTATTTATATGCTATTTATTTAGTTGCAGTTGATGTTGTATTTATTATGGCTTTTATCGGTTTTTTGTATAAATGTTATTTAGATTTATTTAAAGATTAGGAGGTTTTTATGGAAGATATTATTTCTTTTTTTTCTAATTTTAAAGATATTTTTAGTAATATAGGTAGTGATGTTTTTACAAATTTTCTTTCTTCTTTTATATCTTTAGTTTGTAAATTTTTTTTGTATGTTTTTAAATTTTTCTTTGGTTGGGTTAATCTTCCTGATTTTCCTGATGTATTTAAGCAGTCTTTACTTACATTTGAAGATTTAATTTATGATAATGTGGGTTTATTAGGTTTTTTTGTTAGACCAATTACACTTACTTCTTTTGTTGATATTTTTATTGCTATATTTACTTTTAAGAATATTTTTATGATTATTAAGTATTTTGTTAATAAAATGTTTCCTATTTTGCAGTCTTTTTTAGGATTTAAATTAAAATAATACTTGCAAAAATGAGGTTTACCTCATTTTGCAAGTATGGAATTATAAATTTAATATTGTTTTAAAAGAGAGGGCGTAAGCCCAACAATTTTATAAAACATTGATTAGCCGAAGGCGTGAGATGTTTTATAAAATTATTTTGTTACTTTTTAGAAAAGTAACTCTCCTACGATAGTAGGAGAGAGGAAGGAGTTATTATGAAAAAAGGTATTGATATTGATTCTATTATTTCCATAGGTGAAAGTTCTATGGAATTAAAGAAAAGAGATTTAGAAACTTTAATTGATTTTGTTGATTTTGAAATAGAAGATTTAATTGAATGTAGTAATATTGAATCTAATATTCTAGTAAAAGATTATTATAATGCTGAAATTAGAAGGCTTAGGGTTTTATTAAAGAAATTAAAATTTTGGTTAGTTCATAATGGAGGTATTTATGAAAGAAAAATTTAATGAATTTATTTTACCTATTTTATTGTTTATTGTTTTATCTTCTGCTACTTTATTTTTCTTTATCGGTTCTATTCATTTTATAGATGTTATAAATGAAAGTAAAATTGATGAAAAGGCTTTTTGTCCTTCTTGTCGGTTTAGATTTAAGAAAATAAAAGGAGTAAATATGGGGAAGAAAGTATTTTATATTGTATTAGTAATAATATGTTGTTTTTTGCCTTATAAATTATCACATATTACAAAATATATTTATAGGTTATATAGGAGGGTTATATGGCTATTCAAAAGAAAATAGAGATAACTTTAGATTTAACAAAAGAAGATATGTTTTTAATAAAAAAAGCATTACTGAATTTTTATTTTAGTTTAATTGAGAATAGATGTGAAATAGGAGAGAGTGAAAAGAAAAAATATATAGATAGAATTGAGGTTTTAGAACAGGAGTTGAGTGTATTTGACAAGTTCTGATATTGTAGAGATGTATAAAAAAGGTTATAGTATTAATTATATTGTTAATCAATGGTATAAATGGAAAACTAAAAATGATGAAAAAAATTATAGATCTGGTAGAAATTTTGTAGTTACAAAGAAAAGTATTAAAGTTGGACAAGCAAAAAAAGAAGTCGAAGAAATTATATTAAAAAATTCGCCTATATCTAACAAGGCGAATTAAGTGTACAATTGTGCAATTTATATATAGGAGGTAATATGTTATATGGAGAAAATAATTTTATAGAGAACGATAATATTATATATACAATAGATATGTTAAGATTACGAACAGATATAACATTTTCCGAATTTTCAAAGTTAGAATTTAAACTTAAATTAATTTTTCCTGATTTAATAAAAAATACATATCAGTCTTTTGGAATTAGTGATTTTAAATATAATTACAATATAGAGATAGGGGAAGGTCAAAGTTTTTGGTTTGGTTTTGTTCATAATGCTGAATTATTAAAAGATAAGTCTGTTTCTAATGATAATACTACATATAATTTTACTATTGAATTTAACCCTAATAAAATTGAAAATAAAGGTATTTTAAAAACTATTTTAAATATTTCTAATAATTGGTTTATAAAGTCTGTTGATATGGCTATGGATTTAAAATTAAATATTTTAGATTTATGTGGTCTTGATAAAGGCAGAAAAAAAGATTTTAGAATGTTTACACAAGGTTTAGATAATAGAACTTATTATATGGGTAGAACTAATAATCGTATTAAAATTTATAATAAAAAAATAGAGTCTAATTTAGATTATGATTTAACTAGGGTTGAAATTACATCTAAAATAGAGAGAAAAGTAAAAGATATTTATATGTATAATTATAATGTAAATTTACCTGATTTATATTTAAATAATTATATGTATTCTTTTGAAGATTATAAAGATAAAACTACTTTAGCTTTGCTTTATGCTGTTCAAAGTGGTTACCCTATTAATGATTTAAGTAGAAGACATAAACTTAAAATTAAATCTCTTTTAGAAGGTGGTTATAAAATTAATTTAAGTAATGAGTATTGTACTAAAGCATTACATCAATGTATATATAATATTTTTAAAATTTAAAAGAGGGAATAACCCTCTTTTATTCTTTTATAAATATTGCTGTAAAATAAAATGTTATTGGACTTTTAGATAATTCAGCTAAGTAATCTACATTTGTATATGGAATTTTTCTGTCTATTTCTATATTACTTGAATGCATTTTATAACCTTTCTCCAAAAATTCTTTACATCTTGTTTCGAATAGTTTTTGGTCGTGTTTTACTATTAATGTTTTTACTTCCATTTTTATCATCTCCTTTTTTATATATTATAACATATTTATTTTGTCGAAATTTGTCAAAACAGAGGATTTATATAATCTTCCTCTGTTTTAATAAATTTCTTGGAATATATATTTTAGGGTGTTTATTTATAAATTCTTCATTTTTATTTAGTTGTTTTAGTATTTTTATATTAGCATCTATAACTCCCTTATAGTAATCATCTTTTTTGTATTTTAGTTGAGTATTAGCAAAATTTATTTGGTTATTACATAAATTTCTGATACTATCATACATTTTTATCATCTCCTTTATTGACTTTTTATTTTATTTATTGTATATTTTATATAGGTATAATATAGTGGAGGAGAGGAGATAGACCTCTCCTGTATTTTAAATCTCTCTACGCCAACGTTGAACTTTTAAAAATTGCTTATGTAGTCTACGTTTGCGTAGATATTTTTTTATCTTTCGTAACATTTTATCACCTCCTTTCACATTTTTTCATTATATTAGTTTTAACATTATTTGTTCTATTACTTGTATATATTCTTTTATTTCATTACTTTTTTTATATTTTCTTTGTTGTTTTATTTGATGTTTATATTCATCTTGTAGTAGATTTATTATTAAATTTTTTTCCATTCTATTTAAATTTTTTTCTTTCATTTTTCTCATCTCCTTTCTTTGAAATATGTCTTGTATGTGTCGTCGTCGTCGTTTCTTAACTGATACTAAATATATGTATATATTATTTGTCAATTGAGATTACTTTTTTAGGTTATGACTGCTTGACTAATAATATATACATATATTACCCTAAAATAAGAAACGATAAGACTCCCGTTAGGAATACCTCTTACCCTAGTCTTACATAGTCTCTTACGTAGTCTCTTATAAGGAATACTTAAATCTTACATAGCCTCTTCGAAGGCTTTTAAAAAGGGTAACATACCTTGAAAAAGTAGAATAATAGAGCAATACCAGCGAAGCCCGGCTAGGAATAGCAAATACCCCCGTTCTTGCGGGGGTAGGGGGGCTTTTATTTGATTTTGTTTTTATTTTATGGTATAATAAACATTATATTTTACTGAGAGGAGGAATATATATTGTTTAATACTGACCATATTAACTATGTAGATTTACATTTATTAGAAGGACAAGTTGATTTAATACTTGAAAGTTTACAATTATATGCTTTTAATTTTCATAGAGTGTGGGCGATAGATAAGGATTCAGATTTAGAAGATTTAAGAAATTCATTATTATTTCATACATATGAGGAAATAGTTAGTAAATATAATAATTGTAAATTAAATTATGATGTTTTAGGAAATTGTCAATTAGAACATAAAAGAAAAAGAAAAAAAGTATATTTTAATAAAAAAATTGCATAATTATATTGACATTTATAAAATGTTATGATAAAAAATAAGTTAATAATGAGAACAGGGAATATATATTCCTTTTTATAATAAAATATAACATTGCACAAAATCAAAGTTTTGCGCAATTAGGAATAGGAGTTAAATATATGGACGACCTCTCTTGGTGTCCTACAAACTATTGCTATATCAACGCTTTTAGCACTTTATCATCTATTATTTAGACAATAAACTACATTACTTATTTATAAAAACCTCTTAAAATCGATTCTGAAGCTTCATTATTTTGTACTTATATTAGTTATATTCTGATCTATTATTATTTCTATATAATTTATTATATTTTTATATTGTATCTTTATAATTTTTTATCAAAATCTCGAAATCCGCTTAAATCCTTATTTTAGCTAATTTTTAAGACAAGTAACTATATTACTTTTTTCTAAAAACGCCTTAAAATCGATTCTCGTGCGTCGTTTTTTAGCCATTTTTCAGCAATTTTCAGAAATGCTTAATTTATCAATATTTTAGTAGATTTATACAAATTTTGCTGTAAGTCATATTATTAAGATTTAAAATCTAAACATATAACTTGTTAGGTTTTATATAAAAATGTCTTAAAAACGATTTTGAAGTGTTTAATTTATAAAATAATATAATTAGTTTAATAATTAAATCTGATTTTTAAATTTAAAAAATTATACATTATAAATTGTAAAAATTCAATTTATACAAATGTTCGGTTTTTAATATTTAATGTTCGTATTATAAAATTATAAATTTAACATTGCACAAATTTAAAATCTGAATTTCATAAATTAAAAATTTCAAAAATTTTAAATTTTAATTATAAATTTTATTTTTATGATTTTGTTCTGCAAATTTTATATAGAAAAATTTTTGTAGGATTTTCTGGAATAAGTTTTGAAATTTTATTTTTTATTTAATTATTAAATCTCCAATTCTTCAAAACTGCCCCTCTCTCCTACTCTTCCTCTTTTTTGCTAAAATTGAAATATTATCCAACATGTAATTTGAATTCTACTTCATTATTTCTTATACCGTCTTTTATTAGTATTTTACCAAACTCTGGTATGTTATCAGTATTATTGCTCTTGCTTTCAATTTGTTCTGCTTGAGTTGCTAATACTTGTTCATAAGTATATTTTAGTAAAGCAAGTTTTTCTTGTCTAGTGTCATCTGAAGAATCATTACTATTTAACATATAATCCAGGTTATAGCCATATAACTCTAAAGCTCTTAATATAATTTCAACTTGTCCATCTAATAGATTTAATTCTACTGAATGAATGTTATTTGTGTCAAAATTTCCATCAAATTCTTTCATGAGTTCCTCCTTATTATATTTGATTTAAGCACAATAAGCAAGAGCATCCGCCATTTTATATTGCGCTAATGGGTGGTTGAGCATAACATCCATAACTTCTTGATCGTGTAGGTGTGTATATATTTCAGTTGTATCAATTTGAACATGTCCGAGTATTTCTTGAATTGTTCTAATATTACAGCCTGCTTTATAAAGAATTGTTGCGCAGGTATGCCTTAAAGTATGAACTGAATATACATTTTCGTCCAGATCAGCTTTTCTGTACGCTCGTTTTACAATCTTTTTAATTGTAGTTACACTCATTCTAAATCCATAATCAGTTAAGAATAATGGATTATTTCGTTCTTTATCATGAGAATTATCTCTAATATTCAGATATTTAAGGAGAGCTTCTTTTGTTATATCATTTAAGTAATTTGTTCTTTCTTTATTACCTTTACCTATAATCGTAAACCTATCATCTCTTAAATCAATGTCTTCTAAATTTAAGTTTCTAATTTCAGAGAGTCGCAGTCCGCAATTTAAAAATATATGCAGCATAGCACTATCTCTAATTTCAATAGGATTTGTACTATCCTTATATAAATCTATAAGCCTTTTAGCTTCATCTAATGATAAGTAATTTGGTAATTTTTTATCAATTTTTCTTTCGCTGTTTATTTTCTTGAATGGCTCTCTAAAAATTGAATGTTCTATTCTAAAAAGGTAATCAAAGAAAGTTCTCAAATGTTCTATTTTAACAACTCTGGAATTATTCTTATAGTGTGATTCTGCTAAAAAGAATATAAAACTATAAATGTCGCTATTATTTAAGCTTCTAATGTCATTTAAGCTCATTTTATTTATAGAATCATATCTGTTTTTAAATTTATGTATGTTTATAAATTCTAAAAATTGCTCAATAGTAACTTTCATATTAGTAATATATACTTGTGATAAATTTCTAATTGCTACTAAATAATCAGCAAATTCCTCAACAAATTTTGGTGTTTTTAGTTCAGTATTCATTTATGTTTGCTCCTCTCTATCTAAAATATTAAAGTTCATCATAAGTTCTTTTAATTTTTTATTTGAAACATGAGTGTATATTTGAGTTGCCTCTAAAGATTCGTGTCCGAGAATCTTCTTTAAAACAAAAATATTTACATCATTTTCTTCATATAGCAATGTAGGGCTTGTATGTCTTAATGAATGTGTATGATATTTTTTCTTTTCGTTTTCGTCCAAATCTTCAAATAATTCATTAAGTTCGTTTTTTATAATAACTTGAACCGCTCTTTGAGAAATTCTTTTATATCTTGAACTTAAAAATAAAGCATTATAATCTGGATTATCTTTTCCGATTTTTGGTCTAACTTCTAAATATGCTTCAATAGCTTCACAAACAGCATCATCTAAATATAAGATTCTTTCTTTGTTACCTTTTCCATGTATTCTTATAGTCTTTTCACTATTATCAATTTTAAGATCAGAAAGATTTATTCCTACTAATTCAGAAAGTCTTAAACCGCAATTTAAGAAAATACAAGTAATAGCATAATTTCTTATTTTGTGTTTAACATCTGAATTTATAGTATTTGATAATAGTTGTTTGCTTTGTGAAAGACTTAAATGTACTGGAAGTCTTTTATCAGTTCTAGCACATTCCATATTTAAAGTAGGATTACTGCTAATCATATTATTTACTTCTAAATACTCATAGAGTCTTTTAGCTGAAGCAAGTTTTCTATTTCTAGTTCTACTATCGTTTTCAAGTGTATTTGCTAGAAAACACATGTAATCACTTAAATCTGTTCTTCTCATTTTGCCTAAATCATCTATTGTTACATCAATTATTTCTATTACTTTGAATTCTGCTTTAGTTATTGTTTTAAGTTTATTATTGTCGTACAAAAATAATTTGACGAATCTGAATAGAGTTTTTAAATCGTAATATGTTTCATCAGTTGATGTTTGCGCTCCAGATTCAATGTATCTTTTATATTTTAGAAAGTTGTTAAGGAATTCAGGGCTTTCTTTTTGCTTATTCAAAAAAGACATACTTAATCTCCTTTCTTGTAAATATTCTTATTTGTCATCAATCTAGCACATCTTCTTTAGTAAAAACAAAGGTGTAAATTCCTTAATTTAAAGAATTTACACCCTTGACAATTTTATTTTTTTGATCTTTTCTTAAGTTGTTTTCTTTCATTGTATTCTTTTATGTATTGTATTTGCTCTTCATCTTCCCTCTTTTGTTCTTCTTCGGATTTGTTCATATTTCCTCCGATAATAATTAAAATAGTAATTATACCGAACAACATCATAAAAATTATCAATATAGTCATTGAAATAATATCTAACATAATTTATACCTTCTTTATATTAAAATGTAGGAGAACTATTAGATCCTCCTACATTTGTTATATTTACTCATTTATATTTTTTATGGATAACAGTTAATATTTGTCCTCGACATCCCTTAACCTCTGGGAATATATTAGATGGTAGGTTGCTACACTACTCCACTTGTTCACCTTGTATTGTCCCCAATACATTTTGCTATTTCAGGTACTTGTCCGACTCTGTCGAACCTACGCTCAAGGCTTGCGACGGATCATAATATAAGAATATTATTTCACGCTCGAACTATGACTACGCAGGTGTTTCACTCTTACCGATTCTTTGAAGTTGCAAACTCCAGTATATTATAGACATTTTAAGCCCCATAATTTCAGTAAGAGATTTGTATCTAACAAATGTATATTTACTTGTCAATGTGCAACATACCAGAAGAATTTTTATATCCTTCTAATAATAAGGTGTCCATGACAATCTAAAACGGAGATATTTTTTAAGATTTTTTTCGATTTTTTGATAATGTTATAAAAATGTTAAAGCAAATATCTTGTTTTAAATCTTCATCAAATTTGCCATTTACAAAGCAATTGTTATCAATAAACTTGTCCATCTGTTTTAGAATAGATTCAATTTCTTCATTTGTAAGATTAAAATTATTAAATAGAATTTCATCAGTCATTGATAATACCTCCAATCTTTTTTAATACTTTAGATAGGATCTTATATTCATAATTTTGGTGCTGTTTTAAATAACTTTTAAATTCTTTATAATTATCAGCATTTTCAATAGCTTTCTTTAGTGTGTTCATTTCTCTTCTTGTAAGATAAGGTTTAGCGATTCTTAATAATTCATCCATATAAAATTTATTTTCTACTTTTTCTAATTCAGAATAAGTTTCAAGTCCCTGAATATTATCTAATGGTTCAAACTTTGCTATTGCATTTCTTCTAAATTCCTTTGTAAAATATTTTCTTTTAGTATTAGCTACTATTGTAATTAAGTAATTTTGCTCGTTCTCATTTAACTTATATTCTTTCATAAAAATAAACCTCCTAATTAACTTGAATTTGAATTTCAAGCCAACTAGGAGGCGCTCTAGGTCTATTTGTAACTAATAATAGTAATAAAAAAATATGCTCTAACAAACAGTATTGTTCATCAGAGCATATTAACCCCATAAGCTTTATATCTAAAGCTGAATATTCAATTAGATTATTTTGTAAAAGTAAATAATTGAGAATCAATTCAGACTTCCTTTAAACTTATGTAGGTCTGTTGTTTTCTTAAAAATCATCCGAAGTAACTCTCATATTATTTATCTAATAAAGTATGATAACTTTATTATATTTATAAGAAAAATAAATTGTCTTTTTTGGTATTATTTTGGCATATATTTGGCATCTAATTGGTACAATTTTATGTCAAATTATTTTAGATTTTATGATAGTAAATGATAATAATTTATGATAAATTATGATATTTTATGGAGAAAAATGAGAAAAAATAGT
This sequence comes from Clostridia bacterium, assembly GCA_017934475.1. GTDB lineage: Bacteria > Bacillota > Clostridia > TANB77 > CAG-508 > UMGS1663. The sequence goes on along the minus strand of JAGBJN010000006.1, from coordinate 19,179 downwards.
ATTTTTTGTCGAACCTTGTCGAAATTTTGAGAGGCTGAAACCATTGATTTATAAGGCTTTTTGTGATATAATGTAAGTGTCAACAATAAAATATTGAGAGGAATAAAAAGGAAATTGAAGAAAGTAGTTCTAGTTTATGATAACTTGTTACATAAGCCAAAACTTCATAATTTAACTTCTTTTGAGAACGCCAGTAAATATGAATATGAAGATATATTTATAACTGAATATAAAGATATTTATAATGTATTTGTTAATTCTTTACCAGATGTTTATATAATAAATGTTAGCTTTAATAATTATGAAATAGTTGAAAGAATTAGAAGTATGTCCATTATAGCAAATAAAAATATTAAACTAATTATTATCTCTTCTGATCCAGAATTTCGAGATATATTATATAAATCTAAAATTCCAGATAGAATATTTTCTGAAAATGTTGCAACTGATGTTTTAGAAGCTACAATTCTTGAGCTTTCTAACATTCACTTGTTCAAAAATAAATTTTTGTATGTTGATTTAATAAACCAATTTGAGTTAAAACCATACTCCCCTACGACTGAACATTTCTTTGTCAGCCTGCAAATTGCAAGTTCTAACCCTCTTTTATTAAGCGGTCATATAAATAATATTTATTATAGTATAAGTAAGGAATTTAATATTTCTACTGAAGCAGCAAGAAAGAGCATATATAGAGTAATTGAATCTGCAAGGCGCAGCTCCAACGACGATTATATATGCTCTATTTTTGGAAATAAGACTCTTAATGATATGAGTCCTTCAAGATTCCTAGAAACTATTACATGGAAATTTAGAGATGATAAAAGGTAGCTTAATTGCTACCTTATTATTATGTAATTTGTTTACAATACCAAAATCTTGTTAACAAGTTTAATATAAGAAAAGTATCAAATCATTAAACTTGCTACTTTAAGTCTTAAAGGGGTTGTTTATAATTATTTTTCTGTTTTAGGATAGTCTTTATTTACTAAATCAATTCCATAATCATTAATTTTTCCATTTATGGCGTCAGTTAGCCATTCTGCAACAGATTTTTTTTGCTCTTCAAAAGGTAGCCAAACGGCAGGAGTTGATATTATTGTATGTGCTGTTAAATTTCTAGTATCATCATACCAGCCAACACCATCCCATATAAATAAATTAACATTTACTTCTTTAAATTGAGGTATAGTTTCTTTCAATATTTGCTGATATACATCTGCACTTTCTTCATTAACATCCATAACTCCAGTATCAAAATAATTTTGTACTTTTGCTAAATCTCCATCTCTTGTTGAAGAATCAAATAGCAAATGTATATCATTTCCATATTTTTCATTTAATGCTTTCAAGCAATCTAGTGTTAGATTATTAGTTGTAAGTTTGTCTGATATACTTTTAGGTGTTTTCCATACATTAGTTGCAATTTTATGCCAATCCTCATTAAGTAATAATGAGGCATCTACTAATACATTTTTGCTCTTTGCATTTGGAAAATAATTTGTAAAAATATCATCAGAAAGAAGTGCTGTAGCAAAACCTCCTGCACTATATCCAGCAACGACAACTGAGTCTGGATTTTCTATACCTGCTTTTTGCACTATTTTTTTCATTGCTAAAGTATAATTATTGTATCCATTATGATAAAGTATTTTTTCCTTGCCATCTTTATCGGTGTATTTAAACTCTCCTGTTCCTGCGTGAAAATCCCCAGTTGCATAAGGGAACAAAATCATATTCCAATCTTTAAAAGGACTTCCTTCAACATCACTTGCGAGTCCTCCCATATTCATTGTTATATTTGCAAGATAATCAGGCTTTACGAGTTTTGTGTTATATGTATCATCTTTTGCCATTTCTTCATTAACACTTACCCCACCACCTGCAAAATATACAAGAACATTATTACTACTGCCTTTCTTAAATAATGCGTGATAGCTATTTCCTTCAGAGTCTTTCATTCCTTTATCTGATACTTTATACCATTTATTTTCTTTGGGATTTTCCTTTATTTCTGGATATTGTAACACAAAGAAATAAACACATAATGCAATAGTAATAATCACTAATAATATGATACCTAAAACCTTAAATACTTTCTTCATCATTCTCCCTCCTTGACTTATTATTAAAATTGATGTATTATGTAACAAGTGTAACATATTTTGACATAATTCACAATACACTAAAGTCAAAATGTTACACAAAGGAGGAAAGTGTAACATTGAATAACAAAAAATTAGCAAAAGATTATATTGTAGAAGCTTTTTTACAACTCTTAAAAAAGCAAAAATTTGAAGATATTACAATTACTGATATAGCAAATAAAGCAGGTATTACAAGAGTTACTTTTTATCGTAATTTTAATAGTAAAGAAGAAATAATAAAAAATCATTTAGATAATATTACTGATGAATTTATTAAAACCAGTAAAATATTATATAATCCAAATGATTTTAAAAATTATATTATAAAGTTATTTACACATCTTGAAAATAATAAAGACATAGGCATATTACTTTATAAAGCTAAAATTTTTTATTTTCTTGAAGATGAATTTAACAGAATTTTCTTTACAAAAGCTACAAATAAGGTTGAAGAATATCATTATGCTTTTATTTCAGGTGGGTTATATAATACATATTATTATTGGATCAAAAATAGTTGTAAAGAAACACCTCAAGAATTAGCTGAAATATTCAATAATTTTTACATACTTAAAGGAGATAGCAACTAGACTATCTCCTTGCTTTATTTATTCGCAATACCAAAATCTTGTACACAACTTGATAAATTGTAATTTATCGCTCTAATTATTTTTCATTAAATCTGTATAATAGATAATTTCTTTTTCTAACTTTTTAGCATATTCTACTTCTAAGTTAGTACTTTCTCCTATATAATTATTTACATTTACAACCAATATAGCATCAGACAATTCTATTCTTTTAAAATGTGCATCTTTCAATTTTATTAATTGTTCCTCAGTTCTATCTACATTCTTAAATACTGGATACACTGGTGTAAGAATGCAATATCCTTCTAATGCCATTTTTTCTGCAACTGTCATCATCTCTTCTTGAAACTTTAAACTTCCACATAATGTAATTACTTTCATTGTAAATCCTCCAATTTATAATTTCTTTTTAATTTCATATACTTTATATGCATTTTCTGTTGTCTTTTCTATAACTTCTTCCTCTGATATTCCTTTAATCTCTGCAATTTTTTTCACAATATAATTTAGATACAACGAATTGTTTCTTGAGTGTTTTTCAAAAGGTTCTGGTGGTAATACTGGACTATCTGTTTCTATAACAATTTTATCTATAGAAGTAATTCTAACAGTTTCTTCCACATCTTTATATCTTGTAACAGGACCCCCAACTCCCAAATAATAACCCATTTCAACAAATTTCTTTGACATTTCTGGAGCTCCAGAATAACAGTGCATTATTCCTGCTTTTTTTACCACATTTTCTTTTAGAATTTTGTAGACATCTTCTTGCGACTCTCTTGAATGTATTATTATAGGTAATTCATATTTATTTGCTAATTTAATCTGTTCTAAAAAATATTTTTTTTGTAATTCAACAGGATAATCAAAATGATAATCTAATCCTGTTTCTCCAATTGCAATTAATTTTGAATCTTTATTTTTTAATTCATCCTCAAATATTTGCTCAATTTTTTCTAAGGAATTTTCCTTTTCAACTTCCATTGGATGTATTCCGATTGAATAATACATATATGAATATTCATTAGCATATTCTTTTACTTTCATAGCTGAATCTAAATTTATTCCTATATTAACCAAACCACATACGTTTTCATTAAATTTATCAAATAATTCTCTTCTATCCTTATCAAATTCTTCCCAATCATAATGAGCATGAGTATCAAAATATAACATAGCATTTCCTCCTTTTACGTTTATATTATATTGCTAAATTTAGAAAAAGGCAAGGTATCATTTGACACCTTGCCTAATTGCATATCAATTTTTGGAGAAACCAGGATAAAGCTGTGCTGCAAGAGCATACATCTCACCAAAGTCTCTTTTTTCCTTCAAATCATACACAGCTACCCAATTGGGCTGCTTTTCAATCTTGTGATAATTCTGTCCAATTACATCAAAATGCAATGTATCAAACATGTGAACCACAATTTTGTTGTGCGTACGAGTCTGAATAAATGCATAATCGTAGTTTTGTTTTCTGAGTTCTTCCAGAACCTGCAACAAAGCTTCCTTGGCATATCCTCTTTTCTGGCAATCTGGAAATACATAGATACCATTTATCTTTGCACATTTTGCTGTAGAAAAATGAACCATCATATATCCGACTGTCTTTTCATTGTCATTGAGTTCGTAAACAACTCTCGTTCCGTCTTTGAATGTTGCTTCGTTTTTCTCAATCCAAGTTGAGTAATACGGATATTCCTCAATGAACTCCTCTGTCAAACTCCGCAGACCTTCTTTAATCCTTTCAGATTCCTTCAGCTGAACAATTTTCATTTTGCATACTCCTTTCTGCTATTCGTCGACCTCATAATTCCAAATGTTTAAATGTCCTTTGGCTGGAATCGGCTTTTCAAGTATCTCAACATCTTCCAAAATCCAAGCATATCTTCCCAGGCTATATTCTCCGCATAAGAATTCCTGCTTGTCCTTCTGAATTCTGTCTAAGAATTCCTGATCCATATATACGCAATCAACCAATTTGCATTTGCATATAATGTTTCCATATCCCATAGGTACATTTGGAATCAGCTTGAGTAATTCAATTGTGTGTGCATCACTCCTCTTAATCTTTTTGTTGCTTGCATGGATGTAAAGTTCACCTCTATAAGATGTTTTCCAACTTCTTGTTTCGATGACCTTCTTTCCCTCTTTAATAAGAGTTGCCCACGGTTCGATAAGACTTAAAACTTTCATAGTGCATACACCTTTCTGATTGATATGTAATTTTTATTTGGAAATAAATTCCATGTTTACATTGTACAACATTATACCTAAAAATTCAACACATTACATAATATTTTTAAGATTTATGTAATGTATTTTCTATGTGAATTCTTAACATTACTTTGATTTACCATTGCATATTCCATTGTAGTATCGATTTTGATATGACCTAATAATTTTTGAACTTGCTCTATTGGCATACCTTTATCTATTGCCATAGTTGCCATTGTTCTTCTAAATTTGTGTGGGTGTACTTTATTTATATTGGCTTGTCTTCCAAGATTCCTAATTAATATTTCTACACCAGATATTCCTAATCTGTTATATGGTTTTATTAAAGATACAAATAATGCTTCATTATCATCTGTTCTTGTCTCCAAATATTTCTTAATATACATCTTACTCTTTGCACTAAAATAAACTTCTCTTTCGCTATTACCTTTACCTAAAACAATACAACTTCTTTCTTGAAAATTCATATCAGATATATTTAATTTTGTAAGTTCTCCAACTCTCATACCAGTTGAAATTAATAGTTCTAATATTGCTAAATCTCTTACATTTGAACAAGTATCTCTTAACTTTTCCAAATTTTCATCTGTTAGAGTTTCTTTAACTTTTTTAGTAGCTTTTACTTTGTGTATTCTTCTAACAGGACTTTTTACAATAAAATCTTCATTTTCTAACCACGCAAAAAAGCTTGATAATACTCTTCTCATATTATCTATAGTTACCATTCCAGCATTTGAATTACTTTTGTAATCCGAAAGATAATTTCTCAATGTTTCTGTTGTAATTTCACATATTGGAAGATTAATCTTTTCAAACATTTTGTTTATATTATCTTTATAATAATTTAATGTTTTAATTGAACATCCTTCAATTTCTTTAGATGATATAAATCTGTTTAAAATATCTTCATTATTCCTTTGCATTTCTTCTTTTTGACTTTGTTCTAATTTCTCAATTTTATAATATATGCATATTTCTGTAAGTATTTCTTTTAATTTTATTCTTTGGTTATTATCTAAAAAATCTGTAGTTTCATTTACTACATTTTTTACAAATAACTCTTTCAAAAAATCTCCTCCTTTTTTATTTATTGCAATATACAGAACTACATATATTATACTATGATTTTTCGACTTTACATAATTCATATAACAAAAATGAGTATATTTAAAATTATATATACTCATTTTTACTACTATATTCTATTAATTTTTTCATATTATTTAAAAAATATCCTCAGCGATAACTTACTATTTTTCTTTATCCTACTTGTTAACAATATTACTTATATTGTTAACAAGTGGTATTAAGTCAATTTTTAAATCTATCCTTTTATTGCAAATTAAATTTTTCCTTACAACATTGTATTATTATTTCATTTTTCTCGTCTTCAGTTAATTCTCTTTTTAACTCATCAATTTTAAATTTAATTCTATCAACTACTGTTTCCATTGCATTATCAAGCTTTTTAGTTGAAAATACTTTTTGATTTAATTTTATAGACTTCTCTATTTTTTCTTCTCTGCTTACGAAAAAATATACAGCAATAGCAAGTCCTAATATCGTTCCTAAAATAAACCAATAATACTGTTCCATTATTCTCTCCTTTTGATGTTTTCAATTTTCTTCCAGAATTATAACATATTTGCCAAATTTATACAACATACCTAAAATTTTTTCAAACCCAAAATAGAGATATATTATTGCTAATACATCTCTATTTTTTTGTTATTTATCATTGTTAACCATATCTATTATAAAGAAAGCTATAATTTTTAAAGTTAAGTCAATACATTCTTGTTTTTTTATTCCACTTCCATATTTTATAAGCATTTTATTTATTAAAACATTTGAAATTTCAGCGTACTCTTTTGCTGTATATTCTCTATCCTCTACTTTAATATCTAGTATTTTCAAGGTTTTCTTTGTTTCTTCAGAAAGTGGTTTATAAACATTTATTTTTATATCAGGGTAATCCTCATCACTCATTATAAACTCAATTCCTTTAAAATAAATATCGTGAAATTGATCAAAGTCTTGTATTGCAGATAATACTTGTTCATCAGTTAATGGTAATTCTGAAATTCTTTCTGTCATTCTTTTCATAATAGTAATAACAGAACTAGCATATTCTGGCTTTAAATCACTTTCATTTATTTCAAGTTTATCCAAAATATATTTTTCTCTTTCGTTCAGCGTTTGATAAATATTAATAGTTCTATTCATTAAAACACCTCACTTCTGCGACAATTATACCATATTTTGGAATAAAAATAAATAGATTTACATAAATTAGTTAGATTCTATCGCAAATAACACATAATCTTAATTTTTTTTGACCTTTAACGCAAGTAATTAATGTTAGCTTATCTGTTGTTGAAGGTTCTAATACTGAAAAATCTGTTTCTTCAATTTCTTTTATTTCGCTAACTTTATAAATGTATTCTCCAAATGCGTGATGATATTTAACTTTATCTCCTACTTCTAACTCATTTAATCTTTTAAAAAAGCCAATATCTTCTCCCTGTTTATTTGTTCCAGAATTATGTCCTGCTAAACATACATTTCCATTATATAATGGTGTATCTTCAAAATGACCTACTGCTGTTGATAAAACATCTAATTCTATTGTTTCTTTAATAGGTGCATTTAGCTCTATTTTTTCACATTCTATTGTTCCCAAATCTTTTATTTCATATTTTCTAGTTTCTTCATTATTATCATCATTTTGACTTATTTCAGAATCATTAACTATTTTTATATCATTGTTTTTATTATGATTTGAAATCAAAACAATTCCTAACAATAAAACTGCTAATATGCTTAAAATAATTATTATTTTATTCTTCTTGTTCATTCTCTTCAATCTCCTTTTTATCAAATTTTTCAAATTCTATAGTATTTTCCAACTCGAAATTTCTTATAGCTTTAGACATTTCACTTAAGGCTTTATTTTCATATTCTTTTGAATAATCTCCAACATCACATCTTGCAATTTCATTTACCCCATCTGTATCAAATACAAGCACCACTCCATCTAAAGGTAAAAGATTCATCTTTAAATCATAAGTTTTTGCTTTAGCAACTATATGCCCATAAGAATATTCTATTTCTTTAACATTTTTTAATTCAGATATTCTTTCAGGAATATCCTCATCTAAATATATATGTAGATCCTTATGTCTTAACATAAGTTCTTTTATTTTATCAATATCAACCTTTTCTAATGCTTGTCTTTTTAAATATTCATATTGATTATGTATAACATTCGGATCTGGAAATTTAGTTGAAAATTCATATCCTTTATTCCATAAAAAATATACTAATCGGTTCAATTCATGTTCATTTACATATTGCAAATATTGTTCATTATTCAATACAGTTATTATGTCATAATTATTTGTTCTTACCTTAAATGCTTCTATTCCTTCCTTAAATGCTTTATATAGAATTTCAGTTTTTAATATAAAATCTTCAAAAATATCTTGAATAATATTAGGATCAAAATATTTACTTCCCATAGCTCTAGAACTTAATCTACTGCATTTTTGAAAATGTTTATTATATAGACAATATTCTCTTTTATTTTTTTCTTCTGTCATATAACAAGTATATTCGATTCCCTCTTTTGTTGTAACTGAACAATTCCCAATATTATTTTCTTCAAAAGAGCCTACATAATCACATTCTTTTAATTTTTTCCTTAGTAGTATCATTACTACGTCTGATAAGCTATTATTTGTTAGTCCCATATTAAATCTCTCCACTTTCTAATGATAATTGCAATTCTTTTATTCTTTCATCTAATGTATTTACCAAATCATCTATATTTTCGGCATTTACATTTACTATATATCCATCAAGGTATTTATCTACAAATCCAGAATTATATAATTCTTCACTTAATAAATTATATACTAAATCCTTATCTTCTGCAGAATCATATTTGCTAGTATAATAATTATTAATTAGATCTTTTGTGTTTGTTTTTAGCCATCTTTCAGGAGTATATGCCCTACAATCGCAAACATAATTTTTAAATTCTTCTAAAGTCTTTAATCTACTTTCATCACTTATATCCAAATCTTCTTGAAAGTAGTGAGGACAATACTCTAAATAAAAAACCATATCTATTTCTTTTTTATCATAATCAACTTGTAAATCGCTAACTCTTTCATCTAAATCTATTTTTTTTACAATTGCAGGAAAATTTTTTATTAAAAAGTCATTATTAGTGTATTCATCTACATTGAATATTCTATTATTTTCCGAGCAATCTGTAATACAGTCATATATAATTTTATTAGCATAAAAGTGTATTGCTTCATCTTTGTTCATTTCTGCAATATGTATTTTATCAATTGTTTCTAAATATTCCTTATGAGAAATATTATTTTGTTTTATTTTATTGGTAATTTCTTTATCTATTAAATTAGAAATCTTATCCATTAATAGATTTAATTTTTGATCATTAAAATTCTCTTTTTGTAACATTTTATAAATCTTATCTAAGCTTTGCATATCTTGTAATGCTTCCATCTTCTTTTCTTCAAAATTATCTTCAACTAATTCGTAGTCATAAATTTCTTTATCTGTTAATCTTCTATTATATTCAACTTCTCCCCAAGCGTGATAACCACTTTGAGCTAATTGTTTTAATTCTCCATAACTTTTAACATTTACAAAGTCTTTTGGAACTGTACCAATGTCTGGTGGTCTTCTTACTGTGTAATATTTATATAATTTATCCTGGTTCATCTAATTCTTCTTCCTCCGTTTTTAAATTCTCTTCAACATTGAAATATTTTTCATTTACTTTATCTCTAAAATAATAAGTTTTTTCTCTGTCCTCTGATTGAACTTCTACAGATACACATTCAGTAGTTTCAAATATTTCTTTTGCTTTTTGAATAGCTTGTCCTAAGTCCTTAAATCTTTCTATTTGAATCTGACCAAATCCATCATTTCTATCTGCATTATTTTCCCAAATTTCAATAATATATGTATTAATTCTATTTTCATACCAAGCTTCAAATTTTGCCCATTCTTCTTCGTCAAGAAATACATCTTCTATAAATAATGGTTTACATTCATTACAAAGTTTTATATATTGCTTTTCCCACTCATTTACATCTTCAATTGCTTGTAATTTAATTGTTTCTTCTTTCCATCTTCTTTTATTGCCAAATTCATTTATATAATCTTCAATTCCTTTATATTTTCTAGCTCCGATACGATTTTTGATTTCTTCATAATCTTCTGAAATACTCATATTTCTTCTTCCTCGCTTTCCTGTTCTTTATTAATATTATTTTCATACCATTTCTCAAATTTTTCCCATTCTTCTGGCTTATATAAAACATCACTTAAAAATATAATTCCATATTTTTCTTCAAGTTCAGCTTTCTTTTTTAACCATTCATCTGTAGAATAATCTAGCATAGTATTTAATTCTTTATTGTATTTATCATAATTACTTCTAGGGCAAACTTCGTCTAAATATTGTTCAATTGCGTCATATTTTTCTGGACCAATCATTTTTCTTGCTTCTTCAAAATCTTGCATTATACTCATTCTGCAATTTCCTCACTTTCTGTTTCGGATCTGCTTACTGTAATAGCTTTTTCGTATAAATCATAAAGTTTTTCTTGTTTTATAAAGGTTTCAACTAAATTTTCAAATTCTTCTTTACTTATAGCTTTTTGTATAAAAGCTTTTCTATATCCCATATATTCTTCCATAAGAGGATTAAAAACTACGCTGTTACATTCTTCTAATGTCTTTTCATCAGTCAAATATGGATTGTTTAGATCTTCTTTGTATTTATTTAAAAGTTCAACCATATCTTTTAGTTTAACGTCCACAATATCTCTACCTTCAACCTCTTTTTTTATATTTTCAATTGTTAATTCATTACTCATATAAATTCAATCCTCCTAATTTTCTATTTTTATTAATATTTGAATATAGTTCTAAACTATTATTTTCTAAAATTGCTTTACTTATTTCCTTTAGTTTACTACCTTTTATCGCAAAATTAGTAGAACTTAATATACGAACAATATCAGCTTTCTTCCATTCTTCTTTAAATATATCAAATTCATATAAGCAATCTTCAACTTTTCCAATTTTCAGTTTTTCTTTGCGATTACTTACATTCAAAAAGTACAAATTGCCATCTGTATCTATTTCTAATAATTTACTATTCATTCTTACTAAATTATCATTTTTTAATTTTATACCATAATCATATCTAATTCTTCCAATATCAAATGTTTCTGATAGATTCAATCTATCAACTTTATTCTCTATAATATTTCCTGATAATTCTTGTTTTTCTAATTCTATACTTTTAATTTTAGATTTTATATTATTTAATAATTTTATGACAAATTTTTTCACAATAATCTCCTTTATTCACTTTCTTGCTCAACTTGTATTTCACTTTCCTTTATATGTTCTTCAACTTTATCAATATCAAATACTTTAAATAACATATTTTTTTCTTTTAATATGTCTGATTCTTTTACCTGTTCTTTGTCTTCTAATTCGTATTGTTTTCTTAATTCTTTAACTTCTTTTTCTACTTCATTAATCTGTTTATTCAAATCATTCTTACAAAACATTTTTTCAAATATCAATTCCGTAATTTTAATATTTTCTCTCTCTAATCTTACAGCTTCATTTTTATAAAACTTGTTTTGCTCTTCAATTTTCTGTTTTGAAAACACTCTATTAACAATGCTTATAGGATTAAATAAATTATTATTTCGTTTTAGTTTCTCTACATATTCATTAATATTTTTAGTGTTTTTTTCTTTCTTTTGAGATATATCTATATATTCATTTTCTATACTTTGTTTGTCAGCATATAATTTTTCTTTTTCATTTTCTTTTTTAAATAACTGAACCCTTACACTATTCGCACCAATACCATTGTTCTTTATATTTTCAAGTTTTGTTTCAATTTCTAATAAATTACTCATAAACATTTTTTGTGTTTCTTCTGGTAATTTTAATAGATTATTATATTCATTAAGGTTGAAAATATAAGGATTTTTCATTTCAATATATGTATTAACTATATCTTCTTTTGTACCTGGTTTATCCCCAATTTTAAAATATGCTTCTGTAGAAAAAGATTCGTATACTGGTTCAATAATATCAGCCCATATTTCAATTTTATTTGTTGTATTACTTAAATCTATTACATATCCTTTTGAATCATTATGTCTTCCATTCCAAACAGCTTCTTCTATATGACTTATAACATTTTTTATTTCTTGTTCTCTACTAACATTCATCTTCCAATTCCTCTTCATTTTTTTGCTCTGGTATTTCACATATTATGCCCTTATTATCATTTTGAATAATATCATCAAGTTGCAATTCCAATGGTTTTAAATTTCTAGTATTTATTTCAATTTCTGTTTTTCCGTGTCTTATTGCTTTTATATTATTAATGTTTCTTAGTTCTAAATCATCTTCATAAAAATCTAATTCAAATAAATCTTTTTTTAGGATAAATATTCCATTATAGAACTCTATAATATCTGTTATATCTGCTTTGGTTTTTACTTCTCTATCATCTGCCAATATTACTGTTACTGTTTTTTTATCTTTTAAGAATTTATTTATTTTTGCAACTTCATTATAAAATGGTGGAGTTATTCCTAATTCATATTGTTTATATGCAAGAATCTTGCATAAACTTGTTTTAGTATATACTTGATTTAAAATAAATCCTGGCTTTGATAAAATTTTTTGCTCTTTTATATCCACTTCTACTGCATTTTTTTCAGTACTATAATGTGATGGTAAATATTTTAGTTTAGAATGATTAATTTGATCATAATATACAGCTGACGTATATACTCTTGCTCTATTATTTATATCTTCTCTTTCTTTTAAATAATCCACCCCAATATCCTCTATTCTTAAATAATCAGGATTTGTATAATATTTATTTCTATTTGCGTCTGTATGTTCTGCTTTTTTAAATAAATAAGATATATTATTAATATTCTTGCCTATAAAACTGTTTATTTCTTTTTCTAATATTTCAGCAAATTGCTTTTCAATTATTTTCCCTATATCAATTATTGGAATATTCTTTTCTTGAATTTCTTTTGATAATTTGTCATATTCTACATTTAGTCTTATTAATTCATCTGGTTTATCTTTAAGTCTACACCAATTTATTTTAAATTTTGCTTCATTTTCATACCCCATATACAAATCTTCTTTAGTTGCAAGTAATTCCACATCTCCAAAGTCAATTATAGTTGCATTTTCTAATTCCATTTTATCCTCCATATTAACCTAATATAAAATCTATATAAGCATTATTAAGATAAACGTTTTTAGTTATCTTATCTTTCTTAACCTTTATTAGCATATTTTTATTCTTATTATAAAATCCATTTGAAGTTTTAATTGCAAACATATTTGTAACAGTTTTATGTTTGTAATTGCTTAAATTTACAGTATTATGTTTTTTACTTAACCTAACAACTTTTATTAATTTGAACCCATTATCTGTTTTTACATACACTCTTGTTGTTGTTTTTCCAATACAATATACAATCACTAATGCTATACCTAATCCACTTACAATAATTGTAGGTACTGTATAATCTTTTGGTTCTTCCTGAATAATAACTGGCTCTTCTTTAACTCTTTCATATTCTAATGTATATAAATAGATAGGATCTTTTTTACTTACATTTCCCTCGTATGTAACTGTTATCTCATAACTAAATGGATTATTTCTTGTAACTACTGCTTGATATATCATTGTGCCTTTATAAGTTGTTGGTACTTCTTGATTGTCAATATTTTCAGTTTCATCATTTTCCCAATTAACATTTATAAGATAATATGTTACTCCATTTATAACTCTTTCTTTTTCAATGTTATCTAAATCATTTTTGCTATATTTACTAAAATTGATTTTCTTTTCATCAATTACTTCATATTTTCCATTGCTAATCGTTTTAATTTCATAATCTTTTAAAGCAATTGTTCCAGAATATTCTTCGTCATCATAATTAAGGCTATCTCCAAAATGATTTATTATTGCTTCTTTTGTATTACTTTTTATAACATCTTTTTTATAAGCTGTAACAACTTTTGAATTTTCTTCATCTTCTTTCTTTGAATAATCAGATAGCTTATATTTAATATCATTTTCTTCAATTTCTTTCTGTATTGATGTTACGAAGCTACTTTCCTCTGATTCTAAAATTGTTTTGTTTATTACTTTGTTACTATCTGTCGCATATACATTCGACATTAAACACATTGCTAATAGTCCAGTAACAAGACTACCTTTAATAATACCTTTCATAATCTCCTCCTAAGACAGCAAAAAAGAAAGCTAACTAGATTTCTCTAATTAGCTCTCTCAATCACATATAATTTTTGATATTAATATTTTAGCACTTGAAATATTGAATGTATACTGCAGGATTTTGCAATGTTTTTGCAAAATTTTATGTTTACGATAAAAATATTTTTATTTTCTCAAATTAATAACAAATTCAATAGTTTCATTTTCACTATTTGCAGAGATTGTTCCATTATGCAATTCAATTATTTCTTTTGTAATTGCAAGTCCCAATCCTGCTCCACCACTATTTGTCCCTCTTGATTCATCAGCTCTATAAAATTTATCAAAAATTCTTTCTAATTTATATTCTGGAATAGTAGCACCTTTATTTTTAAATATTACTTCAATATTATCTTCATTATCAATCATTTCTATCTCAATAACGGTATTTTCATAACTATAACTAATCGCATTTTTCAATAGATTTCCAAAGCTTCTCGCCAATTTATCTCCATCTGCATTATATATTAAAGTATTAGGTTTGTTCACTTTTAATTCTAATTTTCTGTCTTCTAACATTGGATAAAATTCTTCTATTAACTGATCAAATAATATTGATAAATTAAGTTGTGTTTTATTTATTGGCATATCGTTCAAATTATATCTAGTAATTTCAAAGAATTGATTAGTCAGTTCCTCTAATCTTATTGACTTATCAAGTGCTATTTTCATATATTTATCTTGTAAATCTTTTGATATTTTCTTTTCTTCATTAAGTAATGTCAAATAACCAATTACAGATGTAAGAGGAGTTTTTAAATCGTGAGCCATATACATTATTAAATCATTCTTCTTCTGCTCTGCTTCTTTTGCTATTTTCTTGCTTAAAGCATATTCGTACTTAATTTTATTTAATTTTTCAGAAAACTTAATCATTTCATCAGGTAATTCTACATTTTGACTACTTTCATCTAAAATATTATCTAACGAACTATACAATTTTTCTCTATTTTCAACTTTTAAAGAAAAAAATCTATATAGAGCTAATATTAAAACAATTATTAAATAAATTATAAAAATTGTTTCTTTACTGGTTACACACCAATAATATAAATCATAATTTATTCTATACAAGCTATTTCCTAAGAAATTTCCCAAAACTCCATCTAAAACTACAATATAGAATAATATTGAAATAATATAATAAATTATTATTCTTAGTATTACTTGACCTACCAATTTCATTTTTTCTTTAAATAATCCCTTATTTTTCAATTTTATATCCAACTCCCCATACTGTTTTTATAAATTTAGGTTGCTTAGCGTCTTCCTTTAACTTTTCCCTTATTCTCCTAATATGTACCATTACAGTATTATTGTTCTCCAAATATTTTTCTTTCCAAACTTTTTCAAATAATTCTTCCGAACTAACTACATTCCCTCTTTTTTGTGCTAAATACAATAATATATCAAATTCCATTGGTGTTAATTCAATTATATTATCATATAACTTACAGATGTGTTTATCCTGATCTATTTCTAACCCATCTATATATATGATATTTTCTTCAACTTTTTCATTATATTTTGTGTATCTTCTATATGCAGATTTTACTCTTGCAATAAGTTCTAATGGATTGAAAGGCTTAGTTATATAGTCATCTGCTCCGAATCGTTAATCCCTGTATCTTATCCTTGTCTTCAATTTTAGCTGTTAGCATTATTATAGGAAAATTAAAACCTTTATCTCTTATCATTTTACATATCTTAAATCCATCAACATCTTTGATCATTACATCTAAAATTGCAAAATCTAATTTTTGATTATTAATACACTCTATTGCTTTATTAGAATCATAAAATTTATAAACATTATAGTTTTCATTTTTCAAATAAACTTCTACCAAATCTGCAATTTCTTTTTCATCATCTAATACTAAAATATTCATATTTTCCTCTTTTCTATCAATTGGTATTCTATCACAATAAGCCAATAAATTCCACAGATTCGACAAATTGTAAGAAAATGTTAAGATTTATTTAATAATTTCTTAAAACTTATTATTTTCTTTATTTGTATAATATAGACAAGTTACTGGAGGGATTTCAAATGAAGAAAAAAAGAAGGAAATTAAATAAAAAAAGAATTTTAATATTATTAATTATAATTTTTGCAATATACTTATGTATAAAAAATAGTATATTTAGTAATATTTCTTATGATTTAAATAAAGCTATTTCAGAAATTACAGATAATTCAGAATATAAAACTATTAAACAAGATACAAATGACAATTACTCTGGAATTGGTCAGAAAAAAGTAAAGAATAAAGATGGCTATTTTACTACATTCACAACACTTGAAAATCATCAAAAAACATACATAGAATATAAACAAAGTGGTAATTCATCTTGGAGTAATAAACAATATTGGAATGGAACTATGGAAGAAAATGGTTGTGGTATTACTGCAGTTGCAACTATATTAAGTGGTTATGATAAAAATTATACACCAGAAGATCTTAGACAAAAATATTATCCTGTCCTGGATTATGATTCACTTTCAAAAGAATTATCTAATACTTTTAATATTAAAAATACTGATTTTTATTATGATAGTGTGCATTTATCTAAAGAAAAATTACAAGAGCATTTAAAAACTAATAGACCAATTTTAATTTGTGTATGGAATCAACCTCATAATAATCGTTGGACTACTGCTTCTCATTATATGGTTTTGCTTGCTTCTGATGATAATGATATGGTATATATATCAAATCCTAATGGAGGAGAAAATGATAGCAAAAGTTCTGGTTGGTATAAATTTAAAGAAGTAACACCATATATTGCAAAAGCTTTATATATAGAAAGTTATTAAAGACAGTTAAAAAACTGTCTTTAATAAAATAAATTCTACTATTTATTATCTTTGTTATAAGCTCTATTTTCAATATATGCCATCATTTTGTTATATTGATATATAGACCACACATATCCACAAATACAAGCTACAAAAACCATATCTTTATATTTCACTATACAAAATATTATTAAAGCTATAATTACTATCATTTCAATTGTTAATTCAAAGGTATGCTCTTTTATCCATTTTTTTCTATAATATTCTGTTTTCTCTTTTAAGGTAAATGTGCTATTTTCTAAAACTGTTAGCAAGTTCTCCTCTGCTTTTTCTTTATATTTATTTTCTTGTATTCTCTCGCCTGTAATTAGCTCATTTATACTAACATTAAATTCTTTGCTTAACAATTGAAGCATTTCTATATCTGGTAAATAATGACCATTTTCCCATCTTGAAATAGTCTTATTAGTAACTCCTAATTTCTCTCCTAATGCTTCTTGTGTTAAATTATTTTCATTTCTTAATTTTGCAATAAATTTTCCTATCTTTACTTGATCCATATTATATAACCTCCTAAGATTATGATAATATATTTATCAAAAAATGTCTTTACCATAAATGTAGAATCGTTAGACATTCATTTAAAATTTTAATTTTTATCATTAGTTATATCTCCGTTTCCACTAACAGGAATTGTATCTCCTAAATATGTAGGCTCGGGTTTAAAAATACATTTAAAAAAGTCTTTATTCCTTGCCAATATCTCTCTTAATTCTCTATAAGTAGCTCCAACATATTGTCTTGGATCTGCTCCTACACCATACGCTTCAATTCCTAATTGATTTGCTATGTATAAAGCTCTATACAAATGATATTTTTGTGTTACTATAACTATTTTCTTTGCTCCAAAAATTTCTTTTGCTCTGTATATACTTTCATAAGAAGAAAATCCTGCGTGGTCCATAAATATACTTTCTGATAGCACACCTTTATCAATTGCAAAATTTTTCATTGTATTTACTTCATCATAATCTTGTTTTCCGTGATCTCCACTCATAATTATTTTTGATGATACGTTGTTTTGGTATAAATCTATTGCCTGAAGCAATCTATCTTCTAGCATAGGACTAGGCTTATCTCCCCAAATTCCTGCTCCTAATACAACAATGCAATCTATATCTTTTAAATTAGAATAATAATTATTTTCAATAATCTGATTCTTTGTAGATGATTTTACATATAAATTAATTCCTAATAAAATTAACATTAATACAATTATAATTATTAGACATATCACTCCATATTTTGCTATTTTTTTCATATATACTCCTATTCTTTTTTACATTCCATAAATATCAGCTCTTAATATTACTTTATTGATTTTACTAATATCTTCTAATGGTATTTCCCACAAACTAGCCAAAACAGATCTACCTTTTATATATTCTTTTTTAGGTTCGCCTAAAATCTTATATAGTCTTCTTTCTAAATCAACTTTATTTGTATAAATTGATAATACTTTTTCACTATATAATACATTTATGGTTGTTTCTGTTTCACATTTATTTGCTTCTTTATATTTCTTTCCCATTAAACTCTCCTGCTTTCTACACCTCTTTATACTCCTCTTTTGTAAAATCAATTAAAGTATATCATATTTTCATTTTTTTTGCATTATCTGACAAAAATAAAGCCAGAAATATTACTTTCTGACTTTTGCTTTTTCTATAATAATTCTTCCAAATTGTAATTTAGCGAATAGTAACTTAATTTTCTTTTTTATTAAACATATGGCGTACTTTATCTATTCGATTATTTGGTCTACGTGATTGAATAACTGGTTCACAAGTAGCAATTTGATAATCTTTAAATTCTGTCAAAAAAACTGCTTGCCCATTTGTATATAGAGTTAAAGTATTACGATATTCATTAATACAACGTACAGGAATATGTCCTGTAAAAATAATTTCATCATTTTTTGATTGACTAGTTTCAATTATTGCACAATGT
>JAGBJN010000012.1 GCA_017934475.1 Clostridia bacterium | reverse complement strand
CTTAGTTGATAGTGTTTCATACCTTTTTTAAAGCATTTTCCAAAATGCTTATTTGTCATGCATTTTTCAATGTACAAATTTATATAAAATATTTTTAACTTTTTTTCATTTTTCTATTGACATTCATATAGTTAGTCTTTCAATAATTATATTGAGTTGATTGTTACTTTTTTGCCTTTCCTAAAGGATTATTTGTTACTTTCTACTAAAAACTTGATTTATATTTTACCACAAAAAAATTAAATTTTCAACAAAAAAATAAGCACTGAAATAATCAGCACTTATTTTCTATATTACATTCTTTCATGTATTGTTCTGTTAATAACATCTAATTGTTGTTCTCTTGTTAATTTAACAAAGTTAACAGCATATCCTGATACACGAATTGTAAGTTGTGGATATTTTTCTGGGTGATCCATAGCATCTAATAATAATTCTCTATTAAATACATTTACATTTATATGGTCTGCAAGTTGTACAAAGTAACCATCAAGTAATCCTATCATATTTTTTATTCTTGTATCTAAATCATGTCCTAATGCATCTGGTGTTATAGCAAATGTGTATGAAATACCATCTTCTGAATTTTCAAATTGTAATTTAGCAAGTGTATTTAATACAGCTACTGCACCATTTTCATCTCTACCATGAATTGGGTTTGCACCTGGTCCAAATGGAGCTCCTGCTCTTCTTCCGTCAGGTGTATTTCCTGTTGCTTTACCATAAACAACATTTGATGTAATTGTTAATATACTCATTGTAGGTTTTGCACCTCTATATGTTGTTTGTTCTCTAAGTTTGTCCATAAATGTTTTTTGGATTAATACAGCAAGTTCATCTACTCTATCATCATCATTTCCGTATTTAGGGAATTCTCCTTCTATTTTGTAGTCTACAACTAATCCTGTCTCATCTCTTACTGGATATACTTTTGCATATTTTATTGCTGATAAAGAGTCTGCTGCAACTGATAATCCTGCAATACCACATGCCATTGTTCTTATTATTTCTTTATCATGTAAAGCCATTTCTAAGCTTTCATAACAATATTTATCATGCATATAGTGAATTATATTTAATGCATCAATATATATGCTTGCAACATAATCCATCATTTGTGTATATTTTTCCCAAACTTCATTAAAGTCTAATGCTCCTTCACCAACGATTGGTGCATATTTAGGTGTTACTTGTGCTCCTGAGACCTCATCTCTACCACCATTTATAGCATATGTTAAAGTTTTAGCAAGGTTTGCTCTTGCACCAAAGAATTGCATTTGTTTTCCTTGTCTCATTGGACTTACACAACATGCTATTGCATAATCATCTCCTAAATGTGTTCTTAATAAATCATCATTTTCATATTGGATTGAACTTGTTTCAATAGAAATTCTAGTACAGAATTTTTTGAATCCTTCTGGAAATCTTGTTGACCAAAGTATTGTTAAGTTTGGTTCTGGAGCTGTTCCCATTGTTTCAAGTGTATGAATTACTCTGAAAGAGTTCTTTGTTACTAGAGTTCTTCCATCAGTTCCCATTCCACCAACGCTTTCAGTTACCCATACTGGATCTCCTGAGAATAATTCATTATATTCTGGGGTACGTAAGAAACGAACCATACGTAATTTCATTACAAAGTGATCCATTATTTCTTGTGCTTCTTCTTCTGTAATAACCCCTGCTTTTAAATCTCTTTCAAAATATATATCTAAAAATGTAGAGTTTCTTCCTATACTCATTGCAGCACCATTTTGTTGTTTAACAGCTCCTAAATATCCAAAATATAACCATTGAACTGCTTCTCTTGCATTACTAGCTGGTTTAGAAATATTAAATCCATATTTTGCAGCCATTGCTTTTAAATCTTCTAATGCTTTGATTTGTTCAGCAATTTCTTCTCTTTCACGGATTATTTCTTCACTCATCCAATCTCCACGAGTATTTTCAAAGTCTTTTTTCTTTTCTTCTATTAATAAATCTACACCATATAATGCTACTCTTCTATAATCTCCAATTATTCTACCTCTACCATATCCATCTGGTAAACCTGTTAATAATTTATATTTTCTTGCTGCTCTTATTTCAGGTGTATATGCTTCAAATACTCCATCATTATGTGTTTTTCTATAGTTATGATATATATCTTCTATTTTATCAGATACTTTATATCCATATGCTTCACAAGATTTTTCAACTATTTTTATACCACCTTCTGGCATAATTGCTCTTTTTAAAGGTGCATCTGTTTGTAGACCTACTATTTGTTCTAAGTCTTTATCTATGTATCCTGCATCAAATGCATTAATACTAGAAGCAACATCAGTTGCAACATCTAATACTCCTTTTGCTCTTTCTACTTCATATAAATTTAATACTTTATTCCATAATTCTTTTGTTCTTTCTGTAGGTCCTGCTAAGAAAGATTCATCACCTTCATATGGTGTATAATTGTTTTGGATAAAATCTCTTACATCTATAGATTTGCTCCATTTTCCTTTCTTAAAGCCATTCCATACTTCAAAGTCCCAACTCATTTTATTTTCCTCCTCTTTCTATTGATAGTCTAAAACATCTATCCATCTTCTTAACATTTTTTCTTCAGCTTCATCATTTTCTTTTAATAATTGTGTTGAAGCAACTATTGGTATCCATCTTTGGATATTTCCTTTGTTTATTCCTGATTTTTTAGCAAATAAATCTAAATATTTATTTGCAAGTTCTGCTTTACCTTGTAAAGAGAATATAAGGAATGTTCTTGCAGCATCTGCTGATGCATTTCCTGCTGTTACATGGCTCCAGTCTATAATATAGTGTGTGCCATCTTCTTTAATTATTATATTACTTGGGTTAAAATCACCATGGCATAATTTTGTATGATTTTTCATTCCATCAAGTCTTTGTAATAATTCATATTTTGTTCCATTGCTTAACTTGTCCGTATCTGTAATCTTTCTCTTAAACTTGTCCTTTATTTTGTTAAGCATTGGAACTTCCTTAGAAAGTATTTCAAGTTGAATATCAACAAACATGTTTAGATATTCATCTATTTTCTCTGGATGAGCATTCATTAGCTCATCCAAAGGAGTTCCTTCAATATATTCAGATGCAATTCCCCATCTGCCATCTATTTGAGTTACTTCGATAAGTTTTGGTATATTTAAATCTGTTCCTTCTTCAACTCTTGCTTGGTTTAATGCTTCATTTAGTATATCTGCTTTTGAATAATTTTCTACATATAATTTTAGGCTTTTATCACCATCACGATAAATACTTTTATTTTTTCTTTTTGCTATTTCATTTTCTAAATTGTAAAACATATTATCTTTCACCTCCATAGTATGCTTTTAAGTATAATTCTTTTATTTCTTCTATTAGTGGATATCTTGGGTTAGCACCTGTACATTGATCATCAAATGCTTTTTCAGACATTTCATCAAGTGTTGCCATGAAATCTTCTTCTGTAACTCCATATTCTTTAATTGTGTGTTTAATTTCGATTGCATCTTTTAATTCATCTATTTTTGCAAGAAGCTTATTCAATTTATCCCAGTCATTTTCTCCTGTTATTCCAACTGCTTCTGCAATTTCAGCATATCTTCTTAATGTATGTGGGTGATCATATTGTGGGAAAGTTCCCATTTTAACTGGTGCTTCTTCAGCATTAAATCTCATTACATCATTTAATACAAGTGATACTGTTATACCATGTGGTAAGTGGTGATATGCACCAAGTTTGTGTCCCATTGAGTGGCAAATTCCTAAAAATGCATTTGCGAATGCCATTCCTGCCATTGTAGCAGCATAAGCCATTTTTTCTCTCGCTTCTGGGTCATTTGCTCCATTTTGATATGCTCTTGGTAAATACTCAAATATAATTTTAATAGCCTCTAATGCGATACCATCTGTAAATTCTGTTGCCATCATAGATGCATATGCTTCTATTGCATGTACTAATGCATCTATACCAGATGCTGATGTTAATCCTTTTGGAGCATTCATCATCATATCTACATCTACTATTGCCATTTTTGGAAGTAATTCATAATCTGCTAAAGGATATTTTATATTTGTTTTTTCATCTGTGATAACTGCAAAAGGTGTAACTTCTGATCCAGTACCAGATGATGTAGGTACTGCAATAAAGTATGCCTTTTCTCCCATTTTAGGGAATGTATAAACTCTTTTTCTAATGTCTATGAATCTCATTGCCATATCCATAAAGTCTGCTTCTGGATGTTCATATAATACCCACATAATTTTTGCAGCATCCATTGCTGAACCACCACCAATTGCTATTATGCAATCTGGTCCAAATTCATCCATAAGTTTTGCACCTTCTTTAGCACATTCAAGTGTTGGGTCTGGTGCAACATTAGAAAATGTTGTATAAGCGATTCCAAGTTCTTCTAATTTATCTGTTACTACTTTTGTATATCCATTTTCAAATAAGAATTTATCTGTTACAATAAATACTTTCTTTTTATCCATTACGTATTTTAATTCTTCTAAGGCTACTGGTAAACAACCTCTTTTTATATAAACTTTTTCTGGTGCTCTAAACCAAAGCATATTGTTTCTCCTTTCAGCTACGTTTTTGTAGTTTAGTAAGTGTTTTATTCCAACATTTTCAGATACTGAGTTTCCACCCCAAGATCCACATCCAAGTGTAAGTGAAGGTGTAAGTTTAAAATTGTATAAATCTCCAATTCCTCCTTGTGAAGATGGTGTATTTATAAGTACCCTACATGTATGCATTTTACTATAGAATTTTTCTACTTTTTTCCCTTCTGTTAATGTATTTATATATAGTGATGAAGTATGTCCAAGTCCTCCATCATCTATTAATTTTCCTGCTTTTTCTACTGCTTCATCAAAATCTTTTGCCCAATACATAGCAAGTACTGGAGAAAGTTTTTCATGTGCAAATTCTTCAGAAATATCTACACTTTGTACTTCACCTATAAGTATCTTTGTACCAGCTGGAACTTCTACTCCTGCCATTTCTGCAATCTTTGTAGCTTTTTGTCCAACTATTCCTGCATTTAATGCACCATTTATAATTATTGTTTTTCTAACTTTTTCAGTTTCATCAGGTGTTAAGAAATAGCATCCTCTTTTTCTAAATTCTTCTTTTGCTCTTTCATATGCACTATTAACACATATTACAGATTGCTCAGATGCACAAATCATACCATTATCAAATGTTTTTGAATGTATAATTGAGTTTACTGCAAGTATAATGTCTGCAGATTCATCTATAACTGCAGGTGTATTTCCTGCACCAACACCAAGTGCTGGTTTTCCACTAGAATATGCAGATTTAACCATACCTGGTCCACCTGTTGCAAGTATTGTGTCAGATGATTGCATAAGTAGATTTGTAAGTTCAAGTGAAGGTTCATCAATCCATGCAATTATTCCCTCTGGAGCACCTACTGCAACTGCTGCTTCAAGTACAATCCTTGCTGCTGCAATTGTTGAATTTTTAGCTCTTGGGTGAGGACTAATTATTATACCATTTCTTGTTTTTAATGATATTAATGTTTTAAATATTGCAGTTGAAGTAGGGTTTGTTGTTGGTATAACAGCTGCAATAACTCCTATTGGTTCTGCTACAGTTCTTATTCCATATGATTTGTCTTCTGCAACTACTCCACATGTTTTTACATTTTTATATTTATTATATATATATTCTGCTGCAAAATGATTTTTTATAACTTTATCTTCTACTACTCCCATTCCTGTTTCTTCTACTGCCATTTTTGCAAGTTCAATTCTTGCTTGATTAGCTGCTGTCGCCGCTGCTAAGAAGATTTTATCAACTTGTTCTTGTGAAAATGTTGAAAATTCTTTTTGAGCCTTTTTTACATTTTCAAATACTCTTTCAAAAGACTCAACATCTGTTATTCTTTCGTACTCTTTGCTCATATTTTTACGTTCCTTTCTTATTTTTACAATTACAATGCAATTATAACATTACTATATGATAAATACAACAATTTATGATTAAAATTCTTATACCAAATTATGTCTTTCAAGCCATGCATTGGCATAAGAACATGTTGCACTTACCTTTCCATTTTTCTTATTAATCTCATTTACTGCCATTTCAACAAGTTTAGATGCAATTCCTTGACCTCTTAAGCTTTCATCAACAAATGTATGATATATGTTATACTCATTTTCTCCTATTTTTTCATATTCTATTTCAGCAAGAAGTTTTTCTTCCTTTTCAATATAAATTCTACCTTCTTCTATTTGAAATTTCATATATCCTCCTTAACTTAAAACAAGGCGGCCCATATGGTCGCCTTTATATTTATTATACTTTTTTCCAAAACCAATCTAAACTATTGCTTACTGTTTTTTGTTTTTTCTCTTTTGCTTCAATATCATCCATCCACAAATATGAAATGAAAGATAAGAATACAAAAACAAAATCAATTCCTATACATGTAGCTATTGTTTTTAAATATTGCTCATTTCCGTGTGCCATAAAATACTCAACTGTGTTTGTACATGATATTAATAAAAATGCAAATAATACAAGCATCATTGGCCATTTTCTTTTTAATTCTCTAGATAAAAACAATGATAAAACAAATAATACAAGTGCTACTAGTGCTGTAAATGGATTTGTAAAATTAATTAATGGCATATTTATTTCCCCCTTATTTTTTTCTTTTGTTTATATTATTTTATATATATTTTTTATTTTTTTCAAGAGTTTTATTTAAAAATATATTTTTTATTTTATTTTACTTAATATAATACCTGAAATTTTTCCATCAACATCATCTATATATTGTTTTGTTTTAATAATATCTTCCATTTTTGTTTTTTCCATATTAGCAACAATTATATTTGAATCAACTATACTTGAAAATATTATTGAAAGATGATTTTCATTAATATTTGCTCCATCTACAAATACTAAATCATAATTAGATACTAATTCATTTAACAGTTCTTCTGCTTCTTCTATTTTTGAATCATTATCAGATAATTTCATTGTGTTTATAGCATTTAATCCAATTTTTTCATAGTTTTCAATATTATATGCTAAAATCATAATTTTTTTATTATCTGTAGAATATTCTTTAGCAAGTAATCTTATTACTTCATCATTTTTTACCCTTTTATCAGCATTTGCAAATAGAATAGTTCTTGGATCTTTATTATCCTTTTTTAATTCGATATTTGTTTTTATAATTCTAAGTTGTTTTTCCATAGAAATATTTTCTTCTGGATCTATAAATTTTGAAATAATCTTATTTTCTTTTTTATTTTCTTCTGGCTTATATAACTTACCAAGTACTTTCAAGTTGGTAATATTTTTTATTGTATATTCATCTGTAGTTGAAGCAAATGAGGTAATTAAAAATACATAACCACAATATAATACAATACCAACCACCTCAAATATAGCTATATCTTTTATTACTTTTACAACAGAAATGCTTTCTGTCTTTACATCTTGTATTGTTTTAAATAATGCAATTGAATATGTATCTGTAAGTTTTTCTTTTACTACATTGATTTGATGTTGAATTTGAAGTTCACAATTTTTACTATCTATTCCACTAGATGTAAATGCAATTGTTTTCTTATTTTTATCAAACTCAATTTTCACTTTACTTGTATTTAATCCTGCTATTGTATCTGCTATTGAAGCATCTGCTTTGTCTATTAGAACAATCGCAGATGTTTCTTTTATTAACATATCAGATACAAGTGAATATGCTAAAGCAATTATAGTAAAGACAATTATGATCCATAATAAAACATTTTTCTTTTGATATAAGTTTCTAAAAATTTGCATTAAGTTAAGCTCTTCGCTTCCCATTAAACTACACCCCTTTATTCTGTATATCCTGTTCTAGAAATTATCTTATCACTAATTTCTTTAACCTCATCTGGAACTGTATAATCTCCATCAAAACAATTTGTATGAAGTTTTTCAACATTTGATTCAAGTGTAACAGGTACACCATACCATCTATCTAGTGTAATTCCTCTTGTTTCATAAGGCCATCCAATACTATCTGTAATTTTATAATTCATTGCATCTGGTAAAAGAGCAAGTATATCAGAAACTGAGATATTGGTATAAACTAATGGAAGAATTTGATCTAATAAATCATTTATTTCTCCAACACTTAAAGTTCTGGCTTTTTTAGCCATTGCTTCAATAACATCTCTCATACGTTCTGTTCTTTTTGCATCTCCACCTTCTGTATATCTTATTCTAGAATATGCAACAGCTTGTACACCATTTAATGTTTGTTTTCCAGCACTTGTTACTTTAGCATGGCTCTTTCCTGTAACATTTGCTGTTTCATCTATGTAATTGTTTAAATATTTTACTTCTTCACTTGTAAGATCCATCTCTATTCCACCAAGAGCATCTACAGCTTCTGCAACTGCATCAAAGTTTACTGTTACGAATTCTTTTATATTTAAATCTAAGTTTTTATTTAATGTTTTTATTGCAAGTGGTGCTTCTCCATAAGAATAAGCATGTGTAACTTTATCTAAACCATATCCATCTATTTCAAGGTATGAATCTCTATATACAGAAATTAATCTAACTTCTTTTGTTTCATTATTTAAACTAGCAATTATTATACAATCACTTCTATTTCCTTTACCTAAATTGCTGCTTCTGCTATCTACACCAAATATTGCAACATTTCTGTATTTATCTTCTACAGTTTTAGAAATATTTAATTCTTCCTCAACTAATTCAACATGTTGCATTTTTCCAAGTTTTGAACTTATATATCCATATCCTGCTGCAAGTCCTCCTGAAACTATTATTATAAGTACTAGTAATATTATTGCAAGTACTGTAAGTATTCTCTTTCCCACGCTTTTTTTCTTTTTACTCATATATTCATATACCTCCATAAAAAAAATGTCAAATTTAATATTTGACATTTTATCATTAATTATATTATTTGTCCATATTTTTTTAGAATAGTTTTGAAAAGAAACTGTTGTAGTGTCAATGATGTGAAACAAAAAATATAAAAATTATATAATTAAACTGCATAACCTATCATTCCAAATACTTCTAGTTCATTTCTTTTTTCTTTTGGTGTTAAATATCCTAATACTGCCATTGGTATATTATTT
>JAGBJN010000005.1 GCA_017934475.1 Clostridia bacterium | reverse complement strand
CATCTTCATCATCTACTTCTGGAAGTTCTTCATCATCTTCTTCTTCATCTTCGTCATCTACTTCTGGAAGTTCTTCATATTCTTCTTCCTCATCTTCATCATCTACTTCTGGAAGTTCTTCATCATCTTCTTCTTCATCTTCGTCATCTACTTCTGGAAGTTCTTCATATTCTTCTTCATCTTCATCATCTACTTCTGGAAGTTCTTCATCTTCTTCTTCATCTTCGTCATCTACTTCTGGAAGTTCTTCATATTCTTCTTCATCTTCGTCATCTACTTCTGGAAAATCATCATCCCAATCCATAAAGTCATCTGAATCATCTAATGTATCTATTTGTTCAAAGCCTTCAAATAGATCATCATCATCTTCTTCTATTTCTTCTACCTTTTTAACTTCTTCTTTCTCTTTTTCTTCAACAGCTTTTTTAGGTCTACCTCTTCCTTTTTTTGGTTCACTAACTGTTTCTTCTTTTTCAACCTCAACCTTTTTAGGTCTACCTCTTCTTTTTTTAGTTTCTTCTTCAATTTCTACATTTTTTTCTTCTTCAAACTCTACTGGTTTTACTTCTTCTATTTTCTTTTTCAATTTCTTTATTGGCTCTTTTTTTACTTCTTTTTTCTCCAATTTAACTTGCTCCACTTCTATTTTTTCTTCTTTTGCATTTTCCCTTGGTTTTACCGTAACTTTTTTAGTAACTTTTTCTTCAGGTTCACTTATATTTTCTTCTACTTTTTCTACTCTATGAACATTAACAGATGGAATTATTACTGGTTTAGTTAATTTTGTATCATTTCCTATAGATTTAACTTTTATTCCACTATTACTAATAGCTTTACTTGTATCATTATATCTAGGTTTATAGTTAACTTTCTTTTCTGGTTTAAAAGCTGTAATTTGTTGGTATTTTGGACTATTTTGTTCTAATACATATTTTACATTATCAGGTAAAAAATTAATTATAACTTTAAGTTGTTGATCAGTATATTGTGATGCAATTTTATCAAAACTATCAACATACCTGTCCTCATTTCTGCCTAACTTTCTATAATGTGATAAGATGTTTTGAATCTCTTGTTCACTAACATTTCCTTCACTCTCCGGTTTATATGAGACATCATTTGAATCTATATTATAATAAATTTTTGCTTCTTTTTTAGTTCTAGGTTTGTTTATTAATTTGCAGACTTCTTCTGCGCTTATATCTCTTCCAATTAAAGCACTATAGACACCTATTCCAAAAATTTTTACTAGTATACTATCAGATTTTGTCCTTCTTTCTGTCGTAATTAAAATAATAGGTATATCAGTTCCATCCGATGATGTAGCCTCATCTGATATTCTATCTAGTTTTTCAAATATAAAATTATCAATCATGTCATAATTATTGTTTGTGAATGGTTCTAGATCTTCACTAATTACAATTCTGTCATATGACTTATCTTTTTGTAATTCTTTTAGTATAGCATCAAAATAATATGCATTTTTACTAATTATTATTTCCTTATACATTTGTTGATATTTTTTTATAATTGATTCTGAAACGGCGTCATTACTGACTGCAAATAAAACTTTCATTTGTTAACTCCTCCAACCTTTTACTACTATAGCAAATATTAAAGGTAATATTTGTGCTATGATAAATATTGTAACTATAGATATCATAATAGCAAAACCTTTATCTCTTGTATCTAATTTACGAATACCAAGTACGTATTGATATATTCCACTTACAGCAATTCCTATAAAACAAAAAGGAATACTGTATATTTGTACAAGATGAAGAATATATGCTGTTAATCCATATGATTGTGATCCATACGCTTCTTGGTAATCCTCAAGTGTGTTTTTCTCATTATCTTTCATTTTAACTAGCTGATCTGTTTGTGTTTGCTTTTCTACTATTCCTCCAATTGTGTTAGCAGTATTTGCTGTCGTATCCATACTTTTTATAGTATTTCCTACATTTGGATTGCTAGCATATACAACTGTTGTAGAAAATAAGCACATAATAGTTGCTAGTATTATGCCAAATTTCTTCATTTATTTTTTCCCCTTTCCGGTATTTTATATTTATTATTTTCTATGGCACAAATTATACTTATATTATAATACAATATATTAATAAAAATATCAAGATTTTTTTCAAATTTCTTTACGGAAATTTAGAAAATAGAAGAATAATGTTTCAACATTATTCTTCTATTTCTTTCGCAAGTTTTCCTATTGCTTTTGTTTCTATTCTGGAAACATATGACCTAGAAATTCCCATCATATTTGCAATTTGATTTTGTGTCTTTGGCTTACTTCCGTTAAGTCCAAATCTCATTTCTAATATCAGTTTCTCTCTATCTTTTAAAACATCTTTCATTTTTCTATACATTTTTTTTATTTTCATCTTCATATCAACTTCTTCTTCTATATTTCTTTCATTATTTTCTAATACATCTTGTAATGTAACTACATTATCATCTTTGTCTTTTCCTATAGTATCTTCTAATGAAACCTCCGCTCCTATTTTTTTTGTACTTCTTAAATACATCAAAATTTCATTATCTATGCATCTTGAAATATATGTAGAAAGTTTTACATTTTTTGAAATTTCAAAACTGTTTATTCCCTTAATTAATCCTATTGTACCTATTGAAATCAAATCATCTTGGTCCACTTTTGTCGTTGAATATTTTTTGCAAACATGTGCTACTAGCCTTAAATTTCTTTCAATAAGAATATTACGGGATTCTTCATCTCCTTCTTTAAACCTTTGTAAATATATTTTTTCTTCTTCCTTTGATAATGGTTCTGGAAACAGCTGATTATTTGATATATACCCGAACTAAAAATACAGCTGTTTTTAAGAATAATAAGAATCCTGAAATACTTAGTGCAATCATACACTTTACCTCCATTTTCTTTCATAACAAATTATATGTTTCTATAAAAGAAAAGTGCATATCCTAACTTATTATTTTAAGCTTTATTTCATATTTTGATTAATCAAGCATATTCTGTTATATGGAGGTTTTTAATGAATTTTTTTACTTCTATTTTAAAAGGTTTTATAATCGGCATTGGTGCAATTCTTCCTGGTATTAGTAGTGGTGTTCTATGCGTTATCTTTGGTATCTATGATAAATTGGTAAATTCTTCACTTGGATTGTTTAAAGATTTTAAAAAGAATTTTTTATTCCTTTTACCGTTTATAATTGGAGGTATTTTTGGATTTTTGTTATTTGGAAAAATACTTAATTTTTTCTTTGTATCATATGAAGCAGAATGTAAAGCTCTATTTTTAGGGTTTATTATTGGTGGTATTCCTAGTTTGATTAAAACTTCTAATAAAAAATCTAACTTTAAACCTTATTTTTTAATTTTTACATTTATTAGTTTTTCGATTGCTTTACTCTTAATTATACTTGAACATAATCTTAACACTTCTTTCTTTGAAGTAAATTCGAATTATATATATCTAATTGTAGTTGGATTTGTAATGTCCGCTGGTATAATAGTTCCAGGAGTTAGTAGTACAGTTATATTAATGTGCTTTGGTATTTATAATACATATTTAAATTCAATATCCTGCCTTAATTTTTATGTTTTAATCCCGCTTGGAGCAGGATTAGCTTTAGGCTCTTTACTCTTTCTTTTTTTAATAAAAAAAATGCTGGAAAATTTTCCATCTCAAACTTTTTACACAATAATAGGATTTATTTTAGGTAGTACTTTAATTTTAATTCCAACTAATTTTAATATATTGGTAATATTATTATTTCTTCTAGGATTTTCTATTACATTTAGTATAGAGAAAAAAAGTTGTTGAACTAATCAACAACTTTTTTTCTTCTTAATATCCAATTTTCTTCTACTTTTACAGGTAATTTCATTATAACTTGTTGTCCTTGTTTTCCTGGATTTACAAATTCAATTTCTTCTTCTGTTTCAATATCCCATAATTTTTCAATTTTAAACTTAACAGGTTTGATTTCATTTGGAACAAGTATTTCTAGTTCATCTCCTACTTGTAATTTATTTTTTATTTCAATTACTGTTTTATCACCTTTTGTTTGTATAACTTTTCCACCAAATTCATAATCAGGATTATATTGTTTTCCTTCATATTCTTGTATATCTTTATTATTTCTATCATTAAAATAAAATGTTGTTAGTCCTCTTGTTTTTGTTTTTTCAAGTTCTTTTAAATATTTTGTATAATCATAGTTTTCTGGATTTTCCATGTAATCATCAATTGCATTTCTGTATGCATTTACTACAGACGCTAAATAATATTCTGTTTTTAATCTACCTTCTATTTTTAAACTATCTACGCCCATTTCAACTATTTCCGGTATTTCTTTTATTAAACACATATCTTTAGATGAAAATATATATGTTCCTTTATCATCATGTTCAACAGGCATAAGTTCTCCTGGCTTATTTTTTTCTTCAACATACACATTGTAACTCCATCTACAGCTTTGAGCACAATCACCAAGATTAGCGCTTCTTCCAGCTAAGAAATCACTTAAAAAACATCTTCCTGAATATCCAAAACATATTGCTCCATGTATAAACATTTCAACTTCTAAATCTTCTGGCTTATTTTCCATTAATTCTTTTATTTGAACTTTATTCATTTCTCTTCCAAGAATAACTCTTTTTGCTCCATTTTTATACCAGAACTTTGCTGCATGATAACTTACTGTATTTGCTTGTGTACTAATATGTATATCTACATCTGGTGCATATTCTTTTATCATTTCAACAATTCCACCATCAGCAACAATAATTCCATCTACTTTTAGTTCATTAAGCATTTGTGCTTGTTTTTTTATTTCATCATAAGTTTCATCCCAAGCATATATATTAATTGCTGTATACACTTTTTTTCCTATACTATGTGCATATTTTATTGTATTGGCTAAATCACTATCTTGCATCTCAGCTCTTGTTCTTAGTGATAAAGATGATGTACCCGCATATACTGCATCTGCTCCATACATAAATGCTATTTTTGCTTTTTCAAATGAACCTGCTGGTGCTAATAATTCTGGTTTTTTCATATTTAATACTTCCTTCTTTATTTTTTTATATTTAATTTTTTATTATTTTTGTTTTATTAATTGCTAACTATTATATCATCTTTTTTTACAAATTTCTACACTTTATAAAAAATAGGCATAAAACATTAAGTTTTATGCCATTGTAGGATTAACCTCAAATATTATTTTGAAATGTGTATATTCTTCTAATTTATTTTTTTCTAAACATTCAATATAATCTTCAAGCTGTTTCTTATTCTTTACTGCTGCAATTACACATGCATTTATTTCTGATCTAAACATGATTTTTTTTGCATATTTTAATGATTCAAATCTAGACATATTTTCCTTATTTCTACATAAATTATATGTTTCTTTTAATCTAGAAAAAACAGGATGCTTTCTATAATTAGAAACATATGCAGTAAATTCTTTTTCAATTACATCTTCAGGTGTTTTATATTCATCAGGATATTTTTTCATAAATTCTTGAATTTCAGCCTTAGTATATGGAAGTTCAACCTTACCTTCACTTATTTTTAAAGTAAGATTATCTTGTAAATTATCAATATTAACAATTCTTTTTATTCTTACTTTTTCAGTTTCATTTGTGTTATAGTCATAATCTAAGTAATTATCTATTATATAATAATTTTTAGAATCATCATCTTCTATTTTTCCTTCAAGATTTTCAGCTAGTTTAACTTTTTCCTTTAGTTTCGCAATATCTTCTTTAAAATTATATGTAGCAAAACTTGTGTTACATTTGTCAACAATTAAATAATTTAATTGTGAAATTGTATTGTAATTATTATATAACTCATAAAGATTTCTTGAAATTATTTTTAAACTTTCCATTGCAATTTCATAATTGTTATTTCTTAATCTAATTTCTGCTTTATTATCTTCATAATTATAACAATCTTCAGCATTTTTTTCTATTATTAATTCTTTTTTATTTTCCAAATCAAATAATTCAATGTTAATCTTATCAGTTTTATCTTGTAAATTATTTAAAAAATCTATTTCATTAGTTCTCAAAAACTGTTTTAACATTGTTTTTTGTATGCCTATTGTATTCTCTTGCACTTTATTTTCTCCTCTTTTGTGTAATTCGATTTATTAAAAAATGTATTTTTATTTTATTAAATTTCGACATAAAAGTAAACATTTTTTATCAATGTTATTAAATCTTAACATGGTTGTAATCTAAGTGTAATTTTTCATTTTAAAAGCTACACTATTAAATAGTGTAGCTTACTGTATCTAATTTTTGGTATTCTTTTAAGGCTTCTTTATAAGTTTCTATTTCACTATAGCTTGATAAAGATATTCGAAAAGCAAGTAATGAAACAACTAAAATAATCATAAGTATTGTATATCTTATTAATCTAGTTTTTCTTAATTTTTTCATATATCTCTCTCCTTCTATATTTTTTTCTACATCGCAATTCTATTATAGCATATTTTTATTTTTATGTCAACTAATGTAAACTAAATAAAAGAAAGATATAATCTATCTTTCTTTTATTCTTTTAAATTATTTTTTATTATTCTGTTGCTGTTAAATATATTGATTTATATGTAACTCCTTCAACTACTTCACTGTGATGGCTTATTTCTGAATTTATTTCAATGTCTGTAATTAAATTCTCTTTATTTACAGCATTTGTTCTTCCTATTATAGTACCATCATAAACTGAATAATTTGGCGTAGATGTTATTCCATATGTTTTTCCTTGTATTAAAGGTGCTTGGGTATCTATTGTTCCATCTTTTGTTCCAATAGTCATTGTTCCATTAGCATTCTCAATACCGCATTGTCCATATGATACTATTGTTCCACCTGTTATAATTAATTCACCATTATTTAAATTATGAACTGCTGCTCTAATTGTTGAATTACTACTTAAGAAAGCATCTCCTGATATAATTGTAGTACCACCATTATTGTATACTGCTTGTTTAGTTCCTGTTGCTATTACTTCTCCACCTGTTATTGTTAACGTTGCTCCTTCATTATTATTTATAGCACCAGTTGAAGTACTACTTGTAATTGTACCATTAATTATTTTCAAATCTCCATTATTTTCTATAACAGCATTATTACCATCATTAGATAATATACTTTCTTGTAAATCCAATATTATTTTTTTACCCGCTGGAATAGTAACTTTACTTTTCATATCTTCATATACATGTATAGTTACATATTCATTGCTTTCTGGAACAGCATTTATTGCTTCTGCAAGTGTTGTATAATAATTTCCATTTACTTCAAGTTTTGCTGAATCTGACCATTTTGCATAAAATGTTGTATCTGAATTGATAATTGTACTTGCGCTTACTGGAGTTGTAAGTGCAGGATTTGCATACCACCCTTGGAAATATCTTCTTTCATATGTAGGTATTGGAAGTTCTCCTACTTCATTAAACTCTTTAACTCTTCTTGATGCTGGTGATACTGTACCACCATTTGCATTAAATGTAACAGTGTATTTTTTAGTTTCATATTCTTCTATCCTTACATACATGTTAGATAGAGTTCCAACTAGTCCACGTATTACATTTCCATTTTCATCAGGTGCTGCTCCAAACCAAGCTGTTAAATCAAACTGTTGGTTAAAATTACTCATATTTTGTACTTGAATTAGTCCCCCACCATTAACACTATAGTAAATTACTCCACTTATTCTATATACTTTTACAGTACATGGAATTGCAGGGGTATTAAACTTTTGAATTGCTTTTATACCATGATTAATTTGTTGAGTTACTTCAATTGCATTTTTATCAGCGTCTCTTCTTACAACCAGTCCTGGGAACTTCAAACTTTCTACTTCATACTTTGAGTTAAAGAATACAGCTTGATTAACATTCTGAGATGCAACATATTCATCTATAGTAAATCCCATTTCAAAATCTTTTTGCCAGTTTGCTTCACTATATAAAGCTATTCCTGTATCAAGATAATTACTTCCTGTAAATGTAAATGGTTCATCATGTCTATATTCCTCATAATAAGCATTTTCGCTTTTCCATTTTGCATATAATGTAACATTTCCCTCTAAATCAGATGCATCAAATTTTCTCTCTCCATCAAAATCTTCATCATAATACCATCCAGCAAATTTATATCCTTCCTTTGTTGGTATTGGTAATAAATCATCATCTATAATTCTATATTGTGTTATTGGATTTTCTGGGTTTGTTCCTCCATTTAGCACATATGTAATTGTAAAATATGAATATTTAGCATTTGCTCTACCATTTATAAACATAGTATCTGATGACACTGCATACCCTACTGACATAGCACATATTCCAACAATAACAATAATGAATATTATGTATGGATTTAATGTTTTTCCTCTCTTAAATTTACGGTATTTTTTCATATAATCACCATTTTATTTTAATATAAATATATAACTATTTTCATATTTTGTAACTATAAAATATGCTTCAGTCTCACTCATATAGCAGTAGATAGGAACCAATGCTTCTTCTGCTAATTTTCTTAATTGTATAATATCCTTAACTTTTGTTGCATTTTCTATATCAAAGTTATTTATATCTTGAATTTCAACTATTTTGTCTTCATAAGATTTTAATATTCTATTTAACTCTCTCTTATATTCATTTGAAACAGATTTTAATTCTTCAGTTTTCTTAACAACAAATACAATTCCTGCTATTCCTATTAAAATTGCAACTAAACTTATTGCTACACCTTTGTAATCTATATCTATTTGTTCTGTTCTTATTTCATCAGCTTTTACTATATTTGATTTTGAATCATTTTTAACATCTTCAACAATTGCAATCTTATCTCCTATAGTAATTTTATAATCCGCTACATATTGATTTTTAACATCTTTTGAATTTATGTTTGTACTTGTATCAATTGTAAATCTTACATATAATTTAGAATCAGTGTTGATTCCCATTGTTTGTTTAAATTCTTTCATTGTTTGATGATATTTTGCATAATTTATTGTTATTTTATCTTTTATTGAAAGCTCGCTTGCAACATCTGTTGTAGCACTTCCTTCTTCTATTGTATCTATTTTATTTAACACATCATAAGTTCCTTTTGTATTTGTATATGATGCTTTCATTATTGCTTCTATTTTATATGAATATGTTATTTGAGATGGAACTGATGCTGAATATTTGTAATCTATGTCCATTGCTATATTTGAAATAATATCTGATAAATAAGATTGACCATCTATCATTTCATCTTCATGTACATATATGTTATCTTTTAGGTTTATTTTTGCATCAGAAGAAAACTTATTATCGTACTTGTATAGCACTGAACTCTCAGTAACAGATTGAGTCTTATTGGTTAATGACTTAATCATATTACCAGAGCCAATGGCAATGATAATAATTGATAATAAAATTAATGAAATTCTAACTGCATTGCTAAGCTTAATTCTATTGCCAGAACTACTCTTTCTCCTTCTCATTCGTATTTTCATCTTAATCTCCTATTTTCCCATTTGTACATCTACTTCAGGGGCTGTAGCTCCTCTTAGATTGTCTATCCATATTGTTGGCCATGCTAAATATGGGATTTTAGCTATAACTCTGCCCACAATCTGATCTTCTCTTACAGGGTCACTATCAGGTCCATCATTATTGTCTCCCTGTGTTATAAAAATAAATTCTCCATCTTTTTGATTTATTTCAACAACTCTATGTATTACAGAAAAATCTTTTCTTTTGTACTCTATTACTGTTCCTACTTCTAAATCATTTGCATTACATTTTTGTATTATTGCAATATCACCCATATTTATATTAGGGTACATACTTCCAGATGCAACTCCTATTGGTTTTATTGGAAATATTCCTATTGCAAACCATATTACAAGTACAATTCCTATTGCAAGTGGCACTAAACCTTTTGGCTCTATTGCTTTTAGTGATTTATAAATATGTAGTTTATCTTTTGATGATATATCATATACACTATATAATAATAATATTATTGGAAATACTGTATCTGTTACTGCTGTATAAACCCATGGTGCCTTTGGAAGTATTGGAGGTATCCAAAGTGCTAAATGAGTAATTAATTCATATACAAATCCAGACCAGTAATCTGTATATAATTCTATATATGTGAATAAACTGTTTCTTGCCATTGCAGGTATTACTGTAGCGAATATTATTTTTAATATAAAATATATATTTATTTCATTTGCAAATGCAGCAAATGATATTTCTTGTATTGAAAAAACTATAACAGTAAGTATACATATAAGTTTTCTATCTTTTTCAAATACGTTATTTATGATTTTATATCTTATATATTCCCTACAAAATATTACTACCCCTATCGAATATAAGTTGAATAATATACCTACAATTCCTGTACTATATGGATTTCTTCCATATGTTAAAAACAAACCTGAAAGTAAGAACAATATTGTATATGCCAAAGTAGTAATAATTATATATTGTATAATTGGCTTTTGATGTTTTTTTGTCTTATATGGTGATAGAATTAAAAATTTTAATACTAAAGCCATAACCACATAGAATAAAGGATTTAATAAATATACATATACCCAACCTGTATTTACTAAATAGAGTTGAGAAAACAAAAAATATGCTAACATTATAATTAAAATAACTATACTTATAATTTTTGAATTTTGCATTTATTTTTTCCTTTCTCAAATCTATTTAATATATTAAATAGTAGAGGTAAGAGGTATTATCTTACCTCTACTTAAAAATCCTATTATGGATTTACATCAGTGTGATCAGTTGTTCCATTGAATAATTCAACATTAGCTTGTCCATATTCTATTTGAAGACTGAATGTACAAGATTCTCCATTTGTTGTATCACTTAATTCATCAATAGTAGGATCCCATTCAACTGTAAAATCAACGGCACATGTACCATTTGGTTGAATTATTGGGTGAGATGTTGTTATAGCATCTAATCCTGTAATTTTAATTGCATGACTATTTCCTGTGATATTTGTTGGTGTTACACCTGTAACTACTGCTGGAACTGTTCCTAAGTTGGTAATAACTGCATGGAATTGTACTCCAGCTCCAGGATATCCTAAATCAGCAACATTAACAGTTAATGTATCATGATCTGTTGAATCAATAACTGCTGTTGTATTTGTTGTGTCAACACCTGTTGCTTTAACTATTTCTGCTGTAGTAAATTGTAAATCGAATTTTCCGTTTGCATTTGCTGTACCTGTAATTAATAATGTATCAGAAAATGCTGCGTAACCTATACCTAAGGCTACTACTAGTACCAAAAATAATACTATAATAAATGTTTTTTTGTTTGTTTTTGCCATTTTTTTACCTCCTAATTTTTATTTTTATTTTTTATATGACAAATATTAATAACTAATTAATAAAAATATTTTTCCTGTTCCCTCCTCTACTGCTTTTTATTTATATAAATTGAATTTATACCTAATTTTAGACAACCACTGTCGGATTAATTTCATATATAATTTTAAAATATTTAAAATCATCCATTTTATTTTTATCTAAGCATTCTATATAATCTTCCAATTGTTTTTTAGATTTAACTGCTGCAATTATATATGCATTTATATCTGATCTAAACATTATATTTTTAGCAAAATTAAATGAATCAAATATGGACATCATTTCTTTTGTTCTGCACATATAATAAGTTTCTTTAAATCTTGATAATATTGGATGTTTTTTATATATTGACATACGAGTTATAAACTCTTTAGATATAACATCTTGTGGCGTTTTATAATCATCTGGATACTCCTTCATAAAATCTTCTACTTCTTTTTTAGTATAAGGAAGTTCCACTCTTCTTTCACATATTCTTAAAACTGGATTATCTTTTAATGTTTCAAGTGTTACTTCTTCTATAGAATTTATGTCAAATTTTTCTTTTGGTAGTTCTTCTCTTTCATTTTCACTTTCAAGGAAACTGTTTATTATTAAATAATTCTTTTTATTATCTTCTATAATTTTTTCTGCTAATTCTTCCGCTTCTTTTATTTTTATAGTTAATTTATCTATATCTTCTTTGAAATTGTAATCAGAAAAACTTTCATCACATCTTTTAACAATAAAACTATTTAATTGGCTAATTGTATTATAATTATTTAATAAATCATATAGGTTTTTAGAAATTATATTTATACTCTCCAACGCTGTTTCAGAACTGTTTTCATATTCTCTTTTATTTTTTGGATTATTAGAACCATTTTGGCTTACTATTTTTTTTATTATTTTCTCTTTATCTGTTTCTAGTTTATTTAATTCAGCTTTAATATTAGTAATTTTGCTTAATAAATCAGTTAAAAATTGATTTTCTGAATTACTTAAAAATTGACTTAAAACAGTATTTTGAACTCCCATTAAACCTACTTGCATTGTTATCCTCCTCTTTTGTAATAAAAACTATTTCACCTATTAATACTATTCTATTTAATTCTACAAAATCATTTAAAAAAAGTAAATATTTATTATAATATGTCATTAAAACTTAATTTTCCTGTAATATACTTGTAATTTTAAGTCAAAAAAAAGAAGCTAAAAGCTTCTTATAATTATTTTCTTCTTGTAATTGCTAGTCCATCTCCAACTTCCAATATTTCTGTTTCAAGTTCTGGATTTTCAGTTACTTCATGTATGTATTCTCTTAAATTTCTTACTGCAGTTCTTTGTTTATGCTTATTGTAATCACTCATTACATATCCTTTGTACAAAATATTGTCTGCAAATATTATCCCATCTTCTGATAACAATCTTAGTGACTCTTTTAAGAAAAATGGATATTTCCCTTTTGCCGCATCTATAAATATCATATCATATTTATCATTTAACGTAGGAAGTATTTCTACTGCATCTCCCTCTATAATATTTATTTTATCTTCAACTCCTACTTTAACAATATTTATTTTTGCCTCTTCTATTCTTTCAGTATCTCTTTC
Organism: Clostridia bacterium; assembly: GCA_017934475.1. Lineage (GTDB taxonomy): Bacteria > Bacillota > Clostridia > TANB77 > CAG-508 > UMGS1663. The sequence continues at coordinate 46,612 of JAGBJN010000005.1, read as the reverse complement.
TATTGTATCAATTTTTCCGCCTTCATTTAAGTACTCAGAAAAACACATAGCAGAATAGCCTACTGCTGTTCCTATTTCAAGAACTTTAGTAGGCTTTTTTTCCTTTAATATTTTATCTATAACTTCAAGAGTATCATCCATTATTATAGGTATATATTCTTTTAATGCTTTTTCTTTTATTTTTTCTAATTCTGCTTTATTCATTTTTCCCTCTTATTTACTATCTTGTTTCTTCGTCTTTATCTGATTTTACCTCTGCAACTTTAGTTAGTTTTGTATTATAGATATTTCTTATTTCTTTTCCTGAAAGTTTTCCTTCTTCTGCTTTAATACTATTTTCTCTATGGTGTCCTATCCATGACTTAAAGAACATTGTATATCTACTAAAATGATTAAAACTTGTTAATTTTTTATTTTCAAATATACCTTTTTCAATTTCTTCATCATTTTTTCCTAACTCGACTTGTTGCATTATATATTCATTTAAGTCTTTTCTCCATTTTGTATCTGTATATTCTTTATTTTCATTTTTTTCTAATGCTTCTTCTTTATTTTTTCTTTCTCTTTCTATTTCGTCTGCATTTATTTTACTAAAAAGTTTAGCTGTTTTCATTCGCATCTCTCCTTTGTAAATTTACATTTTATCCTCTTCTTGCTTCTCTTTCTCTTGTTTTGCTATCTAATATTTTCTTTCTTAGTCTAATATTTTTTGGAGTTACTTCAACAAGTTCATCCTCTTGTATAAATTCAATTGCTTTTTCTAATGACATTTGAAGTGGTGGTACCAAACGTAACGCATCATCAGATCCAGAAGCTCTTGTATTTGTTAGATGTTTTTCTTTACATACATTTATAGATATATCTTCATTTCTTGAGTTTATACCAACAATCATTCCTTCATATACATCTACTCCTGCTCCAATTAAAAGTTCTCCTCTTTCTTGTGCATTGTATAATCCATATGTTACAGATGTTCCTTGTTCAAATGCTACAAGTACACCTCTTGTTCTTGCTTGTATATCTCCTTTAAATGGTTCATAACAATCAAATATAGAATTCATTGTTCCTTCACCTTTTGTATCTGTTAAGAATTCTGTTCTATATCCTATTAATCCACGTGCTGGTATTTTGAATTCAACTTTAGTATGTCCAAGTTCTGCTGGTTCCATGTTAACCATTTCAGCTTTTCTTCTGCCTAACTTTTCTATAACTGTTCCAATAGAATCATCTGGTACATTTACTACTAATCTTTCCATTGGTTCACATTTAACGCCATCAATTTCTTTAAATATAACTTTTGGACGAGAAACTAAAAGTTCAAATCCTTCTCTTCTCATTGTTTCTATTAATACTGATAAATGAAGTTCTCCTCTTCCGCATACTTCAAAACTATCTGCTGATTCTGTTTCTTTTACTCTTAAACTAACATTTCTTTCAAGTTCTTTAAACAATCTATCTCTAATATGACGTGATGTAATGAATTCTCCTTCTTTTCCTGCAAATGGTCCATTGTTAACTGAGAATGTCATAGAAACTGTTGGCTCATCTATATCAACAAATGGTATTTTTTCAGGATTATTTAAATCACATATAGTATCTCCAATATTGATGTCTGCTATACCTGATAAAGATACTATGTCTCCAGCTGATGCTTCTTCAACTTCAGTTCTTTTTAATCCTTGATATGTAAATAATTTTGCTACTTTACCTTGTGTATTTTTATCTGCTTTACAAATCGCAATTGGCATACCTGCTTTAATTGTTCCTCTTTCAATTCTTCCTACTGCGATTCTTCCTAAATAATCATCATAATCAATGTTAGATACTAACATTTGAGCAGGTCCATCTATTTCACAGTTTGGTGCATCAATGTATTTAATAATTGTATCAAATATACAATTTACATTATCTGATTCTTCATCTAGATTCATTTTTGCTATTCCATTTTTAGCTGATGCATAAATAACTGGAAAATCTAATTGATCATCATTTGCATTTAATTCGATAAATAATTCTAATACTTGATCAACAACTTTAGCAGGATTTGATCCTGGTCTATCAATTTTGTTGATTACAACTATTGGTTTTAAGTTTAATGCTAGTGATTTTTTTAGAACTTCTCTTGTTTGAGGCATTGGTCCTTCAAAAGCATCAACAAGTAGTAAAACACCATCAACTGTTTTTAAAACACGTTCTACTTCTCCACCGAAGTCAGCATGTCCAGGTGTATCTACTATATTTATTTTTATATCATTATACATTACTGATGTATTTTTAGAAAGAATAGTAATTCCTCTTTCTTTTTCCAAATCATTTGAGTCCATTACTCTTTCTGCTACTTGTTCATTATCTCTAAACACATGGCTTTGTCTTAATAGACAATCAACTAATGTTGTTTTACCATGGTCAACGTGTGCTATTATTGCTATATTTCTTATTTTCTCGTTTTTCATTTTCTTTTTTATTCTCTCCTTATTCTATATCTCTTCTTTATATTCTTCTGAAGTACCTTCTAATTCTCTAATAGAAAGTTCTATTCTTTGTTCTTCTAAATTCATATCTATTATTTTGGCATTAACATGTTGGTCTATTTTTAATTCTTCTTCAGGTTTTGTAATTTTCTTCTCTGATATTTGAGAAATATGTACTAATCCCTCAATTCCTTTTTCAAGTTCTACAAATGCACCAAATGGCATAAGTTTTGCAACTCTAACTTTTACAACATCACCAACATGATATTTTTCTTTTACAAGACTCCATGGATTTGGTCCTTTATCTGAGTAGCTTAATTTTATACGTTTATTTTCTTTATCTAATTCTTTTATTGTTACCTTGATTTTTTGACCTTGTTTTAAGAAATCTTCTACTTTTGCATTTCTTTCCCATGTTATTTCAGATATATGAAGTAAACCTTGAGAAGCTCCTAAATCAACAAATGCTCCATATGCACTTATTGCAACAACTGTACCTTCATATTCTTTTCCAACTTCACAATTAGTCCAGAATTCATCTTGAATTTTTTTCTTTTCTTCATCTAATACGCTACGTACTGAACCAATTATTTTACCATTAGATATATCATATTCTGTAATTCTATATCTAACATTTTTTCCAATATAATCTTCTGGATTTTCTCCTCTTGGAATTCCAGACAAAGATAATGGGATAAATACTCTTTTACCATATATTGAAGTAATTAATCCTTTATCATTTGCACTTTCTATTTTAGATTCAATTATTTCATTATTATTTACTTTGTTATCTAATTCTTTTCTTTGTGCTTCATATCTTATTCTTTTATATGATAGTAATACATTTCCTACTCCATCATTCATTTTTAAAACTTGAGCAGTAATAGTATCTCCTACTTTAAACTCATCTTTTGGATTTGCATTTTCATCATCACTATATTCTTTTTTAGGTATGATTCCATCTGCTTTGTAATTAATATCTACAAAAATTTCTCCTTCAGATGTGATACTTATAACTTTACCTGTTACTACTTTTTCTAATTTTGTTTCTTTTTCTTTTAAAGATTCATTAAATAATTCTTCAAAAGACATTTCTTTTTCATTTTCCATATTTTTTCACCTTATTTACAATTAATAAGAAGCCTATATAAAAGCTTCTTATTATTCAAATTTTAACTATTTTATTATATATCAATATCTTTTTATTGTCAACATAATTTATTGTATTATTTAACAAGTTCTAATATGTGTTTCATTAAATCTTCTGTAACTTCTTCTAATGCTTTTTTATCATCTTCCGCTTTTTTATAACTACTATAATCTAATGGTTTTCCATATCTTATAGTTAATTTAGTAAATGGTTTCATTTTACCAGAAATTCCAATTGGTACAACTTTTGCTCCACCTCTTATTGCAAAAAATGCTGCTCCATCTCTTACTTTTTCACCTTTTGCTAAACCATTTCTTGTTCCTTCAGGAAATAGTGCAATACAATCTCCTTTTTTTAAGTGTTTTAAAGAACCTTTTATTGCATTTATATCTTTTTCATCATTTTTTACATACATTACTTCAAATACCCAACCTAAAAATTTTAGTATTGGATTTTTTGCAAGTTCTATTTTTGCTAAAAAATACATGTTTCTTTTTGCCGTTATTTTTATAAGTGGTGGATCTAAAAAACTTTTATGATTTGCACAAAATATAACAGGCTCATCCATTGGTATATTTTCTCTTCCTTCTACTTTCATTCTATGTACAATTATATAATATATTTTAAAAACAAATTCTATTATTACTCTTAAAAATGTCTTCATTTATTTGCCTCTTTTCTCTTCTATTATTCCTTTGATTTTTTCTTTTACTTCTTCTATTGTTAATTTTGTTGTATCAACATAAATTGCATCTTCTGCAATTTTAAGTGCACCTATTTCTTTTTCCTTATCATTTTTATCTCTTTTTTGAATATTTTCTAATACTTCCTCAAAAGTAATTTCCATTCCCTTTTCTTGCATTTCTTTATATCTTCTATTCGCTCTTTCAACTTCATCTGCATCCATATATATTTTTACATCAGCATTTGGAAATACGTAAGTAGTAATATCTCTTCCTTCCATTATTACATCTTTTCCTAATGCTAGGTTTCTTTGTACATCAACCATTGCAAAACGTACTTCTTTTATAGATGATACTTCTGACACAATTTTAGTTACTTCTGGAGTTCTTATTTTACTTGTTACATCTTCTCCATTTAAATAAACAGTTTGCTCACCATTTTCATTTTTCATATCAATATTAATATTTGGTAAATTATCTATTATTTTTTCAGTATCAGCAACATTAATATTGTTTTCTATACAATATAATGCTACACATCTATATGTTGCTCCTGTATCTATATTTACAAGTCCCATTTCTTTAGATATTAATTTTGTTATTGTTCCTTTTCCTGTTCCCGCAGGTCCATCTATTGCTACTATAAATGACATTTTTATTTCTCCTTTTAATTATTTTTTTCAGGTACTTCTATTGATTTTGCTATAACTTTTATTGATTCTATATTCATTGTTGTAAGTCTTTCTATTTCTTTTATACTTTTTTCTTTAAAATTATTTAAGCAGTCTATAACATTTACACCATATACAACAACAACTTCCATATAAATTGATGTACCATCTTCATAACTTTCTACTCTTGTTCTTATTACTCTTGCAATACCACTGTCCTTTTTAGCCAAATATTCTATTATTTGTCTAAATACTGTATCTGCAATTGTAAAGTTTCCTAAATAACTAAAAGTTGGTCTAATTATTGATTTTTCTGATATATATGGCTTATTTCCGCTTCCTTTTGATTTAAATATTTGAAGTGGGTCTAATATAAATCCAGAAAATTGTTTTTTTATTTCAAATGTTGGAACTGGTATAACATGTTTTCCCTCTGTAACTCTTATATTTCTTGCTGTTTTCATTTCTTTTTCTGTTGCAACATCTTGTATATAAACTGTTTTCTCTATTTTAGGTAATCCCAAATTTTCTGCAATCTTTTCTACCATTCCATCAGATGTTCCAAGTATTAATATTGATTCAGGATTAAGTCTTTTTATTGCTTCTTTCATTTCATTTTTTTCTTTTTCTTCAATGAATATTGCATGTCTAACTGTTTCTATTTTTGTAGGTGCTTTTTTTGCAGATGTCCCTGCAACAACCTCATTTTCATTTACTAAAAGTCCATCATCAATAATATATTCTATATTGTTTTCTCCTGCAACCATCTGTGCTCTATAACTTTTTCCTGTTCCAGATGGCCCAACAAATGCATATACTCTCATTTTTCTATATTCTCCTTAATAATATTATATTCAATATTTTTGCATTATATAATTGGTTTTATTATATCATTAGCAAAAAAAATTGTCTATAAAATAAATACAAAACAAAGAAAAACCTGGAGACATTCATCTCCAAGTTTTTCGGACTTGCTTATTTCATTAAATTATTTTTTGTTTCTTTTTTGATACATATCATTACACTTTTTGTCCGGCATGGCTGGTTTCTTTTTATTGGATTCAGAATTTTTACAAATTCCTTACTTTCCCACTCTTCAAGTGTAGAAACCGACAGTCTTACCTCTTTAGGTATATCATCCAGATTATCAACTTCATGAACAGCACACTCAAAGCACCATACATAAAGCTTATCAAGCATTTTCTTAACGATTTTTTCGTAGTCAGCTAGCACCTTAAATTTTCTCCAATCAAAAGTGTAGTTTTTCGTTGCTCGATCCATCTCCTCTGTGATAACCTTTTGACTTTCTGCATCAAATTCTAACACAATGTTGCCTAATGTTTTCATCAGCAAGTCCTCCTCTATTTGACTGCTGCAATGGGCTATTGCCCGTTAATAGTTACATCTTTAATTATAACATTTTTTTCATATAAAGTCAAAAAAGAGACCATTTTTGGTCCCTTTCTAGTTTACTTCATTTATTTTTATATCTCTTTTATGTTCTATTTTTTCCCATTTTGTATTTCTTACAAATAAGCATTTAAAGTTTATAAGTAACCATGATCCTAAGAATAATGGATAGAATATTAACCCTTTCCACATTGGTTTTATTGGTTTCTTATCTATCTTCATAATTAATATTGCTGTAAGAATTGGGAATATAAATGTTGGTACTAAATACCTTGCTAAATTAATTAAAAGTTCAAATGTTTCTCCATTTCCAATATACATTATGAAATTGATTAACAATAATATAAGAGTAAGTACAAACATTGGGATTGAACCTAAAATATATAATAAACCATCAAAGTTCATAAGACTTTTATGTTCTTTCACTGCTAATGCTAAAAGTCCTGTATATTCTTTCATACATTGTATATGTCCAACTGTCCATCTTGTTCTTTGTGACCAAGATTGTTTAAATCCTGTTGGTTGTTCGTCATATACTATTGCATCTGTTGCCCAACCTAATTTTCTACCTTCTATAATATTTTTTAATGAAAACTCAATATCTTCTGTAAGTGTTTTTGTATTCCAACCTGTTTCTTTTATAATATCAAATCTAACCATAAAGCCTGTTCCATTTAAAAGTGGAGATAATCCAACATTATATCTTGCTAAATGGTAAAATCTATTCATAGTCCAGTAGAATATTGCATATCCTGCAGTTATCCAGTTATCTGAAGGATTTTTTATATCTCTATAACCTTGTACAACAGTTTCACCTTGGTTTAATTTCTTATTCATTGCTGTAAAGAAATTACTATCTGCAATATTATCTGCATCAAATACACAGAAAGCATCATATGGTGCGTTTTCTTCTATTTTTTGTGCTAAAAACCATTGAAGTGCAAATCCTTTTGTTTTCTTTGTATCATCAAATCTTTCATAAACAATTGCACCAGCATTTCTAGCCTTTTCTGCAGTATTATCTGTACAATTATCTGCAATTACATATATATCATATAATTCCTTTGGATAATTTTGATTTTTTAAACTTTCTACTAAATTAGCTACTACTGCAGATTCATTATGTGCAGGTATTATTGCCATAAATCTATTTTGTTTTTCTTCTAATATTGGTTTTTCTTTAAATTTAATTAAGGAACATATACTTATTATAATTTGATATAACCAAAATATAGTTACAATCCAGACTAAAGCCTGCTGTAATATATATAAATATTCCATTTTTTACTCCTTTAAATATTATATTTATTTTTATATTATTCTATTATTTCAAAAAATATTATAACATTTTAATTTTTTTTTTGCAACTAAAAAAAATTATTTTAGTAAAGGCAACCAAAATGGTTGCCTTTTTTTATTATTCTTCAATTGTTTCAGTTGTTTCTTCTGATTTTGATTCTACATTTTCTTCATCATTATTTACAACTTCTAAATCTTTCATATTTAAGTTTATTCTACCTTGATTATCAATTTCAGAAACTTTTACAGTAACTTCATCTCCAACTGCAAGTACATCTTCCACTTTTTCTACACGTTTGTGTGAAATTTTAGAAATATGAAGTAATCCTTCTTTTCCTCCACCTAAGCTTACAAATGCTCCAAATGATGCAAGTCTTGTTACCTTTCCATCATAGATTTTTCCAGCTTCAATTTCTCTTGTAATTTCTTCAATCATCTTTAATGCTTTTTCTCCATCTTGTCCTTCTGAAGAATAAATACATACGTGTCCTTCTTCATCTATATCTATTTTAACACCTTTTGCTTCTTCAATAATTTTATTAATCATTTTTCCCCCTGGTCCGATAACATCTTTTATCTTATCTACTGGAATATTAATTGTTGTAATTTTAGGTGCATATTTAGATAATTCTTTTCTTGGTTCTGAGATTACAGGAAGCATTATATTATCTAAAATATAATCTCTTGCTACTTTTGTTCTATTAAATGCTTCTTCAATTATTTCATAACTTAAACCATCACATTTAATATCAACTTGGATTGCTGTGATACCATCTTTTGTACCACCAACTTTAAAGTCCATATCTCCGAAGAAATCTTCAATTCCTTGAATATCTGTTAACATTATATATTCATCTGGATTATCTTTGCTTGTAACTAAACCTGTTGAAATACCAGCAACTGGTTTCTTAATTGGAACACCTGCATCCATTAATGCTAGTGTACTACCACAAATACTTGCTTGTGATGTTGAACCATTTGAAGATAAGATTTCTGATACAACTCTAATTGCATATGGGAATTCTTCTTCTGATGGAATAACTGGAACTAATGCTTTTTCTGCTAAAGCACCATGTCCTATTTCTCTTCTTCCTGGTCCTCTTGATGGTCTTGCTTCACCTACTGAATATGAAGGGAAGTTATATTGATGCATATATCTTTTTCCTGTTTCTTCGTCTACACCATCTAATAATTGTTCTTCTGATTTCATTCCTAATGTTACTATTGTCATAGCTTGTGTTTGTCCACGAGTAAATATTGCACTACCATGTACTCTTGGAAGTACTCCAACTTCACATGATAAAGGTCTTAATTCATCTATTTTTCTACCATCTGGACGTTTATGTTCAACATATATCATTTCTCTAACACATTCTTTTTCAAGATCATGTATTGTGTCAGCTATGTCTTGTTTTCTTGTTTCTGCCTCTTCTTCTCCATATTTTTCTGTAACATATTCTGTCATTGAAGCTTGAATTGCATCTACTCTTTCATCTCTAACTTCTTTATCTTCAACTTGAATTTCATTATACATTCTATCTTTGAACTGAGTTCTTAATTCATTATAAAATTCTGTTTCTACTCCAAAATGTTTATATTCAAATTTTTCTTTTCCACAATCAGCTTGGATTTCAGAAATAAATTTACAAATCTTCTTAATTTCAACATGAGCTTCTTTAATTGCTCTTAGCATTTCTTCATTTGGAAGTTCATTTGCTCCTGCTTCAATCATTGTAATTTTTTCTTCTGTTCCAGCAAGAGTAAGATTTAATATTGATTTTTCTCTTTGTTCTGATGTTGGGTTTATAATAACTTCACCATCAATATAACCTACTGAAACTGCAGCTGTTGGTCCACCAAATGGAATATCTGAAATTGCAAGTGCTGCTGCTGCACCAATTGTAGCACAAACTTCTGGTGAGTTATCTTGTTCTACTGATAATACTGTTGCAACAACTACAACATCATTTCTAAAATCTTTTGGGAATAATGGTCTTAAAGGTCTATCAATTGCTCTCGATACAAGTATAGCCTTATCAGATGGTTTTCCCTCTCTTCTTGTAAATCCTCCAGGTATTTTACCTACAGCATATAATTTTTCTTCATAATCTACTGATAATGGGAAGAAATCTATTCCCTCTTTTGGCTCTTTTGCTGCTGTAACATTAACCATTACAACTGTGTCTCCGTAGCGAACCATAACACTACCATTTGCTAAACCACAAATTTTTCCTGTTTCGATACTGAATGGTCTTCCAGCTAATTCTGTTTCGTATTTTTTAAACATAAATATTCTCCTTTTCCGGCTTATAGCCTAAATATATTTATTTTAATCAATACTCTTCTTAGTTGTAACCTCTATAATGTATTATTATAGATTTTTTACTATTTCTTTTAATAATATATTATACAAGCTACCACATAATCAAAGTATTGATGTAAAATATCAAAAAAAAAATAATAATAAATAATAGAAAATTTAATTAAAAATTTAGACGTTTCACTTTTATATAGCGAAACGTCCAATTTATTATTTTCTTAATCCTAATTTTTCAACGATGTCTCTATATCTTTGAACATCCTTTTCACTTAAATATTTTAATAAGCTTCTTCTAGCACCAACCATTTTTAGAAGACCTCTTCTTGAATGGTTATCTTTTTTATGTACTTTTAAGTGTTCTGTTAATTCATTAATTCTTTCTGTTAAAAGAGCTATTTGAACTTCTGGAGAACCAGTATCTTTTTCGTCTCTTTTATAAGTATTAATGATTTCTTGTTTTCTTTCTTTTGTCATGTTTACACCTCCTATATTATTTTTATAAGCCTTAAACTGAGTTAAAGTAGGTTTTTCCTAAAACTAAGTATAAGGTATTTACGTTACATATATTATCACATTTTTTGCTAAATTGCAATAGTTTTATGTTATTTATTTTAAATAGTATTTCCTTCTGTTGTTTCATTAGTTGTTGTTTTAGTTGTTTCATTAGTTGGCTTAGTTTCTTCTCCTTTATTTTCGTTAGTAGTTTTATCTTCAGCAGTTGTCTTTTCTGTAGTTGTGTTTGTTTTTTCTTTATTTTCATTTTCTGTAGTTGTTGTGCTTGTTGTATCTACAGTATTTGTTTCTTCTTTTATTGTATTTTGTGATACTATTTTTTCATTTTTTGTTTCGTTTTGAACAGGCTTTGTTTCAACTTGTTGACCTGTAGGCTGATTTTCATTATATGAGTGCCAAGGATTATCTCCATCTGGATCAGTAGGATCCCAATTTCTTAACTCATCTGGATAAGATGATATTTTCTTAGCTGATGGTCTACCTAAAGGTCCAGGGTTAGAATCATTATAAAATTCTACTTGAGTACCTGCTCCACAATTTTCATATATCCATTTTGCGTCTCTAACAGTTAACCTTACACATCCCATTGAAGCATCTGTTCCTAATTTATCGTACTCCCAATATTCCAAACTACTGTTATCGCCATATGCTGTATATGGAACTGAATGGAATAATATCGCTCCTACAATATTTGTAACATAGTGTCCGTATACTCCGCCATATAATGCTCGCCATATACTTCTTCTTCCTGGTAATTTATATATTCCTGAACTTGGTGTAGATCTACCTGTAGAACAAATCATAGATCTTACAGGTATTGTATAATTATCATTTTCATCTTTCTTATATACTGTTACAACTTGTGCTGTGCAATTTACTTCTATATAATAATACATATCTGTACTTATATTTTTCTCTGCAGCTGCTTTTATTTTTTCTTCATCAATAGGTTCTAATTCTTCTTCTGTTGCTTCATCAACTTCCTCTATTTCAACAATAATTGTATCTCCACTTTCTGTATTAACAACATTTCTTTCTACAACTCCCTCTTTTATTTGAGCAATTGTTACTTGTTCTTCTTTAGGTATGTTTAATACAATTATTGATAGTATCAATGTAATTAATATTACTACTCCTGCCAATATAAATGGTAAGTATTTTTTCATGCTTTTTCTCCTTTTTGCATCATTTAATTTAATACTATTTTATCATTTTTTAGAAAATAATCAACCTATATATTTCTTTTTGTTTTAAAATAAAAGAAAAAAATTTTAAAATAAGTATTGACATTTTAAATAAAATCTTGTATACTTAATTTCGTCGAAAGAAAAATGGTCGCTTAGCTCAGCTGGGAGAGCATCTGCCTTACAAGCAGGGGGTCATAGGTTCGAGCCCTATAGCGACCACCATTTTTTTATTTACGGCCTGGTAGTTCAGTTGGTTAGAACGCTAGCCTGTCACGCTAGAGGTCGACGGTTCGAGCCCGTTCCAGGTCGCCATTTTTTTGTTTAAGGCTTGATAGCTCAGTTGGTAGAGCAGAGGACTGAAAATCCTCGTGTCAGTGGTTCGATTCCACTTCAAGCCACCAAAAAGTCATCATATGATGACTTTTTTTTATAAATTATTTATTTTTCTTGACATCTTATGTAAATCATGTTATAATAGTAATTGTTAACGTCAATAACAGTCAAATCGACTTTATATATATCATTACCGGAGGATTAAAACAATGCATCTCTCGTTTTCATCCCATGTTCGAGTCCTCCTTAGCAAGGTGATTTAATATCACCTTCGGCCTGACTAGCCGTAAAGCAGAGCCTAGAACAAATTGTTCTAGGCTCTGTGTTTTTTTATTTTAATATTTCTATTGCTTTTTGTAATTGTGTATCTTCATTTTCTTCTATTGTATATACAGTCTTTCCTTCAGGAAGAGTCACTTCTTCATCTGGTTTTATTCCTATTTTATTTATACTATTACGATTAGGCGTATAGTATTCATTTGTAGTAAGTTTTAATCCGCTTCCATCATATAATCTAAATATTGTTTGAATTACTCCTTTTCCATATGTTGTCGTTCCTACTAATGTTACATTTTCATTATTTTCTTTAACAGCTGCTGCAAGTATCTCTGATGAACTAGCACTTTTATCATTTATTAAGATAACAATAGGTAAATCTATTATTTTTTCTTTATTCGCTTTATTAACTTCTTCGCCATTTTTACCAGTTGTAATTAACATTGTCTTATCTTTTTCTATCATTAAATCTGCTATACCTAATGCTTCTTGAACAATTCCTCCACCATTATTTCTTAAATCTATAATTAATGAAGCTACATTTTTTTCTTTTAATTCATTCCATGCTTTTTCAAATTCATCATATGTTCCTTCATCAAAAGTTGAAACTTCAATATATCCAATATTTTCCTCGATTATTTTTGATTCTACATGATTAACTTTTATTTTTCTTCTTTCTACTTCTAATACTATAGTTTCATCATTTCTTAAAATTTCAACATTTACCTTTGTTCCTTCTTGTTGTTTTAATACTTCTGATGCATCTGATAATTGTGATCCTTTATATTCAACTCCATCAATTTTAGTTATTATATCACCTGGTAAAATACCAACTTCTTCTGCTGGTGATCCTTTTATTGGCATAAGAACTTCAATTTGATCTGTTTCTGTATTATTTACTATATATACTCCTATACCTACATATTTTCCTACTGTATCTTCCATGTATTCTTCCATCTCATCTGATGTAATATATTCAGAATACTCATCTTCTAATCCGCTTACATATCCTTTTATTGCAGATTCCAACATTTTTTCATCATTTATTTCACCAATATATTTTTGATTGATATATTTTCTAAATATTTGGAATGTTCTACTTATCTCGTCTTGGCTAACTATTGTAGACTTATTATTGTTTTTATTTTGATTATACATTGTTATACTTGTTACTAAAAATGTTATAACCGCAGTTAGCAAAACCAGCATAATGGTTTTATAAAATGTTATTAACTTATCTTGTTTCAATTTTAAACATCCTCCTAAAATTCTGTTTCCTATCTTTAATATTATTCACTTGTATTAGTTTTATTATTATTTTCAGTATTTATTTGAATTGTATTATTATTATCACTTGAATTATTATCTTCTTGGAGTTCATATCCTAAATATGGTAATGGGTTTACTGGACTTCCATTTATTCTAACTTCAAAATGAAGATGAGGCCCTGTTGATTGACCAGTAGAACCAACTTCCATTATTATTTCTCCACGTTTTACTTCTTTACCAACTTCTGTTAGAATTGCTTGTCCATGTCCATATAAAGTAGAAACTCCATTTCCATGATTTATCATAACACAATTTCCATATCCTCCATAATAACTTGCAAGTGTAACAATCCCATCAGCTGCAGCAATTACAGGAGCCCCATATCCAGCATTTCCAATATCTATTCCTGTATGTCCTTTTAAAATTCCTTGTATTGGATGCACTCTAACCCCATAGCCAGATGTTATGTATGTTCCACTTTTAGCAACAGGCCAAGTCATTACTGCCCCTGAAATATCTCCGTTATAAACATAATATTCGGAAACAAGTGCTATCATCTTTTCTAATCTATCTTGTTCGTCTTTATACTCTTGTATTTGTTTTTGAAGTTTTGATTCTTGTTCAGATAATTTGTTAACTTCTACTTGTTGAATAGTTTTATTATTTTGCATTATTACTTTTGTTTGTTCTTTTTTTACTCTTAGAAGTTTTAATTCTGCTTTTTTCTCTTCAAGTTTTATTTTTGTTGTTTCTATTTCATCTTTTTCTTTTTCTATTTCATCAAGTGTATTATTATCACTTTCCATTATTTGTTCTATTATGTAATAGTTTGATAAAAATTCAACTAAATTTGAAGAATGTAAAAGTAAATCTAGATATGATATATCTCCTGTCTCATACATTACAACCATTCTTTTTTCCATTAGTTTTTGATTTTCATCATATCTTTCTTGTACTTTATTTAAATCATTTGTTATTTGTGTTACTTCTTTTTGTAAATCAAGTAATTCTTTGTCCATTCCTTCTATTTCTTTTTCTGCAGTTCTTATTTGATCATCCATTTCTTGAATTTTAACTAAAGCATCACTTAATTCTTCTTTTACATATTCTAATTTATCTTCTGCTTCCTGTTGCTTTTGCTCATTTTGATTTTTTTTGTCTTGCAAAGTCTCTGCTTTTATTGTAGGCATAAAGAAAAAGCATGAGACTATTGTTGCAATACTAATAAGACTAATTACTTTACGTTTCATACTTTTCCTCCTTTGTTTATTCTATATCCTTTTTTTTTTAGATTTATGATTCTGTGAATGCCCCTGATTGTGCTGTCCATCCACCTGGTAAATAATCTAGTGGATCTAAGAAACTTGTACTAAAGTAACTTGATAATCCATTTGCTTGTCTTATTTCAAAGTGTAAGTGTGCACCTGTGCTTGCTCCCGTATTTCCTGAAGTTGCAATAACCTCACCTTGTGATGCATATTCTCCATATCCAACATTATAAGAATCTAGATGTCCATATAATGTACACCATCCATCTCCATGTACCATTAATATGTAATGACCATATCCGCCTGGATTTTCTAGTGGATAGCAATATCCTGATGCTGAAGCATATACATCTTCATATCTTGCTCCTATATCTAAACCTTTATGCCATCTTCCCCATCTTCTTTTTACTCCTGATGTAATAATCATACAATCACATGGCCAAATAAAACTACCATCAAAATTTAATCCTGCTGCTGAACCTGAACCACCTGATTGGCTTCTCATTATTTCTTTAATTTGTTCTTCAATTTGACTAACTCTTGCATTATATGAATCTATTTCAGATTGTAATTTTTGTTCTTCTGCAGATAAACTACTTGCTACACTTTGTCTTTCTTGTTTTTGGCTTCTTAAAGAATTATTTTTTTCTTCCTTTTCTTCTTTTACGCTGTCCAATGCTTCTTTATCTTCTTCTAATTTTGCTTTAGTTTCCTCTATTTCTGCTTTAGCTTTTTCTATAGATTCTAGTAATTCTTTGTCACATTGTGTTATTTGTGATAATGTATAATAATTAGAAATAAAAGCTATTAAACTTTCAGAATTAAATAGTAAGTCTAAGAAAGTAGTTTCTCCTGATTCATACATTACAACTAATCTCTCTTCCATTAATTCTGTATTTTCTTTATGTTCTTTTTCTTTTTGCTTAATTTCTTCTTCTTTTTCCTCAATTGATTCTTCTAATTCTTCTATTTGAGCATTTAATCCATTTATTTCTTCTTGCAATGTTGAAATAGATGCATCAAGTTTAGAAATTTCTTGCATTGTTGCACTTAATTGTCTTTGAACTTCTCCTTGTTGAGCTTCCGCCTCTTTCTTTTGAGCATTTATTGATGCCTTTTCATCTTGAAGTTCACTAGTAGATTCAGCATAAACTGGATATACAACAAATGTAATTGTTAATATTAAAATTAGTATACTCGGTAATATTTTTTTACTCATATTCTTACCTTCCTTTGTTTCTTAAACCTTATACTTCTAAGTATTTTCTCATTGAAATAATACTTCCTATAGAACCTATTCCAATTCCTAATCCTAAGTAAACAACTATTACAAGTTCAACTATTTCTGAGAATGGTAATAGTGTAATACTTATCATATTTGTAATTGATGATTCCATTATCTTTCCAATTATAATATTATAAGATACACCAAGTATTAAAATTGAAATCATAGCTGCTACAACTCCTATAATAATACCTTCTACTATAAATGGCCATCTAATAAAACTATTTGTCGCTCCAACATATTTCATAATTGATATTTCTTTTCTTCTTGCATGTACAGTAAGTTTTATTGTGTTTGATATAATAAATATTGATATAAATATTAATATTACTAATATTCCGAAAGATATCCATCTTACCCCATTTGCTATTGTAACAAGTGCATTTATTGTTTTATCTCTCATTTCAATATTATTAACACTGTCTAATTTTTCTATTTGTGTTCTTACTTCTTCACTTTTAGATAAATCTGTAAGTGTAACAACATATGAAGCTTTAAATGGATTTCTATCTATATCATACCCTTCAAGAAATCTTCCATATTCAGAATATCTTTCTTTTACTATGTTAAAAGCTTCTTCTTTTGATACATATTTTGTTGTAGAAACATATTCAATTTTTTGAATATCTTGTTTTAATTTTTCTATTTCTATTTCTGTTGCTTCTTTTTTTATAAATACTTGCATTCCTTGTTCTGATTCTATTTCTCTAAGCATATAATTAACGTTTTGGCCTATTAAAAAGAACAATCCAAAAATCATCATAGTAGCACACATTATCATAAGTGATGCACCTGTTGATTTTTTATTTTTGAATACATTTTTAAAACCTTCTCCTATCAGATAACTAAATTTCACTATTATACCCACCTTTTTTATCATCTCTATCGATAATACCTTTATCGATATGTATTACTCTTTTTTTCATTCTGTCTACTATGTCTTTAGCATGTGTTGCAACAACAACTGTTGTTCCTCTCATGTTTATATCATTAAGTAATGTCATAATATCCCATGCTGTTTCTGGATCTAAGTTTCCTGTTGGCTCATCTGCTATAAGCATTGATGGGTTATTTACCAACGCTCTTGCTAAAGCAACTCTTTGTTGTTCTCCACCTGATAATTCATTTGGATACATTTTGGCTTTTCCACTTAAGCCCACAAGAGATAATACCATTGGAACTTGTCTTCTGATGTGTTTTGGTGTTGCATTTACTATATACATTGCAAATGCTACATTTTCATAAACAGTTTTATCTGGTAATAATCTGAAGTCTTGGAAAACAACTCCCATACTTCTTCTTAAATATGGCACTCTTTTTTGTTTTAAATAAGTAGTGTCTTTTCCATTTATTATAATGTTTCCTTCTGTAGGATTTTCTTCTTTTAAAATCATCTTTATTAAAGTTGATTTTCCTGATCCAGATGTTCCTACTAAGAAAGCAAATTCACCTTTTTCAATTGTAAAGTTTGCATTATGTACTGCTTCAACATTTTCTTTTCCAGCAGTATATGTTTTACTTACATTCCTAAATTCAATCATTTTATGCTCCTTAATTTATTTACTAAAAATATTATTTTACAACATTTTTAGTGATAATTTTATTTCTTCTTTATCATAACAATAAACTTAATTAATTGCAATAGTTTTTTCAATAAAAAAAGTAGTAATTTATGCCATTTTTTGTTTACGGGAAAAGGCTTTGCAAAGTTTTTTATATATACAAAATTTTCACAAAATGGTCACAAAAAAGAAAGCCTTAGACATATAAGGCTTTCTTTGATTTTATATTAAGATTTTTTTACTTCTTTAATAATGTCCTCTGCTGTCAATTTAAAGTATTTCATAAGTTCTTCTGCTTTACCAGATTTTCCAAATGTATCTTTTATTCCCATTCTTATAACTTTGCAAGGTTCTTCTTCCGCAAGTACTTCACAAACACTACTTCCTAATCCACCAATTATATTATGATCTTCTATTGTTATTATTTTTTTAGTTTCTTTTGCACATTTTATTATCATTTCTTTATCAATTGGTTTTATTGTATGCATATCAATTACTCTTACATTTATACCTTCTTTTTCAAGTAATTCTTTTGCCTTTATTGCTTCTGATACTACATCTCCTGTTGCAATTATTGATGCATCTGTTCCTTCTCCAATTTGAACTGCTTTTCCAATTTCAAATTTTTCATTATTTTCATATATTATTGGTGTAGCCATTCTAGATAGTCTTACATAAACTGGTCCATTTAATTTTGAAATTTCCTTTACGGCCCATTTAGTTTGAACATCATCTGAAGGACATATTACTGTCATATTAGGTAATGTTCTCATTAAACTTATATCTTCAAGCATTTGATGTGTTGCTCCATCTTCTCCAACTGTTATTCCCGCATGTGTTGCACATATTTTTACGTTTAAATTTGGATAACAAATACTATTTCTTATTTGATCATATGCTCTTCCTGCTGCAAATACAGCAAAAGAACTAGCATAAGGTATTTTTGAGCATGTAGCAAAACCTGCAGCTGTTGTCATCATATCTTGTTCTGATATTCCCATATCAAAAAATCTATCTGGAAATTCTTTTGCAAATATATTGGTTTTAGTTGCATTTGACAAATCAGCATCTAATACTACTACATTCTTATTTTCTTTTCCAAGTTCAGCTAATGCTTCTCCATAACTTTGACGAGTTGCTTTCTTTTCTTCTCTCATTATTTGCCTCCTTTCAATTCTTCCATTGCTTGATTATATTCTTCTTCATTTGGTGCTTTTCCATGCCATTCTGCTTTATTTTCCATAAAAGATACACCTTTTCCTTTTATTGTTTTTGCAATTATTACACTTGGTTTTCCTTTACATAGTTTTGCAGAATTAAATCCGTCTATTATTTGCTCAATATTATTTCCATCTATAACTATTGTATTAAATCCAAAGCTTTTAAACTTTCCTTCTAAATCATCTAATCCTTTAACTTCTGTTACTTTTCCATCTATTTGAAGTCCATTATAATCTACTATTGCACATAAATTGTCTAGCTTGTATTTATTAGATGTCATTGCCGCTTCCCAAACTTGACCTTCCTCTATTTCCCCATCTCCAAGCATACAATATACTCTATATCCTTCATGTTCCATTTTAGAAGCAAGTGCCATACCATTCGCTACAGATAATCCTTGTCCTAATGAACCTGTTGTCATATCAACTCCAGGAACCTTGTTCATATCAGGATGTCCTTGAAGTATTCCTTCTACACTTCTAAATTTCTTTAGTTCTTCTCTTGGTACATATCCTTTTTCAATAAGTATACTATATAGTGCAGGTGCACAATGTCCTTTTGATAGCACAAATCTATCTCTTTGAGCAGATTTTGGATTTTTTTCATCTATATTCATTTGGTTAAAATATAATACTGTTAAAATATCAGCAATAGATAAAGATCCACCTGGATGTCCAGATTTTGCTTCATATACCATATTCACAATGTCTATTCTAACTTGATTTGCAATCTTTTTTAATTCTTCTACATCTGTAATTTTCAAATTACTTCCCTCCTTTTTTTACATTGTATATTAAATATTTTTTATATTCAATGCTTTTTATTATTTTTATTGACTAAATTTTTATTCTATGTTATACTAGTTTCAAGCACAGTAGGGTCGTTACTTTTCGTAAGTAACTTGGATATTTTATATCTTGTGACAAACTGATGCTTATTTTTTTATGTGTTCAATTCCATATAATGTATTTATCTTTTCTTTCTTTCCAACATCAAACATTACTTTATATTTTATTTCTTTATATTTTATAATGCTTTTTCTTCTGTCAAATGTATCTGCAAAAATATGTTGTTTAGTATCTTTTCTATTTCTTTGATATATCTTTGAATTTTCAATTACTTCTTTTAAATTTATAATTATATTTGCTTTTAATTCTTTTCTTAAATTTTTCTCTATTCTATTATCATATAATGTTATTCCATAATTTAATTTTCCTACTGTATATTTATTCGCAATTATCTTTTCTCCATCTACATAGTAATCTTTTCCTTTAACATTTTCTTTTAAATATTGATTTAATAAACTTTTCTGTTTTCTTTTAGGAATATTTTCAAAAAAATTTTCTTTTATATTTACAATTTTATAATTCAATTACATATTCTCCTTAAAAATAATCTAGTGGGTTTGTATATTGTTCATTTATTCTTACTCCAAAATGCAAATGACATCCTGTTGTTGCTCCATTAGTTGGATTTCCATTTTCATCTTTATAATTGTTACCTGGAACACCATAAACATTTTTAGGTCCTACCAGGCCAATTATTTGTCCTCTTTTTATCTCTTGTCCTACTTCAACTAAATAGTTTGGTGATACATGACAATATGTTATTTTCATATCATCATTTGAAAGAGTAATTGTATAACCTCCGCCACCTAAGAATCCTAAATAAGTTATTTTTCCATCAATTGCAGCAATTAAAATTGTTCCTTCAGGCGCACCTATATCTATACCTTTGTGAAAATTTGACGCTCCCGCTGTAGGAGAAACCCTTTTACCATATGGAGATGTTATTCTTGTATATCCTGGTATTGGCCATGCAAAACCTGAAGAACTAATTGTTATTTCTAAACTCTCATATTGTTCTAATAATTCTTGACTATAAAACTGATTATAAAAACTTGGAATAAAAAAAACACTAATAATTATAGTAAATACTACTATAATTACAGTGATTGAATAAATTTGCTTAAAAAAAGAACCTAACATAAAGATAACTCCTTATATTAAGCCCCTATTTGTTTTCCCCACATTTAAACTATATATATAATAGCATATTGTTTTATAAACTTCAATACCATTATACATTTTATTTACAATATGTTATAATTTAGATAGGTGATTTTATGGGATTAAAAAATAGAACTGTTACACTAGAAAACAATTATGATGTTTGGAAGTAAATGTTTGAAGATGAAAAAGAAAGATTAAATAGAATATTTAATGAAGACTCATTTACAATAGAGCATGTTGGTTCCACAGCTGTTAAAGGATTATCAGCTAAACCAATTATAGATATTGTAGTTGGTATTAATTCATTTGATGAGCTAAATAAGTACAAACAAGAGTTAAGTAACTACTATACTATTAAAGAAAACGTAGACACAAATGAAATGTTATTAATAAAAGAAAATGAAAATGAAACATTTTTTTTAATTCACGTATTACTTATAACCGGTACAAGATATCAAAATATGATTAAATTTAAAAATATATTAATTAATAATAAAAGCATTTTAAAAGAATATGAAACTTTAAAGCAAAAACTCGCTCAAGAATTTTCAAGCGATAGAAAAATGTATACAAAATCTAAAAATGAATTTATTGAAAATATATTAAAAAATAATAAAAACACTAACATTTAAGTTAGTGTTTTTATTTGGCAGGGGTAGTAGGATTCGAACCCACACAGGCGGTTTTGGAGACCGATGTGCTACCATTGACACTATACCCCTATTTCTTTGCACTTTTTAAGTTTAGCATATTTTTATTCCTAATGCAAGTGTTTTATAAAAAAAAGAATATTCTAGCCGAATATTCCTTTTTTCTTTATAGGTGGTTGTTCATTCATTGTTTTTGCAAGTTCTAGTAAAAGATTTCTTTGCTCTTTTGTTAGACTCTTTGGTACTTGCACATTAACAGTAAATACAAAATCACCTTGATATTGTCCATTTACACTCTTGAAGCCTTTATTTTTTATAACAAATTTTGTTCCACTTTGAGTTCCTTCTGGAATTTTATATTTTTCTTTACTTCCATCTACCATTGGTATAACAAGTTCAGCACCTAATGTTGCCTGTGTATATGTAATCGGTATATCACAAAGAACTTTATCTCCATCTCTTGTAAATATACTATGTTTTCTTACTCTTACAATAATATATAAATCTCCTTGTGCTCCTCCACGTTTTCCTGGTTCTCCTTGTCCTTTAAGTACTATTGTTTGACCATCATCAAGCCCTGCAGGTATTTTTATCTTTATTTTTGCTTGTTTTCTTACAGTTCCTTTTCCTTTACATTCTTCACATACTTCTTTTATGATCTTACCTGTTCCATGACAATTTGTACAAGTTTTTTGTGTTTGCACTTGCCCAAACAATGAGTTTACAACTTGTCTTACAGTACCTGAACCATGGCATACATTACAAGTTTCAATACTTGATGCAGATTTAGCTCCACTTCCATTACACTTTTTACATGTTTCATTTCTATTAAGAACTATTTCTTTTTCACATCCTAGAAAAGATTCTTCAAAAGTTATTTCTATTGCTGCTTTTAAATCAGCTCCCTTTTCCGGTCCATTATTTGCTCTTGAACCTCTTGAGCCAAATCCTCCACCAAAGAATGATGAAAATATATCTCCTAAATCTCCAAAATCATCAAATCCTGAAGATGTGTAAGAATAATATCCACCATTTCCAAATGGTCCTTGACCTCCACCAAAGCCTTGTGGATCTGCAGTTCCGAATTGATCATACATTCTTCTTTTTTGTGAATCTGATAATACTTCATATGCTTCATTTACTTCTTTAAATTTTGCTTCTGCAGCTTTTGGATTATCTGGATTTGCATCAGGATGATATTTTTTTGCAAGTTTTCTATAAGCCTTTTTCAATTCTTCATCTGTTGCATTTTTATTAACTCCTAAGACTTCATAATAATCTTTCTTTTCAGCCATTTCAGCCTCCCCTATGTATTTATGGGCGACCTTTTTTGGTCGCCCTTAAAATTATTTATTGTCATCTTCGCCTTCTACTTTGTAATCAGCATCATAAACATTTCCATTACCGTCTGTTTTTGGTCCTTCTTCAGTAGTTGTTCCTTCTGCTCCTGGGTTTGCACCTTGACCAGCTTGTGCTTGACTATATAATTTTTCTGAAATTGCATAAAATGCAGTTGTTAATTTTTCTGTTGCTTGTTTGATTGCTTCTGTATCTGTTCCTTCCAATGCTTTTTTAACATTTTCTATTTCAGTTTCAACTTTTGATTTTTCTTCTGAACTGATTTTATCTCCTAATTCTGTTAATGTTTTTTCAGAATTATATACTAAACTTTCAGCATTATTTCTAACTTCAATTTCTTCTTTCTTCTTCTTATCTTCTTCAGCATGTGCTTCTGCATCTTTAACAGCTTTTTCAATATCTTCATCTGTTAAGTTTGTAGATGCTGTAATAGAAACATTTTGGCTATTTCCTGTTGCCATATCTTTTGCAGATACGTGAACTATACCATTTGCATCTATATCAAATGTAACTTCAATTTGTGGTACTCCACGAGGTGCTGCTGGAATTCCTGTTAATTGGAATCTTCCTAATGTTTTATTATATGCAGCCATTTCACGTTCACCTTGTAATACGTGTACTTCAACTGATGTTTGACCATCTGCTGCAGTTGAGAATATTTGAGATTTCTTTGTTGGTATTGTTGTATTTCTTTCAATTAATTTTGTAAATACACCACCATATGTTTCAATTCCAAGTGATAATGGAGTTACATCTAGTAATACTAAATCTTTAACATCTCCTGATAATACACCACCTTGAATACCTGCACCAATTGCAACGCATTCATCTGGGTTTATTCCTTTATCTGGTTCTTTTCCTGTAATCTTTTTAACCATTTCTTGTACGCATGGAACACGTGTTGATCCACCAACCAATAATACTTTGTGGATATCTGCACTTGTAACTCCAGCATCTTTCATAGCTTGTTCTACTGGTATTCTTGTAGCATCTACTAAATCTGATATTAATTCTTCAAATTTTGCTCTTGATAAAGTGATATCTAAGTGTTTAGGACCTGTTGCATCAGCAGTAATAAATGGTAAATTAATTTGTGTTTGTTGCATTCCTGATAATTCTATTTTAGCTTTTTCAGCTGCTTCTTTTAATCTTTGCATTGCCATTTTATCTGTTGATAAATCAATTCCATTTGATTTTTTGAATTCATCTATTAAATATTTAATAATTCTATCATCAAAGTCATCTCCACCTAAGTGTGTATTTCCGTTTGTTGCTAAAACTTCAAATACTCCATCACCAATATCAAGTATTGAAACATCGAATGTTCCTCCACCTAAGTCATAAATCATTATTTTTTGGTCTTGATCTTCTTTATCCATACCAAAAGCAAGTGCAGCTGCTGTTGGCTCATTTATAATTCTTAATACTTCAAGTCCTGCTATTTTACCTGCATCTTTTGTAGCTTGTCTTTGGCTATCTGAGAAATATGCTGGTACTGTGATAACAGCTTGTGAAACTTTTTGTCCTAAATAATTTTCTGCATCTGTTTTTAATTTTTGTAATATCATTGCTGATATTTCTTGTGGAGAGAATGAATCTCCATCAATATTTACTTTATCATTTGTTCCCATTTTTCTTTTTATTGAAATTATTGTGTGGTCTGGATTTGTAACTGCTTGACGTTTTGCAATTTGACCAACTAATCTTTCACCATTTGGTGAAAATGCTACTACAGATGGAGTAGTTCTGTTTCCTTCTGCGTTTGGTATTACAACTGGTTCTCCACCTTCCATAACTGATACACAACTATTTGTTGTTCCTAAATCGATTCCTATAATTTTTCCCATAATATTTAACTTCCTTTCTTTTTGAGGTTAACCCTCATTGTTTGTTTTATATGTTAATTTTTAAAATTAATAACTGATTTAATTTGCTACAACTACCATTGAATGACGTATTACTTTATTTCCTATTTTGTAGCCCTTTCTATATTCTTCTTTTATAATTTTTTCTCCTAAAGTTTCATCTACTACTGATGCAACTGCTTCATGTAATTCTGGATCAAATGGCTTTCCTATTGTTTCAATTTCTTGTACACCATTTGCTGCAAGCACATCTTTAAATTGTTTTAAAACAAGTTCTACACCTTGCTTATATGCTTGATCAGCTGTTTCCGCATTAACTGCATTTTCAAGGTTATCTACTACTGGCAAAAGAGATGTAAATATGTCTGATACTAACGAATTATATAAGCCTTCTCTTTCTTTTGAACTTCTTTTTTTGAAATTATCAAATTCTGCCATAAGTCTTTTTAACCTATCTTCTTGTTCTTCTAGTTGTTCTTTTTGTAATAGAATAGTATCTTTTAGCTTTGTTTCTTCTGAAATTTCTTGTTCTTCAACTTCTTCTTTTTCGATTTCTTCATTTTTGTTTTCTTCCAATTTCAATGCCTCCTTCTATTTTTCACTATCTTTATCTTTATTTAATTTATTGCTTATATACTTCATTACTGAAATAACTTTTGAATAATCCATTCTTTTTGGTCCAATTATTCCAATTGTTCCTACTTCTTTATCTCCTGCAAAATGTTTAAATGTAACTACACTAAAATCTTTTAATTGTTCATTATCATTTTCATTTCCTATATATACATTTATATCTTTTGCAACTCCTGAATTTAACATATCAACCATCAAATCTTTTGTATCTAATAAATTAACAAAGTTCTTTGCAACTTCCATACTTTTAAATTCAGGTAAATCAAATGATTTCTTGGCACCTTCCAAATATAATTGTTCTTCTTGTTCTATTATCTTATTTATTTGTTCTATAATTGGTTTTATAACTTCAATGCTTTCATTTATTTCAGACAAAATATATTCTTCCATTGGCTTATCTATTTTGGATAATGGTTTACCTTTTAATTTACTATTAAATAGGTTGTTCAATGTTTCTATTTGGTTTTGAGTTACATCTTCATCATATTTTATTATTGTTTCTTTTACTAATCCTGTATCTGTAACTATAACAACCATTAACATTCTTTGTCCAAGTAAAACAAATTTAATTTCTTCTATTAATTGCATATCTGTTTTTGGTCCTATTGCAACTGTTGTATAATGTGTTACTTCTGATAATGTTGATGTTGCAATTTTTGTTAAATCTTCTATTTCATTTACTTTTTCATCTAATTTATTTTGAATATATTTTATTTCTTCTAAAGAAATATCTTCATCATGTATTAATTCATCTACATAGAACCTATACCCTTTTTCTGATGGTACTCTTCCTGATGATGTATGTGTTTTATCTAAATATCCACTTTTTTCAAGTTCAGCAAGTTCATTTCTTACTGTAGCACTACTGTAATTTAAGCCATACTTCTCAACAAGTGTATTCGAACTTACAGGTTCTGCTGTATTTATATATTCATCAATTACTGCTTGTAATATCTTCTTTTTTCTTTCGTCTAACATCTATATTATCACTTCCTTACTTACGGAATGAACGTTTTTATATTTTAGCACTCTTAACTTTTGATTGCTAACCTCCTATATATTATACCCAAAATTAGCACTTGTCAATGCCAAGTGCTAATTTTTTATAAAAATTTTCTTAAATGAAAAGAGAGTGCTTATTACATGCACTCTCTTTACCCCCAATTACATTACTTTTTTCAACGTTTCTTTTGTTGTTCGGTCGATATAAATATCTTCCTCGCTGAACTTGGATCTAACAGCTTCGATAAAATTCAGAATGTTCTTCCGATTTTTTTTATGTATCACCGGAAATTCAGCAATTTCTTCAGACATTTTGGTATTTTCTTCGCTTAAATAATAGCGATTAACTACCAACCGCCCTTCAATTTTGCTGGTGATCTCAATAACAACTCCTGTCTTGAATTCACCCGGTTCCACTGTTTCGATGCTGCCTAATAATCCTTCTGTCATACCCTTTGCTCCTCTCCTTAGTTGATGGGGGGTCCCCATAAATTTTTACTACAATTTATATTTTAACATATTTTTAAGCATCTTTCAAGCCCTTTATACAAATTCTTGCCATACAAGGTTTGCAAAATCAAGTCCTTTGCTTGTTAATCTTATATTATCCAGGTCTACTTCTAGTAATTCTTCATTAACAAGTTTTTCGAGTTCTTTATTAAATATATATAATGGATTATCTATAAATTTATTTTTAAAAGCTTGTATAGATACTCCTTCTATTTTTCTAAGTCCAAGCATCATATATTCTTTTTTCATATCATCATCATTTTGAATTTCTTCTACAAAAGAATTTTTTTCAAAATTGTTTTCTTCTATATTTTTAATATATTCCTCTAAATTAATTATATTATAAAATCTTTTTTTATCCATATATGAATGTGCTGCAAGTCCAAATCCAATATATTCTTCTTGATTCCAACAGTTTAGGTTATGTTTTGATTCAAACCCCGGCTTACTAAAATTAGAAATTTCATAATGCCTATATCCTGCTTCTTCTACTTTATTTTTTACAGTCCAATACATCTTTCTTTCTATTTCATCATCAGGTAAAGATAGTTCATTATTATTTACCATATCATATAGTTTTGTTCCTTCTTCTAATATTAGTGAATATACACTAATATGTTTTGGATTTAGTTTTATAACTTCTGTTATACTTTCTTCTAAATCTGATAATTTTTGATTTGGAAGTGCAAGCATTAAATCTACATTTATATTTTCAAATCCACATTCTCTTGCTAGTTTATACGTTTCTAAAAATTGTTCATATGTATGTATTCTTCCTATTTCCTTTAATAAATTGTTATTTGTGCTTTGAAGTCCTATACTTAATCTATTTACTCCTGCATTTTTGTAATCCTCTAATTTTTTCCTTGTTATCGTTCCTGGATTTACTTCAATTGTTATTTCACAATTAGGTTTAATATTATAATTTTCTTTTATAATACTCAAAATTTTAGTAATATACTCACTATTAATAATAGATGGAGTTCCTCCACCTATATATATTGTTGTTATATTCTTTTCTCCTATTTTCTTTTTATTAAATTCTATTTCTTTTATAAGAGCATCTATATATTTATCCCATAAACATTCTTTTGAGCCAAAAGAAATAAAATCACAATAATAACATTTACTTCTACAAAATGGTATATGTACATATATTCCAAATTCTTTCATATTATAATTCTTCTCCTAATTGTAAAATAGTATTAAGTCTATGATTTACACCTGATTTTCCTATTGGTTTTGATAACATCTGTCCAAGTTCAATAAGTGATGCATCAGGATTCTCTAGTCTTAACTCTGCAATCTCCTTTAAATTATCTGGCAAACTTTCAAATTTACCTTTTTTCTTAAGTTTTTTTATTGCCTCTATTTGTCTTACAGCTGCATTTACTGTTTTATTTAAATTTGCAGTCTCGCAATTAACCATTCTATTTACATTATTTTTCATTTCTCTTAGAACACGTATTTCTTCAAATTTAAGTACTGCTGAATTTGCTTCTATAAATGCTAAGAATTTTGATATTTCTTCTCCATCTTTTATATATAATGAATATCCTTTTTTCTTTTCTAGCGTTTTAGTAATTATTCCTTTTGCTTCTAATAATTCTTTAATAATAATGGCATTTTCTTCATTTGATAGAGTTACTTCTAAATGATATTTATTAGCAGGATCATTAATACTTCCAGAGCCTAAAAATACTCCTCTAACAAGTGCTTTTTGAAGTTTTTCATCACTAGAAATATTATTTGATAATGATATAACATCATCAATTTGAATTTCACTAATATCATCTGGTCTCTTAAAAGTAATTGTATATGTTCTTCCTTTTAATGTAATATTAAAATCTATTATATTCATATTAGAAAGTATTTTATTAAATCTATTAATATTGTATTCACTTGTTGTAGAATAAGCTATTTTCTTATTTTTAACACTAATATTATTACTAATTAAATATCCAAGAAATTCATATTTAACTTCTTCTTTATTTTTTAGATTTGTTATTTTACTTAAACTTTCTTTTAAATCAGATGAAAAAGACATATTCTCATTCCTTTCTAATTCTATATTTTTGCTGCAACAATTCTATCATTTCCTGATAAATCTTTTTTAGAATAAACGTCACTATATCCACTATCTACTAACAATTTTTCTACATCTTCTTTTTGGTCATATCCTATTTCCATAATTAACATTCCGCCATTGTTCAAATATTCTTTAGATTTTTCTACCAAAATTCTATAAAAATCTAAACCATCTTTTCCACCATCTAATGCTATATATGGTTCATTTTGAACACCTTTATCAAGTGTTTGTATTACTTCTGTTTTTATATAAGGTGGATTTGAAACTATAATATCAAATTTTTCAGATATATTTTCAAACATGTCTGATTCTATAAATGAAACATTAACATCATTTTGTTTAGCATTTTTCTTTGCAATTTCTAAAGCTTTATTACTTATATCACTTAAAGTTACAGTAGCATCATTAACATTTTTTGCAATAGATATACCAATTGCTCCACTACCTGTACATATATCAAGTACATGAACTTCATCAAATGATTTACAAGCATTTATTACTTCTTCAACTAATATTTCTGTATCAGGTTGTGGTATTAATACATTTTCATCAACATAGAATTCTAATCCCATAAAATTCTGTTTATTTGTTATATATTGAAGTGGCCTACCATCTACAATTTCAATTAATGATAAATAATATCTTATCCTATTATTTTCTTCTACTTCTTTATCTTCATTTATTATTATCTTTGAATCATCCATCTCCAAAATATATTTAGCTAAACTCTTTGCTATTATATTACTATCTTCTATATTATTTTCATTTAGCATTTTTCTTCCATATGCTATTAATTCTTTTATCTTCATATTCTCACCATCTATATTTTACAATATTTTAATTATTTACGCAAGAAAAAAGAGGCTAGTGCCTCTTAATCTATATATTGGTTTGATAATATTGCAAGATTTGATAGTATTTCTGAATCGGTTTGTGCTTCATCATATATTGCAATCATACCAAATACGTTATCTCCATAACCGGTGTTATTTACAGTAGAATGAGATAGATATAATTTATCTCCTCTTCCTTCATAATTCAAAACTGTTTCGCATTTAGTATCATTTACAAAAAAGCTTAAAGTTCCTCCTCCATTATCATTTCCATTTGTATTATCTAATCTCATTGCTATTACATTATAATTCATTGCTGGGACGGTTGTTGCACTATCTCTTGCAAATGCTCCATATCCAATATTATTTGAACCATTTGTAAAAGCAACTGGCGTTGTATAGTATTGATTTCCTGTTGGATTTTTAGGAATTTCAAATATTCTAGGATTATTTGAGTTTCCTACATTTGATTTAACTACCATATATATCGTTAAATCTTTATCTTTTTTATCACTTAAATCTATTGTTCCATATACATTACTTGTTTTTCTATCAATTCTTACTCCACCATCTGTATCTATTGTAGGTGTTCCTTCAAAGTTGATATCATAATTACTTGATAATTTGTTATTCCACTTTGTACTATTTTCAGTGTAATCCTTATAATCATAATAAGCTATTAAATCTTCATTATCAATTTCTACTGAATTTAAATTTGTTATTCTAGCGTAGCCATTGCCTTTTTTAGCATAGTCACTTATAGCTGTTTCTGAAACATTTGTAGTTGAAATAGTTTTTGTGGATTCATCATTAGAGGTTTGAACATTGTATCCAGTCATATGCTTATTAGTTAATCCAGAATTGCCTATGTAGCCTGATCCACCTCCGCCACCTGAATGACTTCTTGAAGATCCACCACCGCCATAGAAACCGCCTCCACCGCCGTTTCCACCATAAGTACTATTGCAGAAATTTCCTCCTTGTCCAAATGTTGCTCTTGTTCCACCTTCTTGATAATCATTTCCTCCTATTGATTGAGTACCTCCAGTTGCATGGTAATTTGGATAAGAATTATGATATCCTCCATCATTTCCTATATATCCACCACCTGCTCCTCCTTGTGTATAATTGGCAATTACAGACTCTCCACATCCACCGCCTCCTCCTGAGACAATGTATATTGAATCTATTGAATCCTTTAATTCAGATAAAGTGCCGGCTTACTGTTGCAATATGAGTTGCACCTCCACCACCTGCTCCTCCTTGTGGATCACTTGAAGTACTATATACTCCTCCGTTTCCTCCACCATTATATCCGCCATTTGTTATCCTACTTAAACTAAAATCTTCACCTTTTCCTCCAACATTTATATAAAGATTTTTATTTATACTATTTTTTATTATTCCTGTTGAATACCCCCCGTACGCTAAAGTTGCTTTTGACTCTGTATCTCCACCTTGAGCTCCCCAAGTTTCTAGTCTATATGTGCCTGGAAATAGTTTTGCTGTTTGTTCTTTTCCTTGACCATTTTCTTCATAATAGTCATATTCAGCAGTTTTTGCTATTGTAACTGCATTATTTGATGTTTCAATTGTTTTTTTTCCTAATTTGTTTACAACAATTACATGTAAATACCAATCTCCTGGTGCCTTAGGCTCTTCTATAGTAGTAGTAGTTCCTGTTAAATTTCCACCAGAGTAAGCTCTTTCATCAGCTATGTCACTACTTTCTTTTGTAAATACATATTTCGATTTAGTAAAATCTATGTCATCAGATTGTACATTCTTAATTTCAACTATAGATTTTATAGCAAATAAATAATCTTCAGAATTTTGCATTGATATGGTTACCTCAGGATCTAAAATCACATCTGTATGTCCGCTTACCCCTGTAAACTCTTCTACTAGTTTATAGTAAGTTTTACCATTTATTTCTATTCCCTTTGGATAGTATACTGTATGAGATTGTTTGTTTACAATGTACACATCAATTAAATCAGTTATATTTTCTTCCTTATTAGTTATTCCCTCATAATCCTTGCCATAATTTAGTTTTACATTTAATTTATCCAAATCTATAACATAGTATTCTGCACCATCATTTACATTTTTTACTTCGGCAAATGAAGTTGTATTAGTAAATTGATTTATTATTGGAAGTTCTTTTTTTCTTGAGTAATATTGAGTTATTTCTTCATTTAGAGTCGTCATGTCAGTTGAAAATTTATTCATTTTAATTTCTTCTGCGTATTGAGTAATGCTAATGGTCATAGTAAATGTAAGTATTAATAACAATATTACAGTTATTACAAGTACCATTAATGATATTCCGGATTCATTTTTTGAAAATCTATATTTCATATATTATAATATCCTTTCTTGTATTGTAAAAAAAAAGCACTTGTAAATAAAGTGCCTTTTTTCTATTCATCATCTTTGTTAATATCTTTTAATAATTCTA
Source organism: Clostridia bacterium (assembly GCA_017934475.1). Classification (GTDB taxonomy): domain Bacteria; phylum Bacillota; class Clostridia; order TANB77; family CAG-508; genus UMGS1663. The sequence continues at coordinate 14,280 of JAGBJN010000005.1, read as the reverse complement.
ATTGTGAAATTAATAATGATTCCATTTTTGCTTTATAAACTTCAAATTGTTTTTTGATATCTTCAAGTTCTTTTTTCTTCATTAAAATTTCTTGTCCTAAATCATCTACAGATTTTCTAGCATTTCCTTCTGCTTCTCTAAGTATTTGATCTGCTTGTTGTCTAGCAACTTCTTTAACTTCATCAGCAGTTGTTTGTGCCATAACTAAAGTATTTTGAAGAGTATCTTCTATTGTTTTATAATGTAAAAGGCTTCTTTCTAATTCATCAACTCTTAATTTTAATTCTGTACTTTCCTTATAAGCCTTTTCATAGTCTGCTGTTAGATCATCAAGAAAATCATCTACTTCATCTACACTATATCCATTCATCATTTGTTTTGAAAATTTCTTATTTTCAATGTCTAATGGTGTTATCATCTTACTTCCTCCATTAAATCATAGGTTAAATTACATATTATTTCCAGAATTTCTTAACCATGATACAGATAATTTATTTTTTATTTCTTCTCTTGCTAAATCATTTGTGATTTCATAGTTAAAAGGCGCGATTAAGAAAATAGAATTTGATACTTTTTGGATATGTCCATCTAATGCATGAACAGCACCACTAATAACATCTATTATTCTTCTTGCAACGTCTTTATTAACGTATTCTAAATTAACTATTACTGATTTTTTCTCTTTTAATAAATCACAAATAGCTTCTGATTGTTCAAAAGTTGTTGGTTGTGAAATAACCATTCTAATTTGTTCTGTTTGTGGCATATTTACAACTTTACCACGTGCTCTATTCCAAAAATTCACTTTATTTTCTTCAGCTTCATCTTCGTATTCTTGTTCATATCCATCATCTTCATATTCTTCTTCTGCTGCTGTATCTACTCCTACTAAATCTAATAATTTATTCATAATTGCTCCTGCCATTTTTTACCTCCTAATTATTGTCCTTTGTAATTTTAAATAAAATTTTCCCCCAAATGTTTTATTGTATTTAGTATCTATCTTTTTTTTATTATTGTCAATACCTTTTTATTAATGTAATTGTAATTTAATATTGTTGTAATATTTTTGTAATATTAGATTACTATCTCATCATATAATGAAATTTTTCTTCTAGATTTTACTTCATCTTTATCTACGCCTTTATCTAATAATTCTTGTCCATCTTCATAATTATCAATTATCGAGTATTTTTCTCCTTGTTTAAGAATTTTAACATATATTTTATCTGTATACCCAACTCTTTTTCTTATTACATAATACAAATCTTCATTTTCCTTTTTTATTGCTTCGTTTGGAACTCTTAAACCTGTTTCATTCCACCATATAATGTCTATTGATATTTTTCTATAGTTTATTAAATCTTCAACATATTTTTCGATTTTAAAAACTACTAAATCTTCTTCTTCACTTTCTTTTGACATGTAGATTATTTCAGCATTTACTTCTTCTGAATTTGGTAATCTCATAGTTAATTTGCTACCAATTTTACATTCTTTTTCTTCTAGGTTTTTATGCTCTAACACACATGCTATGTAACAATAAAAATTATTAACAATTTTCGCACTTTCTTCGCTGGTTGCAACAACTTGGCCAGTTTTTATATTTAATCCCTCTAGCATCGATTTGCTTAAATATCCAAAATCAGATGTAACTAAAATTTCTTCAAATCCGTCAACTCTATAAGATACTACTCCTGATGTATCAGCATTTAAGTATTCTGATCCTTGGTTTAATTCATTTTCATAATTACTTCTCTCATCAATAAGTTGCTTTAAATATGAGCCTGCCGGGCTTTTTTCTCCAGCTATTTTTGCCTTTTTAGTAATATATAAATCAATATCTTTTTTATATTCATTTATTTTCTGTAAATCATTTAAATGTAACAATCCATCTAGTTTTTCTTCAATTTGTCCTTCTAATAGTTTTATATCACTTGAGAAAATTGAATTTTCATTTTCCCATGCTTCACCAATTTTTATATCTAATTCCTTTATTTTTTCTTTGAGTTCATCTTCTCCACTTGTGTAATAACGGAATATTGCTTCTCCGTTTGCAACTTTTTCTCCTTCAGATTTTATCTGATAAATTCCATTCTTATAGTTTTCTCCCTTAAGTACATCTTCTTCTCTTATAATATATGCATTAGCATTTTCTTCTGAAGATAATTTTCCATTTTCAACTATAAAAGTATCTGTCGGACTAGCAATAAGCCTATATATTGTATAAATAACATAGGCTATTATTGCAAAACTAATTACAAGAAAGGTTATGTATTTTTTTAAGTTTAACTGCCTTTTTTGTTCTTCCACTATCTTATTTCCTCCAAGATAATATTAATGTTTTTATTAATGTCCTCCTGACCATCAAGCCAAATTGTATTTTTATTTTTTCTGAACCAAGTTAATTGTCTTTTTGCATATCTACGTGATTCTTGTTTTATTTTTTCAATCATTTCTTCTTTTGAAGTTTTTTTCTCTAAATATTCCACTACTTCTTTATATCCTAAAGCTTGCATAGAAGTAGGAAATTCTTGGTATTTATTGTATATCTTTTCTACTTCTTCAATAAGACCTTTTGAAATCATTAAATCTACTCTTCTATTTATTCTATCGTAAAGTACATCTCTATTCATATCTATCGCAAACATTTTATAATCATATTCTGGTTCTTTTCGAGAATTTTCATCAAGTTCTGTTTTTGTTTTTCCCGTTTGATTATATATTTCAAGTACTCTTAAAATTCTTTTCTGATCATTTTCACTTATTTTTTCCATAGCCTTTGGATCAATTTTCCTTGCTTCTTGGTAAAGTTTTTCAAGTCCTTCTTCCTCAGCTATTTTTTCTAATTTATTTCTATATTCGAAATCTGTTTTTATATCAATATATTCAATTTCATATATAAGCGAATCTATATATAATCCTGTACCACCAACAACTATCGGAGTTTTTCCTTTTTCAATTATTTCCTTTATTGCTTTTTTAGCATCTCTTTTATAATCAGCAACACTATATGCTTGATTCGGACTTAAAAAGTCAAGCATATAGTGTTTTATTCCTTGCATTTCTTCTGATTCTGGTTTTGCTGTACCTATATTCATTTCTTTATATATTTGCATTGAATCTGCTGATACAATTTCTCCATTTATTTTTTTTGCAAGCTCAATAGATAGAGCTGTCTTTCCTGAGGCTGTTGGTCCGCCTATAATTATCACTTTTTCCTTTTGCATATTTTTAAACCTCATTTACTTGATTTGTCATTTCATTAATCGTTGTATTGGTCATCGTATTTAATGTTGTATTTGAATATTCATTTACACTATTATTTACTGATTCAACAGTTTCATTTTTATTAATATTTTCTACTTCATTCAAAAAAATATTATTTGTTCCATCTAAAACAGTATTTGATATTTCATTATTTGTTCTTAGTTCACTAAGTTCCTTTATATTATTTTGAATATTTTTAAAATAGAAAAACTCTCCTATTGATAATCCTGCAAATATTAGAATTACAATTGTTACTTTTTTAGATAAATTTTCTATATCATATTTTTCTATTTTTTTGTTTTGTCTTATCTTTTTATATTGTACAGCAATATATGGCATAAATAATATTACATTAATTGGTACAAACATAAAGACAACAAAATTTTTCGAACTTTCATGTACACTTGTATCTATACCAAATCCACTTAACCAATAAATTACCGAAATAATCAGATATATAATTGCTACTCCAGATGCTATAAAAATTAATATTTCTTTTTTTGGTTGTTTCTTTAGTATTTGATATACAATTACTATTGCAATTATATTTATTAATATCATTGCTATTATTAAAAATATATTCATAATTTTATCTCCTTGAAAATTTCTTTTCTATGTCTCCTCTTGTCATTTCAATTGCTATTGTTCTACCATCAGGGCATGTAAATGGATTATCATATTCAAATAACTCATCTACTAAATTTTGTATTTCTTCATCTGTCAAAATTTTTCTTGAATTTTCTGATATATTTTTTGCTAGTGTTGCTATAAATTTTTCTTCTATTTCTTTCGTTTCTGTAATTGGCACTTTATTTATTTCATTTAAAATTTGAACAAACAATTCCTTTGTATCAAGTTCCATACATACTTCTGGAACAGCTTCTAATTTTATTGTATTTTCTCCAAATTCTTCTAAAATAAATCCTGCTGTTTGGAACATATGCTTATTGTCTCTTGCAATGTCCATTTCTTTACTTGTTAATTCAATAATATCTGGTAAAAGCATATATTGAGAATCCTTATTTCCGCCTTTATAATAGTTTTCTTTTAAAGATTCATATATCAATTTTTCTTTTGCAGATTTTTCATCTATTATATATATTTCCTTGTCTAATTCTAAAAATACAAAATTATCAAATGCTGTACCTACAATTCTGTAATTAGGTATATTTCTTTCCTCATTATCCCCAAATAATGAAATATTTTCACATACTTTCATTTCAACTTGTGGTAAGTCAACTTTATCTTCTTTTTCTTCTTTTTCAGACTTTGGTGGAACTCCAAATACAGAAGTATACATTTCTTCAAATTTTTTCTCTAAATATGTGTCATCAAGTTTTTCTTTGGAAGTTTCTGTTATTTTATTTTCATCACTTTTGTCCCCACCAAAAGTGTCTTCTATATTATTAGTTTCAAAAACTTTTGTCTCATATTTTTGTTCTTCAAAATTTATTTCTTCTGTATTAATCACTTTAGTTTCATCTACATTTTCGTAGCTTTCTACTTTCTCTGTTTCTGCATTTTGAATTTCATCATTACTATTTTCTACGACATTATCAGCCATTTCATTATCATTTTGTTGATTTTCAATATATTCTTCATTATCATATTGTTGTTCTTCTTCTGCAACTATAGTTTCGCTTTGTACTATTTCATTTTGTTCTTTGTTATTATATTCATTTCTATTTTGTTGTTCACTAAAATTTTCTTGTTGATTTACCATTTCATCGTTTTGATTCTCTTCTTGTTGTTCTGTTTGGCTTTTTATATCAAAATTTTCTTTTGTTGTCTCCTTATATTCATATACAGAATTTTGCATTTCTGCCATTTTTTTCATTATTGAATCAAAATCAGCTGGTTTACTATTTAACAATTCTCTATCTGATTTTCTTGATTGATAGATTTCCTCAATCATTGTTGGTTCTTCAGGTTCTTCTTCTTTTTTACTAAAGAATTTCTTAAATAACCCTTTTGATTCTTCTTTTTTCTCTTCTTTTATCTTCTTTTCTTCTTCATCTATTTTTGGTTCAAATTTGAAATAGTCAATTTTTTCATTCATTTTTTCAAATTCATTTTCTTTTTCTGTATATGCACCTTTCGAAAGTTCATCCTTTATTGCATGATAAACTGCTTTAAATACTTTTTGCTCTTCTGCAAATCTAACTTCTAATTTTGCAGGATGAACATTAACATCTAATTTTGATGGATCTATTTCAACATTTAAAACTAAAAATCCATATTTTCCTGCAGGTAATTTTTCTTTATATGCTTGTTCTGCACTACTAATTAATGTTTTATCTTTAACATATCTTCCATTTACAAAAAATAATTGATTTGAACGATTTGAACGAGCGATTTCTGGTTTGCCTATTACACCTTTAACCCTAATATCTTCATACTCGAAGTTTATATCTAAAATATTTTCAGCAATATCTTTTCCATATATGTTATAAATTACAGATTTCATGTCACCATTTCCTGATGTTTGAATTACTGTTTTTCCTGTATTTATTAGTTTCATTGAAATTTCTGGATGTATTAATGCAATTCTTGTAATTACATCTTCTATATATCCCGCTTCTGTAAAATCTTTTCTTAGAAATTTATATCTTACTGGTGTATTAAAGAATAAGTCTTCTATCTCAATAATTGTTCCTTTTTGGCATCCAATTTCTTCTTTAGATAAAATTCTTCCTCCTTCTACTCTAACCTCGTATCCCGTAGTTTGTTCCATTGTTTTTGATTGCATTTTTACTTTTGCTATTGCAGCTATACTTGCTAAAGCCTCTCCTCTAAACCCCATAGATTTAACTTTTTCTAAGTCATCTGCATTTCTTATTTTACTTGTAGCATGTCTTTCAAATGCAATTTCCATATCATCTTGCATAATACCTTTTCCATCATCTACTACGCGTATATATGATATACCACCATTTCTAATTTCTACTGTTATATTTTTTGCTCCAGCATCTATTGAATTTTCAACAAGTTCTTTAATAACAGAAGCTGGTCTTTCTATTACCTCTCCTGCTGCAATCTTGTTAATAGTTAAGTCATCTAATAATACAATGTTTCCCACGTTTCTTCCTCCGTATAAAATAATCCTACGGAAATTATACCATTAATCGTTTTATATGTACAAGTTTTTTATAAATATTTTCTTATTTTTTTGCATTGTAACATTTTTTAATTTTAAGAATACTATATACCATACGAAAGAGAAATCAATCAAGAACAAAAACTTATATAGGAGGTATTATCTATGAGAGGTAACAGCGAGATACTTTGGTTTATTATTCTATTCTTACTTCTATTCTGCAACTGTAGTAATAACAACTCGTGCGGATGTGGATGTGGTAATAACGACAGATGTGACTACTAAAAGTTTTTGCTAATTCATACTTATTTTATGTACATTTTTGAAAGGAGGGACATATTATGCCAGAAAATAGAGGATTTGGAGGAATGAATAACGGATGTGACTGCATTTGGATTATACTAATATTTATATTATTCTTCTGTTGTTGTGGTAACAACAATAATGGTGGATGTGGATGTTGCTAAAATAAAAAAATCGGATTTTAAAATCCGATTTTTTTATTTTCCTGCTGTATATCCAGTCGAATATGCAATTTGTAAATTAAATCCTCCTGTATATGCATCTACATCTATTATCTCTCCTGCAAAATATAAACCATTTACTATTTTTGATTCCATTGTTTTTGGATTAATTTCTTTTATAGATATTCCTCCTGCAGTAATAATTGCTTCTTCTATTGGTCTAAATCCATTTACTGTTATAGGCATATTTTTTAATATTTTTACTAAACATCTTCTTTCTTCCTTAGTTATAGAATTTATTTTTTTATTAATATCAATTTTAGAAAGTTCTATAATTGGTAATATCAATTTTTTTGGCAATAATTCATCAAGTCCATTTCTTATTTCTTTATTTTTATACTTATTGAAATCCCTTTGTATCCTTTCATCAAGTTTTTCTTCTGATAATGCAGGTTTCAAATCTATTAATAATTCAATTTGATTATTTAAAAATTTTTCTTCTATATTTTTATACCTTAATAAATGTGCTGAACTACTTAAAATTATTGGTCCTGACACTCCAAAATGTGTAAAGAGCATTTCTCCAAAATCTTTGTAAATCACTTTTGAATTTTCTTTATCAACTAATGTAACACCTACATTTTTCAAACTCAATCCTTGTAACTCCTTACAGACATTTAATGATTCGTTTTTGGCAGTAAGAGGTACTAATGAACCTTGTAATTTTTCTACAGTATGTCCTAATTTTTTAGCTATTTCATATCCATCCCCTGTTGAACCAGTAATCGGGTAGCTTTTTCCACCTGTTGCTAAAATAACTTTTTCTGCTTTTATTTCTTCTTTTCTATCATTTTTTATATATCTAACTGCTTTTACTTCATTTTCGTGAGCTACAATATCTGTAACTTTTGCATCTGTAATTAATTTTACATTTGCTCTTCTAATTTCACTTTCAAACGCATTTAGTACATCTATACTTTTATCCGATACTGGAAATATCCTATTTCCTCTTTCTTCTTTTGTGTCAACATTATTTTTATGAAGCATTTGAAGTATATCTTCATTTGTAAAGTTTTCAAAGCAACTATATAAAAATCTTCCATTACCTGGAATATTATTTATAAATTCAGACATATCTAAAGAAGATGTAATATTGCATCTTCCTTTTCCTGTTATAAGAAGTTTTTTACCACATCTACTATTTTTTTCTAATAAAGTTACATCATTTCCTTTTTTAGCAGAGGTTATTGCAGCCATCATTCCTGCTGGTCCTCCTCCAATTACTACAACTTTCATCTTATCTCCTAAAAAATTATTTTTCTGTTAATCTCTGTAATGCTTTTAGTACTCCCAACTTTCCATACTCATAAGTAAGTCCACCTTGTTCAAAAGCAATATAAGGTGGTCTTATTGGACCGTCACAAGAAAGTTCTATACTTGAACCTTGTGTAAATGCTCCTGCAGCCATTATTACCTTATCTGTATAACCAGGCATATCCCATGCTTCTGGAATTGAATTTGAATCTATAGGTGAGCCCATTTGTATTCCTTGGCAATATTTTATCAATTTATTCGGATCTTCAAATATTATTGTTTGGACAATATCTGCTCTTTTTTCGTCAAATTTAGGTTCTGTATTATATCCTAATTCTTCAAGCATTTTACTTGCAAATACAGCCGTCTTTAAACTAGCTGCTACTACTGATGGTGCTAAGAATAAACCTTGAAGTATTGATTTATTAATTCCTAGTGTTGGCCCTACCTCTTTTCCTTCCCCTGGTGCTGTCAATCTTTCTGCACATAATTCAACTAAATCTTTTCTTCCTACAACATATGCTCCGTTTGGTGCTATTCCACCACCTAAGTTTTTTATTAAAGACCCTACTACAATATCTGCTCCAACTTCTATTGGTTCTGTTTCTGTAACAAACTCACAATAACAGTTATCAATCATTATTATCACATCTTTATCAATACTTTTTATAAATGATATTATTTTTTCTACTTGATCTATTTTTATACTTTTTCTTGCACTATAACCTTTTGAACGTTGTATTTCTATTACTTTAATTTTCGATTTTTTTAGTCTTTCTTCTATTTTTTCATAATCAAAATCATTATTTACTAAATCTATTTTTTCAAAATTAATTCCATAAGATTTTAACGAACTTGGATTATCTTTTATCCCAATTACTTCATCAAGTGTGTCATATGGTTTTCCATTAATGCTAAGTAATGTATCTCCTGGTCTTAATAAAGCAAATAAAGTAACAGTAAGTGCATGTGTTCCTGAAATAAATTGACTTCTTACTAAAGCATCTTCTGATTTAAAAATATCACTATAAACTTTTTCAATTGTATCTCTTCCTACATCTCCATATCCATATCCTGTTGTTGAATCAAAATGCATATCTGATATTTGATTTTTTTGAAAGGCATTTAATACTTTTAAGCTATTTATTTCACATACATTATCTATTTTTTTGAATACTGGTTCTATATCTTTTTCAATTTTATTTGATAAATCTTCTAATTCTTTACTTATTCCAAAATTTTCGTACATTTCAATTCTCCTTTTCTTCATTTTTTTATTATATCATTTTACTACTAATTATTCAAGGTTCCCATCTTTTTCTATTGCACTTTTTTTCTAATTATGATAATATAAATATAATTAGTAAGAGAAAGAAGGTTTTATTATGGAAGATAAAAAAGATATTAAAATAGTTTCTGGAGATGGAAAAGATTTGGATATTTCACCTGTTTATGACCATATTGATATTGAAAAACCTAAAAATGAAAAAGAAAAGAAAAAAATAATAATACCAGATAGTAAAAAAAGTAATAAAAAATAAAAGTTGCAAAGCAACTTTTATTTTTTATTTTATTTTATTCTTCTACTTTTTCTCCGCAATCTGGGCAGAATTTATCGTTTGCTCCTAATTCTCTTCCACATTTTTTACAAACTTTTTTTCTTGCTTTTTCTTTTCCACAATTTGAACAGAATTTTCCATTGTTTACTGATCCACATTCACATGTCCAACTATCATTTTGTACTGGTGCTTGTTCTGCTTTTGTATCTTCTTTACTTAAGTCTACTCTACTATTATCTGTATTATTCCATGCTCCTCCAACTATGTTATTAACTGCATTTCCAGTTTGCATATTCATCATGCCGATTCCCATAAATCCATTCATTGCACCAGCTTCATTTGATGCAGCATTTTTTATAGCTTCTGAGTATGCATCAACCATTTTACCTTGTTGCATGTATGCATTTGAACTTAATTCATAATCATCTATTTTCTTTGCAGATGCTTCATCAAGTGATACTGACTCTACTAAGAATGAATCGATTCTTAATCCTCTTTCACGAAGTTTTTGGTCAAATACTTTTTCATTCATCATTGTTTTTATTTCATCTGTTTGGCTTGGAAGTTCAAGTACTGCAACTTTGTGTTCACTATTTCCTAATTCATTTGTAACATTTTGGAATACTGCTAAAACTTCACTTCTTATTTGTTCAACTAATTGATTTTTCTTGTATGTTGTTGCTGTTCCTGCAATTTTTTCCATAAATATTGCTGGATTATCTATACTAAATGTATATTTTCCATAGCATTTAATATCAACTCTTAATGGAGTAATTGTGTTTGTCATTTGGTTTGGTATTGGATGTGACCAATCTGCATATGGTATTGGAGTTGCTGTTCCAAATGTATTTTCCATAATCTCTTTTATATTGAAGAAAAATACTGCTTGCTCTTTAGCACTTGCTCCACCATATGTAAATCTTTGCCACATTTCTCCAAATGTTTCTTTAAATTTTCCACCAAAGAATGATGGTGATGAAGATGAATCAAATTTATATATTCCATCTTCTGCTGTTGCATCTATAACTCTACCATTATCATAGATGATAGCACATTGGCCAGGTGCTACAATAATAGTACTATCACTTGTAATAACTCCTGTTGGTGTAGTTTTTTTAACCATAAGGATATCATTTCCCATATCCTCACATCTGATTGCCTCTTTAAATTGATCTTCTAATGTTCCTTTAATTGCATTTCCTGCTGCTCCTTTAACTGTTTCAAATACCTGTTTAATTAATCCCATAATCTTATTCTCCTTTATATTAATTTCTATATGGTTCTAAACCTGATAATACCCACGTATTATTTCCTGTTGTAATTACACTTCCGCAATATGGACATTTTCCTGCTGATGTTATCTTTGTTGGTGCTCCACAATTTGGACAGTTTGTTGTCTTTATTTCTTCTGTTCCTTCAGGAGTTAGAACTCCAGTTTTTCTTTCAAATGTTAATTTATATACTGTTATTCTGTCTTGTTCTTTTATTCCTTCTAGTAATTCTTTTGTTGTTGCATCAATTATATAATCTTTCATTGTTGCTTTTAATGCTACTTCTAAGATATCTCTATCTCCTTCTTGTCTGAATCCGCAAATTGTTGCATAATTTACAGCTATTCTATCTATTACATTTATACGATTTGTATCTATATAGTTTTGGATTTGTTTATTGTGTTGTTCGAATAAACTCTCTGTTTCTAGTGGTCTCATTTCTTCCCATTCTCTTGCTGTCCATGCATTTTGTAATTTTACAAATAAATCTTTTGCATATGATATCATTTTTTCTTCTGAGAAGTTTGGATCTATTTCTTTTACTCTTTCTGCATGTACATGAGTTTGTGGTACATCGTGTACATTTGTTGTATATACACTTGATGGTACATTTCTTGGTGGTGTATATGTATTTTGTTGTTGCACTGGTCTCTCTCCTCTATTTTTCTTCTTTGATGCTCTATAAATTAAGTATATTATAATAATTATTATTACAGTTGTTGTTCCTCCACCTGTACCAAATAATCCAAATAATAATCCTAAAATTCCTATTCCATCTGAATCATAATCAGAATCCCATGAAGAACTTGAACTTGAGCCCCAATCCCAACTTGATGAGCTTGAACCCCAATCAGATGAGCTTGAACCCCAATCTGAACTTCCACTATCATATCTGTCAAAACTTCCTACATCTGCAAAAGAAAAAGTATGTATTGTAAATATCAAAGTTATTGCTAACACTAATGTTAATATAACCTTTTTCTTCATTTTTCACCTCCTAAAAAATTATTAAATTTTACTCTTTAATCATATATTTTTTTATCGAATTTTGTCAATATTTTTTACCGATTTCATAAAAAAACACATTCTACTGTTCTTTAGTACGAATGTGTTTTTATTATATTAATCTAATAACACTCATTGTTATTAATTTTCTATGTTTATTATATTCAAATAAATAAGAAATATTAAGTAAATTTATTTTTTTAGTGAAAATGTTTCTGGAATTTTAAAGTATTCACTTGATGCATCTGGTCCTTCCATAGAAATATAATGAGTTTTACCATCTTCTGCTTCAAAGTGCCAACAAACTAGCCATAAATTTTCACTTCTGTAGTAACCATAAACTTGATATGCAGTATATTTTCCTAATGTTACTGTTGCTCCAGTAACATTTTCTGCTCCTTCTTGTTTCATATTGTACATTGTACTTGCTGCATAACCACGTGCTGAAACTTCTGACTTATCTCTAGCATAAAGTGTTACAATGTATACATTTGCATATGAATATTGTAATGTACTTGTTGCATCTGGATCAATAAATCTATACCAGTTACTTGGAACTGTTATATATCCAAATTTATCATCTCCAACTCTTTGAGTATTTGTACTTGTTGTATTTGTATTTGTTGTATTTGTACTTGTTGTGTTTGTACTTGTTGTGTTTGTTTTTGTTGTATTTGTATTTATTGTATTTGTATTTGTTGTGTTTGTGCTTATTGTATTTGTATTTATTGTATTTGTATTTGTATTTGTTGTATTTGTGCTTACACTTGTTGAATTATTATTTGTTTTCTTTGAATCATAGTAATTAAGGCTTGTATAACTATAATCACTTGGCTTACTTGTACTTTCTAAGCTTCCTGCAGTCACCGTAACTATTGCAATAATTATTGCTGCAAACAATGTAAATACCACAGCAAATATAATATATATAATAAATCCAATTATTGCTGCCTTTGCTCTTTGTGGTTTATCCTTTTTCCATACAAAGAATAAAATTAATCCTGCTAAAGGAATAAAAAAGCCTAGAATTCCCCATACAAAATTACTTTCTTTTTTTACAACTTTTTCTTCTTCCATTTTTTCCTCCTCATACTATTTTTATAATAATATAGTACATCATATTATTCTTTCCTGTCAAGAAAAAAGAATAGTTACTACTATTCTTTTTCCTTTATCTTCTTAATTACATTGCTTGTTCTTCATTTTCTTCTTTATTTTCTTCATCTATATCTGCATTTACTACTTCTAAACTTGCTACTGAAACTTCGTAAGCAACTTTTATTTCTGATGTTCCATCTTCATATTTTTTCTCATATTGTCTTGATTGAACTCTACCAACTATTCTTACTTCAGTTCCTACTGGTATGTTTTCACTAAATCTAGCATTTCTTCCCCATGCTATACAAGGAATATAGTCTGATTTGTTGTATGCTCTATTTACTGCAAGTAATATATCTGCAATTTCTCTTCCAAAAGGTGTTTTTCTGTAAATTGGTTTTTTACAAATGTAACCATCTAATGTAACTTCATTTGAAACATTTTCTTTTGATGGTTTAAATTCTTCTTCACCTTCTAAGAATTTAACTTCTTTTGCAAATACTGTAAGTACTAATCTGTTTTTTTCATTTTCATAACTATTGTATGAACGGAATTGTCCTTCAATAGTAATATTTTTTCCAATATCTAAATCTTCTTCTAAAAGTAATCTTTCTGATATTGTTATTGGAATAATGTCTGCATTACCACTTAAACGTGGAACACTTAAGTCAAAAACATAAAATTTTTCTCCATAAATTTCGTGACTAAATCTTTTATCACTTGTTACTTTTCCAACTAAAACTAGTTGATTATTCTCTGAATAATTTGTATTCAATTTCTTTTCCTCCCCTTATTTGTTTATCTATTGTATTTTATTCTTTTAGTTTATCTTTTAGAATGTTTAACTACAATTACAATTATACCACTATTTTCCATTTTTGTCTACATAAAAAGTTTATTTTTTTAAATTTTATTTTTGTATTGCATTATTTATATTGTCTTTCGCCTCATTTGTAATATTATTTTCAATATTATTTAATGAATCTTGCACTATATTAGATGAAGTTTGCATTGTTTCATTATTTTCTGATATATAAAATCCCATAACTAGTAAAACTGCTACAGTTCCCACTGATACTAAATATGAACAAATTTTAGATTTATTAAAAATAAAAAACATATAAAAACCCCCATAGATAAGTTATTTAATCTTATGCTTATCTATAGGGATTTATTCTTTTATTATTTTATTATTTTATTTT
>JAGBJN010000017.1 GCA_017934475.1 Clostridia bacterium | reverse complement strand
GCTTTTAATTTCTTAGATAGCATATTATTTTCCTTTCTTTTGTTTATATATAATAATAAAATAATCTACCTCTATTTTAATTAAAATAAGATAAGTCTTTCAATCTATAAAAATGAATTATTACAATTATTTATATTCTACTATGCTACGGAAAAAAGGACTTTGATAATCCAAAGTCCTTTTTTATCATTTTATTATTTTTTATATTACAAAATATATGTTATTAATAAAAATCGCTACGCGCCATAGTATTTACCAAAATTGGCCAAATAATATTTTTATTCCTTTTCACTTAAATATCTCTTCAATAAGAATGTCATAAAGTATGGAAAAGTATAAAACTTTCCGTTAAATCCGATATTTTTATTACACAATTTTATTCCATATTTTATATCTTTATATTTATCATTATTTATTAAGTTATTTAGAGATACTGTTGCATTGTCATTTGCCTTTACTTCAACTGGAATCAAAGAATTAATATCTCTTATCATAAAATCCATTTCAATTTTTTTACTATCTTCTCTATAAAAAAATAAATCATATCCTGCCTTAACTAACATATCACCAACTATATTTTCATATAATGCACCCTTATATGTGTTCATATTTTCATTATTTCTTAAATCTTTTTGCATTTCTTCATCTAGAGAACCAATTAAAAGTCCTGTATCAGCAAAATATAATCTATAATTATCTGGATTATAATTTGCTTTTAATGGTAAACATGCTTGTTCCATTGCATAACTAATATTAACTATCCCTGCATTTTCAAGCCATTCTATTACTCCTACATATTCTCTATTTCTTGCACCATCTGCAATTTTTGATATTTGAAATTTTTTATTCTCATTTCCCAAAAAAACAGGTATTTTTTTATAACAATTTAATATTTTTGCTTTATCTAAACCTCCAGCATATTTTGTTATATCTTCTTCATAATCTATTAATATTTGCTGTTGCATTTTTAGAATACCACTAAAATTATTATTCTCTACAAATTTGCTTACTATTGCAGGCATTCCGCCAACAATCATATAGTCCTTAAAATTATCCATCATAACTTCATATTGTACTTGACTAAGAGGTTTGGTTTCTTTCATACATATATATAAATCTTCAATTTGATCTTCTTTATATCCTTTTGCCCATAAGAACTCTTCGAAATCCATAGAACGCATTATATAGTCTTCTTTATTTCCAACACTATTTGATTCTATTTCTTTGTAATTTATCCCCATTAACGAACCAGAACATATTACATCATATCTTCCATCTTCTCTAAAAGGTTTTAATACCGTTGCAGTATTAGCGCACTCTTGCATTTCATCAAAAAAAATTAAGGTATCATTTTCAATTAATTCTATATTAGGAATTTTTAATGTAATATTTTTTATAACTTTATTAACATCAAATCCATCCTTAAAAATTGTCTTGAATTCTGGTTGGAAAGCAAAATTTATTTCTATAAATACTTTATAATTATTTTTACCAAAGTTTCTAATCGCATTCGTTTTACCTATTTGCCTTGCGCCTTTTATTATCAATGGCAACTTATCACTTCTATTCTTCCAGTCAATAAGATATTGATCAATTTTTCTTTTTAATCTTTCCATAATTTACCTCCAATTTTATTTTATCACATTTTTAGAAACTTTTCAAGTAACTTTATCACATTTTTTGATAGTTTTATAATATATCTTTTCACATTTTTTGACGTTTTTTAGTGCTTTTTTACACATTTTTTTTATTTTTAGATATATTTTGTCATATAAAAAGACATAGAACAAACAAAATAAATGAGCAATCGCTAAAGATGATTGCTCATTTATTTATAATTCTAAATAATCATGTGGATTTAGACTGTGTCCTGAACCGCTTTCACTACGAAGTTCAAAATGTAAATGTTCTCCTGTACTTGATCCTGGATTTGGATCAGTTTGTGCTCCTCCTTGCTCTCCTATTGTTGTTCCTTGTTGTACAAATTCTCCTACACTTACATCTATTTTTGATAAGTGGGCATAGAAACTATATACCGTTACCCCATCTACAGTATGTTTAATTTCTACACAGTTACCGTAACCTGATTGCACCCCTGCATATGTTACTTCTCCACTTAATACTGCTTTTACTTCTTCATGATGCTCTCCTACCATATCTATTCCACTATGGAATACTGTTTCACCACTTCCAAATGGATCAACCCTATATCCATATTCCGATGTGATTGTATAGCCTTCCTCTAGTGGTAATATCATTTCTTCTTTTTCTGCATTTATCCATCTTTCTACTATTGCTTTTCTATGATAATTTGCTTTTATTAGTTTTCTATCTAATACATCGATTTCTCCGTCTTCATTCAAATCAAATACTTTATTAGAATCATTTAACACTTCCCCAATGTGCTCATTTAATTCTACTAAGTCATCTAATTCAATTTCAGAACTATCATCTACATCTCCAGCTCTTATTTTTACTGTTTGTACATTTACATTTGCAAATGCTTCTGCTGTAATGTTTGTTATTGTATG
>JAGBJN010000004.1 GCA_017934475.1 Clostridia bacterium | reverse complement strand
TTTATTTTTTATTTTATTTTTTATTACTAAAAATATAATTGGAAAAATTTAAATATAATAATTTGTATAATAAAAAAAATTTTGTAAATAATAAAATTGTAAGGTTAATATTAGCCTAACTTAGAGTAATAAGAGGTTTTATTTTTAGCTTTTTATTATTCGAACAAAGATATAATATTGCTTTAGCTTATGCTTTATTAGGTTATATTATGTCGGCGATGAAGAATATATTATTTGTTATTTTAGCTATATTAAATAAATATTTATTTGTATCCATCTATATGGTTATAATAATAGGTAATATATTCGAAGTCATGGTTATATTTATATATTATTGTGGTTATTATTAGTCCTTTGACTAGGATGAATATAGTTATAATGTGTGTATTTATAGCCTAGCAACTGATTATTATTTGTGGTTTATTGCTTATTTATGCAGTAATGTATATTAGGTGAAAAAATTATGAATAATAGTTTTAGCTGAAAGTTAATATTAGCTTTATATTATAAAAGCATATAGGATTAATTTCCTATATGCTTTTATTTATTATTTTATTAAATTGTTTTATTTTATACATCAAGATTCTTAACATATTTAGCATTTTTCTCTATGAACTCTCTACGTGGTTCAATGTCATCTCCCATTAATATTGTAAATATTTGATCTGCTTTAATAGCATCTTCCATAGTTACTTTTATTAATATTCTATTTGCAGGATCCATAGTTGTTTCCCACAATTGTTCAGGATTCATTTCACCAAGACCTTTATATCTTTGTAATCCTAATTGTTCTCTTTCTATTCCTTTTTCTGCTAAATCTTTATATGCTTTTTCCAAATCTTCATCTGTATAGCAATATACATCTTGCATTCCTTTTTTAGATAATTTATATAATGGTGGTTGTGCTAAATACACATTTCCATTTTCTATTAAAGGTCTCATATATCTAAAGAAGAATGTTAATAATAATGTTCTAATATGCGCACCATCAACATCGGCATCAGCCATTATTATTACTTTTCCATATCTAATCTTAGAAATATCAAAATCAGAACCAATTCCAGCACCAACTGCTAAAATTACTGGATTTAATTTATCATTTCCATATATTTTATCTGCTCTTGCTTTTTCAACATTAAGCATTTTACCCCAAAGTGGAAGTATTGCTTGGAATCTTCTATCTCTTCCCTGTTTTGCTGAACCACCAGCTGAATCTCCCTCGACTATATATACTTCACATTCTGCAGGATTTTTACTACTGCAGTCTGCAAGTTTTCCTGGAAGTGTAGTTGATTCTAATGCTGATTTTCTTCTAACTAATTCTCTTGCTTTTCTAGCTGCTTCTCTTGCTCTATATGCACTAATACATTTTTCAAGAATTGTTTTAGCAACACCTGGATTTTCTTCTAAGAATTCAGCTAATGCTTCATTAACAGCACTTTGAACAACACCTGTAACCTCACTATTTCCAAGTTTAGTTTTAGTTTGTCCTTCAAATTGAGGTTCTTTAACTTTCACTGAAATAACTGCTGTTATTCCCTCTCTTATATCTTCACCTACAAGGTTTTGATCTTTATCTTTTAATAAATTATGGTTTCTTGCATAATCATTAAATGTTTTTGTTAAAGCTCTTTTAAATCCCTCTAAATGAGTTCCACCTTCAATTGTATTAATATTATTTACAAATGAATAAATATTTTCTGAATATGCTGTTGTATATTGGAATGATATTTCTACAGGGACTTCATTAACATTTTTTTCTATATATATTGGATCTTTGTGAATTTTTTCTTTGTTTTTATTTAAATATTCAACAAATGAGATAAGTCCACCTTCAAAATGGAATTCATTTTTTTGAGGTGTTTCCCCTCTTAAATCTTCAATAGTTATTTTTAAACCTTTTGTTAAAAATGCTATTTCTCTAAATCTTGTTTCAAGAGTTTCATAATCATATTCTGTTGTTTCAAATATTGTATCATCTGCTAAAAATCTAACTTTTGTACCTGTTTTATCTGAATCACCAATTCTTGTAAGAGATTGAACAGTTTTACCTTTTTCAAATTTCATTTCATATATTCCACCATCTCTTTGAATTGTAACTTCTGTCCAATTAGATAAAGCATTAACAACAGATGCACCAACTCCATGAAGACCTCCAGATACCTTATAACCACTATCTCCACCGAATTTACCACCAGCGTGTAGTACTGTATAAACAGTTTCAGCTGCTGATATTTTTGTTTTAGCATGAATATCAACTGGTATACCTCTACCATTATCTTCAACACATATTATATTTCCTGGTTCTATTTGAATGTTTATTTCTGTACAATAACCTGCTAAAGCTTCATCAACACAGTTATCTACTATTTCATAAACTAAATGATGAAGACCTCTTACAGATGTACTTCCTATATACATACCTGGTCTTTTTCTGACTGCTTCTAAACCTTCTAATACTTGTATTTGATCTGCCCCATATTTATGCTCGTATTTTTCCATTTTTTTACCTACCTTATCCACATTTTGATAATAATCTGTTAATAACTATATCGCTAAATTATTTTTTTTGCAAGTATTTTTTTTATTTTTTTATTACGGATATAAATGTTTGATTATTTTTCAATATTTCCTTGATTTACATTAAATAATTTATAATCGGCATTTTTTAAATCTATTTTGTCTGTACATGTAATAATAATCTGATTATTTTTTATATTTTCTAAAAAGTTTTTTCTTCTTTTTTCATCAAGCTCAGACATAAAATCATCTAATAATAATATAGGATATTCTCCTATTTCATCATAAATTACATTCATTTCTGAAATTTTTAAAGATAACATTACAGTTCTATTTTGTCCTTGAGAACCATAAATATTTACTAAATTATCATTAATATATACATTAAAGTCATCTCTATGAATTCCTTTTGTTGTATATCCTTTTATAATATCTAATTTTCTTCTTTCTTTTAACCAATTTGAATATGTTTCTTTATTTACACAATTAGATAAATATTCTATTTTTATTTCTTCTTTTTCTGAAGTTATTTTATTATGAATATCATTTATTTTATTTTTTATTTTTTCAATAAATTCATTTCTATAATTGTATATTTGAACCCCATATTCAATAAGTTTTTCATCCCAAATATCTAATAAATCTTCTGGTTTATTTTCTTCTTTTATTTGTTTTAAATAATTATTTCTTTGTTCTAATGTTTTATTATACATATTTATTATATATATATAATTAGGTCTAAGTTGTCCTATCATAATATCTAAAAATCTTCTTCTTTTTTGAGGTCCGTCTTTTAAAATATTAATATCATCTGGTGTAAATATTACTATATTTATATTTCCTAATAAATCACTTAATTTTTTTACTTTTATTCCATTTGTATAAATATTTTTTTTATTAGAAATATCTATTCTTATATTTCCTTCTCTATCACTTTTTTCATATTCTATATACACTTGAGCAAAATCTTCATTAAATTTAATAAGTTCATTATCTTTATTTGTTCTAAAGGATTTTCCTATAGCACATAAAAATATTGATTCTATAATATTAGTTTTTCCTTGTGCATTATCTCCATAAAAAATATTTATATTATTTCCAAGTTCTATTTCTTGTTCATCATAATTTCTAAAATTTTTTAGCTTGATTTTTGTAATATTCATCGTATATTTATCCACATATCATTAATAGAATGTGGATATATTCCCTCCAATTTTAATCTTTTAATCTAATTGGTAATATCATATAAATATAATCTCCATCATCAACTGGTCTAATAATACATGGTGAAATACTTGATCCAAAGTCAACATTAATTTCTTCATCATCTATTGCACGTAATGCATCTAAGAAATATTTTGGATTAAAAGCTACTTCTAAGTTTTGCCCTTCTGTTGAAATAAACATTTCTTCTTTAGCATCCCCTGTTTGATTTGTACAAGAAATAACCATTTTTCCTATTTCTACTGATAACTTAACAGGATATTTTTTTTCTTTTTCTATACTTGATGCTGAAATTAAACTAATTCTTTCAAAACAATTTTGAAGATTATTTTTATTTACTCTTGCTCTTGTTTCCCAATTTTCTGGAATTACACTATTATAATTTAAAAATTCTCCATCTAATAATCTTGTAACTAATTTACAATTTTCCATTTCAAATAATGCTTGATTCTTTGCTACTCCTATTTTTACCATATCAAAAGAATCTAATATTATTTTATTTACTTCATTTAATGTTCTACCTGGAATAACAGCACTAAAGTCATTTACACTACTTTGTAAAAATTTAGATTTCCATGCAAGTCTAAATCCATCTACTGCTACTACATTTAATTTATTATTTTTTATTTCAAATAAACATCCTGTAAATATTGGTCTATTTTCTTCAGCACTTACAGCAAATATTGTTTTTCTAATCATTTCTTTTAATGTATTTTGTTCTATTTCTACTGAATTTTCTACATTTATTTTTGGTAATTCAGGAAATTCATCTGGATTCATTGTTGCAAGTTTATATAATGAACCTTCACACTCTATTACTAATAAGTTCTTTTCATTAATAGATATTTTTATATCTGTATCTGGTAATTTTCTTATAATTTCACTAAACATTATAGCATTTACAACTGTTGATCCTTGTTCTTCAACATTTGCATCTATTATATATTCTATTCCTATTTCTAAATCATAGGTTGTAAATTTTACTTCTTTATCATTTGTTTGAATTAATATACCTTCTAATATAGGCATTGTTGTTTTAGTAGCTACCGCTTTTGTTACGGAATTAATAGCTTTAAGTATTTTTTCTTTTTCACAAACGATTTTCATTTTCAATCAAACTCCTTTTAACTTATAAAATAATTTTAGTAGTAGTAGTAATAGGTGCTGTGGATTGTGTGGAAAACTTTGTTAATAACTTATATCCCTACATTTTTTTATGTTGATAATTTTGTGGATAAACTATCAATTTTTCAACATGTGAAATTTTTAAATGTGAATAATTAAGTTTTAAACAGTTTTTCTACACAATTTTCACAGGTACCTGTGTATAACCAATGTATTTATTCCGTAAGTAGAAATTGAAATACATTTTCCAAACAATTTTTTTTCCAAACAGTTTTTTTAAAAATTTTAAATTTTCATTTATTTAATAATAACTATTGAGAAATTAAAATGTTTTTCACACTATCCACAATCATCTTTGTATTTTTATTTTCCTTAATATCTTTTTCTATTTTTTTACAAGCGTGCATTACTGTTGTATGATCTCTGTTTCCAAAATCCTTTCCTATTTGAGGTAAAGAAAGTTGTGGAACTGTTCTACATAAATACATAGCAATTTGTCTTGGAAATACTATGTCATTTGATTTTTTAGAACCAACTAAATCTTTAGGATCAATATTAAAGTATTTTGCAACTGTTTCTTGTATAAATTCTGAAGATATTACTTTGTCTTTTGATGAAACTATTTCGTTTATTGCCCATTCTGCCATTTCCATGGTTATTGGACTATTAATTAATAACGATCTTGCAATTAGCTTATTCAAAGCTCCTTCTAGTTCTCTAATATTAGTATCAATTCTATTAGCTATATTTGATAAAATTTCATCATCTATTATAATATTTTCTAATTTAGATTTTTTTCTTAATATAGCTAAACGAGTTTCATAGTCTGCCCTATCGACATCTGCTAAAAGTCCCCATTCAAATCTTGATACTAACCTATCTTCCATTTGACTTAAATCTTTTGGTGGTCTATCACTAGAAATTATAATTTGTTTTCCATTATTATGAAGTGTTTCAAATGTATGGAAAAATTCTTCTTGGCTTCTTTCTTTTCCTGCTAAAAATTGAATATCGTCTATAATTAAAACATCTATATTACGATATTTAGTACGAAATTGTTCTGTTTTTAAATCTTTAATTGCATTTATTATTTGATTTGTAAAATTTTCTGCAGTTACATATAAAATATTTGAATTTCTATTATTTCTTAAAATTTCATTTCCGATTGCATGCATTAAGTGAGTTTTCCCTAAACCTACTCCTCCGTAAATAAATAAAGGATTATATGAGGCTCCAGGTGATTCAGCTACAGCAAGTGCAGCAGCATGAGCAAAACGGTTATTATTTCCAACTACAAATGTATCAAAAGTAAACTTTGGATTTAATGTAGGATTAATAATATTTGGAAGATTTACTTCTATATTATTAGACATTCCCTCTTCTTGTTTTTTATTAAGTTCTTCTCTTGATAAGATTGATACACTACATTCTTTGTTAGTTAAATAATTAAAAGTATTTACGATTAAAGAATGATATCTTGCTTCAATAGATTCTTTATTAAATGTTGTAGAACAAATAAGTAGTACATTTCCCCCATCAAAACTTTGAATTTCAAGTTCTTTAATCCATGTATCATATGCAATTGGAGAAATTTCATTTTTTATTAATTCTTTAGCTTTTGTAAGAAGTTCATTTAATTCATTTTGTTGCATTACAATTCCTCCAAAAAATATTTATAGGGTCGATAATTATCCACAAAGTTATACACAATATGTGGATAAAAACGAATATAAGTTTGTATATAGTAAAATATCTGTAACTTGTATTTCCCTATTGTTTTTATATCATATCAAAAATGAGATTAAATAGTCAATACAAATAAAAAAAATAATTTAAATAAAGTAAAAAATCGAATAATATCTAATTCATGTTTGCAAAAATTAATTTATTATGTTAAAATTTTTATATTAAAATTTATTACATGCAAGTAGCATGATTATTATAAAGGAACCTGTAAATATTAATATATGGAGGTAATGAAATGGAAGAAGTAACATTAAAAGAGGCATGTGAAAGAGTTCGGCAAAGAATGAAAAATGATGACAAATTTATGAAGGAATATGAATTTGTCAAAGAATTTCTTAAAACAGTCTTCAAAGTTGAAAACGTAGATGAAGAGTTTTATGAAATTAAGGCAGATGATGAGGTGCTTGAGTTTGCAAAAGGTCTTCTGAAAGAAGATATTAAGATTGACAGGATTGAAATTATTCCTGATAAGGTTGTATTGATCAGAGCTGATGCAAATTATGCCGTTGATGAATTTTATTCTAAAAGAGATCATGAACAATACATTTCAACATCAATAAAGGCATTTACTGGTTACGGAACTGATATTTCGTTGTAAAAAGAAAGCTATTAAAGAGAGTCTAAAAGGGCTCTCTTTTTATATTATTATAATAAAAATAATACAAAATTTATGCAAACTATTGACATAAAAAGATTTATAATATATAATAAAAAGGCTTATTAAGATTAATAAAAAAGAATAAATCCGTTTACGGTTTTAATAGATACAGGAGGTGCTAATAAAAATGAAAAGAACATTCCAACCAAAAAAGAGACAAGAACAAAAAGAGCATGGTTTTATGAAAAGAATGGAAACTAAATCTGGAAGAAATGTATTAAAAGCAAGACGTGCAAAAGGTAGAAAAAAAATAAGTGCTTAAATTAATGAAAGGCCACGTTATAAAAAATAATGTGGTCTTTTTTATAATTTCTTTATAAAGTAATTTCCTTTTGTATAGGGGGAAAATATGAGAAAAATCGATACTTTGAAGAAAAATTATGAATTTAAAAATGTATTAAATAAAGGTAAATTTTATATTGGAAAATACATAACTATATATGTAACAACTAATAAAAAGGAAAAAAATATTATAGGTATTGCAATTAGTAAAAAAATAGGTAAAGCAGTTAAGAGAAATAGATTAAAACGTATAATAAGAGAAAGTTATTATTTAGAAAAAAATAACTTAAATAAAGGTTACAATATAGTATTTTTATGGAATAAGAAAGAATTTATAGATATAAAATCAACACAAATACATGATGATATGGATATTTTGTTAAAAAAAGCAGGAATTAAATAATGAAAAAGATAGGAATTTGGTTTATTAATTTTTATAAAAAATATATATCTCAAATATTTAGTTTTCATGGAATACACTGCAAATATTATCCTACATGTTCAGAATATACTAAACAAGCAATTGAAAAGTATGGTTTTTTTAAAGGATGTTTTTTAGGAATTATTAGGATTTTAAAATGTAATCCGTTTAGTAAAGGTGGATACGATCCTTTAAAATAAATTAAATAGGAGGAAGCAATGGGATTTATATCAGAAATTTTTGGATATGTTTTAAATTTTTTATATCAATGGATAGGTAGCTATGGTATTGCTATAATGATTTTTTCAGTATTATTAAGGTTAATATTACTACCAATAACTATTAAACAACAAACAACTATGAAGAAATCGGCAGCATTACAAGAAAAAACAAAGCAATTACAATTTAAATATAGAAATGATCCAGAAAGATTAAATAAAGAAACAATGCAATTATATAAAGATGAAAAGATGAGTCCATTTAGTGGATGCTTAAGTGGAATTATTCAAATTGTTATAATACTTGCAGTGTTCTGGTTAGTTAGCCAACCACTTACATATATGAAAAGAGTGAATAGTGATGAAACTTTAAAAAATATATATGAAGGATACAAAACAGAAATAGAACAATCTAATGGCGGAAATAGAGTAAATTATATAGAAATTGGTATAATTGCTAAAATAGAAGAAGAATATAAGCAAACAGTTAATGATATAGAAAACTATGATAGCTATGTTGAAAGAATTAATAAAATAAATAGTGAAGAAAAAGCAGAAGAAGTAAAAGAAAATAATGATGAATCTGAAGAAATAAATAATGAAAAAGTTGAAGAAGAATCAGAAGAACAAGAAAATACAGAAGTAGTTAGCAATGAAGAAAATAAAGAAAATGAAGAAAAAGTAAAAATATTAAGTAAAGAAGAATTAATACAAAAAAGAGATAATTTAGAAAAATTAAGAATTAATATGGAATTATTTGGACTTGATTTAAGTAAAGTTCCATCACAAAATATGACTGATTGGACTGTATATATAATTCCTGGATTATATGTTATAACTTCGTTTATTTCAATTAAAATGACAACAAGTGCTCAAAAGAAAAAGAAGAAAGAAAAAGAATTAAAAGAAGTTAATGAAAATGGGGAACAAAAAGAAACAGATTCACAAGATGAATTAATGGATAGTATGGGACAAATGAGTAATACAATGCTTTATATGATGCCTATAATGTCTATATCAATAGCTTTTATTGCACCACTTGGTCTAGCTTTATATTGGCTTGTAAGTAACCTACTAATTATATTAGAAAGGGTTGTACTTACAAAAATAATGAAATCTAAGGAAGGTGACGAAAATGAGTAATTCTATTATATCTGAAGGAAAAACAACAAATGAAGCAATTGAAAATGGATTAAAACAATTAGGAGTTTCAAAAGATAGAGTTGACATTAAAGTTTTAGAAGAAGAAAATAAAAAAAGTTTCTTTAGCATATTAACACCAAGAGTTGTAAAAGTAGAATTAACTATAAAAGAAAAAGCTGAAAAATCAAGCAATTATGAAACAAAAGAAAATGTTGAAGAAAAACCAAGAAGAGAGTATTCACAAAATATGGAAGCAATTGAAAATTCTAAAAATAAAGTAGAAGAATTTTTAAAGTCTTGGATAAAAAAAGTTGATGAAAGCCTTGAATATACAATAAAAATAGAAGATTATACTATTTTAGTTGATATAAATGGAACTGCATCTGGAATGATGATAGGATATAGAGGAGATACATTAAATGCAATGCAAACTATATTATCAAGTATTGCTAATAATGGTCAAAATGAAAAAATAAAACTTATTTTAGATATCGAAAATTATAGAGAAAAAAGAGAAAAAGTATTAGATGAATTAGCACAAAAAGTTGCTAAAACAGTATTAAAAACTGGAAAATCTGTCACATTAGAACCTATGACGCCATATGAAAGAAAAATTATTCATAACAGTTTACAAGGATTTGAAAAAATAGAGAACCATAGTATTGGTGAGGGAGACAACAGAAGAGTTGTTATTTCAAAAATTAAATAATTATAAAATCGGAAGTCAAAGTGAAGATTTTAGTTTGTATAAATAAACTATGTCTAGCTTTGACTTTTTTTATAAAAAAAGAAAGGAAAATAAATATGGAAACAATTGCGGCAATATCTACGGCAATAGGCAACGGAGGGATTGGAATAATAAGAATGAGTGGAAAAGAAACATTCCAAATTCTTCAAAAAATGTTTGTTAATAATAAAAAAGAAAAAATTAATATTGAAGATATAAAAGGATATACAATTCAATATGGATTTATTATTAATTCATCTACAGGAGAGGTTATAGATGAAGTTTTAGTATCATTTTTTAGAAATCCCAAAAGTTATACAAGAGAAGATATGTGCGAAATAAACAGCCATGGCGGAATGATAATTGAGAAAATAATATTAGAAGAATGCTTAAAAAATGGTGCAATTTTAGCTGAACCTGGAGAATTTACTAAAAAAGCATTTTTAAATGGAAGAATAGATTTATCTCAAGCAGAATCAATAATGGATTTAATAAATAGTAAAACTGATAAAGAAGCAAAAGCATCAATAAATCAGTTAGAAGGTGAATTATCTAATAGAATAAAAGAAATAAAAAATGATTTATTAGATATGATGGCAGATATAGAGGCTTCTATAGATTATCCTGAATATGATATAGAAGAAACTACAAATGAAAAAGCCTATAAAAAACTTGATTTAGTTGAAAATAAATTAGTAGACTTAAAAAATAGTTTTAATAAAGGAAGAATTTTAAAAGAAGGAATAAAAACTGCGATTATTGGTAGACCAAATGCAGGGAAATCTTCTTTATTAAATAAAATATTAAAAGAAGAAAGAGCTATAGTTAGCGAGATAGAAGGAACGACAAGAGATACGATAGAAGAATATATTAATATAAATGGGATCCCTTTAAAAATTATAGATACTGCGGGAATAAGAGATACAGATGATCAAATAGAGAAAATAGGTGTAGAAAAAGCAATAAATGTTTTAAATGATGCAGAATTAATTCTTGCAATATTTGATAATTCTAAAGATTTAGAAAAAGAAGATTTAGAAATATTAAATTTAATAAAAAATAAAAATGCAATAATATTATTAAATAAAACTGATATAGTAGAAAATAATTTGGAAAATAGAAAAGAATTAATTGAAACAAATAAAAATATTATTAAAATTTCTGCAAAAGAGGGAAATGGAATAAATGATTTATATAATGAAATTGAAAATTTATTCCAAATAAAAGATATGACAACAGGCGAGGAGATAATTATTACTAATATTAGACATAAGAATCAAATTGAAAATGCAATAAAATCAATTGAAAATGCTAAGAAATCAATAAATGATAATATGCCAATTGATATAATTTCAATTTCTATTATACAATGTCTAGAAGATTTAAGTAAAATAACAGGAGAAAATGTATCAGAGGATATAATTAATGAAATTTTTTCAAAATTCTGTTTAGGAAAATAAAAAAACGTTTAGAATGGAATTTGATGCGTTTTATAATATTAGATAATTAACTTTACACAAATGTTATAAAAATGTCTTAAAATTGATTTTCAAGAACAAAAATATAATTAAAATTATTTTTTTGAAGATAAAAAAATTGAAAAATTTAAAATTAAAAATATAAAAAATGGAAACCAAAAAACAGTTAAACGTATAGTTAAAAATAAACAAAAAAGTTCAAAAAATATAAAAATGTTTCACGGGGATTCGACAAAATGAGAAAATCGACAAAATTCGACACAAACCAGGAACGACAACAAAATAAAGAGATACAAAAAATAGGTTGACAAAAAGGTTTAGCGAACATTAAGTCTAGTTTCACAAAAAACAGGCAAAAATTTTTGTGAAACGCGAACAAAAAAGCGAACAAAAAATGACAAAAATAATTAAAAAAATAAAGGAAGGAAGAGTATAATGAAATACAATGCAGGAAAGTATGATATTGCAGTTATAGGGGCTGGACATGCAGGATGTGAAGCAGCACTTGCATGCGCTAGAATGGGTATGAAAACATTATTGTTTTCTATAAGTTTAGAAGCAGTTGCTAATATGCCATGTAATCCTCATATAGGAGGAAGCTCAAAAGGACATTTAGTAAGAGAAATTGATTGTCTTGGGGGTGAAATGGGGAAAAACATAGATAAAACTTTTACACAATTGCGTATGTTAAATACTTCTAAAGGACCGGCAGTTTATTCATTAAGAGCACAAGCAGATAGAAAAGCATATCAAGCAGAAATGAAGCATACATTAGAAAAACAAGAAAATCTATATCTAAAACAAGCAGAGATAGTAGACTTGTGCATAGAAAGTGGAAAAGTAAAGTCTGTAGAGACAAATATTGGAGCAATTTATGAAGTTGATAGTATAATAGTAGCAACAGGAACATATTTAAAAGGAAAAATATTTATAGGAGAAGTTTCATTTGAAAGTGGCCCTGATGGAGTTTTTCCAGCAAATAAATTATCAGAAGCGCTAAAAAGAGAAGGTGTAGAACTTGTTAGATTTAAAACAGGAACACCTGCAAGAATAAATAAGAAAAGTATAGACTTTTCTAAGATGGAAATACAAGAGGGAGATAAAAATCCAGAAGCATTTTCGTTTGAAGATAAAATTGATCCAAATGTAGAACAATTACCATGTTATTTAACATATACAAACGAAAAAACTCATGAAATAATAAGAGCTAACTTACATAGATCTCCTTTATATGGTGGAGAAATAAAAGGAACAGGACCAAGATATTGTCCATCAATAGAAGATAAAGTAGTAAGATTTGCAGATAAAGAAAGACATCAAATTTTTGTAGAGCCAATAGGTAGAGGAACAGATGAAATGTATATTCAAGGTATGAGTTCATCACTTCCGGAAGATGTACAAATTGCTATGTATAGAACATTACCTGGATTAGAAAATGCAGAATTTACAAGACCAGCATATGCAATAGAATATGATTGTATTAAACCTGATGATTTAAAACTTTCATTAGAATATAAGAAAATAGATGGATTATTTTTTGCGGGACAAACTAATGGTACTTCAGGATATGAAGAAGCAGCATGCCAAGGATTAATTGCAGGTATAAATGCAAGTTTAAAATTAAAAGGAAAAGAACCTATTATATTAGACAGAACACAGGCTTATATTGGTGTTTTAATTGATGATATTGTAACAAAAGGAACAAATGAACCATATAGAATGATGACATCTAGAGCAGAATATAGACTTTTATTAAGACAAGATAATGCGGATTTAAGATTACTTGAAATAGGCTATAAAGTAGGACTTGTTTCTGAAGAAAGATATCAAAAATTTTTAGTAAAGAAAAAGCAAATCGAAGATGAAATAGAAAGAATTAGAAATAAAACGATTAAACCAACAGAAAAGGTTAATGAATTATTAAGAAAATATAATTCATCAGAGATAACAACAGGTGTAAAATTGGTTGATTTAGTAAAAAGAAGTGAATTAACATATAAAGGACTTGCCGATATTGATGAAGATAGACCAGAATTAGATGAACAAGTACAAAAAGAAGTAGAAATTGAATTAAAATATGAAGGATATATTAAATTACAAAAGGAACAAGTAGATAAATTTAAAAAATTAGAAGAAAAACTTTTACCAGAAGATATTAATTATGAAGATATAAAAGGATTAAGATTAGAGGCAAGACAAAAATTAAACAAAGTAAAACCAAATTCTATAGGACAAGCATCAAGGATTTCGGGAGTTTCGCCAGCGGATATTACAGTATTGCTTATATATTTAGAAACTTATAATAAATAATAAAAATGGGAGAATTATTTATGAATAGTGAAATATTTTCAAATGAATTAAAGGAAAAAACAAATCAAATAGGAATTGAATTAAATAAAAGTCAAATAAATAAATTCTATAATTATATGAGTTTATTATTAGAATGGAATGAAAAAATAAATTTAACTGCAATTACTGAACCAAATGAAGTAATATTAAAACATTTTGTAGATTCTTTAACTATATTTAAGTATGTAGAGGATAATACTAAATTAATAGATGTTGGAACAGGGGCAGGATTTCCAGGAATTCCTATTTCAATATTAAAAGAAAATTCAAAAATCACATTATTAGATTCATTAAATAAAAGAATTAGTTTTTTAAATGAAGTAGTAGAAGAATTAGATTTAAAAAATATTGAGACAATACATTCAAGAGTAGAAGATTTTGGAAATAAAGAAAGAGAAAGGTTTGATATTGCAACATCAAGAGCGGTCGCAGCATTAAATGTACTAATAGAATACTTACTTCCACTTGTAAGGGTTGGAGGAAAGTGTATTTGTATGAAAGGATCTAATGCAGAAGAAGAGATACAAGATGCAAAAAAAGCTATAAAAATTTTGGGTGGAGAGATAGAAAAAATAGAAGAAATAGAATTACCTGGAAGTGATATAAAAAGAACAATTATTATAGTAAGAAAAGTAAAAGAAACGCCTAAAAAATACCCAAGAAAAGCAGGTTTACCAAGCAAAGAACCAATAAAGTAATATAGTAAAAAAAGTCAATAAATATTGTAACATTTATTGACTTTTTTATTAATTTTTTATATTATATTTATATTGAAAAAAGAAAACAAAAAAGGAGGAAGTTTCTGTGGGAAAAGTTATATCAATTGCAAATCAAAAAGGTGGAGTAGGAAAGACTACAACAGCAATAAATTTAAGTACAATTTTAGCAAAAAAAGGTAAAAAAGTATTAATGATAGATGCTGACCCACAAGGAAATGGAACTAGTGGTTTAGGTGTAAATAAAGACGTTAAATTCTCTGTATATGATGTTATAATAAATGATATAGAAATTGAAAATACAGTACAACAAACAATGATAAAAAATTTAGATTTATGCCCTTCAAATATAAATTTAGCGGGAGCAGAAGTTGAACTTGTTTCTATGATGTCAAGAGAATTTAGATTAAAAGAAAAAATAGATAACCAAAAAGACAAATACGATTATATTATAATAGATTGTCCACCATCACTTGGTTTACTTACATTAAATGCATTTACGGCATCAGATAGTGTACTTATACCTGTACAATGTGAATATTATGCATTAGAGGGATTAGGACAACTTATAAATACAATTAATTTAGTAAAAAAACATTTAAATAAAAACTTAGAAATAGAAGGAGCTTTACTTACAATGTTTGATATCAGAACAAATTTATCAAATCAAGTTGTAAGAGAGGTAAATAAATATTTTGAAAATAGAGTCTATAAAACAGTAATACCAAGAAATGTTAGACTTAGTGAAGCACCAAGTTATGGTATGCCAATAACTGTATATGATCCAAGATCAAAAGGTGCTAGATCTTATGAAAAATTTGCTAAAGAATTATTAAAGAAAAATGAAAGAAAATAGGAGGAATATATATGGCAAAGAATACTGGTTTAGGAAAAGGCTTAGGTGCTTTATTTGGAAATAATAGTTTAATAAATGATAGTGAAGAACAAACTGAAGAAGAAGTAGAGAAAGAAGTAAAAGAAATAAAGAAAAAGGTTAAAGAAGAATTAAAAGAAAGCGGAGAAAGAATAGAACATATCAAAATAATAGATATAGAGCCAAACAGAAATCAACCAAGGAAAACATTTGATATGGAAGCGATAGATGAACTTGCAGAATCTATAAAAAGATATGGTGTTATTCAACCAATTATAGTAAATAAAAAAGATGGTTACTATGAAATAGTAGCAGGTGAAAGAAGATGGAGAGCATCTAAAAAGGCAGGAATTACAGATATTCCTTGTATAATTAGAAATGATGACGAAAGAAAATCAAAAGAAATTGCTTTAATTGAAAATATTCAAAGAGAAGATTTAAACCCAATAGAAAAAGCACAAGGATTTAAGCAATTATTAGATGATTATGGAATGAAACAACAAGAACTTGCAGACATGATAGGAATGAATAGAAGTTCGATTACAAATAGTTTACGTATATTAAATTTAGATCAAAGAGTTATAGATTTAGCATTAGAAGGTAAATTAACTGAAGGACATTGTCGTTCACTATTAGGATTTGAAGATCCAGAAATGCAATATAAAATGGCTTTAAAAATAATTGAAACAGGTAATTCTGTAAGAGACGTAGAAAGAAATCTAAAAAATAAAAAGAATGCTGCAAAGAATAAAGAAGATAAGAAAAAATATGAAGCTATATACAGAGATATTGAAGATAGATTTCAAGGTTTCTTTGGAACTAAAGTAAAATTAGATGCAGGTGTTAGAAGTGGAAAAATAATAATAAATTATTCTAACAATGATGATTTAGAAAGAATATTAGAATTAATAAGTAAATAAGGGGTAAAAACCTCTTATTTTTTTGGTTTAATCTATTGACAACTATATATGAAATATGTTAATATATATCTGTTACGAGTGAGTAACACCAATAGATGTGCAGAGGTGGTCGAGTTGGTTTATGGCACCAGTCTTGAAAATTGGCGTGCGTTAATAGCGTACCGTGGGTTCGAATCCCACCCTCTGCGCCATTTATTTTTTTAAGAAAACTTAACTATTTGGAGGCGTACCCAAGTGGCTGAAGGGGACTGTTTGCTAAACAGTTAGGGTTCGTAAGGGCCGCGGAGGTTCAAATCCTCTCGCTTCCGCCAAGAAGATATAAGGCATTATGGTCTTATATCTTTTTTTATAAAAAAAGATTGGAGAATATATGATGAAATTAATATTAGCGTCTAGTTCAAAACCAAGACAAGATATATTTAATAATTTAGGATTAAAATATGAAGTAGTAAAAAGCTTAGTAGAAGAAAAGAGTAATGCTACTGAACCTTCTGAATATGTTAAAGATTTATCAAGAGATAAGGCTAATTCAGTAGCTTCACAAATAAATGAAGAAGCAATAATAATTGCAGCAGATTCTGTGATATATATGGATGGTAAAATATATGAAAAACCAAAGTCTAAAGAAGAGGCATATCAAAATTTAAAAGAGATGTCTGGTAAAGTAACTTATGCAGTTACAGGTGTTACAATTAAAGACTTATATAAAAATCAAGAAATTACATTTTCTGATACAGCAGAAGTATATATAAATGAAGTAGTTGATGAAGATATAAAATGGTATGTTGAAAATGAAGAACATATTTTAAATAGATGTGGATATGCAATGCTAGGGAAAGCTTCTCTTTTCTTAAATAAAGTAAACGGTGATTATAATACTTTATTTGGAATTTCTCCAAGTAAGGTATATGATAAGTTAAAAGAATTAGGATATAAAATATCTGATTTTGAATTAAAATAAATATAAAAATAAAAGGTGAAAAGATGTATTATACATATATGTTAAGGTGTGAAGACAATTCTATTTATACAGGATATACTGATGATTTAAATAAAAGAATGAAGTCTCATTTTGAAGATGGTAAACATCATGCAAAATATACAAAAACGCATAAACCTATAAAGGTTGAAATTGCGTGGCAAACAAAAGAAAAGTCAAATGCATGTAAATTGGAATATTATATAAAAACATTAAATAAAAAAGAAAAGGAAGAATTAATTTTAAATAATAAACTAAGTAATTATTTAAGTGGCAAAATTGACTTAAGAAGGTATCGTAAAGTTAATTTGAATAAAGAAGTAGATAATATATATAGATAAAAAAATAATAGGAAAAATCCTATTATTTTTTTATCTCTTCTATATTTGTAGTTTTATCTACAATATTTTCAATTTCAATTGCTTTTTTAGCTTTATTATCATTATTTAGATTATCTTTAGCAACAGTGATTAAAAGTTTAATTCTATTTGTTTGATTTGCTTCACTGGCACCTGGATCATAATCTACAGGAGCGATATTTGCTTCAGGATATTTATTTCTTATTGTTTTTATTACACCTTTACCAACAACATGGTTTGGTAAACAAGCAAAAGGTTGAACACATATGATATTTGGAATACCATGTTCGATATATTCAATCATTTCAGCAGTTAAAAACCAACCTTCGCCTGTTTGGTTACCTATTGATAATACATCTTTTACTTTATCTTCTAGTTCCCAAATATCACAAGGCATTAAATATCCTTTTTTAGATTTTGAAAGTGCTATTCTAACATCTTTTTCTAATATATCAATTAGTTTAATTGCTTTTTTAAATATAGAAGCCTTTAATTTACCTGTTTTAATTAATTGATTAAATGTTATTTTATGTGTTGCCATAAATTTAACAAATCCCATAAAGTCAGGTAGAATTACCTCGGCGCCTTCTTGTTCTAATTTATCAGCAACAAAGTTATTTCCAAATGGATGATATTTAATTAATACTTCACCAACAATACCAACTTTTGGCTTTTGTATAGATGTATCAAGCTCTATTTTTTCAAAATCTTCTACCATATCGTAAATACTTTTCTTAAATTGTTTCATAGTAGATTTTTGAAGTAGTTTTTTACATTTTTCCATCCATTCATCAAATAATTTTTGTGTTTCACCTTTATTTACTTCATAAGCTCTGTTTTTTGTAAGTAATTTTTGAAGTAAATCACCGTAAATAACCATTTTTAGTAGTTTTTCTGCAAGTGATAAAGTTATTTTAAATCCAGGCATTTTTTCCATTCCAACAACATTAAATGAAATTACCGGAACATGAGAGAATCCTGCATCTTTAAGAGCTTTTCTGATGAAACCTATATAGTTTGTTGCTCTACATCCACCACCTGTTTGAGACATTATAATTGCTGTTTTATTTAAATCATATTCACCAGATTGAAGAGCTTCTATAAATTGACCTGTAGTTAATATTGATGGGTAACATGCATCATTATTAACGTATTTTAAACCTGTTTCAACAGTATGGTCTGTGCATGTACTTAAAAGTTTAACATTATAGCCTTCTGTTTTTACAGCTGCTTCTAATAATTCAAAATGTATAGGAGCCATTTGAGGAATTAAGATTGTATAGTCTTTTTTCATATCTTTTGTGAAAACAACTTTATTACATTCATAATTTCCATCTGCTTTTTCTTCTATTTTTAATTGTTCACGTTTTTTCATGCTTGCTAAAAGTGAACGAATACGTATCCTAACAGCGCCTAAATTGTTTATTTCGTCTATTTTAATTAAAGTATACATTTTATCATAGCTTGATAGAATTTCTTCAACTTGATCTGTTGTAACGGCATCTACACCACAACCAAATGAATTTAATTGTACTAATTCTAAATTATCATGTTTACCAACAAAATTTGCAGCAGCATATAACCTTGCGTGA
The DNA here is from genome assembly GCA_017934475.1 of Clostridia bacterium. Lineage (GTDB taxonomy): Bacteria > Bacillota > Clostridia > TANB77 > CAG-508 > UMGS1663. The sequence continues at coordinate 155,209 of JAGBJN010000004.1, read as the reverse complement.
TAAACCCATTGGTCAACAACTCTTAAAGGACGTTTAGCTTCATCTAAATGAGAAACACTATCTTCAGTAAGAACGCATAAGCCAAGAGAAGTAATTAATGTATCAATTCCATGATTAACTTCAGGGTCAGTATGATATGGTCTTCCTGCAAGTACTATACCATGTAAATTATTTTCATCTATGTATTTTAAAGTTTCTTCGCCTTTTTTCCTAATATCATTTTTAAATTTTTGATATTCTTCTTCAGCTTTTTTACCTGCATTTATTAATTCTTTTTTGGTAAAATTATATTCTTTAAATTCAGGCAATTCTAAAATTGTTTTAGCAAGCTTCTTAGCATCAAGAGGTAAGAAAGGATTTAAGAATTTTACATTTTTTAATTCTTCAACATTATTTTTTAAAACCTCTGAGTATGAGATAACAATTGGACAATTGTAGTGATTGTCAGCTTTTTCATATTCTTTTCTAGAATATGGTATACAAGGATAGAAAATAGTTTTTATTCCTTGATCAATTAAACCAACAATATGTCCATGAGAAAGTTTTGCAGGGAAACATACAGATTCTGAAGGCATTGATTCTATACCTTTTTCATATGTTTTTCTATTACTTTTCTCTGAGATTATTACTCTAAATCCTAAGTTTGTAAGGAAAGTAAACCAGAATGGGTAATCTTCATACATGTTTAGTACTCTTGGAATACCAATTGTTCCACGTTTAGCATCCTTTTCTTCTAAAGGTTTATAGTTAAATAATCTTTCATATTTGTATTTAATAAGGTTTGGTAAGTCCTTATGTTCTTTATCAACAATACCTGCACCTTTTTCGCATCTGTTTCCTGAAATGTGTTTTGCACCATTACTAAATTTATTTATAGTTAATAAGCAATGATTTTCACAACCTGGACAACGAACATGATTTGTTTGGATTTCAAGCTTGTCCAACTCATCTGCTTTAAGAATTTTAGAATAATATTCCATATCTAAATTCTTTTCGTATTGTTCTTTAGCAAGAAGTGCAGCTCCATAAGCACCCATCAAACCTGCAATGTCTGGTCTAACAACATCTTTTCCAACTATTAATTCAAATGCCCTTAAAACAGCGTCATTATAGAATGTACCACCTTGAACAACTATATGTGAACCAAGAGTATTTACATCTCTTACTTTCATAACTTTTTGTATAGCATTTTTAATAACTGAATAAGAAAGACCTGCGGAAATATCTCCAACAGAATATCCTTCTTTTTGTGCTTGTTTTATTTTTGAATTCATAAATACAGTACAACGAGAACCTAAATCAACAGGCTTTCTTGCTTCTAATGCACTTTCTACAAATTCTTCTATTGTTAAATTTAAACTTTTTGCAAATGTTTCAATAAATGAACCACATCCTGAAGAACATGCTTCATTTAGCATGATATTATCTATTGCACCATTTTTCATTTTGATATATTTCATGTCTTGGCCACCAATATCAACTATTGCTGTAACTTCTGGCATGAATTCTTTTGCGGCAGTATAATGTGCTATTGTTTCAATTTCATTTAAATCAACATTTAATGCAGTTTGAATTAATTTTTCACCATATCCTGTAACACCACTATATCTTATATTTACACCTTCAGGAATAACAGAATATAAATTTTTAAGCATTTTTATAACACTTTGAAGTGGATTACCTTCATTACTTCCATATAATGAATATAAAAGTGTACCTTCATTGTTTATTGCAACTAGTTTTGTAGTTGTTGAACCTGCGTCAATTCCAATAAAGATATCGCCCTTATAATCTTTTAATTCTGCTTTCTTGACAGTATCTTTATCATGTCTTTTCTTAAATTCTTCATATTCGCTATCTATTGTAAATAGAGGAGTTAACGGATTAGTTGTATTATCATGAGAGTTTTTTAAAACATCTATTTTACTTTTTAATTTTTCAGCTGAAATAGAATGTGAAGAAACTGAGTCTAAAGCAGCTCCTTTTGCGACTAAAAGATGAGCTTCTTCTGGAATAATAGTATGTTCATCATCTAATTTTAAAGTCTCTATAAATCTGTTTCTTAGTTCTGATAAATAATTTAATGGTCCACCCAAAAAAGCTACTGTTCCACGAATTGGTCTTCCTTGTGCTAAACCACTAATTGTTTGATTTACCACTGCTTGGAAAATTGAAGCAGCAATATCTTCTTTTGCAGCACCTTCATTTAATAAAGGTTGAATATCAGTTTTTGCGAAAACACCACAACGAGAAGCAATTGGATAAATCATTTTATGAGATTTTGCAAGCTCATTTAATCCAGCTGTATCTGTATTAAGTAAAGAAGCCATTTGGTCTATAAATGCACCTGTACCACCAGCACAAGTACCATTCATACGTTGTTCAATGGATTTGTCAAAATAAATAATTTTTGCATCTTCACCACCAAGTTCAATTACTACATCTGTTTTTGGAATATATTTTTCTACAGCCCTTTTACAAGAAACAACTTCTTGAATAAAAGGTAGATCCAAAAATTTTGATGCAGACATTGCACCAGAACCGGTAAGAGCGACTGTATACTCGTTTTCTGGGTATCTATCTATTAAATCTTCTAATACATTACAAACAGTGTTTTTTGTATCAGAAAAATGTCTTTGATAATTACTATAAATTACATTTAAATTACTGTCCATAACAGCAATCTTTACTGTTGTAGAGCCTACATCGAGACCTACATGAAGTAATTTTTCCATAAAAGTTCCTCCTATTAGAAGTTAAATAAATCTTCCTTAATTTTATACGGAAATAAGCCTTTTGTCAATTTCTTTTGACCAATTTTATATTTGAAATTAATGGAAATTTAAGGTTCTAAATATTACTTGTCTAACATAGCAATATAAAAAAGGAGGATAAGAAAATGTTAGAACCAAGAAGAATTATTATATGTGTTGTAATTATTACTATTGTGGGCTCAATAATAGGTTATTTTGTATATATAAATAATCAATCAAATGATATGAATATAAATAATACAATAGAGGAAATAACACCTGAAGAAGAAATATCAGATGCTCAAATAAGGCAGACTATGATTTCTTTGTATTTTAAAGATGATAAAGGAATAATACCTGAAGTAAGATATATTGATGTAAAAGACTTAATAGGGAATCCTTATTATGAATTATTGGAATTATTAATTAAAGGTCCTAAAAATGGAAATTTAAAGAAAACAATTCCTGAAGGAACAAAAATAAATAAGATTGATAAGGTAGGAGAGGTATTAGTTATAGACTTTTCTAAAGAGTTTATAGAAAACCATGTTGGAGGAGAAGAGGAGGAAAAGATAACTATTAATTCAATTGTAAATACATTAACAGAATTAACAGAAATTAATGGAATTAAAATAAAAGTAGATGGAGAAGAAAATAAAAGCTTTAAAGATGAATTAGTTGGTTTTGATAATACTTTTTACAGAGATAATACTATTTAAAATATTTAATAAATTTCATATATTTGGCTAGTTTATTAACGTTGCATAAGAAATTTTCAACTTCATATAGAGGACTAATTATTGAATTATTTTTACAATTGTTATTTTGTATAGGATAAATATTATTGTTACAATAATATTTATTTTTTTTATTTTTCATAATATCACCTTTGTATAGTATATGAATTTTATGAGAAATGTGTTATAATTGTTGTATTAAAAATAAAAAAGGAAATAAAAATGGAAATTAATTTAAAAGAAAATGAAAGAATTGATGATTTAGAATATAAAGGATTAAAAATAATACAAAATACGGATGGCTTTTGTTTTGGCATAGATGCAGTACTTTTATCTGATTTTGCAAAAGAAATAAAAAATAATTCAAAAGTGTTGGATTTAGGGACAGGGACAGGAATATTAAGCATTTTGCTTTCAGGAAAAACTAATTTAAGTAAAATATATGGAATAGAAATACAAGAAGAAGTTGCGGACATGGCAAAAAGAAGTGTAAAATTAAATGATTTAGAAGATAGAGTGGAAATATTAAATAAAAATATAAAAGAATTAGGTAATATTTTTGAAAAAAATACTTTTGATGCGATAGTAACAAATCCTCCATATAAAAAAATAAACACAGGTCTAGAAAATGAAAAAGAAAAAAAATTTATTTCGAGACATGAAGTTACAGCATCATTGGAAGATTTTATAAAGGTAAGTTTTGACTTATTAAAAGATAAAGCATCATTATATATGGTTCATAGACCAGAAAGATTAGCTGAAATTATTTTTAATTTAAAGAAAAATAAATTAGAACCAAAAGCAATAAGATTTGTATATTCAAATACAAAAGGAGAACCAAAATTAGTACTTATAAAAGCTGTAAAAAATGCAAAGGAATTTGTAAAAATAGAGAAGCCATTATTTGTTTATGATGAAAACGGAAATTATACAGATGAAATATTAAAAATATATAATAAAATATAAGGAGGAATAAATGTCAGGAAATTTATATTTAGTTGCAACACCAATAGGGAATTTAGAAGATATAACGTATAGAGCAATTAGAATTTTAAAAGAAGTTGATTTAATTGCAGCAGAGGATACTAGGCAGACTTTAAAACTATTAAATCATTATGAAATAAAAAAGCCATTAATTAGTTATCATAGACATAATGAAGAATTAAAAGTAGATGGATTAATTAAACAAATAAAAGAAGGTAAGAATATTGCAATTGTATCAGATGCAGGAACACCTGCAATTTGTGATCCAGGAGAAGTAATAGTAAAAGAAGCAATAAAAGAAAATATAAATATAATTCCAATACCTGGAGCGTGTGCATTTGTAAACGCACTTATAACTTCTGGTCTAGATACGAGTGAATTTGTTTTTTATGGTTTTTTATCAATAAATAAAAAAATAAGAAAAGAAAAATTAAAAGAAATAGAAAAGGAAAATAGAACTATTATATTGTATGAAGCTCCTCATAAAATAAAGGCAACACTGGAAGATTTAAGTAAGATATTGGGAGATAGAAAAGTGGTGATTGCAAGAGAATTAACGAAAATTCATGAAGAATTTATAAGAGGAAATATAAATGAAATAATAGAAAAATATAAAGATCCTAAAGGTGAGCATATTATATTAATTGAAGGAAGTAATTTTGATTCAAATGGAGAAGAACAAGAAGCATTAAATAATATGACGATAGAAGAACATTATAAATATTATGAAAAACAAGGATTACAAAAAAATGAAATAATAAAGAAGGTTGCAAAGGATAGAAACGTTACCAAAAATGAGATATATAAGTTATTTATCTAAGAAATGAAAAAAAAAGAGACTGTCATTAAGACAGTTTTTTTTATTTTTCAATATCCAATTTCTGAATTTGGCTAATACATTTATTACAAATTAATTTATCCTTATAGGATGATAATTTTTTTGTATTTCCACAGAAGAAACAAGATTTTTCATATTTTTTTAATATTATAGAAGAACCATCTACAAAAATTTCAATAGGATCTTTTTCTGCTATTCCAAATTGATTTCTTAATTCTATTGGAATAACTACTCTTCCTAATTCATCTACTTTTCTAACTATTCCTGTTGATTTCATATTAAAATCCTCCTTAATTCGCCATTTTTCGACAAAAACTATATAAATATAATATCATAAACTTAATAAAATTGCAATAAAAATATTCCATAATCTGTAAATTTCTTTAAATAATTTTCATATAAATAAAGAATAATTTTATAAAAAAAAAATATAAATGAATTATAAAATAATAAAAAATGGAGTTAAAATGTTAAATATTATATGGCCAGTATTTATTTTAATATCAATACTATATGCTTTATTTAGTGGAAATATAGAAAATTTAAATGATTCTATTTTTGAGTCAGCAAAAAGTAGTGTAGAATTAACAATTACTTTTTTCTCAACAATTTGCTTGTGGACAGGAATAATGAAAATAGCACAGAAAACAAAAATTATAGATTATTTATCAAGAATATTAAGACCAATTATTAATTTATTATTTCCTGAATATAAAGACAATGAAGATGTAAAACAAGAAATATCTATGAATATGATAGCTAATATATTAGGGCTTGGAAATGCAGCTACTCCGCTAGGATTAAAAGTAATGAAAAGTATGCAAAAAAATAATAAAAATAAAAAAATAGTTACTAATTCAATGGCTATGTTCATAGTTATAAATACAGCATCTCTTCAAATAATTCCTACAACTGTAATGGCAATTAGAAATTCATTAAATTCAGAAAATCCAACTAAAATAATTATTCCAGTATGGTTTGCAACAATTTCTGCTTTTATTGCCGTTATTATAGTAACAAAATTATTTATTATGATTGATAAAAGAAAGGGAAAATGATGAATAGTTTAAATAGGATGTCTACAGTAGCAATACCGATTATTATTGGAATAATTGTATTATATGGTTTAATTGAAAAAAAGGAAACATATGATATTTTTGTTGAAGGAGCAAAAGAGGGAATAGAAATTGTGGTAAGGTTATTTCCAACTTTATTAGGAATTTTTGTTGCAATTGGAACCTTGAGAGGATCAGGTGTATTAGATTTTATTGTAAATTTTATTTCTCCAATAACAAATTTTTTAAAAATACCAAGCGAAATTATGCCACTTGCGTTAATTAGGCCAATATCAGGAAGTGCATCAACTGCAATTGCAACAGATATAATGAAAACATACGGAGTAGATTCAAATATAGGGTTAATAGCTTCTACTATTATGGGATCTACGGAGACAACTTTATATACAATTGCAATATATACAAGTGCTGTTGGAATAAAGAAAATAAGGTTCGTTTTAATTTCTGCTCTTGTTGGAGATGTGGTACGGAATGCTTGTGTCTGTTGCTTTTTGGCGATTTTTGTCGTAAAGTTTTTCTTGACTTTTTATGATTTAAATGATATTATGTTTACAGAAAATTAAATCAAGGATGTTGAATATGTTTATTCAAATTTATTTATTTATATTATTATATTTTTTTATCAGGAAAATTTTGATTTTAATCTTTTCAAAAAGAATCCAAAAAAAAATAGAAAAATAAAAAAAGAATGTTATACATTCTTTCATAAAAAGTTTTTACTTTTGTAGAGAGATAAAAGTAAATAATTTTTGTTCATACCCCCTACATGAAAAAGTTATTTAACGAAAAAATAAAAATGGATTAAGCCCCTATTGAATTATATTATATCTCTCTACAAATTATTTATATATTAATGATGATAACTTTCGTTATTGGCGATTTTAAATGCGCGAAAGATTTGTTCTAGTAAAAATACTCTAATTAATTGATGAGGAAATGTCATTTTTGAAAAACATATTTTTTCATTTGTTTTATTTAATAATTCATCTGTCATTCCTAGAGAACCACCAATTAAGAACGTTATATGACTATTTGTAATAGATAAAGTTTGAATTTTTTCAGAGAACTCTTCTGAAGTATAATTCTTACCTTTCAAATCTAAAGCAAGAATATAAGAATCCTTTTTTATATGTGATAAAATAGAATTACTTTCTTTATTTTTTATTTCATAAGATAAACTATCATTTAATTTTGTTGGTAATTTTTCATCATTAAGTTCTATTATATTTAAAATACAATATTTTGAAAGTCTTTTACTATATTCATTTATTGCATCTTTTAAATAGTTTTCTTTTATTTTACCAACACATACAATGTCAATATGTAACATATATACCTCACTTAACTAATATCAATTATTTGGCTAACACCATATCTACTTGCAACATTTAAACTTTCAATATTTTCATTAACTTTATTTTCAATTAATTCGTTTAATACTGTTTTATAAGCAAGTTCTGGAAAGTTATTTTCTTTACTTAAGTGACCCAACATAACGTTTTTTAAACCGCATCTTGATAAATAAGAAATAGTTTTTCCAGCGTCTATATTTGATAAATGTCCATTAGGACCTTCAATTCTTTTTTTTAATAAATATGGGTAAGGAGAGCATTTTAAAACTTCTGGTTCATAATTAGATTCTAATAATAAAAAAGAACTTTTTTCTAAATTAGAAATAATTTCTTTGTTCATATGACCTATGTCTGTTACAATACTCATTTTCTTTTTTTTATGGTAAATATTAAAACCACATGGATTAGCTGCATCATGTGGGATTGGAAATGCTTTTATTTCAATATCTCCAATTTTAAATTCTTCGAAAGTAAAATAATTAATATTTTCTTCCTGAATTTTTTCTTTTTGAGTTAGCATTGCATTCCATGTTTCTTTATTTGCATAAACAGGAGTATTGTATTTTTTTGAAAAGTTTCCAAGACCTTTTGTGTGGTCTGAATGTTCATGAGTTATAATAATTCCATTAATGTCTTTAGGATCAACATTAATGGAATTAAGTGCTTCTGTTATTTTTTTTGTACTTTCTCCAGCATCAATTAATATCTTTGTAGTTTCTGTTTGAACTAAAGAGCAGTTGCCAGAGCTACCACTATATAAACTGCAAAATTTAAACATTTATATTACCTCGTATATTATTATTCTTCTGAAATTCTTTGAATATTTGCTCCAATTTTTCTAAATTTTTCTTCTATATTTTCATAGCCACGATCTAGGTGAGCTAAGTTTGTTAAAGTGGTTTCACCATCGGCTACAAGTCCAGCAATAATAAGGGCAGCTGCAGCTCTTAAATCTGTTGCTTCAACTGGCGCACCATAAAGTTTTTCAACACCTTCGAATATAGCTGATTTACCTTGATCTGTAATTTTAGCACCCATCTTATTAAGTTCAGCTGTATATTGGAAACGTGATTCCCAAATTCCTTCTTTAATAATACTCGTGCCATTTGCAATACTTAGACATACACCAATTTGAGGTTGTAAATCTGTTGGAAAACCAGGATATGGTTGTGTTTTTATATTTGCTTTATGAGGTCTTTGGCTTGCTGAAACATGTATCGTATCATCATTATATTCTACTTTCGCACCCATTTCTAATATTTTTGCTGTTAAACAATCCATGTGTTCAGGAATACAGTTTTTAATTATTAAATCACCTTTTGTTGCTACAGCAGCAAGCATAAACGTGCCTGCTTCAATTTGATCTGGTACTACAGAATATGTTGAATTTCCAGTTAATTTCTTTACACCCTTTACTTTAATTACATCTGTTCCTGCACCTCTTATGTCAGCTCCCATAGTATTTAAAAAGTTTGCTACATCAACTATATGTGGTTCTTTTGCACAATTCTCAATAATTGTTGAACCATCTGCTAAAACACTTGCAAGCATAACGTTAATAGTTGCACCTACTGAAACTATATCTAAATATATATGTGTACCTTCTAATTTAGTTGCTTCTGCAGAGATTCTACCTTGAGAAACTTCAACTTTTGCACCTAATGATTCAAAACCTTTTATGTGTTGGTCTATAGGTCTTGCACCTAAATTGCAACCTCCAGGTAGGCCAACAACGGCTTTTTTACATCTGCCAAGTAAAGAACCAATGAAATAAGAAGAGGCTCTAAACTTGCTTGTCATATCAAGAGGAGCAGTTGTATTTGTTATATTTCTTGTATCTATCTTAAGTTCATTTTTAGAAATCCATTCAACTTTAGCGCCTATTTCTTCTAATATTTTACATGAGATTTTAACATCACTAATATTGGGAACATTAGTAATTGTACAAATACCATCTATAAGTACTGTTGCTGGAATTAGTGCAACAGCAGCATTTTTTGCACCGCTAATTGTAACTTCACCTTTTAAAGGATTTCCTCCATTAATAACTAATTTATCCAAAAAAATACCCCCTAGGTTATTCAACTAAAACAAAATAAAAAATAGAATATAAAATTCTATTTTTATTTTAACATAATATTTATATCATATTTTTTTACATTTTACAACTATTTTTTCGCAGTTAATATATCATTGTTTTTAAACCATTCCAATATGCCAAGTTTAAATTTAATATCTTGTCTATCTTCATTAGTAATTATAGAGTATTCATCATCTGTAAGTTCTTCTTTCATAAGTTCTTTTGAATCTTCTGGAATAATCCCTGATGAAACATTAACAAAACATAAGGGTGGAAACATTACACACCACCAATTTTGACCTTTAGCTTCTCCAATTTTTACACGTAAAGCATCATACATGCCTTCTGGTAATGAAATGTCTCCATAATTTTTTTTAGGAAAAGAAAAATTTCCGATTTCTGCTGTAACATTATAATTGTAGCCATTTTCGTATACAGTGTTTTGTGCTATTAAAATAAAATCTTCTAAGTGCGATTCTGCGATTTGCATTGCTTCATCTTTTGATGTTGTATTAGAACATAAAGAATTCATATATTCTATTAAATTATCTCTAACTTTATATTTTAGATTTTGATCACTTTCTGAATCACTATTTGCGAGAACGTGTAAACGAAATACACTCTTGGATATATCATTCGAAACAGCGTTTACATAGCTAAAAGCTGATACAAATATATAAAAAAATAATAAAATTATTAAAATTAAGGAATTTTTTACCTTGCTTCTGCATATAATTGATAGTAAAGTTTTCATACATAACCTCCAAATTTCTAAAAATGTTTTATTTTTCTCATTAATTTAAGTATTTACATTTAAAAGAAGAATATACATTTTTGGAAAAAATATTAATGAGGATTTTGTATAAAACTTGGAAATGTCGAAATATAGCGAAAACTTTATTTGTAATATTATTGACATATTTGTAATGAAATGGTAAAATTTACCAGTAGAAAAACAAAAGAGGAGGCTAAATTTATGGAGGTTAATGAAAATAATATAGTTAAACTATGTAGTTTTTATGTTAGTGATTGGCACTTGGTTACAATGTTATTACCTTATATTAATCAAAAAATAAATGAAGAAGTAGAAATAGCCACTATTTTAGAAAAAGATTTAAATGGAAACATAACAAAGTTAGTAGAAAGATTGAATTTAAATAATAGAGAAAAAATATTGAAATTAAATTGGAATAAATTTAAAGAAAGAGGAAAAATAATATACAATAAAGATAACAAAGAAAAAGTTTTAATAATAAATGGAGAAAAAGAATTTGTAGAAAACATAAATAAAAGAATAGAAAAATATTTTAAAACACATAAAGTAAATGGAATTATAAAAATAGTTAATTGTTTTGAAATTACAGGATTAGATGGTAATATATCTGATATACTTGATGAGCATGATAAAGTATTAAATACTTCTGGTGAAAGAGCAATAGAGGAAGTATTCACAGATTATGTGAAAAATGAGAAAATAAAAAAGGCTATATAAAAAGTCGAAATTACTATTAAAAAATGAGACGTAAGTCTCTTTTTTAATTTACTTTGACATCAAGATTATATATGTATATAATATAAAATGAAAATTACTTAGGAGAGAAAATTATGGAAGAGAATTATGAAGATATAATGCAAAAATTAAGAAAATATAATCAAAATGATTTTATAGAGGTTGTAAATAAATTAGATTCAATAGATAGGAGATTTATACTTAATCAAGTTTCTCAAATAGATTTTGAAGAAATAAAAAGTTTATATAATGATATTGGAAAAAATGAAGAAAAAACAAATTCAATAATAGAGCCTATAAATGCAATAGATAAATCAAAACTTTCAGAAGAAGAAATAAAAAAATATGAAGATATCGGGACAAAAATAATTAAAGAAAATAAATTTGCAGTTATTACAATGGCAGGTGGGCAAGGAACAAGGCTTGGATTTGATGGACCAAAAGGAGCATTTGAATTTGATATAGTAAATCATAAAAGTATATTTGAAGTATTATGTGATAAATTTAAAGAAGCATATAATAAGTATGGAGTATATGTTTATTGGTATATAATGACAAGTGTTGAAAACAATGATGCGACAGTTGAATTTTTTAAAGTAAATGACTATTTTGGATATCCAAAAGAAAAAATAATATTTTTTATTCAAGGCAAAAAACCAATGTTAACACCTAATGGAAATTTAATAGTAAATGAAGATAAAAGATTAAAACTTGCATCAGATGGACATGGTGGTATATTTAGAATATTACAAGAAGAAAAAATTGTGGATGAAATGAAAAAAGAAGGCATTGAATGGATTTATATGGGTGGAGTAGATAATGTTCTTGCTAAATTAATTGATCCATTATTTATAGGAGTAGCAAAAGATAAAAATATGCTTGCTGCTGGAAAAAGTGTAATAAAGAATTGTCCAGAAGAAAAAGTAGGGGTATTTGTAAAGAAAAATGGAAGACCAAGTGTTGTTGAATATATTGAAATATCAAAAGAAATGTCTGAAGAAAAGAATGAAGATGGTGAATTAAAATATGGAGAAGGACATATTTTATGTAATTTATTTAATATAGAAGTTATAGAAAAAACTTCGAAAGAAAAATTACCATATCATTCACAATTTAAAAAATGTAATTATGTGGATAAAGAGGGAACAATAGTAAGACCAGATAAACCAAATGCATATAAATTTGAAAACTTTTTATTTGATGTTTTTGAAAAATTAGATGATATGGTTATTTTAAGGGTAAAAAGAGAAGAAGAATTTGCACCTATAAAAAATGCCGAAGGAGTAGACAGTCCAGAAAGTGCAAGAAAATTATATAATGATTATTATAATAAAATTAATAAAGTATAATAATAAATCAAAAAAATAGAAAAACAATAGAAATAAAATAATTATAAAAGGAAATAAAAATATGGAGTATTTAGAAATTTATAAAAAATGGTGTGAAGAAGAGACGTTTGACGAATCAACAAAAAAAGAATTATTAGAAATTAAGAATAATGAAAAAGAAATAGAGGATAGATTTTATAAAGAACTTGAATTTGGTACAGCTGGTTTAAGAGGAATTATGGGTGCTGGTACTAATAGAATGAACAAATATACTGTTGGGAAAGCAACACAGGGACTTGCAAATTATATTAATAAAAGTGATAATCAAAACAAAAGAGTTGTTATTTCATATGATAGTAGAAATAATTCAAAAGAATTTGCTTTAAATTCAGCACTTTGCTTAAATGCTAATGGAATAGAAACATATGTGTTTGATAAATTATCACCTGTACCAGAGCTTTCATATGCAGTAAGAAAACTAAATTGTATAGCTGGAATTATGATTACAGCAAGTCATAATCCACCAAAGTATAATGGCTACAAAGTTTATGGCGCAGATGGTGCACAAATAACAGCTCCTGTAGACAAAATGATTATGGATGAAGTAAAGAGTATTACTGATTATAGTGAAATTAAAACAATAAGTAAGGAAGAGGCAGAGAAAAAAGGATTATTAAAAACAATTTATAATGAAATAGAAGATTCATATATTGAAGAGGTAAAAAAAATATTATTAAATAAAGAGGCGATAAAGAATCAATCTAATATTTCTATAGTGTATTCACCACTATATGGATGTGGAAATATACCAGTACAAAGAATTTTAAAAGAAATTGGTTTTACAAATGTTCATATTGTTAAAGAGCAGGAAATGCCAGATGGAAATTTTCCAACTGTTGATTATCCAAATCCTGAGGATAAAAATGCATTTAAGTTAGCTTTAGAATTGGCAAAAAATGTTGATGCAGAAATAGTACTAGCAACAGATCCAGATGCAGATAGATTAGGAGTATATGTTAAAAAAGAAAATGAATATATACCACTTACAGGAAATATGTCAGCACTTTTAATATTAGAATATATATTATCTCAAAAGAAAGAAAGAAATGAAATACCTAAAAATGGTGTTGTAGTAAAAAGTATAGTATCTTCTACATTATCTAAGGCTATAACAGATAATTATAATATACAATTACAAGAAGTATTGACAGGATTTAAATACATTGGGGAAAAGATAAAGGAATTTGAAAAAAATAATGAATATAAATTTGTTTTTGGATATGAGGAAAGTTATGGATGCTTAGCTGGAACATATGCAAGAGATAAAGATGGAGTTGCAGCAGTTGTTCTTCTTTGTGAAGCTGCAGCGTATTATAAAGAAAAAGGAGTATCACTTTGGAATCAAATGATAAATATTTATAAAAAATATGGATATTACAAAGAAGATACAAAACAAGTAACACTTGAAGGAATTGATGGAGCAGAAAAAATTCAAAAAATAATGGATGATTTAAGAAAAAATGCACCTAAAAAAATAGGAAATTATAAAGTATTAAGAATAAGAGATTATAAAATAGGTCTAACTAAGAATTTAGAAACAGAAGAAACAAGTAAAATTGATCTACCTGAATCTAACGTATTATACTTTGAACTTGAAAACTCAGCTTGGGTATGTGTAAGACCTTCTGGAACAGAGCCAAAAATAAAATATTATATTGGTGTTAAGGAAGATTCAATTGAAAATGCAGAAAAAGTAATGGAAGAAATGAAAAATTCAATTTAATATTATGTAAAGCTTGATTAAGATAAAAAAATATGGTAAAATATATAAATAGTAAATAATTAGAAATACCATATTATACACATTTTATTTAAATGGGAGGTACATTTATGGCAAATGTTTCAAGTGGTAATTTGCGGAAACAGGAAGAATTATTAAAAAAATACATAGAAGGAGAAAGGAGTTCAAACATCTTATGTGTCACTGCATCAGTGGCGCATATTCTAAAAGAAAAATATCCTGAAGTGTTTTTATTAAAAAGAGAGAAAGTAAATAAAAAGCTTGGATTGTTTATTTATGTTATCAAAAAACGTGGTTCATAAGAGCCACGTTTTTTCTATTGATAAATTTGAATAATCGTAATATAATAATAAAAATTAAGTAAAGAAAGGGATAATGTGAAATGGAGATTACAAGGCCAGCATATTTAGAAATAGATTTAAATAATTTGGAGTATAATATAAATAAGATACAAGAAACGGTTGGAAAAGATGTAAAATTAATGCCTGTAATAAAAGCAAATGGCTATGGAACATATATAAATCAGAGGTTGGAAGTACTTAATAAATTTGATATAGTTGCAGTTGCAAATGTAGATGAAGGTGTAAATTTAAGGAATCTAGGATATGAAAAAGAAATATTTGTATTAAATCAACCATATGAAACAGAAATAGAAAAGATAATAAAATACAATATTGTTGTAGGAATTAGTTCATATGAATTTGCTGAAAAATTAGGAAAAACAAATAAAGATATAACAGTACATGTTGAAATAGGTACTGGAATGGGAAGAACTGGAGTCCATCCATATAAAATAGAAAAATATTTAAGAAATTTATCATCAAATATCAAAGTAGAAGGTATTTATACTCATTTTTCATCTGCTGATATAGATGATGAATATAGCAAAAAACAATTAGAATCATTTAATGTGGCTGTAAATACAGCAAAACAAGTATTAGGAAATATAAAATATATACATGCTGCAGCATCAAATGCATTAATTAATTATCCTGATGCGAGATTTAATTTAGTAAGACCAGGAATCATATTATATGGTTATGCAGGTGCAGATGATACATATGAGAAGCTTGATTTAAAACCTATTGCAAAATTAAAGGCAAAAATATCTTTTTTAAAAGAAGTAGAAGAAGGAACAAGTATAGGATATAGTAGGAGTTATATTACAAATAGAAAATCAAAAGTTGCAACTGTACCAATTGGCTATGCAGATGGATTTAGAAGAACTTTTTCAAACGGATGGAAAGTTCTAATACATGGAAAAAAAGTTCCTATTATTGGAAAAGTTTGTATGGATAGTTTTATGGTAGATGTTACAGATATAGAAGATGTTAAGCTTGGAGATGAAGTTATAATTTGGGATAATGAAAATATTACATTAGACGAATTAGCAGAAAAATGTGATACTATTAATTATGAAATACTATGTAATATAAGCCAAAGAGTACCAAGAAAATTTATAAAAAAATAATTGTTGTAAAAAGTTATTTTATATGATATAGTGAAATAAATTGATGTCCTAGCATCATATTTGAAGCTTAAAGCCTTCCAACAAATGTAAGGAGGTAATTAATGGAAACTGAATATACTAAAGATGTTGACACAAAAATAAAAGAAATAAAGGACCAGGATAAACAAGAGAAAAAGGAAGAAAAACAAGAATGTTTAACTATTCCTGAATGGATACCGGTAAGAGATGTAGATGAAGGTGACTGGGACTTTTAAAAAGAAAGCTAGTTCTAGGAAACTAGCTTTTTTTGGGGAATTGGTCAGTTTTAATATATAAAACAATAATTATGATATGATACATAAAAGGAGAATTAAATGAAAAGAATTAAATTAGACGATAGGGAGCTTCCAACATATACAAAAGGCGAAGAAGTATTTAATATGGTATCCCATATTGTAGGTGGGGGACTTGGAGTGATAGCTCTTATAGTATGTTTAACGCTTAGTATTATACATAACAATCCATATGCAATTATAAGTTCAATAATATATGGTATAAGTTTAATTGCATTATATACTATGTCTAGTGTATATCACGGATTAAGTCCAAGATTAAAAGGAAAAAAGGTATTACAAGTAATTGATCATTGTACAATATTTTTCTTTATTGCAGGTTCATACACACCATTTTGTTTAGTAACTTTTTTAAATTATGATACAACATTAGGATGGGTAATGTTTGCTATAGTATGGGGATTTGCAATACTAGGAATAATTTTAAATTCGATAGATTTAAGAAGATATAGGGTATTCTCGATGATATGTTATTTAGCAATGGGCTGGTGTATTGTATTTAAAATAAATATTCTACCAGAATTATTAACTATTCCAGGATTTATATTATTATTGTCAGGAGGTATTGTATATAGTATAGGGGCAATATGGTATGGATTTGGAAGAAAAGTAAAATATATGCATTCGATTTTTCATTTATTTATAGTTTTAGGAAGTTTACTTCAATTTTTGTGTATAGCAATTTATGTTGTATAAAGATTTGACAAAATTGGAAAAGACTTTTTTGCGTAGAAAAAAGAAGAAAAAAAGGGATATATGTAATAAAAATATAAATTAAAAGATAAAAAGAGACTTTTTTAAATAAAAGTCTCTTTTTCCGTAAGAATAAAAGATTTAAAACTCTGTAATATAAATATTTATAACCTTGTTAAGATAATTGTTTTATTATAATTTATATATATATATTATTTGTAAGGAGAGGTTATAAATGAACAAGAAAGGTATTGTAGTTTTTAACATTATAGTAATTCTGATAATGCTATTTGAGTTATATTTGCATACTACAAAAAATGTATTAACAAATCAAACAAATGGCTTGTTTAGTAAATTCACAGATTCAGGTTATAGTTTTGATTTAGTTACAAATCCTGATTATACAAAAGCAAAAGCAGGTGATGAAGTAAATATCAAACTAAAAGCTGAAAATATCAAAATGGGAGAAACAGGCTTAAATACTATTCAAGGATATTTAAGATATGATGAAACTCTATTTGATGAATTTACAATTGAAGGAATTGATAAATGGGTAATTGAACAAAACAAATATAAAGACCATATGATGTATGGTAAATTTGTGTTGTACACGATGCAAGAAGGAACAAAAGAAGACCAAAATGTTTTAAATATAACCTTAAAATTAAAACAAGATTTAAAACCTCAAACTACAAAGATAGAATTTTATGATTTAAAAACAAGTGAAGGAAATATATCAGTAAAAACAGAAGATGCTATAGCAACAATTGAAATATATGAAGAAAAGAAACAAGAAGATGAAGTAGTACCAATAGATGAAGGAAAAGTGGACGGAAAAGAAGAAGATGGAAAAGAAGAAGTAAAAAATGTAAAGACAGGAGATAATATTTATATTTGGTTTGCAGTAGCAATAATAAGTTTAATAATATTAGATGCAATAGTAATAATAAAAAATAAAAAGGAAAAAGAAGGAAAGGGTGTAAAAACAAAAGTTGTAACAATAACAAGTGTAATATTATTAGCATTAATATTAGTTGCAATAACAAGTATTGCAAATAGTACAATAATAAAAGAATTAGTAGCAAGTTTAAATTATAAAGAAACATGGCTTGATAGCAGTACATATTTAGTAACAGATACAGAAGTATCAAGAATAGCTCCACATACAGATGCAAGTGAAATAATAGAAAAATTCAATAAAAGTATAAAACTATATGAAGAATCAGACGAAGAAGCAAAAGCAATAACAAGTGGAATAGTTGCAACAGGAATGAAAATAACAGACAATCAAGACATATATGGAGTAAGTGTTTTAGGAGATATAAATGGAGATGGAGAATCAGACCATGTAGATCTAACAAACATAATAAGAAATTTAGTTAATAAAGAAAAATGGGCATTAGAAGGAGTAGAAGGAATATCAGCAGATATAAATGTTGATAAGACAATAGAAGAAAATGATAGAAACTTAGAAATAAAATATATACTTTTTGGAGAAATGAATATACCATCATTTGAAGAGGTAAAGGCTCCTAAAATAGAAGTAGTTGAAGGAACTTACTATGATGTTATAGAAGCATATGAAACACCAATAAAAGTTAAAGTATCAAATGATGATGCAAATGCAGTAAAAACAATGTTTAAAATTGATGGAAGTGCTGGACAAACATATCGAGAGCTTAAAGAAGATCAATTTTTGATATTTAATGAAGATGGAGTATATAAAATATCAGCATATTCATATGGAAAAGATGGAAATAGATCTGAAATAAATTATGAAATATTAGTAAAGAAAAATCCAAATAAAGAGTATAAAGTAATTACACATACAAAAATTAGAGATAGCTATACAAGTAGTGAAGAAACGAAAATAGGAAGAATAGGGACAACAGTAGAAGCCAATGTTACAATACCAGAAGGATATTTACTAGAAAGAGAAAAAGGAAAATTATCAGGGAAATTACTAGAAGATGAAGAATTAATACTAGAAGTATATTTAAAACCAGGATATAGTGTAACATATAAACCAGGAACATATGGAACATTTGAAGAACAAGTAATAGAAAATATAGACTATGGAGCTGAGACACCAAGCTTCACAGGTGAATTAACATGCAAAGAAGGATATGAATTTGCAGGCTGGGATAAGGAAATAGCACAAACAGTAACAAAAAATGAAGTTTATACGGCAACATGGAAAGCAATAGAATATACAATAGAATACGAACTAAATGGAGGAATATTAGGAAAAGATAGTAATGGAATAGATATATTAAATCCAGAAAAATATACAGTAGAGACTCCAGATTTTAAATTAAATAATCCAGTAAAAGAAGGCTATGCATTTTTAGGATGGACAGGAACAGGTTTAGATAGTGAAACAGAGGAAGTAATAGTAAGAAAAGGAAGTACAGGAAACAGAAAATATACAGCAAATTGGGAAAAAGTCACAGGAATAGTATATAATGTGGAATACTACTTAGAAAATTTAACGAAAAATGAATACACATTACATGAAACAGTAGAAAGAAATGGAAATTTAAATCAAGAAGTAACAGCTACAATAAAAACATATGAAGGATTTACGTTTGATGAGCAAAATGAAAATAATGTTTTAACAGGAACAATATTAAATAGTGGAGAATTAGTATTAAAAGTATATTATAAAAGAAATGAATATAACTTAAAATTAATAGCAGGAGAAGGAATAGAAAATGTTAAGTTAAATACAGAAATACCTGCAAAGGAAATAGAGGAAAAGGTAAGATATGAAGAAAAGGTAAATATAGATGCAACAATAGGAGAAATAGCAGGATATACATTAAGTTTTGATAAATGGGAATCAGCAGATACAGAATTATTAGAAAATATAGAAGTAAAAGTATCAGAATTAACAATGCCAGCAGGAGATGTAATATTAACTGCACTTGCAACAAAAGATGCTAAAAATGTAAATTATTTAGTAGAATTTTATTATGCTGAAAGAGGAGTATATCCACAAGAAGTGGAAGAGATAAATAAAGAAACAAGAACCGGTAAAACAGGTACAATAGCAGAAATAACAGAAAATGATAAAGTGCCATCAAAAGCTGGTTATGTGTATGATGAAAATGCAGAAGGAAAAATTGAAAGTGCAGAAATATTAGCTGATGGAACAACAACATTAAAAGTATATTATAAAGAACAATTTACAGTAACATATAAACCAGGAGAATATGGAGCATTTGAAGAAAAACAAGAATATGCAGATTATAATGCAGAAGTACCAGAATATACAGGAAGTTTGGAAGGAACAAATGGATATGTATTTAATGGATGGACACCAGAAGCACCAGAAAAAGTAACAGAAAATTTAGTTTTTATAGCAACATGGAAGCAAATGGGAACTCCAGATATTAGCCATACACCAACAACATGGACAAATCAAGATGTAAAAGTAGAAATAACAGCACCAGAAGAATACGTATTACATACAATAGAATATAGAGTAAAAGGAACAGAGACATGGACAGAATATACAGGAAAGTTTGATATAGGAGAGAACTGTATAATAGAGGCAAGACTAGCAGATGGTGACAATAAAGGAACAATAGTGGAACATGAAATAGCAAATATAGATAAAGTTAAACCAGAGGCAAGTCAAATAGTAGTTGGATTAAAAGAAGAAGACGAAGCAAAAATAACATTAAAAGGAACAGATAATTTATCAGGAATAGTTGAATATGCAATAAAAAAATCAGATTACCTTGATAAAACAACATATACATGTGAAAGTGTATTAAGTAAAGATATTGAATTTGATGGAATAGGTGAAAACGGAACATATATATTATATTTAAAAGATGCAGCGGGAAATGAGACAGAAGTAGAAGTAGAAGTAAATAATATACATTACATGGTTGCAAGAATAATTGCAGCACCAACTGGTTATGAAGAATTGATAGGAACAGAATATGAAAAATTAGAGTTAGCACTTGCTACCTCTGATAATGCTGCACAAATTGGAAATGTAGATATATTAATAATACATGATATAGCAAATGAATCAAATGAAATAAAACTAGGAAGAGATTATACAATAAGACCAAGTGAATATACAGTACAAAGTAGAATAGCAGATCCAGTTCTAACAGTAAACGGTAAATTAAAAATAATAGGAAATGAAGAAACAACAAATGTAGAAAGAATAGGAACAATAGAAGGTTTATATGGAGAAGGAATATATATTTCTTTAACAGGTAATTTAACACTTGGAACAGATGATGGAACATTACCAAGTGTGTATTCACCAGTAATAAAGGGAAAAACATATGGAATAGAAAAATATGCAGACATAAATGCTGGAAGAAATTCAGAAACTGGATTATATCCAGAAGGAATATTTAATTTTTATGATGGAATTGTTATAGGAGGAACACAAGCATTAAAAATACAAAAAGTAAATGATACACCAGCTTTATATGATCCAACAGTTATTACAAATGCAGAAACAACAAACCAAGAAGCAACACTAGCAATAGTATCAGGAATAGAAGCATTAATAGGTAAGAAAAGATATACATTATTAGAAGAAGCAATATATGATGCAAATAATGAAATAGGTGATTCAAATACACAAATAGAAATAACAATAGTAAAAGATATTATTAAACAAGAAATAGTAATAGTAGATAAAACAAAAAATATTAAATTAGACTTGAATGGTTATGTATTAACAACTGCTGCAGCAGGTAATGTTTTAGAAAACTATGGTAAGTTAGAAGTATATGATAGTAGTGAAACAATAGATGAAGAAACAGGAGAAATAATACCTGGAACAGGAAAAGTGTTATGCTCAACAGCAGGAGGGATTCTAAATGCAGCTAGAACTTCAGAAGATGTTGTATATGAAGATATAGATTTAAATACAGCAGTACCAAATGGAAACTACTATTTTGAAGTAAATGAAGAAGGAAAACTTGTATCAAATAATGCAGAAACATGGTCTACTGCAAATGGCTATATTGAAATTGATTTAACAGATAAAATTGGAATATATGAAACGGTAATTAATTATGAAGGTGGAGATTCATGGGCATATGGAGCTATAACAGTAACAAATACAGATGTGCCTGTAACTTATGATGATGGAAATGGAAGAAAAGAATATTTTACAAGTTACACTTCAAATTCAGAAAGTAAATTTGAATTAACTGGAGGAGAAAAATACTATATTCACTTTACATTTAGACAAAGTCATGTATCTGCTAATCCAAAATTTATAATAAATAATATTAAAATTGGAAAATTAACAGAAGTAGGTGAACTTACTATAACATCAGGTATATATGAATCTGCTTCTTCAAGTAGTCATGGCGCAATAGAAAATCAAGGTATATTATATGTTAATGGTGGTACATATACTACAACAAAAAATGGAGTATGTGGTATATATAACGGAAGAGATACTGCTGCAGGATATACAGTGTTTACTAATGGAAAAGTAAATATTAATAGAAGTTATAGTGATTCTTATTGTGTAATAAATAATGGAAATGCTTTGCTTAAATTAAAGAACTTATCAGGAAATGCTGGTAGTTATTTATATAATACAGGATATTTATATATGCAAGATGGAACTTTGAATATAGGAGAAATATATGATAGAGCAATAACAACGGCAGGCAGAGGTTTATTATATATAAAAGATTATACAATAAAGAGAAATACAAAAGGTGGAACATTTATATTTGATGCATGCAATTATAAGACTTATTATGGAATTGTAATTGATAATGCTATATTAGATGGTGCAGGAACAGGAATAGGTAATGGAGATTATTGGAACTCTGGTGGAAATATTTTAATAAATAAAATCACATTAAAAAATACTTCTACAGGAATTGTGAATGGCAATGCTGATAATAAAATTGATATTAAAAATATAATTGCAAATGATGTAAATGAAAATGATGAACCAACTGTAAGTACTGCAGTACAAACTAGTGAAAGAGGAGCTGTTACAACAATAGATACTTGCAATGTTTATACAAGTGGAAGTCCATTTACTAATGGTAGAAATTCAAATAGTGTATTAATTATAAAGGATGGCATAGTGCGTACTTCTGGAAATGCAGCTTTAATACAAAATAATTTATATAATGGCTACAGCAATCAAGGTGGAAAAGTATATATTTATGATGGTGATTTTAAAGCAAAAAGTCATGTTATATATTCTGAAGGAGATAATTCAAATATATATGTATATGGTGGAACATTAGAATCTACAGATAATATAGCATTATATAATATAGGTGGAGGATCTTTAACAATTGGAGAAAATGATGAAACAATAAGTACAATAAATCCAGTTGTTAAGAGCCCAACAACAGCAGTAAGAAACCAACTTGCAACATTTAATTTCTATGATGGTGTATTAATTGGTACTGAAGGAATTGTAATAGATGGTGTAATAGATGATATGCCAGAGGGTGTAGATGTAGCAACAGAGGTAAAAGAAGATGAGCTAGAATATGATACATTGGGAATACCTACTAAATATGTTGCTAAGATAGCAGAAACAGATAATCCTGATGTTACAGAAATTGATACAGACTGGTATAAATTAGAAAATGGATATTATTATTTTAAGAACTTAAATATGGCAGTTGAAGCATGTAATACAGTAAATGCAACAACAATTGAAATAATAGATACAATATATATTAATAAGAAAGTTCTTATAGATGAAGGACAAGATATTACTATTAATATGAACAATCATCCAATTTATTTAAGAACAAGATTTAATTTCGAAAATAATGGAAAAGTAAAAATAACTAATAGTGAAGAACATGGACAAATAATTGGCGTTGCAGGCCAAGTTATAAAGAACAACGAAAATGCAAAATTTGAGTTAGAAAATATTTCAATAAGTTATAGAAAAATAAGAACAGGAAGTAGAGTTAACATTATAGATAATTATGGAATTATGAATGTAAACAATGTGACATATAATGTACAAGCAACAAATAGTAGCATAAATGCAACAGCAGTATATAATGAAGATGGTGGAATATTTAATGCAAACAAACTAAAAATTACCGGAAATATTGGTAATGAAGCTTCAGTTATATTCAATAATGGTAAAGATATTGAAGAGGATAATGAAACAATATATTCTATAACAATGAAAAATAGTACAATTACAATTTCAGACAATTATAGTTATAGTATAAATAACAATTCACAAGGTACAATATTATTAGATACATGTAGTGTTAGTGGATCAGAATATAGAGGAAATTGTAATAATTCATCTGGTACAATTATAATAGATAATACAATAGTTACAAATATAACTAAAAATACAAGTTCAGGTAAAATTGTTATTAAAGGTGATAATACAGATATTTCAAACCCAGTTTCAAATTCGTCTTCTGGAATACTTGAAATACAAGGAGGAAGAATTCATCAAAACAGTGGATATAACAGATTAATATTTAATGAAGGAACTGTTATAATGACTGGTGGAGAAATTTCAGATGAGAGAACAAATAATTATGATTATTGCCCTGGCATTTACAACAGATATTCGTCTTCAAAAATTATAATAACTGGTGGAACTGTAAGATCAAACTACGTTGGTATAGATAATTATGGTATTTTAATAATGGGTACAGAAGATGGAATTACTGAATATGTGCCAAAAGTTTATGGTGGAACAACAGGAGTTTATAATCCATCAACAATGGAATTCTATGGTGGAATAGTAGAAGGACCTAATACTTCTTCTATAACAGGAAAGATTCCTGAAAAAACAGAACCAAGAACAATGCGTGTAATACATAAAGGTGAAATGGTATTTGATGATGGAACTATAGAAAAATATAATGTTGCAGAAGGAAGAGAAATATCAGTAATAGAAAGAGTATATATAGCTGAGTTATCAAATGGACAAAGATATGAAAATTTAGCAGAAGCGGTTGAAAATGCAGCAGATACAGATACAATTACAATAATTCATGATGCATCAATTGCTGGTACAGTTGAATCTGTTACAATACCAGATACTAAAAATATTACACTTGATTTAAATGGATATAACATTTTAGCAGCAAATAATGGAACAATTATAAATAATGGTACATTACTTGTAAAAGATAGTACTTCTCATTTAGACGAAGATGGAAAAAGAATAGAGGGAACATTCATAAATAGTGGAAACAACATTTTTGAAAATAATGGATCTCTTACTTTTGATTCTGGAAAATTTGGACTATCACTTGGAACAACATATCAATATTCTTATAATTTGATAAAGAATAATGGAAAACTTACAATAAATGATGGTAGATTTTATGTTTCAGGAAACTATTCAAGAATAATATATAGTACATCAGGAGATATAGAGATAAAAGATGGTACATTTACAGGTTCTGGTCAAGAAGATTACCATCTTCTAAATGATGGAAGTGATTGTAATATCAGTATAAAAGGTGGAACATTTAATCAAAGCAGTTATAATTCTAAAATTATTTATAATAATAAACCTGTAACAATTGATATAACAGGGGGAACATTCTCTTATGCTGGTAATATAGCTATATATAATGCATCAAGTGGAACAATAAATATGTCATCATGTACTGTATCTGGACAAATACAAAATAATGGTTTGGGAATAATTAATATTACAAGTGGTACATATTCTGGGGCAAACAGTGGACAACTTATAACAAATGAAAATGGCGGAACTATAAATATAACAGGTGGAACTATAACAGGAAGTATAAGAAATAGTGGAATTTCAAGTGGAACAGTAAATATATCTAATGATATAAATGGATCTATTGAAAATGTTAGAACTGGAACAATTAATATAACCAAAGGTATAGTAAGTGGTAATGTAAATAATTATGATAGTGCTACTCTTAATATTGATGGAAGGGGTCAAACAGCAGAAACTCCAATAAAAATAAATGGATCAACATCAGTTAACAATACAGGTTCTGGAACAGTTAATATTAAAGGATATGTAGAGTTAAGTGCAACATCAACAGCTATAAATAATTCAGGTACAGGAACAATTAATATAGGAGAAGAAGATGCACCACTTACATATAATATGAAAATTAATTCTTCTGGAACAGGAATAAATAACTTTTCAGGAAATAGAAATACTATAAATTACTATGATGGAGTAATTACAGCTAAAACAGCAGTATATGGATATATAAATGCTATTCCTGAAGGATATGATATAGTAAGATCGGTAGATGAAAATTCAAATGAAATATATGAATTAAAATCTGACTTAAAAGAAATATGTTCAGTAGGAAATAATATATATGATACTTTGCAAGATGCAATAGATGCTAATAATGGAGGAACAATAACTTTATTAAAGGGATTAGTATTTGCAACATCAAATAAAGTAGAAATCCCAAGTGAAAAGGGCTTTAGTTTAGATTTAAATGGAAGCTTAATTAAAGTTCATAGTTGGGATGAAATAATAGATAATAAAGGAATATTAAATATTGTTGATTCAACAAATGCAGAAGATTACTTAATATATGGTTTCTCAAAGAAACTTATAAATAATGAGGGTACACTTGAAATAAAAAGTGGAACGATTCAAATAATACATGTAAACAAAGATAGTATTATAAATAATACAGGTGAAGGTAAAACCAAAATATCAGGTGGTACATTATATTCTAGGCTAAATTGGGCAAATCAAGATTCATACATTATATATAGTGATAATGCTAATAAAGTAGAAATTACAGGAGGAACATTTAGACTATATGGAATGTGGGGAGGAAATAATGGTGCTCAACGTTCAGATAGTTATGTAGTATATTGTACTGCAGAGAATGCAGATGTTGAAATAACAGGTGGTAACTATATACATGAAAATAGTGGTAGAACATATATTGTAAAAACTATAGGAGTAGAAAGTAAAATAAAAATAGAAGGAACAGAAAATGAAATTACTTCTAACCTTGGATTTGCAGTATATACTGAAAAAACTGCAACAATAGACATATTAGGTAAAGTTAATATAAATACTAATGGAGATAGTGAAATTTGGAATTCAGCTTCTGTTTATATGAAAGGTAGTGATGGTGCATATCCAATATTAAATGTAGAATTGGATGAAGATTATCATATATTTAGTATTAAAACAAGCGATTTTAGTGGTTCAAATAGAAAAGCAACAATAAATCTAATAAAAGGAACTGTACAAGGTGGAACTCCAATTTACAGTGATAATAATTCTCAAATTGTTGAGTTAAATGTTTATGATGGTGCAGTAGTAAATGCATCTGATATTGGAATACATAGAATTAGAATAATTAATATGTATGGTGGAAGTATAAATGGAAGAAGATACGGAATTTATGAAGATGGCTATTCAGAAATAAATATATTAGGTGGAACTATTAATGCAACTAATGGACCTGGTATATATATCAATAGTGGAATATTAACTTTAGGTGAAAATACAGGAGGATATCCAAGTCAAACAGTACCAGAAATAAAAGGTAGCACATATGGAATTCAAAATGCAGGTGGAACATTTAATTTTTATGATGGTGTATTAAAGGGAAATACTAATGCATTATATGGAAATGTTACTGAAACGCCAGAGTTATTTAGCGTAATATATTCAGCAGATGAAACAGTTGCAACATTAGGAATAAAAGCTACATTTGAACAAATAGCAAGTGTAAATGGAATATATTTTGATAGTATAGAATCGGCTGTAGATGCAGCAATGACATCTGAGTCAACAATGGAAATTTGTAAAAATATAATACTTGAAAATCCAATAACAGTACCAGAAGGAAAAGAATTAACAATAGACATGGCGGGATACTATATGTATGGATATGTAGAAGGTGCAGTAATTACAAATAATGGAACTCTAGTAATAGTAGATAGTACAAATACAGATGGAACGAGTGTAAGTACAATTAAAAATTATGCTGGAATGGCAATAGAGAATAATGGAAATGCAACAATAGGAGTTAATGATGGAACAGTTTATACAAATGCACCTATTATAATAGGAAAAACAGTTGCAATAAACAATAAAGGTACATTAACAGTATTTGATGGTAAATTTGGCAAAATAGAAGAAGAAGGAACAATAATTGATAATACTGGAACAATAATGGCACCAGCAGGATATTCATTACAAGAAGCTAGTGGATATTGGCAATTAGTTGAAAATTAAAAATTAAAGAGACACTTAAAAAAAGTGTCTCTTTTTGTAACAAAATAAAAATATTGTGAATAAAATACATTAGGAGGATAGGAAAATGCAGATAGTTTTAGGCTTGTTAATTCCTTTTGTAGGTACGTCAATAGGAAGTAGTGCTGTGTTTTTGATGAGAAAAACTCTTGATGAAAGAGTAGAAAAGATATTGCTTGGTTTTGCATCAGGAGTAATGGTAGCAGCATCAGTATGGTCACTTATAATACCATCAATAGAAATGGCTGAAAGTCAAAATGTTATATCATGGTTACCTTCAACTATTGGATTTATATTAGGAATATTATTTTTATTGTTACTTGATTATCTTATACCTAAAATGAAGAAAAAAGAAGAATGTAGTGGAAAAGTAAAAAAGACATTTATTATGGCACTGGCTGTTACACTCCATAATATACCAGAAGGAATGGCAGTTGGAGTATGTTTTGCAGGTGCTATATCTGGAAATGCTGGAATTACAATTGCTGGAGCAATGGCTCTTGCAATAGGTATTGCGGTTCAGAATATACCAGAAGGAGCTATAATATCTATGCCGTTAAAAAGTGAAGGAATGTCTAAAGTAAAATCATTCATATTTGGAATACTATCAGGAATAGTTGAACCAATAAGCGCATTTTTGACATTACTTATAACTGGTACAATAGAAATAATTTTACCATATTTATTATCTTTTGCAGCAGGTGCAATGATATATGTTGTTGTAGAAGAATTAATACCAGAATCAAAAATTGAAAAGTCATTTAGCTTAGGAACAATAGGTTTTTCAGTAGGATTTTTGATTATGATGATAATGGACATTGCGTTAGGGTAAAAAAAGATACCCATTTGGACACTTCTTTTCAAGGAATTAGTCCTTTTTGGGTATTTTTTTAATTTCCAACAGCAACTATTTTATTGTGTGGACTATAAGTATCTTGTGATAATAGTTCTCTTTCTATTTCTTCACCATCTTTATAGTATATACGATATGCTACTGATGTACAACCACTTGATCCACTTTGTATAACTCTTGTTTCACCTGGTTCTAGGTTTGGATCAGGTCTTGTTATTGTACTATAAGAGATCCATCTTGTTACATATGATTCAATTTCTATATCATATTCATCATTTTCTTTAAGACCTAGTATTTCAACGGTAATTGTTCCGCCCGTACCATCGCATACTATTTTAATAGGATAATTTCTTGTATTCTGGAACTTAAAATCTGGAGCTCCCCAAGAGACGGTTGCATCTCTACCTACAGGAACATATCCTGGATTAAACCCATGATTTTGTCTTTCCACTATATCTAAACCTGCAAGAAGTACAGCATTATATAATGTAGAAGAAACTTGGCAGATTCCACCACCTAAACCAGTTGTTACTTCACCACCTGAGTATACTGCAGCAGCTTTAAATCCGGCAGCAGCAGTTCTTTGACCAACAGTAGTATTATATGAAAATACTTCACCAGGCATTACAACAGTTCCATTTATTTTATCTGAAGCAAGTCTTATATTTGTACTTCTATTTACGTTATTTGTAGAATAAGTTGTACTAAATGCTGATAATGTATTTGGAAATGCTTCATCTCCAAGATCATTTGTTGTTATTTCAGGAGAAGTAACAGTAAGAGGAATGGATATTTCACTTTCACTACTACTATTAACTAAGTTTTGAGCCTCCTCCATTGAAATTGCAAAATCTATACCATCGACATGTGGATATATAACATATGGATCAGTTGTATAATAGGCATTGACAGGTGATTTGTGAATTTCGTTATATATTTTGTTTAAATCAATGTTATCTACTTTCTTAAATATAACAGGTATATCAATTTCTAAATTTGAATTATTTAAATCAGAAACAATATTATTAATTTGTTTTTTTAATGTGTCAGAAGCAATAATATTTCCATCATTTCCTCTTGAAATTAAGAGATCATTTCCTTCAATGTAGTAAGATGGTTCTACAAGTCTATCTGAAATATTTTCTGTCATATCTTTAATTAAAGTATTTATTATTTCTTCATTATATGAAAATCCTGGGTTAATGGTTGTATTTGAAAAAGATGAAAATAATATATCATAATTATCTTTAAAAATATTACCACTACGACCTTTAGAATATGCACTATTTACTGCACTTTCATAATCAAAAGATAATTCTATTTGACTTAGAGAAATTTGAGTTTGATAATCATTATGTTTAAGAACGATAATTTTTGATAATTTTTCGTTAAAATTAGAATTTAACTTTTCAAGTGCTTGTTGTTTGGTTAATCCAGAAACGTCAATATTTTCTATGTATGTAGTTCTATAAATATTTTCATTTCCTGAATTAATTAAAGCAAAAATTGTTGAAAATAATAATGCTAATAGTAAAATTCCAATAATAATACATGAAATAATAACAATTTTTATGTATGACTTTTTCTTTACTGGTTCACTGGGAATAATTTGACTAGAAGTATCTATGTTTTTTTCTTGTTTTATATCTTCTTTTTTATCAGGTACTTTAGAAGATTCATTTTCTTTAAATTCTTCAGAATTTACTTCAGCTGCTTTATCAGACTCTTGAAATTCTCCTTTTTCTTGACTAGATGTTAATTCATTATTATATTCAATATTATCTGATTTTTTTTCATCGATATCTTCAGGAACCGCTAAGATGGTATTATTTTTAACTTCTTCTGTTGTCCTAGAATTATTAATATTCTTCTTTTTTTTATTTTTCCCCATTTTTATCTCCTATTTTTTTACATAAA
This sequence comes from Clostridia bacterium, assembly GCA_017934475.1. Taxonomy (GTDB): domain Bacteria; phylum Bacillota; class Clostridia; order TANB77; family CAG-508; genus UMGS1663. The sequence goes on along the minus strand of JAGBJN010000004.1, from coordinate 124,242 downwards.
ACTACATATTAATTATGCAATAAAAAAGCAAATTTGTAAAGATTTTCTATATATTATATATAAAAATAATTTAAATATTCTTTATAAATTTATAAAAAAATGGAGATATTAAAAAAGGGTAGAAAAAAAAAATTAGTAGTGATATAATACAAAAAACAAAAGAAAGGTAGGTTGATAAAATGTCAGAAGTAGAAGACTTAAAAAATAAACTATTTCGCTCTAAGAAATCAGGTTGGGAAATAGTTGATGATACAAGAAGAGGAGAAATAAATAAATTCTGTGATGAATATATGTATTTTTTAAATAATTCAAAAACAGAAAGAGAAATAATAAAATCTGCTAAAAAGATGGCTGATGAAAATGGATTTAGAAACATTGAAGAATGCAATGAACTAAGAGAAGGAGATAAGGTATATTATATAAATAGAGAAAAAAGTATGTACCTTGCTGTAATAGGAAAAGAACCTATGGAAAATGGAATTAACATTATAGGGGCACATGCAGATTCTCCAAGACTAGATTTAAAACCAAATCCATTATATGAAGATACTGGACTTGCATATTTAAAAACACATTATTATGGTGGTATAAAAAAGTACCAATGGACAACAATACCTCTTGCTATACATGGTGTATTTGTTAAAGCAAATGGAGAAAAAATAGAAGTAACTATTGGTGAGGATGAACAAGATCCAATATTTACAATTACTGATTTATTACCTCATTTAGCACAAGATCAAATGCAAAGAAAACTAAATGAAGGAGTTAAAGGTGAAGAATTAAATCTTTTAGTAGGAAGCATTCCTTATGCTAGTGGTGTAGATGCTGTAAAATTAAATATAATGAATATATTAAATCAAAAATATGGAATAGTTGAAAAAGATTTTGTAAGTTCTGAAATAGAGCTTGTTCCAGCTTTTAAGGCAAGAAGTATGGGATTTGATTCAAGTATGGTTGCTGCATATGGACAAGATGATAAAATATGTGTATTTACATCTGTAAGGGCATTACTTGAAATTCATAATCCAAGTAGAACAGCAGTATGTATAATAGCAGATAAAGAGGAAATAGGAAGCATGGGAAATACTGGAATGGAATCACATGTTTTTGATACATTTATTTCTGAATTATTAAACAAACAAGGTGTAAATAAACCTAATTTATTAGATAAAGTATTTTGCAAATCAAAAATGCTTTCAGCAGATGTTGATGCTGCATATGATCCTATCTATGCAAGTGCATTCGAAAAAAATAATTCAGGATATTTAGGAAGAGGATTAGGATTAAATAAATATACAGGTGCAAGAGGAAAATCTGGAGCATCAGATGCAAACGCAGAATTTGTTGCAGAGATAAGAGGAATATTGGAAAGAGAAAATGTTCAATATGAGGTTTCAGAACTTGGAAAAATAGATGTAGGTGGTGGAGGAACTATAGCATATATACTTGCTGATAAAGGTATAGATGTTATAGATGCTGGAGTACCAGTACTTTCAATGCATGCACCATATGAAGTAACAAGCAAATTTGATGTTTATGAAGCATATAGAGCATACAAGGTATTTTGGAATAATTAAAAATGAAAAAGGTGAATAAATTTATTATTCACCTTTTTTTATATTACAAAATTTATACATTTACATATTATTTTAGTTACAGTTATTGATATAAAAATTTAATTATTTTACAATAATAATAAAACTAAAATAAATGATAAAATATGGGGGATTTTAAATGAATAAAAAAATCTTTATTACAAATTTTTTTATTATATTTATAACGATTATATTATTTATATTTCCAAACAATATTCAAGCAAAAGAAGATGTATTTGGCGATATAAATGGAGATGGAAAATTTGATCAAATTGATTTATCTAGAATGATAAGACATGTTGTAGGTTTAAAAAATTATATAATTGATGATATAGATATTGCTGATTTAAATGAAGATTATAATATTGATATAATAGATATTTCAATGGCTATTAAATATATTATAAATAATACTGTGCCTCAAAGAAAAGAAATTGTAATTAATAGAGTTGAGGATAACTATACATATTCTGAATTAAAACAAATGATGCAAAATGAAATTGCAAAAAAAGATTTTTCTGATTTAGCAAATCAATTTTTAATGGAAATATTTGAAGAATTATATCAAAACTATCCAAGTCACCAGAAATTATATAAAGACTTTCCTAATACTGCTACATATATTAACCGTAACTTAATTAATGTTATTAAAGATATAAATAGTATCAATTTGTGTAAAAGTGGAACAGATGAAGCAAACGAAGTTGCTAAATATGGTGGTGGATATACAACAGTAAGTACGAGGGATGTTTATTTGATTTATGGAAGATTTGAATCAGAAAGCAGTCACAAGCAAGATTTAGAATCATTATTTCATGAAATTATTCATGTTAAACAGGTAAGGACTAAAGATTTTAGCGGATTTGATTATCAAGGCCTTTTAGTTGAAGGAGGAGCGGCATTTAATTCTAAATTCATGACTCCATATGGGCAAAAAAGTGGTGGTGGTGGTGTAGAAATTACCATAAATAAAGATACTGATGATGAAAAAAATATACTATTCTTTAAGCAAACTTATCCAGGCAATACATATGCACCTTATGTCCACGCTTATGAAATGTTAGAATATGCACTTGGCTATGATTTAATGGACTACTTTGAACATGGTAATGTAAGAAGTGAGTATTTAAAATCTAAATTTTATGAAAAATCAGGAGTTAAATTAGATGAATTAAGTACAGCTTTAGATGCAATTTGCAATGGAAACTTAACCAATAGTGGTAAAATTAAATATTATAACTATTCTAAAGAAGTTGAAAATGCATATTTAGATATGATGAAAAATGAATTATCTAGTATAAATGCATCGGATAAAACGTCTATAAAAAAATTTATAGATGTATATAGAAACTATAAACAAAGAATTATGCCATTTTTTTATAAGGGGTTTCAATCAAAAGAAGAAGATAATTTAGCATATCAAGAATTAAATGTTTTAGAACTTGATAATTTGCTTATTGATAAAATTATTAATAGTGGAACAATAAAAAAATTAAGCAATAACAATAATTTAAACAGGATGGCAATTAGGGCTATAGTGAAAGATAATAGATATGATTATTATAGAAAAGACAAAATATATAAAGATTTACACTTGCCGGATAGTATGGATAATGTTCAATATGTGTATTTTGAAAATGAAGGAAACGGTCATTTAGTATTGAAATATAATGATTATAGTCATGGCGAAACTTATATGGAATATACATTTAATGAAACAGATTTCGTTTCTATTGAAGAGGCTAGTACAGAATTGCAGAATGGTTTAAGTGGATTTAAATCTTTATATGAATAAAATAAAAAAAGTGTATATGTTATATATACACTTTTTTTAATAATATGAATAATAGCTACTACTACGATAACTTGATGATGGTTTTTTAGTTGAGTATGAAGAATAAGATGTTTCTCCAATTACACTAAAAATTATAATCATAACCCAAATTATAACACCAATAAGAGTAAAACCACCTTTAACTAATCCTATGATGTTTAAAACTAGCCCTGCAGTAACCATTCCATTAGTCTCGTTTTTAGCCTCTAATTCTTTTTTGCTTTTTATGCTTAATATCAATCCAATAATAGGAATAATTAATGCACCAAAAGTTAAAGAACAAATACCTAAAACCAAGCTAGCTATATATTTTCCATCAGTTTTATTATTTTCCATATTATCCTCCTTTTAAAATGTTATAATACTATTATAACATATAATAAAGAATTTTCAATAAAAATAGAAAGTAAAAATAATATGTAAATACTTTTTAATACAATTAAATAGCTTATACAAAGAAATTTATTTATGCTATAATGTAAATTGTAAATTATAAAGTATGTTATTTATAAATAATAGCACATAAATGTAGGTGATATTTTTATGTTGAAAATAGGTTATAAATGGAATGTTAATATGCATTGCTTGTAGCAACGAGATGTCTAACCTATAATGGTTTTATAGAAGGGAGGCATAAAAATGCTAAAAGAAAATATTAAAATGATTAGAAAACAGAAAGGGCTTTCACAAGAAGAACTTGCTATTAAATTAAATGTAGTTAGGCAAACAATCTCAAAGTGGGAGCAAGGATTATCAGTGCCTGATTCTGAACTATTAATTTCACTATCTGAAGCACTTGATACACCAGTAAGTGTTCTTATTGGAGAAACAATATCTGAGGAAAAAACAGATAGTTTGGAAGCAATTTCTGAAAAACTAGAAATAATAAACTTGCAACTAGCACAGAAAAAAGAAAATAAACGAAAAATTTGGCATTATTTTTTTGTAGGTGTATGTATATTATTAATATTAATTATGATTGGTATAATAATAATGGATAATGCTTATTTAGAATGGAATTATAATGACCCAGAATTAGCGGTGATGGGAGTAGGAGTTCATTCTTTTGTATGGATTTTTGTAAGATTAATACCAATATTTTTTATAGGTTCAGTAGTAGGAATTTGTTTAACTAGAAAGAAAAAGTAAATAAAAACAGCCTTATACAAAGTTTGTATAAGGCTGTTTTGGTGATCCAGGAGGGATTCGAACCCCCGACCCACGGATTAGAAATCCGTTGCTCTATCCAGCTGAGCTACTGAACCAAATATTCAACTGCTTTATTATAATAACACCTTTTTTTTTATTTGTCAAGATTTTTCAAATACTTTATGTTAAGATTTTTTTGGATAATAAAAATAAAAGTATAGACAGTATTTGAATGCCTATACTTTTATTTGATTTTATTTAGGAAAAATAATTTTTGAATCCTTTTTTCTTGCTCTAAATAATGTAATTTTATTTCCTACTACTTGTACTAAGGTAGAGTTTGTCTTTTCTGCTATTTCGTTTCCTAAATCTTTAGCAGAATCTGGTGCTGTTTCTAAAACAGAAATTTTAATTAATTCTCTTGCCTCTAATGCATCAGAAATCTGTTTTGCTTGATTATCAGAAATTCCGCCTTTACCTATTTGGAAAATAGCATCTATATTATTAGCAAGTCCTCTTAAATATGCACGCTCTTTACTTGTCATTTATATTCTCCTTCCTATTAAAACATATTTCACAAATGTTTTTTGTTGAATTTGGTTTTGCTAGTTTAACTGAATTCTCTTTCATGTAGTTTAGTTTTTTGTCATTTGAAAGTACTGAATTTATTACATCTTTTGGGTCAGATATTTTTCTGATCCAAATAGCTGCACCAGCATTTTCTAAAAATTCAGCGTTTTCTTCTTCTTGCCCTGGAATTGGATTAATAAGAATAAGAGGTAATGAAGAAACCAGTGATTCACTGACTGTAAGTCCACCTGGTTTTGTAATAACCAAATCAGCAATATTCATAAGCTCAGGAACTTTATCGGTGAAAGGTAATACTTTTATTGTTTCTTCTTTTTTTCTTTCAGCAACTATTTCTTCAAATGCGACTTTTAATTTCTCATTTTTTCCTGCAATTGCTACAACTTGAATATCTTCAAAATCAGCTAAAGTATTTAAGATTGCAATTGTTTTATCTTTACCAAGACCATATTCTCCACCGCCGAAAAATAAAACTGTTTTTTTATCAGGGATTAATCCAAAATTATTGAAGATTTCGCTTTTATCATATTTTTGTAAAAATCTTTTGGAAACAGGGATACCTGTAACATGTATTTTTTTGCTTTCGACTCCGCTTTTAACTAGTGCATCTTTTAAACTGTTGTTTGAAACAAAAAACAAATCATTAAACTTGTGTCCAACTGTCCATTGTTCATGTGGTACGAAATCTGTAAGAACAGTTGCAAGTGTGCAATTTGTTTTACCTTTTTGTTTTAAATATGATGTAATTTGACTACTAAAAGGGTGAGTAGAAATAACCATATCTGGTTTATATTCTCTAAATAGTTTAGCCATTTTAACAGCCATTATTTTATTTGATGTTGTGCTTACTTTTGAGACAAGGCCATCTTTTGATTTATAATAAACTTTTTCCCATGCCCATGGTGCTTTCTTTGCCATTTCTCTATATGCTGCAGTTGTGACACTGTCAAGGGCTTTGTTAATATATTTTATACAGTCAATCATTGTTGTTTGAACATCTTCATAGTTTTCATCAATATATTGTTTAATTGATTTAGCTGCTGAAAGGTGTCCTCCTCCATATGAGGCATAAAAAATTAAAACTTTTTTCATAATAACACTCCATTTAAATTTTTTTAATAATATCACAAATTTAATAAAAAAGATAGAGAAAAGTATAAAAATAAAAAAAATACACAAAATATTCAAAAAGAAAAGTGTTAAAATTTAGTGATGTTGGAGGAAATTATGAAAAGTTTAAGAGATAAAATATATGACTGGAAGGTCAGATTGCAAGATAGACATATGTTATCAATTGTGGTTACATTGATTACAATTATTGCCGTACTTGGATTGTACACATACAAAAGAGAAAGAAGTTTTAGACAAATGACGGAAAATGATTATAATATGGCTTTTTATGAACTAGTAAGTTATGTTGAAAATGTAGAAACGTATTTAGCAAAATCTTTGATATCCAGTTCACCTGAACATGGTGCAGAAACATTAACACAGGTCTGGAGAGAAGCCAATTTAGCACAAGCATATTTGGCAAGACTACCAATAGGAGCAAATGAACTTGCAAATACATCAAAATTTTTAAATCAAGTTAGTGATTATAGTTTTACACTATCAAGAAAAAATATAAATAATGAAAGTTTAACAGAAGAAGATTTTAATAATTTAAAACAGTTACACACATTTAGCGTAGAGCTTGGAAACACGTTAAATCAGTTATCTTCAGAAATTAACGAAGGAAAAATCAAGTGGGGAGAATTAACTAGTAAAGGTTCAAGTGTGTTTGTTAGTCAAGTTAGTAACATTTCTCAAGATAGTTTTAGTAATTTAGAGGAAAATTTTCATGAATATTCTGGATTAATATATGATGGTGCTTTTTCGGAACATATAACAACTATAGAGAAAAAAGGTTTAACAGGAGAAGATATCGATGAAGAAAGGGCTAGAAAGATTGTAGAAGAGTTTATAGGTGATAGAGGAATAAAGAAAATAGATTCAAGTGAAATGAGTGAAAATAGTGATATACAGTGTTATTATTTCAATATAGAAACAAATAATGATAAAAAAATAGCATTGGCTATAACTAAAAAAGGCGGTCATGTTTTATTTATGAATTACAATAGAAATGTTGAAATGGAAGATTTAGATGAACAAATGGCAGTTGAAATAGGAAAGAATTTTTTAAAAAATCACGGGTTTGAAAATATGAAAGAAACATATTATATGAAACAAAATGGAATTTTGACTATAAATTATGCATATAATCAGCAAATCCAATATGGAAATGTAGTTGTTTATCCTGATTTAATAAAATTAAAAATTGCATTAGATGATGGAGAAGTATTAGGACTTGAATCAACAGGATACTTGAATTCACATAGTGAAAGAACAATTGAGGAACCTAAAATAACAATTGAACAAGCAAAGTTAAATCTAAATAAAAATCTTAATATACAAAGTGAAGGGCTAGCTATAATACCAACAGAATTTAAAACAGAAATTTTTTGTTATGAATTTAAAGGAAATGTTGAGGGAATAGATTTTCTTGTATATATAAATGCAGAAACAGGAAAAGAAGAGGATATTTTGGTAATAAAAAATACACCTGATGGAACTTTAACGATGTAGCTTTAATTTGGTACAAAATTTGCCACACATTGGCAGAATATCAAAAGTAAATTTAGAAATAATAAAAATATGAAAATGAATATTTATTTTCATAAACTAATACAAATCTGGAGGTATTATATTATGGGAAGAAATAAAAGTGTAATGTCTGAAAATTTAAAAGAAGAAATAGCAAAAGAATTAGGAGTATTTGAACAGGTAAAAAAAGACGGAGGATGGCAAAATGTATCATCAAAAAATTGCGGAAATATAGTATCAAAAGCAATAGAAATTGCAAACAGAAGTGTAGAGTAGTTTGAAAATAGCACATTTTAAATGTGCTATTTTTCTAAGTTGCAAAAATAAAAAAAAGGACATATAATATTGAAAGTTAAATATAATTATATTTAATTTTCTCATAAAAATTGGAGGATAATAGTAATGAAAAATTTAACTGTAGAAGATATTGTTAAAGTAACAAATGGAAAATTAGAAGTAGGAAAAAAAGAAACTGTCTGTGAGAGTTTTTGCATAGACACAAGAAAAATTCAAAATGGAGATATCCATGTTGGAATTATTAATGAAGGAAAAAACGGAGGAGAGTATTACAAGGATGCCTTCGAAAAGGGGGCAATTGGATGTATTATTCAGGAAATTGAAATAACAGAAGAAGATAAAGAAAAGTATAGTGATAAATTTATTGTTAAGGTAGAAGATACATTAAAAGCATTACAACAAATAGCTGAATATAAAAGAAGTTTTTATGATATACCTGTTATAGCAGTAACAGGTAGTGTTGGAAAAACAAGCACAAAAGATATGGTTGCAAGTGTTGTTGCACAAAAATACAAGACACTTAAAACAGAAGGAAATTATAATAACCATATGGGAGTTCCACTTACAATACTTAATTTAAAAGATCATGAAGCAATGGTTGTAGAAATGGGAATGAATCATTTAGGAGAAATAAGTGTACTTACTAAAATTGCTAAACCTACAATTGCGATAATAACAAATGTTGGAACTGCACATATCGGCATTTTAGGTTCAAGAGAAAATATATTAAAAGCAAAATTAGAGATATTAGAAGGATTACAAGATAATGGTAGATTTATTATAAATAATGATAATGATATGTTAAATAAATGGTACATTGAAAATAAATTAGAAAATACAATTACTTTTGGAATAGAGAATAAAAGTGATATCATGGCGGAAAATATTATTGATAAGGAAGATGGAAGTACATATACTTTAAAAGGATTAAACGAAAAGATTGAAGTACCTGTAGGAGGAAGACATTTTGTACTTAACAGTTTATGCTCAATTGCTGTTGGAAAAATATTAAATATTCCTATGAATGATATAAAAAGAGGAATAGAAACATTTGAATTAACAAAGAAAAGAATGGATGTTTCTAAAATTAGTAGAAATATAACGATTATAAATGATTGTTATAACGCTAACTATGATTCAATGAAAGCTGCAATTGAGTATTTGGGAAAAATAAAAGATAACAGAAAAATTGCAGTATTAGGTGACATGTTAGAACTTGGAGAGTTTTCCAAAGAATTACATGAAAAAGTAGGAGAAGAAGTTGTAAAAAATAACATAGATATTTTAGTTGTAGTTGGAAAAGAAGCAAAATATATAAAACAAAAAGCAATAGAGCAAGGATTTAATATAGATAAAATAGTAGAATGTGATACAAATGAAGAAGCGGCTAAAAATTTATGTAATATCATGAAAGAAAATGACTATATATTATTTAAAGCATCAAATGGAATGCATTTTGATGAAATAATTAATAAAATTAACTAAAAGGAGATTATAAAAATGGAAAAAATAAAATTAGCTGTCATTTTCGGAGGAAAATCAACAGAACACGATGTTTCAATTGTTTCAGGTATGTCAGTACTTAAAAATATAAATAAGGAAAAATACGAACTTTACCCTATATATATAGATGAAAAAGGTAAGTGGTATAAATATTTAAAAAATATAAATGAAATAGAAATACCAAAAATAGGGGAAAAAATTAGCGATATAGATGTATTGGAAAATCCAATAGAATATTTAAAAAAAATGAATTGTGTGTTTCCAGTATTACATGGATTATATGGGGAGGATGGGACAATTCAAGGATTGCTTGAATTAATAGAAGTTCCTTATGTTGGATGCAAAGTATTAGCATCAAGCATATCAATGGATAAAGCATATGCAAAAATAATATTTGAAAAGGCAGGATTAAATCAAGCAAAATATTTTTATTTAAAAGAAAATAAAGGAAAATACATATATGTTGATAAATGTATGAATGAAGTAAGATGTACTTTAGATGAAATAGCAACTATAATAGAAGGTAAGCAAAAATACCCAATGTTTGTTAAACCTTCAAATTCAGGTTCATCAGTGGGAATAAACAAAGTTAATAATATAGAAGAATTAAAAGAAGCAATAAAATATGCAGGAGGATTTGATAGAAAGATTTTAATAGAAGAAGGAATAGATGGAAGAGAGGTTGAATGTGCAGTTCTAGGAAATGAAGAAGTAAAAGCAAGCAGTGTTGGAGAGATAAAAGCGGCTGGAGATTTTTACAGTTATGATTCAAAATATGAAAATAGTGAGTCTTTTACAGTAACACATGCTGATCTACCTAAAGATTTATATGAGGAAATAAGAAAAAATGCTATAAAAGCATTTAAAGCTGTTGATGGTAGAGGATTATCAAGAGTGGATTTCTTTGTAGAGAATGAAACTAATAAGGTGATAATTAATGAAATAAATACACTTCCTGGGTTTACTTCTATAAGTATGTATCCAAAACTTTTTGAAGAAGAAGGAATAAAATATGATAAATTATTAGATGAATTAGTAGAACTTGCTATGGAATAAAAAAGACCAGTTTAGGAAGAATTTAAATAAGAATAAACTAGAAAAAAACATAATATACAATAATAATATTAAAGGGTGAGTAAAAAATAATTACTCACCCTATTTTCTTATAAATATTATACAAATTTTGTGTTATTGAGTTAAAGTCCATGGACTTCCGCTAGATCCATTTCCACCACCTTCAAGTACTTTAGTTTTTAATCTAACAATTGGCCTAACTCCTAGTTCCATCTTGTATGCAGTTGAAGATTGTCCACCTGTTCCAGCATACTTATACCAAGTTTTAAATTGCTTTAACTCTCCTGCATTAGCATAATATATATAATAGTCCCAGTTTGCTCCTCCTTCTCCATTGCCAGTCCAAGAATTGCTAGTATTATTTTTTTTATTTATAGCATAGTTATTAGAAATTGTTAATCCATTATTTTTTATTGTTGTAAAATCACTCTCTGTAATTGCTCTCGCACTTGATGCAAATGTTGAGTTAATAAATGAATTTGCTAATAATTGTAAACTATTCTCATATTCAGTATATACTATATTATCAACATCATTTGCACCTCCAGATGTATGTTGAACATTATTTCCGTAGTATATTTTTCCTGCAATATTTGCTGGTATTATATCAATTGATCCATCAGAGTTTTTTGATAGTACTCTCCAACTTATAGTAGCACTCGGATTAATTGTTCCTGAGTTACCATCATATATAGTAGAAGTATAACTTGTTGAAGTTGGATTATATTGCACATAATCACCAACTTTTGCTACACTATATAATGTTTGTAATATTCTTGTAGTAGCATTACTTGTAACAGTATTTTCCCTATTATCAGTAAGTTCTGCATATATTGTGTAATTTCCTATTGGTAAACTGCTTAAATTTGTTATTGTTGTTCGTGTTCCATTTTTGTAATAGTAATATACTAGGCTCTTTAATCCGCAGTTTGTATCAACTGTATAAGAAGCATTTAACGGTACACTGCTTCCTTGAGTATATGTACTATTTAAACTTAAATTTACTGTAGGATGTTCGTAAAATCTAGTAACTAATTCTATATTTGAAGTCACTTTACTACTAAAATCGTATACACTATTACCTAAGTACCATCCTAAAAATTCAACATTTTCTACTTGTGGTGCTGTTGGCTCTGTTGCTTGCTCATTATATTTTACAATTTGTTTATCATACTCATTTCCGTCATGCATAAATCTTACTTCAAAACTATTTATATCCCATATTGCATATAATGTTACCTTATCATTTTTAGTTAGGTTCTTAATTTCTTGTCCTTCTGTATAACTTGTTCCTGTTCCATTATCTTTTGTATTCCATTCTTTAAATGTATATCCTGTTTTTGTAAATTCATTTGCCTTTAATTCTGCTGATATATCATATGTCATTTCTTGGTTTGCCATTGAACCAGATCCTGTGTTTTTATCGAAGACTACTTCGTATGTATTTGCGTCATAATTAGCTGTGTATTCTTTATTTTCTGTCGATCTTTTTTGAATAGTTACTTCTTTTGTTTTTTCTTGTAATCCAGTTCCTGTCCATCCTGTAAATGTATATCCCTCTTTTGTAGGTTGATTTAATAAAATGTCATTGTCTTCAACCGTGTATGTAACTGGATTCCCAGTAGCTGTTCCTCCTGATAAATTGTATGATATTGTATATGTTATTGGAGTCCAGTTAGCTGTAAAGTTTAGGTTTTCTCTTGTTCCTTTTTCAACTTGTACTGATGTCTGCAGTGTATTTCCGTTATTTTCTGTCCATCCATCAAATATGTATCCTTCTTTAACTGGATTATTTAATGTAAATGTATCTGTAAATTTGGTAAATGATGTTACGTTCTCTGTTGAAACAGTTCCACCATTTAGATTATATGTTATTATATAAGTATTTGGCTCTGATTGTTGCCATACAGCCTCGTAAATTTTATTTTCCATATTAGTACCAGGCAATATAATATTTGTTGACACAGATGTATTTTCTTTCCAACCTACAAATATTTCAGTTGTATCTCCTTCACTATCTTTTCTATTTTCCGGATTATTAATTGTAAAATTCTCTGTTTCAACATTGTATGTTGTTGGATTATTTAATAAGGTTTGCTCCTCATTTGTTAATCCACTATATGTTATTGTGTAATTTGTTGGTGTCCAATTTGCCGTATATTCTTTGTTTCCTTTTGAACCTGCTGTAATTGTAAGTTCTTCTGTTTTTCCTGTTAAATTAGAACCTGTCCATCCTGTAAATATATATCCCTCTTTTGTTGGATTATTAATTTGAATATTTGAACTTTCTATTGTGTATGTTGATGGATTTGCTGTTGCTATTCCTCCATTTAAATTATAAGTAATTGTATATTTTTCTTGTTTCCAATTTGCCGTATATTCTTTGTCTCCAATTGAGCCTGTTGCAATTACTACATTTTCTATTTTTTCATTTAACTCTGTTCCAGTCCAACCTGCAAATATATATCCATCCTTAATTGGTTTGTTTAGTGCGATATCCTCGCTTTCAATTGTATAAGTTTTTGGATTTTCATTTTCTACCTGGCCACCATTTAATTCATAAGCTATTGTATATGTTATTGGTTTAAATTCTGCTAATATTTTTGTATCGTTTGTTATTGGGGTTTCCGGATTAAATTCTGTTCCATCTTCCTTTTTCCAACCATTAAATTCATAGCCCTCTTTTTCTGGATTATCTAAATTTGTTATTTTTTCGTTGTAATTTATATTTTCGGTTATCTCTGTATCTCCTATAATATACGAAAAACTTAATTTATTTTTTAATACTATATTGTTTTCAAAGGTTAAAACCATTGCAAAATCAGCTACCGCTTTCGAAATTGCTGGTAATACTATGATACATGCTATGAAAAAACCAAATATTTTAAAACCTTTTCCTACATGGTTTCCTAAATGTCTCGCTTTATATTTGGGTATTGTATAACTATTTTTTGATTTTAATTTCAAAGTTTTGTATTTTGATAGTATTATCAATACTACAAATGATATAATTGATGTAGAGATATATAAAGTAATATTATCTCCAGTTTCAGGATTTGATGATGTATTTATTGGCATTGTTTTTTCTACAATATTTCCATTTTCATCTTCTAAAGTAAATTTAATGTTAACAGAAAAATTTTGAATGCAATCTGAAATATTGTTTATTGTATTTTCATATCTTTCTGTAATTTTAATACTTGTTTCATCCTTAGAATTTATCATTACCCCTTCGTAATTATCATACAAATATGAAATATACTCATTTTTATTATCATCGTTAACAGATTTTATTTTATAATTTTTTTCATCATTATTTCTTATCTTAACTTTGTATGTAATACTGTCTCCAACCTGATAATATGTTACCGATTTCTTTATTTTACACTTTTCAAAACTAAAATTAGAAATATCGGTCGTATCTGACTTTGACATTATTTCAGCATCAGTAATAATGAATGAATCTATTGCTGCAAGTGATTTTCCTACTTTAAATACTGAAAATAGAAAAAACAATAAAACTATCATTATTAGCAATTTACGAATTAATAATTTCTTTTGTTTACTTTTCATATATTTTATCTCCTATTTATAACTTTAATATCCTTTGTTTTAATATAACCAAATAATAATATATCAATAAAGCAATAATTTTTCAATAGAAAAAATTTTTTTATGCTGCAATTTGCGACTTCATGTTTTCTCTTCGATACTTATTTGACAACAATGCTAAAAAAAGGGTATAATTATAGTATAGTAATGCTTAAGAAAAAAAGGAGGAAAGTACAATGGAAAAATTGGATAAATTAATGATAAAAATGAATGACAAAATAATAGATCATATTAATGGAACAACAGAAAAAACAGCGAATATAGTTGAAGAAGTTTTTCAAGAAGTAAAAGATTTTTGTGCATCAAATGGTATACCTGTAAATTATGATAAGATTAATGAAATAATCGAAGAAAATACAAATTCTAATTATGAAATAATGAAAGAAAGATCAAGTTTTATTGTTGATTGCATTGATAAAGAAATACTTGAACAAGAAGAATCTAAAAATCCAAACAAATATGAGGAATTAGATTATAATGCTTTTTCAAAAACTGAAAATGTAGATGGTAAAAGTACAGCAGATGATACACAAAAAGTTGTGGATCAATTAAAAAGTGATTTAACAGAAATTAAAGAACATATAACAAGCATTGCTAAATCAGAAGGATTTAAAGATGAAGATATACAATATATTAGTGATAGAATAGATCAAAAAATTGAAGGAATTGAGGAAAAACAAGGAAATGTTATTTATGCAATGCTTAGAACAGATAAAGATGAGTTAATTAAAGAAACTGTTACTGAATATAAAAATATAGAAGAAGATTTAGAAAAAGCGGAAAAAGAACAAAATAATAATTCAAAAGGAAATGATTTTAGAAATAGTCTTAGTGTTAAAGATCAAGAGGGATTTTCATATGAAGAACAAAAAGATTTTTCTGAAGGAACAGTTAAAAAGTTAGAAGAGATACAAAAAGATCCAGAAAAGTCATTAGAAGAAGATGTTATAGAATAGAAAAAATCACACTAAATTTTTAGTGTGATTTTTTTTTTGAAAAATTATCAAATCCCTCTTTCCCTAAAAAAGAATATATGATATAATATGCTCACCATGAATGTGGAGGATGTTAAATGATATTCAAAGATTATTATAAGATACTAGGGTTAGAAACAAATAAGGTAGATATTGAACAAATAAAAATAGCTTTTAGAGAGCAAGCAAAAAAATATCACCCTGATGTTAATTCTGGAAAAGAAGCAGAAGAAAGATTTAAAGATATAAATGAAGCATATAGAATACTTACTGATAATAAATCAAGAAGAAAATATGATAGAATATGGTATTCGTATGTAGGTAAAAAACTAAATAAGCAATCAGGAGAAAGAGAAAAAAAATCAGGAATTCTAAATTTGCTATTTGGTATAAACAGAGAGCAAAAAAAGGTAGTAAAGCAGGAAAAAAGCAAGTCTGTAAAGGGTGAAAATATAGAAACAGAAATCGAATTAAAAATAGAAGAAGCTTTTTATGGTACAAACAAAAAAATTTCACTTAGAGCAATAGACGGGAAAATGAAGAATTTCTCTATAAAGATACCTGCTGGAATTAGAAATGGTGAAAAGATACGATTGATAGGTCAAGGAAAACGAGGAGTTAATGGTGGGAAAAATGGTGACTTATTAATAAAAATGAATATAATAAATGATAAAAAATACAGATTAAAAGGTTATGACATATATACAGATTTGGAAATTACTCCATGGGAAGCTGTACTTGGAACTAAAAAAAGGATAGAAGCAATTGATGAGGAATGTATTATTCATGTACCACAAGGTATATGCAGTGGAGAAAAGTTAAAATTAGATAATAAAGGCTATAAGGATGGAAAAGGTGGAAGAGGAAAACTAGTTGCAGAAATAAAAATTGTAGTACCTAAAAAACCATCAAAAGATGAACTTGAATTATATAATAAATTAAAAGAAATAACAGAACCAAAAAACAAGGAAAATTGACAAATGGATAATTATATAATATAATTATGTATGGTCATTACAAAAGAAAAACTATGATAAATATTGGTTCATAGGAAGGAGAAAAATATGGAAAGTATACAAGGCAAGCACTTTAGTATAACAGACCGAGAAGGAGTTAACACTGTTATATATAGAATTAATAAAACAGCTAAAGAATATTTAAATGAATATCCAAAGTATACAGTAGAAAGGTTACTATTTACAGAAGAATTAAAGGGTGACTTGAAAAGAAAAACCTTCTTTATTGATGAGCCAGAAATTGAAGAACAATTATTATTTCTTTCTTTTGGAAAAGAAAGGGTAGTTGTTAATATGGGAATTTTAGAAGACGATAGAATAAAAATTTCTAAAAAACCAGTACCAGTAAAATTTAATACTTTATATTCTGAAAGCGAAGTATATAAAGAATTCCAATATACGCCTAATTTAAAAAGGCCTATATCAATAATTGATCCAGAAACAACAGAAGAAATTAAACCAACATTGTATATGGATGAAAAAACAAATGAAGTTAAAGGAAAATGTAAATTAAAACCATACAAGTCTTATTTCGCTTTTGAAATAAGAGATAAGAAAGACTAAGAGGAGGAAGTTGAAAATGAGTCAAACAAATGGTGATTCAAAAAAATATGCAAGCGTTGTAGGTGGAGATGCAAGCCCATTAGAGAATGGAAAAGTTGAAATGCCACCAAAGCAAGCAATATCACTTGATGAACTTATAAATAGTATAAAAGAAGGCGAATTTACTACTATAAAATTAATAGAAGGAAACAACTTAAGTAAAGAACAAATGGAAGAATTAAATGAACTTAGAGCTAATAGAAGAACTCATGTAAGAGAAGAAGAAAGATAAAATAATATAACAAAAGAAAAGGTGGAATACTATGAAAGTTGTAGATGATACCAAAAAATCAATAGTACAAAATAAGAAATTCTTAATTGTAATTGCAATATTTTGGATTGCAGTTGCAATATTTCTTTTAGCACCTATCGCAATGTCAGCATCAGGTGCTGCTCAGGGTACTCAAAACCCAACATATACTTTTTTAGAAGGATTTATTGCCGAAACTACAAGTTTTACTTCATTCTTTAGAATGTTTGGTAATGGAAATGCGATTGTGTTTTTCCTAAAGGCTTTAATTCCTTATTCTATTTTAGCAATAGTTTTAACAATATATGGGTATAAGAAAACAAAACCAAAGGGCGATTACTATGACAAAGAACATGGATCTAGCGATTGGAGTGTAAGAGGAGAACAATATACTGTATTAAGTAAAAATAAAGGAATTATACTTGCAAAAGATAATTACTTGCCTATAGATAAAAGAGGAAATATAAATACTCTTATAGTCGGAGGTTCTGGTTCTGGTAAATCAGCATCTTATTCAAAGCCAAATGCATATCAAATGCTTGGATCTTATGTGTTTACTGATCCAAAAGGTGAACTTTATGATGATACAGCAGGGTATTTAAAAGCACATGGTTATGATGTAAAAGTTTTAAATTTAGTAAATCCGGCAAATAGTGATGGATATAATCCGTTAATGCACGTTTCAAGTGAATTAGATGTTGACGTTATCGCAAACACTGTTGTTAAAGGACAAAGTTCAGAGTCAAAATCTGATCCATATTGGGATGATATGGCTGAAATGCTATTAAAAGCTTTAATATATTATTTAATCGCTACAAGGCCAGAAGAAGAACAAAATTTAGCAAGTTGTTCAGAACTTGTAAGGGCAGCTAACTCTAATGGAGGAAGTAATTTACTTACAGAATTGATAAATCAGTTACCTTATGACCATCCAGCGAGAATGTATTACAAATCAATTGAAATAGCACCGGAAAAAACATATGGATCAATACTAAGTTCGCTTCAATCAAAACTTGGTAAGTTTGATTCAAAAGATATAGCAGAAGTTACATCAACAGATACAATAAATTTTGAAGATATAGGAAGCAAAAAAACAGCAGTATATGTTATTTCATCAGATACACATACGGCATATGATTTCTTACTTACAATTTTCTTCTCTCAAATGATTCAGCAATTATATAATTATGCAGATTTAAATGGTGGAAGATTGCAAGTACCAGTATTCTTTATATTAGACGAGTTTGCTAATATTGGTAGAATACCAGATTTTGATAAGAAAATTTCAACTTCAAGAAGTAGAGGAATTCAATTTAGTGTAATTCTACAAAACTTAGATCAATTAGAAGCAGTTTATGAAAAATCATATGAAACAATTATGGGTAACTGTGATACTCATGTATTTTTAGGAAGTAACTCATATAAAACAGTTGAATATTTTTCTAAGGCGCTAGGTGAAAAGACTATTTCAAGGGAGAATAAGGGAACTAATAAAGATAAACATTTTCATAAACAAGGATATAATTACTCGGATCAAATAATGGGAAGAGCTTTAATGACACCTGATGAATTAAGAAGAATGGATAATAATGATTGTATTATTTATGAGAAGGGTATAAAGCCAGTAAAAGCAAGAAAATTCTATTTCTTCGAAGATAAAAAAATGTATAGTGAACTAAGTAGAGAAAAATTAGACCATAATAATTTTGATGCAGGTGTTAGAGGAGAATGGAGAAAATATAATCCTTATAATCCATATGTACCAGAAAATGGTCAAAAAGAAAAAGAAGATTTAAAAGTTGAATCTTTAGATGATTTATTTGAAGATGAATTAGATGAGAATAAACCAGAAGAAATAAAAGAGGTTAATACTTTAAAGGATAATGATAATGAAACAGTAGATTTATTTGATTTTGATGATGAAGAAAAAGCTGAGAAGAAGCCTACTAGAGCCAAAGTAGAAAATCAAGTATTTACTGAAGATATTCAAAAAGAATTAGAAGCAAAGTTTGATGAATTATTTGGACCAATGGACGAAGATTAAAGAAAGAGGGCAACCTCTTTTTTTAGTGATTAAAAACAAAACAAATGTTTTAAAATATATTGACTTTTGACTTATTTTCTTATATAATCCAAGTACTATATTATAAGGAGAATAAAGATGAAATTTGTACATGTAGCAGATATCCATTTTGATATGCCATTTACTTTATTAAGTAATAGAGCTGATATGGGCGAAATTAGAAGAATAGATCAAAGAAAAGCTTTTAAAAAAATGATTGAATATATCAAAGAAAATGAAATTCCATATTTATTTATTGCGGGAGATTTATATGAACATGAATATATAAGAGAAAGTACAATAGAATACATAAATAATTTATTTAAGGAAATCCCTAATACAAAAATATTTATAACACCAGGAAACCATGATCCATATCTTTTGAATTCATATTATAACAAATATAAATGGGCTGATAATGTAAAAATATTTAATTCTCGACTTGAAAAAATTGAAACTGAAGATGCAAATATTTATGGATTTGGGTTTGATGATTTTTATTGTTATAATTCTGGATTTAATGAGTTTGAATTAGAAAATAAGGATAAATTAAATATTTTAATAATGCATTCAAGTTTAGCTGGGGCAAGAAATGATGAAAAAAACTATAATGTAATATCAGAAAAGATGTTTAAAGAAAAAGGATTTGACTATGTTGCATTAGGACATATTCATAAAAGAAAATTAGATAACAATATTGTTTATCCAGGATCAATGCTTTCACTTGGATTTGATGAATTAGGAGAGCATGGTATGGTTGTGGGTAATATAGAGAAAGGAAGTTTAAATCTAGAATTTATTATATTAGATGAAAAAGAATTAATAGAAGAAGAATTAGATGTTTCTGACATGACTTTATTAGAAGAATTAATTGAAAAGCTAAATGAAAAATATTTTGAAGAAAATAAATTATATAAAGTTATATTTGTAGGAAAAAGAAATTTCGAAATAGATATATATAAAATATATAAATTAATTCAAAATAAAAATATTATAAAAATAAAAGATAAAACAAAAATAGCATATGACCTAAATGAAATAGCAAATGATTATACATTAAAGGGATTATTTGCAAAAGAAATCTTAAATGAAATGAAAAATAATGATAGTGAATTATTAGAAAAGGTCGCAGAAATAGGATTAGATATTTTATCATAATATTTTATTTAATTAAAATGTAAATTAATGAAAGGTGAAAAAATTGAAAATAAATAAATTAAGAGTAAATGCATTTGGAAATTTACAAAATAAAGATATAGAATTTAAAGATGGAATAAATATTATTTATGGTCAGAATGAAAGTGGTAAGTCTACATTATTGAAGTTTATTATAGATATGTTTTATGGTATATCAAAAAATAAAAGAGGAAAAGTTTTTTCAGACTATGATAGATATAAACCTTGGAATACAACGGATTTTTCTGGAAAAATAGTATATACATTAGATGACCAAAGTAAATATGAAATATATAGAGATTTTAATAAAAAAAATCCGAAAATATATAATGAAAATGCAGAGGATATTTCTAAAAACTTTAATATAGATAAAACAACAGGAAGTGAATTTTTTACAGAGCAAACAGGACTTGATGAAAATATGTTTTTATCAAGTTTAGTTTCAATGCAACAAGAGGTTGTATTAAATCAAAATGAACAAAACGTTTTAATACAGAAAATAGCAAATTATACAAATTCAGGTAGTGATAATATTTCATATAAAAAAGCAATTGAAAAATTAAATAAAAAACAGGTTGAGGAAATAGGTACATCAAGAACATTAGAAAGACCAATAAATAAAATTAAAGAAGAAAAATATGAATTACAAGATGAATTAGGAGAATTAGAAGAATTTAAAAGTAAAAAATACGAATTAGAAGATGAAAAAAATACTATAAAAAAAGAATTTGAAAAAACAGAATATAAGATAAGTTATTTAAAAGAATTAAAAAAAATAAATGAAGAATTAAATATTGAAAAAGAAAAAAATAATATTAATAAAAATATAATTCTAGAAAATAATGAAAAAATAAGTGAATTAAAAAATAAAAAAATAAAAATAGAAAAAGAAATAAATAATAATGTTGATGTAATGAAGAATCAAGAAAAAAATAATACTAATACAATATGTGACCAGATAAAAAAGAAAAATAAAAAAATAAATTATTTATTTATTTTTTCTGAATTAATAGCTTTATTTATTTTTTTAATAAATATTATAATATTTAAAATTGATGTAATTACTATAATTACTGCACTTAGTGGTTTATTTATATTACTATTATTTATATTTTTAAAAATAAATAATAAAAATACCAATACAATACGTGACCAGATAAAGAAATTAAATGATGAGTTAAATAAAGTTGATTTTGAAATAGAAGTACTTAAAAAAAATAATGAAAATAAAAAAATAGAAATTGAAAAAAATAATGAAAAAAATAATTTTGAATTTAATATAAAATTAGAAAAAATAAAAAATAATTATTTTGGTAAAATTGAGAATTTTAATAGCGTTGATATTAGTGAATTAGATGAATTAATAAATAAAAATAATGATAATAAAATAAAATTACATACATTACAGCTGGACACAGAATGTATCGTTCCAAAACTAGAAAAATTAGCAAGCAATGAAGAAAGACTAGAGCAATTAAATGAAGAAGAAGAAGAATTATTAAAACAAAATGAGGCAATAGAACTAACGAAAAAATTATTAGAAAATGCTTATAAAAAAATGAAAGAAAATGTTACACCAGAGTTTACAAAAAAATTATCACAAAATGTAGAGAAAATATCAAATGGAAAATATAAAAATATTAAAATAAACGATGAAGAAGGAATTATAGTAGAAAAAGATAATGGAGAATATATAGAAGCACAAAGATTAAGTGTTGGAACAATAGATCAATTATATTTATCATTAAGGTTTGCAAGTATAAATGAACTTACAAAGGAAAATATGCCAATAGTACTTGATGAATCTTTTGCATATTATGATACTAATAGATTAAAAAATATTTTAGCTTATTTAAATAAAGAATTTAATAATAAACAAATAATTATTTTTACATGTACAGACAGAGAAAGGGAAGTGTTAGACGAATTAAATATTAATTATAATTATATTACATTATAAAAAAACAGGAGACTTTTTGTCGCCTGTTTATTATTGGATTATGGTTGAATAATTAAAATAATTGTGTTATAATAGTTTGGAAATAAAAATAAAGGAGAATATTTATGTTTGATAAATTAGAGACAGTAGAAAAAAGATATGAAGAGCTTACAGAAAAAATAAGTGATCCTGAAGTAATCTCTAGAACTAATGAGTGGAGAGAATATATGAAGGAACATGCTGAAATAGAGCCAATAGTTGAAAAATTTAGGGAATATAAAAGGGCAAAACAAGCTTATGAAGATGCAAAAGAAATGATGAGTGATCCTGAAATGAAAGATTTAGCAGAAGAGGAAATGCTTACTAATAAGGAACTTATGCCAAAAATAGAAGAAGAATTAAAAATATTATTAATTCCAAAGGATCCTGATGATGATAAAAACGTTATTTGTGAAATTCGTGGTGGTGCTGGTGGAGAAGAGGCAGCTTTATTTGCTGGAACATTATTTAGAATGTATTCTATGTATGCAGAAAAAAAACATTGGAAATTAGAAGTATTAAACGAAAATGAAACCGGACTTGGAGGATATAAAGAAATATCATTTATGATTACTGGAAAAGGTGCATATAGTAGATTGAAATTTGAAAGTGGTGTTCATAGAGTACAACGTGTACCAGATACAGAAAGTAGTGGAAGAATTCATACATCAACAGCAACTGTTGCAGTACTTCCAGAAGTTGAAGATGTTGAAATAGATGTTAATCCAGCAGATATTAAATTAGAAGTTTTCCGTGCCTCAGGTGCTGGAGGACAACATGTTAATAAAACTTCATCAGCAGTTAGATTAATACATGTTCCAACAGGAATAGTTGCAGAATGTCAAACAGAGCGTTCACAAGTTCAAAATAGAGAATATGCAATGCGTTTGCTTCGCTCAAGATTATATGAAATGGAAAAAGAAAAAAGAGACAGTGAAATTGCAAGTGAAAGAAAGAGCCAAGTAGGTAGTGGAGATAGAAGTGAAAAAATAAGAACGTATAATTATCCACAAGGAAGAATAACAGACCATAGAATTGGTTTAAATATATATCAATTTGAAGATTTTCTTAATGGGAATTTAGATGAAATGATTGATAATTTAATTGCAGCAGATAGAGCAGAAAGACTAAAAGGAGACGAAGAATAAAAAATAAAAACCATCCAATTTGGATGGTTTTTATTTTTTAGGAACATGTAATTTCGAAAATTATAGGTATGAAACCAACTCTATAAACGTCTTTAAAAATTCCTTTCTTTTCTTTCAAATTTAGTCCATAACGTTTGAAATTGTTTGTTAAATCAGTAAAGACTATCTCTTTCAGCTGTCTGTCTACCTTATTTATGTCACTTGAAGGGAATATTATAACGACATCTTTAGTTTCTTCGTCAATTACTAAAATATAGTTTTTTAGCATTGGAAACCGTTTAAGTGGTGTTGCAAGAGATTTTGAAATAGATTCTGCAAATGTACAGTACTTATAACTAGTTTCTATGTTACTACTATTAAATTTTCTCATACAGTGTCCTCCTTATAATGTAATTTACTAAAGATGATTATAACACAGAAAATAAAAGAAATCAATTGTAATGAATTAAGTCAAGCCTTTTTGAATAGTATTTATAAAAGAGAAAGCGAGAAAATAAATGAATTATATTATAAATACTTTTTTAATTGGATTATTTTTTGGTACGTTTGGTACAACGGTTGGTGGAATAATAGGTGTTACTATAAATAAAAATTCAAATAAATTCCTAAGTACTATTTTGTCTTTTGCTTCAGGATTAATGATTTCAATAGTATGTTTTGACTTAATACCAGAAGCAATGAAATTAGCTAATATATTGAATATTATAATAGGAATTTTATTCGGTATAGTTATAATGATAATTTGTGATATTTTTGTGCAGAAGAAGATAAATAAAAGAGATAGTGTTTCAAATAATTCACTATTAAAAACAGGAATTATTGTAAGTATTGGGCTTGCAATTCATAATTTTCCAGAGGGATTAGCAATAGGTTCAGGTTTTGGGGCATCGATAGTATTAGGATATTCTTTAGCAGTAGCAATTTGTTTACATGATATACCAGAAGGAATAAGTATGGCAATACCTTTAAAAAGTGGTGGAATAAGTAAATTGAAAGTAATTGCATATGTTATTTTATCTGGAGTTACAACAGGTATTGGAGCATTTCTTGGAGCAATAGTTGGTGAAATTTCACAGCATACTATTGCATTATGTTTAAGTTTTTCTGCAGGAGCAATGCTTTATATAGTTTCAGGTGAATTGATTCCTGAGTCAAATAAATTATATAGTGGAAAGTGGAGCACTGTTGCAAATATGCTTGGAATAATAATTGGATTAATAGTAATAAACATTAATTAAAATCGACAAAATACAACAAAAAACATTTACAAATTAACAAAATATGATATAATTAGACAAAATAAAAGGAGGATATATATATGGAAGAATATAATGAACAAAACATACCAGAAGCATATAAACCACTTGGAGCATGGGCTTTTTTTGGATGGACATTACTTTTTAATTTACCATTTGTAGGATGGATAATAGTTATAGTTTTTTCATGCGGAGTATCATCAAGAAAAAATTTAACAAATTATGCTAGATCTATCTTAATAATGTGGGGATTTGCAATATTAGTATCTATTATTTATTGTATTGCAATGTTTGCATTAGGATTTAGTGTAGGATTGCTAGATGCATTATATTAATATTGTAAAATAATTGAAAAATAGATAAAAAGAAAAAGAACAAATTTTTTGTTCTTTTTTTATTTGTTCGCTTGTTTTTTAAAAAAAAGTATTATATAGTATGTAACATAGGAAATGAGATAAGCAGATATGTGTTTCCACTGAGCTACATAGTTTTTACTATGAGAAAGTGAGGTGGTGTTTATGGTAGAATTTTTACTAATCCTCATTATAGGGTTTATGATATCAATAACTATAAACGTAGCCTTACTATCAATTATGTATGTAATTTGGACAAATAAGGAATAAAAAACAACACATCTGCAATTTGACCGTTGAGATGTGTTGTTATTAACTATAAAAAGTCCGCGTCTGCGGTTTCTCATTTTCTATGTTTATTATATAACAAAACGATGATTTTTGTCAATAGAATGGAGAATGGATAAATGCAAAATTTAATAGAAGAATTAAATGATAAACAAAAAGAGGCTGTGCTTGAAACAGAAGGACCATGTTTAGTAATAGCAGGTGCTGGAAGCGGAAAGACAAAGGTACTTACCCATAAAATAGCATATTTAATTGGTGAAAAAAATATAGCACCATGGAATATACTTGCAATTACTTTTACTAATAAAGCAGCAAGTGAAATGAAGGAAAG
This sequence comes from Clostridia bacterium, assembly GCA_017934475.1. Lineage (GTDB taxonomy): Bacteria > Bacillota > Clostridia > TANB77 > CAG-508 > UMGS1663. The sequence continues at coordinate 98,512 of JAGBJN010000004.1, read as the reverse complement.
AATAGAGAAACTTGTTGGTGAAGCTGCAAAAGAAATATGGATGGGAACATTCCATTCTATTTGTGTAAGAATTCTTAGAAAATATATAGATAGAATAGGGTTTGATTCAAGCTTTTTAATTTTTGATACATCAGATCAAAGAACAGTGGTAAAAGAATGTATAAAAGCTATGAATTTAGATGATAAAATGTTTACAGATAGAAGTGTTTTGTCAGAAATAAGTAATGCTAAAAATGAAATGTTAGAGCCTGCTGCTTATTTAGCAAAGTATAATGGAGATTTTAGAAGAGAAAAAATAGGAGAAGTATATAGTCTATATCAAAAGCGTTTAAAAGAAAACAATGCAATAGATTTTGATGATATAATTAATTATACAATAAAGATTCTTACAGAAAATCCAGATGTATTAGAATATTATTCAAGTAAATTCAGATATGTATTAGTAGATGAGTATCAAGATACTAATAAAGCTCAATTTACGCTTGTAACAATATTTGCATCATATTATGGTAATATTACAGTTGTTGGAGATAATGATCAAGGAATTTATAGTTTTAGAGGTGCTGATATTTCGAATATACTTAATTTTGAAAAAGATTTTCCAGGAACTAAAATAATAAAATTAGAGCAAAATTATAGATGTACAGGAAATATATTAAAAGCAGCAAATGCGGTAATAAAACATAATGAAAATAAATATGAAAAGAAATTATGGACAGAGAATGAAGAAGGAAATTTACCATGTATTTATAAGGGTGATGATGAATATGACGAAGCAAGATATATAGCAGAACAAATTAATCACTTAAAAACAGAAGAATATATGGAATTTTCAGATTTTTCAATATTATACAGAATGAACTCACAATCCAGAGTCATTGAAACTATACTAAATAGAGAAGATATTCCATATAAAGTAATTGGTGGACTTAAATTCTATGAAAGAAAAGAAATTAAAGATGCATTAAGTTATTTAAGACTTATTGCTAATCCAGCAGATAATATATCATTAAAAAGAGTTATAAATGAGCCAAAACGTGGAATTGGAAAAACAAGCTTAGATAATATACAAGAACTTGCTGAGAATTCTGGAACTTCAATGTATGAAATAATTAAAAATGCGGAAAAATATGAATTAAATAGAGTTTACGCAAATTCAAGAGAATTTATAGATTTGATTGAAGAATTAAGAGCTAAAAAAGATGAACTAAAGGTTTCTGAATTATTAACACAAGTGTTAAATAAATCTGGGTATACTAAGGCTCTTGAACTTGAAAATACAGTAGAGGCTGAAACAAGACTTGAAAACTTAGAAGAACTTATGACAGCGGCAATAGAATTTGAAGAAGAAGAAGCGGTAGAAGAAGATATGCTTAGTGAGTTTTTAGAGGGACTTACTTTATCTAGTGATGTAGATGGATTAGAAGAGGATGAAAATACAGTAAAGTTAATGACATTACATAGTGCAAAGGGGTTGGAATTTCCTGTTGTATTTCTTGTAGGAATGGAGGAAGGAATATTCCCAGGATACAAATCAATAGGGGAGCCACAAGAATTAGAAGAAGAAAGACGTTTATTTTATGTTGGAATAACAAGAGCAAAAATGCATTTATATTTAACATGTGCTAAACATAGGACGATATTTGGGTCAACAAGTTATAATTCAATTTCAAGATTTGTTTCTGAAATACCAGAAGACTTGTTAGATGGATATAGTGAAATATCTAATGGTTCAGAAGAACAATTTGAAGATTCAAATTATGGATGGACATACGGAAATAATTATTCAGGCAAAGTTAAAACCTACAAATTTGATAATCCAAGTGAAAATTATGTTGCAGCAGGAAGTATTTCCACAAAATCAGCACAAAATGTGGATAAAACAAACGGATTTGCATTCAGAACTGCAGAAAGTTTCTTAAATTCACTAAATACAAAAAAAGATGATGTGGATATTTCAAAATACAAGGCAGGTCAAAGGATATATCATAAAAAATTTGGCGAAGGAACAATTAACTATGTAGAGCAAGAAGGAGAAGATGCAAAAGTAGATATTAGTTTTGATAAAGTTGGACATAAAAGATTAATGGCGAAATATGCTGGGCTGGAAATAATAGATTAAATTATAATTTGGAGCACTAAAGTGCTCCTTTTTTGTATAAAAAAATAAAAAAAAGAAATAATAAGAGCAATAAAAAGAATTTTTAAGATTGAAATATGGAGGTTATTTATGTCAGAACTAACGCAAATAGAATTAGAAAATTTGAAACATTTAATAGGGACATATGAAGTAAATTATAAAAAACTAAATAGTTATGCTTCACAGGCTGTTGATCCGCAAATAAAACAATTATTTATAAAATCTGCTCAAGAATCGTTAAATGCAAAACAAAAATTAATGTCTTTTTTTAATGAATAAAAAGGAGGAAAGTAAATGGATGAGAAAACAATGGTAAATGATATTTTAGTAAGTATGAAATCTGGTCTTATAACATATCAAGAAATAATAAATGAAACAGAAAATATCGAATTAAGGCAAGTGCTTCAGCAAACAAGAAATGTTGATGAAAGCTTTGAATATGAATTATTTAAAGTAGCTCAAATAAAAGGATATTACAAAACTTCTTTACCTGCAAATAATAAAGATGTTCAAAAAATAAAATTAGAATTTGAATAAAAAAATAAAAATTTTTCACCCTTTTTTTTCCTTTGAAAATAGTGAGGTAGAGAGGGTGAAATTTTTAGGGAAATTTGCTTTTTAAAATATAATGTGGTATAATAAATTCGGTTTTAAAAATAAAAAAAGATAGGAGTTGTTTCAAATAGGAAGAATAAGGAAAGCAATGGTTCATGTACGTACTTGGACAAAGATTGCTCTGCTAATTACTATAGCGATATTTCTTATGATAGGAGCTATTTCATATATTTACAAACCAATTTATAGTGTTACATTAGACGGAGAACTAATTGGATACACAGAAAATAAAGCAGAATTACAAGACAGAATTACAAAATACATAGAAAAAGGAAATAGTGAAAATAATATAGCTTTTGTTGAAATAGATAAATTACCACAATTTCAATTATGCTTATTGAAAAAAGATATAGAAACAAATGATGAAGAAATATTTAATGAAGTCGTAGAGAAGGGGCAAGCATATTATAAGTTTTATGCGGTAGCGGTTAGTGATGATGAAAAAGCATATGTATCATCTTACGACGAAGCAGAACAAGTAGTAGAAAAATTAAAAGATAAAGATAGTAAAAATAAAAATGATTTATCAATTATAGAAAAATATGAAAAGACACTTGAAGAATTTAGTGAAGTAGATGATGTAGTTGATGAACTATATGAAAAGAAAGTCGTTGTTTCATCATATGCAGTTGGCGCGACAGGAGTTAATACATCTACTACAAAAGTTGACTTAGGTATTTCTTTAATTAGACCTGTTTCAGGAATTGTTACATCAAGATTTGGTGCACGTTGGGGAAGAACGCATAAAGGTACTGACATAGGCGCACCAGCAGGTACACCAATTGTTGCTGCTGCATCAGGAACAGTAACTGTTTCACAATATGGATATAATGGTGGATATGGAAATTATGTAATTATTTCTCATGGAAATGGAGTTCAAACATTATATGGACACTGTACAACATTAATGGTAGAAACCGGTGAATATGTATCACAGGGACAATTAATAGCAACTGTTGGAACGACGGGAAATTCAACAGGAAATCACTTACATTTAGAGATTAGAGTTAATGGGGTAGCACAAGATCCTCAAAACTATTTATATTAAAAAAGAGCAATTTTTAAATTGCTCTTTTTAGTTTTATTAATCATTATTAATTTTATAATTATAGTTGTTTAATACTTGATTTTAATGCATTATGTTTCATAATAAGATTTCCGTTTTCTGCAAGTTTACTCATATAAATGCTTGAGTTGTTAATAAAAGAAGAAAATTCTGTAATACAATATAATAGTTTTTTAAGATTTGGATATAGTAAATTAATATTATTTAAAACTAAAAAATATTGTTTCTTATATTCATATAGTAAAACATAATCTGCTAAATTTGAAAATTTAAAATTATTATTTTTTAAAAAATAAATAAATGCAAGATAATTGTCAAAACTAGAAAAACAGTATACTGCTTGCGTTTGAGATGTATTTATAGTTTTCTTTTTCATATGTAAATTCTTCTTATAGTTTTTCTTCTTTTCAGGCAAAGTTCTTGTTACTATAAGTATAAAGTCACCACTTGAGGGTATGGATATGGCTTCAATGCGAAGTCGATAATCCTTTGTTATAAAACCGATTTCTTTTTCGGCTTTATTTAGACAATAAAAAAATAAGTCTTGTGATTCAATAGAATCTGTCATAAAAGAATGAAAATCAATATGTCTCTTTTCTAAATCCTCAAGGTTAAGGGTGATTCTAATTTTATTTTCGTTAATTTTTTCAAAGCGCATCTGGCCATCCTCCTTATATTCTTAACTCTATTATAGCATCATAAAGTATAAAAAGATACGAGAAATATTTGGTAATTTATATATAATATGAATGTGATAAAAAAAGGTTAATATTTTTACTAGAAACCTTGAAAAAAAGCTTAATTCAATATATAATATGTGAAGGTTATTAAACAAAAGAAGGGGGATAAAAAATGGCACTAAAAGAAAAAAATGTATGGATATTGATATTATTCATATTATCAGGATTAGTAATTGGAGGACTAATAGGAGAATTAGCGTCAAAAGTTGATTTTTTGTGGTGGTTATCATATGGACAAAGTTTTGGATTGTCATCACCATTAGAACTTGATTTAAATATTGTAAAAATTACATTTGGATTAATGTTTAAGATTAATATAGCAAGTATATTAGGAATGGTAATTGCTATAATTATTTATCATAAAATGTAATTAATAAGGGCTTAATCGGAAAGGAATAAAATGATATCATTAAAAAAATTACCCTCTTCGGAGAAGCCTTATGAAAAATTAGAAATGTATGGCGAAAAAGTATTATCAAATTCAGAATTATTGGCTATACTTATTAAGACAGGTACAAAAGATAAAACTGCAATAGAACTTGCTCAAAATATTCTTTCGATAAACCCTAAAGGTAGTTTAAGAGAACTACAAAATATTTCTCTTGAGGAACTAAAAAAAATAAAAGGAATTGGAAGAGTAAAGGCTATACAAATAAAGGCAGCATGTGAAATTGCAAAAAGAATGCAAAAACCACTTAGCTTGAATGTTGTAATAAAAAAGCCGGAAGATGTTGCAAGTGTTGTAATGGATGAATTAAGATTTGAAAGAAAAGAAATAGTAAAACTTCTAATTCTAAACACAAAAAATGTATTACAAAAGATGGTTGATATATCAATAGGGAGAATTGATTCAGCAGAGATAGACATGAGAAAAATAATGGAGGAGATTATAAAAACAGGGATGCAAAAATTTATTTTAGTACATAATCATCCTAGTGGTAATTCAAATCCGAGTAATATAGATATACAAATTACTGAAAAAATGGATATGGCAGCCAAAATTCTTGGTCTTCAAATGTTAGACCATATAATAATAGGAGATGGGACATTTTATAGCATTTATTCAAATAAAAGAAAGGAAGAAGAAGCAAAATGAAACTATTTTCATTAAAAAGTAAAGATATAGGTATTGATTTAGGAACTGCAAATACTCTAGTAACATTAAGGGGAAAAGGTATTGTTCTTCGTGAACCTTCAGTTGTTGCAATCGATAAAAAAACAAATGCTGTACTTGCAACTGGAGAAGAGGCAAAGGAGATGCTTGGAAGAACACCTGACACAATTAAAGCTGTTAGACCTCTTAAAGATGGAGTAATTGCAGATTTTTCAGCTACAAGGTTAATGCTTAAAAATTTAATTGCAAAAGTGTGTGATAGGCATAATGTAGTTAGACCAAGAGTGGTAGTAGGTGTACCATCAGGCATTACAGAAGTAGAAGAAAGAGCTGTAGAAGAATCAGTATTATCTGCAGGGGCAAAAGAAGTATATCTTATAGAGGAACCAATGGCAGCAGCAATAGGTGCAGGACTTGATGTAGCAGAGCCAAATGGAAATATAATAGTTGATATAGGTGGAGGTACAACAGAAGTTGCAGTTATTTCACTTGGGGGAATAGTTGTTAGCAATTCTTTAAGAATAGCTGGAGATGAACTAGATGAAGATATTAGAAATTATGTGAAAAGAAGAATGAATTTAGCAATTGGAGAGACAACAGCAGAACAAATTAAACTTCAAATTGGTTGTGCATTACCTCTTATGACAGATACACCAATGGAAATAAGAGGTAGAGATTTAGAAACAGGTTTACCACTTAATTTAGTTATAACATCATCACAAGTTCAAGAAGCTATGGAAGAATCAATATCAAGAATTATAGAATGTGTAAAACAAACGCTTGAGAAAACACCTCCAGAGCTTGCATCTGATATAATGGAAAGAGGAATTGTTCTTGCTGGAGGAGGAGCACTTATACAAAATTTAGATAAATTAATTAGCTATAAAACTGGAATGCCAGTATATATTGCTGAAAATCCACTAGATTGCGTAGTAAACGGAACAGAAAAAACAATAGAAGATTTAGAAAAACTAAAAACAGTTTTGATTAATTCAAGAAAAAGACATTAAAAGGAGGTATAGAGCAAATTGAATAGGTCTAAAAAAACAAGTCGAATTGGAATTGCAATAACAATAGTAGTTTTAATAGTTATTGTGATTGTATCTAATATTAAAATTGAAGATATGTCAAATGTGGAAAATGGATTTGGAATTATTGTTATGCCTATTCAAAATGGTCTAACATATTTAAAAAATTGGATATCTGGAAATGATTCTTTTTTTACAAATGTAGGAACTCTTGAAGAAGAAAATAAAAATTTAAAAGAAAAAAATAGTGAACTTGAAAAAAATCTTAGAGAACTAGAAGTTATTAAGTCAGAAAATGAAGTTTTAAAAGAATATGTAAATTTAAAAGATAAATATACAAATTATGAAACAATACCAGGCTATGTTATTAATAAAGACATAAGTAACTTTAGCGATGTTGTAATTATAAATCTTGGAACAAGAGATGGAATTAGAATAAATATGCCTGTAATAGCTGAAGAAGGGTTAGTCGGACATGTGATTTCAGTAACAGAAACAACAGCAAAGGTTCAAACAATAGTTGATACGGCAAGTACAATTAGTTGTACTATATCAAGTTCAAATGATAATTTAATAGCGAGGGGGACTCTAGATGATGAGTCTAATTTAAAAGCAACATATATACCAACAGATGCAACAATTCTTGAAGGAGACAAAATAGAAACATCTGGGCTTGGTGGGATTTATCCAAGAGGTGTATATATTGGAACAGTAAAAAAAGTAATATCAACTAAGAATATAACAGATAGATATGCAATAATACAAACTGCAGTTGATTTCAAGAAATTAGATACTGTGCTAGTAATAACACAATAATATTATTTTATGAAGGGATAAATAATGAGAAAAGCAATATCGATATTTATATTAATCTTAACTTTTGTAATAATCTATTTTCTCCAAACTAATATATTCAACTGGTTTACAATTGCAGGTGTAATGCCAAATTTATTTATAATATTAGTATTATTTATAAATTTATTTGTAGGAATTAAAGTTGGAATTCCTTTTGCAGTTATTAGTGGATTATATTTAGATGTAATAATGGGAAAAAGTATTGGAGCATATACGATAATGTTTGGATTAATTGCAATAGTTGTTGGATTATTGGAAAAAAGATTTTCAAAAGATAGTAAGATAACAATAATACTAATGGTTATGGCTGTTACTGCTATATTTGAAACAGGTATATATGGATATCAAGCATTTAGGTTATCTGGATATATAGAGCCAATATCATTTATTATAAAGCTTTTAATTGAAATATTTTATAACGTGATTTTAACTATTATTTTATATCCAATAATGCAAAAAGCAGGATATAAATTAGAAAGTATATTTAAACAGAATGAAGTATTAACAAGATATTTTTAAAAAAAATGTAGTTGGAGAGGAGGTATTATATTGAATGAACAACGAGATAAAAAAATAAAGCTTAGATACAATATAGTGTCTACTCTTATATATGGTGTAGGAATAATTTTGTTAGTACAATTATTTAATCTTCAAATTGTAAAAGGAGCAGAGTATAGAGAAAAATCAAATACTAGACTTACTAGAGAAACAACATTAGAAGCTGCAAGAGGAAATATATTAGATCAGTCAGGAAATAAACTTGCAACAACTTCTTTAGGATATAGTTTAGAGTTATATAAAACAAAAGTAGATAATGAAATACTAAACAATACATTACTGAAAATAACAGAAATACTAGAAAAAAATGGGGATTCATATATAGACACTTTTCCAATAAAGGTAGATCCATTTGAATTTACAATTGGAGAAGAAGCACAAAAAGAGTTTAAGAAGAAATATAACATAGAGGAAAACAAAACTGCAGAAGAATGTTTCTATATATTTAAAGACAAGTACAAAATTATAAATGAAGACTTATCACAAACAAGAAAAATAATTACATTACGATATGCAATTTCAAAGAATGGATATAGTAATATTAGACCAGCAGAGCTTGCTAGTAATATAGGAACTGTAAGTTTGGCACAAATTAGTGAACAAAGTGCTGAATTACCGGGAGTAAGTATAAATACAAAAGCACGAAGAACATACACTTCTGGAGGATTGGCTTCTCACATTTTAGGATATGTTGGAAAAATTGATGAAAATGAATTAAAAGGAAAAGAAGACAGGTATGGCTTAAATGATATAATAGGTAAAACAGGGATAGAATATATTATGGAAGAATACCTAAAAGGACAAAATGGAATAAAACAGGTAGATATGTCTGTTGAAGGTGCTGTAACAGATGAAGATACAGCAAAAGAAGCTGTAGCAGGATGTGATGTTGTTCTTACAATAGATGCAAATTTACAAAGAGTTACTGAGGATACATTAAGAAGTAGTATAGAGGAAATAGAAAATGAAAATGGAGTTAGTGTATCTGGAGCATCAGCAGTAGTTATGAAAGCAGCAACTGGGGAAGTACTTGCAATGGCAAGTTATCCGGATTTTAATCCAGGAGATTTTACAGGTGGAATAAGTGCAGAGAGGTGGAACTATTATACAAATACTGAGGAATCTGAGTACGCTAGAATGCATCCTTTTGTCAATAGAGCTATTTCATCACCATCATCACCAGGATCAACATATAAAATGGCAACAGCGATTGCGGGGCTTGAGACAGGGGCAATAGGAATAAATGAAAAAATAAATGATACAGGAAGATATACACGTTACAGAGATTATCAACCATATTGTTGGAATAGAAGTGGACATGGATATTTAAATGTAACAAATGCTATAGTTAAATCTTGTAATTATTTCTTTTATGAAGTAGGAAATAGAGTAGGAATAGAAGATTTAGGAAAATATACAAGAGCTTTAGGACTTGGAAAAAAGACAGGAATAGAATTACTAGGTGAGGAATCAGGATATGTAGCAGGACCAGAGACTTCAAAGGCACTTGGAACAGAATGGTATGGAGGAAATACTTTAGCAGCAGCAATAGGACAAGAAAATAATACTTTTACAACTCTTCAAATGGCTAAATATACAAGTATTATAGCTAATGGAGGAAATGATGTGGATGTTACAATTATTAAATCAGTAATTAATTCTGAAGGAAGTGAAATACCTAAAAAAGAAGTAGAAGAATATGTTAATAAAAGATTAAATATTACAAACGATAATGAAGAAAAAGTTTCATTTGATCCAGATAATATTGAAGCAGTTCGAGCAGGAATGAGAGGAGTTACAACTGAAACAGGGGGTACAGCATATTCAACATTTAGGAACTTTAGTATTGAAGTAGGAGGAAAGACTGGTTCAGCTCAAACTGAAAGATTTGATGAAAATGGTAAAAAAATAACAAATGCTTGGTTTGTTGGATTTGCACCATATGATGACCCTGAAATTGCTATTGTTGTAATGATAGAAAATGGTCAAGCAGGTGGAAAAGCCGCAATTCCAGCAAGAGATATAATAGCAGAATATTTTGGTATGAATGCAGATGTAGTAACAGAAGATATGGCAGCTATTCCAACAATTGAAATGCAAAGATAAGCAAGTAAATATTCCAAGAGAAAGGATAATGTAAAAATGAAGAATTGTGTAATAATCCAACTAAAGAAAAATGAAATATGGGTAAAAATATTAGATGAATCGACAGAAGAAGAGATTGAGGAATGTTTGCATAAAAAAATGAGCGATTTAAAGAAACTATATAAGAATGAAAAAATTCCAATAAGAGTAGTAGGTAAAGTACTAAAAAATAAAGAAATAGAAAGAGTTCAACATATAATAAGAAAAGAAATCGATGTTGATGTAGAATTTGAAAGCCCTAAAATGCTTGGATTATATGGAATAAAAAAGTCTTTTAGTAGAGAAATTGAAAGTTCTGAGACAAAATTTCATAGAGGGTCTTTAAGAAGCGGACAAAGGGTTGAATTTGAGGGAAGTATAGTTGTTCTAGGAGATGTTAATGGTGGAGCAGAAGTTATTGCAAGTGATAACATTGTAGTGTTAGGTTCATTAAGAGGATTAGCACATGCAGGAGCTAAAGGTAATACAAAGGCAATTATAGCAAGCAATATGATTGACTGTCCTCAAATTAGAATTTCAAACATAATAAAAGAGATGCATAGTGATGATTTTGATTCAATAAAAAATTATGCATACATAAATGAGGATCTAAATGAAATTATAGTTGATTAATATTAGCTCATAAGAAGCATAATAAGAGCAATGAATAGATATGTATCATTTACTTTTTCTGTATATAAGAAAAAAAGAAGAGCGATAATAATTAAGTCATCATTGTAGAGACGACCATTAGTGGTCGTCTCTTTATTTTTTTCAGTTTCTTGTTTATACATCTGCATTGGTTGATGAAATTGTCCACCGATTATAAAATGTATCGTATGTATCTCTAGGGCAATAAGGAGTTGCTCTAAAATTATTTCTGTTATTAGGATAGAAAAAAGGTATCATAAATTAATTATCACCGCCCATTGATTTAAAATTATCCATCATAGAACTCATATTAAATATTTTAATGTATTGATCAACTTTTGGTCTTCTCTCAGGTCTTAAGTAAGGTTTGAGAGATAGAAGAAGGTTTGATCTAGGATTATTTTCATTTTTATTCATTGAGTCCATAATTTGTTTTATCTTAAGAATCGTTCCCATATCGATATTTAAAAAAGGGTTATCTGAATTTCCTACGCTTTCAGTACTTTGAGAATTTTTATCATTAAAATTTTCAAAAGAAGAAACAAAATCATTAAAATTTGGAAAACTAGAATCATTACTAAAATCAGCACTTTCAGAACTTTTATTAAAATTCATAATCCCATCACCTCATATGTAATTTTATTCAAAAAAAGTAAAAATGTTACTCAATTTATACAAAATGTAAAATTGTAATGAAAATTTAATATAAAATCCGTTAAAGTACCTTCCGTAAAGGTAATAAAAATATAAAAAGTCTTCTAAGCCTTATGTATGTTGAAAAAGAAAGCTTTATATGTAAAAATGTATTTATATATATAACAAACGGCAAATATGTCGAAAAGATATTTAGCTGTTTAAAGAAAACAAAGAAAGGTTTAGGAGGAAATTTCTATGAAAACAAAAGGAGTAAAAATAATTGCAAGTCTACTTGTGTTTATGCTAACGTTTACATACATTAGCATTGTACAAGAAGCATTTGCAACAGCAACTAATAGCTTAAATGAAATGGCAGTAAACAATATAGTTTCAGATGTCAATGAAGTTGCAAACACAATATCAGAGGAGCAAGCAAGTAATACAAATGTATCAAGAACAGGAAACCAAAATGCTGACTTTGATGTATATTTTGAAAAATCAGGAGCAAATCAATATAATGCAACAAAACAAATAGGTGAGCAAACGGCATTATATGCAAAAGTAATTGTAGGGGAGGGATATTTGAAATCTTCTCAAATTACATTTGATAATCCAAACTTCAAAATAGTTAGTGTTGAAAAAAATGATTATGTTTCAAGTTGTACAGAAAATGGAATAGTTTTAAGCAAAATTCCATCAGATACTGTAGTTGAAATAAAAATGAATATTGAACCATTAACTGGAGAAAATGTTGCAGAAGATAGTATGGCTAAGGCAAATTCTGCAGTATTTAATAGTGTATATGTAGATAAAAATGGTAAAGATAAAACTGTAACAGGAACTGCTACAGTTGGTTTAGTGTGGGATACACAAAAGAATGTAGAATTTGATTTAGATATCGAAAATGTAATTCCATATACATCTACAAACAATAAGAAATATGTTTTATTACAAATCTTAGCGAAAGCAAAATTAACAAATAATACACTACCTTTAGCAGGTGAAAAATTAGAAATAAACCTTCCTATTATAGATAATAATAAAGTAGAAGAAGTTGTTGTATCAGCAAAAACAATGAAACAAATAACTGGTGAAGATGGAGTAAACTTCTCTTCAGATAATTACTCATACAATAAAGAAAGTAATCTATTAAAAATAGAAGCTTCAAATGTAAAAGATTCTAATGGAAAAATATCATGGAAGAAAGATGCACAAGATGAATATATAGTTACAGCGGTATATAGTGCAGATAATATTAATTTAGAAGCATCAAATTATACAGCAAAATGTACAGGAACAGCAAGTTTAATTACAGCAAATAAAATAGAAACAAGTAAAGTATTAGAAAAAACATTAACAATAAGTAAAGAAAAAACAAAAAGTATAGTAGATTATGAAATAAAAGCAAATACAGCCAAAGTAAGCAAAGGACAAATATATGCTAACTACAATAGAAATGAAAAACAAGAAACAGAATATGAAGAAACAATTATAGCAAATATTACTTATGCTAATATGGTAGAAAAAATTGCAATTAATCAAAAACCAGATAGTTTTTCAAATTCTGAAATAAGTGGAAGTACAACATATGAAGGAATAAATTATACATATTTTAAAGAATTATCAATAGCAAAAGGAAATTTTGAAAAAATACTTGGTTTAGATGGAAAAGTAAATATTTACAATGGAACAACTTTATTAGCAACAGTTAATTCAGATATGAAAGTAAATCAAGCTAATAATTATGTAGTAGATTTATCTACATATAATACAAATGATATAAAAATAGAAACAACAAAACCAGTTAAAGAAGGAAAACTAGTATTCAATGTAAGAAAAGCAATAAAGGGAGATGTTGGTTATAGTATAAGCCAAATGAAAGAATTTACAGATTTACAAATGAATTTATCTGCAAATACTTCATATAAAAACATAACAAATGCTGAGGAAGTTGCAAAAACAGGCACAGTTCAATTTACTGAACCTGAAACAAAAGCAGAATTTGTAATTGATAATCCAACATTATCAACAGTAGTAGAAAATAAAAATGTAAAATTAACAGCAGTATTAAGAACAGATAGTTTAGATTGTAGATTATATAAAGATCCTACAATAAGAGTAACTTTCCCTTCTTATATGGAAAAAATAAATGTTAAAGAAATTAGATTATATTTTGAAACAGAAGGAACAAAATTATCATCAAATGGTGGAAATTGGATAACTAATGAAAATGGAACCAAAACATTGGAGATAGCATTAGATGGAACGCAAACAGAGTATACTTTAGGTGCAATCTCTAAAGGTATAAATCTTACTATAACAGCGGATATTACATTAAATAAATTAACAGCAAGTAAACAAGATAAAATTATAATGACTTATACAAATAATTATATAGAAAATGAAGAAAAAACACTTGGTGCACCAGTAGATGTAGTTGCACCAACAGGAGTTGTGACAATATCTTCAGTATCTGATTATGCTGAAGGAGCAGAAGAGGTAACAGTTATAAGTGAAGAATCATCAGCAGCAAGAATAGCAACAATGGCAGATCCAAGAACTGCTACATTTAATATGACAGTGTTAAACAACTATAATAATACAATAGATAATTTAGTAGTATTAGGAAGAACTTTATTTGCAGGAAATAAAGAAGTAGAAACAGGTAGTGATTTAAATTCAAATATAAACATACCTTTAGTAGGTGAAATTACAACAAGTGGAATTGATTCAAATAAAGTAAAAGTATACTATTCTGAAAATGGAACTGCAACAAAAGATTTAACATTAGAATCAAATGGATGGACATTACAGCCAACAGACTTTAAAAAAGTAAAATCTTATTTAATAGTGGTAGAAAATTATACAATGCAAACAGCAGAAGCATTAGGTTTTTCATATAGAGTAGCTGTACCTGCCAACTTAGAATATAACCAATTTGCAGTAGCAAATTATATAGCATACTTTAATAATAATTTAGCTACGGGAACAATTCAAGATAAAGAAGTTTCAACAATATTTGGATTAAGTACAGGAACTGGACCAGTATTAGATGTTAATGTTACATCTGATACAGCAGAAGATAAAGAATTAGTAAAAGGTGATGAAGTAAATCTTACTTTAACAATAAAGAATGTTGGGACAGAAACTGCAAATAATGTAGTTGCAAAAATTGTAGATATAAATTGCTTTATGCTTGTAAATGATAGTTCAACTATAGAAATAGGAAATATTCCAGCTGGTGGAACTATAACAAAACAAATCGGATTAGTTACAACAAACACTCTAGAAGATAGAGAAGTAGCAGAAACAAAATTCCAAATTACTTCAGATAATATAAGTAAAACATTAGAAGATATTGTTGTTAAACATACTATATTAAAAACATATTTCACAACTTCAACAACAATTATCTCAAAAGCAGATGTAATTCAAGAAGAGGATGAATTCCAATATTATGTTGGATTTGTAGCAAATGGAAGCTATAATGAAGAAACAGAAGAACTTGATAAATCAGAAAAAGATGTAAAATTAGAACTAGATATTCCAAAGGATATAGAATATAAAAATGTGGAGGTTAAGACCACAAAATTGGGAGTTGAAAGTGATATTACAAATACTGTTACTTCAAGTTATAATCCAATTACAAGAAGACTAACAGTTAACTTCCCTGAGGTTGATACTCAACTTGAAAAACAAGTATATATTACAGTAAAAGTAAATAAACTTGAAACAAATGTATATGATAAAGTTATAAATGTTGAAGCAACTTTATCTGGAAGAGATGCAAGAGCTCAAAGAGTATCATTCTCAAATGTAAGAATTGGTAAACCTGGATTTAAAATAACACAAACATCATCAATACCAGCGAGTGCAGATATATTACCAGGAGAAGATTTTATATATTCATTTGAAATAGAAAATTTATCAAGATTAGCATTAGATGATGTACAAATAACAGATATTTTACCAAAAGAATTAGTATTTTCAAGAATGGAAGTAACAGCTGAAGGTGGTACAAAAACAAATAAATTTACGAAAGATGAAAGTGGTAATCCAATAACAACAATAGATTTTGATTCAAGAGAAAAAGTAAAAGTAGATGTTTTAGTATCTGCTAAGGCATTAGATGAAGAAAAAGAAATAACTAATTACTTAAAACTAAAATACTCAAATATGGAAGAAGTTGAAAGTAATAGAATTACACATACTATAAAAGCAATAGAGAGAAATCCAAATAATCCATCAGATGATGAAGGAGATAAACCATTCTCAGATTTAACAAAAAGAATTATGGGTGTTGTTTGGCTAGATAAAAACTCTAACGGAATAAAAGATGCAGATGAAGAAAAAGTAAAAAATGTAGATGTACTATTATTCAATAATACAACTGGAAAAGTTGTTACAAATGAATTAGGAGAAATGTTAGTATCAACAACAAATAGTGATGGATTATACAGTTTTATAAATGTACCTCAAGGAAAATATACAGTAATATTCTTATATGATACTGCAAATTATAGTGCTACAACATATCAAAAAGACGGTGTAGCAACTGATTCAAATTCAGATGCAATAGATAAAGAAATAGTAATTGATGGAGAAAACAGATTAGCAGGAATTACAGAAGAAATAGTAGTTCAAAATACTAACGTATATAATATAGATTTAGGTTTAGTAGAAAATCCAAAATTTGATTTAAGATTGGATAAAACGGTATCTAAAATAACAGTTCAAGATAGCGAGAAAACCGAAACAACAGATTATAATAGAACAAAACTTGCTAAAAAAGATTTAGTAGGTTCAAAAGTAAATGATACAACAATCGTTGTAGAATATAAGATTGCTGTTACAAACGAAGGTGGAGTAGCAGGATATGTTAAGAAAATTGCAGATTATATACCAAAAGAAATGAAATTTACTACGGATTTAAATCCTGATTGGTATATATCTCAAGATAGAGAAATATTAAACTCAAGCTTGGCAGATACATTACTTAAACCAGGAGAAACAAAAGAAGTAACATTAGTATTAACGAAGAAAATGAGTTCTGAGTCTTTAGGGTTAATGAGTAATACTGCAGAAATTTATGAAAGCTATAATGATCTAGGACTAAAAGATATAGATTCAAAAGTAGCAAATAAGGCAACAGAAGAGGATGATATTTCATCAGCAGATATACTTATAACAGTAAAAACAGGTGAGGCAATAATGTTTGTAGCATTATCACTTGGAATAATAGCCGTTATTGGTATAAGCGCAATAATAATTAAAAAGAAAGTATTAAGATAGGAAGGAGGGAGATCATAAATGAAAACAAAATTTAGTAAAGTTATTCTACTAATAATCGCTATATTGTGTATATTAGGAATAAGTGTTTATGCAGAAACAGAAGAAGAAAGAGAAACAAGATATGAAGCATATTCAACACTTACTAAATCTGTAAATGGTGTAGAACAAACACCAGTAAGAGTTCCAGGTGTTTATAAACTTACTATAAACGAAGAATCTGGAACGGTTGAATATACACTGATAGTTACAGAAGATAGTCAATATGATGCAGGACATATGTATAAAAGAGGAGATAGATTATTACCAGAGCATTTATTTGTAGATGGATATGGTCTTCTTCCACAATATTTTGGTAGAGAAGATCAAGAAAAATATGTTGCAAGAAATGTTGATTTGGAATCTGGAGGAAACAGATGGGACTTATCAACTAGAAGATGGCTTGCAAATGTAAATGGTAGTGTAGTATATTGTCGTGGATATAATATGCCAGTTAAATTCTCAGAATTTGATGAAGAGGTATATCCAATACCTGCAGTAGGAACAGCAAAATTAAGATATACTCGTGAAGCCTCTCTTAATTATGAAGGTTTGACACTTGGGTATCAAGCATGGGAAGGTCTTAAAGCAATAAAGAAATTTTGGGTGAAAAATTTAAATGATAATAATAAAAGGTATTATTCAAATCCAGGGAGAGATAGGACAGGTGACATACTAAAGTCATCAAACAGTGTTGAAGTAACATATGAATATAGTGGTACTAATGTAGAAGGTGTACCTCTAACTTACAATTCTTTATGTGCTGTTAATTTTTGGAACGCTACTGGAGAGCTGAATGCAGCTTTTTTCAAAGATCAAGAATTTGATCGACGTGAATATGCTTTAAGATTTCAAGGTGCAATGAAAACTGTTATGGAGACAATGCAAAATGCAAATGCTGGACATTATGGTGGAGGATTTTATGTTACAAAAGATGGTGGTATGGCATGGAGTCCAGAACATGAGGTTAAACCAACTAAGACAGCTGACCATGGTGAATTAATTATGTCAGTTGAAACAGAAGAACATTTACAAGATGGTTATAAGTGGGATCAAGAAAGAAATTATGATGATAACTGGTATTCATTTATATTTTCAGCTTCTGAAAATGCATATGGACTTCCAGCATATAGTAGAAAATACTCTTTAACTGATATACAATCAGCTTACTGGCTATTGTTATATGAACATGGTGTTACAAGCGATAGAACAGAAGGAACTAAAGGGAAAAAACCACGTGAAGAAAATTTACAACCTATGGGAAAAGTACTTCGTGATAAAGCAAACGAATATGTAGAATTTTTAAATGAAATAGAAAGTGGATATAGTGCTAAAATTAATGATTCTGTAGCGCAAGTAATAGTAGATAGAACAAATAGACAATATATATTAGGACCATATAGTTTAGACTATAAATATATAGAAGATATAAATTATGTAAAAGCTTTAACAATAACTGCTGGAGGCACAGAACTTGTATATGCTGAAGCGGTAGATGGTAAAACAAATTATGATTTTAAAATAGTATTAGATGGTGAAGGTGTAAAATCTAATGGTATGTTAAAAGAATATCCAAATCAAGGACAATCATTCTTTATATTATTAGATGCAAATAAAATAGGATTAGATACAACAAAAATTACGTTTGGTGCAAAATTTGAACATATCGAGAAATCTCATGCACATACAGAAGAATATGCATCAGAAGTAAATAATTACCAATACGCTGGATTTTATAGATTTACAGGAGATTATGAATGCGAATATTGTGGAGAAACACATAAAGCAGCAACTGGACATATTACATATACTGTTAAATGGAAAGAAGGAGGAAGTAAATCAGGAACTGATCATAGTAAGGATAAACAAGAATGGAATGATCCTAATGACCATAGTAAAGGAACGTATACAGACCATAGTGGAGATGTAAATTATACAGATTATTGGAATGACGAAATAGTAAAAGTTTATCGTGTTCCTGTATCAGTAGCATATATTAAAATGGCAGATAAGGTACTAGGAACTCAACATGCTCAACCACTTACTGTAACAGGTAAGTATTATGAAAATCAAACTGAGCAAATGTGGGGAGATTTAGAAGCAGGATATGATGAAAATGCATGGAGAGAATACGTTATTACAGAAGATAGCGTAGATATAGATCTTTCTATGGAATTAGGTGGACATGTATTCCTTGATGTAGATTCTGGAAAAGAAGGCGAATATAATGGAATATATAGCGCAGATGAAAATGAAGTAAAAGTACCTAATGTAAAGGTTAATCTATATAGAGCAAGTATAGATAAAGTATATGATACTGTATTTGTAAAAGAAACATATACAAGTGCTCAAAAAACAGCGGAATTAGAAGTAGGAGAATATAGATTTAAAGACTTATCTCCAATGTTCTTATATTATGTATCATTTACATATAATGGACAATACTATGAGCCAACAAGATATACATCTCCAAAAGATACAACAAATGGTTGGGCAAAAGGCAATTGGAAGATTAATTCAAATGCTACAGATAAGAGAGGAGAAAGAGTTGCATTTAATAATAGATTTGGAACAATTAATTCAGCAAATAAGAACTATGTAAGTGCAAGTGGACAAGAAAGAAGAACATTCACCAAAATGGAATTATTAGGATATACATTACAAGATAATGGTGAATATTCACCAAAACCTGTAGTAGATGAAAAAACTGGTTTAGTTATGCCAGCTAGTGGTGCAGTAATTGATCAATTTGGAAATTTAATAAAAGGTGCAACTGGAGATAAAGCAAATTATGTAATAGATTCTCAAATGATAGCAACTACTCAAAATCTTGAAGGAGTTACAGATTTTTATCCAACTCCAGACATATTTGTAATAGATGATGAGTTATTAGAAAGTGGACAATACAGTGCTTTAATTAATAATCAATATTATCCAAGAGGAAATACAATTGTAAACCAATTAACAGCATTATATCCACATGCATACTATATTAATTTAGGATTACATCCAAGACAACAATCTGATATAGCAGTAAAACAAGACATACAAAAAGTAACACTTGAAATAAATAATCATACACATGAATATACTTATGACACATTAGATACATTTAAATGTAAAAATGGTCATACTGGAAAGAACAGTGATTTAAAATATGAACTTGATCCAACAACATTCAGATGGAGTTTAAAATGTCCAGATTGTGGAACAGATGAAATTGAAGCAAATTGGGATATAGAAGTAAGACTTGCAGAAGCATATTATGATAAAGAATATTCAAGAGGACTATATAAATCAGATTGGATTTATAAAGTAAGCGAATATGGTAAAAATTATGAAGACTACGGAAAACGTAAATCAGATGAGTTAGAAGTATATGTAACATATAAAATAAGAGTTCAAAATCAATCTAAGAGCATTAGAATGAGAGTAGATGAACTTGTTGATTATTTTGATGAGACATATGTAGTAGTACCTGAACGTTCATACATTGAAATTGAAAAAGGTGATAGCAATGGAAGATATGATATTGTTATTGACGAAAATTCAAGTGAATGTAAGGATACTGCAGGAGAGAATAAACTATTTATTAGAGGAATAGGAAAAGATGATGCAGATTCTATTTACTTAAGTGGTGGACAAAGTGCATGTTTCTACGTAACATTTAGAGTTAAGAAAGAAGAAAGAGACGGAGAAAAATGGATTATACTTGGTGAAAAAGGAAATCTAGTTGAAGTAAATGGATATTCTACAAGATATGAAAAAGGAACAAAAATACCAAATGCTTATGATGAATTTACAGGATTCTCAAATGGAACACCAAATGATACAATAACAGCCGGAATAGTGGACTTTAATTCAACACCAGGTAACCAAGAACGTGATGGAAAACTTATTGAAAATGATACAGACAAAGCTCCACCAATTAATATCCACTTACTAGATGATGAATATACAAGAATCATAGAAGGACTTGTTTGGGAAGATGAAAGAACAAAAGAGGTAAATGCTGCTACAATAGCAGATGGTGAAATGAACCCTAGTGATACAAAAATAAATGGTGTAACAGTTCAATTAGTAGAAATAATGGAAAAAGCAGTAGATGAAGCACATAAAGAATTTGTATGGAGAGAATTTGGTTCTACTGTAACAGGTGAAGGAACTATAAATAATGGAACTGGTTCTGGAACTAGAAATGTAGAAATTCCAGTAATTAACTATAATAATATGGTTGAAAACTATACATTTGAAGGTAATTATGAAGGTAAATATGCATTTAAATCGTTTATGCCAGGAAATTATGTAATAAGATTCATCTATGGTGATACAGTAAGAACTGTGGTACCAAGTGAACTAAATAACGATTCTAGTGTAAGTAGCATAGTTACAGATACAACAGATTCAGTAAATAAAGGATTAAATGCTAAATCATATAATGGTAACGACTATAAATCTACAACATATCAAAATGGAATAGATCAAAGTAAGCCAAACTATGTATGGGAGCAACAACCAGTTAAAGTAATGTCAGATGGAAGCGGAAACCTAGTATTATGGGACGAAAAAGAAGAAAATAGATGGCAATATGCATATGTACTATGGGATGAAGCAAACAAAAAATATATATTCAAACCTGAATGGATATCAGGAGAAAAACAACCAGCTCCTAAACTAACAGAGGTATCTACATATAAAGACAATGAAAATACTATTACTAAAAATGAAACAGTAACATTACCTGATGCAACTGAAGTTACAACGACAAGATATGAAAATGGTGAAATAATAAAACCAACAGAACTTACAGCTGGATATACAAGAAAATATCAAAAAGGTTATTTATATGATATATCAGCATCAGATGCAAAAGAAAATGTTTCAGATGCAAAAGATATAGAAAGTATTAGAAGAGGTTTAGATGCATATACTAATGATCGTTTGGATAAAGAAGATGGTATAGGTATAGACTATTCTGATAGAGAAGAAGGCGAAGATGAAGGTATTAAAAACCATAAGGCTGAGGTTTTAGCATCACATAAAATTGATTATAAACCAACAAATAATGATAGAGCAGAATTACTTCAAGAATTAATGGAAAAGACTAAGATGACTGCTGAAACTGGTTTGATGGTTATAGAATTTGAGTATGATGATGTTGACACAGATATAAAAGATGATTTTGAGAATGATAGACAAGGAAAATATGAAATTAAAAATGTTAACCTTGGACTTGAAGAAAGGCCAGAAAGTCAACTTGCAATTAACAAAGAAGTTACTAATATTAAAGTTACTCTTGCAAATGGATCAATATTGTTTGATGCAAAAGAAGCAACAAATAATGTATTATGGAGAAGACATGTCGAATATGATACTGGATATGATGGCAATATGCTAGATAATAATAAATTCGGTAGCATAGAACATATAAGAAGTGAACATGCAAAAAATTATGGATTAATCCAACTTACAATGGATGAGGAAATAATGCATGGTGCAACAATTACTATAGATTACAAAGTAACAGTAAGAAATGTCGGTGAAGTTGATTATGATGATAATAGATTTTATTATCTAGGTGCAACTGTAGATGAAAGATCATTAGATACAAGTAAAGTTGTTACAACAAGAGCAAATAAAGTATTAGATTATGTAGCTAATAACTTACAGTTTAATGCTAACCAAAATAAAGAATGGAGTGTAATCTCTAACAAAGATATTACAAGTAACAAATATGTAAATGAAAAGATTATTGATGATGGAGAATTAGACAAGATTAATACAATAATTATCACAGATAAATTAAGTGCTAATCTTGTACCAGAAAAATATAAAGAAGCTATTTTCAGAGATGCACAAGACGAGATATCAGTTCCTTTAACACTTTCTCAATTAATTACATCAGAAAATGATACTGATGATTTAACATATGGCAATAAAGTAGAGATTATTGAAACAAGTAATACTGTAGGTAGAAGAAATGAATTTTCTGTAGCTGGAAATCAAAACCCATCTGAGGATCCACAAGAAATGGATTCAGATGAATCAGAAACAGTAAGAATTTTACCACCATTTGGTGAAACATCAATGTATTTATTAATTTCTATAATAGCAATCATTTCTATTGGAATAATTGTTATAGCAATAGTTTTTATCAAAAAGAAAATTTTAAAATAAAATAAATTTATATTCATTTATATAGGGGTAGCAATATGCTACCTCTATTCTTATGTCTACTATTATATTAAAAGCACATTAGTAGATAGATACTGATGTATTTGTACAAAATTATTTTTACAAATGTTGACATAAATTCTAAAAAGTGGTATAATAAAAAATGTAGACAAGTTGGAAGCTGGCTTTTAGTATAGCTAGCAGTTTGCTTTTATCACTAAGGAGGAAATCGCTATGATGAAAAAGCAGAACAGACAATTGAATATCCGGAAACTGGCAATCGTAATTGCCATCGTAATGTCAATGTTGTGTGGTTGCGCAACAAACCAGGGAAGTTCTCAGCAGGTAACTTCATCTGCACCTACAAAGGAAGCAGAGCCTACTAAGGCTGAAGTAGAGCCTACTAAAGAGGCAGAACCTACAGAAGTTGTTGTAGAAGAGCCTACCAAAGAAGCAGAGCCTACGCCTGAACCCACAGAAGCTGTTGTTGTAGAAGATAATCCCAATATCATAAAGGGATTTGATTTTACAGGCTATAATGTACGTGGAGAATCTGTATGGAAAGTTTTTAGTGAGATTCAAAATGATAAACTTATGTGGGTGGTTTCAACGTCACAAAAAGGTGAATTGATGATGATGAATGATGTCTTGTTTGATGGGGACTCCATAGAAATGAATATGTCAACCCAATATTGTTGTTCACTTTACTCGCCTAAAAATATAATAGGCTTTGGCCAGAATGGTCCGGTTAAGGCGGATAACATGGGAAAAGAAGACATGGATGGAAATAAGTTCTGGAGTAACATTTATACGTTTAGTTTTGATCCTGATGATGATCCTGATACTTTTGAAAACCAGGAATATAAGGTAGAGGTTCAGTATGATGATGGATCAGTGGAAACAATCACGATTAACGTAACCAGACATTGACATCAACTTTCCGGCGGAAAAGAGGAGATTATTCTCCTCTTTTTTGTTGTCTAAAAAACGGTCTAAATAATGCCTTAACACAATATTTCAACATAAAGAGTAGAAAAATAATAAAAAGACTTGAAAAACTTACGGAAATAGTGTATAATAGAAATTAGCCGTGAGCTATAAAAATATTATGTAAATTTATAGGAGGAAAATATAAATGAAAATAAGAAATATCAGTATTAAAATGATAGTTAGTATGATGGTTTTTATGGCTGGAATTTTAATTGCAAGCAACGCGTTAGCAGTTATTACAATAGAAGATTCAGCACCTGGTACAAAAGTGTCATTTAATAAAGGTGGACATACAGACCCATGGACAGGTCAATGGGAATTGTTACCTTATAATGTAACAAGAGATACACCAGTAGGTGCAACTTTTTGTATGCAAAAACACCAAGCACTTCGTTTTACACCAGTGCAAGCAACACAACTTAATGGATATAAAACAGAAACTATAGTTGCTCATAGTGTCTTACACTCTTACGGAAATAATGATGTACCAGCTACTTATGCAAGAACAACAGTTGAAAATAATATTAAAAATGAATTAAATAGTAAATTAACAGATGTTGGTTGGGGAGCAGCAGAAGAAGGTAGTGGAGATTTAGCAAGATATGGTGTATCAAACTATGATTATGAAGCTATTGCTCCTAACGGAGATATAGTGGCTGTAAGTAAAGCATATTCTAAAACACCAAGATATGAGGGACAAGGTGCAGAAGTTGTAAAAAATACATATTTATCATATATTTTATCTTCAGGATCATATTTTCACCCAATTAATAGATTTGGTTTAAAAAAGGGAAATTATGCAGGTGCTGTTAGTGATACAGCAAGTGGTGAAGGAAATGCTTTCTTAATCCAAGATTCAATTTGGGCATCACATTTTAACTTAGCTGCATCAAATGGAATTAACTATAGAAGAAATAAACCACAAGTTGCATTAGATTTAGTTGCAGAAGCAGAAGCATATGAAGCATATACAGCAAAATTAAATAATTATAAAGCTACATTTGTAAAAACAGATGCTAAAGTTATAGCAAATAGAACTAACAACACATATACAGTTGGACCTTTAAAGATTCAATATCCAGATGATACAAGATTTTCATTTATACAAGAAATATATTTAATAGATGAAAAAGGAAATAGAATAGATACAAGTTCATTAAAAATTCATACAGCATCAGGAAAAGCTTATCCTGCTAATGACGAAACTTTTTATCTAGAAATTCCTGGTAGTGTTGGAGATAAATATAACAAAATTAATATTAAAGTTGAATTTGCTTATTTATCACTTACATATGCTGAATATGAAAGATATGTTGGTGTAGGTGATATTGGACAAATTATAGGTATATTAGACTCAACTACTGATACACACGAATATAAAGATCCAGAATATCATGGACCACAATATGATGATAAAGGAAATAAGACAAAAGATGGATGGACAGAACATTTCTATTGTACAAGAACTTATTTAACAGGTAGATTTGAAGAAAAAATAGTTGGACATTATGATCCACAATGTTTATTAAGTATACTTACAGTTAAAAGACAATGGGTTGAAGATTATTCAACAACATATGCTGAAAAAGACAAACTTATAGATTTAACAACTTCTTTAGGTGGATACGTTTGGGTTGATGAAGAATCAGGAAAAGAAAGTGTATTCAATGGAACTTATGATTCAAAAGAAAAAAGAGTTCCAAATATAATTGTAGAATTATATGATGAAAAAGATAAAAAAATTAAAGAAACAAAAACAGATTCTAAGGGTGAGTATAGATTTTCAGATTTAAATGCATTAAAGAAATACTATGTAACATTTACATATAATGGTCAATATTACGAACCAACAACTTATACATCACCATATGATAAGAACAATGGTTGGGGAAAAGGAAATTGGGAAACTAATTCAAATGCAACAGATAAAGAATCTGATAGAAACTCATTTAACAATAAATTTGCAGTTATAGGATCAAATCCTGGTAACTATGATGGAAATAAAGAAACATTTACAAAAATGGAATTATTAGGTTACTCTTTAAATGAAAAAGGTGAATATGTAAAAACAAATAAAGCAACAATAGATGAATTTGGTAACCTTATAGATGGATCAAATAGTAAAATGGCACAATATGTTAAAGATTCGAGAATGACAGCACATACAGGATTTAATACAAAATATGATTATTATCCAACTCCAGATATATTCTTAATTGATAATAAACCAGTTGTAAAAAATACTTATGGAAGTATGTATAATATGAGAGAAACAGCAAATAAAGTTGTAATATTATTCCCAGATGCATTTTACATTAATTTAGGATTGCATCCAAGGGAGATTACAGATGTTGCTGTAAATAAGGAAGTTGAAAAAGTAACTCTTGAAATTAATAATCATGTTAAAGAATACAAATATGATTCATTAAATACAGTAAGATGTAATAAATGTGGATTTACAGGAGAAATTAGTGAATTAGAAAGAGTTATGACAAATGATTTTAGATGGCATACAAGATGCCCAAAATGTCATAGTGAAGATATACAAGCAAATTGGGATATACAAGTAAGACTTTCAGATGGTTACTATAATGCTGAACCATATACTAGAAAATTATATAAAGCAGACTATTCATTCAAAGCTTCTGATTATGGACCAGAATTTGAAAAATATGGTGTATCACAAGCAGATGAATTAGAAGTATATGTTACATATAAAATTGCAGTAAGCAACAGATCATTAAGTATTAGAACAAGAATTGATGAATTAGTTGATTACTATGATAATAATTATGAACTTGTAAAAGAACGTTCTTACATAGAAGTAGAAGGTAAAAAATATAGTATAGTATTTACTGATAAAAGTATATATGGACATAGTGAAGATAAAATTTCAGGATTAAAGAAAACATATATTAGAGGTATTGGAAAAGATGATTCTGATAAAGAATTATATTTAGATGCAGGAAGAACAGCAAACTTCTATGTTACATTTAAAGTTCTAAAAAAAGACGGATGGATTATATTAGATGAAGATATAAATACAGGTAAAATACTTGAAGGAAAAGAAAATATAGTTGAACTTAATGGATATTCAACAAGATATAATAAAGGAACAATAATACCTAATGTATATGATGGTAAAGATGGAAGAACAAAAGGTATTCCAAATAATACAACACCTGCTGGTATTGTAGATTTAAATTCAAATCCAGGAAATCAAACTTCAAGAACAGACATTAGAGAAAATGACGCAGATAAAGCACCAAGAGTAAGAATTCTATTAAATAGAGATGATGAAGGAAGAATCATTGAAGGTACAGTATGGGAAGATGAAAGAACAAAAGAAATTGGTTCTTCATTAATAGCAGATGGTTATATGCAAGACGGTGAAAAAAGAATAGATGGTATTACAGTACAATTAGTTGAAATTATGGATAATCCAGCAGATGATGACCATAGAGAATTTATATGGAAAGAAATAAGTTCAGGAACTAAAACAGTTTCTCCAGTAATAAATTACAGAAATTTAATAAGTGATTATACATTTGAAGATGCAACAGGTAAATACTTATTTAAATCATTTATCCCAGGAAATTATGTAATAAGATTTATTTATGGAGATACAATAAAAACTGTAGCACCAGTTTCACTTGGTGGATTAAATGATACATCATATAATGGACAAGATTATAAATCAACAATTTATCAAAATGGTATAGCTCAAGTTGGTGTTTATAGATGGACTGCTGAGGATACATTTGAAAATGGAGAAAGAAAAGAAGGTAAATTAATTACTGAAGTACCAACATTTAGAGCAGATGCTTCAAACAATGAAACTGTAAGAGTACCATTTAGAAGAACTGGAAGTTGGAATCCAATAAGTGCTGATGATCAAGTAGGATATTACTACAATGATGTAGAAGCTAAAAAATTAGCAAATGTTTCAGATGCTAAAGACATTGAAAGTAGAAGAAATGAAGTTATAGATTATTCTGATGATAATGTAATAAACGAAATTGCAGAAGTACTTGCATCACATGATGAAAATAATGAAATGTCAAAAGCAGAAAGAGATGCTCTACTTGAAAAATTAATGGAAAAAACAAAAATGAGAGCAGAAACTGGCTTAATGAATATTGAGATAGAATACGAAGAAAGCGAAAAAAATGTAAATGCTTATACGATTAAAAATGTAAACTTTGGATTACAAGAAAGAGCAAAAGCTGAGTTAAAAATAGAAAAAGAAGTAGCTAATGTTAAAGTAGTACTTGCAAATGGAAATATTTTATTTGATACAAGTAAACAAGCACAAAATGTTTTATGGAAAGAGAATTTAATTCAATTAACTATGGACGAAGAAATAATGCATGGGGCAACTATAGTATTAGATTATAATATAACAGTTTCTAATGTTGGAGAAGTAGATTACGATGACAATGAATTTTACTACAAAGGTGTATTAACACAAGAAGCAAGAAACAATAAAGTAGTAACAACTACTCCAAATATAGTAATGGATTATATCTCAAATAATTTACAATTTAATAAAAATGATAATAGAGTTTGGGATGTTGTAAGCAATAAGGATATAGAAACAAAAGGATTAGTAAAGAAAGCATTAATAAGAAACGGTAAATTAAATAATAATAATGTAATTGTTGTGACAGAAGCATTTGGCAAAGAATTAGCACCAACAAGATATAGAAACGAAATAAATAATAGAGCACAAAATAGTGCAAGTGTACCATTAGTACTTACACAATTAATTACATCTGAAAATAACACAGATGATTTAACATATAGAAATATAGCAGAAATAGTAAAAACAAGTAATACAGTAGGTAGAAGAGATGATAAATCTATAGTAGGTAACCAAGATCCAACTATTTACGAACCACAAGAAGGAGATACAGATAATGCACCAGTTGTAAGAATATTACCACCATTTGGTAATGTTCCAAAAGCATTAATAATATCAATTACAGTAATGGTTTCTATAGTAATTTTATCTACAGGAATAATTTTCATTAAGAAAAAGGTTTTATAGATATGTAGGAGCGATATTTGATCGCTCCTTTTCTTTTGACTTTTTTGCTAAAATATGTTATAATATACATGTTTCTGTACTAGTACAGTACAGGTTTTGAATAGAGGAGCAATAAAAATTTATGCCTAAGGAGGAGAACATTGAAATGGAAGAGAAAAAGGAACGGAATGTAATGGAAGGAAATGAAATTAAGTACAATGTATTCATGGATTCAGATGTGGAGTTCATGGACTCTGATGGGAATTTTCCATCAGAGTATGAAACAATTTCAGCTGGAAAGTTTTTCTTATTTCTTATTATTGGAATCATTATAGTTGCTGTAATGATTGTAACAGGAGAAATTAGACAGAATTCTTCGAAAGCTGTTATTGAACTTCACCCTGCAGTGGATTCAGGAATAACCATTATTCCAATTGACGCTCGGCAGGAAGGAAGAGAGTTAAAAAGGGTATTAGAAGGAGAGCTTTCTTCAAAAAAGTATGAAGGACTTAAGCCGTATGAAATAGATGGCTATGACTTCGCACCTTATAATGCTGGCAACATGGGGATTCGTACATTGTTTAGTCAACTTAAATACGATGAACCTAAGTTATTAGTTTCTACATTTTATAATGGTATTATAGATGTTATAGGAAGTAGAAACTTGTACCGGGAACATCCTGAAAATGGTCACTATGAGTATTTTCTTTATTTACCAAAACATGCAAAAAAGGTTAGTGTGAATACAGAATACACCAACTTGAATGAGATGTATAGGTATGAAGAACATGGAGACCAGGAGAGTATTTATGCAGTTACTTTTCTTCACGGGAAAGATATCATTGGGGAGAATATTCCAATAGTTGTGAATATTCAATATGATGATGGAACCTCGGATAAACTGGAGGTTTTTGTTACTAAAAATTACACTTAAAGGAGGGCATTTATATGGATGATGAAGAAAAGTTCCTTAGAAGAGAAGAGTGCATGAATGTGGATGAAGAAATAAATAATATCCACAAAGAACTTGCTTCTTTTTCAGAAGAGCAAAAGAAACAACCTCATATTAAAGTAATAAAAATTAGTTTGTATTTTTTTATGATTTTGATTGCTTTACTTGGAGGATTTCTTATTTACTTAATTTACATCCGGGACGGTGAATCAGCTTTTAGAATTGATTCATCAATGTTTCCAAATATGTTCTAACAAAAAGGAACCATCTAAATTAGATGGTTCCTTTTTTGTTCTAAAAAATAAATATAAAAATATAATATAACTGGTGATGTTAATGGTAAAAAAAGTAATAATATTTTCTTTTATAATAATAAATGTATTTTGTATATCCTCTTTTGCTGATGATGAAGAAATAGAAGAATCAGAGGAATATAATAAAGAAGAATTAGATGAAATAGTATTGGAAACATCAAGCAGTATAACAGATGAACCAATATTAAATGCTAAGGCATGGATTGTTTATGATAGAAATAGTAAAGAAATTATTTGTAGTAAAAATGCAGATGAGAAAAGGGCAATGGCATCAACAACTAAAATAATGACATCTATAGTTATACTAGAAAATTGCAATTTAAAAGACGTAGTTACAATATCAAGGAGAGCAGCTGGAACAGGAGGATCATCTTTAAAGATTAGAGAAGGTGATCAAATAACTGTTATAGATTTATTATATGGATTAATGCTAAGATCTGGTAATGATGCGGCAGTTGCACTTGCTGAATATGCTGGAGGGAGCATAGAGGGATTTGCAGAGTTGATGAATAAAAAGGCTAAAGAACTTAATTTAACAAATACAAATTTTGTAACTCCACATGGATTAGATAATGAAAATCATTATACTACAGCTTATGAACTTGCACGTCTTACAGATTATGCACTAAATAATGAAACATTTAAAAAGATTGTAAATACAAAAACAACTAATATTTCAATAAATGGAGTACAAAGAACAATTTCAAATACAAATGAATTGCTAGGATATTTAGATGGAATAAATGGAGTGAAAACAGGTTTTACGGGAAATGCAGGTAGGTGTCTTGTTACATCATGTAGTAGAAATGGAAATCAAATAATTACTATAGTACTTGGATGTGATACAAAAAAACAAAGAACTTCAGATTCAATTAAATTAATAGAATATGCCTTTAATAATTTTACAAGAATTAATCTAGAGGAAAAAATTAAAGAAGAATTTGAAAATTGGAACAAAATTAATAAAAATAGAATATATATATATAAAGGAGAAAACAAGGAATTAAATTTAAAACTTTCAGAAATAGAAAGGAAGGTTTTACCTTTAAAGAATGGAGAAGAAAAAGATATATTAGTGGAAGTAAATGCAATATACAACCATGAAGCTCCATTAGAAGAAAATACAAAAATCGGAAATATAATAGTTAAGAAAAAAGATGAGATAATTGAGGTAGTAGATATAATAAATGTAAGTACGATAGAAAAGAAAAATGTGTTATCTTATTTTATAGAACTCTTGACTTTTTACAATAAATTTGGTATCATAGATATGCATTGAAAAAATGCGTACCAATGCGGGAATAGCTCAGTTGATAGAGCGCTGCCTTGCCAAGGCAGAGGTCGCGGGTTTGAGCCCCGTTTCCCGCTCCATATATTCGGCGCTATAGCCAAGTGGTAAGGCACGAGTCTGCAAAACTCTGATCCCCGGTTCAAATCCGGGTGGCGCCTCCATTGAAGAGTGAGAAAGTATTGAAATATCAATATTTTCTCACTTTTTTACTCTTTGAAGTCGAAAATAAAACATAGTTTTTTTAAGGCTTTCCAAGTATTAGATTTTTAAAATGAACTTAACACAAACTTAACATTTTATATTAGTTATACTTAACATTTCTATAAATATACATATAAAAAATATTTTTACATATAATATTATAAACGTAAAAGATAAAATAATACAAAGTTTTACGTTTATAACCGTAAAACTTGACAAGACATAAATTGTTATTGTATAATATTATTGAGGTGAGGTTTATGCTTAAAAGAGAACAATATTTAAATCAGTTAATAGAAAGTAAAGATTTAAATTTAATAAAAGTAATAACAGGAGTTAGAAGAAGTGGGAAAAGCACTCTTTTATTGCAATACAAAGATTATTTAATATCTCAAAAGGTACCAGAAAAAAATATAATTTATATGAATTTTGAAAGTGCAGACTGGTATTCTATAAAAAATTATGAAGACTTATATTCACATATCAAAGTACATATTTCAAAAGGTAAGAATTATATTTTATTAGATGAAGTACAGAATGTAGAAAACTGGGAAAAAGCAGTAAATTCAATGTTGGTAGATATAGATTGTGATATTTATATAACAGGTTCAAATGCATATCTATTATCTAGCGAGCTTACAACCTTACTTGCTGGACGAGTTTTGACTATAAAAATATACCCATTTTCTTTTAAAGAATTTATCCAAGAATATCCTTTTAAAGAAAATGATGATAAATATGATAAGTTTGATAAGTATTTAAAATTTGGTGGGATGCCAATGCTTGTAAATATGAATGATAATTCAGAGTTAATGATTAATTATCTAAATGACATTAAAGAAGTAGTTTTAAAAAAGGATGTTATTAACCGAAACAAAATAAAAGATGTTGTGTTTCTAGATAATTTAATAAAATATATGGCTTCTTGTATAGGTAATTTAACTACTCCTAATTCAATAGCAGATTTTATGCAAAAGAATGGAAGTACAGTTACAAATGAAACCGTAGACTCTTATTTAAAAATGATTGAAAATGCTTATTTTATATATAGAGTTCCAAGATATGAATTAAAAGGAAAACAATTATTAAAAACCCAAGGAAAATATTATTTTGTAGATAATGGACTTAAAAATATTATCAATGGACTTTCTTCATATGATAGTGGAAGTAGTTACGAAAATTTGATATATATTGAATTACTTCGCAGACGGATATGAAGTTTATGTAGGAAAATATAATGACATCGAAATTGATTTTATTGCCACAAAACCTAATGAAAAAATTTATTATCAAGTTACAAGAAGTATGTTAGATGAAAAGGTTGAAGAAAGAGAAAAAAATTCTTTACTTGCAGTTAAAGATAACTATAAGAAAATTATATTAACAATGGATAAAGTAAAGGATAAACAAATAGAGGGAATTGAAGTTATAAATATAATAGATTTTTTATTACAGTAAGAAAATCAGGAAATAAAAAAAATATTTCTCCTGAAAAACAAACTTAACGCGAACTTAACATTTAAAGTTCTTACAACTAAAAGTTAGTAATATCAATAATTATGGAGGTTAGTTATTCCGATTATAGCCTCCAATCAAAATTCCTATTCAAAGAAGGGAAATTTTTGTTTATTATTGAATATAAATATCATATATTGTATAATAAGTATGTAAAAGGGGTGAATTTATGACATATAATATACTAGATTTATTAAAAAATAATATTTCACCTATTGTAATAGAGAAAGAAGATAGAGTAAAATACTTTGAATTTATTAGAAATAAAGATATAGATAATATGGCTAAATGGTTTAAAGAACTGTCTTTAAGAGAACAAGAGAGAATAAAAAAAATAATATAAAAAATGGGAGATTGTATCTCCCTTTTTTTATACACATGTATATCCACCGTCTATTGGAAGAATAACTCCTGTCACATAACTTGCTTCATCACTAGCTAGGAAAATAGCACCAGCATTTAATTCTCCTTCATGTCCATATCTTCCCATAGGAACTGTTTGTTTCATGTATGCTGTAAAGCTTTCAGTATTTAATACAGCAGTTGTAAGCTCTGTTTCAAAATATCCTGGACAAATTGCATTACATGTTATGTTGTATTTTGCTAGTTCTGCTGCAACAGCTCTTGTAAAGTTTACAACACCACCTTTTGATGAGTGATATGCAACTGTTCCCATTGCAGTATTACCAACTAAACCATACATAGATGCAATATTTATTATTCTTCCATAATTATTATTCTTCATAATATTTGCAAATGCTCTTGTCATTTTAAATACACTAGTTTGATCAACATTAATTGTGAAATCCCATTCTTCATCTGTCATATCAAGTACACCTGCATCTTTACTAGCACCTGCACAGTTAACTAGAATATCTACTTTTCCAAATTTTTCTTCAGCAAGTTTAGCTGCATTATTGATATCATCTGTGCTTGTAACATCACACTTTATTGGTAAAACTTCAACTCCATCTTTTTCAAGTTCAACTTTTAATTCTTCTAGTCTTTCAATTCTTCTTGCTAGTACTACTAGATTAGCACCTTGTTTTGCAAATGCTGTAGCCATTTGCTTTCCTAAACCACTTGATGCACCAGTTATAACTGCAACTCTTCCTTTTAAATTAAACATTTTATACCTCCTTAAATTTATTACATTTCTTTAATTGCTGTTGTTGCTGCAATTGAGCCGTCACTTACTGCAGTAGTAAGTTGTCTTAAATCCTTAACTCTTGCATCACCAGCAACATATATGCCTTGTACATTAGTATGAACACCATCATCAGATTTAATATAGCCTGATTTGTCTATATTGATTATATTAGAAAATATTTCATTTTTTGGCTCTTGACCAACTGCTATAAATAAACCATTGATATTTAATGTATTTATATTTCCAGTATTATCTTTTATATCAATGCTTTCTAATTTATCATTTCCGTTTAAATTTACTATATTTGTGTTTAATATAAATTCCACATTTTCTTTTTTATTTAATTCTTCAACATATTTTTGCTCTCCTCTAAATTCATCTCTTCTGTGAATTAAATAAACTTTTTCAGCAATATTAGATAAATAAATTGCATCTTCTAAAGCTGTATTACCTCCACCTGCAACAGCAACAATTTTATTTTTATAAAAATTACCATCACATGTTGCACAATATGAAATACCTTTTCCTGTTAATGCTTTTTCATTTTGTAAATTTAGTTTTCTGTTTTCTGCACCTGTAGCAAGTATAATAGCTTTAGCCTCATAATTTCCCTTATTTGTAACCAAAGTTTTGTTTTCGTCTATTTTTATAACGGTTTCGTTTTTGTATTCTAATCCTAAAGCTTTAACTTGATTATAAAGGCTTGTTGCAAAATCGAAGCCAGATATACTTGTAATTCCTGGGTAGTTTTCTACATTATGTGCATTTATAATCTGCCCACCATATGTTTTTGCTTCTAGTACTAATACTTTTTTTCCTGCTCTTAAAGCATATAGTGCTGATGTAAGTCCTGCAGGACCTGCACCTACAATTATAATATCATACATATTATTCCTCCTTTAATTAAAATAATTTTATAAATAAAAACTACTATTGTCAATAGAATATTTTTGGTAAAAAAGCAGCAAAAAAGACTGGCAAATGAGCCAGTCTTTTTGCTAACAAAAACAAATGAGTTTTTGCTAGAGATAGAAGGAGAAAAAACACAAAACGGACTTTAGGCAATTCTTTTCCAAATATCAGCTTCTTTGGTATCTGTAATAATTTCACCGTTTGCAAACGGGACATGAAGATTACCAAGCATATAGCCTGCAGCCTGAAGAGCGGATATTACATCACTGTTTTTAGTAACATATGTTTTTCCGTTTCTGTACACGAAAGAGCATATGCCTTTTTCAATACAGTATTTGCCAATCGTGTTTGCTGCAGAATTGCTGAAGGTACTTCCTGTTATTTCAGGATAGTACACATCACTATTCTGAAATTTTATTACATGAACTCCTGTCGCAGGAATCTCTAAGCAATGGTTATTGATAAGATCGTCTGCAATTTTGCCATAGCCATGCTTATCTGAATATTTTTTACATTCAGAAGTAAAACGTTCTGCTCTTTCTAACTCACTCAACTTAATGAGTGAATCCCATTTCTTTTTTTCACCAATGGGATACTCATCATTTGAGAAGGGAACATACATTGCCTTACGCTCGAACCCCTCAGAGTTAAGTACTGCCATAACTGAAGCCATGTAAGGAATAACATACATGGTTCCATCTGCGACAAATGAAACAATGCCTGAATTACTGCAATAGCAGTGCTCCATTTTCTTGTCAACCGAAGGATTGAAGATTACTTTCTTGTTCTCCTTAGGCCGCATTGCAATAATTCCATTATGAATTGCAATGGCCATTTCCTTCAGTTTCTGTAACGTGTTGATCATTTTTTGTCCTCCTAAATTTTTGTTACGAAATTTACAGTTACTTTGTTATTATATCATAATAATAACAAAATATCAATAAATTTTTCATTTCAATTACAAATAAATGAAGCCAAAAACCTACGGATTTAAAAGAAACAAAAAGAAATAATTTGTAAACTATTGTAATTTTATGTAGAAATATGATATAGTATAAAAAATTATAAAATAATCAGTTATTTGGAAAAGAGGTTATTTATATATGAGTAGAGGAAAGAGATTTGATGAAGAAGAAAAAAAATTAAACATGAAAAAGGTTGCAGCCGTAGTGATTGCTTTATTAGTTATTATCATGTTTATAGTGGGAATAAAAGAATTATTTAGTGAAAAATCAAATACTAATGAAAAAGTATTTGCAATTGGATATTATACAGTATATGAAGATGGAAAATGGGGTGTTATCGATACAAAAGGTAATACTGTTATAAAACCAACATATAATGATATGATAGTTGTACCTGAAAATTCAAAACCAGTATTCTTTGTACTTGAGAATGTAAATTATGATGATGAAACATATGATACAAAAGTTGTAAATGAGAAAAATGAACCAATATTTACATCGTATGATAAAGTTGAATTATTATATAATCATGATGAAAATAATAATATTTGGTATGAAAATGCTATAAAAGTAAAAAAAGATGGAAAATATGGCTTAATAAATTTTGATGGTAAAGAAACACTATCTTGTAGTAAGGATTCAATAGATGTTCTTGATGGAACAAAATCAGTATATATTACAAGTAATGATGGACAAAAAGGAATTGTAAATAATCTAGGAAAAGAGATCATAAGTAATAAATATGTTACTATAGCACCATTAACAGAAAAATATGAAAATGGATTTATAGTAAAAAATGAAAGTGGTAAATTTGGACTTATTAATTATGATGGAACAGTTGCTTTAGAAGAAAAATATGATGAAATAAAACATATATATGGAAATAAAATGTATGTTGTTGTGGAAGCAGGAACTTTAAAACTTGTAAATACAAAAGGTGAAGATGTAATTACAGAAGGATTTAATGATATTAAATCAATTGATGGGGATTATATTACAATATTAAAAGATGGAAAATATGGAGTTGTTTCTAAAGATAATACAGAAAAGATTCCAGCAGAGTATGATAACTTAACATATGCATTTGGAGATTATTATATAGCTAAAAGAGATGGTAAATATGGAATTATAACAATAAACAATTCCGAAAGAGTAGGATTTAATTATACATTTATAAAATATCTCGAGGATGCTGGATTTATACAAGCTAATAAAGATAATATGCAATCAGAATTAATGGATAAAGATTTTGCAGTTAAGGCAACAGGAATAGTTGCACAAATAAATACAGATAAAAATTATATTAGATTAAGAGTAAATGATGAATATAAATACTATAACTTTAAGTTAGAAGAAAAAGAAAACACTGAAATATTAAATACTAATACAATATTCTTAAGTAAAAAAGATGGAAAATATGGGTATGTTAATGAAAAAGGAATAGTAGTAGTTGACTATATTTATGAAGATGCAACAGAACAAAATAAATATGGATTTGTAGCTGTAAAGAAAAATGGAAAATGGGGATGCTTAGATTCAAAAGGCAAAGTGGTTGTTGAACCTACTTATACTTTAGATAACGCAATTATAGTTGATTTTATTGCACAGTGGCATTTAGCAACAGATATAAATGCAAATTATTATACAAAATAAAGAAAATGACACTTTTGGAATTTTTCTAAAAGTGTCATTTTGTAAGTAAGGAGATATAACATGAAGATAAAATGTGGAACAGATATAATTGAAGTAAATAGGATAAAAGAAGCAATTGAAAAGTTTGAAGAAAGATTTCTAAATAAAGTTTATACAGATTTGGAAATAACATATTGTAATAGTAAAGAAACTAGATTTCAGAATTTTGCAGCTAGATTTGCAGCAAAGGAAGCGGTGTTTAAAGCAATATCTGAGAGTTTAGAAAATAAATATGATATAAAATGGACTGATATTGAAATAATATTAGATAAAAATCAAAGGCCTATTGTAAATTTAAAAATAGAAGTAAAGGGATTAAATCAAATAGATGTTAGTTTATCACATATAGAAAAATATGCTACAGCGACATGTGTTGCTGTATTTGATGATTAGGAGGAAATATGAAATTTATAGATGCACATTCTCATTATAATGATGAACAGTTTGATGATGATTTAGATGAAGTTATAAAAAGAACAAAAAATGAAGGAATAACAAAGATTATATGTGCTGGATATGATATACATTCTTCAAAAAAAAGTATTGAAATATCTTCTAAATATGACTTTATATATTCGACGTGCGGGATATCGCCTAATGATGTTCCTGAGAATTTAGAAAATATTGATGAGTTAATGAAAGAACTTGAAACATTAGCTATAAATAAAAAAATAATAGCTATAGGTGAAATTGGTCTTGATTACCATTGGAATACTGAAAATAAAGAAATACAAAAAGAGTTTTTTATAAGACAAATTGAACTTGCAAATAAATATGATTTGCCAATACAAATTCATACAAGAGAAGCGGTAATGGATACAATACAAATTTTAAAAGAACATCCTGTTAAAAGAAAAGGAATGTTTCATTGTTGTCCATTAAATAGAGAACTTGTAAAAGAAGCATTAAAGTTAGGTTTTTATATTTCTTTTGCTGGAACTGTAACTTTTAAAAATTCAAAAAATGCTGAAGAAATTGTAAATATGGTTCCATTAAATAGAATAATAACAGAAACGGATAGTCCATACCTTGCACCTGAACCTAAAAGAGGAACAAGAAATGAATGTATGAATGTAAAACATATAGTACAAAAAATTGCAGACTTTAAAAATATATCAATCGAAGAAGTTGCAGAGCAAACTTATAATAATGTTTTAGATTTATTTGGAAAAATATCTAATAAATAGTTATTTTTTTGTACAAGCAGCATATAATATATTAGAAATGCATGAAATCCGTAGAGTTTCAGACTTAATAACATAAAATAAAAAATAAAAATGGTTGATTTTACTGGTTTAGACAAAATTTGACATATTGCAAAATCAATAGTATAATACGGATGTAGCATAATAAGGAGGTATATTTTTATGAACAAAAGCGACAAAGCATCTGGTTCACTAATAAAAATAATGATTATTAGTTTAGCAATTATTTTTATTACTGGTGTAGGTGTTACAGCCACTAATGTTAAATTAACAAATGTAAAAATTATTCTTTCAAATGGTTACGAAATGTCAGTGGTTACATCGAAAACTAAGGTTTCCGATATATTAGAGGAAAATCACATAACGTTATTAGCAGAGGAAAATATTTATCCAAAATTATATGAGGAAATAACAGATAATAAAACAATTAAAATTTCGACTGATCCAATAAATATGGATGAGGTTGCAGAAGTAGAAAATACAATTACTAAGGAAGAAATACTAAGTTCTTATGGAACTATAGTAGAAAAATTAGAAACAGTTGAAGAAGTTATACCATATGAAACAATTACTAGAGAGACAGAAGGAGAAGGAACAAAACAAAATAAAGTTGTTCAAAATGGTGTTGATGGACTAAGAGAAGTTACTTATAAAGTAAAGTATAAAGATGATGTTGAAATTGAAAGAGTTGAGATTTCATCTGAATTAATTAGAGAACCTGTAGATAAAATAGTTGAAGTAAAAACTGTTCAAATTTCTACAAGAGGTTTAGGAGAAAGAGCATCATCAGGTGATATTGCAGAATATCAAGCATATGCAGAAAGAAGATGTGAAGATTATGGATGGGATGAAACAGACTTCGTATGTTTAGTAGCATTATGGAATAGAGAAAGTCATTGGAATCCATATGCACAAAATAGAAGCTCAGGAGCATATGGAATACCACAAAGTTTACCTGCAAGTAAAATGGCTGCATATGGTGATGATTACCTAACAAATGCTGAAACTCAAATTGAATGGGGATTAAATTATATTGCTAAAAGGTATGGTAGTCCTACTAATGCATGGGCACATTCACAAAGTAAAGGATGGTATTAATATAGAAGGCAACTAAAAGGTTGTCTTTTTTCTTGCTATATACAAATTAGGAAAAACATGGTATAATATATAGTGTATTTAAAGGAGAAAAATTATGAAATTAGTGTCATGGAATGTTAATGGAATAAGGGCAGTTATGAATAAAGGATTTATGGATTTTTTTAATGAAGTAAATAGTGATATAGTTGCTCTACAAGAAACAAAGATGCAAGAAGGACAATTAGAATTAAATTTGGAAGGATATAATCAATATTGGAATTATGCAGAAAAAAAAGGATATTCTGGAACTGCTGTTTTTACTAAAATAAAGCCGATTAATGTTACTTATGGTCTAGGAATAGAAGAACATGATAAAGAGGGAAGAATAATTACATTGGAGTTTGATAATTTTTATTTTGTTAATTGTTATACTCCAAATTCAAAAAGAGAATTAGAAAGACTTGATTATCGTCAAGTTTGGGAAGATGAAGTAAGAAAATACTTAACTACATTAGATAAGAAAAAACCTGTAATATATTGTGGAGATTTAAATGTTGCACATGAGGAAATAGATTTAAAAAATCCAAATACAAATCATCATAGTGCTGGATTTACTGATGAAGAAAGAAATAAAATGAGTGAGCTATTAAATTCTGGTTTCGTAGATACTTATAGATATATGTATCCTGATAAAGAAGGAGCATATACATGGTGGTCTTATATGTTTAAAGCAAGAGAAAAAGATATAGGATGGAGAATTGATTATTTTATAACTTCGGATTCAATAAAAGATAAAATAGTAGATAGTAAAATTCATAAAGATGTATTTGGTAGTGATCACTGTCCTATTGAATTAGATATAGATATGTAAAGGAGAATAGTATGGAAAAAAAGAAATTTGGTAGTAAGTGGCTATATTGGATTACATTTGCTATAGTAGTAATAATATTCTATAAACTAATAGATAATTTAGGACAAATTTCTGAAGGATTTAAAAACTTACTTGGAATACTTACACCTTTTGGCATAGGAATCTTAATTGCTTATATTTTATATGTGCCATGTAAGAAATTTGAAAATCTATTTAAAAAAGCAAAAAAAATAAAAATAATTAATAATAAGGCAAGACAACTTAGTATATTAACAGTATATATTATTGCATTATTATTAATCATTTTAGTAATAAATGTTATTATGCCTCCTATAGTTCAAAGTATAACTGATTTAGCGAATAATATGGGAAGTTACTATGAAACTTTAGTAAATACAGTAAATGATTTACCAGAAGATAGTTTTTGGAAAGCGGAAGTTATTACTAAAATTGTTGACGAAGCAAATCATATTGATTTTAAACAAATAATAAATATAGAACAAATAACACAATATGCACAAGGCGCATTGAGCTTTGCCGGAAGAATATTTGATATTTTTGTTGCTATAGTAGTTTCAGTATATTTCTTAAATAGTAGAAGTGATATACTAAAATTTTTTAGAAGATTTACAGGAGCAATATTTAATAAAAAAACTTATTTAAATATAGATAAGTATTTTAATAGATCAAATGAAATATTCTTTAATTTTTTATTTAGTCAAATATTAGATGCTATTGTAGTTGGAATAATAACTTCGATAGCTATGAGTATAATGGGAGTAAAATATGCTGTTTTACTTGGATTTATGATAGGATTATTTAATTTAATTCCATATATTGGTGCAATTATAGCTGTTACAATAGCAGGAATTATTACACTTCTTACAGGTGGATTTGAACAAGCAATTTGGATGCTTATTGTAGTAATAATACTACAACAAATTGATGCAAATATAATTAATCCAAAAATAGTTGGAAATTCATTAAAAATAAATCCAATATTAGTTATTTTTGCAGTTACTGTTGGTGGAGCATATTTTGGATTAATAGGAATGTTCTTAGCAGTACCTATTATTGCAATTATGAAAGTATTGATTGAAGACTTTATAGATTATAGGGAAAGAAAAAAGAAGGAAATTGTCGAAACAGAGGAAAATGAAAAATTTGTTGAAAAATAATTAACATAAATTTATAATGTTCGCTTGTTTTAAATGGAAATTTATGGTAGCATATACGCAACCTTTCGTTAAAAGAAGGCTAGCCTTTTTAAAGGCGGAAGGGAGAGCTGACAATGAACTCTAATGACCTTGTTTTGCATTTGGTGGATAAGTACATAGCAGAAAAAGAAAAAAACTTTAAATTACAAAATGAATTAAAACAACAAAAACAAATGCAAAATAAAAACACAGCTAAGACTGATAGACATAATTAGTCGTAAGGCAGATTCACGGTCTGCCTTATTTTTATTGCAAAAAAAAGTATGTGTATTTCACGGATACACATACAACTTACAATGAATTCAAATGACCCAAAACTCATTTTTTATTGTATAATTATAATACCATATTATTCCAATTTTGTC
This sequence comes from Clostridia bacterium, assembly GCA_017934475.1. Classification (GTDB taxonomy): domain Bacteria; phylum Bacillota; class Clostridia; order TANB77; family CAG-508; genus UMGS1663. The sequence goes on along the minus strand of JAGBJN010000004.1, from coordinate 55,737 downwards.
AATTAAAACTTATGCTTTGTTAAAGATTGCACCAAAAGCACCAAATACTCCAGCTGATGCAAGCCCCATAATTATACCTGCTAAAATTACTCCTGCCATAACAGCAATTGAACTCTTTTTAAAGTCCATATCTAGGAAACTTGCTGCAAGTGTACCTGTCCATGCACCAGTACCTGGAAGAGGAATTCCTACAAATAAAAATAATGCAAAATATAAACCTCTACCTGCTTTTGCTTGTAATTTATTTCCTGCTTTTTCACCTTTTTTTAAACAAAATGTGAAAAACTTTCCTATGAATTTTTTATCTGCTCCCCATTCTAATACTTTTCTAGCAAAGAAAAATATAATTGGAACTGGGAGCATATTTCCTAAAATTGCAACTATATATAATAAAACAATATGCCATATATTATCATTTAATGCTACATTAAATGCATCACTTAGGCCAAAAGGTATTGCACATCTTAATTCTACAAGTGGAACCATAGAAACTAAAAAAACTATTAAATATTTTAAAATCATTTTACTTTTCCTCCAAATTATTAACAAAAATAATTTTACTATATTATATTTTTTTTGTCCAGTTTTATTTTATTAAAAATACTTGAAATAAAATACAATTATGTATATAATTTTATTTAGAATTATGAATCACGTGTATGCGTAAGGGAAAATAAGGAAAGGAGCACAAATGAAAAATAATAAAAAAGGTATTACACTTGTTGCACTTGTTATTACAATTATTATTTTATTGATTTTAGCAGGTGTAACAATAACATTAGTTCTTGGCGAAGATGGATTGATTTCGAGAGCAAAAGAGGCTGGATATAAATCAAACTTTTCTGAAATACAAGAAAAAACCATGTTATATTGGACAAATTCTGAGCAAGATGACATTATAAATATGCAAAATAGGACAGTACTTGAAAAATTACCGATATTAGGTGAGGCTAATAAAAGTAGCTTTAAAAGTACATTGATTGCTGAAATTAAGGCTGTAAGAGAAGATTCAAATTTGGACGTTAATAGTTTGGAATTATATGAAATTGATAAAACAAAAATAAACTCAAATGTATCGCATAAATACATTATAGATTTGGCAGATTTACAAATATATGATGTAGATGGTGAAGAATTTAGAGGAAAATGGCATCATACATTAAGAGGTTTGGGAGTTGAAGGTTCTGGAGAAAACACTCAAACTGTAATTGGAAAACCAGCACAAACATCAGAAGAAAGTTTTTGGAATGGAAATATAGGATGGTTAAAACCTGATTTAACAGGATTTGATTTACATCATACATTTTTAGTATATTATAATTCTGATTTTTCAAAATCACATGAAGTTCCAATAGAAAACTACATAAATGATGGTAGACAAAGTAAAATAACATATGAAGGTGAAGAATATATTTTAGATGACTATGTTGATAAAAGATGGGCAAATGTAAAGACAAATTCAAATGGAATAGAGGCATGGTGGGTATGGATACCAAGATATGCTTATAAAATAAATGGTACAAGTTCAAATCCTCCTATGGATATAATATTTTTAGATACACAAAATAATCGTTTACTTAAAGATGATGCTCAAATAACAGATGAAGAGTTTGAAGAATATACTATTCAACCTGCTTTCACAGAGACTTGGACAGTTGGTGAAGGTGAGGAGGCAGAAACAAAAACGAAAACTCTTCAAGGAATATGGATGAGTAAATATGAACCAAGTAATCTTACAAATGAAACAAGGGTTGCTACATCAGGAAAATGTTATCCACCAGATATAAGCGGATTTGATAAAAATAATACATGGATTGAATATGTTGATATAGAAAATAATACATTTACAGAAGGACCAAAACTTGCTGATGCTAATATGGATAATGAAAATAATAATACAAATTGGTATGATTATTCAAACAAAGTATGGGCAAATGTAAAAACAAAAGCAAATGACATTGAATGTTGGTGGGTATGGATACCACGTTATGCTTATAGTATTAGTCAAGGAGCAAAAGAAGTAGATATTATTTTTGTTGATGAAAATGATAAACCATATGATAAAGAAAGTTATGGAGATAGATTGCCAAGTGGAATGATAGTACATCCTGCATTTAATGAAACAGTTGATGGAACAATAGTAAAAAAACTAAAAGGAATTTGGATGAGTAAATATGAACCAAGTAATGTAACAAATGAAACAAGAAATGCAAGCTCAGGAGAGTGCTACGCACCAGATATTGAAGGCTTTGATGAAAATAATAGTTGGATGGTATACTATAACGAAGATTTTAGTAAATCTAGAGAAGTTTTATTAAAAGACTATAAAGCAGGAGGAATGCAAAGACAAATAACATATGAAAATGAAACATATACACTTTATAGTTATAATAATAAAATATGGGCAAATATAAAAACGATGGCAAATGGAATAGAAGCATGGTGGGTATGGATACCAAGATATGCTTATATTGTTAATCAAGGTGGACAAGATACAGGTGTTATATTTGTTAATTTAGAAAATAAGCCATATGATTCAAATATGGGAAATGAATTAAAACCTGGAATGATAGTTCATCCAGCATTTACAGAAATTTGGACAGAAGAAGAAAATGGAGAAGAAGTAACGAAAACAAAAGAACTAAAAGGAATCTGGATGAGTAAATATGAGCCAAGTTGGATAAATAATTAAAAAAACAAAGGAGAGAAAATATGAAAGTGAAGAGTTTTATAAAAATATTAATAATATCAATTTTTGCATATGCTACATTAAACGTGCTTTTAGTGAATAATTCAAATGCTGCTATACAAGTTGTACCTACAACATCTCCACACAGAAGTATTTCAATGAATGATGCATTTCAATATTGCTATGATATGAGATATCAAAGTTCAACATTAGGAAACAATTCTTTAGATCCACATCTTTCTACAGCAAGAGATTGGGCTGCGGTTGCGTATTTAGGATTAAGTTCTTATGGAACAGTTAGAGCTCAAAATGGAGATAACATTCAAATAGAATCAAGAAATCATACAACAACGGGAAATATAAGTGGAGTAATGAATTTTGGTCATAATGCAGCATTAGGAGGAAATCAATATACGTATGTTGCTAATAGGATAGTTGAGCGTCCACAAAATGGATCAGTATCAAAACTTTATTTAAATACATATAATAAATATGTTGATGTACTAAATTTGCCTGGTAAAAATATAGGTATGGCAGATGGAGAGACTGCTGGATGGTATTCAAGTGCAGCTTCATCATCTACTTGGGATGATCATGTTGTATTGGTTAGAATGGGAACATTTGGATATACGAACGATCCAACTCCAGTAACATATGGTGAGGCTAATAATGCTACTACCTATCGCCCAGCAATATGGAATTAATAGAATAAAATATGCTTTTAAGATGGAATTTATTTTCCATCTTTTTTTTAAAATACTTGAAATAAAAAATGAATATGTATATAATTTTTATAGTTTACGAAATGCGTGTATGCGTAAGAGAAAATAGAGAAAGGGGAACAAATGAAAAATAATAAAAAAGGTATTACACTTGTTGCGCTTGTAATTACAATTATTATTTTATTGATTTTAGCAGGTGTAACATTAACATTGGTTCTTGGCGAAGATGGATTGATAAGTAGAGCTGTTGAGGCAGGATATAAATCAAATTTTTCTGAAATCCAAGAAAAGACAATGCTTTATTGGACAAATTGTGAACAAGACGACATTATAAATATGCAAAATAGGACAGTAATTGAAAAATTACCAATAGTAGGAGAGGCAAACAAAAGCGAATTTAAAGATACTTTGATAGCAGAAATAAGAACAATAAAAGAAGATTCAAATTTGGATATTGATAGTTTGGAATTATATGAGATTGACAAAACAAAGATTAAGTCAAATGTATCACATAAATATATTATAGATTTGAGTGATTTACAAATTTATGATGTAGAAGGAGAAAATTTTAGAGGAAAATGGCACCATACACTATTAGGTTTGGGTGTTGAAGGCTCTGGAGAAGTTATAACAATAAACAATAAAGCAAGTACAGAGGTTGAAATTGCATATGATGGTGATATTGGTTGGATAAAACCAGATTTAACAGGATTTGATAAAAATCATAGCAAAGTTGTATATTATAACACAATGGATTTTGCAGATATTAAATATATACCGATAGAAGAGTATATAACTAATGGTAGAAAAAGCAATTTTACAGAAGAAGATAAAATATATGTTTTGGATGGATATAACAGTGATATATGGGGAAATGTTCAAACAAATGCAAATGGGTTAGAAAGTTGGTGGGTATGGATACCAAGATATGCGTACAAAGTTGGAACAACAAGCTCACAACCTCCAGTTGATGTTGTATTTATAGATATGGATAATAAGCCAATTGGAACAAGGTATGAAGATAAATATACGGTAAATAATGATGGTACAATAACAATAAATGATGAAACATACATAATTCATCCAGCATTTACAGAAACAGAACGTATTACTGTGGAGGATACAGTTACTGTAAAAAAAGTTAAAGAACTTCAAGGAATATGGATGAGTAAATTTGATCCATCCAATACAACAAACTTTAATCATACATTAAGTTCAGGAGAATGCTATGCACCTGATATGTCTGGGTTTGATGAAAATAATACATATATAGAATATTTTGATATAGAAACAAATTTGTTTACAGAAGGCCCATTAATAAAGGATGCTAACTTAAGTACAGTGAATAACGACAAGAGATGGTATGATTATTCAAATAAGGTTTGGGCAAATGTAAAAACAAGTGCAAACGGAATAGAAGCATGGTGGGTATGGATTCCAAGGTATGCTTATACTGCTACTCCTGCAAGCCAAGAAATGAATGTTATATTTATAGATTTAAAAAATAAACCATATGATAAAGAAACGTATGGAAATGAGTTAAGAGAAGGAATGATAGTTCATCCAGCATTTACTAAAACAAATGCTGATGGAACAAAAACAGAACTAAAAGGAATATGGATGAGTAAATTTGATCCAAGCATAGGAACGAATGCAGATCGTAAAGCTAATTCTGGAAATTGCTATGCACCTGATATGTCTGGATTTGATGAAAATAATACTTATATAGAATACTTTGATGTAGAAACAAATACATTTACAGAAGGACCTGCATTAAAAGATGCTGACCTTAATACAGCAAATGAAAATAATGAATGGTATGATTATTCGAATAAAGTTTGGGCGAATGTAAAAACAAATGCAAATAATTTGGAAGCATGGTGGGTATGGATACCAAGATTTGCATATAGTGTGAGTCAAGCAAGCCAGGAAATAGATGTTTTATTTATAGATTTAGAAAATAAACCATATGATAAAGAAACATATGGAGATTCATTAAAAGAAGGAATGATAGTACATCCAGCATTTACAAAAACAAATGAAGATGGAACGACAACAGAATTAAAAGGAATATGGATGAGCAAGTTTGATCCTAGCTGGGTGAATACTTAATACCAATTATTGAAATCTTATGATATACAAAGGAGAGAAAAATATGAATATAAAAAAAGTTATAAAAGTTAATTTATTATTGATAGTTTTATGTACTGCATTTAGTATAACTTTATCAGGGCAGTCATATGCAGCAATTGAAATAAAAGCAGGTACAACAAGACAAGGAAATGTAACTGCAAATAATGCTTTTCAATATTGCCTTGATATGAGACATCAAACTTCTACTTTAGGTGATAATAGTTTGGATCCACATATGTCTACAGCTCGTGATTGGGGAGCAACAGCTTATTTAGGACTAAGCTCTTATGGAACAGTAAGAAATGCAACCGGAGATACAACTTCAATTAATGAAAAAAATTATTATACAACAACAGGGAATGCAAGTGGTGTTATTAATTTAGGATCATACAATGGGGATTGGGCTACTTTTGTCGCAGCATATAAAACAGGGACATCTTCTAACGATTATTGTTCAAAGTTATATGAAGAAACAAATAGTAGATATGTAGATGTACTTGGAAGCACATATAACTCTTCTGAAAATGTTGGAAAAGCCTATGGAGAAACTGCAGGATGGTATAATGCTAAAGTAGAGTATGGTCCACAAATAGGTTTAAGAAAAGCAAGCATCTTAGGATTTGAAGGATGGGGATCAGCTGGAAATGGGTCTGGCGCTGCAGGAGTAACTTATCGCCCAGCAATATGGAATTAGAATAATAAAAAAATAATTTTAAGATGGAATTCATTTTCCATCTTTTTTTGTACATATTTTTTATAAAAGATTTTTTTAAACCTTGACAAGCCGTAGGATTTTAAGGTATAATAGAGGGGTATTAAATATTTATATATTTAAATTAGACAATTTTAAAAGAAGAGGAATTGTTTAGTTTTACGCATAAAATTAAGTTTTTTATGAGCAGAAAAGTTTGATTTTATATACGAAAATTAATTCAAGTAGGACTTCTTTTTAAAAATATTTATTCATAAAAGCTACGCAAATAAGCTTTTTAGAAAATTAATGCTCATAATTTTCTGAAATTGTTTTTTTGGTTGCTTATTTTTTTGCTCAAATTTTTTTATAGGAGTGATTCAGTTTTGGTAAAAGATATCAAACACGAAAAGTGCACACGTAAAACGTTTGCAAAAATTGGCGATTTCATAGAAATGCCAAATTTAATCAAAGTTCAAAAAGATTCTTACGATTGGTTCGTAGAGGAAGGACTAGGAGAAGTATTACATGATATTTCACCTATTATTGATTACTCAGGAAATTTAGTTCTTGAATTTTTCGATTATTACATGGAAGACAAAACAAAATACTCAGTAGAAGAGGCGAAAGAAAGAGATGCAACATATTCAACAAGATTGCATGTTAAAGTTCGTCTTATTAATCGTGAAACAGGAGAAATAAAAGAACAAGAAATTTACCTTGGTGATTTTCCACTTATGACAGATAGTGGTACATTTATAATCAATGGTGCAGAGAGAGTTGTAGTTAGCCAGTTAGTTCGTTCACCAGGTTGCTACTATGCATCAGAATTTGATAAAACAGGAAAGAAAATATTTACATCAACAGTTATGCCAATCCGTGGAGCATGGATAGAATATGAAACAGATAGTAATGATGTTTTCTGGGCAAGAGTTGATAGAACAAGAAAAATACCTGTTACATGTTTATTAAGAGCAATTGGTATTGAGTCAGATGAACAAATTCTTTCATTATTTGGTGAAGAAGCTAAACTTACTGCAACAATTGCTAAAGACACAATCAAAACTCAAGATGAGTCATTAATTGAAATTTATAAAAAGTTAAGACCAGGAGAACTTCCAACAGTTGATGCTGCTAGAAACTTATTTAATGGATTGTTCTTTGATGAAAGAAGATATGATTTAGCAAAAGTAGGACGTTATAAATTCAACAAAAAATTAAGCCTTGCATCAAGAATTGCTGGAAAAGTTGCATTTGAAGATATAATTGATCCTACATCTGGTGAAGTGTTAGTTGAAAAAGATGAAGTTATTTCAAAAGATGTAGCTGAAGAAATTCAAAATACAGGATTAAACATAGTAGACATCAAAGTAAATGACGAAAAAGTTAGAATTATAGGAAATGGAACAGTAAATATCCACAATTTTGTAACAGATGTGAATATCTCTGACTTACATTTCAAAGAATATGTAAATTATGAAGTACTAAAATCAATTTTAGATACTACTGATAAAAAAGATTTACACAAAGTTTTAGAGGAAAGAAAAGAAGAATTAGTTCCAAAACATGTTACTAACGAAGATATTATAGCATCAATTAGTTATCTATTAAACTTAGATCATGGTATTGGAAATGTAGATGATATAGACCATTTAGGAAATAGACGTATTAGATGTGTTGGTGAATTACTACAAAATCAATTCAGAATTGGTTTAACAAGACTTGAAAGAGTTGTTCGTGAAAGAATGACAATACAAGATTTAGATGTTGTAACACCACAAACATTAATTAATACAAAACCTATTACGTCATCAATTAGAGAATTCTTTGGAAGTTCTCAATTATCACAATTTATGGATCAAACAAACCCATTATCAGAACTTACACATAAAAGAAGAATTTCAGCATTAGGACCTGGTGGTTTATCAAGAGAAAGAGCAGGATTCGAAGTTCGTGATATTCACTATACTCACTATGGAAGACTTTGCCCTGTTGAATCTCCAGAAGGTCCAAACATAGGACTTATATCAGCATTATCAAGCTTTGCTATTATAAATGAATATGGATTTATTGAAACTCCATATAGAAAAATTGATAAGGAAACTGGAAAAGTAACAGATATAGTTGAATATATGCCAGCAGATGAAGAGGATAACTATATTATCGCTCAAGCATCTGAACCACTTGATAAAGATGGTAAATTCACAAACAAGAGAATTCGTGTACGTCATAAAGCAGAAATTACAGAGGTTGGACCAAGTGAAGTTGACTATGTAGACGTTTCTCCAAAACAATTAGTATCAGTTGCAGCAGCAATGATTCCTTTCTTAGAGAACGATGACGTTAAAAGATCACTTATGGGATCAAACATGCAAAGACAAGCAGTTCCATTATTAATGCCAGAAAGTCCAATAGTTGGTACAGGTATTGAATACAGAGCTGCAAAAGATTCAGGAATAACAGTTACAGCAGCAAATGATGGTGTTGTAGAAAAAGTAACTGCTGATGAAGTTAAAGTTCGCAATAAAAATGATGAAATAGAAACATATAAATTACGTAAATTTAAAAGAACAAATGGTGGTACATGTATAAACCAAAGACCAGTTGTTACAAGAGGAGAAAAAGTTAAAGCAGGTGATATCTTAGCAGATGGTCCATCTACAAAAGATGGTGAAATGTCACTTGGAAGAAATGTACTTATCGCCTTTACAACTTGGGAAGGTTATAACTATGAGGATGCTATATTACTTAGTGAAAGATTAGTTAAAGAAGATGTTTATACATCAATTCATATTGAAGAATATGATTGTGAATGCCGTGATACAAAATTAGGCCCAGAAGAAATCACTCGTGATATTCCAAATGTTGGTGATGATTCATTAAAAGACTTAGATGAAAACGGAATTATAAGAATTGGTGCTGAAGTAAGACCTGGAGATATATTAGTTGGTAAAGTTACTCCAAAAGGAGAAACAGAACTAACAGCAGAAGAAAGATTACTTCGTGCTATATTTGGTGAAAAAGCAAGAGAAGTTAGAGATACATCATTAAGAGTTCCACATGGTGAAGCTGGAACAATAGTTGATGTAAAAATCTTCACTAGAGATAATTCAGATGAATTAGGACCTGGAGTTAACCAAGTAATCAGATGTTATATTGCAACAAAGAGAAAAATCTCTGTTGGTGATAAAATGGCTGGACGTCATGGTAACAAAGGTGTTATTTCAAGAATACTTCCAGTTGAAGATATGCCTTTCTTAGAGGATGGTACACCAGTAGATGTTGTACTTAACCCACAAGGTATTCCTTCTCGTATGAACTTAGGTCAAGTTCTAGAAGTTCACTTAGGAATGGCAGCAAAAGCATTAGGATGGAAAGTTGCAACACCAGTATTCGATGGTGCAACAGATGCAGAAATTAGAGAATTACTTAAAGAAGCAGGTTTACCAGAAGATGGTAAGAGAACAATATATGATGGACGTACAGGTGAAAAATTTGATCACCCAGTTACAGTCGGAGTTATGTATATGCTTAAATTACACCACTTAGTTGATGATAAGATACATGCTCGTTCAACTGGTCCATACTCATTAGTTACACAACAACCTCTTGGTGGTAAAGCACAATTTGGTGGACAAAGATTTGGTGAAATGGAAGTTTGGGCATTAGAGGCATATGGTGCTGCTTACACATTGCAAGAAATGATCACAATCAAATCTGACGATGTTGTTGGACGTGTTAAAACATATGAAGCTATTGTTAAAGGTGAAAATGTTCCAGAACCAGGTGTTCCAGAATCATTCAAAGTACTTGTAAAAGAGCTTCAATCTCTAGGATTAGACATACGTCTATATTCAGAACAAAATGATGAAGTTGAACTAAAAGAATATATTGATGAAGGAATTGATTACGAAGAAGCAAAAGTTGGTGAAGAAATAGTCAATGAATCAGAACTTGAAGATAGTTATATTTCAGCAGATGAGGATTCAGATGATATGCTTATGGATACTGAAGATGAAGATGAATTATTCTCAAGTTTAGATGATGAAGAAGATTTATTTCAAACTGACATAGAAGATTCAATAGATGATATGGAATAATAATAAAAAATGAATTTAATTTAATATTTTATATTTTTGCTAAGTAGTAGACAAAAAGGAGTTGTCCAGCAGTGGATTACTACTTAGTAAGAATATATAAAAAAAATAATTAAATAGGGGGCTATCCAAACGTGGATGAATTAGAAATATTTGATAAAATTAAAATAGGATTAGCATCTGATGAGCAAATAAGAGAATGGTCAAAAGGTGAAGTTAAAAAACCTGAAACTATTAACTACAGAACTTTAAAGCCAGAAAAAGATGGTTTATTCTGTGAAAGAATATTTGGACCAACAAAAGACTGGGAATGCCATTGTGGTAAATATAAAAGAGTTCGTTATAAAGGTATTGTTTGCGATAGATGCGGTGTTGAAGTAACAAAATCTAAAGTAAGACGTGAGAGAATGGGACACATTGAACTTGCTGCTCCAGTTGCTCACATTTGGTATTTCAAAGGAATACCATCAAGAATTGCTTTAATGCTTGATATTTCACCAAGAAATCTAGAAAAAATAGTTTATTTTGCATCATACATTGTTACTGATAAAGGTACATCTGATTTATTAAAATGCCAAGTTTTAACAGAAAAAGAATATCATGATGCAGTAGAAAAATATGGAGCAGGAAGCTTCAAAGCAGAAATGGGAGCAGAAGCTCTTGAAAAATTATTAAAAGAAGTTGATGTTGAAAAATTATCAGCTCAATTAAAGAAAGAATTAGAAGGAGCTAGTGAGCAAAAGAAAGCTAAACTAGTAAAAAGATTAGATACTGTAGAATCATTTAGATTATCAGGAAATAGACCTGAATGGATGATAATGAATGCAATTCCAGTTATTCCACCAGAATTAAGACCTATGGTCCAATTAGATGGTGGTAGATTTGCTACATCAGACTTAAATGATTTATACAGAAGAGTTATAAACAGAAATAACAGATTAAAAAGATTAATCGAACTTGGAGCACCAGAAATCATTAAGAGAAATGAAAAAAGAATGCTTCAAGAATCAGTAGATGCCTTAATAGATAACTCAAGACGTGGAAGACCTGTTACAGGTGCTGGTAATAGACCATTAAAATCATTATCAGATATGCTTAAAGGTAAACAAGGACGTTTCCGTCAAAACTTACTTGGAAAACGTGTTGACTACTCTGGACGTTCAGTTATCGTTGTAGGACCTGAACTTAAAATTTATCAATGCGGTCTTCCAAAAGAAATGGCTGTTGAATTATTCAAACCATTTGTTATGAAAGAATTAGTAGGTAGAGGAATAGCACATAATATCAAAAATGCAAAAAGAATGGTAGAAAGATTAAGACCAGAAGTATGGGATATATTAGATGATGTTATTAAAGATCATCCAGTAATGTTAAACCGTGCTCCAACACTTCACAGACTTGGTATTCAAAGTTTCGAACCAGTACTTGTTGAAGGTAGAGCAATTAAGTTACACCCATTAGTTTGTACAGCGTTCAATGCTGACTTCGATGGTGACCAAATGGCTATTCACGTTCCATTATCACCAGAAGCACAAGCAGAATCAAGATATTTAATGCTTTCTGTAAATAACTTATTAAAACCACAAGATGGTAAACCAGTTACAGTACCATCACAAGATATGATCCTTGGAAACTACTACATTACAATGGATGTTAAAGGTGAAAAAGGTGAAGGAAATTACTTCTCATCTCCTGAAGAAGCTGAAATGGCTTATGCTAACAAAGAAGTAGGATTACATGCTAAAATATTTGTTAGAATGAGCAAAGTAGATGAAGAAGGAAATGAAAGACATAAGAAAGTTGAAACAACAGTTGGTAGAATAATGTTCAATAAAGGTATTCCACAAGACTTAGGTTTTGTTGACAGAAGTGATCCTGAAAACGAATTTGAACCAGAAATCAACTTTGTAACTAATAAGAAAAAATTAGGAAAAATAATTGAAAGATGTATAGATAAACATGGTTTAGCAAAAACTGCTGAAGTACTTGATTATATCAAAGCATCTGGATTTAAGAATTCAACAACATCTGGTATTACAGTATCTATAGATGATGCTAAAGTTCCAGAAGCTAAGAATACAATACTTGAAGAAGCAGCAAAAGAAGTAGAAAATGTATCAAAACAATATAGAAGAGGTTTAATTACTGAAGATGAAAGATATCAATCAGTAATCAAAATCTGGGAAAAAGCAACAGATGATGTTAAGGTTGCTATGAAAGAAAACTTTGACGAATCTAACCCATTCTATATAATGTCTGATTCTGGTGCCCGTGGTAACTTAGACCAATTAAAACAAATTGCCGGAATGCGTGGACTTATGGCTTCAACAACTGGTAAAACAGTTGAGATTCCAATCAAGTCATCATTCAGAGAGGGACTAGATGCTCTTGAATACTTTATTTCAGCCCATGGTGCTCGTAAAGGTTTATCAGATACAGCGTTAAGAACAGCTGACTCTGGATATTTAACAAGAAGATTAGTTGATGTATCACAAGATATTATCATTAGAGATAAAGATTGTGGAACTCATGATGGAATTGAATTATCAGCAATTAAAGATGGAAATCAAGTAATTGAAACATTACAAGAAAGATTAATAGGACGTTATCCATTAGAAGATATTATAGATCCAAATACTAAGGAAGTTATAGTAGATACAAACACATTAATAACAGATAAAACTGCAGACAAGATTGTTGAAGCAGGAATTGAATCAGTTAGAGTTCGTTCAGTTTTCGGATGTAGAACAAAACATGGTGTTTGTGCTAAATGTTATGGTATGGGATTAGCAAGTAGACAAGAGGCAAGTATAGGTGAAACAGTTGGTATTATAGCAGCTCAATCAATAGGTGAGCCTGGTACACAGCTTACAATGAGAACTATTCACTCTGGTGGTGTTGCCGGTGTTGCCGATATTACTCAAGGTCTTCCTAGAGTCGAGGAATTATTCGAAGCTAGAAAACCTAAGGGTGTTGCAATAATCTCTGAAATTGACGGTAAAGTAAAAACTACAGAAGACAAGAAGAGAAAGAGCGTTGTTGTTAAATCTAAAGATGATGCTAAAACTTATGTTATTCCATTTGGTTCTAAACTAAAAGTAAAAGATGGAGACGAAGTAGTAGCAGGTCAACCACTTACAGAAGGTTCAATTAACCCTAATGAATTACTTGCAATCAAAGGACCAGAAGGTGTTTATAATTATCTTGTACAAGAAGTACAAAAAGTTTATAGAAACCAAGGTGTTGATATCAATGATAAACATATTGAAGTTATCGGTAGACAAATGCTTAAGAAAGTTAGAGTTGAAGATAATGGAGATACACATTTATTTGCAGGTTCATTAGTTGATATGTATGAATTTGAAGATATTAATAAACAAGCAGTTGAAGAAGGAAAGAGACCAGCAACAGGTAAGAGAGTATTACTTGGAATTACAAAAGCATCTCTTGCAACAGATAGTTTCTTATCAGCAGCTTCATTCCAAGAGACAACAAGAGTTCTTACAGAAGCAGCTGTTAAAGGTAAGGTAGATGAATTATTAGGACTAAAAGAAAACGTTATTATAGGTAAATTAATTCCTGCCGGAACTGGATTAAATAAATATAGAAATACTCATATTAGTACAGAGCAAGAAGTACAAGATCAACCAGAACTTATTGCAGAAACAACTGAAGAATAAAATTAAGAGACGACAATTTAAGTCGTCTCTTTTATATTTATTAATTATGCTGTTTTTTTAAATAAATCTATCTTTTTTATTTTATATATGATATGATAAGATAAACTTGGGGGAGATTTATTATGAAAATATTAATTAAGAATGCTACATTAGTTTCAATGAGTGAAGAAAGAGAAAAAATAGAAAACAATATAGATATATTAATTGATGATAATATAATAAGTAAAATTGGAAATAATTTAAGTAATGAAAATATAGAAAAAGTTATTGATGCAACAGGAAAAGTAGTCTTACCTGGTTTGATTAATGCACATTGCCATGCTCCTATGAGTATTTTTAGAGAAACAGTGGATGGATATGATTTACAAGCGTGGTTACATGAGAAAATTTGGCCAATGGAAGATCAACTTGTTGAAGAGGATATATATTGGGCATCTTGTTTATCATTTTTAGAAATGATAGAAACAGGATGTACAACAATGAATGATATGTATTTTATGACAGATGATATTATAAAAGCAGCATTAGATACTGGAATTAGACTTCAGACGACTAGAACTCAAGCAGAACATGAGGATGGAAAAGGTCAAGAAAAAAGAATTAGTGAATTAAAAGATATAATTGAAAAATACAATAATAAATATGAAAATATTACTTTAAATATGGGAATTCATGGTCTTTATACAATAAATACAGATTATATTAGAGAATGTATGAAAATAGCAAAAAAAGAAAATCTAAATATACATATGCATTTTTGCGAAAATTCAAAAGAAATAGAAGATATTAAAAATATATATGGAAAATTACCTATTGAAGTATTAGAAGAGGAATTTAATACAAATAAAGTTTTATTAGCACATTGTGTAAAATTATCAAATGAGGAGATTGAAAGAATTGCTAAAATGGGAAATGTAAGTATAGTACATTGCCCTGTAAGTAATTTAAAACTTGGTTGTGGAGTTGCAAATATATCAAAAATGTTGAATAATGGAATAAATGTTGCTCTTGGAACAGATGGACAAGGAAGCGGAAGTAGTTTAGATATGTTTGAAGAAATGAAATTTGCTGCATTACTTCAAAAAGGAATAAATGAAGATGCAATGCTTATACCTGCATATGAAGTATTAAAAATGGCAACTATAAATGGTGCAAAGGCACTAGATTTAGAAAGTGAAATTGGAAGTATAGATATTGGAAAAAAGGCTGATATAATAATTCTTAATTTAGAAAATATAGTTTTACAGCCTATAAATGATGTGGTTTCAGATATAGTATATAATGCAAAGGGAACAAATGTTGAAACAACAATAATAAATGGAAAAATATTAATGGAAAATAAAAAAATTAATATTAATACGAAAGAAA
Organism: Clostridia bacterium; assembly: GCA_017934475.1. Lineage (GTDB taxonomy): Bacteria > Bacillota > Clostridia > TANB77 > CAG-508 > UMGS1663. The sequence continues at coordinate 40,357 of JAGBJN010000004.1, read as the reverse complement.
TTACAAAGAATTGTAAGGCGATAATTGATAGAATTAGTTAAAAAAGGTTATCTTTATACTCAAAATGGATTGATTTACTTTTTGAAAAGGTCCCTAATGAGTACTGAAATTTGACAAAATAGCTAAAAAATAGTAAAATATAAGGTGGTTGTAAAAAGAAAGGAAGATTTTATGCCAAACAATTTAAATGGAAATAAATTTGATAGAATAATATCTAAAACGAAGATATATTTAGTTATTATAGCAATATTATTAATAGCATTGTGTGTGTATGAAATAAGATTCATAATGCCTGCTATTATAATATATGCTTTAGTTTTGATGTACACTTTTTGGACAAATAATAAAAGAAGAGCAGAACTTTCTGAACATATTAGAGAATTAACTTTAAATGTTGATAATGCTGCTAAAAGTACATTAATAAATTCACCATTTCCACTAGTAATAGTAGAAACTGATGGAAACATTATATGGAAAAGTTCAAAATTTATACAAGAATTTGCTAATGTTGATATAAATACATATTTAAATGAAATTGTAAGAGAAATAAGATTAGAACTTGAAAATGGTAGCGATGATGTAAAAAAGGAACTTGAAGAACTAATATGCAAACACATAGAAATTGGTGATAAGAAATATAAAATTTATGGTGAATATGTTAAATCAAAAAGTAAAGACAAAAAGGATAAGAAAAAAGAAGCGGAATATATGACAACACTATATTTTATTGATGAAACAGAAAATATTGAAATAGAAAATAAATACGAATCATCAAAATTATGTGTTGGTATTGCAATGGTAGATAATTATGATGAAATCATACAAAGAGTTGCAGATGAAGATAAGCCAGCAGTAATAGCACAACTTGAAAAAGCTATTTATGATTGGGCTTCAGAAATAAAAGGATTAATTATAAAAAGTGATAGAGATACATTTGTATTAATTGCTGAGAAACAATATATTGATGTATTAGAAGAAGAAAAATTTAAAATATTAGATCAAATCAAAGAAATTGATATACCAGGACAATTACAATCTACACTTTCAATTGCGGTTGCAACAGAGGGAGACTCAAACTATGAAAAATATAAAACAGCACAAGCAATGATTGATATTGCTTTAGGTAGAGGTGGAGACCAAGCGATTGTTAAAAAAGATGGAAAATATACATTCTTTGGTGGAAGAACTCAGGAAGTTGAAAAAAGAACTAAGGTTAAGGCTAGAACTGTTGCTCATGCATTAGAAGAACTAATGAGAGAAGCTGAAAAAGTTATAATAATGGGACATACAAATAGTGATATAGATGCAATGGGATCTGGACTTGGAATATACAGACTTGCAAAAGTAAATGGAAAAGAGGCATATGTAGTTAATGAATCTGCAAATGCTGGACTTGAAAAATTTATTGAACTTGCAAAAGAAGATGAAGAATATAGTGAAACAATTATTGGTAAAGACAGAGCATTAGAACTTATAACACCTGAAACCTTACTTGTAATTACAGATACTCATAAAACAAACTATGTGGATGTACCTGAATTATTAGACAAAACTAACAAAATAGTTATTATAGATCATCATAGAAGAAGCACGGATTTTATAGAGAATGCAATACTTACATTCCATGAAGTTTATGCATCATCTGCATGTGAACTTGTAACAGAACTTATAGAATATTCAGAAAATGAAGTTGAACTTACACAACTTGAAACAGAAAGTTTATATGCTGGAATTATGATGGATACAAAGAATTTTACATTTAAAACAGGTGTAAGAACATTTGAAGCAGCAGCTTATTTGAGAAAATGTGGCGTTGACATTATAAAAGTAAAAAAATGGTTCCAAAGTGATTTAGAAACATATAATAAAATATCACAAATAGTTTCAGATGCTGAAATAACAAATGATACAATTGCAATTTCAATATATGATAAGGAAGATGAAAATGCAAATGTTGTTTGTGCAAAAGCAGCAGATGAATTGCTTACTATAAGTGATATAACTGCATCATTCGTCCTTGGAAGACTTGGAGATAAAATCTGTATAAGTGGTAGATCTATTGGAGATATAAATGTTCAAATTATTCTTGAAAAATTAGGCGGCGGTGGTCATATAACACTTGCGGGTGCACAGGTTGAGGGAATGACAATGGATGAGGTTAGAACAGAATTAATTATAAGAATAAATGAATATTTTGCAGAAATTTCAAATTAAAGAAAAAAGGTACTAGACAAATAAAAAAAAATATGGTAAATTATAACAAGAAACAAAATATATAGCATAATATATATAAATAAAAGGAGGAGAAAAAATGGATCAAAAAGTTAGAGGATTACTTTCATACTTATTTGGATGGCTAGGAGGATTAATAGTATTAGTTGCATTCAAAGACAATACTAAAGAAACTAACAAAAATGCATGCCAAGCAATAGTTTTAAGTGTAACACTTATAGTAGTTAATATAGTAATTTCTATTATAAGCTTTATACTTGGATTAATTTCTGGAGTAGCAGGAAATGATGTAATAAGTATTATAGTTGGAATATTCAGTTTCCTATTAGGATTAGTAAATTTCGCTGCATATGTAACTTACATGATATTTGCTATAATGGGAATGGTAAAAGCATATCAAGAAAAAGATCACAATATTCCAGTTATAACAGGATTAACACAAAAAATATTCAAAAGCAAATTAGCTTAATTAGAATAAAAATTAATATTAAATTAAAAAATTGCAAATTTATTTGCAATTTTTTTTTGTGCTTTTTTTTATTAAAATTTTCCATTTGCATTACGGAAATAATATGTTATAATATATTCAAATTTATCAAAAAAAGGAGAATTTATTATGAAGAAAAAATTATTGTTTTTAATGTTAATTATAGTTTTAATGCTACCAACAGTAGTATTTGCAGACTCATTTAGTCTAGAAACTAAAATTGTTGAGGGAACAGAATCAAAGGTTTATAAGGAAAATGATGAAATAAAGATTGATCTTAATATTTCAAACATAAGTGTAGGTAATGATGGAATGAACACAATTGAAGGTGTGTTGGAATATGATGAAGATTTATTTGATACAGTTTCAACATCAAGTTTTAGTGGGAAAAATGGCTGGACTTTTACTTTCAATGATACAACAACTGGGAAAAAAGGAAAGTTTGTTGGAATGATTTTAAGCAATGGTATTAAAGAAGAACAAGAAATAGGAACAATTACTTTAAAAGTAAGAGATAGTGTGAAAAAAGCTGCTAATGCTACAGATATTGTTATAAAAGATATTGCAACTAATAATGGTACAAGTCTTGTATTTGATCAAGACAAAAAAATATCTGTACCACTTGAAGTACAATATAAAGAAAGTAATCCAGTAGTTATTGTAGTAGTTATTATTGCAATTATAGCAATAATATTAGGAGGATTTTCAATATTAAGAAAAAAGAGTAAATAATTTAAGGAGATAATTATGAAGAAAAAAATATTTATAACTATACTATTTTTTTCCATTGTTATAATATGTACTAATTTATTAACAAAAGAAATTTATGCTGCAAGTTCTAATTATAAATTTGACGATGATAAAAATCCGAAAATTGTTTATAGAATAGAACCAAAAACTAATGCGTCAGAGTTTCTTACGAATATTACTACTAAATTAAAAACTTCTGATACAGATGTAATTAAATTATATAAGTTTGGAGAAAGTGGATACGAGGAAGTATCTAGTGGCATTGTAAAATCTGGAATGCTTGCTGTAAAAAACCTTCATTCGATTAATGATGTAGGAGATGGAAGATATAGTATGAATGCAGATAGAATTTATAAGGCTTCTGTAATAGGAGATATTAGTGAAGACGGTGAAACAAATATTATTGATTTATCTGCATTAATTAGACATTATATAGGATTGAGTAATTACGTAATTACAGATGGTTACTTATTAAAATCTGCTGATTTTTATGATGATGATGTTATAAATCCAATAGATATTACTTATTTAATAAGATATATTTTAAATGGTACTTTCCCAAATATAGAAAAACAAGATTATACAATGAGTTTATCAGAAACAAGTGGAGAAACAACATGCCCAAATGAAAAAATATTTACAGTAACAAATCCAACAGGTGGTAAGATTTCAGCTATTACGTCAAATGGAAATATAGCAACAGCAAGTGTAAGTGGTTCAACAATAACTATTACTCCAATTGCACCTGGAACGACAACGATAAAAGTTACAAGTGAGGAAACAGCTAAATATAAAGCTGGAAGTGCTACATATACTATAATGGTAAATAAAGGAATAGGATATATAACTTTAAGTGCTACGGAAGGTGTAGTTGTAAAAGATGAAACAATTTCATTTAATGTTACAAGTAAGCATGGAAATAAAACACAATTACATATAGATAATGCTCTTGTTGCAGATGCAAAAATATCAAATGGTCTTGTAACTGTAACTGGAATAAATGCAGGAAATACCAAAATTACACTTACAGCACCTGAAAATGATTCATATACAGAGGCAACTGCAGTTTATAATGTTACATGTATAGAAAATTCTTCAAATCAACAAAACTATACAATGCAACTGTCAGAAACAAGTGGAGAAACAACTTATCCATATTTAAAAACTTTTAGAGTAACAAATCCAACTGGTGGCAAAATATCGGCAGTTTCATCAAATAATAATGTTGCTACAACAGTTGTTAGTGATTCAACAATAACGATTATTCCAAAAGGAGTAGGAACAACGACAATTAATGTGTCAAGTGCAGCAACAACAAATTATAAAGCTGGAAATGCGACTTACACAATAAAAGTTAATAATGCAAGTCAAAATCAACAAAATAATCAACAAGATTATACAATGAGGTTATCAGAAACACGTGGTGTAACATCAATTCCAAATACAAAAACATTTACTATTATGAATCCAACAGGAGGAACAATAACTGTAGCAACATCAAATAGTAATATAGCGACAGCAAGGGTAAGTGGTACAACAATAACTGTAATACCACAAAACGTAGGATCAGCAATAATTACAGTATTAAGTGATGCAACAGCAAATTATAAATCGGGTACTGCAACATATATAATTACAGTAAATGAAGGATCAGTAACAAACAAACAAGATTATACAATGCAATTATCAGAAATAAGTGGAACAACAACATGCCCAAATACAAAAACAATTATAGTAACAAATCCAACTGGTGGCAAAATTTCAGCATTATCCTATGATGGGAATATAGCAACAGCAAGTGTTAATGAATCTAATATTTTGATAACGCCAGTAGGAAAAGGAACAACTACAATAGTAGTAACAAGTGAAGAGACAGACAAATATAAAGCTGGTTTTGCAGAATATACAATTACAGTAAATAAAGGAGTAGGATATATTACTTTAAGTGCAAATGAGGGAACTGTTGTAAAAGATAAAAAAATTACATTTAATATTTCAAGTAAACATGGAAATAGAACAGAAATTGATGTTGCTGATACAAAAGTTGTAACAGCGAAAATAGAAAATAATGTTGTAACAGTAACAGGAGTAGGAGTAGGAACTACTAAAATCACGGTAAGAGAACTTGAAAATAATGCTTTTACAGAAGCGACAGCTGTTTATAATGTTACATGCATAACTAATTCATCAAATCAACAAGATTATACAATGAGATTATCAGAAACAAGTGGAACAATAAAATATCCAAATACAAAAACAATTACGGTAACAAATCCAACTGGAGGAAGAGTTATGGCTGTTACTTCGAACAGTAAAATAGCAACAACTAGTGTAAGTGGGTCAACAATAACTATAACACCAAAAGGAATAGGAACAACTACGATTACTATATCAAGTGCAGAAACAGAGTATTATAAAGCCGGAAATGCTACTTACACGATAAGAGTAGATAAAGGAACAGGATTTATAACATTGAGTGATACAAATGGAATAGTTAATGTTGGGAAAATGATTTATTTTAATATTACAAATATGCATGGTACAAGTGTAAAAATTAAAAATTCGAATTCGGCAGTTGTAGACACTGATATTTTTAATAACCAAATATCCATTATTGGAATGAAAACAGGAACATCAACAATAACAGTTACTGCACAAGAAGATGATTATTATACAGAGGCATCTGCTACTTATTCAGTTACTTGTATATCGAATCAAGAGGATTATACAATGGAATTATCAGAAAATTATGGAGTAACTACATGTCCAAATGTAAAAACATTTAAAGTAACAAATCCAACAGGAGGTAAAATTACAGTTCAAACATCTGATACAGGTGTTGCAACAGCAAGTGTAAGTGGTTCGACAATAACTGTAACTCCAGTAGGACAAGGTGTGGCTTATATTCATGTAAGTAGTGAAGAAACGGATGATTATACTTCAGGAAGTGCTGTATATCAAATAAGAGTAAATAAAGGAGAAGGATATATAAGATTAAGTGAATATGAGGGAACAATTAGAGTTGGACAGGAAATTAGATTTTATATAGTAGAAAAGACAGGAAATAAAGTAGAACTACACAATGATAATGCATATGTGGTAGAAGCTCATATAGATAATGGTATAATAACTTTATATGGAAGAGAACCTGGAACTTCTCATATTACACTTATAACGCCAGAAGATAATGCGTATACAGGAGCAAGTACATGTTATGTAGTAACTTGTATAGAATAATAAAAATCCTTACGGAATAAAGGAAAAGATTTTGCAAAATATTGCAAAATCTTTTTTATATTACAAAAATATTACAAAAATATTTTTATTTATACATTTATATTATATTACCGTTACAACTGTTGAAATTTAAGTTTATATATTTTAAAATATGATTAAATGACTATAGAAAGGAAGGAACAAATGAAAAAAAAGCTAGGGATACTTGTAGTTCTCTGTATAATGTTATTATGTTTTTCAACAATTGTTTTAGCTGATAGTTTTACATTAACAGCAACTCCTGATAAATCATCTTTAAAGCCAGGAGATGAAGTTGAAATTACACTTAAAATTTCAGATATAAATGCTGGAACTAATGGAATAAACGCACTTGAAGCTAAATTGCAATATGATGAATCAGTATTTGAAAAAGTTAGCCAGGATGATGTCAGTAGTAAAAATAATTGGTCTTTAACATATAATGATGAGAATACAATTCAAAAAGGCAAAATGCTTGCAATGATTTTATCAGCTGGAGTTAAAAATGACCAGGAAATTGGAGGCGTAAAGTTAAGGGTTAAAGATGATCTTACTAGTACGACATTAACTAAGCAAACAGAGGTTAAATTGGTAAATGTTTCTACAAATAATGGTACAGCAATAATAAATGAGGTCGATAAAAATATTCCATTAACATTACAATTTGATAAAGTTGTGGAAGCAAGTGAAGTGAAACAGGTTGACATTAATAATCAAGAGCCTCAAGTTAATGAAAATAAAACAAATGATAAAACAGTTGCAGAAGGTAGTGTACCACAAACTGGTACAAATGAAGTTATATTATTATTTATAGTAGGTACTATTAGTGTAATAGGAATATATACATATGTACGCTATAAAAAAATAATTATTAAATAGTTATTATATTATGTGTTTCAGTTTTTTAATGATAAGGTGTATAAAATACTGAAAAACAAAAGTAAAAATATATAAAAACAAGAGAAAAGGAGAAAAAGAAAATGATGAAAAAATTTATTTCAATCTTATTAATTACAACTTTGGTATTAACTTTTATTATACCATGTTGTGTAAAAGCTTATAGTTTTAATTTAGATGTATCAATTAAATCACCATCAAATTCTGTAATTTCTGAAGGTGATACTGTTGAACTTCAATTTAAATTAATGAACATCGATATGGGTGAACTTGGAATGAATACATTAGAAGCTTATCTAGAATATGATAAAAATGTATTTGAACATCTTACTGACGATGACGTAGAAGGAAGAGGCAACTGGTCAATAGAAATCAACAAAGAAGAAGGCAATGAAAGTGAAGGACATATGTTATTATCTACTATGGCAGGAGGAGTTACAACAGATAAAGTAATCGGTGTTGTTACTTTTACTGTAAAATCTAATTTATCTGATTCAGTAAAAGCAAATGCTAAACCATTCAAGATTAGAGGTATTCAAGGATGCGTTGGAAATGAATTAATTGATGAAACAGATAAATCAATATCATATACTTTTGAAGGAGGATCTACACCAACAGAAGAAACTGTAACAGTTACACCTACATCAGCATCAATAAATGTAAATGAAACAGTACAATTAAGAGCAGAATCTTCAAAAAATGCAACAATAACATGGACAAGTAGTAATACTTCTGTAGCTACAGTTAATAGTTCAGGACTTGTAGTAGGTAAAAGTGCAGGAACTGCTGTTATAACAGCTACAGGTGAATCTAAATCAGCAACATGCACAGTAACTGTTCTTCCAAAGGTTGATCCAGGTGTATCTGATGAAACAATAAATATGGTTAAAACTACTGCATCAGTAAAAGTAGGTGAAACTATAGGACTAGCTGCAACATCATCAAAGGGTGCAACAATAACATGGACAAGTAGTAATTCAAGTATCGCAACAGTTAGTAGTACAGGTGTTGTAACAGGAGTAAGTGTAGGAACAACAACAATAACAGCAAGAGGAGAATCAGCAACAGCAACTTGTCAGGTAACTGTATATCCAAAAGATTCAGATGATCCAGATGATCCAAACAATCCAGATGATCCAAATTTACCTGAGGGAGATTGGACAGATTTTTCAAGTGCAAAATATGAATTGAAAAAATTTGGAACATCACAAGCTAGTATTGAAATTTCTGGAGTAACACCTAAAGAAGATCATAATTATTATTATATGGTTTCTAATAATAGTAATATGCCAACTGCTTCAGCTACAGAATTAAGTGCAAATTATTGGAAACTTGAGTATAATAGTGAGAAAGGTATATTTGTTTGCAAAGACTACAATGAAATTGCTAAATTTGTAGAGTTAAATCAAGACGTATACATTTCTATACTTGAACAAACAGAAAATAGTGAAGAAAAATATGTTACATATGGAAATAAACTAACAAAATATTCAGAACCAAAATATAGTGATGGCTTTTTTGCTACATTTATGTCTAATAAAGCAACACAAATCGTTACAACATTTACACATAACTCAAATGCAAATAGAAATATTGAAATAAAAGTTGGCAAAATAACAGATTATTCTATTTTGAAAAAGATTAAAAATCAAGATTCTTCAGGATTTGCAGATTTATTAAAATATGCTAAATCTAATAGTGGAATTTATGATCAAACAACTAGTGCTAGCCAAGATGTATATACTATATCTTATAATACGGCTGATGGAAAATCAGTTATTGACTTATCAAAAATAGATGATGGATCATATTATTTCTTATATGTAAAAGCTGATGATGAAAATGGTAAATATATAAATCAAGAGGCTGTTACATTTGCTTTATCAAAAGCATATCCAACACTTACAGAAGGTAGTTGGTCATTAATGTTCTATGGAGCAGAAGATTTCAAATGGGCTGATTTTGTTGATGCAGCAGAAGATGGAAAAGACGGCGGAAAAGATGATGGAAAGAAAGAGGCAGACAAAGAAATACCACAAACTGGTACAAATGAAATGATATTAGTTGCAATATTTGGTGGTTTAACTATATCTGCAGTAGGAGCTTTTATAGGATACAGAAAAAACAGAATATAAAAGTATAAAAAATAAATATTAACATATATGGAAAAAATTTTTCCATATATGTTATATATTTTGTAAAAATAGTTTTTATTTATAAAACTGAAAGGAGGGAATTAATTGAAAAACAAATTATTAAAATTTAGTTTAATATTATTTTTCATTTTAGTTTTTGTTTTATTAACCTCTTCAATATGCAATGCACTTACAATTGAAAATACTAAATATACACTTGATAAGGAAAACCACATGATTTCTAGAATACTACCTGGAACATCAGCAAATGATTTTTTAAATGCATTTTCAATAACAGATGGTGGGACAACAAAAAAAATAGTTCGTGACAAACATTTTACAATTGAAAAAACAAATGAAATTGTTTATACAGGAGATTATGCAGAATTTAAGCAAACAATAACTTCAGGCGATGCTATGATGTCAGCTGCTGAGCCATATGTTTTGTCTGTTATTGGAGATATTAATGGTGATGGAATATCAGACCAAAGAGATTTAAGCTTACTTATAAGACATTATATTGGATTAGAAAATTGTATTTTAACAGAACCTGAAGAACTTAAATCAGCAGATATAAATAATGATACAGAGATTAATACAATTGATTTAACAAAATTAATTAGATATATTGTTACAGAAGATATAGAATATTTGAAAACTGAAAATGAAAATAATAGACCAGAAGGAACTTATGAATTTACATTTACTATAATTGGTTATGATGGTGGATATAAAACTCCAGGTAATGATTATACGCCAACAGAAACAAGCAGTGATATAGGAAATACTAAAGTAATAATTAATAATACTGAATATGATTTAACAGATGCAGAAAGAACAGAAATAAAGCAAAGTGATTCACTAACACTTACAGGACTAAAAAAGGTAAAAACATTTTATATAGAACCAGGTACAAAAATAAGTTTAAGAACTGATAATTTATCTTCAGAAACAAGTTGGATGTATTATGGTTCAAAATTAGAAGATGGTTATGGTATATCATTTGAAATGCCAAGTGAAGATATTGAGATGACTGTATCTAATGGATTTGATACCGGTAGATATGAAGTTAATAATAATTTAAGAGCAATTACAGGATATAAACCTAAGCATCAAAAAGAATATAAATTTGTTGCTCAAATGGGATATGTAGATGTAATTGAATACTACTTTTTAATTTCAAATAAAATTTCAGGAGCAAATAATATTTCTCCTGTAGAAATTGAAGAATTATATCAAAGAATAAATAATAGTGGGAATTCAAATGAAAGTGCAACTAAAAATGATGCTTTTGATCCAAATTGGTTAGTTATTACAGCAGAAGGAAAAGAATATGATTTAACAGGAGCACAAGCCAATGGATGCAAAGTAGAGTGCAATAGTAGCCAAAGTGGAGGAAAATATCATTACGAATTTAGAGTTTACTACTATTACGAAAAAAGCATAAATACAATTGTTAGAACAGGTGAAAAAATATCTGTAAATACAAGTAACGATGTATTTTGGTTACGAAGCGGTGGTGCAATATATGGAGTAAAAGATGCTAATAATATAACAGATTATTCAAGAAGAAGAAAAATAGATTTTTATATGCCAGCAGAATATGCTAATATTTCTGTAAGCAATACAAATGGCCCTAAATATTCAAGAGAAGCTATAAATTTAAATGGCATAAATAAAATATATGATGGTGATGTAGAATTAAATTCTTTATCATATGATACAGATAATATTTATTGGGAAACATTTGAGTAATAGAAGAAGATAGTATGAACGAAAGTTTATACTATCTTTTTTGTGTTTACTATTTATTATTTCCACATTTTATGATATAATGTGGAAACTAAAGGAGGTAAATAAGTATGAAAGTGATTTTATTAGATAATATAAAAGGTGTAGGAAAAAAGGATGAAGTAATAAATGCAAGTGATGGATATGCTAGAAATTATTTATTTCCAAAGAAATTAGCAGTTGAAGCAAATGCAGAGAATATGTCGAAATTAAAAGCAAAACAAAATTCACAAGAATTTAAAAGAAATAATGAAAGAGAAGATGCTAAAGCATTAGCAAATAAATTAAATGAATTATCATTAAAAATAAAAGTTAAGGCAGGAGAAAATGGTAAGATATTTGGTGGTGTAACAGCAAAAGAAATATCAGAAAATTTAAAAAACCAATATAATATTGATATAGATAAAAAGAAAATATTATTAAAAGATACTATAAAAAATGTTGGAACATTTAATGTTGAAATAAAACTATTTGAAGGTGTAATTGGAAAACTAAAAGTAGAAGTAAATAGCTAAAAATAGAAAAGAAAATATTCAAACAGAAAGGATGTAAAATATGGAATTAGGCAAGGTACCACCACATGATACAGAAGCAGAACAAGCAGTACTAGGAAGTATGTTAACGGATAAAGAAGCGATAGTTTCTGCTGTTGAAGTACTTAAAGAAGAAGATTTCTATAGAGAAGATAATAAGGCAATATATGGTGCAATACTTAATTTATATAATAGAGCAGAACCTATAGATGTTATAACATTAAAATCAGAATTATCATCACTTGGTAAACTTGATGCTGTTGGTGGACTAGAATATTTAGTTGAGCTTCCTGAAAAAGTACCAACAACAGCCAATGTTGAAAAGTATATAAAGATAGTCGAAGAAAAATCAGTATTAAGAAATCTGCTAAAAACAGCTAATGAAATAATAAAACTTGGATATGATGAATCACAAGAAGTAGATTTAATAATGGATCAAGCAGAAAAAAAGATATTTGATACTATACAATCAAGAAATCAAAAAGGGTATTCTTCAATAAAAGATATTTTAGTAGATACATTTACTGAACTTGAACAATTATATAATCAAAAACAACATATTACAGGTGTGCCAACAGGTTTTTCTGATTTGGATTATAAAACAGCAGGACTTCATAATTCTGATTTAATACTAGTTGCTGCTCGTCCTGCAATGGGAAAATCAGCATTTGCTTTAAATATTGCAAGTTATGCTGCTACAAGAGGAAATACTCCAGTTGCAATATTCAGCTTGGAGATGTCTAAAGAACAGATGGTAAATCGTATTTTATGTAGTGAAGCAATGGTAGATAGTAATAAAGTTAGAACAGGAAAAATAGATGATGAAGATTGGGCAAAACTTGCGGAAGCATCAGGTACTTTATCAGAAGCAAAAATGTTTATTGATGATACACCGGGTATTTCAATTATGGAAATACGTGCAAAATGTAGAAAGTTAAAACTTGAACAAAATATTGGATTAGTTGTAATTGATTATTTACAATTAGTACAAGGATCAAGTAGAAGAAGCGGTTCACGTGAACAAGAAATTTCGGAAATTAGTAGATCTTTAAAAATACTTGCTAAAGAAATAAATGTTCCTGTAATTGCATTGTCACAGCTTTCAAGAGCGCCTGAACAACGTCCTGATCATAGACCTATGCTTTCTGACCTTCGTGAATCTGGAGCAATAGAACAGGATGCGGATATAGTAATGTTCTTATATAGAGATGATTATTATAACGAAGATAGCGAGAAAAAGAATCAAGCTGAAGTTATAATAGCAAAACATCGTTCTGGTTCGACAGGTACTGTAGATTTAGCTTGGCTTGGAAATTACACTAAGTTTGCAAATCTTGGACGTCATTATGATGAATAAAAAATAAAAAGGAATATACATGTTAGAAGAAAAATTATTAAAAACAATAACTGAATATAACCTGATTCAAAAAGGTGATAATATAGTCATAGGGGTATCTGGAGGACCAGATTCTATGGCTTTATTAAATATGCTTATTAATTTAAGAAAAGAAAACAAAATTGATGCAAAATTAATAGTTGCACATATAAATCATGGAATAAGAGAAGAGGCAGAAGAAGAAACAAAGTATGTTAAAGATTTTTGTGATTCAAATAGTATTCCATGTTATATAAAAAGAGAAAAAGTAGAAGAACTTGCAAAAGAGCAGAAAGTAGGAACAGAAGAAGCAGGTAGAAAACTTAGATATTCATTTTTTGATGAAGTTGCAAATAAAGAAAATGCAAATAAGATTGCAACAGCGCATAATGCAAACGATAACGCAGAAACAGTACTTATGAATATTATGAGAGGATCTGGAACATCAGGATTAAAGGGAATCGAAATAAAAAGAGACGATAAGTTTATAAGACCTCTTTTAAAAATAACAAGAAAAGAAATAGAAACATATTGTGAAGATAATAAACTGAATCCCAAAATAGATAGGACAAATCTTGAAAATATATATACAAGAAATAAAATAAGAAATGAACTAATTCCTTCAATTGAAAAAGAATTCAATCCTAATATAGTAACTTCATTAAATAGATTGTCTGAACTTCTTAATGAAGAAGATGAATATATACAAAAGGTTGTAGAAAATAAATATAAGGATGTTTTAATAGAGGAACATTTAGGGAATAATAAGCTTGAAGGAAAAGAGCAGATAATACTTGATTTAAAAAAATTTAATAAAGAAGAAAAAGTAATAAAAAATAGATTAATTAGATATACTATAAATAAAGCAACTGGAAGTATGCAAAATATTGAAAAAGTTCATGTTTCAGACATTGTTAAATTATGTGAAAATAATATTGGAAATAAATTTTTAGTTCCTAACAAAAGAATTAAAGTTTTTGTAGGAAAAGGAAAAATTTTTTTTATAAAAGAAGTATAATCTAAAAACAAAGTTCCGTAATAAAAATGCTTATATATCAATACTTTCAAAGAAAAAAGTTTGAAAAAAAGTATTGCAAACAAAAAAATTATATGTTATATTGCAAAAAGTAAAATTGATTCCTATTGGAAAAAGGGAGGCAAAAAATGAAAAGTGGAATAAAAACATTAGCTATGTGGTTAATTATAATTGTAATTGCCATTGTAGTAATTACGTCTATTTTAGATAATACAGCAAATAAACTTGCATATTCTGAATTAGTTGCTAAGATAGAAGCTGGAGATGTAAAAGAAATCGAGATAGCAGCTGATGGTAAGAAAGCAGAAGTTGTTTTGAAAAGTGAAAGTGCAAAAAAAGAAGTAAATATTCCAAGTATAGAAAGTTTAATGGATGATTTAGAAGATTCAATGAAAACAGAAAGTATCAAAGTTACAGAAAAATCTCAATCTATAATAATGATGGCATTAAGTCTTCTTACACCATTTGGAATACTTGCTATATTTGTAATATTCTGGTTCTTATTTATGAATAATAACCAAAATGGTGGAAGCAAAACAATGACATTTGGCAAGAGCAAAGCTAAAATGATAAATCCACAAGATAAAGCAAAAGTTACATTTAAAGATGTAGCTGGTGTAGATGAAGAAAAGGAAGAATTAGAAGAAATAGTTGAATTTTTAAAGAATCCAAGAAAATTCACAGATATGGGTGCAAGAATACCAAAAGGAGTTTTACTTGTTGGCCAACCAGGTACTGGTAAAACATTGCTTGCAAAAGCTGTGGCAGGAGAAGCTGGAGTTCCATTCTTTATAATAAGTGGATCTGATTTCGTAGAAATGTTTGTAGGAGTTGGTGCATCAAGAGTTAGAGATTTATTTGAAGAAGCAAAAAGAAAAGCACCATGTATAGTATTTATAGATGAAATTGATGCAGTAGGTCGTCAAAGAGGAGCAGGACTTGGTGGAGGACATGATGAAAGAGAACAAACATTAAACCAATTACTTGTTGAAATGGACGGATTTGCTGAAAATGAAGGAGTTATAGTTTTAGCTGCAACAAACAGACCAGATATCTTAGATAAAGCATTATTAAGAGCTGGAAGATTTGATAGACAAATTGTTGTAGGTGCACCTGATGTAAAAGCAAGAGAACAAATATTAGAAGTTCATAGCAGAAAGAAAAGAATTTCAAATGATATTGATTTAAGAACAATTGCTAAAAATACTTCAGGTTTTGCTGGAGCAGATCTAGAAAATATTCTTAATGAGGCAGCTTTACTTGCTGCAAGAAGAAATTTACCAGAAATCACAATGAAAGAAATTGAAGATGCAATGGTAAAAGTAACAATGGGACCAGAAAAGAAGACAAGAGTTAGAAGTGAAAAGGAAAATAGATTGGTTGCATATCATGAAGCTGGTCATGCAGTTGTAAGTAAATTCTTACCAACACAAGACGAAGTGCATGAAATATCAATAGTTCCAAGGGGAATGGCAGGTGGATATACAATGTATCGTCCAACTGAAGATAAAAACTTTATGTCTAAAACAGAAATGGAAGAAAAATTAGTATCTCTTCTTGGTGGACGTGTTGCAGAACAATTAATAATTGGAGATATTTCAACAGGTGCAAGCAATGATATAGAAAGAGCTACACAAATTGCAAGAGGAATGGTTACTAAATATGGTATGAGTGAAAAAGTTGGAACTATAATGCTTGGTTCTGGACAAGAAGAAGTATTTTTAGGAAGAGATTTTGCTCATAGTAAAGAATATTCAGAGGAAACAGCAGCTTTAGTTGATGCAGAAGTAAAAAGAATTGTTGATGAAGCTTATGCAAAAGCGACAGAAATATTAAATACACACATCGATAAATTACATGCAGTTGCAGGCGTACTTCTAGAAAAAGAAAAAATCGGTGGAGAAGAATTTGATAGAATATTTAATGAAGAATAAAATGTAAAAAAGTTGGGACAAATGAATTGACATCTTGTCCTAATTTTTTTTAGCAAAAGAAAGTGTAGGAGGAATTATGATTGCTTTAATAACAGGTGCTTCTTCTGGAATAGGAAGAGATATGGCAAGAACATTAAGTAAATATGGATATGATTTAATTATTACAGCTAGGAATAGGGCAAAATTGGATGAATTAAAAGAAGAATTAGAAAGTGAAAATGATATTAAAGTGGATGTTATGCCTAGGGATTTGGGAAGAGAAGAGGAGTGCATTAGCTTATATAATGAGGTTAAAGAAAAATATAATTCAGTTGATATTTTAATTAATAATGCTGGATTTGGTTTATGCGGAGAATTTACAGAAACAGATTTAAATATGGAACTGTCAATGATAGATACAAATATTAAAGCAATGCATATATTAACGAAAAAATTCCTAAAAGATATGGTAGAAAAAGATAAAGGAAAAATTTTAAATGTTGCTTCTATTGCAGGATTTATGCCAGGACCATTAATGGCAACGTATTATGCAAGTAAGAGTTATGTATTAAGATTAACTCAAAGTATACAGGAAGAATTAAGAAGAAAAAAATCAAATGTAAAGATAAGTGCATTATGTCCTGGACCAGTAAATACAAATTTTAATAATGTAGCTAACGTGAGATTCGCTATGGACGGATTTTCAAGTCAATATATAGCAAATTATACAATAAAAAAATTATTAAGAAATAAATCGATTCTCGTGCCAGGATTTAAAATAAAAATGGTAAGAATTTTTAGCAAGATGCTTCCTGATTCATTTTTGGCAAGATTTTGCTATAATATTCAAGAAAGGAAGATAAAAGAATAAATAAGAATTTAAAAAGTAAAATAAAAAATAAAGAGTATTTTCAAATACTCTTTATTTTTTATAATTAAAATTATATAAATATTAATGTGAATCTCCAGAAGTTTGAGTTAGGTTAACATGTATTATTGAACCTTCCTCTACAGAAGACCCAGCTGTTGGATCTTGAGATATAACTTTACCTGTTCCTGAGATTCCTATATTTAAATTTTTTTCTCTTAAAGCATTTCTTGCTTCTAAATAGCTCATTCCTCTTAAATTTGGAACTTCTTGAGAAACTCTCGTTTCATTTCCGGCAGTATATAAATATACATTTGCACCATCTACTAATGCTGTTCCTGGTTTTGGAACTTGGTCTGTAACAAGAACTGTTGTATCTTCACCAGATATGTTACAGTTAAAGCCTGCTTCCTCAATAATTTTTTGTGCTTCTGCAACTGTTTTATTTCTAACGTCAACTAGTGTTGTTGTTTCAACTTCACTTGATTCTTCAGATGAAAGATCATCAGAAGGAACTCCTAAATATGGTAAAACTTCTGTAAGAATTTGAGATGCTGCTGGTGCTGCCATAGAACCACCAGATGCTGTACCAGAAGGATCATGCAAAGCAACTAAAACAACAACTTCAGGATTTTCAACAGGTGAAATACATATAAATGATGCTACATAATAAGAACCTTCGTTGCTATCTGGTTCTGATGTTCCAGTTTTTCCAGCAACAGAATATCCATTAACTTGTCCATATCTACCTGTTCCACTTGAAACAACGGATTCAAGCATATCCATCATTTTATTTGCTGTTTCTTTTGATACAACTTGTCTAACATTTTTTTGATCAATTTGAGTAATTGCACCTGTATCTGTATTTTCAATTGATTTTACAATTCTAGGTTGTACAAGAACACCATCATTTGCGATTGCAGAAACTGCAGTTATAAGTTGAATAGGGGTAATACGAAAACGTTGGCCAAATGACATAGTTGCTAGTTCTATGTTTCCAACATTTTCTAGTGGCCAAAATTGACTGTTTGCTTCACTTGATGTTGCAATTCCTGTTTTGTCAAATAGACCAAATGCATCATAATATTTATATAATGTTTCCTCTCCAATTCTATTTCCAAGTTGCATTAAAGCTGGGTTACATGAATTCATCAAAGATTCTCTTAAGGACTGAGAACCATGAGTTGTTTCATATTTCCAACAGTTTATTCTTACGCCATTAATTAATTCATATCCTCTACAATAGAAATCTCCTGGTTCGTCTGTTGTAACTAAGTTTTCCTCTAATCCAACAGCAGCCGTAATAACTTTAAATGTTGATCCAGGTTCATATGTATCTGCAACTGCTCTATTTCTCCACATTTTGAATAAAGCATTTAATTGTTCTTCATCATTTAGTTCTTCCCATGTTGGTGCTAGTGTTGAATTTGGCTCTCTAGGTGAATTTAAATCAAAATACGGATAATTTGCCATTGAAAGGATATC
This sequence comes from Clostridia bacterium, assembly GCA_017934475.1. Taxonomy (GTDB): domain Bacteria; phylum Bacillota; class Clostridia; order TANB77; family CAG-508; genus UMGS1663. Next base: position 21,600 of record JAGBJN010000004.1, on the reverse strand, counting down.
ACCATTATGAGGATTCATTACAATAGCAACTCCACCTTTACTACATCCATTTTCTATACAAGCCTGTTCTAAGTATTTTTCTGTAATATTTTGAATATTTGCATCTATTGTAAGAGTTAAATTACTTCCATTTTCAGCAGGTACATATGATTCATTTTTATCTGGTATTAATCTAGATGCAGCATTTTCAACTGTTACCATCTTGCCAGATGTTCCTGCAAGTATATTATCCCAATATCTTTCAAGTCCCTCTTGACCAACATTATCTGTGTTACAAAAACCTATAAGGTTTGATGCAAGAGTTCCATATGGATAATATCTTTTAACATCTTCATCTATATTTATTCCTGAATATGCTTTATTGTTTTCCATCCATGTTTTTAATTGTTCTATTTTATCTTGTTCTACTTTTTTAATAATAACTTCAGTAGATTTTTCGCTTTTAACTTTTGTTAACATTTCATTGTAATCAAGAGCAAATATATCTGCAAATGCTTTGGCTACTTTTTCTTTGTTTTCGTCTTTTATTCTACTAGGGTTAATACTTACTGTATCGACTGAAGCACTTGCTGCTAAAAGTTTTCCTGTTGAGTCATAGATGTTTCCTCTTTTAGCACTTATTATTCTATTTGCGGTTTGCTGGCGGTTTGCAGCTTCTTTTAATTCAGAGCCTTGAAAAAACTGAATGAAAAAAAGTCTACCTGCAAGTATAAGAAATAAAACAATAATAGAAATAAGAAGTACAAGTAATCTTTTGGATATAGAATAATTTGATATATTATTATCACTTTCTTTACTTACTTTGTTTTTATTGATTGAGGTATTTTTAGCCTTAATTTTGTTTTTATTTTTATTAATTTTTTTACTCATTATTTCACCATCTCTTTTGTAAAATTATCAACACTATTGTATAGAAAATGTGGATAAAAATCAATAGAAATATATAAAAAAGAAAAACTTAGGGAAATAAAAGAAAACAATATTTTGAAAAAGAAAAAATTACAATAATATTTCTAAAAAAGTAGTTTTTTGTAACAAAATAATGAAATTGTTAGTAAAATGTAAAGTTTAATATTAAAAATAAATATCCGCAAGTACATATTAAATATTATCCTTTATTTCCAACATATATGAACTTGTTTTTTTTATTATATATATGCTAAATTTTGAGTATAAACAAATAGCGGTTGATAAAGGAAAGGAAAAAATTAAATTTCAACTGCAAAAGAAGGAGATAAAAAAGATGGGTACTTTAAGAAACAAAATTTTATGGATTGGAGTTGCATTACTAGTTTTAGTTGCATTAGTTGCAAGTATATTAATACCAAATGTACAAAAACTAACAATGTCTCAAGAAGACAGATTAGCAATGACATACAAACAATTCACAGATGAGGATAAGAAGGTTGAGGGTTGCGACAATGTTGAATTCTTAGCTTATTTCTTAAGAGATTTAAATAGAGATGGAATAGCAGATAAGCTAGCAGGAACGACAATGAACGTTGCCGGCCAAGATGTCCTATACATGGAACTTAATGTAGTAAGTGATGGAACATTAGAAGATGGAAAAATAACTATAAGTGAAGGAAATAACTATAAAGTTAGATTTGATAATTTTATAAAAGATGGTTTCTTTGCACAAAACTACATTAATATAGAAGATGGAAAAGAAATACTTTTGGACAATGTTAATGCTGGTACACAAAGATTAATATTATCTTCAATTACAGCAAAAATTTTAAATAAAGATTATTTCTCTAAAAATTCTAAAATAACATTGACAGGTACTCATGTATCATCAGATGGTGAAACAAGAACACCTATTAACAAAGAAATTGACTTAAAGGTTGATTGGTATGGTAGTTTGGAAGCATATATAGACGCACCATCTGATGTTAGAACAAGATATATAACTCAAACAGATGAAGAATATGCGAGTCCAAGTTATGGTGTAGACACATTACCAGAATATGCAGCTGCTCCATTTACTGTGGAGGTTAAAACAGGAGATAGAGTAGGAGTATTACCTATAAAAAGTACATCTACAACAATAAAAATACCAAACTTAAATGGATATGAACCAGAATGGGTAAGACCAACAGTAGGAACTTATGATGAAGAAACAAAAACTATTACGATATCTTATAATGATAATAATTATTCTGTTTCAAATAGAAATAGATATGCCTTTGATATTAAATATCCATTAGAGGCTTTTAAACAATGTTTTTACCAAAATGGAGAGATACTTGAAGATGCTAAAGCAGAATTTTTATTTGAAGTACATACATCATATACAGGATATAATAATCCAAATTATACAAACCCTATTTCATCAGAAACACAAAGAAATTTAGGCGTAATTATAATGATGGATAGAGGTGGAGATAAGCCAATAGGAGTTGTAACAAAAGAGGTAAAATTCCATGAAAATACATATGCTACCATAGAAAGAAATCCACTTACTTGGGGAATAACAGATAGATATTTTGATGGAAATACTTTATTAAGTGCTTATGATAATGAAGATCAAAAATATTATTATTATGTAGTAGATTATAATGTAGTAAATGGTACAGATGAAGATACATCAATTGTAATGTATAATTTACAACAAGATAGAATAGGATCATATGGATTAGATTTATATGAATCAAATTGTTTCATATATACTAATAGTGAATCATTAAAATATGCATTAGGAGAAGAAGGTAAAATTGATATATATGGTATAGAATATGTAAATGAAATGCCTTATACAACCTATCATAGTTTAGAAAATGCCCAATATCAACATGCAGCTGAATTAGAGTATAAAATGAGAGGACCTTTTGGTTTAACAAGAAATAGTGATTATACAAAAATATATTTAGATGATGTTTTTGGAAAAAGTTTTGTAGATAGAATATTTAATGAAATTAGTAATTCAGAATGGGATCATATTATTACAGGAGAAACATTTGGAAATATAGAGAATGGTGACCCATCACCAACATGGATTAAAATTGAAACAACACCAATGAAAGCTCATACAGCATTAAATGTGCATGTTGTAAAACGCTTAGATATGGATCTTGTTAGAAGAGCATTTACAAGACAACAAATAGAAGATGCAGGAACAATAAGAACATATTTAGATCAAGATAAAGGTGATTCAGTACAACTTGCATTTTCAAAATCAGAGGCAAAAATTAGTTGGGATAGTAATAAAGCTTTTGAAACACAACAAGAAAATGATCCAACATTAAATAGATCATTTACGATAGGCACTACTTATAGAAATGCTATATTACATTCAAAATGGCAAAATGGTGCATTTGTTGTTGAATTACCATCTGAATTTGTAAAAGTTGATGTAAAAGATGTTACTATGAACAATGGTGAAGTTGTAGCATGGTCTTTACTTAAAGATAAGACAACAAAGAAACAATATATAAAAATATTAACTGAAAATGCTGAACCAACAGCATATGAAAGCATTAATGTTAATTTAGATATTGTACCTGATGCAAGATCTAGAAGCACAAATTCTCAATTAAAATTATATTATTTCAATGAGTATAATAATAAGTATTATAACGTAAATACTGATATTTATGATACAAATAATAATGGAAGCAAGGAAGATACAGTAGGTTTTGCTACATGTAATACACCAATTAGTGCATCAGAAACATTAATAACAGTTCAAACTGTATTAAATTATGATGACGATGGAAGTATAACAGTTGCACCAAATATTGCTGAATTAAGTAAAGAAACAAGAAGTGCAGATATAGATATTTCAGTTGTAAATAATTACAAGCAAAATGTTACAGGAACAAAGATATTAGGTAGAGTTCCTTATGAAGGAAACAAATATGTATTAAGAGATAGAGAACTTGGTTCTGTATTTACAGCAGCTATGACTGGTCCAATTGTTGTACCTGAAGATTTACAAGAAAATACAACAATTTATTACTCAGCTGTAGGAGAACCAGGAAAAGATATTGAAAATGCAGAAAATGGTTGGAAAACAGCAGATCAAATTACTGATTGGAGTACAATTAAATCATATTTAATTGACTTTAGTAGTGTAACTTTAAGAACTGGAATTCAATATGAATTTACTTATCCAGTAACAATTCCTGAAGGATTAAATTATAATGATACTTCATATGCTACACATGCTGTAGAATATGACTATAATTCACCTTATGGAATAGTTCATTTAGAAACAGAACCTACAAAAGTAGGATTAAAAATAACAAGATTATATGATTTAACAGGACTTAAATTAAAAGAAGGATTTGATTTAAGTGTTAAAGGTGCTATATATCAAATTGCAGAAAAGAATGTAATAGGAGATCTAGAACAAAAGAAATTATTTATAAGTGGAAATGATGGAGCATTTAATGTTCAAAATTTATATGTAAATGCTGTATATCAAGTTAAGGAAGTTAAAGCACCTAACGACTACTTGTTAAGTGATAAAAAAGTTGAATTTAAAGTTGTAGAAAATAATGATGGAAGTTTAGGATTTGAATATGTAACAGATAATCATTTCAGAACTCAAAGATTAACTAAAGATACAGAAGATAATGACTTATTATATATTGAAATTGAAAATGAACCAAAATATCAAATAAATATTACATATATTGATGTTAACACAAATGAACCAATGTATTCTGTTGTTACTAAACTTGGAGAAGATATAAAAGCAACTGATGCAAATGGTCTAGTAAGTTATGGAAGATTATTACCAGGAACAGAATATACACTTGAAGAAGTCCAAGTAAAAGGAAATATAAGGGAAAATTATGACTTTATACTAGAAAGAGATGGAGAGACTTATACAGCAACACTTGATGAAGGAATGAGACTAGAAAGTATTGTAAATAATGAAGAAAATCATTTAATTCAAGTTAATGTTATAGTAGAAAAAGAATCAAATCCAGTTTATACATTGGAAGTTGTAAAGGTAGAAAAGGATGCTAGCAAGAAAGACTTAGCATCTATGAAGAAAATCCCAGGTGCTGTATTTAGTCTTGAGAGAGTGGATGATAACGAATTAGAAGATAATTTAGTAACTGATGAAAATGGTGTAGCAGTTGCTAGAGCATTATATCAATATGTACCAGGAGTTCCAATTTCAGGTGAATATATACTTAAAGAAATAGAAGCTCCAGATGGATATATAGAAAATACAGAAGAAATCAAATTTGTTACAACAAAAATAAATGATGAATTAAAGGTAGAGATTGAAAATAGAGATTCTCTAACTTCTATTAAAGATGTCATAATTGAAGAAAATAAAGTAACTCTTGTTATACAAGATATTGCATACTTTAAATTAACAAAAACTGATTCTGAAACAGGAGAATTACTTCCTAATGCTAAATTCGTTATTTATGAATTAGATAATGATGGAAATATAATAGATTGTGGTAAAGATGTATATGGAAACTATGTTGGAGAGCAAGATGAAGGAGCACCTGAGGATAGTCCATATTACGTATATACAAATGAAGCAGGTGTAATAACATTACCATTAAGAGATGGTAAGTATAGAATTGATGAAGTTCAAGCACCAGATGGATATACAGGAGAGGGTAGCCAAACATTCGAATTAAATAATCACAGAGAAGTGGTAAATGAAGCTCCTTATGAATTAAATGAAATTGAAATAGAAGATAATTATGTAGAACCTGTAAGAGAAAATACAGTTCAAATTCAATATGTAGAAGATTTATTAGCAATAGACAATGAAATGATTGATAATGATAATACATATGCAGATACTAAATTCGTACTTGCAAATGATATTGATTTCAGTGATGAAGAATCATATAGAGATGCAACTTCAACAACATATGGAGATATAAACGAAGATGGTGAAGTATCAGATATTAAAACAGAGCTTACAACTGGAAATGGATTTAAGTCAATTGGTTTATATTTTTACACTGAAGAATGGGATTATAATGATCAACATTATTCAAGAACAGAGTCAAAATTTAAACCATTTTCAGGAACTTTTGATGGTAATGGACATGAGATAAAAAATATAAATCAATCTGGAAGAGAGTATGCAGGTTTATTTGCGATGCTAAAAAATGCAGTTGTTAAAAATTTAACGATATCAGGAACAATTGTAACTGGAGGATCTGATTATAGTTTAGCTGCGGGAAGTATTGCTGCAAAGGCAGTAAATAGCATAAGCTTAGAAAATTGTAATAATGAAGCATCAGTAAATAGTAACTATGCCGGAGGATTAATTGGAAATGTTGATGGATATGCTCTTAGTTCTGAAGAAACAAATGCATTAACACAAAGCGATATATTAAAAATAAAAAATTGTAAAAATTCAGGAACAATAGACGGAATAAATGCAGGTGGTATTGTTGGAAGATTCAATAATAGTAGTTCATCAATAAAGATGTATGAATCAATATTTATTGAAGATTGTAAAAATACAGGAACGATTAATGTAAAAAGTGGATATAACAATTACTCAGGAGGAATTATAGGAGATTTTAACGATTATACAGTTAAAAATTTACAAGTAATAAATTGTTCTAATACTGCAAATACATTTGGCGGAATAATGGGTAATATTTATTCAGAGGGTGGACTTCAAAAAGTAAAATTCAAGAATATAAAAAACACAGGTAATGTAACGTTCTTAATTGGTAAAAATATGTACATGTATAACTGTGAAGGTACAGTACAATTTATTGATTGTTATAATAATGGTGAAACCGGTGTATTTATGGATCAATTGTATGGTTATTCAGGAGATAAAAAAATCAATGTTGTATTTTACAATTGTATAAATAAAGGTTCTTCTGTATATAGTTCAGGTTATACAGGTGGTTTAGTTGGATTATATAGTGTAGACTCAGATTATATACATATTATAAATTGTGGTAACGAAGGAAATATTGGGCCAAGTATGGATTGTGGAGGGCTTATTGGATTATTTATAGGCAACAACAATGCAGACGATATACTTATATATAATTCATACAATACTGGAAACATACAAGGAACACAATTTACAGCAGGTCTTATAGGAGCAAGTGAAATTAGAAATCCAAATTTAGATTTTAGAAACTGCTATAATACAGGTAAAATTTCAGGAAGTGGAACTATGGCAGGTATAGTTGGATATGTACATTTAAATAGATCAGAAAGCTTTAAGAACTGCTATAATGAGGGAGAAATTGAAGGAACTTATTCACTTGGTGGTATAATAGGATACGCAAGTGATGCACATTTAGTGCAAATAGAAAATTGTTATAATAAAGGATATATACATACTACTGAAGAAACAAGTTGTTATTATATGGGTGGTATTGCTGGATTTTTTGTATCAGGAACAGCAGAAGGTTCTTATGTAAAAGATAGTTACAATTTAGGAAATATTACAAAATATGGAACTCAAGCTGGTGGACTTGGTGGTATCATTGGATGGGGACCATTTGAGTTAATAGACAACTGTTACAATAAAGGAAATATAACAAGTTATGAAGCAAGTGAAAATGGAGTTGGAGGTATAATTGGATATACATGGCAATCTGGATCTTTTAGAAAAGTAATATCTAATTGTACAAACTATGGAAAAATTAATTTAAAACAATCATATACTGCAGGAATTGTAGGATATGGTTATGGTATTAATGAAATAAATAATTGCTTCAACTATGGAAATATTACAATGCTTGGTGGAACAAATGGATATATGTGCGGTATTGATGCATATGCTGCTGATAATGTAGAAATAAAGAATTGCTTTAATAAAGGTAATATGCTTGCAGATAGAGGATCTTATGCAGCTGGTATAACAGCATATTGTTATAGCGGAAGAGTTGAATGTTGTTATAATACAGGAGATGTTATCTTCTTAAAACCTGATGATAGCCAATATGGTGGATATTGTAAATCAGCTGGTATTATAGCTCAGTCTTCAGGAACTAAAGTTGTAAATGTATATAATGAAGGAAAAATCGTTGGATCAGGTCAATGCGGTGGTATAGTAGGATATATTAGTGGACAAGAAAGTATTGTAAATGCGTATAATACTGGAGATGTAATAAGTACATTGTCAGATTCATTAGTTAAAAATGCTAATAGAATTGGTGCTATAACAGCATATCCTTCAAGGACAGATTATATATATAACCCTGATACAGATAACTATGATGAAGTAAAAGTTTATGATGTATTAAAAAATACATATTATTCAAATGATATTTTAGTTGATTCAAGTAGTGTAGATGTAAATGATACTGCTGTTGATTATGATTATATGACAACAGTAGAATTCTACAATAAACTAAATGTTGATGGAGTATGGTATTTAAGAAAGAATTTGCCACCAACATTAATGATGAAAACACCAGTATATGGTGAAGCAACTGAATTAGAGGTAACAAACGATAAAAATGACTATATAATTGCAACAAGAGTAATAGGTGACGAAAATGGTGGTACTATTTCAGGACAAGATGTTGCTATATATGAAACAGTAGAAGCTGGAGAAAACAACGAGAAAACAATTGAAGTTGAAGTTGCTGAAAATTATACATTATTAAATATGTCAATAAATAACAAAAAAATAGATTTTGCAAGTAAAATGGTTGATGACAAAGTAGTCTTAGAAGCTGGATATTTCAATGATATGGATGAAGACAAGCTTGTAGCAGTTACATTTGCTAAAAATCCAGTAGAAATTGAAAAGGTAGATGAAGATACAGGAGAATCATTAGCTGGAGCAAAATTACATATTAAGAATTATGATACAGCATGGGCAGAAGATGCTAATCAAAATGCATTTGGAGAATTAACAGCTTGTGAAGGTTCAACATATTATTTTGTAAAAAATTCAAATGGTGAATATGTATCAAATAACCAATATAGAAAAGGAACTTGTGCAAACTCTTATATTCCAATTGATTTAAGAGATTATAAAGGAGTGTATACTTTAAAAGTAGGATATTACGTAAGAGCAGATTATGCTGATTATGGATATTTAACAATTAGAGAAGATACAGTTGCACCTACACATTCAGATGTAGTAGGAAGATTTGCACATGATTATAATCACACAAGTAGTTATGGAGCAACAACTTCATTAGAAGGTGGAAAAGTATATTATCTACATATGGGATATTTCAAGAGTCAATATTCATCTAATAGATATGATGATTGTATGAAAGTAACAAGTTTACAACTTACAATTGATGCTGGAAATAACATAGATCAAGAAATAGAAGTTGGTGAAAATGGTAAATTTGTAGTTGATATACCAACTGATGTATTATTTATTCAAGAAGTTGAAGCACCTATGGGATATCAATTAGATGATACAGTTCATGAATATGATTTAACACAAAGTCGTCAAATTAGATTTACAAATAAAGTAGATGATACTCAACAACCAGTAATAGTTCATCATTACCTAATTAATAATGGGGTTAAAACAACAAATAAAGTTGCTGAAGATGAAACATTACGTGGATTAATAGGAAAAGAATATAGCACTTCTCCTAAAAAATTAGAGGGACTAACTGTAAATGCGGATGAATTCCCAGAAAATGCAGTTGGAGTATTCTCAAATGAAATAATAGAAGTAAATTACTATTATGATATTGATAATATTGATTTAACAATTCATCATTATAAAGAAGGAACAACTACAGCAATTGTTCCAGATGAAGTTGTAACAACAACTCCAAGTATAGTAGTAGAAAATAATTCTTATACATTATCTTTAAATCAAGAATATGTAATTAAAAATAATGAAAAATATAATACATTAATTAATGGAAATTACAAATTTGTTGATGTATTTTCAGATGCTGAAGAAGCATTAACAATAAGTAAAACATTACATTATAGTGCAAATGCTCAATTAACATATACTTATGAAGATAAGATTTATGATATTAAGACACAAGTAAATACTCATATCGAAACAGTAACAGATTCTGAAACAGGAGAAACAACTCAAGTAAGAGTTGCAGGTGGTACAATCTCTGGACAAGATTTACCAGTATATGAACAAGTATTACCAGGAGAAGATGCTACGAAAGATATAGTGATTACAGCAGATGACGGATATACAATTAACAATGTTAAGATTATATCTACAGATGATGATGGAGTAGAAACTGCAAAAGTTCTATATGGAGAAGAAGCGGAAGAATGTGAAGTAACATATACAGGTGATGAAAGAGGAATTACTCTTACAACATTTGAAGATGTACATGCACATAAAACAGTTTCTGTAACATTTGCTCCAATACCAAAAGATGCTATGGTATTAGTACACCATACAATTGAAGGAAAAGGTGAAGATTATCAAACAGTTATTATCGAAGGTATTGTTGGAGATGAATATAGAACAGAAGCAATTACAATTCCAGGATATAAACTAAAAGCAACACCATTAAATGCTACAGGTCGTATGACTGAAGCTACAATAGATGTATATTACATTTATGAACCAAAGGATTGCAAGATTATAATTAAATATATTGATATCTATTCAGAAGAAGAAATCGATAGAGAAGAATTAGATGGAAAATATGATGAAGAAATTGATATAAGAGATTATAGTAAAGAAATAGATGGATATACATTAAGAGAAAGACCAGAAGAAACAAGAGTTAAATACGCAGAAGAAGAACAAGTATATACATACAAATATGCAAGAAATATGCAAGTAAGAGCAATATATGTTGATCCTGAAGGAAATAAAGTTGCAGAAGATGTAGTAATTTCAGGATATGAAGGAAAAGCATATGAAACAGAAGCTAAAGATGTAGATGGATATGAACTTGTTGAAGTTCCATCAAATGCATCAGGAACAATGAGAATTGGTGAAGACGGAAATACTGAAATTGTCGTAAGATATGAATACAAGAAAATTGAAGTTCCAATTCCAGACACAAAAGTAGTAGAAAAATATGTTGATATTAATTCTGGAGAAGTAGTAGAAAGTTATGACCATAACGGAAAAGTTGGAGATAAATATGATATTGCTCCAAGAAAAGTTGAAGGTTATGTACTAATTCAAAAGGATAAAGATGGAAATAGTATAATGCCAAAGAATGAAAGAGGAATAATGACAGAAGAAGTAATAGAGGTAGTATACTATGTAGCAAAAGATGCTAAAGTAAAAGCAAAATATGTTGTAAAATATGGTGGAAAAGATATAGCAGACGAAGAAGAGATACCTGGATATGAAGGAAAAGAATACTCAGTAGATCCTAAAGATATAGATGGATATGAATTAATTGAAATAGACGGAAATCCAGAAGGAACAATGAAACCAGGAGAAAACGTGGTAACATTCTACTATGCTAAGAAAGCAACTGGAATAATTCCACAAACAGGTATAAATGTATTCTTATATGCGATGTTTGCAATAGCAATAATTGTAGTAGCAAATGGAACATTATTCATAGTATATAAAATGAAAAAATAATGAAAAGGCAGCTAGTATAGCTGCCTTTTCATTAGCTATAGAAAATTAAAGTTATAATTTAAAGTAAATAAAGTTAAAAAATATAAAAAATTATAAAAACTATATAAAAAAATTATAAAAATACATATAAAAAATAAACAGATATGTTTTTATTTGTGCAATTGATAGTAATTTTTTTATTAAAATTTGAAAAAACACTAAATGCTAGGGATAATCCACATTTGGTGTTTTTATTGTGGAAAAATTTACAGTAATATTTCAAAAAAAGTCTAATTTTGTAACATAATAATGAAATTGTTAGTAAAATGTAAATCTTAAAGTTGAAGTTGAATATCCGCAAGTATTTATTAAATAAAAGTCTTTATTTTCAATAGATACAGACTTGTTTTTTTTATTATATATGTGTTAATTTTTGAGTATAAACAAAATACCCAAATGGATAAGTCCAGAAGGGAAGTAAGGAGAAAAAAGATGGATACTTTAAGAAACAAAATTGTATGGATTGGACTAGCAATATTAATGATAGTTACACTTGTATTTGCAGTTATCGCACCAAATGTAACTAAGTTAATGATGTCTGAAGAAGATAGGCTAGCAATGACATATCCACAATTCACAGATGCTGATAAAAAAGTTGAAGGATGTGAGAATGTCGAATTTTTAGCTTATTTTACAAGAGATCTAAATAAGGATGGTATAGCTGAAAAACTTGGCGGAACGTCAAAAGATATGTCAAGTACAGATATGCTTTATTTAGAACTTAATGTAATAAGTGATGGAACTTTAGAAGATGGAGCGATTACTTTTAGTGAAGGAAATAACTATAAGGTAGAACTAAAAAATCTTCTAAAAGATGGTTTCTTTGCCCAAAATTACATAGATGTAAAAGATGCTAATGAAATATTATTGGATAATGTTAATGCAGGTACTCAAAGATTAATAGTTAGTACCATTGTACCAAATGTAAAGAAAGATGGAAGTAACTTTACAAAAGATTCTAAGGTAACATTAACAGGTACACATGTATCTTCAGATGGTACAGTTAGAACACCAATTAATAAAGAAATTACATTAACTGTAGATTGGTATGGAACAACAAAAGCATATATTGATGCACCTTCAAGAACAATTTACAGACCAATAATACAAGAAGATGAAGAATATGCAAGAGATGATTTTGGAGTTGATACATTGCCTGATTATACAGCTGCGCCATTTACTGTAGAAATAAAAACAGGGGATAAAGCAGAACAATTACCTTTAATAGGCACTACAACAACTGTTAAAGTCCCTCGCCTTAATGGTTATTATCCTGAATATGTAAATGTTTCAGGTGGTACTTATGATGAAGAAACACATACTGTAACATTTTCAAATAGCAGAAATCCAGCAACTAAATCAACATATAGTTTTGTAATTAAATATCCTTTAGCAGCATATAAATGGTGTTTTTATGGAAATAATCATGAATGGATGGAAGATGCAAAAGCAGAATTTCTATTTGAAATAAATACATCATATAGTGGACAAAATAATCCAAATTACACAAACCCATATACATCTTATGCTTCATCTAAATTAAGTGTAATAATTAATCTAGATAGAGGTGGCCCAAAACCAATAGAAATTGTAAAAAGAAATGTAGATTTTCATAAAGATTTATATGTGAAATCAAGTAATGGTTCAAGATATTTTGATGGAAATAAACTACTTAGTGCATATGATAATGAAGAAGAAAAATATTTTTATTATGTTGTTGATTACAATATAGAAAATGGCAAAAGTGAATCACAAGCAATCACAATTCATAATATAGAACAAGATAAACTAGGAGCTAAAAGTTTAGAATTATATGAAACAGATTGCTTCATATTTATGAATCAAAATGATCATTTATATGCATTAGGTGAAGAAGGAACAGTTGATGTCTATGGAGTAGAATATGTTAATGAAATGGATCCTCTTACTCCAATTATGGGACATAGTTTAGAAAATGCACGTTATCAACATGCAGGAGATTTAAGCTATGGAAAAAGAGTATTGAACAATACAAGTAGAGATTCAACATTTGTACAAGTATATTTAGATGATTATTTTGGAAAGAAATTTACAAATGATATATTTAATGAACTTAGATATTCTGAATGGGATTTTATAATAACTGGTGAAGATTATGGAAATATTGTTAATGGAGATATATCACCAACTTGGGTAAAAATTGAAACATCACCAATGAAACCTCATTCAAATATGACAATTAGCGTTGTTAAACGTTTAAATATGGATTTAGTAAGAAATGCATTTACTAGAGAAGAGATACTAAATGCAGGAACAATGCGTACATATATGGATAATGATATGGGAGCAAGTATCCAACTTGCATTTGTAAAATCAGAAGCAAATATCAATTGGTATGATAGTTCAAAAATTGAAACACAAAATGTTGATAATCCAGTAATAAATAGAACATTTACAATTAATACAAGTTATTCTGATGATTTATTATACTCAAAATGGAAAGATGGAGAATTTGTTGCAGTATTACCTTCTGAATTCGCAAATGTAGAAGTAAAAGAAGTTACAGGAAATAATGTAAATGTAACTGGTTGGACATTAAATAAAGATAAAACTAATAATAGATATTATTTGAAAATATTAACAGAAAATGATGCAGAAGTAAAACAAGAGAGTATAACAGTAAATATAGATATTGTTCCAGATGCAAGATCTAGAACAAAAACATCACTATTAGAGTTATATTATTATAATCCAAATAATGATAAATACTACAATACAGCAGTTGATATTTATGATGCAAATAATAATGGTAGCAAATCAGATAGAGTAGGTTATGCAAAATGTTCTACAGCTATAACAGCATCAGAAACATTAATCACTGTACAAACAGTATCAGATTATGATGATTTAGGAAGTATAACAGTTGCACCAAATTCAGCAGAATTAAGTAAAGAAACAAGAAGTGCAAATTTAAATATTTCTGTTGCAAATAACTATAAAGCATTAGTTACTGGAACAAAACTATTAGGAAGAGTTCCTTATGAAGGAAATAAATATGTATTAATAGATAGAGAAATTGGATCAGACTTTACAGCAGCTATGACTGGACCAATTGTTGTTCCTGATTCTATAAAAGATAAAACTACAGTATATTATTCAGAAGCTGGAGAACCAGGAAAAGATGTAACAGATGCAGCAAATGGATGGAAAACAGCTGATGAAATAACAGATTGGTCAAAAATTAAATCTTATTTAATTGATATGAGTGCAGTAACTTTATATTCAGGATATGAATATGAATTCTATTATCCTGTTACAATACCAGAAGGATTAAATTATAATGATTCTTCATATGCAACACATGCAGTTGAATATGATTATAATTCACCAAATGGTACAATACATCTAGAAACAGAACCAACAAAAGTAGGTTTAAAAATAGCAAGATTATATAATTTAACAGGTATTAAGTTTAAAGAAGGAAAAGACTTAAAAGTTAAAGGTGCTATTTATTCACTTGAAGAATTAAACTCAATAGGAGATGTTGTAAAGAAAACAGCATTAATAAGTGATAGTAATGGTAACTTTAGTGCACAAGGTATATATGTAAATGCTACATATAGAGTAAGAGAAACAAGTGCACCACAAGATTACTTATTAAATGATAAAGTTTACGAATTTAGAGTAAAAGAAAAAGATGATGGAACACTAGAATTTGAATATATTTCTAATAATCATTTTAGAGCAGAAGCGGTAAGCAAAGATGCTGAAGAAAATGATATAGTATATATTGAAATTGAAGATGAACCAAAATATCAATTAAATGTTACATATGTAGATAAAAACACAGGAAGACCATTATATTCTGTCGTTACAAGATTAGATGGTAAACTAAATTATACAGATGAAAATGGAAAATTAAGTTATTCGAGATTAATTCAAGGAACTGAATATGAACTTCAAGAAGTTCAAGTAAAAGGAAATACAAAACAAAACTATACATTTAAACTTGATAGAAGCGGAGATACATATGTAGCAACTCTAGATGATGGCATGACATTAGAAAGTATTGAAAATAATGATGAAAATCATTTAATTCAATTAAATGTAAGAATAGAAAAAGAATCTAATCCTACTTATACATTAGAAATTGTAAAAGTTGAGAAAGATGCAAGTAAAAAAGATTTATCATCAATGAAAAAAGTACAAGGAGCAGTATTTAGCCTAGAAAGAGTTGACGATAACGAATTTGAAGATAATTTAACAACAAACGAAAATGGTTTAGCTATAGCAGAAGGTTTATATCAATATGTAGAAAATAAACCTATTACTGGAAAATATATTCTACAAGAGATAACAGCACCAGAAGGGTATATTGAAAATACAGAAGAAATAGGATTTGTTGTTACAAAAGAAAATGATGGACTAAAGGTAGAGATAGAAAATAGAGATTCTCTAACTTCTATTAAAGATGTCATTGTAGAAGAAGGAAAGGTAATACTTGTAATTCAAGATACTGCTTACTTCAAATTAATAAAAACAGATTCAGAAACAGGTGCGCTACTTCCAAATGCTAAATTTGTTATTTATGAATTAGACAATGATGGAAATGTAGTTGACTGTGGTAAAGATGTATATGGAAACTATGTTGGAGAGCAAGATCCAGGTTCTGATGAAGATTCTCCATATTATGTGTATACAAATGAATCAGGAGAAATAACAGTTCCATTAAGAGATGGCAAATATAAGATTGAAGAAGTTGAAGCTCCAAGAGGATATACAGGAGCAGGAGTTCAAACTTTTGAACTAAATAATCAAACAGATGCTATATCAACAGAAGTAGAATATACATTAAATGAAAGCAATATAGAAGATACATATGTTGAACCAGAAAGAACAGAAACATTAGAAATTCAATATATAGAAGATTTATTAGCTTTAGCAGCAGATATGGTTGAAAATGATAATAATTATTCAGATACAAAAGTAATATTAAAAAATGATTTAGACTTTAATGATCCAAGTTCATATAGAAATTCAGAAAGCATAGACTATGGAGATTTAAATGGAAATGAAGAAGTAGAGTCTTTATTAACTGAGCTTACAACTGGAATTGGTTTCAAGCCAATTGGTTTATATTATGATTCTTATTGGAAATTTAAACCATTCTCAGGAACATTTGATGGACAAAATCATGAGATAAAAAATATTAAACAAGGTTATGAATCTAGCGGATTATTTGCACTTTTAAGAAATGCTGTTGTTAAGAATTTAAAAATTTCTGGATCAGTTGCAGGAAACTATTCAGGTAGTATAGCTTCAAGAGCAATAGAAGATGTATATCTAGAAAATTGTGAAAATAATGCAAATGTATCTGGAAGTTATGCAGGTGGTTTAATAGGATATATAGATATAACTCAGCTCACATCAGCAGAAAAGAGTGCATTAACACAATCTTGTGAATTTAGAATAATAAATTGTACAAATAATGGAACTATTGGAGGAAACTATGCAGGTGGATTTGTAGGTTATTTCTATGGAAGTGATTCTTCATCAATTAAAACATATAATTCATTATGGGTTAAGAATTGTACAAATAACGGAAATATAAGTAAAACTCAATATTCTGGAGGAATGATAGGATATTTGTATGACTACAATATTCCGACTGTTCAAGTAATTGATTGTACAAATAATGCAGAAGCAGGAAGTGCTATGATTGGCTGGATGTATGCAAATGGAACTGGATTCTCAAATATAAAATTCAAAAATATTAAAAATACTGGAGATGTATTCTTTGTTATTTCAAATCAAATTCAAGGATATAATGCATCTGGATTATGGGAATTTATTAATTGTAAAAACGAAGCTGAACATGGTGTATTTTTTGATAGATTATATAGCTATAATTATGATGTAAATGTTAAGTTCTATAATTGTATAAATAAAGGAGCTTATAATGGAGGAACATCTTCTCAAAGCAATATAGGTGGTTTTGTTGGTTATTATGATATGAAATCTGATTATTTGGATATTGTAAATTGTTCAAATGAAGGAAATATTGTTGGTCAATCTTATGTTGGAGGATTTATCGGTTCTATAGGTGGTAGTTATACAAATAAAGTACGTATATATAATTCATCTAATAAAGGAGATGTATTAGGAGGAACATCAGCATATGGAATTGCTGGATTTATTGGTTCGCCCTATAATACAAATTCTTTAGAAATTAAAAATTCATATAACACAGGTAAAATTTCAGGTTCAGGAGCAGTAGCAGGCTTAATTGGTGATATTTCAAAATCAAGTTCAGTAAATACATTTGAAAATTGCTATAATGAAGGAGATATTGTTTCTTTGAACTATTCAGCAAAATTAGGTGGTTTAGTTGGTAGTATTAGAACTAATGGTACAACATATCAATTTGATAATTGCTATAACAAAGGTAATTTATATAATGAGGAAGGAACTGCATACTGCTATGCTGGTGGAATTATAGCAGAAGCATATACTGGAAGAGATAATTCATATATTAAAAATTGCTATAATTTAGGAAATATAACTAATAATGTAGCTTCAGATTATACAAGTTATGAGTATTCTGCGGGAATTATTGGTTATGGAAGTGCTAAATTAATAGAAAATTGCTACAATAAAGGAAATATTGTTAGCAAAAATCCTGGAGCATCTGATGCAGGCGGTATTGCTGGTTATCAATATGATAGTACACAAGATACAATGAGAAATTGTACAAACTATGGAAAAATAAATGTAGCTTCAGGTTATGTTGGCGGTATATCAGGTTATGGATATTCAGTAAGAGATATGGAAAACTGCTTCAATTATGGAAATATTACTATGATAAGTCCTGATGGTGCTCCTACTTCTACAGGATCAAAACAAATTGGTGGTATTGTAGGTTATGGTTATGGTAATATAAAGAATTGCTTTAATAAAGCTGATATATTACTTGAATCTGCATCTCGCGCAGGAGGTATTGCAGGACAATGTTCAAATAATAATAACAATGCAATAGAATGTTGCTATAATACTGGAGATATAATATGCCTTAGCACAGAATACTATGAATGTTGTGCAGGAGGTATTGCAGGTTATGCTTATGGTGTATTTATAAGAGATTGCTATAATGAAGGAGATGTAACAGGAGGACATCAAGTAGGAGGTATTGTAGGATATAACAATTCTCAAAATCAAATTACAAATGTATATAATTTAGGAAATGTAACAAGTTTAAATGCTCAATCTAAAAAGCCATATAGTAACTATATAGGTGCAATAACAGCTTTTGGATTTAACTGGGATAGTGTATATAACGAAGAAACAGGCGAATATGAACAAATTAAAAACTATAATGTTATAGCAGATGATGCAAATGCATTTTACTTAGATAGTATAGAATTAAATTCAGCAACTGTAGATACTACAGGAACACCAGTAAGTTATGACTATATGAAATCTATGGAATTTTATACAAAATTAAATTCTAATGGAGTATGGTATATTAGAAATAATTTACCACCAACATTAATGATGAAAACACCAGTATATGGTGAAGCAACAGAAATAAATATTACAAATGATAAAGATGATTACTTTATTTCAACAAGAATAGATGGAAATAAAGAAGGTGGAACAATCTCTGGATCTGATACAGTAATTTATGAAACAGTTGAAGCTGGAGAGAATAATACAAAAGTAATAGAAGTTGAGGCTGCTGAAGATTATTCAATTACTAATTTAACTGTAAATAATAAGAAAATTGACTTTGCAAGTAAAATGGTAGGAAGTAAAGTTGTACTTGAAGCAGGATATTTCAATGAAATGGATGAAAACAAGCTTGTAGCAGTTACTTTCGCTAAAAAACCAATAGAAATTCAAAAAGTAGATGAAGATACAAATGAACCATTAACAGGTGCTAAATTTAAGATTTGGGATTATAGTGAAGAATGGGGAGTAGATGCAAATGCAAATGCAATAGGAGATGTTACTAGATGTGAAGGTTCAACATATTACTTTGTGCAAGATTCAACAGGTGCATGGGTATCAAACAATAAAGCAAGAAAAGGAACATCTGCAAACTCATATGTACCAATTGATTTAACAAATTATAAAGGAACTTATACATTAAATATTGGATATTATGTTAAAGCGTATTGGAATGATTATGGATATTTAACAATTACAGATAGTCCTGTAGCACCATTACATACAGACGTATCAGGTAGACTTGTACATAGTAATAACTATACATCAAGCTATGGAACAAGAACTACATTAGAGGGTGGAAAAGTTTATTACTTACATATGGGATTCACAAAGAGTTCAAGTGGAAGCAATCAATATGATGACTGTATGAAGGTAACAAGTATAACACTTACTATGACAAACGAAGGAAACTTAGAACAAGAATATATTGTTGATTCAACTGGAAAAATAGTTATTGATACAGTAACAGATAAACTATGGATTAAAGAAATAGAAGCTCCAGAGGGATATAAATTAGATGATACAACTCATGAATATGATGTAAGTTCAATTAATTCAATTGTATTTACAAATAAAATTGATGATACTGCAGGTCAAGTTACAGCACATTATTATTTAATTGAAAATGGTGTAACTACTACAGAAAAAGTTGCAGAAGATGAAATAAAAACAGGTAAACTTGGAGAAAGTTATAGAACTGATGCTAAAGAATTACCTGGATTAAAACTTAATACAACTGTTTTCCCTGAAAATGCAATTGGAACATTTACTGCTGAACCAATTGAAGTAAATTATTATTATGATGTAGAAGATTTTGATTTAACAATACATCATTATAAGGAAGGAACAACAGAAAAACTTGTAGAAGATGAAGTTATTAAAACTACACCTGAAATAGAAGTTGAAAATAATACTTATACTTTAGGTTTAAATCAAGAATATGTATTAAGAAATAATAGTAACTATTTAACTCTTATAGCTGATGATTATAATTTTGTAGATGTATATTCAGATGTTGAAAATAATTTAACAATTGATAATACATTACATTATGATAGAACTGCACAATTAACATATACTTATGATGATAAAGTATTTGACATTATGACAAGAGTTAAAAATCATGTTGAAATTCGTCCAGACGAATTAACAGGTGATGAAATAAGAGTTGAAGTAGCAGGTGGTACAATATCAGGACAAGATGAAGCTGTTTATGAAGAAGTTGTATCAAAGGAAAACGCTACAAAAGATATTATAATAACACCTGATTCTGGATATGAAATTAGTCTAGTACAAATTAAATCAACAGATGAAAATGGAACAGAAACAACTAAGGTATTATATGGAGAGGGAGCAGAAGAATGTGAAGTTACATATTCTATAGAAGAGGGTGTAATGACATTAACGAAGTTCCAAAATGTACAAGCTGATAAAGAAGTAAAAGTTGAGTTTATACCTCAAGAAACAAGAGCTATAGTACACCATATAATTGTTGGAACAACAGAAGATTATAGTACAGAAACAAAAGAAGGACGTATAGGAGATCATTATACAACAAGTCCAATAACAATAGATGGATATGAAGTAGTTGCAAATACACCAAATACTTCAGGATATTTAACACAAGATATAATTCATGTATATTATTATTATGAACCAGTTAATTGTAAAATAATAATAAAATATGTTGATATTAATTCAAATGAAGAAATAGATAAAGTAGAAGAAGTTGGAAAATTTGGAACAAACTTAGATTTAAGAAATTATGTAAAAGAAATAAATGGATATGTATTAAGAGAAAGTCCTGAAGAAACAGTTGTAACATATACAATTGAGGATCAAACTTATACATTTAAATATGCAAAAGTAGCAACAGTAAGAGCAATTTATGTGGCACAAGGAACAACATCTCCAAAACTAGCAGAAGATGAGGTTATAGAAGGCTATGAAGGAAAAGAATATACAACAAGTGCTAAGACAATAGAAAAATATGTATTAGTAGAAGTTCCAACAAATGCTTCAGGAACAATGGTAGTAACAGATGAAAGTTCAGAAACATTAGTAGTATATGAATATGTTAAAAAACCAACAAAAGTAGT
>JAGBJN010000013.1 GCA_017934475.1 Clostridia bacterium | reverse complement strand
TATTGTTATTGTTAGTGTTGTTGTTATTGTTGTTATTGTCTTCTTTCATAATATTTTCTCCTTTACAATAACTATATTGGGTTAACAGTTACACTTTTGTTTTCTCTTTGAAAACATTCACAATATTCAGTTGTCATTGATTTGATTTTAAGTCATATTTTATCCTCCTTTATTAAAACGTGGATATTAAAAATTGGTTGCTACGTCAACTATTATAACACTTTCTCTATTTATTGTCAATTTTTCAAATTTACAAATCTTTTCTTTTCTGATCATTGTCAATTTTCTTTGGTTGATTTAATCCTAATTTATTATTTACATTTATACAATTACTAGGTTCTTTATATGATAAATACCAACTCATTCCATTTTTATTTTTTTCTAATTCCTTATTTCTTTCTTGTAATTCAGTAAAAGTTTTTGGTATAGGCATAATTATTTTATTACAAGGCATCCAATTTGCAGGTGTAGCTCCTTTACTTTCATCTGCAGTTTGAAGTGCTTCTACTACTCTTATTATTTCTGGTATATTTCTTCCAACATTCATTGGATATACTAAAATAAGTCTAATAATACCGTTTGTATCTATTATATACACATTTCGTACTGTTTCTGTTGAACTAATATTACTTGATATCATTCCATATTTTCTTGCAATTTCACCATTTCTATCTGCAATAATAGGAAATGGTACTACTATTCCCGTTTTCTTATATATGTCATTTATCCATGCTAAATGTGAAGCATTGCTATCTACGCTTAATCCAAGTAATTTTGTATTTATTCTTTCAAAATATTTATAAGCTTTGCTAAATGCTATTATTTCTGTTGTGCAAACTGGCGTAAAATCCCCTGGATGGCTAAAAAACACAAGCCAATTACCTTTATAATCATTTAAAGATATTTGCCCCATTGTCGTTTCTGCTTCAAATTCAGGTGCTATCATGCCTATTTTTACATTTCCATTCATAAGTAATTCATAATCCATAAAAATAAACTCCCTTCATATTATTATATGAAAAGAGTTCATTTTTGTTATTTTAATCATCTATAAGTACTAATCCATTTTCTAACACATAATCTATTGCTTCCTTATTTCTTGCATTTACCGCTTCTATCAACAAGTTTTTAGCTTCATCTTCATCTTTATCTACTCCAAGTCCACCCATATACATTAAAGCTAAATAGAATTTAGCTCTTGTCTCCCATTTTTCCATTTTTTTAAATTGTTTAAAAGCTTCTTCATAAATTTCTTTTTCAAAATACATTTCTCCAAGTAGTAGTTCTGCTTTACTAAATACAAATTCTTTTATAAATTTTCTTATTTCTTCAAATGCTAATTCTTCATTTTTTTCTGTTCCATATCCTTTATATATACAAATAATTCTCCTATATGCTGCAAGTTTATGCCCTTTTTCTGCTGCTTTACTATAACATTCGAATGCAAGCTTATCCATTTCTGCATCCAAATATCTTTCTCCAAGTTCATATTCAGCATGAACATCTGTTAGTTTTTTTAATTGATCTGTTCCCATATTAAAATAAAGTATATTATATGCAAGTTCTTCTACATCTTTTTCTAATGCTGTACTCATCAGAGAATTATCCTTACTAAAATTGTAAAAATATCGCATTTTTAATATTGTATCTTCTAATATTTCTTTATAATTTTCATATTCCATTTTTTCTATTTTCTTCATTTTCTCATACAATTTATTTATTATATGATCTTCTTTTTTTACATGAAATAAAGTTGTATTTTTATTTTTTATTTCTTCTTTTAATACATTAGAACAATCTTTTATAGTATATTTTTCATCTATTCCTCTTGTACATATCATATAATATATGCTTAATTGTATTAATATAGCTTCTATCTCTATTTTAGTTTTATTCTCGTTCATATTTTTACTTCCTTTTTTATAAGAATTTTATCATAGCATTTTTGTATAGGCAACATTTAAACAAAAAAATCCACACCTATTTTCAGGTGTGGAACTTTTATTATTGTTCATCTTTATTATCTTCTGGTACTGCTACAGATTCTACTCTTACAACAACTCCTGCTACTTTGTATCCTGTCATATTTTCTACATCTTCTTTTACTTTTGCTTGGATATTTGCAGCAACATCTTGTATTTTTACTCCATATACTACAGTAATTCCTATATCTATTTTTACACTTTTATCTTCGCTTATATCTACTTTTATACCTTTTCCAACAGTTTTTCTTCCTAATGCTTCTTGAATTCCTCCAGCAAATCCTGCTGAAACTTTTGCTATTCCTTCTACATTTTGAACTGCTGTACCTGCTATAACAGCAATAACTTCCTCTGCTATCTCAATCTCACTTTTAACTTCATTTTCTTCCATAATAACATACCTCCATTTCTTCTTATATATTAAAATAAGTTTTATTTTTTGTCAAGGTAAAAAATTTATTTAACCTACTTTTTAATAAGTATTTCTTCTGCCATTTTTACAAGTTCTTTTGTGGGCATTTTAACTCCTTCTAAAGGATATTCAAATCCCATATCTATCCATTTATTTTTACCAAAATCATGATATGGAAGTACCTCTACTTTTTTTACTGTTTTTAATGAATCTATAAATTCTCTTGTTTTCTTTAAATCTTCCTCATTATCTGTATAACCTGGTACAAGTACTTGTCTTATCCATATATCTATTCCATTATCTGATAGATATTTAGCAAATTCTAATTCATTTTTGTTTGATAATCCTGTTAAATCTTTTGCTTTTTCATCATCAATATGTTTGATATCTAAAAGTACTGTATCTGTATGTTTTAGTAGTTCCTTTATTTGATCATTTATAGCTAAACTTCCAGCAGTATCGAGACATGTAGTCATTCCATTTTTATGAGCTTCTTTAAATAATTCTGTTACAAATTTTGCTTGTAATAGTGGTTCTCCACCAGATACTGTAATTCCTCCACCTTCAGATGCAAGCATATATGGCTTACATTTTAATGCTTTATTTATAACATCTTGAACACTATATTCTATTCCACCATTCACATCCCAAGTATCTCTATTATGACAATATTTGCATTTTAAAGGACATCCTTGCATAAATACTATATATCTTATTCCTGGTCCATCAACTGCACCAAATGATTCAAATGAATGTATTCTTCCTTTTATCTCTTCCATTTTCCCTCTCCATTAATATTTTGCACATATTATACAATATTATTAGCTTTTATACAAGAAAAAGTAAAAGATATCTAAACATTTTCATGTTAAAATATCTTTATTTTACTTTTCTTTATTGTTTACATTCAATTTTATTGCCAATAAATGTAGTTAAAATTATTCCTAAAAATAAGCTAAGCCAAATCACAAATGTTACAATGCTTCCATTTTTTCTCACATAGTCTGTCATTATCATTCCAGTAGTTTCAATTAATAGTATTCCTTCAATTAGTATAACAATAGGAAAAATCCCCTTTTTCTCCTTATCCAGGTTATACATATCAATTGAAAGAAACACCATAAAACCAATTAACAAAATAATAATAAAAAAAGCTATGGAAAAATAGTACTCAAGTTTTACCAAAAAAACATTAAAAAGCATAAACATTAATGATACTACTAAAGCCTCTACTGCATCTTTTGTCAAAATTTTTTTCATTTTTTCTCCTCGTATAATGTAAATATATTTATTATACGAATTTCTCCTTTCTTTGAAATTTGTTATAATATTTATATAGACTCTGTGGATTAGTGTTTTTTCCTATCGCTTGACGATTTCTTTGAAAGGCTCTAACCACAGATGTTT
>JAGBJN010000016.1 GCA_017934475.1 Clostridia bacterium | reverse complement strand
GTAACATTTGAAGAAGGTTGTACAATAATACCAGAAGTATTACTAGAAGATTGTACAGAATTAACACAGATAACATTACCAAACACAGTAAGTCAAATAGGGGCAAAAGCATTTAAAGGATGTACAGGAATAACAGAGATAGCACTACCAAATAGTGTAAAGAAAATAAGCTATAATGCATTTGAAGGATGTATAAATTTACTAAAAATTACTATATTAGATAATTGCACTATGATAGGAGATGATGTGTTTGCTAATCATAATGAGGATTTAACAATATATTGCTATGAAGGTTCTAGAGCAGCTGAATATGCAATAGAAAATAATATAAAATATGTATATTTAACAAGGCCTGCAGAAGGACAACCAACTGACAATAAAAACAAGGAAGAAAAAACAGACACTAATATAGATAAAAAAGATGAAAAAAATATTAATACAGGAGATACAACAACTGCAAAGGATAATATACCTCAAACAGGTGTAAGCATAACAATAGTAGGAGTTATAGCTATAGTTTTAGGAGCTTCAATATTTACATTTATCATGGTTAGAAGATATAAAGAAATAAAATAATAGAAAAAAAGCGACAGAAATGTCGCTTTTTACATTTTTAAAGTACTTTCTAGGGCTAGTTTTATCATATTATTTAATCCTGTTTGCCTTTCTTCTGGAGTTGCAATTTCTTTTATATATTTTGAATCAACAACACTCATTATACAACATGCTTTTTTATTTAATACCTTTGCAGTGTAGAATAGAGCGAATGCTTCCATTTCAGCACTAAGTGGACTAAATCCTTGTGGAATTCTTTCTAAAAATTTATTTACATCAGTCATGTATACATCAAAGCATTCTGTACAAACAGTATTTCCTTTTACAATTTGAATTTTATTTTCTTTTGCTGTTTCTTCTATAATTGAATTTAATTCTGTATCTGAAGGAACAATGTGACAAATTTCATTATTCATAGTTAATGCAAAATTACCTTCAGTAAAACAATTTTCAGATAATACAATATCAAATAATTTTAATTCTGGAGAATAAGAACCACATGATCCTATTCTAATTATTGATTTTACATTATATATTTTAAATAATTCATATGAATAAATTCCCATGCTTGGCATGCCCATTCCAGATGCCATTACAGTAATTATTTTTCCTTTGTATTTTCCTGTATATGCATACATCCCTCTTACAGAATTGACTAACTTACTTTCTTCTAAAAAGTTATCAGATATATATTTTGCGCGAAGAGGATCTCCTGGCATAATAACTATTTCTGCAATATCCTCTAATTTTGCTTCATTATGTGGTGTCATAAAAATACCTCCTTTATTTTCATATAGTATAACAAAAGAAATTGTAAAAGGCTATAAATTTTATAAAAATATTAAAAAATGGAAAATAGAATAAATTAAATTTGCATAAAAAAGCCTTATTTGGAAAAAATATTCTCAAATAAGGTTTTTATTATGGAGGAATTAAATATGTATATAAAATTAAAGAGAGATATTAAGCCAATTATTATATTAGTAGCATTATTGTTTTCTTTTGTAACATATAATGTTTTTTTTAGAAATATAGAAGTACAGGCTTTATCGAAATATGGTTCAAGGGGAGATGAAGTAATTCAAATCCAAACAAAACTAAAAAGATGGGGATATTATAATGGTAGTATAGATGGAATATATGGTAGCCAAACAATGGCAGCTGTTAAATACTTTCAAAGGAAAAATGGTTTAACTCAGGACGGAATAGCAGGAACTAGAACATTGCAAGCTATGGGGATAAATAGTTCATCATCTTCTAACTCTAGCACAACAGCAAATTCTAGCAATTTAAATTTACTTGCAAGAGTAGTGTATGGTGAGGCAAGAGGGGAACCATATACAGGACAAGTTGCTGTTGCAGCAGTTGTTTTAAACAGAGTAAATAATTCTAACTTTCCTAATACTATAGCAGGAGTTGTATATCAATCTGGAGCATTTACTGCAGTAAGTGATGGACAAATTAATTTAACTCCTAATAGTACAGCTATGAAAGCGGCTCAGGATGCATTAAATGGCTGGGATCCAACATATGGGGCAATATATTATTTTAATCCTAATACAGCAACAAATGCTTGGATATGGTCAAGGCCTGTTACTATAACTATAGGAAAGCATAGATTTTGTAAATAAATGATTAGTAAAGATGTTGAAAAAAGACAATGATTTTATAGAAGTGCCAAATTGAACAAAGCTTTTTTGGCACTCTTTTTGCCTTGACAAAATCTTCATATATTGATAATATATTTGCGAGAAAATATATGGAGGACAAAATGATTTTATATCCAAAAGCGTATTACAAAAATGTAAAAGAAATAACAATTGAATTTTTAAATAAAAATAATATAAAAGCTATAATTTTAGATGTAGACAACACTATTTTGGATTTTGATAAAAATATTCCAGAAGGTTTTATAGACTGGTGTGAAAATTTAAAAAATCATAATATAAAGTTTTGTATAGTTTCTAATACAAATAAATTAAAAAAAGTAAAGTATGTAGCAAAAGAATTTGATTTACCATACTTTTATTTTGCAAAGAAACCATTAAAATTTGGATTTAAAAAAGCAATAAAACTTTTGAATGAAAAACCAGAAAATATTGCAGCAGTTGGAGACCAAGTTTTTACTGATGTGGTTGGAGCAAATAGATGCAAAATGTTTCCAATTTTAGTTAAACCAATCAAGAAAAAAGATATTTTCATAACAAAATTAAAAAGACCACTTGAAAATCATATAATAAAAAGTTTTTTAAGGAAAAGAAATAAAGAGGTAAAATAGATGGATATAAATAATATAAATATTGTATTTTATATTTTAATTGGAATTGTTGGGGTTTTTATAGGAATGTTTATTGATTGGACTAATATAAGATTACCTGAACATAAAAAAGTATTTAGTAAAGATTTCTTTAAAATATATATAAAAAATTTTAAACCTAATTATCTTATAGTATTTGCATCAGGAATAATTTGTATTTCAATTCTTTTTATTATGGGATGGCAAGATAATGCAACTCACAAACTAAAACTTATTAAATATTTAATTTTAACACCAATGCTTATTTCAGCTTTTTGTATAGATAAAAAGTTGCAAATAATACCCAATAGATTGAATTTATGCATATTTGAGGTTGGACTTGCATTTGCTTTTTTACATGGAATGGTTAACATATATGATGGAATAGAATTTTTACTAGGTGGATTATTAGGGGCTGGAATTTTTTTAGTAATTACTTTAGTTGGTGGAATGATAGCAGGAAAAGAAGCAATGGGCTTTGGAGATGTTAAACTTATGGGAGCTTTAGGATTGTTTTTTGGTTGGAAAATGATTATTGCGGTTTCTTTAATAGCATTTTTAATAGCTGCAATTTCAAGTATCTTTTTAATGGTTACTAAAAAGAAAAAATCAAATGAATACATACCTTTTGGACCTTTTATAGTTATTGCAAG
The DNA here is from genome assembly GCA_017934475.1 of Clostridia bacterium. Classification (GTDB taxonomy): domain Bacteria; phylum Bacillota; class Clostridia; order TANB77; family CAG-508; genus UMGS1663. The sequence continues at coordinate 3,488 of JAGBJN010000016.1, read as the reverse complement.
TTTTATAGTTATACTTATACCATCAAATGTTTTAATTTTTTCATTATTCAAAATATTTACTTTAGGATTATATAAAGGTAGTTTATAAAAATAAAGAAAGTAGGTAATTTATGAATAACAAAATAAAATGGTTAAGAGATAAAATTAAAGTTTCTGATATGCAAGGAATGATTGTTTCAAATCCTGTAAATATTAGATATTTAACAGGTATTGTGGCTGAAGGAATATTACTTATTACTAGAAAAGAAAATATATTTTTAACAGATGCTAGATATATAGAAGATGTGAATTCAACATTAACAATAGATGATGAAATTATAGTATATGAATTTAAAGATTTTTCTAAAGATGAATATGAAAACTTCTTCCTTTTCTGTGAAAATGTGGGGTTTGAAGAAAATTATGTAACATATTCGAATTATAAAGAATATATGCATAAATATAAAATTAATAATTTACAGGAAACAGAAAATATGATTGAAACAGGTAGAATGATAAAGGACGAAGAAGAAATTGAAAAAATATCTAAAGCCTGTGAAATAACTGATGAGTGTTTCGATTATTTATTAAAATATATTAAAGTTGGGCAAACAGAAAAAGAAATTGCATTAGAAATTGAAAGATTTTTTAAAACGCATGGGGCAGATGGACTTGCTTTTGATACTATAGTTGCATCAGGAAAAAATTCATCAAAACCACATGCAGTTCCAACAGATAAAAAAATTGAATTAGGTGATCCAATTACAATTGATTTTGGATGTAAATATAAAGGGTATTGTTCTGACATGACAAGAACAGTTTTTGTCCGGATATGTACCAGAAGAGATAAAATGTATTTATGATCTAGTTTTAAAAAATCAACTTCAAACTTTAGATGAATACCATGATGGCGCTAATATAAAAATGCTTTCTAAAATGGTAGAAAATGATTTTAAGTTACATGATTATAGTTTAGTACATGCTTTAGGACATGGTGTAGGATTAGATATTCATGAATCACCTTTTATTCATGGAAAAAATGATAATATTTTAAAAGAAAATATGGTAGTTACTGATGAACCAGGAATTTATATACCTGGAAAATTTGGTGTTAGAATAGAAGATACGGTTCTAATTTCAAAGGGTGGAGCTGAATGTTTAACAAAATCAGACAAAAATTATGTAGTTATAGAACAAAAACTAGATAAAAACACTTGATTTTTAAGCAAAAATATGGTATGATACCAAAAGTTTATAAAAAAGTTAATTAAAAAGAAAAAGAAAATTTAACTAATATAGAAGGAGGAATAAAAATGGCAGAAGTATATATGGCAGGAGATGTTAGAAACGGAACAACATTTGAATTAGAAGGAAATGTATTTAAGGTAGTTGAATTTCAACATGTAAAACCAGGAAAGGGAGCAGCTTTTGTTAGAACAAAATTAAAGAATGTTATAACAGGTGCAACACTTGAAAGAACATTCAACCCATCAGAAAAATTAGTTGGGGCTGAAATTGAAAAAAGAGAAATGCAATATTTATATGCAGATGGTGATTTATATTATTTCATGGATAATGAAACATATGAACAAATGCCTTTAAATAAAGAACAAATTGGTGATGCATTAAAATACATTAAAGAAAATATGAATGTAAAAGTATTATCTTTTAAGGGAAGCGTATTTGCTGTAGAGCCACCTATGTTCGTTGAATTAGAAGTTACATATACAGAACCAGGATTTAGTGGAAATACAACTACAACATCTGGAAAACCAGCAACATTAGAAAATGGATATGAAATATCTGTACCACTTTTCGTAAATATAGGAGATGTCATTCGTATAGATACAAGAACTGGCGAATATATGGAAAGAGTTTAGGAGAAAAGAGGATTTAAATACATGTCAGTATTAAGCGATAGCTACAAAAGAATTATGTCTGAAGTTGAAGCTAAAATAACAGATCAAAATGAATTAGAATTTGTTAAGTTAAAAATGAATGAACTATCAATGATTTTTATGGAAGTAATTGATAATTTAAGCAATGAGACAAATCAAAAAATAAAAAGATTAGAAGAAAAGCAACAAAAAATAGAAGATAAAATGCTTGAAGTTGAAAACTATGTTAATGATATTGAAAATGATATGTTAGATGAAATGGAAGAAATAATTGTTGATGAAGAATATGATGATGGATTTGAAATAACTTGTCCTTATTGTAATAAAGATTTTTATGCTGATATAAATGGAAAAAATGAAATTGATTGTCCTGAATGTAAAAATATAATTGAATTAGATTGGAATGATGAAGAAGAACAACAAAGTTGTGGTTGTGCAAATGGAGGTTGTAATTCTTGTCCAGGATGCAATGTTGATTTAAAAAGAAATCAAGAAAATAAAGATAATGAAAAAGGTAAATAAAAAAGGTTACTTTAAAGTAACCTTTTTTATTTATCTTTTTTTAATTATTTAATTTAATTTATTATTTCAGCAAATTTGCATATTGTTCTAAATTATAATCATATATATCATTTTTATTGTTTGAATTAAAATCATCCAATGTTCTTTTATCTAAAGAATCAGCTTTTCCTTTATTCATTTTGATAATATATTCTTCCATAGACTTAGTAAAATAATGATTGATTCTAAGTTTTAGGCAAGGACATTTCGAATTAGTTTTTCCTGTAACTTTATTTCCACTTTCATCAATATTGTACATGTTGTTTATATATATAGGGGAATATACATTTTTTATATCTTCTATTAGCCTTGGATTACATATTGTTTTTATGTATTTGTTGTTTTCGAAATTATCATCTGCTCTATATCTATAATTTTCAATAATTAATCCATCTTGTTTTTCCATAAATCCACTTGAACCATATATTTTCCAATTAATAGCAACACCAGCGGCATTAGAATCTAAAGGCATTATTTCATTTAACATATTTAGTATACTTGGATTATTAACTGGAACAACGAATTCATCTATATCAATAAAGCCTAAGTATTTTACTTCTTCTTTGTGTTTTTTTACAGCGTCTTTATATGCAAGAATTTGAACTGCTTTACCAGGAAAATAGGTGTACTCAATTAAACCTTCATCAATATAAGGTTGTAAAACATTTTTTAAATCATCCGTACTTTCATTATCATATATGTAAAATTTTTCAACACCAACAGATTTATGAAAAGATATCCATTCATCTATGTATGGTGACTCATTTTTTACAATTGCTGCAAATGCAAGATTATAATTAAATTCGTTTTCCATAAATATCACTCCGAAATCATTTTACCATAAAAAAATGCAAATGCAAATATATTATAAAAAAATATTAAAATAGAAAAAATAAGCAAATAAAATAATTGAAGTGAACCCCAAAAAGTTCATAGTAAAAAATAAGCAGCTTTAACAAGAGAAGGGATTACCTTCTCTTGTTTTTTAATCTCTTTGTATTATAAAATTCTAACCAATCTTCAACTAAAGCTATGTATTCTTGTAAATTT
>JAGBJN010000003.1 GCA_017934475.1 Clostridia bacterium | reverse complement strand
TATTATTTTCTGTTATACTATTATTCATAAGTGATTCAAATCTCCTTTATATAATTTTTGGTTTTGCAACTCAATTATATATGATTTGAATCACTTATTCAATTTTTATAACTTTGTTTCACATCAATTGTAATACAACATTTTTAGAATAGTTTTGAAAAGAAACTAATCTTTATTTGATGTAATTGTTCTTTTTCTATCTCTTCATCTTTTATTACTTTTAGTATATTTTTATCAGAAATTTTATCAAATTTTTCTTGACCAATTATTTTAATTATAGAATTTTTAGCATCATTTATATATGGATATACATTTCCTTTTCTATGTACATCACTTCCTAAGAAATGTATATAATTATTTTTTAAAAGTAATTTTATAGTTTTTTCTGCATTTTTACCATATAATCCAATAACACTTCCATAATTTGATTGGAATAATACTCCCATCTCAAACAAATCTAAAAGTTTATTTGGATTTTCTTGTATAAAAGCATATCTTTCAGGATGTGCTAGTACAGGTACCTTTCCCATTTCCTTTATTTTATATATTACTTCTATTAAATTACTTGGCTCTATATTTAATGGTGTTTCAAATAAAACATATCTACTATCATTTAAACTGCAAGCTAAATCTTTTTTTAAAAATTCATCAATATGGTTTGATATATATATTTCATTTCCTTGGTATAATTCTATATCTATTTTTTCTTTTTTGCATTCCTCTCTAAGTATATCTATTTTTTCTTTTATCTCTAATTTAGGAACTATATAATAATCTTCCATATAATGTGGAGTAAGTATTATTTTATCAATTCCTGCTTCTTTTGCTTCTCTTAATATTTTTATAGAACTATCCAAACTTTGTGAACCATCATCTACACCATATACAATGTGCGAATGAAAATCTATCATTTCTTTTCCTCTTTACTTTCTGCTAATTTTTCATTTATCATATCTTCAAGTTCTTTTGCTTTCTTTTTATCTTTTTTTGATTCTACCTCTTCTTTTTTTCTAAGCATTTCTTCCTTTTTCTTTTTATTTTTAGTTTTAGTTTCATTTTCAACTGTCTTTACAGTTCCTATTTTTATTTGCTCATAGTTATCTGTATATTTACTTACATTTTTTGTTTCTTTTCCAACTTTATTTGCACTTACTTTATTTTCTTTTATCCCTTTTATTTCTTTTTGTTCTTTCACTTCTACTGTATTTTGAGTATTTTCTATTTCTTTATCTTTTTCTTTTTTCTCTTTATCTTCGTGTCCACCATAATAATATGCTGAATAATATTGTTTTTGGCTTATTTTTGTTCTGTTAATTACAACTCCTGCTATTTTTCCTCCAACATTTTCAATACTTTTCTTAAGATTTTCAAGTTCATCCATTTTTGTCATTCTATATGCTGAAACAATAAGTGTTGTATCTACATATCTAGAAATAATAATTGAATCTGTAACTAAGTTACATGGTGTACCATCAAATATTACTAAATCAGCTATCATTTTTAAATCATCAATTGCTTGCCCCATACTATCTGATACTAAAAGTTCAGATGGGTTTGGTGGTACATTTCCTGCTGGAATAACAAATAAATTTTCAACAGGTGTTTCTTTTATGTATGATAATATACTATCACTACTTTCTTCTCCATCAGAAGTAACACCAGATAAGTAATTTGAAAGTCCAGGTGTTGGTGCTACATCAAATATTGAAAATTGTCTACCTTTTCTCATATCACAATCTACAAGTATAACTTTTTTTCCTGCTTGTGCAAAAGTAACTGCTAAATTAACAGATACCCAACTTTTACCTTCTCCAGGATTTGTTGATGTAACAAGTAATGTATGTAAACCTCTTTTTGTATTTGCAAATTGTACACTAGTTCTTAAATTTCTAAATATTTCAGATATAGGTGACTTCGGTTCTTTATATGTTATAACTTCCTTTTTCATATAATTAAATACCCCTTATTTTTATATAATTTTTTTTATTCTCATCATTATCAAAATCACATTGTGGTAATTCACCAATTACACTAAGTCCTATTTTTCTTTCTACATCGTCTTTATTCTTTATTGTTGTATCTATTAAGCTAAGTACAAATACTACTCCACAAGCAAGTACTGCACCTACACCACCAAACATAGCCACATCTTTTGTATGACTTACATTGTATGGTCTTGTTGGTTCCTCTGCTTCATCAACTACATGGACATTATTCATGTTATATAGTTCAGCGACTTTAGCTGAAAACACCCTTCCTAGTTCGTTTGCAATTATTTTTGCTTTATTAGGATCAGCATTTGCAACATCAATTTGTATTAATTGTGAACTTTTTACTACTGAAACAGAAACTTTAGTTCTTAAAAATTCTTCACTATCATCAATTCCTAAATTTTGGATAACTTGCCTTAATACTGTCTTACTTCTAACAAGCTCACTATATGTTGCAACCAAACTATTATTTAAGCTGATATCAGTTTGAGTAATTTTTTCAACTGTAGAAATATTATTATCATTAGAACCAGTTAATACAAGAGTTGTATATGCCTTATACTCTGGTTTAACAAATAAATATGAATAAATTGCACCTATTGTCATAAACAAAATTGTAACAAGTAATATAGCTATCTTTTTTGTCCAAAATATATTAAAAATCTCTTTTAAATCTATTTCTTCCATTATTTTCCCCTTTAAAAACAAATTTACATAAAATATTATACACTATTTTATAACTTTTTTCAATAGCTTTACATAAAAAATAGATATAATCATTATAAATTATATCTATTTCACTATATGCTTGCACAATTTATTTAATAACTTTTTATTGTAAATACTCTGGATGTGCTATATACCAATCTATTGTCTTCATAATGCCTTCTGTAAATTTAGTTTCTGGTTCCCATCCAAGCTCATTTTTTATCTTAGTTGGATCAATTGCATATCTAAAGTCATGGCCTCTTCTGTCTGGTACCATTTCAATTAATGTTTCTGGTTTTCCAAGTCTATCAAGTATTATTTTTACAATTTCAATGTTTCTCATTTCATTGTGTCCACCAATGTTATATCTTTCTCCTGATTTTCCATTTTCAAATACCATATCTATTGCTTTACAATGGTCTGTAACATATAACCAATCTCTAACATTCATACCATTTCCATATACAGTAAGTTTTTGATCATTCATAGCAAGTTTAATCATATGTGGTATTAATTTTTCATTATGTTGATATGGTCCATAGTTATTTGAGCAGTTTGTAACTGTTACATTCATTTTAAATGTTCTATGATATGCAAGTGCTATTAAATCTGAGCTTGCTTTAGATGCAGAATATGGACTACTTGGATTTATTTTAGATTCTTCTGTGAAATATCCTTTATCATCTAAGAAACCATATACTTCATCTGTTGATACATGTACAAATTTATTTGGACTTCCTTCTCCCCATACTTGTTTTGCAACTTCAAGTAATGTATGTGTTCCAAGTACATTAGTTTGAGTAAATATAAATGGATCTTTTATACTATTATCTACATGACTTTCTGCTGCAAAGTGTATAACTCCATTTATATCATATTTTTTAAATAAATCCATTACTAAATCAAAATCACAGATATCTCCTTGTACAAATGTAATTTTATCAATTACATTGTCAAGGTTATGCATATTTCCAGCATATGTTAATTTATCTAATACTATTACTTTATAATCTGGATGCTTTTCTACATAATATTCAGCAAAGTTACTTCCTATAAAACCTGCTGCTCCTGTTACTAATACATTTTTACTCATATTTTTTTCCTCCTATTAGTTCAACTCTTTAAATTCTAATGTATCTTTTAATTCACTTAATGATGGCCACTTCTCATCTCTTTCGATTATCATTACATTATCTATTCCTTCTAATGGCCATTCTACATTAACTTCTTTATCATTCCATACAAGTCCACCTTCAGAATTATGATCATATACATTGTCTACTTTATAGCAAAATTCTGCAGTATCTGAAAGTACTAAAAATCCATGTGCAAATCCTCTTGGAATATAAAACATTTTCTTATTTTCTTCTGAAAGGACTACACCTTCCCATTTTCCATATGTACTACTTCCTGGTCTTAAATCTACTGCAACATCAAAAACTTCTCCTCTAATGCAACGTACTATTTTTGCTTGTGGGTGGTCTTTTTGGAAATGTAATCCACGAAGTACACCTTTTTTAGATTTTGATTGATTATCTTGTATAAATTCTCCGGTTATTCCTATTTCTTCAAAATCAGCTTTATTGTAAGTTTCCATGAAATATCCTCTTTCATCACCAAATACTGTTGGTTCAATTACACATACTCCTTCTATCGAAGTATCAATTCTTTTAAATTTTCCCATTTTTTTCTCTCCTTACATTTTTATTTATTTTATTCTTCAGCTAATTCTTTTAAGTATACTCCATATTCTGTTTTCATTAATTTCTTTGATAATTCTAATAATTGTTCTTTACTAATCCATCCGTTATCAAATGCAATTTCTTCAGGGCAACATATTTGTATTCCTTGTCTTTTTTGTATTGTTTGTACAAAACTTGCTGTTTCAAGTAATGCATCATGTGTACCTGTATCAAACCATGTCATTTTCTTTCCTAGTTTTTCTACTTTAAGCATTTTTCTATTCATATATTCTTCATTTACAGATGTTATTTCTAGTTCTCCTCTTGCAGATGGTTTTATACTTTTTGCAATTTCTACTACACTATTTGGATAAAAATATAGTCCTGGCACTGCATAATTAGATTTTGGTTTTAATGGTTTTTCTTCAATTGAAATAGCATTTCCATTAGAATCTATTTCAACTACTCCATATGCTTTTGGATCTTTTACATAGTATCCAAATATCGTTGCTTCATCTTCTCTTTCATTTGCAGATTTTAATTGTTTAGAGAAGTTTTCTCCATAAAACATATTATCTCCAAGTATCATTGCAACATTATCTTCACCTATAAAGTCTTCACCAATTATAAATGCTTCTGCAAGTCCATTTGGTTTTTCTTGTACTTTGTATTCAAAATGCATTCCCCATTTAGAACCATCACCAAGTAAATCTTCAAATATAACTATATCTCTTGGTGTAGATATAATTAATACATCTCTTATTCCTGCTTCCATTAAAGTAGAAAGTGGATAATATATCATCGGTTTATCATATACTGGCATTATTTGCTTTGATATAGCAAGTGTAAGTGGATATAATCTTGTTGCACTTCCTCCTGCTAATATTATTCCTTTTCTGTTTTTCATCAATCTCTCTCCTATTCATTTTCCAAATATCTTCTTAAAGCATCTTCATATTCTGGAATAACTATTCCACAATCTATTAACTTTTGTTTACTCATTTGTGAATTTTTAGGTCTTTTTGCAACTGATGCAAATTCCTCACTTGTAACAGGTAATACATTACAATTAATTCCTTTTATTTCAAATATTTTCTTTGTAAAATCATACCATGTTGTATATCCTAAGTTTGTTGAATTATATATTCCAAAAGGTATTTCTTTATCTATTGCTTGGTGTATTATACTTGCTAAATCCACTGCATATGTTGGACTACCATGTTGGTCATTTACAACTTTAAGTTCTGAATGTGTTTCAGATAAACTTATCATTGTTCTAACAAAGTTCTTTCCTTCTCCATATAACCATGCAGTTCTAAATATATAATACTTTTCACAATTTTCAGCAATGAATTTTTCTCCTTCAAGTTTAGTAGTTCCATATACAGCTTGTGGATTTTTTTCATCATCTTCACTATAATCTAATGATACATCTCTATCTCCACCAAATACATAGTCTGTACTTACATGTACTAAAATACAATCATATTCTTTAGCTGCTATTGCTAAATTCTTTGGCCCAATTGCATTTATTTTATATGCAAGTTCTTCTTCACTTTCAGCTTTATCTACTGCAGTATAAGCAGCACAGTTTATAATATAATCAGGCTTAGTACTACCAACATAACTTTTAACTGCTTCTAAATCTGTTATGTCTAAATCTTCTACATCTGTTAAGATTAATTCATCATTTTTAAATTCATTTCTAACTGCTTTTGCAAGCATTCCATTTGCACCTGTAATTAATATTTTCATAATAATTCTCCTCCGTTTTTGTCATTATATATTACATCTAATACTTTTACAATAGAAAAATAAAAAAAGAAAACTTCGATTTATATAAAATGAAGTTCTCTTTTTGTACAAATTAATATCAATATTCTAAAATTGAATTTGTTCATTAAAAGAGTTTAAGACTTTATTATCATACATTTCTTTGTCATGCTTTAATCTTCCTGCTACAATACAAGTTGAAATATTTATCTTATTTGAAAAATCAATTATATCTTTTTTATTTAAATTATTTTCTTCAACAATATTTAAAAACTCATTATATTCTTTTTCAGGTATAAGAATGTCCATTGAAAACTTGTCAGCTTTTGCTTCTTCTACATCTCTAAGAAACTGTAATTCTTTATCATCGCTTATTTCATTATTATCCATATCTAAGAATATCATTTTCTTTCTTCCCTTTATAATGTGTCCTAATTCATGCATAAAAGAAAACCAAAAAGTATCTTTAGCTTTTCCTCTATCACTAATTTGTATAAAAGGTGTTTTAGCATTTAACCATTTAGCAATACCATATATTGCTGTATTTGGCATGCTTTTCTCAAAATTCACTATAATTCCACATTCATTACATATTTTTATTAATTGATTTCTTGCTTCAAATTGATCATTTAATAAAGTTAATTCTCTTATTTCACTAATTCTAGAAAGTATTTTTTCTTTATTAAATTCTTCAATTTCAATTTCTCTAGCTTTTTTTAATCCAATTTGCACCCAAACCATTAAATTAATTATATCAAAATTTTTAGTATTTGCTTTTCTACATGCTACATTATAATATTCTTGTTCTAAATTATCTACTGAAGTAACTTCCATAAATTTAATAAAATTATCAACAATTTGATATTTATCTTTTGTTTCTTCTACTAAATTTCTATTTACCATTTCTTTATATACATTTTTTATTCTTAAATAATCTTTTTCAATTTTTTCTCTTTCCTCTATCTCTTTTAGTTTTTTTCTATAATTAAATTCTAAATTGCACCAAAAAAGAGCATCTACATCAAAGATTTTTTCTAATTTTATTGCTGTTTCAATAGTTATAGGTGCTTTACCATTTAATATTTCATTTGTTGTTTTTAATTCCATACATAACTTATTTGCAAGGTCTTGTTGAGTATAATTACATACCTCTAATAACTCTTTTATAGTTTCTCCTGGGCAAACTAAATCTTCTCTATTCATAGTGTTTGCTCACCTCCAAAATTTTAATATTTTCAATTTTACTTAAATCATCATTTAAATCTAATGCTTGAATTTCAATTCTATATTCCTGTTCTACTCTAATAGACCATCTATCTTCAAATCCTTTAAGTTTTTCTCTTCTCCATGGTAAATTTACTGGCACCTTTTGTAAATTACTAAAAGCTTCTAATTCAAGTTTTCTTTGAATTAGTTTGCTTCCAACTTTTAAACCATATTCTTTTATTGCTTCCTTTTTATTATTACATAACTTTTCTAATTTATTTGTTCTAAAAGTAATAAATATTTCCGACACCTCCAAAGCATAAAAATAAAGTATATACTATATTATATATACTTTATTTTCGTTTGTCAATATTTTGTATTACTTTTTAGGTAATACATTTTAATAATATTTATTGTTTTTATCTTCTATATTTTATTTTCAATTTAATTCATTTTCTATCTTTATTATTTCAATAAAATGTGACCAACTCAATTTTGCAGACACTGTCTGCAAAATTTGAAAATCAGTGAAATATTCATAAATTTTCAGCATATTAAAAATATTACTTTTACTACATCCACGACCATAATTTTTATAAATCATTTATTAATTTTGGTATATTCAAAATTCTCTTTCTTATGTACTTTTGCGTACATTCATCTAATGTGGTCCCAACTTTGGACCACAAATTTTTTCCATAAAAAACTATTTACCCCATTCTTTATATTTTTCTTCTAATAATTTAAAATGTATTCTCTTTTTCATATAAAAATCACCTACAATACATACAAAAAAAGACTATTAATATATCTTAATAATATATTAATAGCCTCTATTCTTTTTTAGTTCCAACTAAGGCTTGGTACTCCCTCTTTTTTATATATTTAGTATATGATAATTTATGTAAATTGTCAACTTTTTTAAAATTTTCTCTGGAAATATTTTACATATATATTATCATTTTAACAATTTACATCTAAAATACTAGCTATACCATGTATTCTAAATTCTACTGAATTAGCTGGTATAAATATACAATCACCTTTAAAAAATTGAATATTCTCCTTATCTGTTAAAATTGTTCCGCATCCTTCTAAACAAAGAAGTACATGAAAAGAATTACTTTCTGTTTTCATTTTAAACATTTCTTTTGTATTCTCTGTGTTTATTATATTTTTATGTACTTCAAAATATTTACATCTACAGATTAGGTTTGAGCATGAGCCTTTTTTATAGTTATATATTTTCATAGGTTGTTTTACTTTTTGTGAGGCTTTGTAATTCATAACTTTTAATGCTTTATCTATATGTAATTCTCTTAACTTTCCATTTTTGTCTACTCTATTGTAATCATATAATCTATATGTTAAATTAGAGTTTTCTTGTATTTCAGCAATTAGTGTTCCTTCACCTATTGCATGAACCGTTCCTGCTTCAATAAAAAATATATCATCTTTATGAACTTGAACTTTATTTAAATACTTTTCTAACTTTCCATCTTCTATTGCTTTTCTTATTATTCGTTCATTAACATCTGTTTTAAATCCATGCACTAATTTAGCATTCTTAGTTGCATCTAAAACATACCACATCTCTGTCTTACCTAATTGCCCATTTTCATATTTTTTTGCATATTCATCATCAGGATGAACTTGAACAGATAAATCCTTTTTAGCATCTATAAATTTAATTAATATTGGTAATTCTCCATTTGTATTTGGGTGAGTTCCTAAATATTCAGGATGTTCTTTTAATACTTCTATTAAATTTTTTCCTTTATGAATTCCAGAGGCAACATAGCTTGGACCATCTGGGTGTGTTGAACATTCCCAAGTTTCTGCTAAAGGACTTAAATCAATGTTTTTATTAAAATCTTCATTTAATCTATTTCCACCCCAAAGATAATCTTTTGCACTTGGTTTTAATAAAAATGGATAGTTATTCGATTTCGTATTTGTGTTTATCATTAACATTTATCTCCTTGCCTAATTGAACTTCTATTAGTTTTAGTTCTGTTTCAGCTATTATAGTATGTCTACATCCTGCTTCCATTGTGATAACATCTCCAGGTTTCACTATTTGTTCCATTCCATCAATTATAGTTTTTCCTTTTCCTTCTATAATAGTCCAAACTTCATCTCTATTGTCATGACTATGGTAATGCATTTTACTTCCAGCTTTTAAAGTAACAAGTATTGTTAAACTCTCTTCTTGAATATCTATTACTTTATAACTTCCCCATGATTTTTCTGCAAACATTATTTGTCCTTCTATATCTTCAACATAAGGTTTTATATAACTAGATTGTTCTTTATTTGAAACTAGTATTCCTTCTGGACTTGCTGCAACAATTGCATCTTTTATTCCCATACATAAAATTGGAATATTTAGTTCATTAATAATATGTGTATTCTCACAAGTTTCATTTTGAATACCTTTTCCTAATATATTATCATTCATACTTTCAGTTAAAGTATTCCATGTTCCAAGGTCTTTCCACATTCCGTTAAATCTCATAACTTGTATATTATCTTCTTTTTCAACAACTGCATAATCAAAACTTATTTTACTTAAAGTCTCATATTTATTAAATAAATCCTCATAATCTTCAAAATCTATAAGTTTATGTGCAATATCTAAAACATATTTTAATTTATATGCAAAAATACCACCATTCCATAAAGCACCAGAAGCAATATATTCCTTTGCAGTTTCTTTATCTGGTTTTTCTTTAAACATTTTTACTTTACTTATTTTTTCACTATTTTCTGGTATTATATATCCATATTTTTCACTTGGATATGTTGGATTTATACCCATTAAATTTAAATTTGCATTTCCAGTTTTAGCCATATTATAAAGTTCATTTAATGCTATAAAGTAATCTTCTTCTACATATGGATCTACCGGGCATACAACTACTGCTTCATCTTCTGAAACACCCTTTACATCATGTAAATATGCTGTTGCTAGTGCAATTGCTGGAAATGTATCTCTTCTACAAGTTTCTATAGATATACCTACATCATCACCTATTTGATTATTAATACTTGATACCTGTGATTTAGATGTAGCAATCGTTACAACAGAGTCAGCATTAACCTTTTTTATATTTCTATACATGCGTTGAAGCATAGATTCATATTCGCCAGATTCATTTCTAAATATCTTTATAAATTGTTTTGATCTGACATCATTAGAAAGTGGCCATAATCTTTTACCAGAACCACCAGATAGTAATATAATGTTCATTAGCAATCTCTCCTATCTTTCTGCTCTCATTGGATTATTTAGGAAATCTTCATAAGCAAGTTTTATTCCATCTTCTAATTCTGTCTTATATGTCCATCCTAAATTTGTTGCTTTAGATACATCTAATAATTTTCTTGGTGTTCCATTTGGTTTTGATGTATCCCATAATATTTCACCATTATATCCTATTACTTTAGCAACAAGTTCTGTTAATTCTTTTATTGTTATTTCTTTTCCTGTTCCTGCATTTACTGTTTCATTTCCAACATAATTATTCATTAAAAATACACATAGATTTGCTAAATCATCTACATATAAGAATTCTCTTAATGGTGTTCCATCTCCCCAACATGTTACTGATGGTAAATTGTTTTCTTTTGCTTCATGAAATCTACGAATAAGTGCTGGTAATACATGGCTATGTGTTGGATGGTAATTGTCATTTGGTCCATATAAATTTGTTGGCATTACACTTATATATTCTGTACCATATTGTCTATTTAAATATTCACAATATTTTAATCCAGAAATTTTAGCTAAAGCATATGCCTCATTTGTTTTTTCTAGTTCACTTGTAAGCAAACAATCTTCTTTCATTGGTTGTGGTGCCATTCTTGGATATATACAAGATGAACCTAAAAATTCTACTTTTTTGCATCCATTTTTCCAAGCAGAATGTATAACATTCATTTCTAATATCATATTATCATACATAAAATCAGCTAAAGCTTCTTGATTAGCAATAATACCACCAACTTTTGCAGCTGCTAAAAATACATATTCTGGTTTCTCTTCCTCAAAAAATTTTTCTACATCAGCTTGTCTGCATAAATCCAATTCAGAGTGTGTTCTTGTAATTATATTTGTATATCCTTGTCTTTCAAGTTCTCTTACTATTGCAGATCCTACCATTCCTCTATGACCTGCTACATATATTTTAGAATCTTTTTCCATAATAATACTCCCTTTCAAATTCATTATATTTGTTATTATATATAATACAATTATAAATTACAACCTAAAAACAAAAAAACTTATCAATTTGATAAAAGAAAAAGAGTAGATTTAAAAATCTACCCTTTTTAAGCACCGTCCGAAGACTTCTGCCCTAATCCTTATATATATAATAATATATATTTATATTATATGCAATATTTTTATAAAAAAACTACTATTTTATATTTTACTTCTTTTATTTCTTTGTTCTAATTGTCTTTTTGCCTTTTCAATGCTTTTCATTAGTTTTTGCTCTAACAAATCTTTTGAAACATAATTCGTTATATATCTTGCAACATGAATATCACTATTATCCAATTGTAATAATTCTGCCACCATATCATTTTTATCTGCACATAGTATTATTGCAATTGGAGATTCTTCTCCTTCTGCTCTTTCATATTTATCTAACCATTTTAAGTATAACTCAACTTGTCCTTTATATTCTGGTTTAAATTTATCTAATTTTAATTCTATAACAACTAGTCTTTTCATTTTCCTATGATAAAATAATAAATCGATATAATAATCTTCTCCATCTATTGTTATTCTTTTTTGTCTTGCTAAAAACGCAAAATCATTTCCCATTTCTAATATAAACCTCTCTAACTCACTTATTATTGCGCTTTCAAAATCTTTTTCACTATATGTATCCTTTAAATCTAAAAAATCTAATACATAAGGATCTCTAAAAAATAAGTCTGTTGACATTTTATTTTCTTTATTTAATAATTGTAAATCTTTTATAATTGTTTTTTCTGGCTTTTTCGATATAGCTGTTCTCTCAAATAATGCTGAGCTTATTCTTTCTCTTAATGTTCTTACAGACCAATTTTCATTTATACACATTGTTGTATAAAACTCTCGTTTTAATCCATTTTTTATCTTTATTATTTCAATAAAATGTGACCAGCTCAATTTTGCAGACAGTGTCTGCAAAATTTCAAAATCATTGAAATATTCGTAAAATCTTAACATATTAAATATATTTCTAATACTATATCCACGACCATATTCGCTAGTTAATCTTTTACTTAAACAATTTATTACTTCTTTCCCATATTCTGCTTTATTGTTATTTAATACATTTTCAGTTATATCTCTTCCGATATTCCAATAAAGCATTGTCATTTCACTATTAGCTTGAATAGCAATATTCATTTTAGATATTTCAATCTGTTCTGATATTTTATTATATAATTCATCTATATTTATATTATTATTTGACGTTAAATTTTCCATAAATCCTCCTTACAATTTTTGCGACAGTGTCGCAAAAATTTCAAACTTTATCATAAAATACCTTCACAATTTTTCCAAACACTGTCTGGAAAATTATAAAAAATACGCAACATTAATAAACACAATCAATTCTTGTGTAAAAATTTTTTATTTAATTTGATTTTAGAAATTCACATGGTATAAAAAAAAGAAAGTAAATTTCCTTGATAAAAATAAATATTGAAATAAGTTATAACTTTAATTTATTTTTAAAAAATCATATCATATTTTATGGTAACTGTCAAACAAAACATTTCGAGTAAATACGTCAAAAAAAGACAAACTTATACAATGAAGTGAACCCTATTTTGTTCACAAAGTTTGTCTTTTTTATTTTCATATTAAAAATACATTATTCTATTTATATCTTATTTTCAATAAATTTCCAAGAATCTCTACACATGTCTTCAAGTGTTTTCTCTGCTTTCCATCCCAATTCTCTTTGTGCTTTTGCAGGGTTAGAATAACATGTTGCAATATCTCCTGGTCTTCTTTCTACTATTTTATATTTTACTTCTTTACCTGTTGCTTTTTCAAAAGCTTTTACCATATCAAGTACACTATAACCTATACCTGTACCTAAATTATATATAAATAATCCAGAATTTTCTCTTTCTAATTTTTCTAATGCTTTTATATGTCCTTTTGCTAAATCTACTACATGTATATAATCTCTTACTCCTGTTCCATCATGAGTATCATAATCATTTCCAAATACAGAAAGTTCAGGTAATATTCCTGCAGCAACACGTACAACATAAGGCATTAAATTATTTGGTATTCCTTTTGGTTCTTCTCCAATTAATCCACTTTCATGTGCACCAACTGGATTAAAATAACGTAGTATCGCTATATCCCATGTATTATCAGAATTATATAAATCTTTTAATATTTGTTCTATATATAGTTTAGTAGTACCATATGGATTAGTTGTTCCACCAACTTTACATTCTTCTGTAATGGGAATAGTTTCAGGGTTACCATATACTGTTGCAGAAGAACTAAATATAAATTTCTTAACATTATATTTTCTCATAGTATCTAGTAATACTAATGCACCAGATATATTATTTATATAATATTCAATTGGTTTTGCAACTGATTCTCCTACTGCTTTATATCCTGCAAAGTTAAGTACACTATCTATATCAGGATTTTCAATAAATACTTTTTCTAATGCTTCTCTATCTAAATAGTTTATATTATAAAACTTGAAATCTTTCCCTGTTATTTCTTTAATAGCATTTAAAGAATCATTTTTACTATTAGAAAAATTATCTATAATAACTACTTCTTTCCCTGAATTTAATAATTCAATTACTGTATGGCTACCAATATAACCTGCACCACCTGTAACTAATACTGACATTTAAACAAACACCCCTTTATTTTTTCATTATATATAATTATGTCTTTTAAGTCAAATAAATGCCAAAAAGAAAAAGAGCAAATTTAAAAATCTACGTTTTTTAAGCACCGTCCGAAGACTTCTTTCCTAATCCTTATATAAATACATTTTTTACTTATATAGTTTTTACCTTATTTATAAACAACTATTGTATTTTCAATGAAAAGGTAATATAATTATACAAATTTAAGGAGATGTGGTCAATGGAAAATTTAGTAAACAATGAAAATGATATAGAAAAAATTGAAAATACAAATGATAAAAACAAAAAAGATGCAACTCTTTCACATGTTGAATCTTCATTAATTCAATTAAAGAAATTAATGACAAATTATACTGATAATCCTGATACAATTTCTAATGCAGACGATCTTGCATATTGGATTGAAGATTTCTGTAGATATATGAATTTCAAAGAAGATTTTAAACCTAACTACTTAAAAACATATAATAGAGGAGACATTATAAAAGTAAATTTAGGTTATAATATTGGAAATGAGGAAAGCGGTTTACATTATTGTGTTGTTTTGGATAAAAATAATCCGAAATCTTCTGGAATAATAACAGTTGTTCCATTAACTTCATATAAAGGAAAGGACATGCACTTTTCATCAGTTTTCTTAAAAGATGAAATTTACAACAATTTTAAAGAAAAATATGATATGCTAGAAGCAGAATTTATTTCAAAAGTTGATTCCGTATTAAAAAAACAATCTGACCAACAAAAAATTGAAGAAGCCTTAAAAGAATTAAATTTTTTAATGAAAATGTATACACAAATGTCTAAAATGAAAAAAGGTAGTGTAGCATTAGTTAGTCAAATAACAACTATAAGCAAACAAAAAATACTAGACCCTCAAAAAAAATATGATATATTATCTGGTTTAAGACTTTCAGATGAAAGTTTAGATTTAATAAATGAAAAAATAAAACAATTGTATGTCAAATAGTTTTTTAAGTTTTTTTGTAATTTTAGTATAATTTATTTGACAAAAATCATAATATATATTATAATTAAATTACAAAGTCGAGTGGCTTATGTCAACTGCGACACAAAAAGAAGACAAAAAGAAAAGAGATAGTTTAACTATCTCTTTTCTTTTTCTTCATCATTTTTATAATTTATATTTTTTTTACCATTTTCCCATTAATAAAATACTTCATTATAACATTCTCCCTTTTAGGCGTTAAATCTATAAATAATCCCAATTGATATCGATAACTTAATGAATCGTTTGTAAATACATTCAATTTGAGTTCATCCCTTCTTCTTGATTCTTTATTTGTATTTTTAATTTTTTTGAACTCTATTACTAGTATATTATGGCTGTTTGTTTCCCTTTCATGAAATATAACATCCGGTTTTACCTTGCTTTTTTTCCATCATATATAATTTCCTTATACCCTGATTCACTTAAAATATCTCTATTATATTCATTATCAACACTTAAATTATTTTCTAATAAATTTTCCTTTTCTAGTATTCTTTCTAAATATCTTGAAAATTTCGAGACTATAGATTCTTCTTGGACTTCATTTTTTATTAATACTTTATCCTTACTATATAGAACATCTAACGCTTTATTTACAATTTCAATTAATTTTTCATTTTTTATCAATTTTAACTTATTCTCCTTAAATAATTTAAAATATTTAACTTATTGTCTTTTTATTTTATATTTTCTTTTTTGCAGATTTCATCATATAGTTTTCTACCACATTTTTCTAATAATTTTGCCTCACATAAAGATTTATAAAACGGTAACTTACTATACAAAATATTAATATCTATATTGTCTATTGTTGTAATTTTAGATATATCTCCATTAACACTTATTAATTCAAATGTAGAACTTTCTTCTTTCATTTTTTCTTGAATTTCCATTAGAATTTTTCTAATTTTTTCGTTTGGATTATACATCTGTTCATTTATCTCTTTTATATTTTTTATTAATTCCATTATTTCCTTATTATGTTCATAATCCATACTGCTAACTCCTTTAGTTTTATTTCATCAATTTTTCTTTTTTAGCAAGCTCTCTATCATGTACTGCCATTATATGAATTAATTCTTCATAACTTGTAGTTTGTGGGTTCCATCCAAGTTGCTCTTTAGCTTTTGTAGGATTTCCCCATAAATTTACAACATCTGTTGGTCTAAAGAATTTAGGATTAACACATACTAGCATTTTTCCTGTTTCAGCATCATAGCCTTTTTCATCTAATCCAGAACCTTCCCATCTAATCTTCATTCCATTTTCTGCAAATGCTTTTTCAGTAAAGTCACGAACTGTATGTTGCACACCTGTTGCAATAACAAAATCATCTGGTTTTTCTGCTTGTAGAATAAGCCACATACATTCTACGTAGTCTTTAGCATATCCCCAATCTCTTAACGAATCTAAATTTCCAAGTTCTAGGTGATCTTGTAAACCTTCAGCAATTCTACCTGCAGCAAGAGTTATTTTTCTTGTTACAAAGTTTTCTCCTCTTCTTTCAGATTCATGATTAAATAATATACCATTACAAGCAAACATATTGTAAGCTTCTCTATATTCTTTTATAATCCAAAATCCATATTGTTTTGCAACAGCATATGGGCTATATGGGTGGAATGGTGTATTTTCATTTTGTGGACATTCTTCTACTTTTCCATATAATTCAGATGTAGATGCTTGATAAATTCTACATTTGCTTTCTAATCCTAGCATATGTACTGCTTCTAATATTCTTAAAACACCTAACGCGTCAATATCACCAGTATATTCTGCAGCATCAAAACTTGTACCAACATGGCTTTGTGCAGCCAAATTATATATTTCATCTGGTTCAATTTCTTTAACTAATTTTATTATACTTGATGAATCTGATAAATCTCCATCATGTAAAAATAATTTATCAATTATATGATCTATTCTACCTGTATTTGAAATAGATGCTCTACGTACTATTCCATGTACTTCATATCCCTTCTCTAGTAAAAATTCTGCTAAGTATGAACCATCTTGCCCTGTTATTCCTGTAATTAATGCTTTTTTCATTTTTTCTCCTTTTAGTTTCCATTTTTCAACATTAAGTTATAATATACTATCTATTATAACATCTTTTTCTTTTTTTTCAAGTATTTCTCATTTTATTTACTTATTTGTAAAAATTTCTTTTCCATTCAGCTCTTTTTTTTACATTTTTATGATTTCATCCTCTTTTTTCCTTATGTATACAGATTTCGCACACTGTATTAACTCATAATCATTTTCTTCATCTAATTTATCCTTAGCTGAAAAAAAAATGCTCATTGAATTAGTATTATTTTTTAATTTTTCAAAGCAATCTGGATTAGCTATAAAATAATCTTGAATAGCTATATAATAAACATCTTCACAATTAACATCCACAACAAATAATATAAAAGCATATTTACAATTTAATGCATAATTGATTGTTTTTACATCTAAACTAAAAGAGATATGATCTTTCTTTATCATTTTTTTTAAGTTCATAGTTCCTTTAATTTGACATTCTATTTTATTATTTTTAAATTCTTCATCTTCAATATATTCAATTATCATATCAGTTCCATGATCTGTTCCTGTCAAATCATGAAACTCCCAATGATTTAAGTTTAGTTTATTTGGAAAAATCGCTCTAGCTTTCGACCCAATTGCTCTTGCACTACAATCTCTTGGAAAAATCAAATTAATTCTACCTTTCTTATTAAAAAATTTACATTCTTTATATCTGTTAATCTCTACTAAATAAATCTCTTGTATATACTTTATCTTTTACATCACTTATTACATCTTCCATTCTATTTGCAAGTATAATAGAAGATTTTTGTTTAAAATCATATATATCATTTACAACCTCTATTCCATTAAATTCACTATCATTTAACGTAGGTTCATAAATAACAACTTTAATATTATTATTTTTTAAATTTTTAATAATATCTTGTATAGCACTAAATCTAAAATTATCAGATTCAGCCTTCATTGTTAATCTATATACGCCAACTACTTCTGGATTTGTTTTTATTATATCTTCTGTAATAAAATCTTTTCTAGTTTTATTTGCTTTTACAACTGCTTCTATTAAATTTTGAGGGATATCTTTGTAATTTGCTAATAGTTGCTTTGTATCTTTCGGAAAACAATATCCACCATATCCAAAAGAATGATTATTATAATAGTTTCCAATTCTAGGATCTAAAGAAATGCCTTCAACTATATCTTTAGCATTTAATCCTTTTGCAATAGCATATGTATCAAGCTCATTAAAATATGCAACTCTCATTGCTAAATATGTATTTGCAAAAAGTTTAACTGCTTCTGCCTCAGTACTATCCATATATAGAACCGGTGCATCCTTTTTTTCAGAACTATCTAATAATAATTTTGCAAACGCTTGCCCTTTTTTACTTTTATCTCCAACAATTATTCTAGAAGGATATAAATTGTCATATAATGCCTTTCCTTCTCTTAAAAATTCTGGTGAAAAGAATAGATTACTAGTATTATATTTTTTTCTAGCATATTCAATAAATCCTACTGGTATTGTAGATTTTACAACCATTGTAATATTGTCATCATTCATAGTAAGTACTTTTTGAATTACATCTTCAACACTTGACGTATCGAAGTAGTTCTTCTCAACATCATAATTAGTAGGTGTACTTATTATTACAAAATTAGCACCTTTAAAAGCCTCTTTATAATCTAAAGTTGCTTTTAAATTTAAGTCATATTCTTTAAAATACTTTTCTATGTATTCATCTCTTAGTGGAGATATTCTGTTATTTATTTTTTTTATTTTTTTCAGGTATAACATCTAAGGCAACTACTTCATTATTTTTACTTAATAATGTTGCTAAACTTAAACCTACATAACCTGTTCCTGCTACTGCTATTTTCATATTGTACTCCCTTTAATCTTTGATTATTAAACTATTAATTATATCTTCTAACTTTTCACCAAAATGTTTCCAATTTAAATCTTGTTCATACATTTTTCTAGCGTTGTATTTCATTTCTTCTAATTTATTCTTTTCATTCATAATCTTGATCACTGAATTAGCAAATTCTTCTCCTGACTTATTTAAAGAAATACCATATCCATTAATATCATTAATTACATAATCAGGTGTTCCCCCTGTAGCATATGTAATTGATGGTAATGAATATGCACATGCTTCGCAAAATACTATTCCCACACATTTTACTTTATTAATCATATTTCAATTACATTTTTATTTTCTTTTATTTCTCTTGCAATTTTTGATATTGATATAGAAGTTTTTTCATCTATATATTCTATTTTTTTTTCTTCTTGAATTGATCTTGTAAAAGCTAAAAGTTCATATCTTATTCCTTCACCATCTAATTGATAAAAAAATCTTCTATTATCATTTTGATTTTCAAATCTGATTTCAAAATAATCTGTTTTCCACCATGGTGCAGGGACATATATATAACCTTTTGTTCCTGTAATAATTAACTCTCCCTCTGATTTTGCCCCTTCAGCTACCTTTAATGAAGCAACCGCATTATCATATATAAAATCAATTTTTGTAAATTCATCCTGAGATTTTTGACTATCAGAAAAATGGGCTATTATTCTATGATTTTTATAATCAGTACCTAATATTTGAAAAATTGGTAATAGTGCATTTGATCCCCATCTTTCAAAACTTTTCATTTTATAATCTTTATCACTAGAGTATCTCATATCAGTGCATGTAACATCTATTGAAATAACTTTTCCAATTTGTCCTGCTTTTACAAGTAATAATAATCTGGAATAAGCTGTTGAGTACGCTGTTTTTACCCCTTCCATCAAAATTAATTTTTTATTATTAGCTAAGTCAAAAAGTTCTTTTAATTCTTTTTCATTTTGACACATTGGAGAAGCAGATAACACATGTTTATTTTCATCTAACGCATGTTTTATAAGTTCATAACGATTCTCTAAGTTAGCACTTACATATACAGAGTCAACGCTCTTTAATAATTCATTGTAACTCTTTGTTATAACAGGAAAAGTTTTTATATTTTTATTCATTTCTTCCAAATTTTCTGTACAAATTCCTACTATTTTTATTCCGTTAACATATTTATCTTCCTGTTGAAATTTATTAATGTAACTTGCATAATCTCCAACAATTCCCATTGTTAGCTCTCGTTCTTTACTTCTTATATCTGAACTTGATATCCCTTCAGTTCTTTCTAAATATATTATCTTACAATAATCCTTCAAATAATCGAATTGTCCTTCCCAATCTGAACCAACAGTAAAAATATCAACACCATATCTTTTAATGTCATCTATTTTTTGTCCTTCATATTCTTCCACAATAATTTGATCTGCTAGCCCAGTTGATTTTACAGCTTCAATTCTTTCTGCAAGGGATTGTTGTACATTTATTTTTCCTCTAGTTCTATCAAAATCATCTGATGTTACTCCAACTATTAAATAATCGCCTAAAGCTTTTGCTCTTTCTAATAATCTTATATGTCCATAATGTAATAAATCATATGTTCCATATGTAATAACTTTAACCATTTTTATCTTCCTTTTTATAAAATTCCTTTATCATGTAATTTTTTTAGAGCATCAATCAATTTATCATAATCTTGTATTGTTAAATCACCAATATGTCCTACTCTAAAAACTTTATCTTTTAATTCTCCTCCATTAGGACATATCCAAATACCATATTCATCTTTTAATGTTTCAAATATTTTATATGCTTGATTATTTAACGGATGCAATGCTGTAACTGCATTTGACGAATCTTCTGGAACAATTTCTAAAGGTAAATCTTTTATAGCATTTCTAAAATATTCTGCTAGTTCACGTGTTCTATTTATTTCAATTTGTTGCCCTCCATCTCTTTCAATTTGTTTTAATCTAGCATTAATTTGTCTTAATATTCCTACAGCTGGTGTAAATGGTGTTTGACCTCTTTCGCCATTTTTTAATGCATTTTTTATATCTAAATACATACATTTAGTTTGATTATTTTCTACTCTTTTAATTGCATCTTCAGATAATACAATAAGAGATATCCCCGGTGGACATGCTAATGCTTTTTGTGAACCTGTTATCATTGCTCCAACATGTAATTCTTTCATATTAAATTCATCTGCTAAAAATGAACTTATTGCATCAACTAATAAAAAGATATTGTTTCTTTTACAAAAATCACTTATTATTTCTATATTATAATGTTCTCCTGTAGATGTTTCATGAACATTTACAAGAAAGCCTGTATATCCTTCGCCTTCATATTTTTTTAAGGTTTCTTCGTTAATTCCTTTCCCAATAGGTAATTTTATTTCTGTATATTTAACATTGTATAAACTACATAAATCTACAAATCTTTGTCCAAAACTTCCTCCATTTATAATTAAAACATTATCGTTTTCATTAAAAATATTCATTACAGCCGCTTCCATTGAAGCTGTTCCTGATCCTGTAATAAAAACTACTCTTGAATTTTCAGATGCCCCTGAAAATTTCTTTACTAGCTTTTCATTTTCATACATTATATTTGAAAATTCTGGTGTTCTAAAATAAGGAACTTGTTCTTGTCCAATTTTTCTTACTTCATCACTAGATTGAACTGGTCCAACTGTAAAATTAATCATTTCTATTCTCCTTTAACATTAATTTATTACATAAAATATTCATTTTATTTTCATATTCTTCATTTATTTTATTAAATGCAATATTCCCCTCGATTTTCCATTTTTCTATAAATTCTATTAAACATTCTTTTATTTTTTCTAATGTTTCATGATATACAATATCTTTACTATATTCTATTGATTTACTATTATCAAACTTTCTATTCCAAAGTCTATCATATTTTGTATTATATCCACCTTCAAATAATTCCTCTATTTCACATAAATTTTCTGATTCAATTATTACAGGATTTTTATTTGTTAAATTCGTTATGATTTCAGTATAAGTATTTAATATATCTTTCCATTTAATACTTTGTTCAGTTACAAATTGTATTTTATCTCTGTATAATTCTTTATTGTTTAATATTTTATAAATTCCATAAGCCACATCATATCCATATGTCAAAGAAGTATATTTTTCTAGCACATTTTTATTTACTACTAATGGCTCATCATTTAATAATCTATACAACCACTCTTCTTTTTCATATACCCCCAGTTGAAGTCTTATATTACTGAATGTTATATATGGTCTTACAATAGTCCAATTATTATATTCCGATTTATTTAATATATCTTCCTCTCTTGCTTTTCTTAAAGCATATCTATTAGTTTTTAAAAATTCATCATCTTTTATTGTATCTAATAATCTAGGTGAATTTTCCGTCAATAGATTTTCATTATTATATACTCGACAAGAGCTTAAAAATATATAATGATTTGTAGCTCTTAAAAGCACTTCATAATTCTGTTCAAATTCTTCTAAATTGTAATTCATAAAATCAATAATAGCATCGTAGTGATCTATACAAACATTTTTTATAAAATCAAATTCTCTTGCATTTCCTTTTATATATTTAACGTTCTTTATTTTTGGTATTCTTTCATTCCTTGTGGTTATAAAAATATTCCATTCATCTGAATTAGATAATATTTCAGCAACAAAATTTCCAATAGCACCAGTACCGCCTAATAATAAAATATTTTTCATGTTAGTTTAATTCCTCCAATACATCTTTTATGCTTTTTTCCATTTCTCTATATACTGATAAACAAAACTCTCCATCTAACTTCATATTAGTAAATACTTCAAAGAAAATTGGAGAAACACTATCTTTTCTTACAAATTCTTTTATATTATCATTAAATGTTTTCATATCATTTGCACAAATATATTTATAACCTAATGATTTAGCCCAATCTTTAGCTATTCTATTATGTGCAGCTCCTATATGTTTATCTATTGTAGGTATACTATTTGAGTCAGGTTGAATATGAAATTCTGCCCCACCACCATTATTTATCATTAATACTCTTACATTATTTTTTACATGTTTTATAGCAAGCGCATTCATTCCATAG
The DNA here is from genome assembly GCA_017934475.1 of Clostridia bacterium. Taxonomy (GTDB): domain Bacteria; phylum Bacillota; class Clostridia; order TANB77; family CAG-508; genus UMGS1663. The sequence continues at coordinate 46,536 of JAGBJN010000003.1, read as the reverse complement.
AAAAAGCTTAAATCCCCTATTATAATAAAAGCTAGATCATCTGTAGTATATGCTTGTCCCATAAATGTTGGCAAACATCCATCAATTCCAAATGCATTAACATTACTATATACCTTTATTGATTCATCAAGTTCAAAAAATTGCATTTGTCTTGTTGCATTTAATATTGCTAAATGAACTATTGAATTATTAGGTATTATTCTAGAAAATTCTCTTGTTACATAAAAATTAGAAAATGGCATATCTGGCATTTTTATTGCATTTGATACTTTTGACCAATCATCAAAATATTTTCCATCCGCATTATATTTATTTTCTAATCCACTATTAAATGTTTCAAAAAAATAATCAATTGTACTGTCAAATAACACTGATAATGATTTAAAGCAATCTCTAAGCTGACCATCTTCGCTTAAATACCAATGTTCAATATTCTTTCCTCTTAAAAGCTCCTTTATTCTTTCCTGCATGTTATTTCCAAAAGAAATAACAACTTCTGGTAATAGCTTATTTATGGAATTTGAATTAAGAGCTTTAATTATAGGCCCAGCTAAAATATTATATTTACTTTTAAAATTAGATAAGTTATCTGTTAAAATAGGACATTTCGTTATCTCTGCAAATTTTCTGATATAATTAATTTGTTTTTCTGTTAAATTATCTTCTTGTCCAATAATTAATAATATTTTTTTCTTATTTAATAATTTATTTATAACATCATTCCATTTTTGATTATTATTATATGATATATAATCTATTTTCTTTACTTGATTCATTTTTTCAATTTCTTCTGTACTATTAAATAAATTATTCATATTTCCAACTAATGGAATATTTATATGTACTGGTCCACATCCTGGTTTATATAATTCCATTAATGCTTCATTTATAATTCTATTGCAATACCATATATCTTCTTCATCTTTAACAATAGGAAGCGTAACATTTTTCTTAGTTATTGATTCAAATATTGATTCTTGATCAATTTTTTGAGTTTCTAATTAGTTATACATATATGGATTTCTATCAAATGTAAGAACAACTATAGGTGCATGGCTATAATATGCTTCTGTAATTCCTGTTATATAGTTTGATGCAGCAGTTCCACTAGTACATGCTATAACGACGGGCTCTTTTGCTTGTTGACTCAATCCTAATGCAAAAAAAGCTGCATTTCTTTCATCAATTACTGAAAAGCACTCAAAATCAGAATCATTTTCAACATTAAATACAAAAGGAACATTTCTTGCACCTGATGAAAGAACTAATTTCTTTATATTGTATTTTTTTAATAATTCTATTAATATACTATTTCCAATATATTTATTATCCATTGGCTTTATCTCCTTCAACATACATATTATTTAATTCTTTTTTTAGAAATTTAATTGATTGTATTCTTTCATTATTTATTCTTTCATGTACTTTTATATAGTCAATATTTTTATTAAATTTTTCACTTCCATTTATAAGTAATCTATCTTCTAATCCAAATAATTTTAATAATTCTTCAATTTTTGTGCTGCATTGTTCTCTTGAAAAAATAACAAATTGTCTTCTAAATTGTACTGCGAAAATCATTCCATGAAAAGAATTAGTAACTATAAATTCTGCATTTTTTACTAATGATAAAAACTCTTCCACTCCAGCTTCATAAAACATTCTATGTTTACTTGCATTTGATGCTTGTAAACTTATTTCAATAATTCTCCATCCATTTTCTTTTGCAATTTTCTCAGCAAAATCATACATATTTTGATTATATCTTCTAGAATATAAAAGCAAGTATTTTTCGTTTTCCAATTTTTCAGCTGTTATTTTTTCGTAATCTTCTGCATTTAAAATAAGTGTTGGATCTAATACTTTTTGGACGTTTACATTAGTATGCTTTTTGACATATTCTAACATATTATTTTCTCTTAATCCAATTGCTTTAAAATTTTGTAATCTATCATTTAAAACTTTATATGTATCTTCATTAAAATGTGGATCTCCAAAACTAGCTGCATATGATATAGTTTGTCCATTTTTCATACAATCATAATTTGCATAGTATCCATCATCAATTCCAAACTCATCTACGCAAAAAATCGTATCACTACCGCACACAAAACCACTTATATTTTCATCTTCTACCACATCATTAAAATCAGAAGATGTATATGATTTTTTTGTTTTAGAAAATTCTTCATTATAGAATCTCATAAATTTAACATAGTTTTCTTTTATTGCTGGTAAACTTAATTCACATTCTTTTCTCATTTTTTCATCTTTATCCCACATATTTTTCATTGGATTAAGTGGATCTTTATCCTTTAATATATCAGGGCAATAATCTATTAACTTTGCTTTCCATTTATCACTTCCAAGATTATCTATTGTTTGTGATAATGCCCATGACTGCAATGCAGAACCATAATTTGTAAAATTTGCATATATATTATAACTTACTATACCAAAATACTTCATTTTATTTCCCCTTTTACATTTTATTTCTTATATGCTTTATAAAAATGATGAGCTATTTGTTCTTCTTTTGGTGGTAATTTCATATAATTTCCATATAATCTAGTTAATACCTTATCATAATCAGATGGTACTCTAAATAATTCACCATTAAATTCTAAAAACTTTTCCTCATCTCCAATTATCCATTTTTTTTCATAAGTAAAAAAATGGTCCGCCCAACACACACATTCAACTCTACTATATTCTTCAAATTTATATTTTTGAGCAATTTTATCGCATTTTTCTAACAATTTATTCAAGTTGCTCTTTTTTATTATAAAATAATATGGTATTTTTAGAAAGTTTTTTATTTTACTATTGCCTTTTACCATTTTCTTTGCACCACATAAAACAATTTTTCTATTTATATTATGCATTTTTTTCTTAAAGAAATAATAATTCTCCTTTACGCCATCTAATGGATATAAATCAACAAATAATCCTAATCCATAATCTTTCGTATTTTTATAGTCCAAAATGTATCTAGAGTCTGAAAATCTCGCTATTGGATAAATATATTTATCATTTGTTTTATAATGTATTAATTCGAATGGATACAATTTTTCTTTGTTTTTAATACAATATTCAACAAATTTCTCATAATCTGGTCTTGGAATCCATAAATCTATATCATCATCCCATGGGATAAATCCTTTATGTCTTACTGCACCAATTAAAGTTCCAGCAATTAAATAATACTTCCATCCATTTTCATCGAATATTTCTTTAATTTTTAATAGTACCTTAAAACTCTCTTCTTGTATTTCTTTTAATGACAATTCTTTTCTATCCATTGCTCCTCCTTTTTTTTAACATCATTAATCCTTTATTCAAAAAATTCCATGTTATTTCTTCTTTAGTTATAATTAATGTTCCAAAATATATCACTACTGCACCTATAATCTGTAAAATTGTTATATATAATAAATCTATATTTATATTTTTTAATAAATACAAATATACTATCATCAATATTATTGCCACCAACTCTTTTATTAATAAATTTGATATATTTTCTAATTTGAAATATCGTTTACCTAGATATATATATATTATCATGACAACTATTTCACTTATAACAGAGGCAATTGCAGCTCCTATCTCTTGAAATTTCTGTATAAAAAAGTAATTGCATATTATATTTGTAATTGCACCACATACAACTGGTATAATCATCTTTTTTTCATTATCTGTTACAAGCATAATTCTTGAACCTAATAAATAACCTATTGGTGATATTGTCAAAATTAAGCTTAAAATTTTTAAAACTTGCGCACTATAGATATATTCACTACCATATATTGCTGTAAGCAAATAGTCGGATGTAAAAAACACACCAATAATTAAAGGTATTGCTAATATTATTATTGTTTTTAAGGTTTTAGTAATTGTATCATTAAATTCATCGTATTTCTTTTCTTTATAATATAATGCAATCCTTGGTACTAAAACAATAGTAAATGTATTTATTATTTGTATTAAAATCTTAAAAATTTTGCTACCATATGAATAATATGCTATATTTTCCTTTTTGCCTAACCAATCTAGCATTGTTATATCTACTAAAGTATATATTTCTATAGCTAAATTTACTAAAACTAGATAAAAGATAGACTTTAAATGTTGCTTTATATTTATTTCTCTATTTATCTTAAATGTTACATACCTTTTTGCATAAAATATATTTAACAAATAATTTCCAGCTGTACCAATCACTGTAACTAAAGCATATTGTAAATAGTCATCAGACTTTCTAACAACTACAATTAATAGTATAAAACTTAATATCTTAAAAATTAAATTTCTTATTGATATGTACTTAAACTCTTCTAATCCCTCAAACAACCATGAATTATTGAATATATTTAAGAAAATCGAAATTCCAACAACAAAAAAAAGATTTGCATTAATTCTATATTTATTAATTGATAAAACTACAATTAAAAATATAATTGAAAATACTACTGTTGAAATAAAATTAATTACCATTAATTCAGTGTATGATTGGTTTAATCTTTTTTTATCATTTCTATTTTGAGAAATGATTTTTAGTCCATATGTTGGAATACCTAGGAATGATAAAATAACAAAATATTGTGCTAAATTTCTTGCACTTTCAACTAAACCAATTGTTTCAGGTAACAATATATGGCTAATATATATTCCAGTTATGAACGGAAAAATAACATTTAATACATTATATAGCATATAAAAAATCGAATTTTTTGTTAATGAACTATTTTTTTTATCCATTTCTTTCCCCCATAAATCTCTGTTTTTCTAAATGAAATCACAAATTTATTTTACCTGATATATTTTTGTTGGAATCTTGTATAGCCTTTTCTATATATTTATATATTGTATTTTTTTTATTACGATATATAAATATTCTCAATTTTCTTGTTAATAATGTATACAAGAAAGCAGTTTTGAAAAAAAATTCATTATGATTTTTTATTAAAAGAAATCTATTTCTTGTATAGTAATATGTAGAAAAGGGAGACATCTCTCCTCCAGTAGAAGAACTAACTTTATGAAGCAATTTAGCAGTAGGAACATATTTTATTTTAATATTATTTTCAATCATTTTTATACAATAATCTACATCTTCACAGTACATAAAGTATTCTTCATTCATATATCCTATTTTTTTTATCAAAGCTAAATTAATTAACATACAACATCCAGTTGCAAAATTGCAATACTTTATTTTATTATGTTTTTTTTCAATTTCATTTAACCCTAAATGTTTTGCATCTCCTTTAAATCGATCTATATAACCTCCTGCATACCAAATAACACTAGGATTAGAATAATAACACATTTTAGGAACAGTAATTATATCATTTTCTTCACCTTTTATTAACTCATCTATCATGTCTTTTTCTATAATCGTATCATTATTTAACAATAGTACATAATCAAATTTATTATTTATAGCATATTTGATTCCTAAATTATTTGCCCCCGCAAATCCTATATTTTTATTGCTTTGTATTAAATGTATATTAGGAAATCTTTCCTTTATTTTTTCTCCTTCTTTTTCCTTAGACGCATTATCAATAACTACAATTTCATTTGAATCATTTTTTGGAATAGATTCTATACACTCACAAGTATCTTTATACCCGTTATAATTTATTATTAAAATTGCTATCCTGTTCATTTATTCCTTCTTTCTGATTTTCTTTCAATATATAAATTGAAGCAAATATAAAAATCAAAATTATATAACTAATAGAATGGAAGTGGTAAGTTATTCCTCCAAATAAAATAATAATAATTGTATTTGAAAAAATGTTATTTCGTTTAATCAACCTTAAATTCATAATATAATATAATAAAGTAGTAATAATACCTCCACCTAGTAATAACCCAATAACATCAGATTCAACCGCCCAAGCCGAGGTATAATTCATCGTTCCACCAATTTTGGAAAATATGTCTATATTTTGACTAAACGGAATTCCTGAGCATCTAATGCCGTACCCAAATAATATTTGAAATATATTTGATCTATTAAATAGTAAATACGGCCCATATATATAATACAATAAATGTCTATTTCCTGATACTTCATTTGAACTATTATCAACTATTCTATAATAGATACTATTTATTTGTAATTTAACTGTATCATTAAAAAAATACATTAAAATACCTATACTAAAAATAAATAGAAAAATCAAAGAAACTTTTAATATTTGATTTTTAGAAAATTTTTTTCCACTCTTTATATGTTTTATAAAGATAACAAAATAATAAACAGCAACCATAAACCAACCTGTACGTGATAAACTTAAAATAATAGAAGCCGTCATTACAGTTTTCCAAATTTTGTTTTTTTCTAATGTCAATCCTATACAAACTACAATTGCGAAAATAGCATTCTCATAGTTCAATCCTGTTATTCTTAAAATCCATTTTCCATTAGTATAAAACCCCATAACCCAGTTTTCACTAATAGTTGAATGCAATATATCTACAAATAAAATCTTGTTTATATTAATATTATTGGTATATATTAATACCATTTGCAAAATTCCCCATATAACTTGCACTCTTGCTGCATATATTAATCCATTTATAAATATTTCACATATTTCCTTAAAAAACTCTTTATCTATATTAAATAAGATTATAAAAATGATTAAATAGCATATACAATTAATAAGAAAACTAAATGCAATATTTGCATGAGGAATGACATATTCGTAAACTAACGAAATAACACATGAGATTATACATGAAAATATAAAAAAAACAAATATATTATTTTTAGGTATATTTCTTTTCTTTTTATTTCTTTTATCTACATATTTTAGTAGTACAAATACAACAAATAAAAACATCAATATAGAATTTATTGATATATTATTTATTTGTAAACCAGATATAGAGTTCAAAATAAGAAATAAACATACAAATACTCTATCTAAAATATTCAAAAATTTATAATTTTTTTTCGTATTTATCACCATTATTTAAAACCTCTTCGTAAAAATCCATCAATTCTTTATAAGATTTATTCCAATCGAAAAATTTTGATTTTTCAATTTCCTCATTTTCTATCTTTTTTCTATAAGCAAAATCTTCCAATTTTTTTATTTGTTCATTACAGCCTTCAATATCATTATTTTCAAGTAATATTCCTGTTCCTTTCAATACTTCAGGTATAGATGAATTATTGAAAGCTATTACAGGACATCCCGTTTTCATTGCCTCTAATACCGGAATCCCAAAGCCTTCATATAAAGATGGATATATTGAACAAAAAGCTTTATTATATAGTATATTTAACTCGTCATTAGGTACTTTTGAATATTTATATATTCTATCCTTTATATCTACTAATTCTTCTAACTCTTTTTCACTAAAATCTTTTCCTCCAACAATTACGGCATTAATATGTGGGTTTTCTCTCAAAACCCTATATAAAAAATCTACATTTTTATAATTAGTCCTATCTCCAACGTAAATAAAATACTTTTTATTTTCTACTTCTTTATATCTTTCAGGTAATTCCGGTTTATCTAATTTACAAAAATCTTCAGAAGCAGAGTTATAAATTACTTTTTCCATCTTTTCAGTACTTTTCTTAAAAAATCTATTTGTATCTTTTCTAGTGTTGTCTGAAATATAAACGATTCCATCTGCATTTTTAATAGCTTTTCTCTTTTGATATGTATTTATTATTTTCTTTATACCCTTAAAATATATTTGATGTGTCGTATCATGAATCATTACAATATTTTTAACATTTTTCTTTTTACATATTCTTAAATCAGTTGACTGAAAAATACATTTTTCTGTACTTTTAATATCAGGCGAAATTAAACGAAGTATATTAATATTAGATTTTTTATCCTTCAAATGTTTAGCATTTTCCTTATTTAATTCCATATATCTCATATTAATATAATTATCCAAGCCAAATAAATTTAATTCTACATTTTCATCTTTCAACATTCTAGAAACATACTCATACCAAACATTTGAAATTCCACCAAATCTTTGTCTTGCGAATATAATAGTATCCAAATATATTTTCATAAAATCTCCCTATCCAATACTAACAATCTAATATTGCTTTCTTATATTTTTCTATTGATATTTGTTTTGTTAAATTATTTTCTAAGTATTCTCTACTTCTTTTTCCCATTTGTTTAATTTCTTCACTATTGCTATTTTGTATAAACCAATTAATGTTTTGTTCTAGTCTTTCATAATCATTTGGTTCAGATACAAGTCCACCATTTGTTTCTTCGATAAGCAACCCAACCTCTGTATTTTCTTCAAGTACACCTAATATTGGTTTACCAGCTGCTGCTATTCCATAATACTTCGATGGACAACTTACTCCTTTTATTCCTTTTGCATTTACACAAAAATGTACATCTGCTGCATTTAGACTATATATTAAATCTTTTTTATCTTGATATGGTATAAATACAACATTTTCTAAATTCTTTTCTTCTTTGTATTCTTTAAGTTTATTTAGTATTGTACCTTCTCCAACAAAAGCGAATATAACATCTTGTCCATTTGGTGTTTTTGTATCTATTTTTTCTATTACTTTTAGTATGTTTTCTAAATCATAATATAATCCTATATTTCCTGAATACATAAATATAAATTTATTTTCCAAGTTGTATTTTTTCTTAAACTCTTGTACTTTTTCATTATTTGATTCTAGTGGATATATATCTTTTTCATTTATCCAATTATTTATTACTACAGCATTTGGTACCTTTTTATTTTTAAATCTATTTTTTAAGGTATCTAGTAAATCTCTACCCACTGTAATAACAAGATTTGATTTTTTACAGCTATATTTATCTGCCATCATCATAAGTTTTAGAATCAATTTATTTTTACTATAACTAACTGCCATTGTTTGCTCAGGATTAAAGTCTTGTATGTTATATATAAATTTAGCATGTTTTATTCTTTTACCTATAACACCAAGCAAACCACCTAGAATAGGTGGTTGTGAAATTGAAAAAACATAGTCTTGCTTTCCAACTTTATAAGTTGCTAATATCGCTCTAAAGAAATATGCAACTATGTTTTTTATTCTGCTTTTTTTACTACTTTTAGTAAACTCTGGTACCCTAACTCTAAGTATATCTACTCCATTTATATTTTCTTTATAATATTTTTGTTTTCTATATTTTTCTTCTATCTGCCCTGTATATGAAGGAACAACGCATATAACTGTAACATTAAATTTATCCAACATTCCTTCAGCAAGTTCTGCTACTATTTGTCCTGTAGATGCAACATCTGGTATATAGTAGTGGGCATAAATTAGAAGATTTTTCTTTTCATCCAATTTATTTTGCTCCTTCTTTTAGAAACACCTTTAAAAAGGTTCTCATTAATATTTTAAAATCAAGCCATAAATTTCTTTTTTGTATATATTCAACGTCTATTTTAGTTCTTGCTACAAAATCTGTATCTGCTCTACCATTTACTTGCCATAAACCTGTAAGTCCTGGTTTAACTTTTATTATTTCATCATAAGCCTCTCCCATATCTTCTTTTTCTCTATATAGGTATGGTCTTGGTCCTACTAAACTCATATTTCCTTTTAACACATTTATCATTTGAGGAAATTCATCTATACTTGTTTTTCTAATAAATTTTCCCATTTTTGTAACTCTAGGATCATCTTTTAATTTTTTATATTTTGTATATTCTTCTTTTGCTTCAGGATTGCTATTTAAATATTCCCAAAGTTTTTCATCTGCATGCATTACCATAGAACGATATTTATAAAATCTAAATTCTGTTCCACCTTTTCCTATGCGAAGTTGTTCGTAAAATAGTGGTCCTTTATTTTCTTTAGAAAATGCTTTTACTATAAAAAGAATTATTGACATTGGAATAAGAATGATACAACCTACTATTCCGCCTATTATATCTATTATTCTTTTTACAAATCTATATAAATATCTTTTACTTTCTTTTTTCGTTTTCAAATTTTCGGTTGGTGCAGCTTCTTCATTCACTACATTAACGTTCATTTCTATCCCCTTTAAAGACATAATTTTTTAATTTAATATACTCGTTTAATTATAATCTATTTGTGCTTATTTTGCAATACAAATTGCGACATTTATCGAATTTTTTTTAATTTTTTCTTCTTATATTTATTATACCTTAAAACGAAGCAAAATAATTTGCTTCGTTTTGGTAATTTTTATATTTTATTCTATTTCTATTATTCCTAAATCTATAAATGAAATCAATAGTAAACTTAACAAATATTTATACTTGTTTAGTACTTCGTAATTAAAAATATTTTGATTAAACTCTTCTATATTGTCCAAATTTACCCTGTGTATATGTATTTTTTCAAGTGATGTAACCATTTCATTAAAAGCATTTATTAACGAATTTTCGGTTATTTTATTATAATCATAGTTATTATTTTTTATATATCTTTTTACATCTTTCGTTGTTTCAAAATTTTCCTTACTTGATAGTTCTGAAATATTTGTTTCAAAATTAGATATGATAAACGATTCTATTGAAGGATAACTCAACAGAAGCATACCTCCAAAAGCACTATAGTCACTTTTTTCACTTGCCTCTCTTGAATTTGTATATTTTCCTATAAACTCTTGAATTATTTCTTTATCTTCCGGTCTATCACAATCATATATATAATAGATTGGACAATCCTCGACATTGAAATATTCATCTTCCTTTTGAATCTCTTGTATTTTCGCATTTATATATTTTGTTTTTTCAATTGTTCCTACATGGCTACTTTTTGAATTCATTATTACTATTTTTGAATTATAGTTTAATAAACTTTCAGGCACCAATACTTTTTGATCTCTCCTGCTTATTTTTATAACTTCTTTATATTTAAGTACATTTTTAAAAATATGTGATAGAAGATTCAGTTCTACATCTTCACCTTCTACCACATAAATCACCTTTCCTATATTTTTATTTAAATTAATTTTTATTTTATTATTCAAAATTTGGTATTCCATTAAACACTCCACTTAAATACATTTTTTCAAGATTTTGCGCTTCTCTCGGTTTGCTATCTGACACTCTTTCTATTTTGCTTCCTTTTCCTTTAATATAATCTACTGTAAAAATTTGGTCAGGTCTTAATAAAGAATTGCTTAATAGATTTGTAGAATGAGAAACTATAAACATTTGTGATTTCTTTGAATTTTTCATAAAATATCTAATTAATTTTTCCTCTAAAAAATTATGAAGTCCACTGCTAAACTCGTCTATTATAAGCATACAATCATTATCTATTGCTTGTAAGACTTGAGGTAAAATATTCATTAATGTTCGATTTCCCTCTGACTCCATATGAATTGGTAACCCAAAATCCATATCTTCTCTTATTAAAAATATTTCTTTTCTTCCTTGAAAATTAAATTTTAACGTTTTATTTTTATATTCACTAACATAATCTATTTTCTGATTATAGTTTATTTCTTTCAAAAATTTATTTACTTCTTTTTTTCCATCTTTTTCAAAATAGTTTTTATTAGCCTTTTCAAGATTTCCTGTAATTGCAATTTTTTTTGTTGGATCAATAAATACTGAATTACTTATAAACTCATACCATGCTTTTAAATTATCATTATCTATAAATCTTGTATCAAAGTAAACTTTTCTAATTGCTGATTGGTTATTTTCTACTTTTTCTATTGGTATTTTATTATTTTCCATATTTGTATATTCAGCACTTCCATATAATCTAGAAAGCACTTCTTTTCCATCTTGTATTAATAATTCTTTTACTATAATATCCCCTAACGTTTCAATTCTATAAATAATTTTAGATTCATTTATTTTAAATTCATATTCAAGTTCCATTCTCTCTGTTGGTTTTGAATAAAAACTTTTATACCACATTAATTGTATATCAGTCTGAACCACAAGTAATTCCATTAGAAACCTTAATGCCAAAATTGTTGTTGTCTTACCTGTAGCATTACCTCCAACAAATAAAGCACCCTTTAATATATTATCTTCAGTTTTATTTGTTTCTGATAATATTTCATATCCAGTTGCATTTAAATCCACTTCTGTTTCTTCTACAAAGCATCTAAAGTTTTTCATCTTCAATTTTACTAACATATTTATGAACCTCCTATTAATACTATTTTATCATATCGTTTCAGTTTGTGCAACTTTTTTACTCAGTTTTTTTTTAATATGTAATTTTTTTACAGTTATATTTTATTATATACTAAAATCAAATAAGTATTACCATTAAATTTTAAAATATCAATTTTTCTATTTCTTTTTCTAGGTTATTTACAAAATTTGTATTGTTATGTTGGTACTCTTTTGGATTGAAGTTTTTAGTTTGTTCAATTGCTTCATTCAATTTATCAAACTCATATAACGGAATTATATATCCATCATTTGCAAAAGATTCCAATATTTGTAATTGGTGATCATTTACATGCTCGCCAAACTTTTCAAGCCTTGCTGCTACTATCATTTTTTTATGTTGTTCTAATCCATAAATTATATTTCCAACACCTGCATGTGTGATTATTATATCTGCATTTTTAAATAATCTTTCAAATTCTGTATTTTCCATATAGTCTATTATCTTCATTTTATCTGATTTATATTCTGTACAACCAGATTGTACTATTACCTCATCTTTTATATTTCCAAGTTCTATTTGTTTTTCTACTGCTTGTATTAATCTTGGAAATGGTTTATCTTGTGTTCCGAAGTGTAACTAATATCATTATTTTTTTCTCCTAATATATTCCTCCAAAGTATTTTGCTTTTGGATATAATTTTTTCATTTCTTCCCATTGTACTATAAAATCATTTGCTACATAGTAAAGTAATTTTCCTGCTGATGTTTTACTTGTTCTATTTGCATATGTTTCTATATATATTACTTTGCTACCTAATATTCTTGCTATACAACACATTGGTCCTGCTGTATGTGTTCCTGTTGTTATTACTACTTGTGGTCTAAATTTTAAATATACAAATAAACTTATAAAACTATTTGCTAATAATACAAATATATATTTAAGTGGTTTCTTTTTTGTTTCATAAATTAAGAAATCAAGGTTCTTACCATATTTGTCCTTTAAGTTTATATTTTGTTTTGTCTTTTCGGTAACTATGTGATATGTACATTTTTCCATGATTGGTTTTAATTGCATAAGTTCTGAAAAATGTCCACCTGTACTTGATATAAATAGTATTTTTGTATCTTTTGTTATATGTTTTTCTTCTTTATTTTTTTGTTTTACTTTTTTGTATATTCTATAAATTATATATATTACTAATATTCCTGTAAGAGCACCAAGTGTATCTATACACACATCTCTAAATTCCATACTTCTTCCTGGTACAAAGTATTGATGTATTTCATCTGATATAGAGTAACATATACAATATAATAATGAGCATAAACTCCTTTGGTAATATGTTCCTTTATATGTAAGAGCAAAACATATTGTAAGTATTCCCATACTTGCATAAATTGAGAAATGTGCTGTTTTTCTTACTATTGGTGTTAGTATTTCTCCCTTAATATATTCTTTTTCTACTTCATCTTTTTCCTTTATTCCAGGTATTATGTCTGCAAGCATATTTACAAATCTACCACTAGTTTTATTTGAATCATCAGCTACTTCTGATGAGAATTTAAATATAGTTGCACAATTTAGTATTATTAAAATAACTAATATTATTCTTATTACTATTTTTTTCATTTTACTATTATTTCTTTTACCTTTTCCTTTTCTTTTTTATTTTCTATTTTTTTTGAATTATATACTAGTATAATTTTTTTTTCAATGTTTTTGCTTATTTTTTAGTCGCTTTTTGTATTTTACTACTTACTTTTTTTGTATCTTTTTTTCTCATTTTTTAGATAAAAGAAGAATAAAAGAGAATTCTTTATTTTTTGACTATTTTTTACCGATTTTTGGCATAATCTTTTTGTTGACTTTGTATTTTTTTGCATATATAATATCTCAAAATAACTAAGTAGGATTACTAGGAGGTGATTATTATAAACGAAGATTCATTAATAGAAAAACTTACACTTGTTATTCAAGATGAAACTAGAAGAATCATTCAAGAAGAAACTCCAAAGATTGTTCAAAATGAAACCAGAAAAATTATTCAAAAGGAAACAAGAGCTATTGTTCAAGAAGAAACTAGAGCTATTGTCCAAGAAGAAACTAGAGCTATTGTCCAAGAAGAATTAATTCCTATCAAAGAAACACTTGACAAACATACTCTTCAAATAGATAATCTTCAAGATAATGTTGTTGGCCTTCAAAGTAACTTTTCTAAACTTCAAAATGATGTTTCTGAAATCAAAAATGATGTTTCTAAACTTCAATACAATGTTTTTAAACTTCAAAACGATGTTTCTAAACTTCAGTACAATTTTAACTCTCTTCATGGAACTGTAGTACATATAGAAAACGATTTTGGTGATAAATTAGGTTTTCTATATGATTATGCAAAATCATCTTTAGAAAAACATACCGAATTCGAAAAAAAATTTGATGCTCATTCAAAAAACTTAGATAATCATAGTATGAGAATTGCAAATCTTGAAGATTTTCAAAAAGAAGTTTTAATCAAAAATAAGTAGAGTATTCTTTGTACAATTAGTACATATACTCTACTTATTCTAAAAATTAAATTCAATTTAATTTATTAAATATTTTATCAAATAAACTAATAAATATCCTATAAATAATCTATTAAATATTCCAATTAATAACTCAATAAATTAAATAATAAACTTTTTATTCTGCTTAGTTATTTTTATCTTTATATTTTTTAATTAATTATTCACCTAAATTAATTCCTATATCTTTAGCTGTTTTAAATAAATCATGATCTCTTGTAACTATTCTTACGTTACTTTCTGCTGTACCACCTTGTACTGCACCAATCTTTTTATTATCTCCAACTACATCTTCTAAATCAACATAGTCTAGTTTACCATTTCTAATAACAGTAAGTACATTGAATTTTCCTTTTATTGCAAGTTCCATTGCTTTTGCACCATATTTTGTAGATAAAACTCTATCATATGCTGTTGGTGTTCCTCCTCTTTGCATATATCCTAGTACTGTACATCTAGAAGTTAAACCTGTAAGTTTTTCTAATTCTTTTGCAACTTTTTCTCCTGCTCCACCTAATTGTTGGTTTATAACTCCTTCTCCACCGTCTCTTTCATCTATTACAGATACATCTCCACCTTTTGGAAATGCACCTTCAGAAACTACAACTACTGAGAAATTTTTACCAATTTTCTTTCTAGCATTTATTGCCTCTGCAGCTTTATTTATATCATATGGTATTTCCGGAATCAATGCTACGTCAGCGCCACCTGCTATTGCAGATTCTAGTGCTATCCAACCAGCTTCTCTTCCCATAACTTCAAGTACCATTATTCTGTGGTGTGTTTCAGCTGTTGTATGAAGTCTATCTAATGCTTCAGTTGCAACAGAAACTGCTGTATTATATCCAAATGTTATTTCAGTACATGCAACATCATTATCTATTGTTTTTGGAACTCCTATTACTTTTATTCCTCTTAATGATAAATCTCTTGCAGATTTTTGTGTACTATCTCCACCAAGTGTGAATACACAATCAAATCCATCATCAATAACATTTTGTACACATTTTTCTGATAAATCTTGGTATGTTACATTTCCATTTTCATCTTCTACTTTATAATGAAATACATTTGCATTTGTTGAAGATGAAATTATTGAACCACCTTTTGCAAGTATTCCTGATGCTGTATCTGCACTACTTAATCTTATGTAATCGTTTTTTAATAATCCACGATATCCATCAATGAACCCGTAACATTCAACACCATTACTTTCTGCTGTTTTTACTATAGCACGAATAACTGCGTTAAATCCAGATACATCTCCACCATTTGCTAATATTGCTACTTTTTTTACCATTTTTCTTCCCCCTATTATTGTTCTCTTTTAACACGTTATTAATTATATCAATTATTTTTATTTTTACAAGCATTTTTTTAATTTTTATTAATATTTATTGCTTATGTGTATATTTGATATATCTATTTCCATTTCTCTTTCTATTATATTCTGAATTTGTGCAATTTGTTCCTTTTTCAATTCTTTTGCCTTTACCACTACACTTACACTTGGTTCATTTACAAATATAATTACATCTTCAATTCCTTTTACCTTTATTAAGTTTTCACATATCATTATTTTGTTTTTTGTATCATTTATATTTTTTATTTCTGTTTGTGCTACTCCTTTTTGATCAGCACTTATCTGGTCATTTTCTAAAATCTTTTGATATGTCTCCAACATTTGTGAATACATTGTTTGTCTATTTAATTTTGATTGTGAAAAGTATTCATCTACTTCCGTATTAGTATTCTTACTTGCATTTGTATTCGTTGTCTCAACTACTTCATTTGTTATTATATTTTCCTTTATATTTTCTTTTTCAGCATTTTTTGTATTTTCTGTCTCAGTAGTTATTGTATTTTCTCCTACATTTTCCACAACATCATCTTCTGATGTAGATATTGCTTCACCTATTTCTACTACATTTGAAGCATTTACCAATTTTGCATCTCCAATTCCAGCATACTCAATTTCATTTGCAGACGCTTCCTCTGCTGTAGTATTTATTGAAGAAAAGTTTAAATAACCTACTGTTACCAGTACTAAAGCAATTACAAGTACTATAATTTGATTTTTATTAATAATTTTTAATTTATCTAACATAATAATTTATCCTTTCTTTTATCAGTTTTTCATTTCAAAAACCTGTATTTTATGTGTAGGAAGTCCTGTTACAGCTTCAACTGCCTGAACTATATTAGTTTTAGTTTGCATATTATTTGCTCCATTTGCAATAATTAAAGCACCTTCCATCTTTGGGTTTGAAACACTTTGCGTGACAGGTACTTTTTCTCCATTTATTTCTTGATATATAACTTCTTTTTTTGTCGACGTTTGGCTTATCTTCCTATTTCCACCTTGCTGATCTTGTTCTTCTGTATCATTTTCTGTGCTATCTTCATTATACATAGCCATTACTTTATTACTTTCTGAATATGTAAGTAACACATCTACTTTTCCTACTCCATCTATTTTCGATAATATATTTTTTAATTTTATTTCTAAATCATCTTCTTTATTTTCGCTTTCTTTCATTGTCGTTGTACTAGCTAATACTTTTGTTTCATCTCTTTCATTATCTTTACTTTTTTCATTATCTCCATTTAATATCACATTTACTATTATTATTGTTACTATAAGTATTACAACAAATACTATTAAATTTTCTATTTTCTTTTTGCTATTTTGCTGTCCATCTTTTACTTTTATCAAATCCATTACTTTATCTAATTTTTCTTTTAACAAAATTATCCCCTCCTTCTTTAGTAAACTTTTACTTTATTTTCTTCTATTCCATATGTTTCAGAAACATATTTTGTAATTTCGTTTCTTTCAAAAAAAGATATATTACTTTCCTTTGTTTCTTCTTTCTGTTTTCCTATATTTATATTTTCTATTTTTACTTCATCTACTATATTTATTTTATTGTTGTTCTTTTCCTTTTGTTCTTTTTCATTTCCATTTTCACTGTTTATTTCATTATAGTTGTTATCTTTATCTTCTTTGTTTTTTCTTTCTATATAAATCGTTGCATCTTTTATAGTATAACTTTCATCTTCTTCAATATTTAAATCAATCTTCTTTGTAATATAACCCTTATTCTTTAGTTTTGTTTTTATATCTTCTTCTAATTTATTTATATATATTTGTTTTATATTTTCATCACTTTTGTATTCTATTTTTCTTTCTTTTACCATTTCTTCATATGTTCCTAATTCTTTTGCATATTTATCCATATTCAAGATCGATGATACCTCAAATTTTCCTCCAGTTATTTTACCTATAATTGGAGATATTATGCTAAATACCACATATATTCCTAGTACAATTTTTATATATTTTTTGCTATTTCCTTCTGGAAGTATCATTTCTATTATTATAGTTATTATTACTGCTACAACTATTCCTTGTACCCATCCATTAAAAAAAGACATTATTTCCTCCATCGCAAAGTATTAGTTAAGCCATTCCTGTATTTGATATTTTCATTACAAGTGTTGTACCTATTATTAACATCACAGATAGTACACATAGTATTGCAAGCATAATTTTAAAAGTATCTCCCATTTGTTGTAATAAATCTATTATTTTTTTATCAGCTAATGGTTCACAGACTGCAGCACCAATATAATACATTGTCATAAGTACAAGTAACTTTATTATTGGTACTATACATACTGCTATTATTGTTACAACCCCCACTATGCCTACTCCATTTTTTAATATTGAAGCACAACCTATTACACTATCTATTGAGTCTGAAAGTATTTTTCCAACTACAGGTATTACAGTAGAAACCGCAGCTTTTGCGGTTCTTTTTGTTATTCCATCTACATTACTACTTAAACTTCCCTCAACAGATAATAAACTTACAAATAAAGTAAGTATTATACTTAGTATCCATACTGCACTAGATTTCATAAATTTTGACAGTTTCTCTAATTGTACTTTTTCAGATATTTTTGAAACTATTGAAAGTACTGTTGAAGCAAGCACTACTGGTAATACAATATTTGACACAAAATTTCCTATAAATGTAACTAAAAACAAAAGTATTGGTTGTATAGTATTAGCTGTTACTAAATTTCCAGTTGTAACAACAAGTGTAATTAAAATAGGTATTAATAAATTTGAAAATGTAACTAAATTTTGGACTGAATCTTTTACCATTGTTATTACTTCTGCAAAACTACTCATTATAATTGTTACTATTAGTATGTATTGTACATAATATGCAATTTGTCCTACAGATTTATTTTCTAAATTATCTGTGATACTTTTTAATATACTATGTATAATTATTACAACCATTATACTTGCAATTGTTTTTACTGAAGAAAGTGTTTCTTTACCAATAATAGATAATATACCATGAAGTAATTTTGAGTTATCTATATTTCCAGCTATTGCACTATTTAATAATTCTTGCATATCTGTATCTTCAAAAACACTAGATGTATATTTTTGTGCTTCTTCTATAAATTTTGGTATATCAATCGATTCTTTCTGTTGATTTAATATCTCATCATTTTCTGTTGCTATTGATATAACAGGATTTATTACTATAAGAGCAAATAACAATATAATTATTATTTTTTTCATTTGTTCCTTTCTAACCTTTTGTTTTTATATTAATATTAAAGTAATTTTAATATTGTTTCTAAAAGGCCAGCAATTATTGGTATTGACATAGACACCATAATTACTTTTCCCCCCATATCCAGCTTACTTGCTATAGCCGCTTCTCCTGAATCTTTACAAATACTTACTGCAAATTCCGTTAATATTGCAATTCCAGTCATCTTAATTAACAATGTAATAAATTCTCTATTTATGGACAATTTAGAAGTAAGACTATTTATAAGAGCTATTATGTTTGAAATCTTAGAAAACACTAGCGCTAGTATTAAAGCCCCAGCAATTAATGACACATATATTGCAAATTCAGGTTTATACTGCTTTAATATTATAATTATTATTAATGCTATAAGACCTATTCCGAATTATTTTTACAACTTCCATTTTTATTCATCTCCTAGCTTTTAGTAATACTAATTAAAAACTATAGATTGAATATAGTTCTAACTGTCCCAAATAAAGAACTAATTTCTTTTATAACCATTGTTAGAACAATAACTAGTCCAGCAAGTGTAGTCATCATTGCTTGATCTTCTCTACCCGCTCTTACCAGTACTTGGTGTAAAACTGCAACAAGTATACCTATTGCAGCTATTTTAAATAACAAATTTATATCCATGGATTTATTCCTTTCTTTTGTTTTTTTCATTATTTATCTTTGTTTTATATCAAAACAATCACTATAGCCATACCTATCGTTGCTCCAAGTACTCTATATAGTCTTTCATTCTTTTTTCTCTCTTGCTCTGCTTTTTCAATTTGTCCATTTATAAATTCATTTACTAAAGTAATCTCTTTTAACTGTCCCTCTACATCTACTTGTCCTAGCAAATTTCCTAATCTCTTTATTATTTCTTTATCTTCTTTATTTAAATTTCCACTGCTTTCTTCTACAGCATTTTTCCAAGCATCACCAGCAGAATTATTCTCCATTTTTATGTATGCATTTGTAAATATTTCTCCTATATTACCTTTTGTTATTTCACCTATTTGTTTAAATAATGTTGGTAATGGTTCATATGTAAATTTTATCTGTGTTCCTAAAATACTAATTGCATTTTTTAATTCTTTTAATTCCTTTTCTCTATTACTATATTTTTTAGATAAAAGAATTCCTATGTAACTACTTATCCCAAGTATTACAAATAATATAATATACTTTATAATATTCATACTTTATACCTGTCCTTTTTATAATGTATATTCACTTTTTTTATTTTTAGAACTAATTTTGTTTTCTTAATTTACATCAAGATATAAATCTTCTCTTCTTTATTTAATCCATATACTTTTTCTATTCCACATTTTTCTTGTTTATCACTCAAAAATATTATTCTTTCAAAGCAATAGTTCTCTATTAATTTATTTATTGTTGGATTAAGTTTTATATCTTCTATACTTGCTCCATGTGCTGTAAATATTCCTTTTATTCCTGAACATATTCCATACATTATTGCTTCTATTTCTTTCTCATTTCCTATTTCATCTGCTACTACAACTTTTGGTGCCATTGAACGAATTAACATATTTAACCCTAATGCTTTGCTTACATTATCTATTACATCTGTGCGCACACCTATATCATTTTGTGGCACACCTCTATACATTGCTGCAATTTCTCCTCTTTCATCTACTACTCCAACATTTATTCCATTAAAACCAATTTGCTCTATTCCATTACTTAGATTTCTAATTATATCTCTTAAAAGAGTGGTCTTACCAACTCCTGGAGGTGATACTATAAGTGTTGTATATATATTATTTTCATCTTTATTTAATATGTATCGCAATATTTTATTGCTACAGCCTAACACTTGTTTTGCAATACGAAAATTAAGACTTGATATATAATTTATATTTCCTACTTTTCCATCTTTCATAATTGCATTACCAGTTATTCCAACTCTATGTCCACCTTGCATTGTTATATATCCATTACATATTTCATTTTGGAAACTATATATAGAGTTATCACATATTTTTTGTACTATTTCTAAAATTTCTTCACTACTAATTGTATATTCTATTTTCATTTCTAAATGACCTATTTTTAATAAAATAGGCCTATTTACTCTTATCCTTATTTCTTCCAATAAATTTATATTTATATTGTTACTTATTATAAAATCATCTATTTGTCTGCACATATTTATTGGAAAACATCTTAATATATTATTTATATTTATCATAAATCTCTTCTCATTTTCATCTTATTTTTTTCTGTCTTTCCTTTTATCTTTTTGTTTATTATTTTATTTTAGTTAAGAAAAAAGACATATACTATAAGTATATGTCTTTCTATTATATTTAGAACTTTTAATAAATACTTTTATTTTCTTATTTTTAATTATTTAAATATTGGATAATCTATATTTACTACATTAGTTTCTCCTGTATTTGAATTATAAACTATATCCATATCATATTCTACATGTACTAAGAATGATCTAGCATCTCCCATTAGTAACATGTTAAAATATGCTACTTCAGAATGTTCTACCAAAAGTTGATACCAAGCAGTTTGTCTTGCCCAATCATATATATCTTCAATAAAATATCTCATTTTCATATGATATATACCATTATTGTTTGATATTTCTGTAATAGTATCATTATCAGAATTTCCTAAGAAGAACATAGCTTGAAGATCTTTATAAAAGCCTAATGGACCATCTATACTTTTGCCATAAGCTGAAGCTGTATGACAATCTTTATTTTCAAATATTAATGTTTCTCCATCTGCAACTGCTTGTTCAGCTAATTTTTTATAATTTTCAATCTCTATATCCATATATTTTCTTATTTCTGGTACTGTTGAGAAATTATCACACATATCTTTTTCTGTATATGTTTCTCCTGATGCATCTCTATATCTTGCTTCCGCTTTAGCTGCATCGTCTAATCCAATATAATCTCCTAAAATCGTAAGTGATCTCATCATAGGATAACTTAAATTGAAAACATTATATGGAAAATTATATTTTACAATTCCATCTGTATCTGTAAATTTTATATATCCGCCATATTTTTTGCTTTCTTCAGTACCTGCTCGCATTGGCACAACAGTTCCTGTACCAAATAGTCCATTTAACTCTTCTACTTCTTTCATTTTAGCATATACATTTGTTGGCTCTCCTTGTAAAGAATTTCTAAGTACATATCTAGAATCAAATGATACTAATCGATATGGATCTTTTGGATCTATTATACCATCATCATCTGTATCTTTTTTCGTAGGATCAGAATACATTTCTAACACATAAAATCCATCTTTTTCAACAACTTTTATTTCATCACCATTTTTTAATGTATCATTGTCAAAATCTGCATTTTTATTTATTTGTTCTAAAGTTAATCCTTCAAATGGATTATAATCTTCTTCTGTCTTTATTTTCCCTGCAATTATAAGTTCTGTTATTACATCTGATAAACCATCATCATTAGAATCTTTTCCTTCATCTAAATTTTTTCTAACTTTTATGTTTGTTGAAAGTCTTCCTTTATTATCTCCATAAAAATATTTTTCCAAATCTTCAATTCCAACAAAATCTGCTATGACTCCAACTTCTACTACTTTCTTACCTTTGCTTTCTGGATTAATACATTGTAAATCTTCTATCATATCTTTATCATCTTCATCTAAATGATTAAATATTGCATCTGTTGCCCATTCTTGTATCTTTTTTCCCGCTTCGTATACTAATCCATTAATTTCTATAAATTCTATATCTACTAATCCGTCTACTTCACTTTCTATTATTTTTTCAATTTCTTTATGTGTTTCTGCATCAAAATCACCATAGCAGAATATTTTTATTGAATCCTTTACAAATAAATGTGCAATAGGTATATCTGTAATCATATAATGTGTATATTTAGGTACTTCTATCTCTACTTCTGTTTCTCCAACTTTAATTCCTTTAAATTCTTTTGTTAAAGCATTTTTATCAAATACCATATATAAATTATCTTTATTTTCTGCATAAGCAGAATAAACATTACCATTTGATACATAAGTTTGTAATTCTTTATAATTTTGTGTTTTAGAATCAATCTCATATATTGTAGGTATAGCATTATCCTTTAATTCTTTTTCATTTAAATTAAAAGAAATAATTTTAGTTCCTTGTATTTCTGTATTTATTTTATATGGTGGCATTATATATCCATCTAACTTTTCATTTAATAGAGCATATCCACCTTCTACAACACTTATTTTATTTAAGTCTTCTACCTTAATATTTTGCATAGTAACTAATACATTATCTTTATTGTAAATATTTCCTGATACAACCGTATCTTTCTTTGTTGGTGATGATGCATAATTCATTACCTCATCATAATCAGAAATTCCGTCTTCATCTGTATCATATTTTAAAGGATCACTATTATATTGTATTTCATAACCATCGTCTAAACCATCTCCATCTGTATCTGGTTTTGCTGGATCTGTATTATATCTGCTTATTTCTTCACTATTTATTACTCTGTCACCATCTGTATCATATTTAGAGTCTAATATTTCACCATTTGTTTTTGGATTAGCTGGATCTGTAACTGTCATATATATTTCTTCATAATCTGTTAATCCATCATTATCAGAATCTTTTGAATTTTTATTTGTTTTAAATGCTTCTTCTAAATAGTTGGGTATTTGATCACCATCTGGATCTTTTGAATCAAGACTTCCTAAATTTGCTTCTGATTGATTGTATATATAGAATATTCTTTTATATTCTTTTCCATCTATAACAAATGATACATCTAGTTCATTAAAACCAACTACTAATTCTGGATTTTTTATACTAAACTTTTTATCAGAAATATCTTGGTCTAATAGAACTAAATTTTCAACATATAGTTTAATATGACCTGATTCCATATTACCAAAAGTAAATATTTCTCCATCTATATTATTTATCTTTTCTTTTACTGTAAATAAAGTATCTCCTGTTTTAGATGAATTTTCAAAACTTGTAAGTTTTATTTGTTTATTATTAAAATTCTTTTGAATTGTTTCATTTATTTTAACTATACCAACTATTACTCCTATAATTGCTAACAGTATTAATAGTTTTATTAATCTTTTAATCCATATATTTTTTCTTATTTCTTTTAAAGTAGTACCACATTTTGAGCACTCCTTTTCACCTCTAATTAGTTTTGATTTGCATTTATAACATTTCATAAAAACACCTCATATTTTCATTAGTTTTCTATAATATATCATAATGTAAAAATCGAAGCAATTATTTTCATAAAAAAAGATATATACAATTTGTATATATCTTCTATTATTTTATATTTTCTTTTTTCTATATTTTTTTATTGTTAATATTATTCATCCCAGTTGTGGTATACTTCTGTAACATCATCTAAATCATCAAGCATATCTAGGAATCTTTCCATCTTTTCTACACCTTTTTCATCAAGTGCAACATATGTAGATGGAACCATTTGAACTCCTGCTTCTAAGAATTCTAATCCTTCTGCTTCTAATTTTTCTCTTACATCTGAAAACGCTTCTGGTGAAGTTGATATTTCATAAACTTCTTCTTCTGCTGAGAAATCATCTGCTCCAGCTTCTAAAACTAACATCATAAGGCTATCTTCGTCTAATTTACATTCTGCTTTATCTATAACAATTACACCTTTTTTAGTAAACATATATGATACACATCCTGTTGTACCAAGATTTCCACCACATTTATCAAAAGCATGTCTAACGTCTGCTGCTGTTCTATTTTTATTATCTGTTGATCCTTCTACTATAACAGCAACTCCATTTGGTCCATATCCTTCATACATAACTTCTTCGTAATTTTCATTACTACTTGAAGCCTTTTTAATTGCATTATTTATTGTATCATTAGGCATGTTAGCTGCTTTACATTTTGCAATAACATTTTTTAATTTTGAGTTACCTGCTGGATCTGGTCCACCTTCTTTAACTGCAATTAATAATTCTCTACCTAATTTTGTAAATATTTTTCCTCTTGCTGCATCTGCTTTTCCTTTTTTAGCTTGTATATTATGCCATTTACTATGTCCTGACATTTTTATTCCTCCTAACTCTTATTTTTAACTTTGTCTATTTTATCACATTTTTAATATTTTGTATATACCCATATAAAAATTTATTTTAATGTATCAGCATATTTATTAACACTATTATAGCAAATTGTAATGGATAAAAGATATATCCAAATATTTTTAGTTTTTTTCCTTTTTTACCATTATACAAAAATGGCATCATGCAACCTATAACACATCCTATAAATAAGCCAATTAATTCATCTAAATATTGGTTATTTCCCAAAAATACAGCTCTAAAATAAGATTTTGATTCTATATATGCAAATATGCATGTAACAATTATAAACGAAAATATTTTTATTATTTTTAGTGATTTAATTTCTTCGTTTTCTTCTTGTTTTTCTTTATCTTCTTTTTCATTTTTTTCATATTTAAACGGATAAAATACAAACATTGAAAGTGTTAGTATTACACCTATTGCTCCATATTCTAATCCTAGAATATGGGCTAAATAACAAATTAGCACTATTCCAACTATTTTAAGAATAAATAATACAATCATTTTCGGTATTGAAAGATTCTTATATTTTTCTCCAAAATTTAGTCCTGTATTTATTTTTATTTTCTTCTTATTTTCCTTATTGTTTTCTATTGTAAAATCATATATTAGTATTGCAATAATTCCAAATAATAATGTAAATATTACATTTAACCCTGGTTTCATTAATGCAACTTTGTTAAAGAATAGAAAATATGGTATTTGTGATATTCCTGCTACAACAAGTAATCTTAATATATATTTTCCTAAGTCTTTTGTTTTTTTATAGCCTAGTGCAATTTGAAAACAGAATATTGGAAATGCTATACGTCCTATAAAATTTAAAAATATTACATGTGCATTACCATATGTTTGTATATATGCAATATGATCTATAGCCATTGTAACCATTGCAATTATTTGTAATACTGAACTTGGCATTTTTTCTCCTTTATTTTAATACTTCAATTACTGTTTTTGTATTTTTCTTAAATAAACTTGATGTTATATAACTTTCTTGTATATCTTTTATCGCTTCTTCTACTTTATCTTTTCTATTTGTATGAACATAAGCAATAATATCGCCTTTTTTTATTTGTTCTCCTAGTTTTTTATTTATTACTATTCCAGCTTCTGGATCGATTTTATCATCTTTTGTTAATCTTCCTGCTCCTATATATGAAGCAACTTTTCCTATCTTCTCTGTATCTATTTCCATTATTGTTCCACTTTTCTTTGCTGTAACTGGTTCTATAAATTGTGCTTGTCTGAATTTTGTAACATCATCTATATAAGATACATCTCCACCTTGTTTTGCAACAAGTTCCTTAAATTTTTCAAATGCTTTTTGGTTTTCTATTGTAACTCTAAGCATTCCTGTTGCCTCATCCTCATTTTTAGCTCTTCCTGCCATTATAAGTATTTGTTCACCTAGTGCAAAAACTATTTCTTCTACATCTTTTGGCATATTTCCTTTTAATGCTTCTATTGCTTCTATAATCTCTAATTGATTACCAACTGCATAACCAACAGGCTCATCCATACTTGTAATTACACATCTAACTTCTTTCTTAGTTTTATCACCGATTTTTATCATAGTTTTAGCAAGTTCTGTTGCATCATGTTTATTTTTCATAAAAGCACCATTTCCACATGTTAAATCAATAACTATTTTATTAGCACCTGCTGCTATTTTTTTACTCATTACACTTGATGCGATAAGTGGAATACTAGATACACATCCTATTGTATCGCGAAGTGCATATATTTTTTTATCTGCAGGAGCTAAATTTAAGTTAGATGTTATTAAACTAATTCCTATTTCACTAACATTTTTCTTAAATTCATCTATTGCCAAATCAACTCTATAACCTGGTATAGACTCTAATTTATCTGCTGTTCCACCAGTAAAGCCTAATCCTCTTCCTGACATCTTTGCAACAGGTATTCCAAGACTTGCTATTATAGGCATTAATATAATTGTTATTTTATCACCTACTCCTCCTGTTGAATGCTTGTCTATTATAATATCTGAAATGTCTCTTAAATCTAGTTTTTCTCCTGAATCAGCCATTGCCATTGTAAGATTTGCTGTTTCTTCTTTGCTCATATCATTTAAATATATTGCCATTATTAGAGCTGCTGCTTGATAATCTGGTATATTTCCTTCTGTGTATTCTTTTACAAAAAATTCAATTTCTTCTTTACTTAGTTCCTTTTTATCTCTCTTTTTTTCAATTATACTTACTATATCCATTTTTCTCCTCCATTTCTTATGACTAATTATATATAATATAAAATATAATTACAAGTTTTTAGAGTAAAAAAATGGAGCACAGAGTGCTCCTTTATAATTTTATATTAGACATTTTATTAATACATATATTGTTTTTATCTTTGATCATCTAAAATTTTATGAATATACTCGTTATTTCCTTCTATTCTTGAAACTTTATCTAATATTTCTTGCCTTAATTTTGAACTATCATATCTTGGATCTGCTTTTTTATACAATACTAATTTATTAATTAAGTCATATACTTCATATTCTTGAGGAAGTGTTTCATTTGCATCCTTATCTAATCCATATTTTCTTAGATATAATATAAATTGCATTTTAACTCTTAAATCTTTTGGTGATTTTTCCTCAAGGTTTTCAACTGAGTTAAGATCCTTTATATACATAACACTCGTCGAATTTGCTTTTGCACTTATTTGAGCTTTTAATTTTGTAAATTGTGTTCTATACTTTTCACTCATTGTAAGTAATTCTTTTTCCTGTAATTTTTTATTCTTTTCTTTTTCTTTGTTTTTATTTTTCTTTACCTTAGTTTGTACTGCTTTAATTTGTGTAACTATCTCTTGTTTTTGTTCTTTTTTCTTTTCTTCTATCATCTTGTTTTGTTCTTGTGTATTTTCTTCTAATTTTATTTCTTTTTGTTCTTCTATTTCTACTGGCTCTATTTGTCCCTTTTCTTCCGAATCTTCTATTATTACTTCTATTTTTGGTGCAACAACTACTTCTTCTTTGTCTTCTTCTACTTGTATTTTTCCGCTTCTATAATCTTCAGCATATTTTTCATCTATCTTCCACTTAAGCATTGTATCAAATAAATTCCAATCAAACATTTTTTGTTTGTTTGATGTTATATAGCTTGATAATGAATTTAATTTTTTTAGCTTTACTGGATCTGTTTTAAACATTCTCTTTGCTTCTTTAAGTGTCATTTCAGCATTTCTATTTTCATTTTTCTTTTTGTATATTGCCATTATTGAAATTACTTTTTGCCAGTCATCTATATCACTATTTCTTATTTCTTCTATTAATTCTCTTGGTAAATAATCTAAATAAATTCTTGTTTTTATTATATTTATATATGATTGTTCTTTTTGTTCTATATCTTTCTTTTCTTCTATTTGATCATTTCCTTTATTTTCTTCTTTTATTTGCTTTTCTTTTCTTTCTGGTCTATAACTAAATCTATGTCCTTTTTTCTCACTTCTCTCTCTAGTTCTAAGTTTGTGATTAATAATCCTAAGTTGACTTTTTATTGCTTGGCTTGTATTATGTGCCTCAGCTACTTTTTTAGCTTCATCTAAATTATCTTGTAATATTAAAATAGAAATTAATTGAGATTGCATAATTATATTTTCAGAATACTTTTGACATACTTCTTTAGCTTGTTCTAATTTTCCCTCAGTTATAAGTACTGTTACATACTGTGATTTTATAGGATCTTCTTCAAAATGTTCTTCACAAATTTTCTTTGCTTCCTCTAATTTATTTTGTTTAATATATGATTTAATTAATTGTGAAAGCATTTTTATATTAGTAATATTTTCTTTACATATTTTCTCCGCTTCATCATATTTTTCTTCTTTGATAAGAATTTTTACATATTTAACTTTTACATCAACATCATTTTCCATATATTTTTCACATAAAGCTTTCGCCTCTTGATATTTTTCAGGCATACTTTTTCCATGTTTAATAAGAACATTTATTAGTAATTTTTGCATTTCATAATTATTAGGATACTTATAACATATTTCTTCAGCTTCATAATATTTTTGTTCCATTAATAATATATCTACATGTCTTAATTGAATTTCTACATTATTTTCATCATTTTCATGTTCCCAACACATTTCTTTTGCTCTTCTTAATTCTCCGGTTTCTATTAATTTATCTATTTCTTCAAGATATGACATAATACCCACCTTTTCTAAAAAATTTTTCTGACAATATTATATCATCATTTAATATGTTTGTCTATATTTTATGTCAATTAATGTGAAAAAGTAAAAGAGGTGGCAATGCCACCTCTTTTTATAACCGATTTGCGACCTCTCTAATGTAGGAATAAAGTATTCCCTCAACATCCTCTTCATGTTCCAGTGGGATAATGTCCGCAACTTCAATTGCTTCAATCATCCACTGAACTGCCCGATCCCTATCTTTTTTTAATTCCTTATTCATTGGTATTATAGTACCACCTTCATAAAGTTTTTCAAGAAAGATTTCTTCAGGCAGTTTACCAAAAATCTTGGCAATGACAATCCCCTTTTTCAACAATTCAAATCCAGGAGAATTGTCTTTTGGAACACCATCTATTCTTAAGTGGTACTCCGCCCGAGAGAACAACCCCGGATAATCTTTGTTTAAGTCTGCCATACTTCTACCTCCGATTTTTTTCAAGGCCTATGTTACATTTTTATGGCAAAATTATAGCACAGATTATGTAAAATTGCAAGTTTTTTTCATAATCTGTGCTACTTTCATATTTCGTTTACAACATTTTTTTCATTTTCAGTTTTAAATTTAAAAATAGATTCTATTTCATTTTTTATTGTTATGTTAAATTTATAAAAATATGGTTGTATATCTGGCAAGAATTCTGTAAAATACCATACTCTTCCATCTAAATCTATTACCTTTAAGTTAGGATATGTTTGTATCATTCTTTTATCATTAAAGAATATTTCTATAATTTTTTTCAAAATTTCATTATTTTCAATATCTTCATATTGCATATCTATTTCTTCTCTATTTTCAACTTTTAGATCATTTTCATGTATTATCCTTATATAAAATAGCTTTAATGCAAATGAACTAATAAAGAAATTGAATATCAAGAATATTACAAATAAAACAATAACAATTTTTAGTGTCTTTTCACTAAATTTTCCCTTGATAAAGTTTATTAATTTATCTATTTTGGGATTTACATATGATATTAAATATATAGCAAGTAATCCCCAAAAAATAGAGTATAGTACACATATTCTTCCATTTACATTTACAGGTATATTTGAATAATCCCACCAAACTATATTAAAAAATATCTCTCCCAAATAACTTATAATATACTCTGTTAATGAACCTATTATACAGCCACCTATAAATAATGTATTATTATTTTTATTAAAAAATTTTAAAAACAATATCATTACAATTGCTCCAACCCCATAGATTGAGCAAAATGGTCCATATAAAAAATTTTGTCTACTTTCTACTACACCCTTTGTAATTATTCCAAATACAGTTTCAAGTCCTAAACCTATTACGCTATATATTAAAAAATATGCAATAAGTCTCCAAATACTATATCCTAATATTTTTATTTTTTTTTCTTCAGAATTTTTTATATTTAATGCTTCCCCCATTATTCCTCCTTAGTTTATAAAAAAGTAAAAACCACTACCCATATTATTTGTAAAATCAATATTGCTGGAAAACCTATTAAAAATCTTTTTTTCTTCGTTTTATGTCTAAATATTAGCATTCCAAGTATTCCGCCAATACTTCCTCCAGCTCCAGCAAGCGCAAATAGTGACCCTTCACTAATTCTCCACTTTCCCTTTTCAGCTTTCTTTTTATCTATAAGCATAGCTAAAAAGGCAATTATATTTATTACTATTAGATATAATACTACTTCTTCAAAAATTCCCATTTTCTTTCCTCTTCTTTTGCTATTTATGCTATATTAAATCATATAAATCTTCTTCAATTAATATCATATTCATTGCTTTTAATGAAATTTCTTGTTCTTTCATTTTTCCTATTTTTCTTTTTAACTCTGATATTTCTTCAAGAAATATTTTTATATTATTATACATTACTTCATATAATAATACAATTTTTTCTTTCTGTAAATAGTTAAATTTTTCTTCAACAAATTCAGCATTTTTTTCTAAAAATTCAATTATCCCACTATTGTATCTGACTTTTAAATTATGAATTTGACTATCTGTAATATCATATTCTTTTAAATAATCCATTATCACCTTTCATCTCCGTTTCTTTTTTGATAATCTGTATTTTTATTTTTTCTGTTTCCTGCAAGCATTTTATTTTTTTCTCTAATAACTTCTATTTTTGAAACTATATCTTCAATTTTAATTCCCATTCTATCTGCTACTTCTTCAAAAGCATCTAAATCACTATACCCTTCTTCTAAAACTTTTGATAACATAAATAACAAATTAGTTTCTTCTTGATTTACATCCCATCTATCTAAATCTAATTTTTTATTATTTTCCTTTTTACCTTCTATTTTAGACTTTTTCCATTTTCTCCTTAAATATTCATCTGAAAAACTATCAGAAACGTTTATTTCCATATATTTGCTTTCTCTATATACCATTAATCTATTCCAGCATTTACGAAAAATTGCGCGTTTTAGAATTTCTTCATTTTCACCAAAGTTATATGCAATATCTCCACATCTTGTAATTAAAATTTCCATTGCTACACTTTCTATTTCTGTTCTATCTTTTAATAAAAATGTAGTTGAAAATTTTGAAGCAATCATCTTTGAATATTTTAATAACCATTCTTTATTATTTTCAAGGAATTCTTTATTCATAGGTATCGATTTTCCTATATAAATACTTCCTTTTTTCATTAAAACTTTACTCAAAGCATCAGAAATTTTTTCATTTACATTTATATTTATGAACTCTTCTATACTTATTTTTTTATATTCGCATACTCTTTTTACTTCATCTAATGAAACAATTCTATCATAAGTTCCAGTCATTTTAATATATTCTTTTACTCTAATAGGCTCTTTCTTAAATATATCTCTTATATATGCTGGATTTGAAAATAGCATTCTATAGTTAAAATAGAATTTTGTAAAAACATCTTTTAATCTATTTCTTTCTATTCCATTTTCAAACATAATGTTGAATACATTTTCTATTGTTTCAGCCTTAGCATATGCAAACATTGAAACACAATTTTTAACAAAACTTGTATCTATTTCATATTTTCTAAACACATTAAAAATTTTTTCTATTTCTTTGTCATTAAATTTTTCAACTAATGATATATTTTTCTTCACTATTTCAAACTCTATTCCATTTTTCTCAAAAACATCAATTACATTTTTTATTCTTTCAGTATTATCACTTAAAAGTGAAGTCAAACAATTTACAATAATCTCAAATTCAACACCTTGTTGTTCCCAAAATTTAATATTTTTTTCTATTTCACTTGCTTTACCTAACAGTAATACAGATAAACAATTTTCTATTTTATCAGGTGTTATATTATTTTTTTCTAATACTATTAAATTTTTCTCTATTTCTTTTGAATTTGCTTTTGATAAAACAGACAAACATTTTTCTATTGCCTCTTTACCTATTTTGTGTTTTTCTAAAATATATAATGTCTTTTTTATTTCTTCACATTTTCCACTAGCTATAACAGATAAACAATTTTCTATTGATTCTTTTTTTATCTCAAGATTTTCAAATAATGTTAATATGTTATCTATTTCTTCTATTTTTCCTTTTGCTAATATAGATAAACATTTTTCTATTGCTTCTGAATTTATTTCATGTTTTTCAAGTACATCAAATATTCTCTTTATATTATTTGGATTTCCTTTTCCTAATACAACTAAACAATTCTCTATTGATTCGATTTTTATTTTCTTTTCTTTAAGTATTTTAATAATTTCTTTTATATTCTCGGCATTTCCCTTTTCAAGAACTACAATACAGTTATCTATTACCTCTGTACTAATATTGTTTTCTTTTAATACTTCAAATATTTTTCTAAACTTATTGGCTTTATCTTCTGTTTTTGTCTCTAGCATTTCAGGTAAAAGTCTTAATATATTTTTCTCACTAATATTATTCTTTTTTAAAACTTCAAAGCTTTCTTTAAGTTCTTTTGGCTTTACATTTATTACTTTCTTAAAATATTTTTGAATTAATTCTCTATCTACATTATTTTCTTCAAGTATAGTAAATATCTCCTTTATAAGATCAACATCTTTTTGAACTATATCCTTCAAATTATCTTCTATTATTGATTTTTTAATTTTATTTTTATTTAATAATTTTACTACTTCCGTTATATTTTTCGAATTTTTTGAATTATACTTCAATATAGTTCCTATATTTTTCTCAATCACACTATTACTAATTTGATTTTCTCTTAAACAAGTAAATATTTTTACTATTTCATCTTTATTTTCCTTTGATACATAATTTAGATATTTCCAATCAATATTATTTAAATCAATTTTATTATCTATAAAAATCTGTGTGATATCTTTTAGTTTGCTATTGATTAAAAAAGAATACAAATATTTTTCTATTGTATATTTTTTTATGTTGTTACTTTGTAAATATTTAAGTGCATCATCCACATCTTTTGCACTTTTTCTTAATAGAATAGCAGTAATATTTTGAACATTTTCAGCAGCTATTTCATATTTATTCAATGTTTCTAATACTTCTTTAATATTACCAAAATTTCCTTTTGTTAAAACTAATAAACAATTATCTATTTTATCAGGAGTTATATTACTTCTTTCTAATTCTTTTAATATCTTCTCCATTTCATCTGCATCAAATTTTGATAAAACAGATAAACTATTTTCAACGATTGATCCACTTATATGATATTTTTTTAGAACATCTAATACTTTTATTATTCTATCACTTTTTCCTATTGCAATAACGCTTAAACAGTTTTCTATCGATTCTTTTTTTATGCCTGTTTCTTCTAAAGCTGTTAATATTTTATCTATTTCATTTGCATTTCCTCTTGCAAGTGCTGATAAACAGTTTTCTACAGCTTTAGAGTTTATTTCATGTTTTTGCAAAACTTCAAATATTTTAGTTATATTATCTGAATTTCCTTTACCAATAACTATTAAACATTTTTCTATCAATTCAGTTTTTATATTATTTGCTTCTAAATTCTTTATTATTTGCTCTGCTTTTTCAGCACTTGTGCTTGATAATACAGACAAACTATTTTCTATTGCATCTTTACTTATACTGTATTTTAATAATACTTTTATTGTATTTTCAATTTCATTTGCAGTTTTATAACACACAACAGATAAACATTTTTCTATTGCTTCTTTGCTTATATTATATTTCTTAAGTACCTCTAATATTTCTATTATTTTTTTTTCATCTTTAACAGATAAAACCATTAAACAGCTTTCCACTGATTCTCTTTTTATATCATATTTTTTAATAACGTTAAATATTTCCTTTATTTTCTCCGCTTTTCCATTTCTAAGCACAGAAAAACAATTAGGTATTAATTCTTCTTTAATCCCATTTTCTTTTAATACTTTAAGTATTGCATCTATCTCTTTTTTATTTCCATCCCTTAAAAGCCCCTTTATGCTCTTACTTAATATATATTTTATTGTATCTTCCTCAAACCCATTATCTCTAAGGATTTCTTCAAAGTCCTCAATCTTTATCATAAAAATTTACCTTATCCTTTTTTATTCTCGCTCTTTTGTGTAAATTGTTATGAAATCTCTCAAAAAATCAATAATATAATACCATAACATTTAGTAAAAGTCCACCTTTACATAAAATTTGCGTTTTTTGCTATTTTATGGTATAATTAATCTGTGATGATATTTATTGAAAGAAGGTGAGAAATAGATGTCTGATGTATATAAACATTTTTCATTAGAAGATAAAATTTGGAATCAATCTTTTCGTGACGCAACAAAATCTGGTGATAAGAAAAAAGTATATGAATTATTAAAAGAAGCAAAAAATGTTTATTTTGATGAATATTATATTGATAATTCTATTAAAGAACTTAATAGTTCTAATATTTCTAATGAGAAAAAAGAAAAAGTTATAAATAGTCTTAAAACTTGCAGGATAGTTGATGATGTTAAAGAAAAAAATGACACTATTTCTATAAAAACATCTTCTACTGAAAATCCTATAATGATATCAAAATTATCAAATATAATACCAGGAATTAATTCTATAACTCCTGATGACGTTAAAGACAATATTGTAAATAGAAGTGATTACCGTTCAGAATATATTTCTCAAATGCTTAGTTTTCCAAACAATATAGTTACGGGATTCACATATGGCATTGCTGATAAAGCAAAAAGTATCAATACATGGGTTGAATTTAAAAATAATAAAAATCAGGAATTCGTTGTTTTTCCTGATACAAATACAGTTTATAATAAAGAAGGATTTTATTTTTTAAAACACGCTGAACCTCTAAAAAAGATTTCTGGTGATGATTTAAAAGGTAAAACTACTGTTGGTAAATCTTCAAATAGTTCTTTCCAAGAAATAAATCAAGAATTTGCCGACATGGATATAGATATAGAAATAGATATGGGAGACGATAGATAGTCTCCCATATTTTTTTTTATCCAAATAAACTCATTTGATTACTTTGACTCATTCCATCTAAACATCCCATTTTTTGTAATAAATCAATAACAGAGTTTCCTATTTTAGCACGGATTTTTAAATCTTCTATAGACATAAATTTCCCGTCTTTTTTTGCTTCTTCTATTCCTTCTGCTGCGACTGTTCCAAGCCCTGGTGCACTATTTAATGGTGGTCTAATTCCGTCTTCTTCTATTTGGAATTTTGTTGCATGTGATTTATATAAATCTATTGGTAAAAATTTGATTCCTCTTTCATACATTTCAAGAACAAGTTCAAGTATAGCATACATGTTCTTATCTTTTGTCGTTGCATCATTTCCTGCCATATCTATTTCTTTCATTTTGCTTTTTACTTTTTCTTTTCCATAACACATTATTTCACTATCAAATTCATCAGCTCTAATTGTAAAATATGCTGTGTAATATGCCTTAGGCTCATGTACTTTAAACCATGCAATTCTAAATGCGTTAGTAACATATGCTGCAGCATGTGCCTTTGGGAACATGTATTTTATTTTCTCACAAGATTTAATATACCATTCTGGTACATTATTTTCTCTCATCATTGTTTTATAGCCTTCCCATTTTTCTTTATCTTTTAAAGCTTTTCCTTTACGTACTACTTCCATAATTTTAAATGCTGGGTTAGGTGGTACACCTTTCTTTATAAGATAAATCATAATATCATCACGACAACATATTGCCTCATTTAAGGTAACTGTTCCTTCTTCTATTAAGCTTTGAGCATTTCCAAGCCATACGTCAGTACCATGTGAAAGACCTGATATACGAATAAGTTCATCAAATGTAGTAGGCTTAGTATCTACTAGCATTCCTCTAACAAATTTAGTTCCAAATTCAGGTATTCCATAACTTCCAACTTTACTATTTATTTGTTCAGGTGTTACCCCAAGAGCATCTGTTGAACTAAATATACTCATTGTTTCTTTATCATCAAGTGGTACTTTAGTTGGGTCTATACCTGTTAAATCAAATAACATACGAATCATTGTTGGATCATCATGTCCTAATATATCAAGTTTTAATAAGTTTTGATCAATAGAGTGATAATCAAAGTGAGTTGTTATAATATCTGATTCAGGATCATCTGCTGGATGTTGTACAGGTGTAAATTCATATATTTCTCTACCTTTTGGTACAACTATAATTCCACCTGGATGTTGTCCAGTTGTTCTCTTTACCCCAACACATCCTGCTGAAATTCTTGCAACTTCTGGGTTAGATATTATAATTCCATGTTCCTCATGATACTTCTTCACATACCCATATGCTGTTTTATCAGCAACTGTACCAACAGTTCCTGCTTTAAATGTTGTTCCTTTTCCAAATATTACTTCTGTATATCTATGTGCTTTTGCTTGATATTCTCCAGAGAAGTTTAAGTCTATATCAGGCTCTTTGTCTCCATTGAAACCTAAGAATGTTTCAAATGGTATATCTATTCCGTCTTTTACCATATTAGTCCCGCACTCAGGACAAGACTTATCTGGTAAATCAAATCCACATTGATATCCATAATCTGTGAAATCTGAATATTTACATTTTGGGCATCTGTAATGTGGTGGTAGTGAATTTACTTCTGTTATACCTGTCATGTTTGCAACAAATGATGAACCAACAGAACCTCTTGATCCAACTATATATCCATCTTCATTAGATTTCCAAACTAGTTTTTGAGCTATGATATACATTACAGAGAATCCGTTGTTTATAATTGATGTAAGCTCCTTTTCAAGTCTTTCTTCAACTATCTGTGGTAATTTTTCACCATATAATTCATGTGCCTTACTATATGCAATATCTTTTATTGTTTGCTCACATCCTTCAATATGTGGAGGACATTTTTCTGGTGAAATTGGGCTTATTTTATCACACATATCTGCTATCTTATTTGTATTTGTTACAACAACTTCATATGCCTTATCATAACCTAAGTATTGGAATTCTTTAAGCATTTCTTCTGTTGTCCTAAAGTATAAAGGTGGTTGATAATCTGCATCTCTATCTTTCTTTAATAAACTTCCCCTTAATATTCTTCTATATATTTCATCTTTTGGATCCATAAAGTGAACATCTGAAGTTGCACATACAGGTATCTCAAGTCTTTCTCCTATTTCAACAATCTTTTTATTTATCTCTATTAATCCATTTTCATCTGGTATTGTTCCATGTCTAATTAAATTAAAGTTGTTTCCTATTGGTTGAATTTCTAAATAATCATAGAATTTTGCAATTTCTTCTAACTCTTCATCATCTTTTCCCTGTACTATTGCTTGATATAATTCTCCTTCACCATTTCCAGAGCCAATAATTAATCCTTCTCTATTCTCTATTAATATAGATTTTAATATATGTGGAAGTCCAGCATACATATAATATAAATGTGATATTGATACAAGTTTATACAAATTTCTAAGTCCTACATAGTTTGTTGCAAATATAGTACAATGTGGTGGATACGCTGTTTTCCAGTTTACTTGTCCTTCAAAGACTTTATCAATATCCTCTAATGTTACTGCTCCCTTTTCTTTTATTTCTTCTAGCATTTTATTTAATACTTTAACTGTTGTATCAACATCAGCTAAAGCTCTATGGGCAACATCTACTTCTATT
Source organism: Clostridia bacterium (assembly GCA_017934475.1). Taxonomy (GTDB): domain Bacteria; phylum Bacillota; class Clostridia; order TANB77; family CAG-508; genus UMGS1663. The sequence goes on along the minus strand of JAGBJN010000003.1, from coordinate 7,804 downwards.
CCTAGTTTATCTGCAATTATACCTAATTTGTATTTTGTAAAATTAGGATATACTTTTTTAGATAATCTTAAAGTATCTAAATATGTATTGTTAAATTCTAAACCTAAGTTATTACAGTTATATCTCATCCAACCAATATCAAAGTCAGTATTGTGAGTTACTACAACACTATCTCCAATAAATTCAAGGGCTTTTGGCATTATTACATCTATAGTTGGTTTTCCATGTACCATTTCATTTGTAATGTGAGTAATTTCAATTACTTCTTCTGGTATAGGCATTTCAGGGTCAACAAGTTCATCAAATTCTTCTATTACTTCCCCATTCTTTACTTTCATAATACCAATTTCAGTAATCTTTCCAGCTCTATATGATCTTCCTGTTGTTTCTAAGTCAAGAACACAAAATACTGTATCATCTATATTTCTATCTTTGTTTCCAAATACAGATCCTTCATTATCTGCAACTAAATAACCTTCCATTCCATATAATATTTTTATTTGATCTTTTAAATCAAATCCAAGCATTTTATGAGCATCTGAAAAAGCTTGTACACTTCCTCCATCTGTAATCGCCATTGCAGGCATTCCCCATTTTTGTGCTCTTTTTATATATGCTGTTGTTTCAGGAATACCATCCATCATAGACATTTGAGTATGAATACTAAGTTCTACTCTTTTTACTTCTGCATTATCTTCTCTAACTTCTTTCTTTATTCCATCAGATTTTAAAATCGTATTTGCAGTCATTGTTATTTCATTTGCAAACTTGTCCATTTCTGCTTTTCCTGCAACCTTTATTCCTTTTGAATCTTTTATTTTTCCAAGTACTGCTTTTGAATTATCTTTTGTTAAGAAAATTTTACATGAAATTGTGCTTGTTCCATCATATACAGCAACACTTGCAAGTACTTTTCCACCTTTTAGTTCTTTATCTTCTATTGATATTACTTCACCATCTATACAAACATTTCCAGATTCAACTCCAATATCCTCAACCTTTATCATAGGGAATTTTATTTCTGGTTTTAGTCCATATATAAGTGGAGAATTTTCATCTTCTGTAGGAAGTTTTGGAAAATTCTCTCCATCTACTCCTATTATTTTATCAGCCATAAGTTCAACATCATTTGAATAATTATTAAGTCCTGCTCTACCAATAGCTTTAATCCCTGTTTCATTTTTTATTTTTTCAACTACTTGATTTCCTTCTTCTATATTTTTTGTAAACGCCTTACACATCATCATTCCGCTTCCATCATATAGTTCAAAGGTTATCATTCCTTTGCCAGTTTTTGTCTCTAAAATATTTACACTTACTACTCTTCCTTCTATTGTTATTTTAGCATTTCCTGCAGATATTTCTGAAATTTTTATTTTATTTTCCTTTACTTTTGAAGCTGTTCCAAGAATAAGTTTATTTGCTTCCATTTCTTCCTCAAGCCTAACTAATTCTTCCATATAATCTTCTTCTGTAGCAAACTCTTCTCTATTTATTTGTTCTTCTAAAGATTTAAGCATAGCATCTTCCTGTGCCTTCATTTCCTCTTCATGTTTTTCTTTTATTTCTTGTTCAGCATTTTTCTTCATTTCTTCTATGATTGCTTTTTCTCTATTTGCTATATTTTCCTTTATTTTTTTTGTTGTCTCTTCAGAAATATTTTCTATTATATTTATTTTATATTTTTTTCCATATATATTAAACAAAATATTTGACATTACCTCATCCAAATTTTTTGCTGTAAAGAAATCTTTTCCCTTCATCTTTAGATTTATATCAATTTTATTATTTTCTATATTAATTGTACTTTCACTTAGTATAGCTTTTGTAAGAGGATGTCTTATTGCTAAATATTCCTTTATATTTTCCCAATCACTTTTTATTAAATCATCTACATCTTCAATTTTATCTGTATTTACTTTTATTCTAACTTCCTTGATTTGAAACCTTTTTTCTAAATATTGCTCAAAAGAAAATATAGATTTAATATCTATATTTTCCTTTGCTACTAATTCAATTTCTAATATATTTGTTTTCTTAAATAAGTTCATATTTTTGATTATTGCATCCATAAGCATTTCTGAACTTGAATTAAAATCTTTAAATATATCTTTTAGTGTTTTTATATTTGCATCTGCTTCACTCATTATTTAGCCCCCTAATATGCTTTAGTATTTTTTATATTATTAATCGTCTGATTCAAAAAATCCTGATGGTTTCTTCTTTTGTGTTTTAGTAGCAGGGGTATTCTCTACTTTTCCTCCTAATTTTGCTTCTTTTCTAGCTTTTTGAATTGCTCTTAATCTTTTATCTATAAGTTTATATACTTGTTCTTCAAAATCTGTACCAGAGAATTTTGTATTTTCTTCAACTTTAGATATTTTTTCTTTTAATCTTTCATTTTGAACTTGTAAATGTTTTATTGTAACTTGTGAATCTTTATTTGTTTCAATAAGTTTTTCAGCTTGTGCTTGTAAAGTTTTTATAGCCTTTTGATTATCTTTGCTTTCAACAGCAAACATACTATTTTGACCTTCTAAATCAGAAATTATAACTTGAGTTTTCTTATTTGCTTTTTCTAATTCTACATTCTTTGCTTGTAATTCTTTTACAGTTTCTAATAATTTTTTATTAGCTTCAACTAATTTATCATTTTGCATTTGAATGCTCTTTACAGCTTTAATCGCTTCTTTGTTATCTTCTAATATTTCATCATTTTGATCTTGAATATCTTCTATTGAAGCTTGTGACTTTTTATTGTCTTCTATAAATTTAGCATTTTGTGCTTCTATATTTTTAATTATTCCTCTTAGTTCTTCATTATCTTGAATTATTTCTTCATTTTGTAATAAAGCATTTTTTATACTTTCTTGAGTTTTAGCTTTTTCACCTGAATATTTTTCGTTTTCTGTTTGCATTGCTTTTATTGCATTTCTTGTATCTTTTATTATACCAACAAATTCAACATTTTTTGCTTTTAATATATCTATTCCATTCTGAGCTTTTATATTTGCTTTTGATAATTCTGTATTTTTTGTTTGTAATTCATTTATAGTATTTAAACTTTCTTCTAACATTTTTGAAAGTTCTGTATTTTTTGCTTTCATTTCTTGAATTTCAGTTTGTGCCTTTACACTTGCTGCTTCAAAATCTTTATTTTTTGCATGTAATCCCTTAATTTCATTTTTATTATTTATATCTTCTTGTTTAGCTTTTTCATTTACTTCTTTTAATTTAGTAAGTTCAGTTTGAATGTTTTTATTAGAAATTAATAATTCTGCATTTTGCATTTGAAGACTTTGTATTAAGGTTTGAGATTTTTTATCTCCCTCTTCAAATGCTACAAATTTTTCTTGGATAGCATTAATTGTCTCCTCTAATTGCTTATCAGAATCAATTAATTTTTGTTTATTTAAATCTTCTGCTTCTTGTTTCTTTATATTTTTTTGTTCGTTTTGCATAAATTTTCTTGCAATTTGTTCTTGCATCGTTTTTACTAATTTATTCATATCTACAACATTTTTGTTCATTTGTTTCTGTATGATAACTAGCTTTTTATTTAATTCTGTTTCATCTTGCTTTCTATTTGCCTCATTCGTTTTTTTCATTTCTTCTATAGCAAGATTTATATTATTACTACTTTCTTCATTATTTTTCTTTATTTCTTCGATTTCAGCATTTAAATTTGATATACTTTCTTCGCTCTTTTGAATACTTTGCTGAGTATTGTTTTTCGTGCTTTCTGCAATTTCTTCTATTTGTTTTTTCAAATTATCTGAATCTTCATTTGATTTCTTCTCAAATTCTACTAATCTTAATTGTACACTTTCTGTTAATTCTTTTTCTATTTTATCAACTCTATCAGTTAATTCTTTACTAGTAAATTCTGTATTTTTTGTTAGTTCACTTACTTTTTCATTAACTTCTTGTTTTAAGTCATTTACTATTTCAGCAGCATTTTGACCTACTTCACTTATTCTTGTATTAATTTCTTCCTTTAACGTATTAGTTGCATCTAGAGAATCTTTTTCTACTTTACTTATTTTGCTTTCTACTTCCTCTTTTAATGTATTAGTTACATCTGAAGTATTTTTTTCTACTTCATTTATTTTATTTTCTACTTCCTCTTTTAAAGTTGCTACTACTTTTGAATTATTTTCTTCTATTTCTACAAATTTAGCTGTAACAGAATCTTTTACTTCGTTTGTTTGAGTTTCAGAATTTTTTTCTACATCTTCAACTCTTTTTTCAACCATTTCTTTTAATTCTTTTACAACCTTTTCTGTTGCTTTCTGAAGATTATCTGTTTTTTCATCTTGTCCTTTTTCAAATTCTTCAAGTTTTTCTTCAAGTATCTCTTCTCTAACAAATTCAAATGATAAAGATTTAACATCTTGTTCAAATTTTTCGTTTATTTTTTCTAATTTTTCATCAATAGCTTGTTCTTTTTCTGCAAATAATTCATTTATTTTTTCTATATTTTTTTCAGTTTCTTCTTGAAGAGTTTTTAATCTTGTTTTTTCTTTTTGTTCAAACTCAGCTGTTTTATTATCAATTAAATTTTGTTTTTCTCCTATTCCTTCATGAAGTTTTACCATTCCACCATTGAATTGTTCAATTAATCTGTCTAATTCTTCTTTGTTTTTTTCAGTGAATGCATCAAAAACTTTCTTTTCAGCTTGTTTGTTTTCTTCTACTTCCTTCTTTATATCAAATATAGTTTGATTAAATTCTTCTATTAAATTCTTTATTTGTTTATCATATTTGGCTTCTAATTTGTCAGCTTTATCATTAACTTCTTTTTGATTTGTCTCAGTATTTTTGGTTTCTATAGCTAATTTTTCTTGTACAGTACTTGCACCTTTTTTAGCTTCTTCTATATCTTTAACAACAGAAACTAGTTGTGCTTGTACACTTTTAGTAGCTCTATCCAAATCCTTTAATTGTTGTTCTAAAAGTTTTTCTCTTGTATCATCTCTTGGAGTAACTTCTTTTTCAACAACTTTTTGAAGTTTTTGAACCTCACTAAATTGTTCTGCAATTTTTTTATCTATAACAGAACTTAATTCTTTTATAATTTCAGCATCATTTTTACTTGAACTATTCTTAGGTACTTGATTTATTTTCTTCTCTAATTCCTCAATTCTATCACTTAGTTCATCTTTATTATCTGAAATCTTATTTAATACCTTTTTAATTCTACCATTTGGTGTGTTTTCTTTTACTCTACCTTGTAATTCTTTAAATTCTTCTTTAAAAGCAGTAAATTGTTGCTCATTTCTAAGGAACATATCTTGTGCAATTTCTTCTATTGTTTCTTGTATTCTTTCCTTTTCTTCAGCATCATTTTTACCTTGTTTATTCTCTAATTTCTCAATAGATTTTTTGTTTATTTGATATAAATCCATTATCTTTTTGCATAATTCTTTTAGTTCTTCTACCTCTTTATCATTATTATTATCATCAATATATTGTTCTAATTTCTTTTCAAGTTCCTTTTGTGATTTTTCAACAACTTTATTTATTTTCTTATCTAATTCTTCATCTTTCTTTTCCATTTTCATTCTCCTTAGTTTATAAAATTCTTAAAATATCATTATAAGTAACATATACCGATAATATGATTAAAAGTATAAAACTTATTAATCCCATACTCATTTCTATTCTTTCATCAAGTTTCTTTTTTCTTATAGCTTCAATTACAAGTAATACAAATTTTCCACCATCTAATGCTGGTATAGGTAATAAATTTGTAACTCCTAATGATAAAGAAACTAATGCTAAAATATTAACAAAATCTTTTACTTCGTTAGTATTTGCCACAACTTGTGAAATACCAACTGGTCCAACAAATTGATTTATTCTTGCACCACCTGTTAATAACATTTTTAAATTTTCAAAAATTGAAAATACAAATTCTTTTGTATTAAAGAATGCATAATATATATTATTTAAAAATGTATTTTCAGCAGTTTCAAATTGAACACCTAAGTAATAATAATTATATATGTCAGGCTCTATACTGATTATTTTTTCTTCATTTCCTCTTTTGATTGTTATATCTATTGTTTTACTAGTACTTTTATCTATTGCATTTACTATTTCTAATTGATTTTTTACTTCTTCTCCATTTACCTTTGTAATTATATCATTTGCAATTACTCCGCTTCTTTCTGCCACACTATTTGCTTCTGCAGTAATTACTTTGGTACTTTCTGCTTGATCTATTGATTTTAAATAAATACCTGTATGTTTATAATCAACCTTTGTTGGTATTAATTTTATGTTTTTTTCTTCATTGTTTCTTTTTACAGTTACTTCTATTTCTTCTCCATTGCTTTTTTCTAATGCTTTATCAAGATCTGATTTAACATATAATTTTTGTCCATTTATTTTTGTTATTTCATCACCAACTATAATTCCTGCTCCTTCTGCTGCATAATTTGGTATCAATTCTTTTACAATAAGTGATGAATTGTTTGCAACAACTGACACAAGTATAAAATAAGTTACTATTGCAAATACAATATTTACAAATGGTCCAGCAAGAATAATTGCCATTCTTTTTGGTATACTTGCATTACTATATGCTCTTTCATCTTTAGATTCCTCTTCTTCGCCCTCTAACCTTACATAACCACCAAGTGGAATAAGTCTTAATGCATAAAGTGTTTCTTTTCCTTGCTTTTTAAAAAGTGCTGGTCCCCATCCAATTGAGAATTCGTTTACTTTTACTTTGCAAAGTTTTGCTACAAGAAAATGTCCACCTTCATGTATGAAAACTAAAAATCCTAATACAAATATAATTTTTAAAGCATTAATTATAAAAGCTATCAAAATAATTACTCCTTTTCTATAATCCCATGAATAAGAAATACGCAAATGGTGCTATAAATAGTATGCTATCCATTCTGTCTAATATTCCTCCATGTCCTGGAAGAATATTACTAAAATCCTTTATCCCAGAATATCTTTTAACACTAGATGCTGCTAAATCTCCTAATTGTCCTGCCATACTTAGAACCACTGCTATTAATATTATATATAAATAATTAAAATTCATTCCTAAAAATGTATTACATACAAAAGTATATATAAGCATTAATGTAACTGCTCCTAAAACTCCTGCTATACATCCTTCTATACTTTTCTTTGGACTAACTTCTGTAAATTTATGCTTTCCAAAGTGTTTTCCTATTAGATAAGCAAAAGTATCTGTTCCCCAAGCTGCTATAACTAAATACCATATTTTGAGCATTCCATGATCCATTTGCCTTATTACAGGTATATACATAAAGAATATAACTATATAACAAATTCCAAATGCTGTTATTGCTATATCTTTTACAGTATATTTCATATTTGTTAAAATAACCTGTGCAAATAATACTGATATTGATATAGGTATTATTGCCGCAATCATTTTTAATATGTATTCTGATGGTATCACATGTATTAATGCTATTGATAATGCATCAACATAAGCAATCCACCTTATTGCATTATTTTTTTCTTTAAAACTATTAAAAAACTCATATAAAGCAAGCATTGCTATTATTGAAAAAGTTATATCAATTACATATTTATTTCCAAATATTAGTATAGCCGCTATTATTGGAAATCCAATTAGTGCTGTAAGTACTCTTTTAATATCCATTTAATTTCCTCGTATAATGTAAATATATTTATTATACGAATTTCTCCTTTCTTTGAAATTTGTTATAATATTTATATAGACTCTGTGGATTAGTGTTTTTTCCTATCGCTTGACGATTTCTTTGAAAGGCTCTAACCACAGATGTTT